>JAZGFN010000001.1:0-385275 GCA_036479695.1 Paracoccaceae bacterium
CACGTTCCACCGGTTAGGCGTTACAACCCTTTCGGGAAGCTAATCCGTGCATTTCAAACCCTGGTAAGGTTCTTCGCGTTGCTTCGAATTGAGCAACATTCTCCACCGCTTGTGTGAGCCCCCGTCAATTCCTTTGAGTTTCAGCCTTGCGACCGTACTCCCCAGGCGGGGCACTTATCGCTTGCGCTACGGCAGCGACAGCGTCAACCCACCGCTACCTAGTGCCCATCGTTTACGGCGTGGACTACCCGGGTATCTACTCCTGTTTGCTCCCCACGCTTTCGCGCCTCAGCGTCAGTATCGGGCCAGTGAGCCGCCTTCGCCACTGGTGTTCTTCCTAATATCTACGAATTTCACCTCTACACTAGGAATTCCACTCACCTCTCCCGAACTCAAGACTGACAGTATTAGAGGCAGTTCCAGGGTTAAGCCCTGGGATTTCACCCCTAACTGATCAGTCCGCCTACGCGCGCTTTACGCCCAGTAATTCCGAACAACGCTAACCCCCTCCGTATTACCGCGGCTGCTGGCACGGAGTTAGCCGGGGTTTCTTTACTAGGTACCGTCATTATCTTCCCTAGCGAAAGAGTTTTACGACCCTAAGGCCTTCTTCACTCACGCGGCATGGCTGGATCAGGGTTTCCCCCATTGTCCAAGATTCCCCACTGCTGCCTCCCGTAGGAGTCTGGGCCGTGTCTCAGTCCCAGTGTTGCTGATCATCCTCTCAAACCAGCTATAGATCGTAGACTTGGTAGGCCATTACCCCACCAACTATCTAATCTAACGCGGGCCGATCCTTTACCGATAAATCTTTCCCCCAAAGGGCGTATACGGTATTACTCTTCGTTTCCAAAGGCTATTCCGTAGTAAAGGGTACGTTCCCACGCGTTACTAACCCGTCCGCCGCTCGCCCCGAAGGGTGCGCTCGACTTGCATGTGTTAGGCCTGCCGCCAGCGTTCGTTCTGAGCCAGGATCAAACTCTCAAGTTGAAATGTTTCTGACCGAAGTCATCAACATTCTTGACAGATAAACCTCTGCACATCACAAACAAAGAAACTATCTGACCTTGCGGCCAAATGGCTTTTCGTTCGTTCTTTATCATTGCTTGATATGCTCCGTTTTCGAAAAAACAAAAGCCACCAAACAGTGAAGCTGACACCTAAATCATCACCCGAAGGCTATTAGGTCGAAATGTAGAAGTTCGTCCGTCGTAAAACGAGCCAAACCACCCACAAATCTCTTCATCATATTCAAATTTCAAAGAGCAAGAGACAAACAAACCACTGAGCGCTAATAACCTTTAGCGCAACAGCCGCTCGATAATCTCAATATTTTCTTATTAACAAAGCGTGTCACTCTGTCTGTGGAGTGGTATCTAGACCCCATACACGCGTTGCGCAAGCGCTTTATTTGTTTTTTTTGCAAAAAAGTGAAAAAACTTTGCCCGCTTGTGTTTGGGGGCCAGATAGGCGCTAGATATAGACTGTATAACCTAAGATTTGTTGGGTTTTTCTGTGCATTCCTGAATTACACGACCTTAAGTCGTTTATGGAATAAATTAAAGATATGTTTGAAATCCACCCATCTTAGGGCCTGTTATTACCGGATACCGCAGATAATCGACCCTATCAAAGCGAATCTCGATTCCCGACTCGATATTGCCGTGTGGCCGAGACAGCACACCTACTAGGATTCCATTTACACCTAGCGTCGCGGCCTACCGACGAGAGAACCTTATTATTCACAAAAAACTTACTCGGGATTACATAATCCCACATAAACAGGAAGATATACAAATGATATAGTCACAAAAGATTTCGCGTTTGAGCACAGAGGAAAGCAATGATCGCTATGCTGATATTTTTAACGGATTACAAGAGACCATATTGGCGCCGACACAACCGCAAACCTACAGTATCGATTATGCAAATACTCGCGCTGCAACGATTTATGGAACGAATGGCAATGATACGCTAGATGGCACAAGCGCCGGGGAAACAATCTACGGCTTTAGGGGGAATGACAAACTTTATGGAAGGGGCGGTAATGACACTCTAAAAGGTGGTTGGGGTGATGATAAACTGTGGGGTGGCTCTGGTGAAGATTACCTATATGGCGGTAACCATTTTGATAAACTATGGGGTGGGAGTGGAAATGATCACATGTATGGGGGAACCGGCAACGATAAACTCTATGGTGGTTCGGGCAACGACAAGATGTATGGAGGAAGAGGCGGCGATTCCCTTTATGGCGAAGGTGGCAATGATAACCTGAATGGTGGCGATGGATCAGACAACCTATATGGCGGGAATGGCACGGATCAACTATATGGCGGTGGCGGTGGGGATTATCTTTATGGCAATGATCAGAACGATACGCTTAAAGGTGAGGGCGGCAACGATTTCTTATTTGGCGGCATCCACGAAGACTTTCTATACGGAGGTCAGGGTGATGATGAGTTAACCGGCGGTTATGATAAGGATACTTTTGTCTTCCGTTCTGATGATGGAACACAGCATGATGTCATCAAAGATTTCAATTTCTCCCATGATGACGACACAATCAGAATGGTCGGTATTGATTACGATGACGTAGATATAGGTCTCGTACTGAATGGTTTTCCCGGCGCTGTTGGAGACCGTTATTATATCGTTGAATATGGCGATAGTACGCTTACTGTTTATATGGATACAGGATCTCTTTCTTTTTCAGATTTTGATTTTGTATAATCAACCATCACACTGAAACGCAGTTGCGCCAGACAAAACCTGAATAATACTGATACCAGTCTGTCGCAGGTTGCTGAACACGCAAGGGGGGCATTTGATCTGCCCACCCCTGGAAACTATATCATCCTAATATGATTGAAACCGTTCACATAAAGCCTTTAAGATGGGGTAACCGGATCGGAGGACATCATGTTCAAATCCCTTTTACCCCTAGCCCTGACCATCAGCTTAGCTATGCCCATAGCGGCGCAGGATTTTACCGCAATACTTGTGGAGGACACAATCGACAGTGTCAGTTTTTCCCTGGAGAGCGCTATTCTCGACAAAGGCCTGACCATCGATTTTATCAGCCACACCGGCGAGATGCTGGAACGCACCCGCAAAGACGTCGGCTCGGACGTGGTGCTGTTCAGCGAGGCGACGATCTTTAACTTTTGCTCAGCGCGTGTATCGCGCCAAGTAATGGAGGCCAAAATCACCAACATCGCCTATTGCCCCTACGCAATCTATATATACGCAACCCCCGACACCCCCAATCAAACCACCATAGGCCACCGCATATTCCCCGGCACCTCCATGCAGCCTGCCAACGACCTGCTGGACGAAATCATCGCCGAAGCGGTTAGGGAGTAGGGTTGGTCTTTGAATAGTGCGCAGCACAAGAAACCCGCTATTATCTGGATATGGACGAAGTGCAAAAACAGTTCTGGGCGCATTGGGAAAGCACTGGTAAACCATACTTCAAGAAGGGTGTAGCGCAAGCGTTTATGGGCTTCACCAAGAAAAAATATGGGCAAGTGAAACATGGAAGAAGATGAAGGGCATCGGTCGGGTCTAACATCCTACGCAGCAATAATTGCCTAACGTTGCCACATATTTGAGACTTTTGAAATTGGAGAGACGAATGCTTGGGTGGATTAAACGCAAAGTTTTGGAACAAGACACAAATGCCGCAAAAACAGATTTGGAAAAATACATCCGAATATTAAAGGGTATGTCCGATGAAGAAATTGGAGATTTTCTTATTCCCGCAACAATTTCTCGCACTATAACCTACAAACATTTGCTGATCGCGGGTGCTTTAGACCTTCGAGTTTTGCGGAACGCAGAACTGGAAACTGTTCCCCTTCGTCTAAATCGACAAATCAGGGAGTGCCAAAAAAGAGAAACCTTTGAAGAAGCGGCGGCGCTTATGCCTTGGTTGCATAGCGTACGATCAATAAACGATTTAGAGTTGCGCTATCTCAGTAAGGAAATGTGGGCTGAGCTTATTCGCGGTTTCCCCCATGCCAGATCAAGCATTGGTTTTTTCCAAAGCTCTAACGATGTGAATATACCGAATGGATTTTTAGAAAGCATGTATTTTGTTCCTTATGGGCTTGAACCAAAGGGCTTCAACTTAGAGCAATATTATTCCGTAGAGGAAAATCATGCACCTAGTGGCTATAGGGCAAAAGTCATTAGTGCTTTAGCCACAATTTCAAACACAAAAATTGACACCCAAAATGAAACCCAGTTTTGTATAGCCGCCGCGACTGAATTTGTGACAGCGGTCAATAAGTCCCTGAAGGTTGCGGCCAAAAAATTAGATGGTCAAAAAAAATTGACGCTCGGCATATTCATTTTTACGGTGTCAGATCATCTTTCCCATGTTCTTAGTGAACCCTTTGAATCGGTTTCGACAATAACCGCCCTGAACATTCTGGGCGATGATTATGCGGAAAACATCACGCTCACGGGTGAATTATTTAACGACCTAGGCCGTACTGGAGGATATGTTCAAGGGATAGGACAACTGTTCGCTAGATGGATTAACAACCCAACCGAGGAAGATTTCAAGGAATTGGCGGTTTTGAGTAGCCTTAATGTGGGGAAATCATGACACAAAAACCACCAGTACAAAAACTGCACCCCGATCAACATGCCATCCCAGACATATCCGACAAGCAAGTTGAACTGGTGGGTCGTACCATAGTTTTGTGGTCTAAACTTGAAGCCGCTTTAGATGATACCATCTGGCTCCTACTAGGCATTCATGATGAGGATGGCAAAATTATAACCAGACGAATGGGCGCTGATGCAAAGATTCAAATGCTTAGAACTCTCGGAGAAAGAAAAATTTCCAACCAAGAATTACTTACTAGCTTCAATGAAAATCTGACTCTGATTGGCGAGCTAAAGGACGGAAGGAACTTCATCGCACATGGTGTGTGGGGTACATTAATGCCAGATAATATCCCAATTGCTCTTTCCTTAAAACCCAAATCTGAGATCGGAGAGGTGGTGTCAGAATCATTCCCAGTTGAACGTATGGAAGCCATAATTAGCGGTATTAGAAGAACGCTTGACCAGCTTGTAAATCTTCCAGAAGCACTTGGCATACCACGGCGGGTGCCAGAATAACTACCCCCTCAAACGTGCCCATAACCCCTTGGGTTTGGCACTCTGATCCTCGATCAAGGCCGTGATTTTGTTGGCCTGTTCGCGCCAACTGTCACGGTCGGTCTTTACTTCGTTCAACATCTCACGCAACAGTTCAACTTCCCTTTGAACACACTGATTTCATTGGGGGTTTCACTTTGTAACATTGGCGGGGTTACGTCACTGTCGTTTGAAACGGCAGGCCATACCCTGAAAAGCTCGGAAGCTTCGATACCCCCCCCTTATCACGTGACTATGCTGTTAATTTCCCGCTTTTTATGGCTCTTGTGATGGTTGGAACACTTTTACCAACCTTCTTTTCTGCCTGTGTTGCTGATGGTTCCATCCTGCAACCCTCCCCCCCGTATTGTAGGGAAAGGGTCATGTTATTAATGTACTCCCGCAGCCTCGCCAATCATCAGCCCATCCCCGTTTGCGCTAACCGTTATAACAGCGCCGTCCAGCATCTCGCCGCTTAGCAGGCGTTCGGCCAGCGGGTTTTGCAGGGCGTTTTGGATCACCCGCTTTAAGGGCCGCGCACCATAGACGGGATCATAACCCTGATCCGCCAGCCATGTGCGCGCTGCACCGTCGAGTTCCAGCGTGATTTTACGGGCGTGCAGGCGTTTAGCCAAAATATCCAGTTGGATATCGACAATCCCGTCCATGTTTTCGCGACTTAAGCGATCAAAGATAACAATCTCATCAAGACGGTTCAGGAATTCGGGGCGGAAATGCCCGCGCACGGTTTCCATCACCTGTTCTTTGGCCTCGCCCACATCAACGCCGTCAGGCAACTGGCTAAGCGCTTGTGAACCAAGGTTCGAGGTGAGGATAATTAACGTATTCTTGAAATCCACCACATGCCCCTGCCCGTCCGTCAGCCGCCCGTCGTCCAGCACTTGCAACAGCAGATTGAACACATCGGGATGCGCTTTTTCGACCTCGTCAAACAGGATCACCTGATAGGGTTTGCGCCGCACGGCCTCGGTCAAGACCCCCCCCTCGTCATAGCCGACATACCCCGGAGGGGCGCCGATCAGGCGGGAAACTGCGTGTTTTTCCATAAATTCCGACATATCCACCCGGGTCATGGCGGTGTCATCGTCAAACAGGTATTCCGCCAGCGCCTTGGTCAGTTCGGTTTTCCCGACACCCGTTGGCCCCAGAAACAAAAAACTGCCCAGCGGCCGGTTAGGATCATTCAACCCCGCCCGCGCCCGGCGCACCGCGTTTGATACCGCCGTTACCGCAGGGCTTTGGCCAATCACGCGTTTGGCGATCTCGGTCTCCATCTTCAGCAGCTTGTCGCGCTCGCCTTCCAGCATTTTATTCATTGGAATACCCGTCCAGCGCTCAACAACGCTGGCGATATGATCCGGCATCACCGCCTCTTCGACCATCAGATCGCCCGCCTGGCTTTCAGCCGCTTCGGCCGCGACCAGCTGTGCCTCAAGCTTGGGAATAACGCCGTAAGACAGCTCGCCGGCCTTGGTAAGATTGCCGTCGCGTTTCGCCTGCTCCAGGGTCGCGCGGGTTGCATCGAGCTTGGCCTTGATGTCGCGCGCGCCGGCCATTTTATCGCGCTCAGCCTGCCAGCGGGCCGTCATCTCAAGCGATTGGTCTTGCAATTTCGCCAGCTCTTTTTCCAGCTTTTCCAACCGGTCCTTGGAGGCCGCGTCATTTTCCTGTTTCAGCGCCTCGGATTCAATCTGCTTTTGCAGGATATCACGATCGAGCGCGTCGAGTTCCTCAGGCTTACTGTCAGCCTCCATGCGCAGGCGCGAGGCGGCCTCGTCCATCAGGTCAATCGCCTTGTCGGGCAAAAACCGGTCCGTAATATAGCGATCCGACAAGGTTGCCGCCGCCACCAAAGCCCGATCCGAAATCCGGATGCCGTGGTGCAATTCGTATTTTTCTTTGATGCCGCGCAAAATGGAAATCGTGTCCTCGACGTTTGGTTCCTCAACCAAAACCGGCTGAAACCGCCGCGCGAGGGCTGCATCTTTTTCCACATGTTTGCGATATTCATCAAGCGTGGTCGCGCCCACACAGTGCAATTCCCCGCGCGCCAAGGCCGGTTTCAACAGGTTGCTGGCATCCATCGCCCCGTCGGCTTTTCCGGCGCCCACCAATGTGTGCATTTCGTCGATAAAGAGGATAATCTCGCCGTTGGCCTGGGTGACTTCATTCAGCACCGCCTTTAGGCGTTCCTCAAATTCACCGCGGTATTTAGCGCCGGCAATCAGCGCCCCCATGTCCAGCGACATCAGCTTTTTGCCCGCAATGGAATCGGGCACATCACCGTTAACAATCCGCAAGGCCAGCCCCTCGGCGATGGCGGTTTTCCCGACGCCGGGATCGCCGATCAGCACTGGGTTATTCTTGGTGCGCCGCGTGAGCACCTGCATGGTGCGACGAATTTCTTCATCGCGCCCGATGATCGGATCAATCTTGCCCTCGCGCGCGGCCTCTGTCAGATCACGCGCGTATTTTTTCAACGCATCGTACCCTTCCTCGGCACTGGCCGTATCCGCCGTGCGCCCCTTGCGTATTTCGTTGATCGCAATATTGAGCGCCTGCGCGCTCACGCCTGCATCTTTCAACGCCTTACCCGCACCGGATTTGACAATCGCCAGCGCGGTCAACAGGCGTTCAACCGGCACAAAACTATCGCCTCCCTTTTCAGCCAGCTTTTCCGCCTCGCCCAGAACTTTACTGGTTTGCGCATCCATATAAAGCTGATCGCCCGAGACCTTGGGCAGTTTGGCAAGGTTCCCCTCAACCGCCTCCAACGCCCGTTTGGGATCCCCCCCGGCGCGGTTGATCAAATTCGCCGCCAGCCCCTGATCATCATCAAGCAGCGCTTTTAACAAATGATCCGGCAAAAACCGTTGATGATCCTCGCGCTGCGCAATGGTTTGGGCAGCTTGCACAAAGCCACGGCTGCGCTCAGTGAATTTCTCAAAATTCATAGCTTACTCCTCATTCGGCGTTCATACATCCGGCGCCCGTTATGGCACGCCAAGTATGACCCTTTGAAATATAAATGGGGATATTCTAGCGCCCTTGCAAGGAGCGGGTTTTGTGGTTTTCACCTTTTCTGCTAAGCTGCCCGAACTGGAGGGGAGATTATCATGCGAAGTTTGACAGATATCCGTGCCAACACCCCAAAGACCGAGATTTTTCGCGGACAGATCCAGCACACCATGCTTGCCGCATTGCTAACCATCGGGGCCTGTTCGTTGCTGCGCGATAACAGTGGCAGTTTTCTGGGCGTCAGCACCATGACATGGTCCTATATCGCAATAGCCCTCGCGTTAATTCACCAAAGTATTGTCGCTGTGGTGTTCCGCCTGCAACTGCATTTTAACCTGATGGTGCGGATATTTGGCAGTGCAGCCCTGAAAGTCTGGGGGTTTATTTTCCTGCCCCTGCTAGGTGTGCGGCCAATTTTGTTAATTATCGTCGGCATTTGCGATTACGGGTCGCTTGGGGGAAACCGGATGCTGCAAATGTTTGCTGGCATGCTTTTGATGGGTCTTATCGGCTGGGCCATGCATTCGGTGCTGAAATATTTCACTATAAACCGCGCGCTTGGCGGGGACCATTTCTATGATGAATATCTCAACATGCCAATGGTCAACCAAGGTGCATTCAAATATTCCGGCAACGCTATGTACACCTTTATTTTCAGCGGTTTATGGGGCATCGGCCTGTTGCTTGGTTCCTGGAATGCGCTGGTTCTGGCGCTGTTTTACCACGCCTATATCTGGGTGCACATGTATTGCACCGAAGACCCGGACATGCAGGTTTTATACAGGTCCAGCTAGGCGGTTTTGTCACCTTGTTTGCAAAATCCATGTGGCTTATATCCATATAAACCCTTTGAACGGAGCACCCCATGATCCCTGCTGATGACCGCCTAATTGTCGCCCTTGATCTGCCGAATGCGCTGCAAGCCCTGCGTCTTGTGGAAACGCTGGGGGATGAGGTGTCATTTTACAAAATCGGCCTTGGCATGCTGACCGGCGGCGGGCTGGCCTTGGCCAATGAGCTGACCGAAATGGGTAAACGGGTTTTTTTGGATATGAAGCTGTTTGACATCGGCCAAACTGTGGAAAATGCTGTGGCGGGGCTGGCGCAGTTTGATCTTGATTTTCTGACCGTACATGGGGATCCAAATGTCGTGCGTGCCGCCGTTGCCGGGCGCAGTGACAACGACTTGAAAATACTGGCCGTAACCATTCTTACGTCCATGGATCGCGCCGATCTTGATCTTGCCCTGATCCGCAAAGGCGAGATCGCCGAGCTGATTGAGGAACGCGCGCGTCTGGCATTTTTGGCGGGCGCAGATGGCGTTATTGCCTCGCCCCACGAGGCAGCAATGATCCGCGCCCTGCCCGAGGCTGTGGGCAAACTGATCGTCACTCCCGGTGTGCGCCCGGCTGGCACCAACACCCATGACCAAAAACGCGTGGCCACACCTGCGATTGCTATCGCTAACGGCGCTGATCATATCGTCGTTGGCCGCCCGATCTGGCAGGCCCAAGACCCGCTATCCGCCGCCAGAATGATCAAGACCGAACTGGCGGCGATTTAAGGCTAGAAGCTCAATAGATATGAGATTTTCACGGAGGTCGTTTCCCAGGTTGGTGCATACGTACCAGCCGGGCGCTTTATGATACTGGTCAGATCATCCCGAATTACCTCAAGACGTACAGTGCCGTTACCAAAAGCTTTTTGTGCACCGATACTATAGGTAACGCCACCAACTATACCAGCATCCGTAGCACCAGCCCCGCTCACAGCCCCTTGGCCAAACATTATCGCGTAACCTACAGTACCAAATACCTCAAACCCTCCAAGGCTCGTTCCAACCAGCCCGCGAAAGCGCCCCGTGGCGTCATGCGAGCAAAAATAGGCATCACTAGCTCCACTTGAACAGGCCGCTCCCGCGGATTCCATCACGCCTGCGACATTAATATCTGCATCGATTTCATAGCCGTAAAACAAGCCGCTTGCCAAACCGGGATTAATGCGCGCGCCAAAGGTCAACCCGATACTGGCAAGATCGCCAATAGATGTAGCGCCTCCACTATACGAACTGGCATTACTATACCCAATCCCGCCGCCATAATAATACTGCATCTGCGCTTGTACAGACGTTGCAAAGAATGCTGTTACGCTTACCAGAACAGCGCATAGTTTCCAAATTTTAGACATAGTTACCCCTCGTTTTTGCGATAAACAGGAACGTTTACCCAACTATCTTAATACCCGGAATTTATACTATATCTGTGCTAAAAGCCACAGATATAGTTTTTCCGGTGGTATGACGTTATATCATCGGCCTTGGTGCCACAGAAATATCGAGCAGAAAAGACGCTAGTTCATATTTTCTAAATCTCCACGCCCAAAATATTAGCAACCGTAAATATGTCTTTATCGCCCCGCCCGCTGAGGTTAATTATCATCAGATGGTCACTGGGCAGGTTTGGCGCAATTTTCGCGGCATGGGCCAGTGCATGTGCGGATTCCAGGGCTGGAATTATCCCCTCCAGTTTGCACAACAACTGGAAAGCGTCCAGGGCCTCAACATCGGTGATCGAGACATATTCCACCCTCCCCATGTCGTGCAGCCAGGAATGTTCGGGGCCAATTCCGGGGTAATCGAGACCCGCTGAAATTGAGTGGCCCTCCAGTATTTGCCCGTCCTTATTTTGCAGCAGATACGTGCGGTTACCGTGTAAAACGCCGGGGCGACCGCCCAACAGGCTGGCGGCGTGTTCATTGCGATCATCAACCCCGTGCCCCCCGGCCTCAACCCCGATAATTTTGATATCCGGGTCATCCAGAAACGGATAAAACAGCCCTATCGCGTTGGAGCCGCCGCCGATACAGGCCACCAGACTGTCAGGCAAGCGCCCCTCGGCTGCAAGAATTTGCGTGCGCGCCTCTTTGCCAATGATCGACTGGAAATCGCGGACCATTTCGGGGTAAGGGTGCGGGCCGGCAACGGTTCCTATACAGTAAAACGTGTCCTCAACATTGGTCACCCAGTCGCGCATCGCCTCGTTCATCGCATCCTTTAGCGTGCCGCGCCCCGAGGTGACCGAGATCACCTCGGCCCCCAGAAGCTTCATGCGAAACACGTTGGGGGCTTGGCGTTCAACATCCGTTTGCCCCATAAAGACCACGCATTTCAGCCCGAATTTCGCACAAACTGTCGCCGTTGCAACCCCGTGCTGCCCAGCGCCGGTTTCCGCAATAATCCGTTTCTTGCCCATGCGCCGCGCCAGCAAAATCTGCCCCAGAACGTTATTAATCTTATGGGCACCAGTGTGGTTCAGCTCATCGCGTTTCAGGTAAACCTTTGCCCCTCCCAGATGCGCCGTCAGGCTTTGCGCAAAATAAAGCGGGCTGGGGCGGCCAACGTAATGGGTCCAGAGATCATCCATTTCGGCCCAGAACGCATCATCGGTTTTTGCCGCGCTGTACTCTGCCTCAAGGTCCAAAATCAGCGGCATCAAAGTCTCGGCCACGAAACGCCCGCCGTATTTACCAAATCTACCCTGTTCATCAGGACCGGTTTTATAGGAATTTATCATCACCTGGCTCCTTTAGCGGCCTTCACGAACGCTGCAATTTTATCCAAATCCTTCACCCCTGCGGCACTTTCCACGCCCGAGGAGACATCCACCATCCCGGCATTCGTTAAATGCACGGCCTCGGCCACATTACCGGGCGTCAACCCACCGGCCAGCATCCACGGCACCTGCCACGTTTGATTGGCAATCAGCCGCCAGTCAAACGTCAGCCCATTGCCCCCCGGCAAGCCGTACCCTTTTGGTGGCTTTGCATCAACCAACAACTGGTCCGCGACCCGGGCATATTCATCAAGTTTGGGCAGATCACTTTCATCAGAGATCCCAACGGCCTTCATAACAGGCAAACCAAAACGTTGCTTGATCCCGGCCACTCTTTCAGGGCTTTCGGCCCCGTGTAATTGCAGCATATCCACCGGCACCACAGCCAGCAGCGCGTCAAGCGCGTGATCGTTTGCATTTACCACTAATGCAACTTTGCAAATACCCGCAGGCACGGCCTCCACCAGTTCAGCAGCCGTTTTCATATCTATATTTCTGGGGGATTTTGGGAAAAACATAAACCCGAGGTATGCCGCCCCTGCATCCACAGCAGCAGCGACACTTTGGTGTGTTTTCAGGCCGCAAATTTTGACCTGCATCAGTTCAGCAGTGCGAGGACATCATCCTCTTGTGTACCAGCCTCAGATTTCAACGTTGCCACTTCGCGACTAAGTTCCGCGGCTTCACGTTTCTTCAGCGCACCTTCGCGGCGCAACTTATGCTCGCGAAAATATTCCAGTACATACCCCACCAGCAACCCGCCCAGCATCGACAACATGATTACAACGAACAGTGGCAAACGCACAGTTGCCGGAAACAGCCCGCTTAATTGTGCAGGCAGCAGCGAGAGGGTCACCATTTCACGGTTCGCCAGCGCCAGCATGACCAGCACCAACATAAGGGCGGCGTAAAACGTATAACGAAGGTAGCGCATTCCTATTCCTTAAGCGCGTTTACTTGCCGTTCAGACGGTCGCGCAGCAGTTTACCTGTTTTGAAAAATGGCACATGTTTTTCCGCAACCATAACCGAGGCGCCCGAGCGCGGATTGCGGCCTTTGCGCGCCGCACGTTTTTTTACAGAGAACGCGCCAAAGCCGCGCAGCTCCACCCGATTGCCAGCCGCCATCGCATCGATAATCTCGTCAAAGATGGTCGCGACAATACGTTCAACATCCCGCTGATATAAATGCGGATTATCATCTGCTATTTTTTGAACAAGTTCTGATTTAATCATTTTCTTTCCTTCTCCTGAATTCTCTTCCGCCAATATACGGAATCATTCAAGTATACCCATTAACGCTACACCAGATTTATCATTATACTGACAGGAATTATCTTTTTAGGGAATAGAGCCGAGGGCCATTGCGACCAGATAAGCTGTTTAACAGCGGATTTATGCCCAGTTTTACACCTAAAAAATTCAGCAACCCGGTTTCTTTGGTCTTAAGTGACCATGTTTCGATGGTGACGTTACGTAACGTAATATCAACTGATTCGAGGTACGTAACCGCCGCAGGCTCACCGCCAAGCGCATCGATCAGGTCATTTTCAACTGCCCGTCGCCCGGAAAAAACACCGCCACTTGCAACGCTATCCAATGCTTTTTCTGTCAGGCCACGACGCTCCTGAACCAACGTGCGGAACCAAACGTAAGCCTCTTCGACCATCGCCTGATTTTCCGCCTGCTCGGCTAAAGTCGGGGCACGAAACGGCGAAATGCCACCCTTGATATCTGATGAACGGATGGTTTGCATCTCGATCCCGATTGTCTCCATCAAACCTGTCACATCGGGATATTCCATGATCACACCGATAGAGCCGGTGATGGTATTGCCCCGCGCAATCACATGATCCGCTGCTATCGCCGCGATATAACCGCCAGAGGCTGCAACCTCGCCCAAAACCGCAACCACGGGTTTTCGGGCCGAAATATTGCGGATTGATTCAAACAATACTTCAGAACCAACCGTCGTGCCGCCGGGGCTGTTGATACGTAAAATCACCGCCTGCACGTCTGCGTTGTCGGCCATTTCAGCCAGAATTGCATCGCGTTCAGGGTCATCATAAATCACATCGGATATATAAAACCGGGCAATATGTGGGCCAGAAGGGCGATCATCGGTGAAATTTACGGCCCAAAATACCAGCGCCCCAAGCACGCCAAGTGTAACCAGAACCCCGCGCCAAAACGCAGAGCGACGCCACTTGCGACGCCGCTCCTCGTAATAGTTTTGCTCAAAGCTCATGGGGTCAGACGGCGCTTACGCGTCGTCCCCACCTTTCAGCGCTGCCCCAAGTATATCACCCAAGGATGCGCCTGAATCCGATGAACCATACTGTTCCACGGCTTCTTTTTCCTCGGCAATTTCGCGGGCTTTAATCGATAGACCGAGACGACGGTTTGCGCGATCAATATTGGTCACACGTGCATCGATTTTATCCCCGACCGAGAACCGTTCAGGGCGTTGTTCGCCACGATCCCGCGACAGATCAGAGCGCCGGATAAAGGCTTTCATACTGTCGTATTCAACCTCAATGCCGCCATCCTCGATTGAGGTAACCTCAACCGTGACAACCGCGCCACGTTTAATGCCGTCCGTTGCACCAACAAACGGATCCCCGTCCAGCGCTTTGATAGACAGCGAAATACGTTCTTTGTCGATATCCACATCCGTAACGACAGCCTTGACCACATCGCCTTTGTTAAAGTCCTGAATAGCCTCATCGCCGGAACGATCCCAATCAAGATCGGACAGATGCACCATGCCATCAATGTCGCCGTCCAGACCAACAAACAAACCAAACTCGGTGATGTTCTTGATCTCGCCCTCAACCTCAGTGCCAGCAGGGAATTTCGCGGCGAAGTTATCCCAAGGATTACCTTGAGTTTGCTTCAGACCAAGGGAAACACGGCGCCGGGCGCTGTCAATTTCCAGAACCATGACTTCGACTTCTTGAGACGTAGAAACGATTTTACCCGGGTGGATGTTTTTCTTGGTCCAGGACATTTCGGACACGTGCACCAGACCTTCAACACCGGCCTCAAGCTCAACGAATGCGCCGTAATCGGTGATATTGGTAACGCGACCAGTATGTACAGATTCCAGCGGGAAACGTGCCTCGACGTCAGACCATGGGTCTTCTTGCAACTGTTTCATACCAAGGCTGATACGCTGTGTTTCTTTGTTGATTTTCACAACCTGAACCTTGACGGTACCACCAATTTCCAGAATTTCGGAGGGGTGATTAACCCGGCGCCATGCCATGTCTGTGACGTGCAACAGACCGTCAACACCGCCCAGAACAACGAACGCGCCGTAGTCTGTGATGTTTTTGACAACACCTTCAACAACGTCACCCTCGGCCAGTTTGCCGATGATTTCGGAACGTTGTTCGGCGCGGGATTCTTCAAGGATCGCGCGGCGTGAAACAACGATATTGCCACGGCGACGATCCATTTTCAAAATCTGGAACGGTTGCACGATATGCATCAATGCGCTGGCATCACGCACGGGGCGTACATCAACCTGAGAGCCGGGCAGGAACGCAACAGCGCCGCCCAGATCGACGGTAAAGCCACCTTTGACGCGGCCAAAGATCTCGCCTTCAACCTGTTCTTCGTTTTCGGTCGCTTTTTCCAGACGATCCCAGGCTTCTTCGCGACGCGCTTTTTCGCGGCTAAGAATAGCCTCGCCGCGGGCGTTTTCAACACGGTCAAGAAATACCTCAACAGTATCACCAACGGTGATCTCTGCGGGCTGACCTGGCATTGAGAATTCTTTAAGATCAATACGGCCTTCCATTTTATAGCCGATATCGATGATGGCCTGACCTGCTTCAACAGCGATTACAGTGCCTTTAACAACGGAACCCTCATCGGGGGTTTCCAACTCAAAGCTCTCGTTCAAGAGGCTTTCGAATTCTTCCATGGATACGGAAGCTGACATATGATGTCTCCTAGGTTTTTTTACGGGCCGAGCGGTTGGTTCCGCCGGTCTTTGGGTGAATAAAATGAGGCCGCGAGACTGAAACACCAAGTGGCAAATATCTCGCCCCTATCCGAATCGGAATTGTATTAGCGTCGCCGCCTCGGCAACGGCTGCGTCTATAGACAATTTTCAACAAAGGAGCAAGGAGCGAATTCATCTATTTGGGATGCATCCTGCGAAGTATTCGCGCAATCTAATTCGATTTAGGGCGGCGCTTCAGCCCTTCCAGCACACCGACCAAACCCAGCGAAAAACTGCCCGTAACCGTGAGCGGTAATTCAGGGTAGTCAATAACATTATCGCCCATATCCGAACACCGGATCAATTTCAGCTCAATCTCCACAACAACGTGATCTTCGCTTAGAACCGTTCGTTTTGCGTAACCCTTCGGATTTTCCCGGTCCGGTTGGCAGATAATCTGTGTCTTACCCCCGTTGCCATTCGGTATCAAGAACGCCAGAAAATTGTTCCGATCGTTGATATCTGTGCTTTCACTTTCAGGTGTGCCATCGAAACTCACCTCCATAGCAAAAATCTCATGATGGGTTTCAATCCGCCATGAATCATCGGCAGCATAGCGCACCACAACACCAGCAGAGGATTGATCAATGACAATGCCGTTTGACACTGTGATCAAAAACTGGTCAGCGTCCCCTTCAGGGGTGGCCGACATTCCAAGAGCGGTGCCCGTGCAAAATACCATGACGAATGTGAGTAAGTTTTTCATGTATACCCTCGCAGAAACTTTATTTCTGAAGCTCTGAAATACGGTGCTTTAACATATTGGCAAAATCACTGGCCTCATCCTCCAGCCTTTGCAGACATGCCTTATACGCGACAACGGCCAGCGTAGAATTGCCCATAAGCTCATATATCTGACCCTTGTCATAATAGCCGCCCGCCGCATTTTCCGGCATATTGGCAATCAGCTGATCAGTTATGAGCAAAGCCGCCAAATACTGATGCCGTTCTTTATGCCAGGCGATAAGACGTAAATACGGGTCGAGTTCAGTGATTTTATACCCGACAGCGGCATTGAAATCTTTGATAGCATGATCCTGTTTTCCCATACCGGCAAAACTGAGGCCACGTTGATAATAGGCTTGGGCATATTCAGGGTATAATCCGATGGCTTCCGTAAACGAAACGCTGGCACCAACCAACTTATATACCTGATTTTGCGCAAGGCCCTGTTCATAGAATTCCACAGCCTGATCGCTTTGGGCCAAAACCATGGATGTTGGCAGCAAAGCTATGCAGCCCGCAATGATGTGGTTTGCAATTTTCATAATGGCCTCAACATAAAACGAAGATTAAAGACAATTTTTGGCCCTGTGGCCCTAAACCCGCCGTATGCCGAAACCCCGCCATCATCATGTATGGTCGCAACAAATAGTTTTGTGAAAAAGGGTACCTCGGTTCCATCGTCGGAAAAATATGTGCCCGTGCCTTTGGCCATCAACCTTGGCAGGTCATTAATATTCTCACAGCCCGCCACCAACGCAAAATCTTCGGCGTTTACCGCCATATCAAACTTGCCACCTTTTGTGAAATCCCAGTCGCGCTCATCGAAATCTACATCGATGAACTCTAACTTGAAATTCTTATCAGAAAACAGAACAAGTGTGCCATCAATATCAACAATCGTTGCCGGGATTTTATGAACCTTGGGATACGGCGCTGTAATAGGGGCAGGCAATGAGCTGTCTTGAACTTCCATTGTGCCCGGGCCGAGTGTCATTTCATATTCGCCGGTAATAATATCATTTGGCAGTAATACATTACAAACACTGTCATCCTGCGCAAAAGCCTGTGAGGCTGTTGCAAATATCATTAAAGAAACAAACCAACGCTGCATGTGTCCTCCCATTAGAATTAGTGGCTTTAAGCAACCACGTTGAAAATCATCCAGATGCACGACAGTTTTGCGATGAATGTGAGCACTGGCAATCTATAGATTTTCATAGGGTATCTGTGATACACACCATATGAACAGCACATAGGAGACGCGGATTTGGATCAAATTATCGGTGATTTTATGGTTACCTTATCTGCTGCAACTTCTGCGACGCAAACCCAAAAAATCGCCGAGAGGTTTTTCAAAAACTTTGGATTTGAAGGGGTTTTCTACGGAATTTCAAACCAACAGGACGGCCTGCTGGACAGTTGGGTGACCCAATCTCTGAGCGCATGGAGCACGGCCTATCATCAAGAGGCCGATTACATCTGTGATCCCTTATTTTCCCATTTACCAAATATGCCCTCACAATTTTATACGGGGGCTGATTTCATGATCGATTACCCTTATTTGAGCCGCCATGAACGGGCGGTTATTTTACGTGCTGAATCTTTTGGCCTAACCTGTGGCATTGCAATTTCCGTTCCATGTCAAAACAGCTCTGAGATCGCTGGCTGGAATTTTATCACCCCGTTGAAACGTACAGAATTTGAGCGCCGATACCGGAATACCGCGAGGATTTTGCAGATGTCAGCGATACTTGTGCACCTTAAACTGGAAGATCATCGACGTGATGATTGCCAATCAAAGCAATATTCAACTCCGCATTTAACCCCGCGAGAACAGGAATGTCTTTTATGGCTTGGCAGCGGACTGCGCACCAACCAGATCGCCTGGAAAATGGGGATCAAGGCGGTAACCGTGGATATGCACATCCGCAACGCCCGCCTGCGCCTTGGAGCCAATACCCGTGAGCACGCGCTTGCTATTGCCCTTACAAAAGGTCTGATAAAACCTTGAATGTTGTAAAACCGGCATAATTCCTTACTTCTTGGCCACAATAAATACCGTTTCACTGTTTTCGGGCTGCCATTGGTAATCAATCGTGAAACCGGCATTTGTCAGGCTTTGCACGAGGTCATCGGCGCTAAAGAACCGCACTGGCGGCAGCAGGCCAAGACGGTTGCCACTGGCCAGGCCAATGCGCACGAACAAGTTTCCAGCACTAATACAAGCCGTGTTTGACACAAAAACACCGCCGGGTTTGAGCATGTCATATATTCTGGCTATCACCGCCTCTTTATCCTTTAGCAAATGCAGAATATTGTGACCCATAATCACATCATAAACGGCCCCGTTTTGCCAGAACGCTTCGATATTAGCGCAGGTAAATGTTACATTTGAGACATCCATCGCCATCGCTCTATTCCGGGCAATTTCGAGCATCTTTGGCGATACATCGACCCCATCAATATGCTGCACAAACGGCGCATGGGAAATCGCAATGACGCCTGTACCGCAACCAAGCTCCAACACCTGGGATTGCGGCGTGAAATATCTGCGGGTGAGTGTCAGTTTTTCCTGATAGGCCGCCTCATTTGGGGGTGAGGATTTCGCATATCTATTGGCAATGCGATCCCAGAATTTTTCCGCTTTATACATCTCTCGCACGTAGGGACCGCCATACACTATTTCAAGTTTGCTACTTTAGTCGCGCCCGAATTGCCGTAATCGCCTGTTGCACGGCCGCATCTATGGACAGTTCCGTTGTATCCAGCAGCAGCGCATCATCTGCCGGTTTCATCGGCGAGACATCGCGTGATGCGTCCCGAGCATCGCGGGCTTGCAGGTCAATCAGAACCTGCGCAAACGTCAGATCTGGCTTGATAACAACCAGTTCCTTGTGGCGGCGTTTTGCACGGACCCCATCACTGGCCGTCACATAGATTTTCACATCGGCCTTAGGGCAAATCACTGTGCCAATATCGCGCCCGTCAAGCACTGCGCCGCCATCACGTCGCGCGAATGCTTTTTGGAATTTCAACAATGCCGCCCGCACCTCGGGTACTGCCGCAACCTTACTGGCCGCCTGCCCCGCCATGGCTGTGCGCAAATCATCGCGTTGTAGATCGTGGTCGCTCAAACACCCCGCCACACGCGCCGCGACCTTTGGATCAATAGCCCCCTGCCCGATCTCCAAGGCTTTGACGCCTATCGCACGGTAAAGCGAGCCAGTATCAAGATACGCAAATCCAAAACGCGCTGCCACCGCCCGACTGATCGTGCCTTTGCCAGCAGCGGCCGGGCCATCTATGGCGACTGTGAAGATCATTTATATCCTGTTTTTCCGCTGAATAACTCTGTGAATATTGGCAATATATCAATAATGACCGTTCTTCTCGATTGCGTGGCAACTTCGTAGCGCATATGATTTCCCAATGAAATACATATTGCTCATTACCCTCTTAATCTTTCCGCTGCATAGTGCATCTGCCCAAACCTCTGTACCATTTAATGCCGCAATATCACTATGGTTAGAGGGAAACGACGTAGATTCCCTTCCTGTAATCTCTCAGTTCGCAAAGGATGGGAATACCGAGGCCCAAATTTTTCTTGCACGAATTACGCGCAGTAGCAGCTTTACATCTGACTATGTCCGCGCGCTTTCCCGCAAAGACCGCATAGCGCTATTCAGGCAACCTGCGGGGTTATCCGGGACCTCATGGTTAAAGGCCGCTGCTGTGCATTCGGACCTTGCAACTGCTTTTATTGATGCCAACTCTATTGGGAATATCGATTCTGAAAAACTATTCTATGCGGCGGTTGCTTTGATAAAGCTCGGAGAAAGGAGGGCGGGATTCATAGCATACAATAGCGCAATAACCTGGATGGACTCAGAAACACTAGTGCGATTACATATGCAGGATGCGTTACCCCCTGAATTTGGTCAGCTTTTTAGGGCATACAAGGATATCAACAGCTTTTTAACTTCATATTCATCTAAGGAACCAACTACGGATAATGACACTAAAGCTTTGAGAGCTAAGCTTCGTGCGCAATACGGTGATATATGGGAAGTTGCGCATATTCTTGGTATATTAAACTACGCGCCTTTATCTATTGAGGACCAAAATAACCTCACAATCGGCAGAACATTAGTGGCCCATGGAATTTCATCTGAAACGTTGCTAGCCCATGAAAATTGGTTGCTGGCATCCCCTGCAAGACGAACCATCAGCCTTCCTTGCCAACGTGCATGCCCAAATGAGGTTGGCGCATGTGTTCGTGTTGCACATTGGATGTTGCTAATAAAAGAAAGCCTAAAGCTTGGCTCTCCCATGGAGACGCTTATTTCGCAAGATCGATATCTGAGCAGTGAGCGCGCTATGCGTGATCTTGCCTATGCTTGGGTTAACCGGTTTCGCTCCTATGATGTGTCTATTCCACAAGATAGCGTTTGTTTTGCAAATATTGTCGCGACCGAGCTGCTCAGGCGATAGCTGATCATTCAACCATCGTCGTCAGGTCAGGGTCATATTTCTGCGCTTGCGGCAAACCATCGGTAATCTCGTAATAATCCCCCTTATCAGCCACATAGATATTCCCGACGGTTTGCAATCGCGTCGCCCCGTCCAGCGTTCCCGCAAAAATTGACAGGTTTTTGCCGGCGCCGTCCCAAAACAGGTTAGCCCCACATGTTGCACAAAACCCGCGCCGTGCTGTGGCCGAGGATTGGTACCAAGTCACCGCACCCGTAATGTCGATCTGATCGCGGGCAACCGAGGTTGCTGCCACATAATGCCCGGATGTCTTGCGGCACTGCCCACAATGGCAATTCACCACCGCGCGCAGCGGCCTGTTAACCGTGTATTTCACCGCCCCGCATAAACATCCGCCCTTCATCTGTTGTCCTTCCTGAAACTTGCTCCCAGCCGTTCCATCAACGGGATGAAATCGGGGAAACTGGTCTCAATTGCGCCTGCGTCATCAATGCCCACCGGTTTTTCCGAGGCCATGCCAAGGCACATAAAACTCATGGCGATCCGGTGATCGAGATGGGTTTTGCACATGCCACCCCCGGGGATTTTTCCCATGCCGTGCACGATAAATGTGTCAGCGTCCGCCTCAATCCGCACGCCGTTTGCCTCTAGCCCGCGGGCCATGGCATCGATCCTGTCGCTTTCCTTGACCCGCAATTCCTTGACCCCGCGCATCACGGTCACGCCCGTGGCTGTGGCCGCCAGAACCGACAGGATCGGGTATTCATCGATCATACTCGCCGCGCGTTTGGCCGGCACTTCAACGCCTTTTAGCGGCCCGTGTTTGACCCGCAAATCAGCCACAGGTTCACCGCCCTCAATACGTTCGTTTTCAAACGTGATATCAGCGCCCATTTCCACCAACGTCGTAAACAGACCGTTGCGCGTAGGGTTTTGACCGATGTTTGGCACCAAAACTTCAGATCCCGGCACCAGCAACGCCGCCACAACGGGAAACGCCGCCGAGGATGGGTCGCGCAGCACCGTAACCCTTTGCCCCGTCAGCTCCGGCTTGCCTTTCAGCGTAATCACGCGGCCCTGACCGGTGATTTTCGTGGTGATATCAGCCCCGAAACCTGCCAGCATCCGTTCCGTGTGATCGCGCGTCGCCTCGTGCTCGATCACCACGGTATCGCCCGCCACATTCAGCCCCGCCAGCAACACCGCCGATTTCACCTGCGCCGAGGGCATTGGCGTTGTGTATGTCACCGCTTGCGGGTCAGCGGCCCCGACCATCGTCAAAGGCAAACGCCCGCCAGAACGCCCGAAACTTGCGGCCCCGAACAGGGCCAAAGGATCCGTGACCCGCCCCATAGGTCGCGCGCGCAGGCTGGCATCCCCCGTGAACGTCACCGAAATATCCGTCGTCGCCATCGCCCCCATGATCAGCCGCACGCCCGTGCCGGCATTGCCGCAATCAATCACCTGATCCGGCTCCTGAAAGCCACCGATCCCGACGCCCTCAATCACCCATTCACCGTTGTCCAGCCATTCCACACTAGCGCCAAACGCCTGCATGGCTTTAGCAGTATCGAGCACATCCGCGCCCTCCAAAAGCCCGGTCACATGGGTTTTTCCACGCGCCAGCGCCCCCAAAATTAACGAGCGGTGCGAGATCGATTTATCCCCCGGCACATGCGCGGTGCCCTTAAGGGGGCCGGATTTTCGCGAGGTCATGGGGCGTAAAGTAACGTGGGCAGACATTATTTTCGAACCTTTATGTAAAAACTGTCGCCTAGCATATATCGAAAACCGTTTGGGCGGTCTATAAGTGAAATGCTGCATTACAATAAGGAGCTATCATGACAGTACATATTGGCGCAAAACCCGGCGAGATCGCCGAAACGGTTTTACTGCCCGGCGATCCCTACCGCGCAAAATGGGTGGCCGAAAATTTTCTGAAAGATGCGAAATGCATTAACGAAGTGCGCGGTATGCTGGGCTATACCGGCACCTGGAACGGCAATCGGGTAACGGTGCATGGCTCGGGCATGGGAATGCCGTCGATCTCGATTTACGTTAACGAATTGATCAAGGATTACGGTGCGAAAACTCTGATCCGGATCGGGTCATGCGGGGGTATGCAGGATCATGTCAAAGTGCGCGACGTTATTATTGCCATGGCAACAACATCCATGACCAACATGAATCGCCCGATTTTTGGCGATGTGAATTTCGCGCCCTGCGCCGACTGGTCCTTGCTGAACGCCGCCGTATCCGTGGCCAAGCAGCGGGATGTCGGCGTGCATGTAGGTAATATTTTTTCCTCGGATGTATTTTATTCCGAACACCCGGAATTAAACGCCCAAATGGTGCGCCACGGCATTCTGGCGGTTGAGATGGAAGCCGCCGAGCTTTACACTTTGGCCGCGCGTTACAACGCCCGCGCCTTGGCCATTCTGACCGTTAGCGATCATTTGGGCACCGGCGAATCCCTGCCCTCCGAGGAACGCGAACGCAGCTTTGGGGACATGGTCGAAATCGCGCTCAAAACGGCGTTTCCTTAACTGTTTTTGCGAAATGTCAGATAATGGGGGGTGCGCCCCTCCCGCAGGGCCTTGGCCTCATATCGGGTTTTGGTCCAGTCAGACCAGGGGGCGCGCCAGTTTTGCAGATCACCTTTCGGGGGCGCAAAATCACCGCGTTTTGCTATATGCTGCAACGTGTGGTGCACGTAATCTTCGATATCTGTGGCAAGGCGCAGCTCGGCCCCCGGCTTTAGTACGCGCGCCATCGCTTGCAGGTTTTCATCGTTGACAAACCGGCGGCGGCTGTGGCGTTTTTTCGGCCATGGATCAGGGTATAAAAGGAACATTTTGTCCAGTGAGCCGGCAGGAATCACCTCAAACAGATCACGCGCATCGCCCATATGGATACGTACATTCTGAATGTTTTCAGCCGCAATACGGGGCATCAGCATGGCGACGCCGTTGATAAAAGCCTCACAGCCCAGAATGTTAACATCCTCGTAGGTTTTGGCCATGTGCAACAGATGCTCGCCGCCGCCGAAACCGATTTCCAGCCAAACGGGGTTATCATTGCCAAACAGGGCGTGCAAATCCAGCGGATCACGCGCGGGGTTATCCGCGTGCTCCACCCCGCTAAGCGCAAATTCCCGCAACGTCGTATTCAGATGCAACACCTGATTGGGCCGCAGGGTTTTACCTTTGCGACGGCCATAAAAATTGCGCAGCGGCGCGCCGTCCGGCACTTTGGAAATGGTCATAATCTGTCTATCCGTTCCGTTTGGCTACCTACTATCTCATCGCCCCCAACATGGTCAATTACTGTGAAACGTCAGATGACTTTGATCTTTGCATCAACAACTGACCCAAAAATGAGAAAAGTAGAAAAGCTGCTGTCGGTGTAAATCACAGCGAACGACTGGATAGAGCCCAAATTTACCACAACTGTGCCGTGAAAAATGACTATGTCAGTTCAGGTAGCAATGGAGAAAAATCATTTGCGGCCACAGCCTTGCGAACCCTCGATGGTGTGCAATTGCCACCCCCCTTGTAATCTCGATAAGTTTCAAGCGCCTGTGCGTTGTTTAGCAGATAAAACGTCGGAGTAAGACTCCGTAGGTTTAGCTCTATAAACAGAAAGAAATTCGCATCACCTTTAGTCACCCAATCCACTGGCCAGCGGGTAATTTCTGTTGGCCGTTCAATATATTGGCGTGTCTTGACCTCGATTGATTGGGGGACTCCACCGACAATTACGATGAGATCATGCCCTGGTGCGCCGTCGGGACTGCTGTATGCGGCCAAGTCAAGGGAGTTAATTCTTGCAAGTGCTAAAACTTCGCCCAAATTTCCAGACTGCTGACGTGCAAGTTTTCTCATTCTTGATCCCTCGCTAACTCACAGAAATTCATGACAATACTATGCATCAAAGAAGTCGTGGATGCTATAGTAACCAACAGCAACTTTGTCCGCATATCTGCCGATGAGTGGTGCGGGGCAGAATGTCCGGTCTGGGTCAGAAATGCTTGATGTTTGGGCCAATATTGCGTGACGTGGCCCGTTGATAAGATTCAGAAAACCTGCTGCATCGAGTCAAAGGTGCGCGACACTCCACAATTGCCCTAAATATCCAATGGCAGCGCTGTGGAATATTTGTTTTGACGCAGCACAAAATGGGTGGTGGAGGATCGCACGATCCCTTGGCGCAGTATCTTTTTCATGATGAATTGCTCCAACCCTTCGGGGTCCCTGGCGACGACCTTAAGCAGGTAATCATCCGCCCCGGTGATGGAGCAACACTCGATAATCTGCGCTTCGTTTTGCACAAAATTGTCAAATGCACGGATGGAATCCTCGGTGTGATCCAACAGCGATACATGGATATAGGCCCGCGCGTTCAGCCCCAGTTTATTGGGATTGAGCAGCGCTACATAACGTTCAATCTGGCCGGATTTCTCAAGTTTCTGCACGCGCCGCCAACAGGGCGATGCCGACATGCTGGCCTGTTCCGCCAGATTTTGCGTGCTGATTTTCCCGTCTCGTTGCAGGATATTCAGCAGACGTCGATCTTGGGTGTCCAAGTTTTCCATTGGATAGAATTTCCCTATTTTTACGATATGCAGGAAATATATACCATGTATTTGTAAATTACGCCAAGAAACGACCGATATTTTGATATTTTTACTGAAATACTCGGGCAACGAGATATCGAAAGGGTTACATATGTCTAAATCCTCGGCCTATGCGGCACGCTTACCGGATGCGCAGGGTAATATTGCCTATAGCGATGAGGATAATGCCGTTTGGCGCGATTTGGTGGCGCGCCAAATGCCCAATATCACGCGCTATTGCGCCCGTCCTTACCTCGATGGGTTCGCCCGCCTTGCCTTGCCGCAAAACCGGGTGCCGCAGTGCAATGAAATCTCGGCGATGCTGGAACCCCTGACCGGCTGGCGCGTAACGCCCGTACCCGCCGTCATAAAATTTGAGCGTTTCTTCCAGATGCTGTCTGAACGGGAGTTCCCCGCCGCATCTTTCATTCGTAGCCGCGCGGATTTTGATTATATCAAAGAACCCGACATTTTTCATGAAATTTTTGGCCACACCCCGCTGCTGAGCGACCCGCGCTTTGCGATGTTTTCCCATGCGATTGGCAAAGCGGGGCGGCGTGCTGGCCCAAGCGAATACACCTGGCTGATCCGCCTATACTGGTTCACCATTGAATTCGGTTTGACCCGGGAAAACGGTGAAATCAAGGCCCTCGGTTCAGGTCTGGCATCCTCGCCAACCGAGTTGATTTACTCGGTGCTTGATGAAACCCCCGAGCGGCGGGAATTCAATATAATTGACATCATGCGCACCCCCTACCGGATTGATATTCAACAGCCCATTTACTTTGTGCTTGATGATATTGACGCGCTGCTGGCCGCTGCGGATCGGGATTTGCTGGGGGATGTGCACCACGCCCAATCGCTTGGCCTGTTCGCACCGACATACCCGCCAAAACAGAAGGCATCTTAGGGGATATTTTTACGCCCATTCGCCTTTGCGCAAAACCGGAGTGCGATTGCCGTTTTCATCCAGCCCGTCGATATCGATTTCCCCCGAACCAATCATCCAGTCGACGTGGATAATGCTGGTGTTGCCGCCTTGCGCCGTAATCTGGTCTTTGGACAACTTTTGATCCGTAAAGCATTTCGAATAACATTGGCCAAGCGCAATATGACAGGCGGCATTTTCGTCAAACAACGTGTTGTAGAACAGGATATTGCTTTGCGAAATCGGTGAGCTGTGCGGCACCAGCGCCACCTCGCCCAAACGCCGTGCACCCGCGTCTGAATCGATCAGCTTGATAAACGCGGCTTCGCCTTTGCTGGCGTGGGCCTCGACAATTTTCCCGCCCTCAAAGCGCACGGCGATATCCTCAATCACAGCGCCCTGATGGGCCAGGGGTTTGGTGGCGCGAACCTGGCCGTCAACGCGCAGGGCGTGGGGGGTGGTGAACACCTCCTCAGTGGGGATATTGGGGTTGCAGATGATGCCGTTATTGGCCGTGGATGCCCCACCGGCCCATTCGTGCCCGTCCGCCAGACCTACGGTCAAATCGGTGCCGGGACCGGTGAAATGCAATGCATGAAACCGCTGGGCATTCAGCTTATCGGTTCTTGCGCGCAAGCCCGCGTTATGCGCGACCCAAGCGGCCACCGGATCAGCAACATTTACCCGCGAGGCGGCAAAAATAGCCTCGGCCAGTTGATAAACCGCCTCATCATCGGGCAAGCCCGGAAATACCAGTTTGGCCCAGGCCAGGCTGGGATATGCGGTAAGATTCCAGTTGATGTTGAACTTGACGATATGTTCCATTGCCGGTTTATAGGCCCGTGAATTCGCCTTGCCCGCGCGCGCAATTTTGGCCGGGTCCTGTGCGGCCAACAGCGCCGGATTATCCGCCACAATCGCCATGCGCGCAGCATTGCCGGCAAAAGCCTCGGCCATGCCGTTAAACAACCAGTTTGGCGCGTGATCAAAGCTTTCATCACGGGCATTTTCATAGCGCGCCAGCGTGATCTCATCATCCGTCAATAACGGCGTGACCATATTGGCCCCGGCCCGGTAAGCGGCCGCGACGACCTTGCGCACGAAAGGCAGGGCAGATGTCGGCGCGGTCAGCACCAAATCCTGACCCGGTTGCAAATTAAGGCCAACCTGAATGGCAACCTCGGCCAGTCGGTCTAGTTTAACGGGATCAATTACCAGTGCCATCGTATTTTCCTTTTGGTTAAACAGCCTTTTTTAACGCTTCAATCAGATCGAGATTTTCCCAGCTAAAGCCGCCGTCGGCCTCAGGGTCTCGTCCGAAATGGCCATAGGCCGCTGTGCGTTCATAAATCGGGCGGTTCATGCCCAGATGTTCGCGAATACCGCGTGGCGTGAGGTCCATGACCTTGGCAACCGCGCGCTCAATTTCAGATTCGTGCACCTTGCCGCTGCCATAGGTATCAGCGTAAATTGACAAGGGTTTAGCCACCCCGATTGCATAAGAAAGCTGGATAACGCAGCGTTCCGCCAACCCTGCCGCCACCACGTTTTTCGCCAGATACCGCGCCGCATAAGCCGCCGAACGGTCAACCTTGGTGGGGTCTTTACCGGAAAACGCGCCGCCACCATGCGGGGCCGCACCGCCGTATGTATCAACGATAATTTTGCGCCCGGTCAGGCCCGCATCGCCATCCGGCCCGCCAATAACAAACTTGCCCGTGGGGTTAACGTGCCATTCGGTTTGATCCGTGATCCAGCCTTTGGGCAGAACCTCGTGAAAATAGGGTTCGACAATCGCGCGAATGTCCTCCGAGGACTGATCCTCGCTGGCGTGCTGGGTGGACAAAACGATGGAGCTGACACCGGTGGGCTGACCATTCTCATAGAACACCGAAAGTTGTGATTTTGCATCCGGGCGCAGCAAGGGTTCAGTGCCGTCTTTGCGCGCTTCGGCCAAACGGCGCAGCACGGCGTGGGCATAATGAATGGGGGCAGGCATCAGCTCGGGCGTTTCTTTGACCGCATAGCCAAACATGATCCCCTGATCCCCCGCGCCTTCGTCTTTGTTTCCGCTCGCATCAACTCCTTGCGCGATATCGCTGGATTGCGCGTGCAGATAACTGTCAACTTTCAGATTAGCCCAGTGAAATCCGTCCTGTTCATAGCCAATATCTTTGACACAGGCCCGCGCAATATCCTCAACCCGCTTTAAAACCGAGGCCGGCCCGCGTACTTCACCGCCAATCACAACCCTATCCGTGGTCGCAAATGTTTCACATGCGACACGCGCGTAAGGGTCCTCATGCAGAAATGCATCCAGAATGGCGTCTGAAATCCGGTCACAAAGTTTATCGGGATGCCCCTCAGAGACAGATTCCGAGGTGAATAAATAATTTTGGCGAGCCAATTTGGCCTCCTGAATTAGGAATAAACGGATGTGGTTTTCTACTGGGAAATTCACAGTGGCGTCAATGGCTTGTTAGGGCTTGCGCCGCATAGCTGCGAAATATTGCCAAATGCCCAAGGCAAGTAAGAATATCCCCATCGGCCAGTCGCCAAATCGCCCATAAAGCGTTTGGGGTAACGGTGCTGGCAAAGCCGCGTCAATATATCCCTGTTCGCCAAGCGGCAGCGCTTTGATAATGCGGCCAAACGGGTCAATCACCGCCGAGATACCAGTGTTAGCCGAACGCGCCAACGGCAAGCCCTGTTCAATCGCCCGCACACGCGCCATTATCAGATGTTGGTAAGGGCCGCTGAACTGCCCAAACCAGGCGTCATTGGTGATCTGCACGATCCAATCGGGGCGCGGGCCGTTAACACGGGCATGCTGGGGAAAAATCGCCTCATAGCAAATCAGCGGTAAAAACGGCGGTATATGCCCGTCAGACAGAGTTTTAGGGCCAGACCCTGGGGTAAAAGCGCCGCCTGTAAGCGCCTTGATTCCGGTTTTTGACAGGATGCTGGCAAAGGGCACATATTCGCCGAAAGGGGCAAGGTGGTATTTGTCATAACTATCGACAATATTGCCAAGCTGATCGAGCAAAACCATGCCGTTATACCAGTTCCCAGCCTCATCAATGCGCCGCGCACCCAGCAAAATCACCGCGCCATCTGCAATTTGGGCGATTTGCTGCATCAAATCAGGGCGGCGCGCTGGAATAAACGGCACGGCGGCCTCTGGCCAGATAATGATATCAGGTTTCAGAGGGGAACTGGCGCGGCTCAGCTCTAGATGGCGCTCATAAAATACGCTTGCAAACTCGGGCAACCATTTCAGGTGTTGCGCAGCATTTGGCTGCACGATGCGCACGGTTAATGAGGCCGCGGGGGGGGGTGTTTGGGACAAACGATAGCTGCCAAAACCCCACATCATCAGCAAAATAGCGCCGCCGGTGATCCAGCGCCTGTCGGCCAGTAACATCACCGCCAGCAGGGTAAGAAAGGCAGTGCCATGCACGCCGATCAGCGCCGCCATCTGCATCACGGGTGTGTCCGCCCAGCCATAGGCAAGCAGCCCCCAGGGAAAACCCGTTAGCACATAGGCGCGCCCCAGTTCCATCAAGGTCCAGAATATGGCCAGCGCCAACAGATTGCCGCGTTTAGCTATGCCAAAGGCCAAGCCCCAGGACAGGGCGAGAATGCAGGCAATAAGCACCAGCGCAAAGGGCGCCATCCAGCCATCGCGCGCCGCATCAACCATGAACGGCTCAACGATCCAGCTGAGCGTCAGGGCGAAATATCCAAATCCGCCCCACCAGCCGATCAGGGTCGCGCGCCAACGTCCCTCAGCACCGCTATGCAGCCAGAACAGTACCGGAATTGCCAACAGGAACGCCAAAGGGAAAGACCACGGAGCCTGCACCAGCCCAAGTACGGCCCCTGCAACCAGCGCCAGCAGCAATTGCCGTTTGCCCGTTAAATCCCCCAGCGTTTTTGCAATGCTCACGCCGGTTAATCCGTGCGGCGCGCAGGTTTGGCCTGCAGGCGCACCCGCAGGCGTTTTACACTGCGCGCATCGGCCTCGATAACCTCGAATTCATGGCCCTGATCATCGCGGATACACTCGCCGCGCGCAGGTACCCGGCCTGATAGCATAAACACAAGTCCGCCCAATGTATCGACATCCTCATCCAGATCATCGGGCAAAAGATCGACGCCGGTGGATACCTCAAACTCGACTAATGGCGTGCGGGCCTTGGCCAAAAATACGCCGGGGCTTTCCTCTACCCAAAGCCGGGTTTCTGCAACATCATGCTCATCGGCGATTTCCCCGACGATCTCTTCGATCAGATCCTCAATCGTAACCAACCCATCAACGCCGCCATGTTCATCAATCACCAGCGCCATATGAATCCGTTCGTTCTGCATCTTTTGCAATAGCGCGCCCAGCGGCATTGAAGGGGGCACATAAATCAGCGGGCGTAGCACCTCGCTTAGATCAAAACCCTTGCGTTTGCCAAAGCCATGGTTAAGCGCCACATCTTTCAGATGCACCAGCCCAACGGGATTATCGAGGGTTTCATTATAGACCGGCAGGCGCGTGTAGGTAGATACCTGAAATGCCGTAACGACCTCTTTTAGCGTGGCGTCATCGGCAATTGCGACAATATCGGCAATCGGGATGGCCACATCCTCTATGCGCATGTCCTGCATGTTCTGAATGTTCAGCACCATTGCACGCGCCCCACGTGCGCTTTGCACGGCTGCGATGTTGTCTTGCGTGGATGTACCGCTAGGCATGCGCCCCAAAAGCCTACCCCAGAAACCCGTCGGTTTGCCGGGGGGGTCGCCCGTCTCTATCTGCGCGCTATGCGCTGCAATAGAGGATCCGTCTGTCGTTTCGCCCATGGCTCCTTATCCGTTAGGGGGCAAATTGTGCCCGCGTATCTAATATGGGTTGCTTACCCCCATGCTGGCAAGGGCTTTAATCTCTAAACCCTCCATAATTTCGGCATCGCGTGCGGTTTCATGATCAAAACCCAGTAAATGCAAACACCCGTGTAGCAGCAAATGGGTTACATGATCCTTAAGCGGGATGGATTTTTCTGCCGCTTCGCGCTGACAAGTTTCAAATGCGATGGCGATATCCCCGAGGCTTTCGGGGGGCTGGGGCGCAGGCATTGGCATTTCGCCCGGTTTTTCAGGTGCCAGATCAAACGCAGGCCATGACAGCACATTGGTAGCACGCGGGGTTTCGCGAAAATCAGTGTTTAGCTGCATAATCTGTGCATCATCACACGCCATGACGCATATTTCATAACCATCGGCTGGGATGTTTGTAATGTTTAAAGCACCAAGGGCGGCACGGTTTGCGAGGGCTGTCAGATCAAGAATATCCCAACGCGCATCTTCAATGACCACATCTATGAGATCAGGCATCTGGCTTGCCGGCGGCGTCATAGGCATCGATTATCCTGGCAACCATCGGGTGGCGCACCACGTCTTTGCTGGTAAAACGCGTAAACCCAATGCCTTTAACGTTGCGCAATACCCGTTCAGCCTCAACCAAGCCCGATAAAGCACCGCGCGGCAGATCAATCTGGCTGGTATCGCCTGTGACAACTATGCGGCTGCCCTCACCCAGACGGGTCAGGAACATTTTCATCTGCATTGTGGTGGTATTTTGCGCCTCATCAAGAATGACAAACGCATTGGCCAGCGTGCGTCCGCGCATGAATGCCAGCGGGGCGATTTCAATCTGCTTTTCCTCAAGCATCCTGATGACCTGTTTTGCAGGCAGAAAATCGTTGAGCGCGTCGTAAAGTGGCTGCATATAAGGATCGACCTTTTCCTTCATATCGCCGGGCAGAAAGCCCAAACGCTCGCCAGCCTCGACCGCCGGGCGGGTCAAAATGATGCGATCAATGCGCCCCTCGATAAGGTTTGCAACTGCGGCTGCTACGGCCAGATAGGTTTTGCCTGTACCCGCCGGACCAAGGCCAAAAATCAGCTCGTGCTGAAAAAGGGACTTAACGTAAGTTTTCTGCCCCGGAGTGCGCGGCTCGACGTTGCGTTTTCTGGTTCTGATTTCAATCTGGTCGCTGCGAAACATCTCAATCTGGTCATCGACAAGGGATTCATCGAACATCTGAAAAGACATACGAATTGCCGCATCAATATCCCCGGTTTCCAGAGGTTTACCCTGTTGCAGGCGGGCATAGATTGCCTGCAATGCCGTTTGTGCATGTTTTCGGGCAAGCGCATCACCTTGCACAAACAACTGGTTGCCCCGATGCGTGATCTGCACATTGGTCGCCGCCGCGATTTTTGCAATATTTGCATCAAGCACGCCGCACAGATCAATCAATAGTCGATTATCTGGAAACGTGATGGGTGTCTCAACTGAATTTGGGGCTGTGTCTGTATCGGGCAGGTTCAGTATTGCCAAAATTCACCATCCATAGGAAAAAAACGCGCTCGGCTATCGTGCAACAACTATGTAAAACGAGCAAGCTAAATTTGCCTGTAATCAGTGCTGATCCAGCCCGAAAATGCTGCGGTGGAAATCTACGGTCGAGAAGGGAATCGCGCCAGCGCGGCAAACTGGTTTACCATCCTTGCCAAAGCGCGGGGTCATATACCCTTCGAATCCGTCGTCGATAACCCAGTGATCGCAACCATTTCCATCAATCCAGATGCCGGCCTTCATGCCCTCAAGAGAGTTATCGTCAATGCCGCTATCTCTGTCTGATGGGCCGCCCAGGCCACAGCCGCTCAAAATCAGAGCCGTTGAAATCGCTGCTATATATGTTGTTTTAAACATCAAACTACCCCTTACTGACACATGATTTCGACACGTCGATTACGGCGTTTGCCGTCTGACGTATCGTTAGTTGCAATGGGATTTGCTTCGCCATATGCGCGGGTCTGAACCGCGGCGCCGGATTCGCTTGCAATGGCCGCGACCGCATTAGCACGCGCACGTGACAGCGCATCATTATGCGCGTCCGAACCATCGCTGTCCGTATGCCCTGCAACGACAAATGCGCTGCTACCCTTGCGCATTGCGGTGTTGAAATATGTACGCAGCCGTGCCATCGCTGACTGCGATATCACCGCTTTATCCACCTCAAAAAGCATATCGCCGGGGAATTCCATGCAGATATTCGTTGAACGCCCGCAAACCGGCGTGCCATTGCGATCAAGATGCGGTGACATCATGCCCTCAACCCCCAGATCGAGCACCCAATGCTCGCAACCATCAGGATCAATCCAGATCGCGGCTTTATAGGTGCCGGTTTCCTCCGATTGCGCAGCCATGGGCAACGCAAGGATCATAAGCCCTGCAAATAAGGAAATAATTAATGCTCTCATACTGATACCATCCTGAAACATGCCGCCAATTTTCCGTGTGATTTACCGATAATGCTTAGTTATCACCGGTATTTGTGAATTCTACCTTAATGTACCCACTCTTTTGAGCTATTAGCACCAATTTTCAATATATTCTAGGTTTTTATGCCAGAAAGAGAATTTCTTTCCGTTGCAATGATCTTGGCATCGACAATTTTCCCAACCTCAGAGGATGCTGCGAGCATATGCACCGCATGAAAGTACGGGGATTTCCCCATCATCTGCCCAGGGTCACGGCCCGGTTTTTCCAGCAATATCGGTAATGTTTTACCAACCATCGCGGCTTGATATTCCATCTGATGTTGCGCCAACATGGCCTGAAGCCGTGCCAAACGTTCAGATTTCAAGCCCTCGTCTACATGGGCGCGGTCCGCCGCAGGGGTGCCGGGGCGGGGCGAATATTTGAAACTATAGGCCTGCCCGTAACGTACCTGTTCGCACAGATCGAGCGTCGCTTGAAAATCCACATCTTCCTCGCCGGGGAAGCCGACAATAAAGTCACCAGAAAGCGCAATATCAGGGCGGGCTGCACGAATGCGCTCCAGCAATTTCAGGTACCCCGCCGCCGTATGCCGCCGGTTCATCGCCTTTAAAACCTTGTCCGATCCCGATTGCACCGGCAAATGTAGATACGGCATCAGTTTTTCAACATCCCCGTGCGCCGCGATCAGATCATCGCCCATGTCGTTGGGATGTGAGGTTGTATACCTGATCCGCTCAAGCCCGTCGATTTTTGCCATTTCGCGGATAAGGCGCGCCAGACTCCAGTCATCGGCCAGATAGGCATTCACGTTTTGGCCTAAAAGATGCACCTCGACAACGCCGCGCTCAACCAGATCACGGGCCTCGAACAACAGACGTTCGGGCGGGCGCGATACCTCGGCCCCGCGGGTATAGGGCACCACGCAAAAGGCGCAAAACTTGTCGCAGCCCTCCTGCACGGTCAGAAATGCCGCCGGTGCGCGGCGCGCCTTGGGACCACGGGGCAGATGTTCAAACTTGTCTTCCTCGGGGAATTCCGTGTCGATCAGACGCACACCGTTGCCGACCTTTTGCGCCATCCCCGGCAGCCGGTGATAGGCTTGGGGACCAACGACCAGATCAACCAGCGGTTGGCGGCGAATGATCTCCGCACCCTCGGCCTGCGCGACACAGCCCGCAACCCCGATTTTCAAATCCGGGTTCTTATCTTTAAATACTTTGTACCGCCCCATCTCGGAATAGATTTTCTCAGCCGCTTTTTCACGAATATGACAGGTGTTAAGCAAAATCATATCCGCATCCTCGGGGGAATCAGTTGCCACATAACCATCCACAGCCAACGCATCCCCCATGCGCTCGCTGTCATAGACATTCATCTGGCAGCCATAGGTCTTGATATACAGCTTTTTGGTATCGGGCATCGCGGCGCTCTCCTTGGGGTATCGATCTTGTGCCCCTTTACAACGTCGGTAAATCTTGCGCAATGGAGGGGGATATTGTTAACCTGACACCAAAACCATGAAAGCACCGGATGCAACTCGAAACCCTTGAAAATTTCCTGCACACCAAAGGCAAAACCCTGCCCTCTCCGCTGGCGGTGATTTTTGCCGAGGACACGGTAGAGCTGGCGGGAACCATTGCGCATCATCGCACGCTGGGGTTCGGGACAATACTGGTTGTTGGCGAACTTGGCGAACTTGATCCCGGGATCACCAAAGACGTGCATGTTTTTCCGAGCGATCTTGATACGCTTGAAGACAGCGTTGCCATCCTTAACCAGATCATCAAGGCTTGTGAAAACGCTTGGATATATTACTGCTTTAACGCGGAATACCTGTTCTTTCCCTATTGCGAAAACCGCGCCATCAAAGATGCGATTGCCTTTATGGAAGAAGAGCGCCGCACATCGGTTTTCACCTATGCGATTGATCTATACCCCCAAAATATGAACGATCACCCTAACGGTGTGGACCTTGCGACGGCGCATCTGGACAGCAACGGCTATTACGGGCTTAACCGTTTTGAAGATGCCGAAGAGCTGGAGCGCCAGACCGACATTTTTGGAGGGCTTCGCTGGCGTTTTGAGGAACATATCCCGTGGAAAAAACGGCGGATTGACCGCATTAGCCTGTTCAAGGCCTTAAAAGGTGTCAAAATCGACACAGATTTGCGCCTTAACACGCCCGAGATGAACACGATTGCCTGCCCCTGGCATAATAACATGACCATGAGCATTATGTCGTTTCGGGTTGCCAAGGCTTTGATGCATAACCCCGGGTCCGCTGATGAAATCCACACATTTGAATGGGCTGGCAGCCAGAAATTTGACTGGAATTCCGCGCAATTGCTTGAAATGGGCTTTATGGAGCCGGGTCAGTGGTTTTAAGGGCAGATCACGGGTTAAAGTTGAATTTATCGGCAGGGGCGGCCTCGGTGCTGGTTGCTGTGCTGCTGGTGGCGCTGAAACTCTGGGCACTAAGGGAAACCGGGGCGCTTTCCATTGCCGCCAGCCTGACCGACAGCGCGCTTGATCTGGTCATTTCGCTCACAGGATTGCTGGCAATATTTTATGCCGCCCGCCCGGCGGATGATGACCACGCGTTTGGCCATTCCTCGGCCGAGGATCTGGCGGCGTTGGGGCAAGGTATTCTGGTCAGCATTTTGGCCGTTGTGATCGCCTGGAGCGCCACTCACCGCCTGTTATCAGCCACCCCGCCCGCACTGACAGCCGAAGGTCCGGGGATGATTGCAATGGGGGTATCCATCGTGCTGACAGGGCTGCTGATCCTGTGGCAACGCCGCGTAGTGGCGCGCACAGGCAACCGGGTTGTCGCCGCTGACAGTCTGCATTACATCGCCGACCTTTTGCCAAACCTCGGGGCGATTGTGGCGCTGGCTGCATCCTCGGCCTTTGGATTGGTCGCAGTTGATTCTGTCATCGCATTGGTTGCGGCACTGGTGTTATTGTTTGGGGCGGCACGCATCACCAAAAGCGCGTTTGATGCATTGATGGACCGGCGCGCACCACCTGAAGACATCGCCAAAGTGGCGGATATTGTCAAAAACTGGCCCGGGGTTCAGGGCTTTCACGATTTGAAAACCCGCACTGCCGGCAACCGTTTTTTCATTCAGGTGCATATTGAACTGGATGGCACACAAACCCTCCATGAAGCCCATAGCATCGGCGCCGCCCTGAAACGCGAAATCCTGCGAGTGTTCCCGAATGCAGACGTGCTGATCCACAAAGACCCGGTCGGTGATCCGTTATCAGCGAACCGGACGGCGTAAGCAGGCGCAAAATGTCTAATCCAGCCCGCGCCCTTTCAGCAAGGCCTCGACCTTTGGTAAAGAGCCGCGAAATGCTGTGTAAAGCTCTGCGGCGTCTTTCGAGCCACCGGCGGTATAGATATATTTTGCCAGCCTTGCCGCCACTTCGGGATCAAATGCATCGCCGGTTTCCTTGAAGGCAGCGAACGCGTCTTCGTCCATCACTTCGGACCACATGTAGGAATAATAGCCGCTGGAATAACCATCGCCGGAAAACACATGTTGAAAATGGGGCGTGGCGTGGCGCATGGTTATGGCCACCGGCATCCCCAAATCACCCAGCGTTTTGGCCTGCGCGGCCATCGGATCATCGCCCGGTTTTTGTGTGTGAAAATCCAGATCAACCAGCGCCGAGGACGTGTATTCCACCGTTGCAAACCCTTGGTCAAAATTTTCAGCCGCTTTCAAACGGTCCAGCAAATCCTGCGGCATAGGGGCGCCTGTATCCACATGCAGCGCGTGTTTTGACAGCACTTCAGGCTCGCTTAACCAATGCTCATAAAGCTGGCTGGGCAGCTCCACGAAATCGCGGGATACGGACGTGCCGGAAATAAATCCATAGGTCACATTCGACATTAATGAGTGCAACGCGTGCCCAAATTCATGGAACAAAGTGCGCGCATCGTCAAAGGTCAGCAATGCGGCCTCACCCGCTGGTGGTTTGGCAAAATTGCAGACATTTATCGTGATCGGGCGCACCTCCACCCCCAGATTTGATTGCGCACGAAACCGTGAACACCACGCCCCGGAACGTTTGGAGGAGCGGGCGAAATAATCGCCGATGAACACGCCTATATGACGGTCCCCTTTACGCACCTCCCAAGCCCGCGCATCGCCGTGATAAAGCGGCACATCGAGCGGTTTGAACGACAGGCCAAACAGCCGGGCAGCCACATCAAAGGCGGCCTCGATCATGTTATCGAGCTGCAAATACGGCTTGATTTCGGCCTCATCGAGATTGTGCTCGGCCTTTTGCAAAACCCCGGCGTAATGGCGCCAATCCCAAGGGGCAAGATCGCCGTTAATGCCGTCTTTATGCAACAGTTTTGTCAGCTTCACAGCATCACGCTGCGCCGCCGCTTTGGCCGGTTTCCAGACTGCCATCAGCAAATCGCGCACAGCTTTGGGGGTTTTGGCCATTTCATTATCAAGCTTGAAGGCCGCGAAATTCTCAAAGCCCAGCAGCTCAGCGCGTTCCTGACGCAATTTCAAAGTTTCGGCCACCGCAGCAATATTATCTGACGCCCCCCCGTTTTCGCCCCGCGCGACCCAGGCCTTGAACGCCACTTCGCGCAAATCGCGGCGGGTGGAAAACTGCAAAAACGGTTCAATCAAAGAACGTGAGAGGGTTATCACATACCCCTTTTGCCCGCGATCCTTCGCCGCCTGCCTAACCGCTGAAATCAACGCATCGGGCAGCCCGGCCAAATCATCGGAACCCAGCGCCATATCCCAGGCTTTTTCATCCGCCAGAACATTTTGCGAGAACGCCGTGCCAAGGCTCGCGAGACGCTGCATGATCTCCTTAAGACGCGCCCGTGCATCGGGTAATAATGCCGCCCCGGCGCGCAGGAACATCCGGTTATATAGTGTCAGCACACGGGATTGCTCGGCGCTCAACCCGGCATCCTTAATGGCTGAAACCCGCGCAAACAGTGCTGCATTCATCAGGGTTTCAGCGGAAAATGCGGCGAATTTCGGGGCCAGATCACGTTGCAAAGCCTCTAGGGCGTCATTGGAATTTGCACTTGCGAGATTGAAAAATACCCCGGAAATACGTTCCAGCAAATCCTCGGCCTGCTCCATTGCCTCGATGGTATTGGTGAAATCAGGCACGTCAGGATTGGCTGCAATCGCATCAATCGCGGCGCGCGCCTGCACGAAACCCTCAGCAAAAGCCGGGGCGAAATGTTCATCCCTGATCGCATCAAAGGGTGGGATTTGGAATTCGGTGGTCCAGTTTTGCAGTAACGGATTCATGGATTTATTCCTTTTCAAACGTGCCTTTGCGGCCCATATGCCGCTCAAACCGGCGCAGTATCAGGGATATTGTGATGGTCATGAACAGATAGATCAAGGCCACAATATTATAGGTTTCCAAAAAGCGGAATGAGCCAGCAGCGTATATCTTTCCCAGCTGCGTCACATCCGCAACCCCAAGCACCGACACCAGCGAGCTGTCCTTGATCAGGGCCACAAAATCATTGCCAAGGGGGGGCAAAATAGTGCGCAAGGCTTGCGGGAAAACAATGTGGCGAAAACGGTGCCAAGGACCTAGGCCCAACGCTTTGGCGGCCTCAATCTGGCCTGTATCCACCGATTGCAGGCCCGCGCGAAACACCTCGGCGATAAAGGCTGAATAGCCGATCATCAACGCCAGAATTGCCCGCCACATCAGCGATAAATCGCGGGTGCGCATGGGATCAAACCCCAAGGGTTCACCGACCCAGTTGATCAGCACCACCAGTTGCGGCGCCCCGACAAAGGCGATGTAAAGCAGCAGCACCAACATCGGCACCCCGCGTATAACCTCGATATAAAACCGCGCGCTTTGACGTAAAATCACATAGGGTGACAGCGCCGCCAGCGCCAGCGCCAGCCCAATGGTCGAGGCCATAAAGAACGCGATGAATGTCACAAAAAGCGTGATCGAAATCCCGCGAGACACGATATTGAACACCTGCACATACAGATCATCGGAAATCACCCGATAGGCAAAATACAACCCGATACCGATCACAAGGACCAGCCAATAGGGGAATTCGTCTTTTTGGGGTGCGTTATGCATAGGAAATCAGCCCGACGTTGCCGCCGGGCTTTTCAGGTATTACTGGCCGATTTCGTATTCGAGGAACCACTTGGTATTAAGCGTCTCAATCGTGCCGTCGGCCTTCATCGCAGCAATCGCCTCATTCACCGGGCCAACCAGATCAGAGCCTTTGGGAAAAATAAATCCGAAATCCTCGGTACCCATGGCATCACCGATCAGCTTGAACGTATCGGGGTTGGCTTTGACATAACCATTACCCGCCGTGCCATCCGTTAGCACCAGATCGACATCGCCCGTGCGCAACGCCTGAATGGATGCGCCAAAGGTTTCAAACAGTTTGATGCGCGGATTGGCCTCATCGCCGTCAAGCACATCGTAAACCGCCACATAGAACGGAGTTGTGCCTGCCTGCGCGCCGACCAAACCGTCGCTAAAGGCTGCAAAACTGGGGCCATCGGTGAAATTATCCTCGTCCGCGCGCACCAGCATAAACATCTCAGAACGCATGTAGGCATCCGAGAAATCGACCTTTTCCTTGCGCTCTTCCTTGATGGTAATCCCGGTCATGCCCATATCATATTGCCCGGTTGAAACCGACGGGATCATCGCGTCCCAGCTGGAGTTTTCAATCACGATCGTCGCATTTATCCGCTTGCCAATCTCGGCAATCGCATCATATTCCCAGCCAATCGCATCGCCGGTTTTTGGGTCAATGAATTGCAGCGGCGGATAGGCGTTTTCTGTCACCACAACGATTTCACGCCCACCAAGGTCCGCGGCAAAAGCTGTTGTTGCCACAAAAATGGACGCCATGGCGCCTGAAATAATTTTCTTGAACATTATGTCTCCGATCCCATTGTTGTTAGAGTCTTCTTGAGTCTTAAAGACGTTGCCACAAAGACGTTTCCAGTTGCAAGGGAAACTGCATAAAATACTGGGAATTCACCCCTCCGCCCCTGCCTCAAGTGCCGGATAGTATCGCCACAAAGTTAGCGCGCGTATGATATCAAAAATCATCAGGGATGCCCACAGCCCGTGGTTACCGAACATCGGGACCAGCAGGAACAGGACGGCGATATAAATCGCGGTGGATTGCAGCATGGCGACGCGCATATCGCGGGTGCGGGTGGCGCCGATGAAAATACCGTCAAACATCCAGCTGGGCAGGCCGATAAGCGGGAAAATCACCATCCACCAAAGGTAGGATTTCGCCTCTAGCCGCACGTCTGGCGCGGTGGTCATAATATCGATTATGATAGGGCCAAGCAGCAGGAAAACCGCCATCAGCAAAGCCCCGCCCACCAGCCCCCACTGGCTGGACAGAATGGCTGCACGGCGCAGGGCTGTACGGTTTTTGGCACCAACCGCCACCCCCACCAACGCCTCGGCGGCAAAGGCAAAACCGTCGAGCGCATAGGCCGTGATTTCAACGAATTGCAACAGGATTTGGTTGGCCGCCAGCGTCACGTTACCCAGTTTTGCGCCGATAAACAGGAAGGTCATGAAGCTGGCATTCAGCAACACGGAGCGAACCATGATATCGCCACTAACCGACGCCATTCGGCGAGTTTTCACGCGGTCAAACACCCGCACCCAGTCGCGCCAGTGATCCGTGGCAAATATACTGCGACACAGCCATAAGCCCAGCGCCAACCCGGTCCATTCGGCGATCAGGGTTGCAATCGCCACGCCCTCTACGCCCATGTCCAGACCCAGCACAAACCACAGGTCCAGCGCCACGTTCAGCCCGTTCATCCATAGCTGTAAAATCAGCACAGCGCGGGTGCGTTCCATCGCGATCAACCAGCCGGTTATAGCGTAAAGCGCAATAGAGGCCGGCGCACCCCAGATACGGATCGACATATAACTATGGGCAAGAGTCTCGACCTCGGCGCTGGCAGGCGCGATCTGGAATGCCCCCCAAAACATCGGGATTTGCAAGGCAAACATCACTATGCCCGCCACGATACCGATGATCATGCCACGAATGAATATAGCGCTGGTTTCCGCACTGTCGCCTGCACCGCGCGCCTGCGCCACCAGCCCCGATGTGCCCATGCGCAAAAAGCCGAAAATCCAGTAAAGACCCGACAGGATGATTGCACCGATCCCCACGGCCCCGATCGGCACCGCATCGCCAAGCTGCCCGACAACCCCGGTGTCGACCGCGCCCAAAATCGGATAGGTGGCATTAGAGATCACAATCGGGATCGCGACGTTCAAAACGCGGCGATGGGTGATATCGGCTGGCTTCATTTAACGGCAACTTCTGCGGCAACCTTTGGCATCAGGAAATGCCCGGTAGCTTGTGCAAAAACCCGGGTTTTATTGTCTTGCCAGGCCTCCACATGCACCGAGGCGTACCGGCGGCCAGAGCGGTTCACGCGGGCGCGCGCATAAGCATCACGCGGCAGGCCAGCGCGCAGGTAATCGATGGTGAAATCAATGGTTTTAGGCATGGCGCACAGCCCTGTGGCCCCGGCTTCCATAGCTGGCCAGTGCAGCGCCCAGGCCAGCTCAATCTGGGCGGCGATTTCCAGAAATGCGCCCACGGCACCACCATGCAGGGCAGGCAGCATCGGGTTGCCGATCAGGTTTTCGCGGTACGAAAGCTGCGCTGTCAACTCGTCACCGCGCCGCTCGAACGTCACACCCAGATGCTTGATATATGGAATGCTATCGGCCAGCTGGGTCAGCGCCGCATCCCGGCGTTGCTTGATTATTTGCATGGGTTCAGGGGGTTTACGCATCCTCGCTCCCCTCTACTGTAAAAGCCGCGGCTGCGGTGGCGACAGGCCCGTCGCCCTCGTCATGTGCAGTTGCACGCACAAACGCCACCGAGCGCGTCACGCGGTAGCATTCCGCATGTGCCGTGATGCGCTGATGCGGGGTGGCGGGGCGCATATAATCAATGCGCAGATCAATGGTTGCCGTGCCGCCATGGCTGTCCGCATGCGAAACCACCGCCGCCCCTGCCGCCGTATCGAGCAGCGCCGTCACCACGCCGCCATGCAGCACGCCGGTTTCAGGATCACCGATAAAACGTTCATCATAAGCAATCGATAGCGTCGCCTCGCCATCGCCAAGCGCGTCAATCCGCATGCCCAGATCCCTGGAATGCGGTATTGCTGAAATAAATTGTTTGGCAATCATTGCCTTGCGGTCTTTGTGTTCCACCCTGCGCCTCTCTTTTTGTTTACCCTAGCCCTCTTGCCAATTGGGTTTCAATAGGGTATTTGCAATTGAGAATAATTCGCAATCGCAGAGACAGCCATGCATCCGACCACCATATCGCAAAAACCCTGGGCCTTGCCCGCGCGGATCGGCCCGTTCAAAGGCAAGCGCCTGCCGATTGTGCTGATCCTATTGGTGCTGGCCGTTTTCCCCGGCACTTTAGGCGTGCTCACCCGCGGGCTGATGGTTGATGCCTATGTACAGGTCAGCGCCTTTGTCGCCACGACTTTGCTGTTGTTTTATGGGGTTGAGCGCCTGTTCAACTTTGAGCTGGGTGCAGCGTTACGCAAATCAAAACACTTTCAAATCCCGCTTTCGGCCTTACTGGGCGCGACTCCGGGATGTGGCGGAGCCGTGGTGGTTGTCGCGGCCTATACGGCGGGGAACGTCAGTTTTGGTGCCGTGGTTGCAACCTTGACGGCCACCATGGGTGATGCAGCTTTTCTGCTGATCGCCGTGCGCCCCGATACGGCTATGATCGTGTTACCGATGTCTTTTGCTGTTGGCATTATCACGGGGGTTATTGTTGATAAAATCAACAAAACGGACTATCGCAGCAATACCGCCGCCACCTGTGAGCTGGCGCCGCTTATCGGGCGTATCCGGCCCAAAGACTACATTTACGTCGCCACAGTCGTGCCCGGGCTGATGATCGGTATTACCCAGCTTATGCAGCTTGATCTTGCGGCTACATGGGGGATTTTCATGCCTATTGTTGGCCTGACAGGCACCGCAATCGGCCTTTGGGTGTGGTCAACATCCCATGTGCAGGCGATGACCAATGTCAAAGACGCCCCCTTTACCCGCGCCGCCGAGGAAACCAGTTTCATCGCCATCTGGGTGATCGGCGCCTATCTCGCCTATGACTATGTGGTGGCCTTTGCCGGGCTTGACCTGAAAGAACTATTCGCATCCGTCGCGCCGATGTTGCCCCTGATGGGCGTGCTTGTAGGGCTGATCCCGGGCTGTGGCCCACAGGTATTGGTTTCGACCCTTTATATCAACGGTATCATTCCGTTTTCGGCCCTGCTTGGCAATGCAATATCAAACGATGGTGACGCGCTGTTCCCGGCCATTGCGCTTAACCCCAAAGCGGCGGTAATGGCGACGCTTTACAGCACGGTTCCGGCGCTGTTTCTTGGCTATGGGTTTTATTTCTTTGCGCCAAACGCCTTCAACTGATTGCAAAATCACTTATCCCTTGGCAAAATGACAGCGGGGGAAGAAATGCCAGATACAATCCTGACACTTAAAGAAATGTGCGCGCTGTTTGATGTAACGCCCCGCACCTTGCGCTATTATGAATACCTTGAGCTGATTACCCCAGCAAAAATTGGCCGCAGCCGCCAGTATGGTGCAACGGAACGCGCCCGCGTTAAACTGATCCGTCAGGGCCGGCGTTTTGGGTTTCCCCTTGAAGAAATTCGCCAATGGCTGGAACTTTACAACCAAGACGCACAAAATCGCCCGCAAATGGAACGTTGGATTGAGATGTCCACGCAACAACTGTCTGAACTTGCCAAACGTAAACACGAGCTTGACGAAGTCACCGAAGAACTGTTTCGCCTTCGCAGCATGGCACAAAAATCCCTAGATACATTGGGTTAACCATGCGGCGTTAACTGTGTTCACATTACCGTTACTTGAATAATTAACTTCAACACCTTACGTTAACGTAAACGGCAGTAGGGATAATAACCATGACAAATTCATTAATGACAATTGGACAAATGTGCGAGGCTTACGAAGTAACGCCGCGCACCCTTAGATTTTATGAGGCCAAAGAGCTGGTTTTCCCGGTGCGCGAGGGCCAGAAACGCCTGTTCACCAAAAGTGATCGCGCGCGCCTGAAACTGATCCTGCGCGGCAAGCGATTCGGCTTTAGCCTTGAGGAAATTCGCCACCTTCTGGATCTCTACGCGCTTGGGGATCAGCAAGCCACGCAGTTGACCCAGACATATGAGTTGGCCCAGGAACGTTTGCACGATATGCAAGGAAAGCTCAAAGAGCTGACCGAAGCCATTGCAGAATTGCAAGAGCAACTGAAATGGGGTGAAAACCTGCTTGCAGAACGCGGCATCAAGATCGCTGCTGAATAACCAAAGGATACCAATATGCCGACCTATACGCCGCCGCTCAAAGACCTTGAATTTGTATTACACGACCTTTTGCGCATCCAGGAAAGTGCCACGCCGGGTTATAGCGAACTTGACCAGGATTTCTCTGGGGCAATTCTGGATGAGGCCGGTAAAATCGCCCGCGATGTTTTGATGCCGCTGAATGCGGTTGGCGACAAAGAGGGCTGCACGCTGGAAAACGGTGTTGTGCGCACCCCGACCGGGTTCAAGGACGCCTTTGACACATTGCGCGCCGGGGGCTGGACCGGCCTTGGGTGTGATGCAAAATACGGCGGGCAGGATATGCCTTACGTTCTGAATACGGCTGTGAACGAGATGCTCGGCTCGGCCAATCTTTCGTTTAATATGTACCCCGGCCTGACCCACGGCGCCTATGCGGCAATCCATGCCCATGCTTCGGATGAACTGAAAGATATTTACCTCCCAAAGATGGTCACCTGTGAATGGACCGGCACCATGAACCTGACGGAACCCCATTGTGGTACCGATCTGGGGCTCATGCGTTCCAAGGCTGAACCGTTGGATGGCGGAGCTTATGCAATCACCGGCCAAAAGATTTTCATCTCGGCTGGCGAACACGACATGGCGGATAATATTATCCATCTGGTGCTGGCCAAAATTCCGGGTGGTCCCAAGGGCGTAAAGGGGATTTCCCTGTTTATCGTGCCTAAATTTCTGGTGAACGATGACGGCACGCTTGGGGCGCGTAACGGCGTTGCCTGTGGTAATCTCGAAGAAAAAATGGGTATCCACGGGAATTCCACCTGCGTGATGAATTTTGACGATGCGACCGGCTATCTGGTGGGGGATGAACATAACGGCCTGCACGCAATGTTCACCATGATGAATGCGGCGCGTCTTGGCGTTGGCCTGCAAGGGCTGGCACAGGCAAGCGTTGCCTATCAAAATGCCGTGGAATACACCCGTGAACGTCTGCAAGGGCGCGCGGTTACTGGCGCCGAAAACCCTGATGGCCCGGCTGATCCGTTGATCGTGCACCCCGATGTGCGCCGCTCGCTGATGGATCAGAAATCCTTTGTCGAGGGGGGGCGCGCATTTATTTTATGGGGCGCAACTCTGCTTGATGCCGGTGAACTTGCCGGTGACAAAGATGCCGAGGGGCTGGTGTCCCTGCTGACCCCGGTCATCAAAGGTTTTCTGACCGATAGGGGTTTCCAGATGACCGTGCAGGCCCAGCAACTGTTTGGCGGGCATGGCTATATTGAAGAAACGGGCGCCTCGCAATTCGTGCGCGATGCCCGTATCGCCATGATCTATGAGGGTGCAAACGGCGTGCAGGCACTGGATCTGGTTGGGCGTAAGCTGGCCAGTGATGGCGGTAAACATGTGATGGCGTTTTTTGAGATGGTGAAATCTTTCATCAAGGAAAATGCCGAGAACGCTGCCCTGAAATCCGATTTTCTCGACCCACTGAAAGCCGCAAGCAAAGACCTGCAAGCCGCCGCGATGTACTTTATGGCTGAAGGCGCGAAAAATCCCAATGCAGCGCTGGCCGGTTCCAGCGATTTCATGCATCTGTTTGGCCATGTGGTCCTTGGCCTGATGTGGGCGCGCATGGCAAAAGCCGCGCAATCGGCACTGGATAGCGGTGCCAGTGACGTAGCGTTCTATCAAACCAAACTTGCCACCGGGCGGTATTATATGGCTAGATCACTACCAGAAACCGGCCTGCGTTTGGCGCGGATCACTACTGGGGCCGATCCGGTTATGGGACTGGCCGCCGAGAATTTCTAAAAGGGGCACCCGCGCGTGATATTTCCAAATCTGAAATCCGACTGGATGAACGCCGAGCACAAGATGCTCGAAGAGATGGGTCGCAACAACTGGTTTGAGGTCGGCGCGCCAAAACTATTATGCCTCCGGCGGGAGTATTTGCAAAAGAAAGAAACGAATGCGCCCCTGCGATTAAACAGGGGCGGCTTCTCTCTTTACGGCCATCGGCTCTCCAGCCTGTTCCGCATCATCACTCTAATCAGCTTATGGTTAATGAACTATTACGTGCCTTCTTTCTTTTACAAATACTCAAATTCTACACTGACCAAGGAAAGTGGCACATGAAATTATATTGCTTTGCCCAGTCAGGAAACGCCTATAAAATTGCAAATTACCTTAACGTAACCGGCACGCCCTGGGATGAGCATCACATTGATTTTTTTGGTGGTGAGGCCCGCAGCCCCGAATTTCGTGCCATCAACGAAATGGGCGAGGTGCCAGTGCTGGTGGATGGTGATCTGACCTTAAGTCAATCTGGCGTAATCCTCGATTACCTTGTTGAAAAAATAGGCAAATTCGCCCCAAAACAACGGGATGCACGCGCGGTATTGCGCTGGATATTGTGGGACAACCACAAAGGTTCCAGCCAGTTTGGTATGACTCGTTTTATGATCAATTTCCTGCCGGAAAAACACCGGAATGCCTCCGTTAACCATTTCTTGATGGGCCGCTGTCAGGTCGCGCTAAAAGTATTGAATACACATCTTGAGGGCCGCGGCTGGATGGTTGGCAACACCCCCACAGCGGCAGATTTTTCCTGTAGCTCATATTTGTTTTACGATGAACCATTTGGCATGGAGCGTAGCCAGCAACCTCATATTGAGGCATGGTTGGAACGCATCCGCCAACTGCCCAACTGGAAACATCCCTATGATCTGATGCAGGGCCACCCCCTGCCCCGAAACTGAACCGGAGAACCCTATGACCGAAAGCTTTATCTATGACGCCGTGCGCTCGCCCCGTGGCAAGGGCCGCAAGGATGGCGCGCTTAACGAGGTCACATCCGTGCGCCTTTCTGCCGACATCCTGAACGCACTGGCGGCGCGCAATGATCTGGACACCGAGGCGGTTGAGGACGTGATCTGGGGCAATGTTACCCAAGTAATGGAACAGGGTGGCTGCCTCGCGCGATCCGCCGTTTTGCTGTCGGATTATGCTGAAAGCGTGCCCGGTCTCTCCATCAACCGGTTTTGTGCCAGCGCGATGGAGGCGACTAATCTCGGGGCCATGCAGGTGCAGGGCGGCGCCGGACAGGCTTACGTGACCGGCGGGGTCGAAATGATGAGCCGTGTGCCCATGGGTTCCGACGGAGCAGCCATTGCGGTTGACCCGGAGCTGGCGTTCAAAACCTACTTTGTCCCCCAGGGGATTTCGGCTGACATCATCGCTACCGAATACGGGTTCAGCCGCGCCGATGTGGATGCTTATGCAGTGGAATCGCAAGTCCGCACCGCAAAGGCGATCAAGGAGGGGCGGTTTGATAAATCCCTGATCACCATCAAGGACCGCAACGGCCTGACCATACTTGACCACGACGAATTTCCGCGCCCCGGCACCGATATGCAGTCACTCGGTGGGCTGAAAGCGGCGTTTAAAGATATTGGTGAGAGCATGCCGGGCTTTGACGCGGTCGCGATGTTGAAATACCCACACCTTGAGCGTATTAACCATGTTCACCACGCCGGCAATTCATCGGGTATCGTTGACGGGGCGGCGGCGATTCTGGTTGGCTCCAAGGATTTTGGCGATAAATACGGGCTGAAACCCCGTGCGCGGATCAGGGCCGCGGCCAAAATCGGCACCGACCCGACGATCAACCTGACCGGCCCGGTGCCGGTAACCCAGAAAATCCTGTCAGAATCCGGCATGGATATTTCGGATATTGATCTGTTTGAGGTCAACGAGGCCTTTGCTGCCGTGGTTTTGCGGTTCATGCAGGCGTTCGATGTAGATCACGCCAAGGTTAACGTAAACGGCGGCGCCATCAGCCTTGGCCACCCTTTGGGGGCCACCGGCGCGATGATCATCGGCACCGCCTTGGATGAACTTGAACGCACCGGCCAAGGCACCGCGCTCGCCACGCTTTGTGTAGCATCCGGCATGGGTGCGGCCACGATTATCGAGAGGGTGTAATAATGCCCAAAATTGATCTTTCAAAAGTGCCCGTTTGCTCAGGTTCCAGCTATCCCGCACCTTACGCAGCCCAGATGGGCGATCGCGCTTGGCAAGAACTTGGCGATGCAGGCGGGCTGACCCAGTTTGGTGTCAGTATGATGATCATGCCGCCGGGGTCAAAATCCTCCATGCGGCATTGGCATACGGGCGAAGACGAATTTGTGATGGTCACCCAAGGTGCCCTGATATTGGTGCAAGACGCAGGCGAGACCCCCGTAAAACCCGGCGATTGCGTGGCCTTTCCGGCAGGCGATCCAAACGGCCATCATTTCATCAACCGCAGCAATGCCGAGGCCCGTTTTCTAGTCATCGGCACCCGGATTGAAACCGATACCTGCGTCTATTCGGATGTCGATATGAAGCTCGAGCTGCGAAATGGCAAAGGCGAATTTACCCGCAAAGATGGATCGGCATTGTCCGTCCCCTCAACGGAGGAAACAAAATGACTCAACAGTTTTTTTATGATCTGGACAGTGACGGCGTCGCCACGATTACGTGGAACCAGCCCGAAACCAGCCTGAATGTGATGACCTTTGAGGGGTTCCAGCAGCTAGATCAGTTTGTTGATGACGCGCTTGGCGATAAGGCCGTGAAAGGAGTGATCATCACCTCAGCCAAAAACGATTTTGCCGGTGGGATGGATTTGAATGTGCTCGCAAAAATGCGGGCCGATGCGGGGGATGAACCGGCACAGGGCGTGTTTGACGGGGTGATGGCGATCCACCGGATTTTGCGTAAAATTGAACGTGCGGGCATGGAGGCCAAAACCAACAAGGGCGGTAAACCAATTGCCTGGGCCAGCCCCGGAACCAGCGCCGGCATCGGCACCGAAATTGCGCTGGCCTGTCACCGACGCATTGTGGCGGATAATCCAAAGGCCAAGATTGGTCTGCCGGAAATTCTGGTCGGGATTTTTCCCGGATCGGGCGGCACCACACGACTGGTGCGGATGATGGGACCAATGATGGCAGCACCGTTGTTGCTGGAAGGCAAAATGCTGCCCCCGGCCAAATCAAAAACCGCAGGTGTGGTGGATGAGGTCGTGCCAGCGGATGAACTGCAAGCCCGCGCCAAGGAATGGGTGCTGAATGCCAGCCACGACGACATTATCAAACCATGGGATGCGAAGGGCTATAAAATGCCCGGCGGCGCGCCCTATCACCCTGCCGGGTTCATGACATTTGTCGGCGCGGCCGCCATGGTGCACGGCAAAACCCAAGGGGTGTATCCCGCGGCCAAGGCAATGCTTTCGGCGATCTATGAAGGTGCGCTGGTGGATTTTGACAGCGCTATCCGGATTGAGGCGCGCTGGTTCACATCCGTGATGCTCCACCCGTCAAGTGCTGCGATGATCCGGTCGCTTTTCGTTAACAAAGGCGCTTTGGAAAAGGGTGCAGTGCGGCCAGATCAGCCGGATCAACAGGTTACAAAAGTCGGGATCATGGGGGCTGGTATGATGGGGGCCGGCATCGCGATTGTCTCGGCTATGGCGGGCATTGAGGTGGTGTTGATTGACCGTGATCAAGACGCCGCCGACAAGGGCAAGGCTTATGTTAAGGATTACCTCGACAAGGGGATCAAGCGCCGCAAAACCACGCCAGAGAAAAAGGAAACCGTGCTGGGGTTGATCACCGCTACTACGGATTATGCCGCACTGAAAGACGCTGATCTGATCGTTGAGGCGGTGTTTGAGGATGTGGCCATCAAGGCCGAAGTAACGAAAGCTGTCGAGGCCGTCGTCGGGCCGGATTGCATTTTTGCCACCAACACCTCGACCCTGCCGATTACTGAACTCGCCAAGGCGAGCGCACGGCCAGAACAATTTATCGGCATCCATTTTTTCAGCCCCGTGGAACGCATGGCGCTGGTCGAAATCATCAAGGGCAAGGCCACGGGTGCGCGGGCCGTGGCCAAGGCGCTCGATTTTGTGCGCCAGATCCGCAAGACCCCGATTGTGGTCAATGACGCGCGGTTTTTCTATGCCAATCGCTGCATCATTCCCTATATCAACGAGGGCCTGCGCATGATCCGTGAAGGGGTCGCACCTGCGATGATTGAGAACGCCGCCAAACAGCTGGGCTTCCCGCTGGGGCCGCTGCAACTGAACGATGAGACCTCGATTGATCTGGGCGTCAAAATTGCCAAGGCAACCCGCGCCGCCATGGGGGATGCTTATGACGACAGTGCCGACGAGGTGTTGTTCAAGCTGTTCGATGAGGGGCGAATGGGGCGTAAATCCAAATCCGGGTTTTATAATTACGATGAAAAAGGCAAGCGCACCGGACTGTGGGAAGGTTTGGCTGAAAACTGGCCTGTGGCCGCCGCACAACCTGATTTCATGGACGTAAAACACCGCCTCGCCATGGTGCAAACGCTTGAAGCCGTGCGAGCATTTGAAGAAGGTGTGCTGATGGATATTCGCGAGGGCGACGTTGGTGCCATCCTTGGCTGGGGCTTCATGCCATGGTCCGGCGGGCCGTTCAGCTGGCTGGATATGCTGGGCACTGACAAAGCCGTTGCCATCTGCGATCAGTTGGCCGAGGCATATGGCGCACGTTTTACAGTGCCTGATGTCTTGCGGGATATGGCCGACAAAGGTGTCGCCTTCTACTCAACCGCCACCACTAAGGCTGCATAGGCCATGCGCCGCACAACCCCGATTGTTGGTGCGGCGCTATACCTTATCATACGTTGTGTTAACATTGGGAAGCTCGGTTATGCCCGTGCCCAAGAGGCGCAAAAGGTGATCAGGATTGCCACAGTCTGTTACCTCTGCGATATCCTTACCTGAGGCGGATTCGAATATATCACTGGTGCCAAAATCCCATTTTTCTTCAGGGTCAGTGATGACTTTGAAGTCGATGACCATAGAACCAAACACCTCGCTATCCAATCCCAGGGAATCCCCGTATTTGGTAAGTCGGGCAGTCAGTGTCGCCTGTGCCGCAGCTGGGATGGTCCCTATTGTGGAACATTAATAAGCTGCCCCGGGCCATTGGTGATTTTATATTCCCCAGAAAGTTGATCGATTGATGTCGCGCAATCGGATGCAAATGCTGGAAGGGATGAATAGAAGGCAATTGCAGCCACTATGAAGTATATTCGCATTTGATCCCCTAATAATCAGTTTAAATTTGCATTCATAGTACTAAGACTTAGCCACAGCACAAGCTTTTTGAAACGGTGTGCATGTTTATGCCGCGGTCTAGTTGGCCTTTCAGTTGGCTGGATATGTTGGGGCAAATCAGGGTATAGCGATTTATGATCGCCTTGCTGAAACATATGGCAAAAGATTTGCGACACCTGAGTTGCTGCGTAACATGGCTGATAAGCATCTGGACTTTTATGGAACGGTGACAGGGAAATCTGCGTAAGGTTCGATGATTTTCGGCGCAAAGCTACAGTATATTTGCAGCTCTACATTCATATATTTGGCACCGCTAACTAAACCACTAAACCGGTTTAATAGTTTAGTTAGCGCTGGTGTTTTCAAACGTTCCCTCACAAAAAATCAACTTTATTTTCAACAAAATAAATGTCTTAGCCGTATTTTTCAAAACTACTAAACCGGTTTAGTAGTTTTGAAATCTTGAAATTATCTGCAGAAATTTGCCCTATCACACATTGTGTCAAACCTGTTTCAAGCGTGAAATTGGTATTGTTTTACCCCCTGCATACACATAAACCACATCCAGAGGTTGGCCCCTTCACAGGAGAAAAATCATGTGTGGTATTATCGGAATTCTTGGCACATCTGATGTCACCCCCACCCTTATTAGCACCCTTGAACGTCTGGAATACCGCGGCTATGACAGTGCCGGAATTGCCACGTTGAATGGCGGCACACTTGATAGCCGCCGCGCTGTTGGCAAGCTGTCGGCGTTAACCACTTTGCTAAACAAACACCCCCTGCACGGCACATCTGGCATTGGGCATACCCGTTGGGCGACCCACGGCGCGGCGACGCAGATAAATGCCCATCCCCATTCTGCCGGGCCAGTTAGCGTTGTGCATAACGGCATCATTGAAAATTTTCGCACCCTGCGCGATGAGCTGACAGCCAAAGGCGTGAACTTTGCCTCTGAAACCGATACTGAAGTTGTGGCCCAGCTTTGTGCCCATTTCATGACCGCAGGTCACAGCCCCCAACAGGCTGTTGCCGCAACCCTTGCCCGCCTTCAGGGGGCCTTTGCGCTGGCATTTTTATTTACTGGCGAAGATGACTTGCTGATCGCGGCGCGGCGCGGTTCCCCTCTGGCAATCGGGCATGGAGACGGTGAGATGTTCATTGGCTCTGATGCCATGGCGCTGGCCCCGATGACCAACCGCCTCACCTATCTGAAAGAGGGCGACTGGGCCGTGTTAACACGAAATAACGTCCAAATATTCGATGCCCTTGGCAATCCGGTTACGCGGGTCATACAGATGGTTAACGTTGACCAGATTATCGCCGATAAAGGCCCCTATCGCCACTTTATGGCCAAGGAAATCCACGAACAACCCTCCGTTTTGGCGCTGGCGCTATCCCATTATCTTAACCCCGAACGCACGGCGATATCTTTGCCCGGCGGAGATGTGGATTTCACCAAATTTGATCGCCTGATTTTGGTGGCTTGCGGCACGGCCTATCTGGCCTGCAATGTCGCAAAATACTGGTTTGAACAGGTCGCCCGCATCCCCGTGGAAATCGATGTAGCATCAGAATTTCGCTATCGCGAGGCGCCGTTAAACGGCCGCGAAGGTGTGATTTTTATCAGCCAATCCGGGGAAACTGCCGACACGCTGGCGGCGCTCAGATATGTTAAGGGCAAAGTAGCCCATGTGCTGGCGGTCGTGAATGTGCCGGAAAGTTCGATCAGCCGCGAGGCCGACCGGGCCTTGCAAATCATGGCTGGCCCCGAGATTTCCGTAGCTTCCACCAAAGCCTTCACCTGCCAGCTATCAACCCTTGCCTGCCTAAGCATTCTTGCGGCGCGCCAACGCCGGCAGATAAACGCAACTGAAGAACAACGCCTGATCACGGCACTGATCACTGCCCCCGCTCTGGTAGCAAACGTCATCGCGCAGGAACCGGATATGGAGCACGCCAGCCGTGATCTTGCCAAAGCCCGCGACATCCTGTTTCTAGGGCGCGGCACGTTGTTTCCGCTGGCACTTGAGGGCGCGTTAAAGCTGAAAGAACTCAGCTATATCCACGCCGAAGGCTATCCCGCTGGCGAGCTAAAGCATGGCCCCATCGCCCTGATTGACGACAGCGTACCCGTCATCGTTTTCGCGCCCAGCGGCCCGTTATTTGATAAAACCATCTCTAACATGCAAGAGGTCATTGCGCGCGGCGGCAAGGTCTTGCTGATTACGGATGACCCGGGTGCACAGGCGGCACCTGACAGCGTTTGGCAAACGATCACCCTGCCTGCGGTCGATCCGTTCATTGCCCCCCTGATTTACGCAGTGCCAGCACAGCTTTTAGCCTATCACACGGCACTGGAAAAGGGCACGGATGTGGACCAGCCACGCAATCTGGCGAAATCTGTGACGGTTGAGTGATTTTGAGGGCTTGTTAAGCCGCATCAAAACCTCATAACTACCCACAAGTCCCCCGTTCAGGAGCCTGCAAGAATGAAGTCCCGTCTGCCGTTTGTCTTTGTAATCATCACCCTATTGCTCGATTCCGTCGGCATTGGCATTATCATTCCGGTCATGCCGGATCTTGTGCAAGACCTGACCGGCGGCAGCATCAGTTCCGCGGCACTGTGGGGTGGATTTCTGGCAACAACCTACGCGGTGATGCAATTTATCTGCGGGCCGACCATTGGCAACCTTTCGGATCGCTATGGGCGCAGGCCGGTGTTGCTGATCTCGGTCTTTGTGATGGGGCTGGATTATATATTGCTCAGCTTGGCCGACACCATCTGGCTGCTGTTCATAGGGCGCGTAATCGCGGGTATCACCGGCGCGACATTTTCCACAGCGGCGGCCTATGTGGCAGATATCTCACCGGCAGATAAACGGGCCGCAAATTTTGGCCTGATCGGGGCCAGCTTTGGCATCGGGTTTATCATCGGCCCTGCTATCGGCGGGTTGCTTGGGGAATTGGGACCGCGCGCACCGTTCATGGTCGCCGCCGCCTTTGCGCTCGCCAATTTTGCACTGGGATATTTTATCCTGCCCGAAACCCTTGCGCCGGAAAAACGCCGTGCATTTGATTGGCGCCGTGCCAACCCGCTGGGCGCATTGATGGTGGTGCGCCGCATTCCCCACATGACCAGCCTGGTAGCCGTGTTGTTTATCTTTACAATCTCCCATCAGGTGTATCCTTCGATCTGGAGCTATTACACAATCGAGGCCTTTGACTTTTCCCCAAAAATGATCGGCATTTCGCTGGCAATTTTCGGCATATTCATGGCCATCATGCAAGGCGGTCTGATCCGCGTTATCATCCCGCGCTTTGGTGAGATGAAAACCGCGCGCTTTGGGCTAATCCTGAACCTTGTGGTGTTTATCCTTGTCGCCTTTATCGGAAATTTTTGGCTGCTGTTCGCCCTGATGCCGTTTATGGCGTTTGGGGCCGTTGTCGGGCCGGCACTGCAAGGGATTATGTCAAATATTGTTGATGAGGACGCACAAGGCGAATTGCAGGGAATTGTGTCCTCGGTCAATGCATTGGCGATGATCTTCAGCCCCATCGCCATGACCGGCATTTTCCGGTTCTTTACCGCTGAAAACGCCCCGATCCACCTGCCCGGCGCACCGTTTTTGGCCTCTGCCGTACTAGAGGCCATTGCCTTGGTGTTCTTGATCGGTCTAGCGCGGCGCGTATTCGCCAGTAAATCGGCATAAAACCATATAGGCAACCACTGACACCTGTAATCTCCATTTAATTACAGATATTTACCGCCGTTTATCTAAACCATTAAACTAGGTTAATAGTTTAGATAAACGCTCTGATCTGACCCTAGTACGATACCACTGCACCGCTTACATAATAAAGGCCCAGCGTAATGCCGGGCCTTTGGTATTAATTATGCGTGGCTTATTTAGGTAGCTCGCCCTCGATGCCTTCAACATAGAAGTTCAGGCCAGCCAGCGTGCCATCATCGGCGATCTCGCCATCAGCCAGCCAGACAGAGCCATCCTGCTTGTTGATCGGCCCGGTAAACGGGTGCAACGTGCCTGCGGCAATCGCATCAGCCGCCGCTTGTGCTTCGGCGCGAACATCGGCAGGGATACGGTCTGAAAACGCACCGATTTCTACCATGCCAGGCGCAATGCCATCCCATGTATCCATGCTTTCCCAAGTACCATCCATAACCGCCTGAACGCGCGCCACATAATATGGACCCCAGTTATCAATGATTGAGGACAACCGTGCATTCGGGCCAAACTGCATCATATCAGAGGCTTGACCAAAGGCCATGATGCCCTTCTCCTCGGCAATTGTCATCGCAGCCGGGCTGTCGGTGTGTTGCATGATCACGTCAGCACCCTGTTCAATCAGCGCATTGGCCGCGTCTGCCTCTTTGCCCGGATCAAACCACGTATAGACCCAGATAACCTTGAACTCTACGTCAGGGTTAACCGATTTTGCCGCCAGATAGGCCGCATTGATGCCGCGCACAACTTCGGGGATCGGGAAAGACGCAATATAGCCAACGGTATTTGTTTCGGTCATACGTCCGGCGATCAGGCCAATAACGTGACGCCCTTCATAGAACCGTGCCGAATATGTTGAAACATTATCGCTGCGCTTGTAACCTGTTGCATGCTCAAACCGCACATTCGGGAATTTTGCGGCCACTTCAAGCGTTTGATCCATATAGCCAAACGACGTGGTGAAAATGATATCTGCCCCGCCCAGCGCCATTTGTGTCATGACACGCGCAGCATCGGCACCTTCGGGCACGCTTTCAACATATGTCGTTTCAACCTTGTCGCCGAAAGCTTCTTCAACAGCTAAACGCCCCTGATCATGCTCATATGACCAGCCCAGATCACCGACGGGGCCGACATAGATAAATCCGGCTTTGGTTTGGGCAATTGCCGTGCCCCCCAGCGTCAGCGCAAGCGCTGTTGCGGCTGCCAGTGTTTTTGTGAAATTCATGGTTACTCCTCCGTTGTCGGGTCGTTATGCCCGCAGATTTACCTCAGTGTGAGGCGTGAAAAATTTTACCCAGTGACGCGGGTGCGTTCATACTGGCGCGCCGTCGATCGGCAGACATGATGACAAGCACGATAATGGTAATCAGGTACGGTGTCATCGACAAATATGCCGCAGAAATCCCTATTCCCAATGCTTGCAGATTTAATTGCAGGATTGTAACCCCGCCAAACAGATATGCGCCCAGGATCAGCCGCCAGGGTTTCCAGCTGGCAAAAACCACAATTGCCAGCGCAATCCAGCCAGCCCCCGCCGTCATCCCCTCGCTCCATTGGGGCACGCGGATCAGCGACAGATAGGCGCCCCCCAGCCCCGCACAAGCCCCGCCAAAGGCGATAGCCCCCATGCGGATCAACACCACGTTATAGCCAAGCGAGTGCGCCGCATCATGGTTTTCCCCGACCGCGCGCAGCACCAGCCCGGCGCGGCTGCGATTAAGGAAATACCAGACGCCAAACACCAGTGCAATCGAGCCATAGACCATGAAATCATGCCGAAATAACAATTCCCCAAGTACCGGCAGATCGCTGAGAACCGGGATATCCAGACGCGGTGAGCTTGGCGGTTTCATGCCCGTATAACTTTGCCCCAGCAGCGCTGCCAACCCAAGCCCAAACAAGGTTAACGCCAGCCCCGTTGCGACCTGGTTTGACAATAGAACCTGCGTCAGGAACCCAAAAATCAGCGCCAGCCCGGCCCCGGCCAGCATGGCAGCCAAAAGCCCAAGCCACGGGCTGGCGCTATCAACAGATACGGCAAAACCGGCAATAGCCCCGATGATCATCATCCCCTCGACCCCCAGATTAAGCACACCGGATTTTTCCACCACCAGTTCACCAACAGCGGCCAGCAATATGGGGGTTGCCGCGACAATCAGACTAACGGCCAGCGCCACCGGATTTAGGGATGAGAAATCCATTATTTCACCACTTTCCACACGAGCCGGTAGTTAACGAAAACATCAACCGCCAGTAAGAAAAACAACATCATGCCTTGAAACACGCTAATCGCAGCCGCCGGAATACCCAGTGACAATTGCGCCAATTCCCCCCCGATATAGGTCAGCGCCATCAGCAGCCCCGCCAGCACGATGCCAATGGGATGCAGGCGGCCCAGAAACGCGACGATGATGGCGGTAAACCCGTATCCAACCGGGAAATTGGTGGTCAACTTGCCGGCTGGCCCTGTTACCTCGAATAGCCCCGCCATACCTGCCAGTGCACCGGAAATACCCAGACAAACTGCGATAATCACCGAGGGGTTAACCCCGGCAAACCGGGCCGCGCGCGGCGATTGCCCGGTCAGTTTGATCTGAAAACCCAGCAAATGCCGCTCCATCATCACATAGGCCGCGATGACCGCGACCAAGGCCACCAGCACCCCGGCGTGCATCCCCAAAGGCTCATATATCATGGGCAGATGGGTGCTCTCAACGCCGGTAAAACTACGCGATTCCGGAAACCCATAACCGTCAGGGCTTTTAAGCGGGCCGGTGACCATTGCCGCCAGAAAGTTATAAGAAACATAGACCAACATCAGGGATACCAGAATTTCATTGGCGTTGAATTTGATCTTTAAAATCGCTGGAATCAATCCCCAGAGCATGCCGCCCAATGCGCCCGCAATTGTCATCAGCGGCAATACCCAAACCCCGTCAGCAGGATAAAGCGCCAGCCCCACAGCCCCGCCGGTAACCGCGCCCATAACGAATTGCCCCTCGGCCCCGATATTCCACACATTCGCGCGAAATCCGATGCTAAGCCCGATGGCAATCAGGATCAGCGGCCCGGCTTTAATCAGCAGTTGTGACCGGGAATAGGGGCCAAATGTTTCATGGAAAAACGGGTCAAGAAATATGATTTTTATTGCTTCAAACGGGTTTTTACCCATGGCTGCAAACAGCAGCCCGCCCATAATCATTGTAATACCGACAGCCAGCAACGGCGTTAACCACCGCATGACGCTTGAGGGTTGCGCGCGTGGTTCCAGCCTAAGCATGCGCGACGCCCACATGTAAATCTCCGCCCATCATCAACCCTATTTCTTCAACGTTAAGCTCTGCTGCCGGGCGCGGTGTTGAAAGTCTGCCCTCGGCCAAAACCGCGAATGTATCGGACATTTCCATCAGCTCATCCAGATCCTGCGAGATCACCAGAACCGCCGCGCCCGAGGCTGCCAGATCACGCAAAGCCTGGCGAATGGCCGCCGCCGCCGCCGCATCAACCCCCCATGTGGGCTGGTTGACCACCAGCACGGTGGGGGCCTGCAATACCTCACGACCAATCACGAATTTCTGTAAATTTCCGCCCGACAAGGATTTGGCAACATTGCTGATCCCCGGGGTGCGTACATCGAATTCCGTGACAATCTGTTGGGTAAAATCATCGCGTTTTTCGCGCGCAATAAAGCCGGATTTCTGCAATTTTTTACGCACATGCGCGCTTAGAAATGCATTTTCTGTCAGGCTCATATCAGGTGCGGCAGCATGGCCCAGCCGTTCTTCGGGCGCCGCCAATAAGCCGACTGCGCGGCGGGTTGTCGGGCCAAAACCACTGATATCAACCCCGTTCAGCCGGATCATACCGCTGTCACTTATACGCTCACCAGAGAGCGCCAGCAGCAACTCATCTTGCCCGTTTCCAGCAACCCCGCCAATGCCCAGAACCTCACCGGCACGCAGTTTTATCGAGATTTTCGCCAGGTTGGTGCCAAATGGATCATACGAGGAAAGCGTCAGGTTATCTAGTTCTAACAAGGTCTTACCCGGATTGAACGCCCGCAATTTTGGCACTGCCAGTTCACCACCAATCATCATTTCCGCCATGGAGCGCGCAGTCTCTTCGCGCGGCACACAGGTCGCGACAACCTTGCCGTGGCGCAGCACTGTTGCGTGATCGCACAGCGCCTTGATCTCATCAAGCTTATGGCTGATATATAAAATCGCCACACCTTCAGCCGACAGTTTGCGCAGGGTTTTGAACAGGGTTTCCACCTCTTGCGGAGTCAAAACCGAGGTCGGCTCGTCCATGATCAACAGTTTGGGATTTTGCAAAAGGCAGCGCACGATTTCAACGCGCTGGCGTTCCCCCACCGATAGATCCCCGATCAGGCGATCAGGATCAAGCGGCAGGCCATAAGCCGCACTGACCTCGCGAATTTTCTGCGCGAGATCAGTGCGCGGCGGGGCGTTTTCCATACCCAAAGTGATGTTTTCTGCGACATTCATCGCCTCAAACAGGGAAAAATGCTGAAACACCATGCCAACACCCAGATTTCGGGCCTCGCTGGGTTTGTGGGGCATGTAATCCACGCCGTGCAGCGCCATGTCACCACTGTCAGGGCGCACCAGACCATAGATCATTTTGACCAGCGTTGATTTTCCGGCTCCGTTTTCACCCAGCAGTGCGTGAATTTCGCCCGGTTGGATCGAGAAACTGACGTTATCATTGGCCTGAACACCGGGATACCCTTTGCTAAGGCCGTTGATTTCCAGCAAAGCATCGCTCATGCGCGGGCCTCCGATTTTTGTGATTTCAGGATACGGTTATGCAGTAATTCTGCAACAACGCCAACAGCAATAGCCATCGGTTCCTTGCCAAGGGCTGGCGTGCCGATCGGGCAAATCAAGCGGGATGGATCAACTCCGGCCGCTTTCAAGCGTTTTAAAAACCGGCGGCGTTTAGTGTCTGATCCAATCACCCCAAGGGCTGCAAAAGGGCGCGTCAAAACGCGGTGGCATATTTCAAAATCCAGACTATGGGAATAGGTCAACACCAGATGATGCGCCCCATCCGGCGCGTGTTTAACCGCATCGGCAGGGTTCGCTGCCACCAGCATATCAACGTGAGGCGCGATAGCATCGGGAAAGCGCGCGCGCGCCGTATCGATCCAGGTTATCGTGAACGGCAGCCCTGTCAGAGTTGTGACCAACGCCCGCCCCACATGCCCCGCGCCATAAATCCACAAGGGTTGATGATCAGCCTGAAGGGGTTCAATCAGCCAGTCATTTTGCGCTGAAATCCCCGCCGGTATCCGCCCTGCACGCATATCGCGCAGATGCGCGCGCACGGGCAACGGCATGTCGCAATTACCCGATTTCAGCGGGCGGACAAACACATCCGTCAGGCTCTTTAACGTGCGCAGCTCATCGGGGCCAAAGCGTTCAAACAACAGGCTGACCGCACCACCACAACATTGCCCAAGCGCGGGGCCAAGCGGCACTTTATCGAAACGGCGCAGCCAGACCCCATCTTTGGCCAGCATTGCGCGCGCTTTTGCAACGGCCCCGTGCTCCAACGCGCCCCCACCAATAGTGCCGAACTGGGTGTCACCGCTTACCAGCATCGCAGTCCCCGCGCCGCGCGGTGCAGAACCTTTGTCCTGGGCCACAACAATACGCACAACCACGCCGTGATCACGCACATACAGGCCAAGCATATCTATATCAAACCCCGTTACCATGTGATGCCTTTTTCCATATCAACGCTACGCAATACCCGCTCGGATGTTGCGGGGGCATCCAGATCGGGGTATGCCTCACCACAAGAGGCCACGGCATCCGACAGCGCCATAAACACCGATATCCCCAGATTAAAAGGGGGTTCTCCCACGGCTTTGGATTTGTAAATCGTATCCTCACGATTTTCGCCGCGCGCCCATAGATTAACGTTGAAAATCTTGGGCCGGTCCGAGCATGTGGGGATTTTATAGGTCGATGGAGCGTGGGTCCAAAGCTTGCCATCATCATCCCAGATCAGTTCTTCGGTGGTCAGCCAACCGGCCCCTTGCACATAGGCGCCCTCAATCTGGCCCAAATCCAGCGCCGGGTTCAAGGATCGCCCGACATCATGCAAAATATCCGTGCGCAGAATGCGGTTTTCACCACTTAAGGTATCGATAATAACCTCGCTCACGGCCGCCCCATAAGAAAAATACAAAAACGGCCGCCCCTTGCCTGCCATGCGATCCCACTCGATCTTTGGGGTCTTGTAAAAGCCGGTTGCCGACAGCTGAACGCGCGCGAGATAAGCGGCATTTACCAGCTTGGCAAAGGGCATAGAGGTATCACCCAGATGCACCTGCCCGTCTTTGAAGCGCACCTGATCTGGTAAAACACCCCAAGTATCACAAGCGAAATCGATCAATCGCGCGCGAATAACCTCGCAGGCAACCTTGCAGGCCATCCCGTTCAAATCCGTCCCCGAAGACGCCGCCGTTGCCGAGGTGTTAGGCACTTTGCCCGTGTCCGTTGCCGTGATTTTCACAGCACCAAACCCAACGCCAAAGACCTCTGCGGCGACTTGCGCCACTTTGGTAAACAACCCCTGCCCCATCTCGGTGCCGCCGTGATTTAGATGGATCGAGCCGTCAGAATACACATGCACCAGCGCCCCGGCCTGATTAAGATGGGTCAGCGTAAAAGCAATACCGAATTTGACCGGCGTCAGGGCAATTCCGCGTTTCAGGATCGGGCTTTGAGCGTTGAATTTTGCAATTTCAGCGCGCCGTGCGACATAGTCCGAGGTACGCTCCAACGCATCAACAATCTCGGGGATCACGTTATCCTCAACCACCATGTGATACGGCGTCACGTCACGCCCGGCCCCGTAAAAATTGGCGCGCCGTACTTTCAACGGGTCCAGACCCAGATCATGAGCGATGTGATCCATCACCCGCTCAATCCCCAAAATCCCCTGCGGACCGCCAAAACCCCGAAACGCCGTGTTGGAAACCGTGTTGGTTTTCAAGCGGTGCGAGGTGATCCGCACATTGGGCAAATGATAGGCGTTATCGGCGTGCAGCATGGCGCGGTCGGCCACTGGCAGGGATAAATCCTGCGCCCAGCCGCAGCGGGCAAACTGTTCAAATATCACCGATTGCAGGCGCCCGGTGCGATCAAACCCCGCCTGATATTTGATCCTGAAATCATGGCGCTTGCCGGTGATAATCATGTCATCATCACGATCATAGCGCATTTTTGCAGGCCGATTAAGGCGCATCGCCACAACCCCACAGGCCACCGCAAGGGCGTTGCCCTGGCTTTCCTTGCCGCCAAATCCACCGCCCATACGGCGGGTCTCAACGCGCACGCTGTGCATGGGCAAGCCCAAGGCCTCGGCCACTTTATGCTGAATTTCCGTCGGGTGCTGGGTTGAGGCATGCACAAGCACATCGCCCTCATTTGGCAGGGCAGCCGCTGCCTGGCCTTCTAGGTAAAAATGCTCCTGCCCGCCGATTTCCATCACGCCCTGAACTTGTCGTTCTGCGCCCGCCAGCGCGGCCTCGGGCGTCCCGTTCAAAAACTGGAGCGGTTCTTCAAACTTGCTATCCGCCGCGAGGGCCTGATCGATGCTTAGCACGGCGGGGCGCACGTCATATTCGATCTGCCCAAGCTGCGCCGCCAGACGCGCGGCGCGATGGCTTTTGGCGATCACCAGAAAGATCGGCTGGCCAACGAAATGTACAGTATTCACCGCCAACATCGGTTCATCATGCACCGAGGGCGAGACATCATTGGCCCCCGGAAGATCAGCCGCCAACAGCACGTCAATCACCCCGTCAGACGCGCGCACAGCATCAAGATTTACCGCCGCTAACCTCGCATGCGCAACTGTGGACAGCCCAAACGCCAGATGCACAGCGCCCGCCAGCGGGATGTCATCCACATAGCGCGCAACGCCGCTAACATGGGCGACAGCGCTGTCATGGGGGTTTGGTTTCGCGATGCTCATGATGCCCCCCGCCCGACGGTGCGGGTTTGTGACAGCGGATTTGTGCTTTCATGAAAGTAGCGGCGCAACAGGTTTTGCGCGCTGCGTAACCGATAGGCGGCCGTGCCGCGAACATCGGCGATGGGGGTGTAATCCTGGGCAAATGCGGTGCAGGCCATGGTGATTGTGGCTGCGTTCCACGGCTGATTGACCAGCGCGTTTTCCACCGCTGTTGCACGTTGCGGCATCGCGGACATACCGCCAAAGGCAATACGCGCCGCCGTTACCCGGCCATCTTTAACCGTCACGTTAAAGCAGCCGTTCAACGCCGAAATATCCTGATCGAACCGTTTCGATATTTTATAACACGCCAGCACATCGGGCTGCGCAGGGATAAACAGGCTCTCGATAAATTCGCCAGCACTGCGGTCCTGTTTGCCGTAAGATATGTAAAAATCCTCCAGCAGAATTTCACGCCGCTCATCACCGCGCCGCAAGGTCAGCATGGCCCCCAGCGCAATCAGTGCCGGAGGGCTGTCACCAATCGGAGAACCATTCGCGATATTACCGCCAATCGTCGCCGAATTTCGCACCTGCACCGCAGCGTACCGACGCAGCATCTCGCCAAAATCTGCATAGTGATCCGTAATCACATCGCGCAACTGGGTTAACGTAACCCCCGCGCCAATCCGCAGGCCTTTGGGCGTTATTTCAATCTGTTGCAGCTCTGTAAGACGGTGCAAAAATACACTTGGCAACAGGTCACGCATCAGTTTAGTCACCCAAAGCCCAAGGTCCGTAGCCCCGGCTATGATCGTCGCATCAGGATTTTCAACATACCACTGCGCAAAACTATCGAGCGAGGCCGGCAGAAACGCACCCTCAAGCGTTATGTCATCGCCCGCGGCCATGGCTTGCAGGTCCGCGTTTTCATCCCCCACCCAATCCGGTTGCGGCTGTTTTGTTGCCGCTTCAGCTGCACGCATAATCGGCGCATAGCCCGTACATCTACACAGGTTTCCTGCCAGCACATCGTCAAAACCCTGCGCGCCTTCAAGGTGCGCACAATAAAGCGACATCACAAACCCCGGCGTGCAAAATCCACATTGTGATCCGTGATGCTCTACCATCGCGGCCTGCACCGGGTGCAGACGGCCATCACGCGCTGAAACTCCCTCGATTGTGCGCACAGATTTGCCGTGAAGATACGGTAAAAACACAATGCAAGCATTCAGCGCACGGTGCGAAATACGCCCGCCGCACAATGCGCCGACAGACACCGTGCACGCGCCGCAATCGCCCTCGTTGCAGCCCTCTTTGGTGCCCGTCAGCCCTTGATCCCGCAGCCAGTCCAGTAGGGTGTCGGTGGGGTTGGGATCATCCAAAACCACCATATCCCCATTCAAAAGGAACCGTATCTGCCCCATCAACTGCCCCTATAGGTGGAATACCCGAACGCGGATAAAAGCAGGGGCACGTGGTAATGCCTGTCCTCGGATATACCAAAACGCAGTGGGATTATGTCCAGAAATTTCGGCGCAGGTAAATCCTGCCCGGTACTGTCCAAATAATCCCCCGCATGGAATAGCAGCTCATATTCGCCGGGTGCAAACGCCGCTGCCTCCAGCAAGGGCGCGTCACACCGGCCATCCGCATTAGTGCGCGTTTCCAACAGTTTTTCGCGCGCAGCCCCAAGACGGTAAAGTTCAATGCGTAAACCTTTTGCCGGTTTACCCAAAGCCGTATCGAGCACATGCGTTGTAAGGTGTCCCATAACTTTCCCCGTTATATAATTCTGTATTTGATTCTATTTTCAATCAAGCCCAAATTTATCCACCCAAGCAAGTAGATTTTCACCAATCTCCCCCTTTCGCCGCTCTGCGCGCTGGGGTAGCTTTGCGAAATGGAAACTGCACCCCGATTCATTCACTTGCGCCTGCACTCGGCTTATTCTTTGCTTGAAGGTGCCATTCAGATCAAGAAACTGCCGCAAATGTGCCGGGATTGGCACATGCCGGCGGTTGCGGTGACGGATTCGGGCAATCTGTTTGGCGCGCTGGAGTTTTCGGAAACGGCGGCGAAATCAGGTATACAACCGATTATCGGCTGTCAGCTTCAACTAAAATTTGAAACAGCTTCAAGGCCGGGGGATCGTGAACCCGCGCCAAAACCCATCGTTTTGCTGGCCCAGAATGAACGCGGCTATGAGAACCTTATGAAGCTGAATTCCTGCAATTTTCTAGAATGCGGCGATGCCTTGCCCCATATCACCATGGCGCAGATGTCAAAACATGCTGAAGGGCTGATCTGCCTCAGTGGTGGCGCACTTGGCCCTGTCGGGCAGTTGTTGCAGGACGCCCAGACCGAAAAAGCCCGCCTTTTGATGGAACATCTGCACCGGCTTTTTGCCGATCGTTTATATATCGAAATTCAGCGCCACCCGACAGGTACCGCCAAACGCACGGCTGAAGAAGCCGCAACTGAACCGGGGTTTGTGAATATGGCCTATGCCATGCAAATCCCGCTGGTTGCGACCAACGATGTGTATTTTCCCAAACGCGAGATGTTTGCAGCCCATGACGCGCTGATCTGCATCGCTGATGGCGCTTATGTTGATCAACAAGAACCCCGCCGCCAGTTGACGCCGGAACATTATTTCAAAACGCCCGAGGAAATGGAGACCCTGTTTGCAGACCTCCCCGAGGCTATCAGCAACACGATTGAGATCGCGCGCCGCTGTGCCTTTAGGGCCTATATGCGCGACCCGATCCTGCCGAAATTTGCCGATAACGAGGTCGAAGAACTGCGCCGCGAGGCCAAGGAAGGGCTGGCGGCGCGTCTTAAGGTTATCCCGCACGCGGTCAGCGTCAAGGAATATGAGGCGCGCCTCGATTTTGAGCTGGGTGTGATCGAAGACATGGGGTTTCCGGGCTATTTCCTGATCGTGGCCGATTTCATTAAATGGGCCAAGGATCGCGATATTCCGGTAGGTCCTGGACGTGGGTCTGGCGCCGGGTCGCTGGTAGCATACGCGTTGACCATCACCGATCTTGACCCGCTGCATTATGCCTTGCCGTTTGAGAGATTTCTGAACCCTGAACGGGTTTCGATGCCCGATTTCGACATTGATTTCTGTATGGATCGCCGCGAGGAAGTGATCAGCTATGTGCAGGAAAAATACGGGCGCGATAAGGTGGCGCAGATCATCACATTCGGTGCGCTTTTGTCAAAGGCTGCGGTGCGCGACATCGGGCGGGTATTACAAATGCCCTATATGCAGGTGGACAGGCTGTCCAAACTGATCCCGGTGGAGGGCGTTAAACCCGTATCTATTGAACAGGCCCTAAAAGACGAACCGCGTCTAAAAGAAATGGCCCGCGATGAGGAAGTCGTGGCGCGGTTGCTCGATTATGCCGGGCAGGTTGAAGGTCTGTTGCGCAATGCCTCTACCCACGCCGCCGGTGTTGTGATCTCAGATCGCCCGCTCGATGAGCTGGTGCCGCTTTACAAAGACCCGCGCTCCGACATGCCAGCGACACAGTTTAACATGAAATGGGTCGAACCCGCCGGGCTGGTGAAATTCGACTTTTTGGGGCTGAAAACCCTGACCGTCATTCAAAATACGCTTGATCTGTTGAAACAGCGCGGGGTTGAGGTCGATATCGGGCTGATCCCGCTCGATGACAAGGCGACATATGATCTTTATGCCAGCGCTAAAACCGTAGCGGTGTTTCAAGTGGAAAGTACAGGCATGATGGAAGCATTGCGCCAGCTAAAACCCAACTGCATCGAAGACATCGTGGCATTGGTGGCGCTGTATCGCCCCGGCCCGATGGAAAATATACCGAAATTCTGCAAAGTTAAGAACGGGTTAGAGGAAAGGGAATCATTGCATCCCTCGATCGATCACATTCTAGACGAAACCCAAGGCATCATTGTTTATCAGGAACAGGTGATGCAGATCGCACAGAAAATGGCGGGCTATACCCTTGGCGGCGCAGACCTTTTACGCCGTGCCATGGGTAAAAAGATTGCCGCTGAAATGGCTAAAGAACGTCCGAAATTTGAGAAAGGCGCTCTGAAAAACGGCGTTGACAAGAAAAAAGCCATGCAGATATTTGATCTGCTGGAAAAATTCGCTGATTACGGTTTTAATAAATGCCACGCCGCCGCCTATGCAGTTGTATCGTACCAAACTGCGTGGCTAAAGGCCAACCATCCGGTAGAATTCATGGCCGGGGCGATGAACTGTGATTTACATCTGACGGATAAACTGGATGTCTATATCCGCGAGGTTAAACGCCTGAAAATTGATGTGATCCCCCCTTGCGTAAACCGCTCCGAAACGCAGTTCAGTGTGAAGGATGACAAGATTATTTATGCGCTCGGAGCGCTAAAAAATGTCGGGGTTGAGGCCATGCGGCTGATCACCGAGGCGCGGGGTAGTGGACCTTTCAAAGACCTGTTTGATTTCGCGCGGCGCGTGGATATAAAACGGGTTGGCAAACGCCCACTGGAAATGCTGGCACGCGCCGGTGCCTTTGACCAACTTGATGGAAACCGCCGTAAAGTGTTGGAAAGCCTTGATAAACTGGTTGCATATTCTGCGGCCTCTCATGATGATAAATCCTCCAATCAATCCAGCCTGTTTGGGGACAGCGGCGAAGATTTACCGCCCCCGCGCCTGCCCATGCCCGAAAGCTGGCCATCCGTGGAGCTGCTCTCGCAAGAACACACGGCCTTTGGATTTTACCTTACGGGCCATCCGCTCGATGACTATATGCCAGCCCTCAAGCGCCAACGAATTATGAGCCTTGACGAGGTTACGCAAAAGGCCGAGGGGCGCAAGATTGCTGCCAAGCTTGCGGGGACTATTTCTGCCGTACAAATCCGCAAATCAGCTCGCGGCAACCGCTTTGCTTTTATCGCCCTCACGGATCCATCGGGGCAATATGAGGTCACGGTTTTTTCCGATACGCTGGAAAGCGCCGGTGATCTGCTAAGCGTTGGCGAAAACGTCGTGTTGTCGGTTGAGGCAGATATGGAAAGCGGGCAGTTAAAGTTGCTGGCGCGCGCTTTTCAGGCAATTGATACGGTCATAGCCGATGCCGCCGCCGTGGGTTTGCGCGTGTTTTTAAACGATGCCGATGCGGTTCCCTCGCTTGCCACGCGTTTGAGCGAAAAGACCAACAAGCGGGCACCAAAAGGGCCGGTTAATATCGTGTTGCTGCACCCCGATTTACCTGGCGAGGTCGAAATCAGCCTGCCCGAAGATTACGCAATAAACCCCGAGATCAAGAGTGCCATAAAGCATATCGGTGGTGTGGTGATGATTGAGGAATTTTAAGGGGTTTTTGTTAACACACGTGATATTGCATCCTGCCAGCCCGCGTATTTATCTGTTCTTTCAGCTTCAGACATCGATGGTGAAAACCGCTTTGCACAGGCCCAGGTGTGCGAAAAATCCTTTATATCCGGATAGATACCAGCCTTCATTCCAGCCAGCCAGGCGACACCAAGCGCCGTAGTTTCCAAAAGCTCGGGCCGCTCAACCGGTGCATCCAGCATGTCTGATAGAAATTGCATGGTCCAATCACTGGCGCTCATGCCGCCATCAACGCGCAAAACCGTGTCGGTTACATCTGGCCAGTCACGGCACATGGCCTCATATAAATCCCGGGTCTGATAGGCAACACTTTCCAGCGCCGCCCGCGCGATTTCCGCTGGCCCGGAATTGCGGGTCAGCCCAAAAATTGCACCGCGACATTCCGCATCCCAATAAGGCGCACCCAGCCCGGTGAACGCCGGCACAAGATAGAGGTTCTGTGCCCCGTCAGCCGCCATCGCCAGCCCTTGGGCATCGCTGGCATTTTCAATGATCTTCAAGCCATCGCGCAACCATTGCACGACAGCGCCGGCAATAAATATCGAGCCTTCCAACGCATAACTGACCTGCCCATTCAGCTGATAGGCGATGGTCGTTAACAAATGGTTTTTGGAAAATACCGGTGTATTGCCCGTGTTCAGCAAGGCAAAACAGCCGGTGCCATATGTCGATTTCATCATACCGGGGCTAAAACAAGCCTGCCCGATGCTTGCCGCCTGTTGGTCCCCGGCCACGCCCAAAATCGGAATGGCCTGCCCAAAGATATCCGCCGCCGTTTTCCCAAATTCCGATGCGCAATCCTGCACTTTTGGCAACATCGATACGGGAATATCAAGCAGCGCACAGATATCCGCATCCCAGCCCCCATCAATGATATTATAAAGCATCGTGCGCGCCGCATTAGTGGCATCCGTGACATGCGACGCGCCCGCCGTAAGGCGCCAGATCAGATAGCAATCGACTGTGCCAAACAACAAACGCCCCGCATCAGCCAAGGCCCGCGCGCCGCTGACATTTTCCAAAATCCATTGCAGTTTTGTGCCTGAAAAATAAGGATCGAGCAGCAACCCCGTGCGGGCACGGATCATATCCTCATGGCCGTCTGCCTTCAGGTCTGCACAAATATCCGCCGTGCGCCGGTCTTGCCAGACAATGGCGTTATAGACAGGTTTGCCGGTTTCGCGATCCCAAACAATTGTCGTTTCGCGCTGGTTTGTGATGCCGATCCCCGCGATATCTGCGGCCCTGATCCCCGCCTTTGCAAGCGTGTTGTGACAGGTGCCAAGCGTGGTTCCCCACAGATCGTCCGGCGCATGTTCCACCCAGCCCGATTGTGGAAAATGCTGCGGAAATTCGGCCTGATCGCTGGCAATAGGCTGCATATCCGCATCAAATAAAATCGCCCGGCTAGAGGTGGTGCCTTGATCAATTGCCAGGATATATTTCACGACCGAGCCTTCATGTATTCACCCAGCGCCGTTACATCTTGCGCCGCAACATGCAAACCAAGCCGAGTGCGCCGCCACAAGATATCTTTGGGCGTTTGCGCGAATTCCTGCGCCATTAACCAGTTAACCTCACGGGCAAACAGACCCGCGCCAAAATCCTGACCAAGCCCTTTTTTATCGCGTGCATCGCCCAGCATATCGCGCGCCTCGGTGCCGTAAGTGCGGATCAAACGTTGCGCCCAACGCGCATTCAAAAACGGATAGTCAGCACGTAAATTTGCAATCAAATCCGCCACCCCATCTACCGGAAAATTCCCACCCGGCAAGGGCGCGCCTGCGGTCCACGCGCCGCCTTTATGCCCAAGTTTTTCCAACGTCGCCTCGGCCAAACGACGATAGGTAGTGATTTTACCACCAAAAATGCTAAGCAATGGCGCACCCTGATCATTAAGGGACAAAACATAATCCCGCGTCGCTTCGGTCGCCGATTTAGCCCCGTCATCATAAAGCGGGCGCACACCGGAATATGTCCAGATCACATCAGATGCCTTCACCGGCGTTTTGTAATATTCCGAGGCAAGCGTGCACAGATAATCAACCTCAACTTTCGTGCACATGGCCGCACCGATATCATCGGTATGCTCCTGTTCGGTCGTGCCGATCAGCGTGAAATCACCCTCATAGGGAATGGCAAAAATGATACGCCTGTCGCCTCCTTGAAAAAAATACGCGCGATCGTGATCAAAAATCTTGGGCACGACAATATGGCTGCCCCGCACCAACCTAACACCTTCATCTGAAGGCAAACCGATGGTGTTGCGAACGATATCTTCAACCCATGGTCCGGCGGCGTTTACCAGCTTGCGCGCTTTGATCAGCTCTTTGGCGCCAGTGCCGTGCTGCACCGTGATATCCCAGTGCGCCGCATGCCGTTTCGCAGCAATCACCTTGGTGCGGGTCAAAATACGCGCGCCGTGCTCTGCCGCATCCCGGGCATTCAGCACCACGAGACGCGAATCCTGTACCCAGCAGTCAGAATATTCAAACGCTTTGACCAGCGTATCTTTCAACGCCTCCCCCGCAATATCGACCCGAAGGTCAAGCGTTCGGGTCGCGGGCAGGATTTTGCGCCCCCCCAGATGGTCGTAAATGAACAGGCCCAAACGCAACAACCAGGCTGGCCGCATGCCCTTTTGATGCGGCAGCACAAAGCGCATCGGCCAACTTATATGCGGCATGGCAGACAGCAAAACCTCACGTTCTTTCAAAGCCTTGCGCACCAATCCGAATTCATAATATTCCAGATACCGCAGCCCGCCGTGGAAAAGCTTGGTCGAGGCCGAGGAGGTCGCAGAGGCCAAATCACCCATCTCGGCCAGCGTAACTGACAGCCCGCGCCCAGCGGCATCACGCGCAATTCCGCAGCCATTCACGCCACCGCCGATCACAAAGATATCTATTATATCGGGTGTATCTGGCATAAGATTTCCTTAAGCTCACAAAATATACACCAACATTCACATACCAACGTCTTGGGTTACAATGCGAAACTTATGTGCCGGATGCAGCAACGTAACAATCGTTACCGGCTTTTCCTCCTGCCAGGTCTTGCGCTCAATGATAAATACCGGCTCGCCCACAGCCAGTTGCAGGTTTTCTGCCTGTTTTGGGCTGGCTTTAGCCGCGCGCAAAACATGTTCGGCACGCGAATACGGTATCGCATTCAGCAGCCATTCATTCGGGCTTTGGGTTTGAAAATCCTGACCTGATGCTTGCGGGACTATAGCAAGATTTAACCACCTGTCTTCCAGTTGGTATGGCATGTTATTTTCAAAATGCAACGCCCTGACATAGAGCGCGTCCTGATCGCCAAATGCCGCACGCACATGTGCAGGTGGGGGCATAATTTTGCGCTCCAGTAACAGATATGCATAACTACTGCCGCGCGCTGTAATTTCGTTGCGCACGATTGCGATTTTGAAAACTGCGGCGCGTGTGGCGCGTTGCACAACCCTGCTGCCAACCCGTTTTTTGCGTTCAATCAACCCCGCATCGACCAGCATGCCCAGCGCGCGGCTGACCGTTGGTCTTGTGCACGAAAATTCCTCAGCCAAAACGATTTCATTTGGAATAAGTTCGCCAATTGCCCAAGCCCCGGAAGATATCCGGCGCAACAATTCCGCGTGAATTTCCATGTACTTTATCATTTTTACCCAACTTTCTACTCTTATATTTTACTTAGCACATTTCTAAGCATCTTGCGATATCTGTGTTCAATTTCTGCACGCCTGATGTGCTGCCCCTCAATAACACAATGTCGCCCCGCCGACCAAACATCGCGCACAACGCGGTTTGAGCCGGCAAATACCCAACCATCGAGCCATTGATCAGGGCGAAGCGCTGCCAGCGCCATGCTATCTGGATCAATCGCAACCAAATCGGCCCAATGCCCAAGCTTGATCTCACCGCTGTTGCGCCCAAGTGCGCGCGCACCGCCCGTTGCAGCCCCTTTATATAATATCTCGCCAACGGAGGTATTTTCCTCTGCCATGATATTTCGCTCACGATGCATAAGGCGTTGGCTGTATTCCAGGGTCCGCAATTCTTCGCTAAGCGAGATGTTGATATTACTGTCCGTACCAACGCCGAAAATTCCCCCTGCTGCCAGATATTCCGCGCCGTTAAACACCCCGTCCCCAAGGTTTGCCTCGGTGACCGGACACAGGCCCGCAACTGCGCCAGAGCTGGCCAGTATCGCCGTTTCCTCGACGTTCATATGGGTGGCGTGGATCAGGCACCAACGTGCATCAATACCAATATTTTGCACCAGGAAATCTACCGGAGGTGTGCCCAGCCATGCTGATATTTGCTGCACTTCCAGAATCTGCTCGGCAATATGAATATGCACCGGACCAACGGGATGCATCGCGATAAGTTGTTGTAATTGCAGTGGATCAATGGCGCGTAAACTGTGAGGGGCAATGCCGATATTGGCGTCTTTAGGTAAATCCGCCAACCCGTTTTTTGCCCCATCCATCAGCTTATTGAAACGATCAAGATCATTACCAAAACGGCGTTGCCCGCCCTTAAGGGAGGCACGTTCAGCACCGCCATATGTGTAAAGCACCGGCAAATGGGTCAGCCCGATCTGGCTTTGCGCGGCGGCGGCAAATATGCGTTCCGACATCTCGCTCAGCTTATCATAAGGCTGCCCATCGGGGCGGTGATGCAGGTAATGAAACTCGCCAACAGCGGCAAACCCGGCCTCTTGCATTTCCATAAATGCCAGCGCGGCAATCGCCTCTATATCATCAGGTGTTAGAACCTCCAGAAAGCGGTACATCAGATCGCGCCAAGACCAGAAACTATCTTCTGTATCCCCGCGCCGCTCAGACATGCCGGCCATGGCGCGCTGAAAAATGTGGCTGTGCAAATTCGCAATCGCGGGCAACAAGGTTTTCACACACGTATCTTGCGGCATCGGCGTTGTATCTTGAACAAGCGTCGCAATCTTTCCTGTAGCGTCTATCTCAAGGCGTACATCCGTAATCCATCCCTGCGGCAACAGAGCGTGTTTAGCAAATATCGATTTCATTCCACGGTCCTGAGATTATACATATATTTGACATGTCTGCATTATGCTATTACTTATTGTAGTAATCAACAAAAATGTGAGTCACAATGAAACAGTATCAACAGTATGTCCTCCATAATGCAAACCTAGCCAGTATGGTCCCTGATAACGACCTATACGGTAGCCTGAAAAACGCTGCAATTGCCGTGCAATCTGGCATGATATCCTGGGTCGGGCCGCAAGATGACATGCCGGGTAAGTATCAAAGTTTTGAACACATTAGCGTCGAAAATCGCCTGATAACACCGGGGCTGATTGATTGTCACACCCATCTGGTTTTCGGCGGTGATCGCGCTCATGAATTTGAGTTGCGTTTGAACGGCGCAAGCTATGAGGATATCGCGCGGGCCGGTGGCGGGATATTATCGACCGTTAAAGCGACGCGAGATGCCAGCTCTGACGAGCTGCTGCAATCGGCCCTGATGCGTGTCGATGTAATGATTGCCGAGGGCGTGACCCATATAGAGGTGAAATCAGGTTATGGGCTAGATATTGAAACCGAGCTGCGGATGCTTAAAGTCGCGCGCAATATCGCCCAGCTCCGCCCTATTCGTGTTTCCACCAGCTTTCTGGCAGCCCATGCCCTGCCACCTGAATACGCGGGCAAAAAGGACGCCTATATCGATGAAATATGCATCCCCGCCCTGCATGCGGCCCACGCCCAAGGGCTGGTCGATGCGGTTGATGGGTTTTGCGAAGGTATCGCCTTTTCCCCGGCTCAAATCGCGCGGGTTTTTGATGTCGCCAAAGAACTGAGCCTTAATATCAAGCTGCACGCCGAACAGCTTTCTAACCTTAAAGGCGCTAAACTGGCGGCCAGTTACGGCGCGCTTTCGGCCGATCATCTGGAGCATCTCGATGCAAGCGGCGTGCAGGCGATGGCGGCCGCAGGTACGGTTGCAACCCTGCTGCCCGGTGCGTTTTACACATTGCGCGAAACCCAGATGCCGCCGATTGATTTGTTCAGAAAACACAATGTTCCCATGGCGTTGGCCAGTGATTGCAACCCCGGTTCATCGCCGTTGGCATCAATCCTGCTTACGATGAATATGGGCTGCACATTATTTCGCATGACCCCCGCCGAGACCCTTGCCGGCACCACCATTATCGCCGCCAAGGCGCTTGGTTTAAACGATAGCGGCCAGATACGGGCAGGCCTGCGCGCCGATTTATGCATCTGGGATGTAACCACCCCGGCTGAACTGTCGTACCGCATCGGGTTCAACCCACTTTATAAGCGTATATTCGCAGGTGCCATATGAACATTATCCTTACCCCGCAAACCACTACTCTTGCCGACCTGGAGGGTATTTTGCGCACCAATCACCCTGTGCAACTGGCACGCAGGGCCAAAGACGGGGTTGAAAAAGCCGCTGAAATGGTCCGTCGTTTTATCGCCAAAGATACGCCAACCTATGGGCTGAATACCGGCTTTGGCAAACTCGCCAGCGTAAAAATCGCGCCGCAAGACACTGCGATTTTGCAGCGAAACCTGATCCTGTCTCATTGCTGCGGCGTCGGGACAGCGATTGACGATCACATAACCCGTCTGATGATGGCGCTGAAACTGCTGTCGCTGGGGCGCGGCGCGTCCGGTGTGCGTTGGGATTTGATCCTGCATCTTGAGGCAATGATCAACAAGGGCGTTTTGCCCGTTATTCCCGCCCAGGGTTCGGTCGGCGCCTCGGGCGATCTGGCCCCGCTTGCCCATATGGCAGCCGCAATGATCGGCGAGGGCGAGGCGCGGTTTCAAGGCAAACGCATGCCTGCGCACGCGGCTTTGAAAGCTGCAAACCTCAGCCCGATTGTGCTGCAAGCCAAAGAAGGGCTGGCGCTGATAAACGGCACGCAATTTTCCACGGCCTTTGCCCTGTCAGGGTATTTTAATGCGCAGCGCAACGCCAAAGCGGCGATTGTGATCTCGGCAATGTCGACCGATGCAATCATGGGGTCCACGGCGCCGTTGCAACCCGAAATTCACGCATTACGCGGACATTTAGGCCAAATCGGTGTGGCGGCGGCGATGCGCGCGATTATGAAAGGTTCTGAAATTCGCGAAAGCCACCGCGATGATGACAGCCGCGTTCAGGACCCGTATTGCATTCGCTGTCAGCCGCAGGTGACCGGGGCCTGTATTGATATTTTGCACCAGACTGGCCGCACATTAGAGATCGAAGCAAACGCTGCCACTGACAATCCGCTGATCTTGAAAGACGCCGATATGATTGTCTCGGGGGGGAATTTTCACGCGGAACCCGTGGCCTTTGCTGCGGATCAGATCGCACTGGCCGTGGCCGAAATTGGCGCAATTGCCCAACGCCGCGTAGCCTTGATGGTTGATCCGACCCTAAGCTTTGATCTGCCCGCGTTTTTGACCCCTAAACCGGGGTTGAACTCTGGCTTTATGATCGCCGAGGTAACGACTGCGGCTTTGATGAGCGAAAACAAACATCTCGCCAACCCGTGCTCTACGGATTCAACCCCCACCAGCGCCAACCAGGAGGATCATGTTTCCATGGCCGCCCACGCAGCTGTGCGTCTGGTGCGGATGAATGAAAACCTGTGTAATATTCTGGCGGTTGAACTGTTGTGCGCCGCCCAAGGCGTGGAATTTCGCGCGCCGCTCAAAACCAGCCCACATTTGCAAACCACGATCAAACATTTGCGTCAAACCGTGCTGCCCCTAGACGATGATCGATATTTAGCCCCCGATATCACCGCCGCGGCCCATATGGTACGAAACGGTGAGATCAGCGCCCCCCTGGAGGCAAGTTGTTTTGCCACCTTACAGATATAATAGGTACAGTAATGAAAAATTCCCGTGATATTTTCCCGGCAACCGGCACTGAAATTACCGCCAAAAGCTGGCAAACCGAAGCACCCATGCGCATGCTGATGAATAATCTGCACCCGGATGTGGCCGAAGACCCCCATGAACTGGTGGTTTACGGCGGTATAGGGCGGGCTGCGCGCACATGGGAGGATTTTGATCGCATCATTGCCAGTTTGAAAAAACTTGAGGATGACGAGACTTTGCTGGTGCAATCAGGCAAGCCTGTAGGTGTGTTCAAAACCCACACAAATGCCCCGCGTGTTCTGATCGCCAACTCTAACCTTGTACCCCACTGGGCTAATTGGGATCATTTTAATGAACTCGATAAAAAGGGTTTGATGATGTATGGCCAAATGACTGCGGGGTCATGGATTTACATCGGCTCGCAAGGGATCGTGCAAGGCACTTATGAGACGTTTGTCGAGGCCGGACGCCAGCATTATGGCGGCGAATTAACCGGAAAATGGATATTAACGGCGGGTCTTGGGGGGATGGGTGGCGCGCAGCCTTTGGCCGCAGTGATGGCGGGGGCGTGCTGCTTGGCAGTGGAATGCAACCCCGACAGTATCGATTTTCGTCTTCGCACCAAATATGTTGATGAAAAAACCGATGATCTGGATGAAGCATTGGCGATGATCAACCGCTGGACCAAGGCCGGGCAGGCGAAATCTGTGGCTTTGCTTGGCAATGCTGCCGATATTTTCCCCGAACTTGAACGGCGCGGCGTGCGCCCTGATATCGTGACCGACCAGACCTCGGCCCATGATCCGCGCAACGGTTATCTGCCCCGCGGTTGGAGCATATCTGAATGGCGCGCAATGCGTGAAAGTGATCCAAAAAGCGTTGAAAAAGCCGCGCGGGCCAGTATGAAAATCCACGTGGCGGCGATGGTGGCCTTTTGGAAAAAAGATGTGCCAACGGTTGATTATGGCAATAATATTCGCCAAGTCGCGCTTGATGAGGGTCTAACGGATGCTTTTGCCTTCCCGGGGTTCGTGCCAACCTATGTGCGCCCGCTGTTTTGCCGGGGCATTGGCCCGTTTCGCTGGGTCGCGCTGTCTGGTGATCCCGAGGATATTTACAAAACCGATGCCAAGGTTAAAGAGCTGTTACCAGACGATAAGCACCTGCATAAATGGCTGGATATGGCGCGCGAACGCATCCAATTTCAAGGCTTGCCGGCACGCATTGCCTGGGTCGGGCTGGGGGTGCGCGACAAGCTGGGGCTGGCGTTTAACGAAATGGTGCGCAACGGTGAATTAAGTGCGCCGATTGTCATTGGGCGAGATCATCTGGACAGTGGCTCGGTCGCCTCACCCAACCGTGAAACCGAAGCGATGAAGGATGGCTCGGACGCTGTATCAGACTGGCCTTTGCTGAATGCGCTGCTGAATACCGCGTCCGGGGCGACATGGGTCAGCCTGCATCACGGCGGCGGGGTTGGCATGGGGTTTTCCCAGCATGCCGGCATGGTTATTTGCTGCGATGGCAGCACGGATGCGGATGCGCGTATCGCCCGGGTTTTATGGAATGACCCGGCCAGCGGCGTTATGCGCCACGCGGACGCCGGGTATCAGGATGCGATTGATTGCGCCAAGGAAAACGGGTTAAACCTGCCGAGCCTTTAGCAATCGGAAAAATGCGATTTCCAGCCGATACGGGCGAAGAACGGGCGGTAAATCTGTTCCATTTGATAGATGGAAACTGCGGTGGCACGATCACCTTTTGCACGCCATCCGGTTTCTGACAGGCCCAGAACACGCGGTGCAATTTTGCGCTCCATATCGGTATCCTCAAGGGTGAATTCCCCCCAAAACGTGCCTTCAACCCCGATAATATTATCCTCAAGCTCTGGCTCATCCAGCGGCACAGGATCCCACTCTACGGTATTTTCCAGCGACACCGTGCCAGCCCAGCGCGCGCCAAAATCATTGAAATCCGCGCTATGGCTCATGTCAAAATACATATGTTGTGCGGGGGTCATCACCACCTGATACCCACTTCGCGCGGCGGCTAATCCCGGGCCTTGGCCAGTCCAGGAAAACAAAATCGCGCCCTTGCCAATATCGCCGTGATTGCCTTTGGCCGCCTCTTCCCAGGCACAGGGCTTACAGCCTAGGCCAGTCACGAAATCAGCGACCTTATCCATGGTCCAACCTTGCAGATCGTCCAGCGTCTCCAATCCCTTATCGGCCATCAATACCTTGGCTGCGGGGGATTTCGCCCATGCTTTGGGCGGGCGTTCATCACAACCAAGATGGATGTGGGCAAAGGGGAAAATTTCGGCGATTTCACGCAACAGGTTTTCCGTGAATTCCCACATGAACGGCATTGCCGGGTTCATTGTGTTATCGATATACCCCTGCACCGAAGCAGCGGTTGAATTTTCTGCCGGATCCATAAGGCGCGGGAACACTTTGTTCAGGCAATAGGCATGCGCGGGGATCTCAATTTCAGGCAGAACCTCGATCGAAAGCTCACTGGCACGTGCGACCAGATCACGGGCGAAATCCAGTGAATAACTGCCCCCTGTCGGGCCTTGCCCACCGCCAAAAATTCCCGGAATAAGCTGCCCCTCGCCGCGCATTCTGGTCTTTTGCCAAATCTCAGGGTAACTGGTTACCTCAAGTCGGAAAGCCTCATCATCGCTGAAATGCCAGTGGAAGCGGTTGAGTTTCATCAGGGCCAAAATATCCAGCAACCGCATGATCGTATCCGGTTGGAAAAAGTGGCGCACACAATCGAGCTGCTGCCCACGCCACCCGAAACGCGGCGCATCGGTGATTTTTCCGCACGGGATTTGCCCGCCATAATTCACATGCAAATTCAACAGACTGATCGCGCCGTAAAACACGCCTGCATGGCTGTTGGCCGCAATTTCGATCCCATCTGGGGTTATATCAAGGGTATACCCCTCAGGCGGGCCGGTGAAATCATCCGAAATGCTTAACGCCAACCCGTCGCCCAGAAACGGCCCCAGATTATTGCGCGCCGCCAGCGCGTCAACCGCGGCAATGGCATCATGGGGCGTGCTCAGGGCAAAGCCTGCACTATTTACAAACCCGTCCGTCGGCTGCCACGCATTCGGCTGCGGCACCAGACGCAGCCCCGTAAATTCAGGAACTTTGCACGGGGGCGACAGCGGTTTTAGCGGTGTGTCAAAGACAACACGCACATCGCTGCACGTACCGTCAGGCGCACGCACATAGGGTTTTGCGGGCAACCATTGGGTATTGTGTATGGTAAATCTGTCCTCATTAAAGGCGATGGTAAAGCCATTTTCCGGCTGGGCTTCTGGGAAATACAGCTCCGTATAACCGCCAACAGCGCGGATGATTTCACACCCTGAAACAGCCCGCGCGGGGGCCACCACACTAAAACATAAAATCGCATTTTTTGGGGCGTTTTGCAACGAACCCACCATCAAATGCTGATCTTCTATCTGAATTTCCCAAATAATTTCCCGCACCATTGAGGCCTCTTATGTTTGAAGTTCGGCGACAAAATCATAGGCATCACCACGATAAATACCCGACGTAAATTCGATCACCCGCCCCGAGGCATTATACCCCGTGCGATCAATTTTCAGCACTGCATCGTTTTGATCCAGCTCCAGACGTTCGGCCTGTTCTGCGGTCAGTTTCGTGGCCGATATGCGCTGAATGGCCCTGATGGGGCGTGTATTCAGCTGCTCTAATGCATCATAAAGCGAGGTGGTTACCTTTTCAGGATGAGGCAGAATTTCACTTGGCAATGAGCTGCGTTCCAACGCCAATGGTACACCATCGGCGCGGCGCAGTCGTTCAATACGTGCAACCATTTCACCCGAACGCAACCCCAACGCGATGATCTCTTCCGGTGAGGGGCTGAAAAAACCCGACGCCAGTATTTCGGAACTTGAGGATTTTCCGCGGCGCTGCATATCCTCGGTAAAAGACGTGAGACGTGAAAGTGAATGCTCAAGTTTTTGGACGCGGGGCGCGACAAATGTGCCCGAACCACGGCGCTGCACAACCAAATTATCGTTCACCAGAACCTCAACCGCTTTGCGAATTGTCACCCGTGAAAGCTGTGCAATATATGCCATTTCCCGCTCGGACGGCAACGAGGCCCCCGGTTCCAGCACCCCGTCATTAATCGCGCGCGCTAAAAACCGGCTTAGCTGAAGGTAGCGTGGGCCGCCATTCGCGCGCAGCCATGAAGTCGGCTCAATCATTGCGGTGATATCATCTGCTGTCGCGTGCATGGCATCCTTCCTAATTATTTCGCTCGACCATAGACAAAAAAAGTACCAATACAAGTCCTGATTGGTATTATTTGTATAATTTAATCTTGCACTGCTTTGCATTAGAACCAACTATAGATTGATAAAATATGAATATGTTGCAAATACAATATGTTACATAATTGGACTGAAAGTGGTTTACATTTCGACCTGCAATGGTGTTAAATCAGACATGCTTTGATTCGCAGAGCCTTACGCCGAGTCTGTGCACTAAATTAGGGACAACAAATGACAAGCAGGTTGACAAAAGCACTATCGTCTAAGGCAGCTTTTGCCTGGTTGTTAATTTTTCCGGCAGCGCTTTATCTAATGATTATCGTTGTCTGGCCGCTGATTGAGACCATTCGCCTGTCGTTTACCGACGCCAATCTTGGTGGTGAAAGCTATGTCGGGCTGGAAAATTACGAAAAATTGGCCGGGTCAAGCAAGTTTCACAAAACCGTCGGACGCACATTCTACTGGATGCTTTTATCGGTGTCCTTAAAGCTGGTGATGGGGTTGATCGGGGCGTCGTTGTTAAACGCTAAAATCCCCGGCAAAGGCATTTTTCGCGTGCTGGTCATGCCGCCATGGATCATTCCGGTGGCGATTGGCTGTATCGGCTGGTTGTGGCTTTATAACGGGCAGTTCGGGGTCCTTTCCGGGGTCATGCAGGCTGTGGGATTAACAGATCGTGCGTATGAATTTCTGGCCTATAAGAACAGCGCGTTTTATTCCGCAGTCGTCACGGACGTCTGGGTTGGCACGCCGATGGTTACCATCTTTTTCCTGGCCGCGATGCAGGGCGTTTCACGTGATCTTTATGAGGCCGCTTATGTGGATGGCGCCTCGCGCTTCTACCGTTTCCGCCGCATCACTTTGCCGCAAATATTTCCGGTGATCGTCTCGATGGCGCTACTGTCGGCGATTTGGACATTCAACTCATTTGAAATCGTCTGGATCCTGACCGAGGGCGGCCCGCGCGGCGCCACCACCACCTTGATTATCGACACTTATAAAACCGCGATTTCCAGCTTTAAGTTTGGCGCAGGTGCCGCACGCGCCGTGGTGATCGTGGTGCTGTTGAGCATATTCTCGATAATTTACATGATTGTCCTCAAGAAGCTTGAAAAACGGTTTGGAGCAAAATGATATGATGGATCGCTATTCCCTGCTGGAAAAAATCCTGATGTATATTGCGATTGCGATATTCCTGATTTTCATCCTGCTACCGTTCTTTGAGATGTTCATGACCTCGCTGCGGCCTTTGAAACATCTGCGCCATGCACCCTATAAGTTCTGGTCTGATGAGATGTCGTTTGATGCCTATCGCAACATGTGGATTACGGTTCCCAAACTAGGGCGCTATATCTTTAACGGGGTGTTCATCGCCTCGTCTGTGACCGCGCTTTGCATGGTTTTTGTCATCCCTGCCGCTTATGCCTATGCGCGGTTTGACTTCAAGGGTAAGACCGTAAGTCTGGCATTGTTCCTGGCCGTAAATATGTTTGCAGGCGCCGTTCTGTTGATCCCACTTTACCGCCTGTTGCGCACGCTTGGCCTGCTAAACACCTATTTTGCCATGATCATTCCGGGGGCGGCGTTTCTAATACCAATGGGTATCTGGTTGCTAAAATCCTATTTGGAAAAAATCCCCAAAGAGCTGGAAGAGGCCGCCTATGTCGATGGAGCCAGCCGTATCTATACGCTGCGCCGAGTAATGCTGCCGCTGGCGATGCCCGGGCTGATTGTTGTCGGCGTATCTGTGTTCATCGGGGCCTATGCGCAACAGTTTTTATTCGCGATTACGTTCAACCAAAACCGCGATTACATGCCGCTGCCTGCGGGTGTGTTTGAGTTTATCGGCTATCAGGCCGTCATCTGGAATGAGATGATGGCTGCCAGCCTTGTCGGAGTTTTGCCTGTGCTGTTTATCTTTTTGTTCATGCAGCGATATCTTATCGCCGGCCTGACAGCAGGGGCAATTAAGGAGTGACCGACCGGTCACAACGAACCGTGACCAATCCGGTCGCAAATGTCTAAACGGAGGAAGTATAATGAAAAAGATGTTAACTGCACTCGCCGTAGGGGGCGCCGCAATGGCCGCCAGCTCGGCAGTACAAGCTCAAGAAGTTCACATGATCATGTGTGGCGGCGAAATTCGTGAGGCTGACCAAAAGGTTATCGCTGCGTTTGAAGCCGACAATTCTGGTGTAACTGTAAACGCCGAGGCCGTGCCTTGGGGAACATGTCAGGATAAATCCATGACACTCGCAGCTGCGGGTGACGCGCCGGGCCTTGCCTATATGGGCTCGCGTACATTGGCACAATTGGCCCTGAACGGTCTGATTGTTCCTGTGGACATTCCAGAATCCAGCCGTGCTAACTATCAGCCAGGTGTTCTGGCGACTGTAAGCAATGGTGGCAAAGTCTGGGGCTTCCCGCATGCTTTCTCAACCAAAGCGCTATATATGAACTGTGATGTTATTGAAGCATCCGGCCAAGCATGCGAAGCTCCTGCAACTTGGGATGATATGTACAATCTGGCGAAAGGCGTAAAAGACGCGCTTGGCGCTGACGGTGTTGCAGGTGTTGGCCTTACCGGCAAAGACTTTGATAACACAATGCACCAATTCCTGAACTACCTCTATTCCAATGGTGGTAAAGTAATGGATGCAGACACCGGTGAAGCACTGATCGACAGCAAGGAAACACGCGAAACGCTTGCGTTCTATGGCAAGCTGGCAACAGTTTCCCAAGAAGGTCCAACGGCCTGGGAACGCAGCCAGCTGAAAGATCTGTTCAATGATGGCAAGATCGCTATGTACATAGATGGCCCATGGGCCAGAGGTCAGATCAATGAAGAGATCAACCAAATCGCTGTTCCAGTACCGGCAGGCCCAAGTGGTACTAGCGGCACATTGTTGATTACGGATTCGATCGCAGTGTTTGCCAATACCGGCACTGAAGAGCTGTCCATGAAATTGGCGATGGCACTGTCATCTGGTGCTGCACAATACGATCTCGACAAAAGCTGGGGCCTGTCCCCGATCTTGCAGTATGAAAATCTCGGCAACCCCGATCCATACTACCTGACTGACGATTTCTGGAATGTCTTTGTGGATAGTATCCCAACAGGCGGCCCAGAGCCAATGGTCACAGATTTCAAAGCACTTCAAGCTGTGTTTGTGAACATGATCCAAGGCATCATTCTTGAGGATGATACAGTGGACAACCTTGTAACGATCGCTGGCGAAGAACTGGCAGCAATCGAGTAAACACCTACTGTGGGCGGCAGAAATGTCGCCCACACCAACCAGATTTGGGGATCACGATGGCCACCTTACACCTTAAAAATATCGATAAGTCTTTTGGCGCAACACAAGTGCTGCATGACATCGACCTCCAGATTGAAGACAAAGAATTTGTTGTTTTTGTCGGACCTTCGGGCTGTGGCAAAAGCACCTTGTTGCGGATCATTTCCGGTCTCGAAATGGCCAGCGGTGGCGCGATTATCATTGACGGTGATGATGTATCCGACGCCCATCCCGTTGACCGTGGCATCTCGATGGTATTTCAGTCTTATGCGCTTTATCCGCACCTAAGCGTCTATGAAAACATCGCTTTTCCATTGCGCGTGCAAAAGAACAGCAAAGACGAGATTGACGAAAAAGTGATGGAAGCTGCGCGGATTCTAAAGCTTGAGGAACGCCTGAACTTTAAGCCCGGCGAGCTGTCCGGTGGGCAACGCCAACGGGTCGCCATCGGGCGCTCGATTGTACGCAAACCCAAGATTTTCCTGTTTGATGAGCCACTCTCGAACCTTGATGCCGCCTTGCGCGGGGACATGCGGGTAGAGCTGTCCAAACTGCACCGCGATCTTGATGCCACCATGGTTTACGTGACCCACGACCAGATTGAAGCCATGACCATGGCCGACCGGATTGTGGTTCTGAACGATGGTAAGGTTGAACAGTTCGACACACCAATGGCCCTTTACCACACCCCGAAAACCAAATTTGTCGCCGCCTTTATCGGTCAGCCCAGCATGAATTTCATCGATGCCGAGATTACGGCCATATCCAAAGACGGTCTTGCCGTGCGCCTTGCCGGTGACGTCGATATGACCCTGCCCGTTGCCACCGATGGTGTGTCTGTGGGGGACAAAGTTGAGGTAGGCATGCGCCCGGAACACGTGCATTACGCCCCCAAAGACGGGATGTTGGAAATCAACATTGATATCCTTGAACGTCTTGGCGGTGTTTCCATAACTTACGGCAAAGTTGCGGGCTGTGATAAATTCTGCGCCACACTTGATGGCGAGGCCCCGATTTCCGAGGGCCAGGCCGTACCCTTGGGGGTTGATCCTGCCGATTGCCATGTTTTCACAATGTCAGGTGTCGCCTTACTGCGGCAAAAAATCCCAAATCTCGTCTAAGGAAAACCCATGCGTATTGCGATTTGTGGAATGGGGCTGCGCGCGACACATGTTCTTGCGCTGATGAAAAATAATATGCCTGAAATAGAGTTCGTGGGCTACACCGATCCAAATTCGGTCAACCACGATTGGCAGGGCGGCGGCGACATTCCGGCGTTCGATAGTGTCGATGAGATGCTTTTGAGGGCCACGCCGGACCTGTTGTTCGTCGCCTCGCCAAATTATATGCACCTCGAACACATCCGCAAAGGGCTTGAGGCCGGGGTGCGCATATTTGCTGAAAAACCTGTGGTCACCACGCTTGAAGATACGTTCGCGCTGGCAAAATTGTTGCAAAAACACGGCACCGACCGGGTGATTATCGGGCTGGTGCTGCGCTATTCCCAACATGTGCGCGACTTGCAAAAAGCGCTGGATGCAGGCGAAATCGGTGACATCGCCTCCATCGAGGCCTCTGAATATATCGCCCCCTACCACGGCGCGTTTTTCATGCGTGACTGGCGGCGCAAGGATGAATATTCCGGCGGCTTTATGCTGGAAAAATGTTGCCATGATCTGGATGTTTACAACATGGTCACCGGCTCGCGACCCAAACGGGTGGCAAGCTTTGGCGGGCGGCGTTCATTCCTTCCCGGAAACGCCCCCGCTAAAGGTGTTGATGACAGTGTTTACCACGTGAAAGAAAGCCGTTGGAACAGCGTCGATGATCCTTTCACTTCGGACGGCGATATCGTTGATAACCAGACCGCGATTATTCAGTATGAATCCGGGGCCAACATGACGTTTCACACCAATATCAACGTCCCCGACGAGCATCGCCGGTTTTGCGTAATGGGTGCCAAAGGCATGGCCGAAGGCGATTTTGTGCGCGGATATCTGAAGGTAACGGATGCGCGCACGGGTAATCGGTTGGCGGATATTGATTACAATGACGGCGACAACAAGCTAACCGGCGCCCATTACGGAGCCGATGAAATGATGGTCAAAGACGTTGTTGCCCACCTGCGCGGCGGCAATGAAAGCCTGCCTGTGGGCGTGGTGGATGCGATGGTTGCAGGCATCGTGGCAATTGCGTTAGACGAGGCACGGGAATACAGTAAAGTTGTTGACTTAACGCCCTATTGGGAAAGATTTGATTCCTACCAACTGCAATGATTTAAAAACTGAATGGCACATAAAATGACTAAAATTCCTGGCGCATACATGCGTTCTGAAACCATCGAGGCCCCCGATAAATTCATCGCGATGCTCGGGCGTGATCTTGGTAATCTGAATGGCACAAAACTTGCACAGTCCCGCGCAATTTACACAATTGCGCGCGGTAGTTCCGACGCCGCTGCCAATATCTTTGCCTATGAGGCCATGCGGGTTTTAGGCAAGCCCGTCACCACGCTGCCTCCTTCGGTGTTCAGCCTTGGCGACGGGGTTGATATGAGCGGCACCACGGGCCTTGTGATCTCACAGTCCGGTGGCAGTAGTGATCTTGTCAAAGCCTGCGAAGGCATCAAGGCCCATGGCGGTGAGACCATTGCTATTACCAATACAGACGGCTCTCCGGTCAGCAAGGTTGCGGATGTCTCGATTGATATCGGAGCCGGGCCGGAACTGGCGCTACCGGCGACAAAATCGGTGATTTGTACGATCGCGGCTAGCATGGCGTTGCTGGCGGCGCTTAAACCTGAATACGCCAAGGTCTGTGATAATGCCGCAAAAGCTATGGCAACGGCCAAGGGCCGCGAGCTGCCGGAACGCACAGCACTTGAGGCAGCCCTGATCAAGGCGGATTCGGTCTTTGTTATCGGGCGTGGCTGTGGATTTGGCGCCGCGCAGGAAATTGCGCTGAAATTCAAGGAATGCGCCGCATTGCACGCCGAGGCATATTCGGCCTCAGAGGTTCTGCACGGGCCGTTACAACTGGCGACCAAACCGCTAACGGTACTGATGCTCGATACCGGCGAGGCTGATACGCAAGAAAGCCTTAACATTGCCGAGGCACGTTTTAAGGCCATTAACGCCCCGGTATTTCGCGTGCGTCCCGGTGATTTAGGCGTACACCATGCCGCCCCGATTACCGCTGCGGCTGTGCTGCTTTATGCACTGTATCCGGTTGTGCACAACGTGACTGTTGCACAGGGCATGGACCCTGACGCGCCGGAAACTCTGGCCAAAATTACCGATACGGTTTGATAGGGGCACGCGTGCAAAACTGGGCTACATATCAGGAAATCCAACGCCAACCAGCAATTTGGCGCGAATGGGCGGGCAGTTTTGACGCAACCGCCTTGCGCGTCTGGGTAAAGGCACAAAATCCCGATGAGATATGGCTTTGCGGGGCGGGAACTTCGGCCTATATCGGGGATTTGATCGCAGCGCACCTTGGGGCCGATGCCCGGCGCATCCGTGCGATTTCGACGACGGATTTCGTGTCTTGCCCCCAGAATTTCATCCGCCAGGGCCTGCACCCGCTGGTGATCTCTTTTGGTCGCAGCGGCAATAGCGCGGAAACCATTGGCACCCTTGATATTCTGGATAATTTCCTGCCCGCAGCCTCGCGCCTGAATATTACCTGCAACGCCCAAAGCGCGCTGGCCACGCGCAAACCCAAAACGGGCGCGCAACAGGTGGTCGTACTGCCGCCCGCATGCCATGACGCCGGTTTTGCGATGACCTCAAGCTATACGACAATGCTGCTAAGCGCTTTGCTGGTTCTTGATGAAACCACTGACGCGCAGGATTTAGGCGCACTGGCAGATGCCGCTGACGGGCTGATGGAACCGCTGTTCAAACTGGCAACAGAGATGGCAAACCCCGCCCGCGTTGTTTTTACCGGCTCAGGCGCGCTTTCTTATGCTGCGCGCGAAGCGTCCCTGAAAGTGATGGAGCTGGCAGCTGGCGGCATTCCGGCCATATGGGATTCCAGTCTCGGCTTTCGCCATGGGCCTAAATCCTTTGTCGATGATGCCACAAGGGTGTTTATTTTTCTGTCTGACCACCCCTATACGGGACAATATGACCGGGATCTGGCCAGCGAGGTTCGTAGCCAGTTCAGCACCGATATGATCACAACCATTGGCCCTTTTGCTGACGCAGATATCCGTCTGCCCGCCCAATCCAGTGATGCAGTTTGCGCGGTGTTATATGTGCTGGTTGCACAGGTTTTTGCCTGCGTTTGGTCCCATAATCTAGGCCTGAATGTAGATGATCCTTTCAAAGGGCGCGGCACACTTACGCGAGTCGTAAGCGGTGTGACGCTCTATCTGCCGGAGGGATTGTAAAATGGTATATGCATGTGGAATTGATATTGGCGGAACCAAAATCGAAGCTACGGTTTTTGATGAAAACTGGCAGCCGCTGCATACGCGCCGCACCCCCACCCCACATGACACATATGAGGCCCTGATTGCCGCAGTTATGACGCAGGCCCATTGGCTGGAAATGCGTGCAGGCGTTGATAATCTACCCCTTGGTATCGGCATTCCCGGCCTCCATAAAGCTACAAGCGGTGAGGCGGTTACGGCCAATCTACCCGCGAATGGGCGTCGTTTGCGCGCGGATTTGATAACCACAATCGGGCGCGACGTGACCTTTGGAAATGATTGTGATCTGTTTGCCTATTCCGAGGCTTTGCTGGGGGCAGGAAAAGACTATGGCACTGTGTTCGGTCTTATTCTTGGCACCGGAATCGGCGGCGGGATTTGCCATGGTGAAACCCTGTTTCAAACCGCAAACGGTGCCGCAGGCGAGGTCGGGCATATGGCCGTATCCGGGGTTCTGACCAAAGAATTCAACCTGCCGATCCTTACCTGTGGATGCGGGCGGCAGGGGTGTTTTGAGACTTTAGCCTCGGGGCCGGGCATGACGCGACTGGCTGAACTGGTGATGGATGCGCCTATGCCTGCGCAAGAAATTGCCGCGCAAGCTGCCTCTGGGGTGGATGGTCCCCGGCGGGTTATGGAAATCTGGTTACGCATCGTGACGGAACTGATTGGCAATCTGCAATTAACCATCGATCCCGACTGCATCGTGCTTGGTGGCGGGTTGTCCAATATTCCAAATGTATGCGCCCAGATTTCAGAGGTCCTGCCAGGCGCTTTGTTGCAAGGGGCCAGCATGCCCATGGTCACAACCGCCAAATTCGGCGACAGCAGCGGTACACGCGGTGCCGCCCTTGCGGCCCGGCGCAAGGTTGACCAGCAATGAACAATATCCTGCGTCAAACCATTCAGAAAAATCGTGCGGGGGCCTGTATCGCCCTGCCCTCGGTCTGCTCAGCCCATCCGGATGTTTTGGCGGCAGCTTTGTTGCTGGCCAAGGAAAATGACCAGCCCCTGATCATAGAGGCGACGAGCAATCAGGTTAATCAAGACGGCGGTTACACCGGCATGCGCGCCGCTGATTTCGTTACTTTTGTGCGCCAAATTGCGGATAAAACCGGGTTTGAACAGAGCCACATTATCTTTGGCGGCGATCACCTCGGCCCACAGGTTTGGCGCGCGCAACCCGCTGAAATTGCCATGGAAAAGGCCAAAGTATTGGTGGCTGAATATGTCAGGGCGGGTTTCACGAAAATCCATCTGGATTGTTCCGAGGGATGTCTGGGGGAGCCTGCGCAAGTTGATGATACCACCAGTGCCGCGCGCGCCACACAATTGGCCGTTATCTGCGAAGAAAACGCACCCAACCCCGACAAGATTTCTTATATGGTCGGCACCGAGGTTCCCCCGCCCGGTGGCGCGCGTGGTGCCGACGAAGAGATCATTCACCCCACCACGCCCGACAGCGCCAAAACCACGTTGTTAACACATTTTGCCGCCTTTGATGCCGCAGGGATCAGCGCCGCCAAATCCCGCATTGCGGCCCTTGTTGTACAGCCGGGTGTGGAATTCTCCCCCACCCATATTGATCACCTTCCCAAAGGCGGAAATGCGGCCTTGCGCGCGATGCTTACCCCTTATGAGGGGGTCTGTTTTGAAGCGCACTCAACCGATTACCAACACCCCCAAGCCTATAAAGAGCTGGCCGAAATGGGGTTTGCCATCCACAAAGTCGGCCCCGCCCTGACCTTCGCCTATCGCCAGGCGATTTATGCGCTTGATGGGGTGCTAAATACGCTCCAGCGCGACACGCGCGCAGTGGCGTCTGTGGCGGATGTTATGGAAAATCTGATGCAGGAAAACCCGGATCATTGGGCCAAGCATTACCACGGTGATGCCCGGGTTTTGCGTTTACTGCGCCATTATTCCTATGCGGATCGCATTCGCTATTACTGGACGCAACCACAGGCGGAAACGGCTGTTTTGGACCTGCTGCGCGCGATCGATGCTGCGGATATCCCTGAACCGCTCTGGATGCAGTTTTTCGGGGCTGAAACCTGTGCGCGCGCCACAATACTGTTGCAAGCGGGATATACCCCGGCCAAATCCCGCATTTTAGCCGAGGTTCAAACCGCCCTTGCCCCTTATTTCTTTGACTACCAAGGAAAGTCAGCATGAATTTGCCACAAGACACCTGGATTATCCCAACGCAATTATTTGATGGGTATACCCTCTCAAACGACCGCGCGATCCATATCGTTGATGGGGTTGTTCGTACAATCGTTCCTGTTAACGACATCCCGCAAGACGGTATGATCACCAAGTTGGCAGGCATACTCAGCCCCGGATTTTTTGACATTCAGATCAACGGCGGCGGTAATGTCTTATTCAACTCCAGCCCAAACTGCGAAGGCCTGTCGCACATTGCAACCGCACATCGCAGAGGCGGCACTACGCATTGGCTGCCCACGGTCATTACGGATGCCCCCGAGGTGCTCGAGACCGCTTGTGATGCCATTCTGGAATGTGTCGGGAAATTCGGTATTGCCGGCATTCACATTGAAGGCCCGCATCTGGCGATTGAACGTAAAGGTACGCACAAAAGCCACTGGATACGCCCGTTTGATGACCACACATTAAATCAGGTTCAGCGCCTGCGCGCACGCGATATCCCGGTGTTGATCACCCTCGCCCCTGAGACCATGCAGCCCGGACAGGTCGCAAGCCTTGTGGACCTTGGGGCGGTTGTATCCATCGGACATACCAACGCTACAGCCGCGCAGACCAAACAGACTTTGGCCGAGGGCGCGCAGCTTTTCACCCATTTGTTCAACGCGATGTCGCAGATCGAAAATCGCGAACCGAACGTGGTTGGTACGGCGATTAACAGCGACCAATATTGCTCAATCATTGTTGACGGGCTGCATGTTGATCTGGACTTGGTCGGGCTTGCCACACGCGCCCGCCCGGTTGCTAACCGCATGATTATTGTCAGCGATGCCATGCCAACGGTCGGTGGAGATGCAGAATTTATGCTCTATGGAAACACGGTAAAATTGCACGAGGGGCGCCTTGTTAACAACGAAGGCTCGCTGGCTGGCGCCCATATTACCATGTTGGAAGAGCTGCAAAATATGGTCCATAAGGTCGGCGTATCGCTGCAAGATGCGCTGCGCATGACGACCTCAAATCCGGCGACGCTGATGGGATTCAAGGATATCGGGCGGATCACACCAAATACGCGCGCCGATCTATTATTACTTGACCCGGATTTGAAATCCTTATCTGTATTAGAGGTATAGACACCGCTGAAAGGTATTCAAAAACCTATGAAAAGCCACCTGCGTTATAGCCACCTGCCTGAACCCGAGCTTCACGATATATTCCTTGATATCATCTGGCAAAGCCCTGCTGTGCGCCATGCATTAAAATCTGCGCAAACCCTGAACTACCCTAAATGGCGCATCGTTTCGGGTGCGCTTTACAATACGGTCTGGAACCACCTTAGCGGGCGGGCGGATATGTACGGTGTCAAGGATATCGACCTGATGTATTTTGACCCCGATACCTCTTGGCAGGCTGAGGATAAGGCGATCCGCAGCGCCACAGGGTTCCCAAAATCCCCGCCCGTCGAGATTCGCAATCAGGCCCGTGTGCACCTGTGGTATGAGCAACATTTCGGCCATAAAATCCCGCCCCTTGAAAGGGTAGAGCAGGCCATCGATAGCTTCGCCAGCAAAACCCATTGTGTTGGCGTGCGGCTGGAAAACGACGCATTAAACCTCTATGCGCCCCACGGCCTACGCGATATTTTTGCCTTTCGCATAACACCGAACCCCGTAGGCCCAAACCGTGAAACCCATGAACGCAAAGGCGTGCGCGCCTTGGAATGCTGGCCGGAACTTGATGTGGTGACGTGGGAATAAGATAGGCTGATAGGCAGCGATCCGTAATATTATGATCGGAATTTTTATCACCCCAAGCCATGAAACCATATGGCTTGGGGATATTGTTTAAGGTTTCAGGCAAAACGACTGAATATAATCCGTCCGGTTGCCGCCAATATGGCTGAACGCGTTCAATGCAGGGTGGAAACGACCACGATGCGATCTGTCCCAGGCGCGAAACAGGACCGTATAACCACACTCGATAATAAGATCACCGCCTGTATGGATCGCGTATTCTGCCGTCAGGTTCAACGTTCCCAGCGGGATATCAGTGCTTGCGGCTGGTTCAGTGCCCTCATCCGACAGATCGGGGCGCGAATTATAGGTGCGTGTAACCGTCACCGGCACTGATTTCCACGTATGCACATCCCCGCCTGCCCAATAAAGCGCATAGCGTGAGAAATGCTCATCGCGAACCCGGCCTTTGATATCGATGACGATGTCATTACCATCGCCTTCAATCTTGCACTGATCGCCAAACGGGGTCATCTCGCCCGAACGATATAGTGCTGCCAGCATTTGATCGGGTTTATCATTATCAATACGGATCTTTACTGGCATGCTGGGTATCTCAACACCGCCGCCAATAGGGCGCATGACGATGGTAAATACCGCTTCATCCGCACCCGGAGCCGTGGTAGACTGCCAATATGCCAACGACGCATCATCGGGACATTCACCAAAACGCCAGTAATCCGTCAGCGTAAACCAGCCCCCTTGCGTATCGGATGTATAGAGATCGTTTGAGGACACACAGGGTGATACGTTGCGCTCCCAACCCTGAGATGCCGGGTGCAGGATTGGCTGTGGAATACCGCCATCAACGGAAACCTGAACTTGAAACTCATGGCTGTTGAAACGCGGGCACGCATCACCGGGTACGATACCCTGAATGCGTACCCATGCACCAAAAGGGCGGTCTGTATCAAACAATCCTGTAGCCTGGTTGATGTCGGTCACATCGATGTCACTGACGGTGGTTATGCGAATCTCGCAATTGTTGCTTTCCCGGCCAATTCGTGCGGCCAAGGCATCAAGCCCCATGTCACTGTCGAGCGGCTCAAAGTTTGCGATCAGATCTTTGTCTTTCAGATAAATCCCCGGGCCAACCATAAGAGCATCACCGTCTGAAATAGAATTATCTTTTGCGTTAACCTCAATCGAAAACAGCTCCATGGACTGTTGCTCAATCCGGTCATAGCCGGGCGTATAAGCATCCAGCCCGTAATCGACCCCGCGCAGGGGCAGGCCAGCAGGCAAGCCGGGCAACAGATCGGCATTGGAGCGCACAATCATACCGGTTTTGGCCGATAAAAGATCGCCATCAAGGAACCGGGGGTTTTGAACATCCGGCGGGGTGCCTTCGGTTGAAAACAGGATATCCGTTTCAGTGCCTTGCAAGATATCAATCAGAATTTCAGGCTTTTCGCGTAACAAATCCGGCCCGGCACTAGAGAGTTTTGACAGTAATTCACGTTTACCGCGCGGACTGCCCGTAATCGTCACGGCATCAAGGCCAAGGTTAAGTGAGCGGGGTAATTCGAACTTGAACAACAGAGCCGCATTCGGAATGATCGCCCCGGTTGTAAACAACAAATCCCCGGCCGTGAACTGCCCGGCCCCATGTACGGAATCCAGTTCCGTAGAAAACGCCGCCACAACGAATTTTTCGTCTATTACGACCTGATCCAGTGCATCCAGCCCGTGGTCATATTTTTCAATATCAAACACCCGCATAAGATCGGCATTACGTGCACATATACGCGCGCCCGATCCCATCACATAGGTCAGCAAATCCCCGTCTGATACAACCGGGCCGCCGATGGTTGCGTTCTTATTGCGTGACAGAAAATCTTCAGAAGTTGAGAACCAAAGCCCCTTGCAGTTAACAAGGTTAATCCCTTGGGCAGCCCCCGCATTTGCGGAAATTCCCAAAGCTAACGTAGCAACCGCCAGGGATTTTCCCCATCGCTGCCATCGGTTTTGATGTAGATATAACATGTATTATTCCTTTGTTTCAGAGAACGATTTTGCGAAATTGCAAAACCGACTGCGCTAGGAATTTCAGGAAACGCGCCCGCCGCGCAGCGATGCTGGCCACCATGCCCTAGGCGCATAGAGGGATGGGCGCAGTGATATTTCTCACAAAGGTTGTACATTTTCTGCGTGATCAGCTCTTTTTTCATATTGCAAGACAGGCGCCTTCGCGGCATTCTGGCATTAACAAAAGGGAAAAAATCATGAGCGCGGATACTGAACGCCACAATATGAAAATGGCCAAGAAAAAGGTGGCACGCGATAAGATCATGGCCTCCAAGACTGAGGAGCGCGGGCTGGTTATCGTGCATACCGGCAAGGGCAAGGGTAAATCCTCGGCGGCTTTTGGCATGATTTTTCGCCACATCGCCTGGGGTATGCCCTGTGCTGTGGTGCAATTCATCAAAGGCGGGATGGAGTCGGGCGAGAAAAAGCTGATCACCGAGAAATTCGCGGATATCTGCCCGTTTTACGCCATGGGCGAGGGGTTTACCTGGGAAACGCAGGATAAATCGCGCGATATTGAGATGGCGCAAGCGGCGTGGCAACGCTCCAAAGAACTGATATTAGATACGCGTAACACCATGGTTTTACTCGATGAAATCAACATCGCTATTCGCTATGACTATATCGATATTAACGAGGTTGTGACATTTCTGCGCACAGAAAACCCCCCCATGACCCATGTGGTTTTGACGGGTCGCAATGCCAAGCCGGAACTACTGGAAATCGCCGATTTAGCCACTGAAATGGAGCTGCTCGCGCATCCGTTCAGGTCAGGCGTAAAAGCACAAAGGGGCGTGGAGTTTTAGAGAGGCCGCGCGCAAACTACCCTCCCAAAAGCCCCGCTAACATCGCCTTGGCTGCATTGCTGCGCGGTTGCCAAAGGCCCCGATCTATCGCTTCCTGAAACCGTTCTGCCATCTCAATCAAGGCGGCAGGGTTGGCGTTTTCGATAAATGTCCGCGTCGCGTCATCCTCGATAAATGCGGCGTGCACCAGATCGAAATGGTGGTTTTTCACGGCCTTGGTGGTGGCGGCAAAGGCAAACATGTAATCCACCGTCGCGGCCATCTCAAACGCGCCTTTATAGCCGTGGCGTTTCACCCCATCGATCCATTTGGGGTTCACGACACGGGCGCGGATGACGCGGGACATTTCCTCATCTAACGTGCGAATAACCGGGCGTTCGGAGCGCGAATGGTCGTTGTGATAGATTTTGGGTGCATCACCTTGCAGGTGCGTAATCGCGGCTGCAACGCCGCCCTCAAACTGGTAATAGTCGTCACTATCAAGGATATCGTGTTCGCGATTGTCCTGATTTTGCACCACCGCTTCAACCTCGGAAAGGCGGGTTTCAAGCTGCGCGCGTGCGCCCGAGCCCTCGGACCCCGCGCCATAAGCATAGCCGCCCCATGTCAGGTATGCCTCGGCCAGATCGGCGGTATCGTTCCAGATACGTTCGTCAATCAGGGCTTGCAGACCGGCGCCATAGGCCCCCGGTTTTGCCCCGAAAATGCGGTAACCCGCGGCCTTGCCCAAGGCCGCCACCTCAGAGCGATAGCGCGCGGCGGCAGGGTTCATATCGTCGGGTTCCTCCAATGTCATAACGGCCCGAATGGCACTATCGAGCAGGTCAATCTGCGCGGGAAAAGCATCCCGGAAAAACCCGGAAATCCGCAAGGTCACATCAACGCGGGGGCGGTCCAGAATGTCCAGCGGCATAATCTCAAAACCCGTCACACGGCGACTGGCATTATCCCACTGTGGCTTGACCCCCATCAGGGCCAGCATCTGGGCGATATCGTCGCCCCCCGTGCGCATGTTGGATGTCCCCCATGCGCTCAAAACCAGCGTGCGGGGCCAGTCGCCTTCGTCCTGAAGGTGGCGCTCAATCAAAAGATACGCCGATTTCCAGCCCAAGGCCCAGGCGGCGGGCGTGGGCAAAGTGCGGCTGTCAATGGAATAGAAATTGCGCCCAGTCGGCAGGGTATCAAGACGCCCACGGGTCGGCGCCCCCGAGGGACCGGGGGGGATAAACCGCCCGTTCAGGCCACACAATAGCGCCTGCATTTCCGCATCACCACAAGCGGCAACAGCGGGGCGAACGCGGGTTTCGATCTCATGTAAAACCAGCGCGGTGGCAGCCCATTTGCGCGCCGGAACCTGCCCTGCTACGAGCGCCGAGGCCAGTAATTCCAGCCGTTCCACCGTGTCCCCGACAATCCGCCAAAGATCATCCGAAATGCTTGCCAGCACATCGGGTTTCGCGCCTCCCCATGCATCGCCCAGCGTGCAATCCAACGGATCAAATTCAAGGTTAAGATCAGCCGCCAGCGCCCGGATCAGCGAGGCATCCCCCCCCCGCCCTTTGCCACGCGGCACCCGGGTAAGCGCCACGATCAGATCGTCTGCCAGACGGCCTGTGGGCGAGGTGCCAAAGATATGCAGCCCATCCCTGATCTGGCTTTCTTTCAGCTCACACAGGTAATTATCAAGAGATGATAGCTGGCTTTGCTCGTCGGCGTTCCAGTCAATGCCGGCGTCTTCGTCAATGCGGGTGGCTTGGGTTAATGACAGGATTTCGCGGCGTAAAAATTCAAGGCGGCGCGGGTCGACCCCGGCAGCCTCATAGTATTCGTCAACCAGCGCCTCCAGGTCTTTGAGCGGGCCGTAGGTTTCTGCGCGCGTAAGTGGCGGGGTCAGATGGTCGATAATCACGGCTTGTGCGCGGCGTTTAGCTTGCGTTCCTTCGCCGGGATCATTGACGATAAAGGGGTAAAAATGCGGGGTTGGGCCGAGCGCAATTTCGGGAAAACATTCCTCGGACAGCGCCAGCGCCTTGCCCGGCAACCATTCCAGATTGCCGTGTTTACCCATGTGGACAATGGCGTTCGCGCCAAACTGGTGGCGCATCCAGAAATAAAATGCGAGGTAATTATGGGGCGGCACAAGGTCAGGCGAATGGTAGGTTTCGGTAGGATCAATGTTATAACCGCGCGCCGGTTGGATGGCGACAATAACATTGCCAAAGCTCAGAATAGACAGGGAAAAATACCCGCAATCGACCTCACCGGGGGTGAAAAACGGGTCCTGTTCCGGGCTACCCCAACGGGCTTCTATACGCTGGCGTATGCTTGCTGGCAGTTGACCATATGCAATCTGGTAATCCACCATGCTAAGGCGTTCACCTCCCGTTTTCTGGCGCCTATCCGTCAGCCAGTTGGTCGGACCAGCAAGGATTTTCGCCATCAGCTCGGCGGGGTTTTCCGGCAGGTTTCGCGTGCGATACCCTGCCCCGTTCAGTGCATGCAGCACATCCACAGTGGCCGCAGGAGTATCAAGGCCAACGCCATTTGCCAGCCGCCCGTCCTTATTGGGGTAATTTGCCAGCACCAACGCCACTTTGCGGTTTTTTACAGGCGTACCAGCCAACCGCGCCCAGTTTGCTGCAAGTTCTACAACAAATGAGATCCGCCCGCCGTGGGCACGATAGCTGGAAATCAAGCACTCGGTTGCGTCGTCAAAATAGGCCTCACCTTTGAAACTAACCGCGCGGGTCAAGATGCGCCCGTCGATTTCCGGCAGGCTGACATTCATGGCGATATCACGGGCTGAAAGGCCATTGGTGCTGGCCTCCCATGTATCCTCCGTGCCTGCGGCAAAGATGATCTGAAACACCGGCGCGCCCGGAGCATCGAGCGGGGTTGGTTGATGGCCAATAGCATTTGACTGGGGTGAGGAGACCGCAAAACTGGTGCCGTTCAGTACCACCGCGGGGGGGGATTGGGTGAATATCTGTGCCAACGTGGCCGCAGAAACCGCATCTTTCAGCGAGGCTACAAATATCGGCAGCGGGTTAAGGCCCTCGCGCGCCAGTTGTTTCACCAAACGATTAACCGGATGCAACCCCGCGCCTTGCACCAAGGCCCGGTAGAAAACCAGCGCCGCGACAGGTTGGCCTTTGACCCAGTGATTTTCGCGCAAATCATCAACCGTTACATCCGCCTCTCCCGGCCAGTATAGCCCCGCGCGCAACAAGGTTTTGGCGGCTTGCGGATGCGCAGAACCATCAAGCATTACCCGTGTATAACGCAGAAAATTAGCCGCATTTTCTGGCCCGCCCTCAATCAGGTAAGACCAAAGCGCGTCGTAATCCGCATCCGAAACGCTGGAAAGACGGCGCAGGGCTTCTTCGGGTTTATCATCGCCCGGCAGCGCGACAAGCGGGATACCCGCCTGCCCCAGACGGATGGCAAATTGTTCCAGCCCATAGGGCCAATAGGCCTGTCCGCCAAGAATACGCAGGATCACAAGGCGGGATTTCGTGGCCGTATCGTCAAGATATTTATCAATGCTAAAGGGGTGCGAAAGGTTGCCGATATTGGCCAGTCGCAAGCTTTCAGGCCCGTCAGACATTTCCCCAAAAGCCGCACTAAGGGCGGCAATTTCCGTGTCAGCCGCCGTGATCACAATCACATCAGAGGGGGTTTGGCCAAGGTCGACAGGCTCGGAGCCGTCCGAAATTTCACCCGGTTGGACTTGCAGAAGATGCATCAGCTTAACGCTTTGCTAATAGCCCCGTGATCCAGCCCGGCCTCACCGATCACCACAAGGTTGGTCTGGCCTTTTTCGCCAGCCTTTAAGGGGCGGTCGAAATAGGTGTCAATGCGCGGGCCAACGGCCTGAATGACCAGACGCATGGGTTTATCGCCAACCTGTGCAAACCCTTTTAGACGCAAGATATTATGGTCTTGAATGGTCTGGGTGATGGTTGCCACATAGGTTTCAACATCCTCAATCACGCCGCGCTTAAGCTGAAAGGTTTCGAATTCGTCGTGACCATGTTCGTGTGCGTGGTGGTGGTGGTCATCGCCACTCTGATCATGGTGATGGTGGTGCACCTCATGGCGGTTTTCAAGATCATCCTCGGCACCAATCCCCAGCCCCAGCAGCGTGCGTGGGCTGATCGCGCCCATGGTTGTGCGCACAAACTGCACCCCGGGCCGCGTGCCGTTTTTCAGACGGGTCTCAAGAATGTCAACCTCGGATGTGCTTAACAAATCGGTCTTGTTGATGATAATCATGTCTGCGCAGGCAAGCTGATCCTCGAACAATTCAGACAGGGGTGTTTCATGGTCCAGCATATCATCGGCGCGGCGCTGCGCGTCTATTGCAGCCTGCGAATGGGCAAACTGGCCGGCGTTCATTGCGGCGCCGTCCACCAGTGTTACCACCCCGTCAACGGTCACCCGATTGCGAATTTCGGGCCAGTTGAAAGCGCGCACAAGGGGTTGTGGCAAGGCCAGCCCCGAGGTTTCAATCACGATGTGGTCGGGCGGAGTATCGCGCGCCAGCAGTTTTTCGATCGCGGGCACAAAATCCTCAGCCACTGTGCAGCAGATACAGCCGTTTGACAGCTCGACCACATCGTCCTCGGAGCACCCCTCAATCCCGCAGCCTTTCAGCAGATCACCGTCGATGCCAAGATCCCCAAACTCGTTAATAATCAAGGCGATACGCTTGCCGCCCGCGTTTTTCAACATATGCTGCACAAGCGTGGTTTTCCCTGCGCCAAGAAAGCCGGTAATAACGGTTGCAGGGATTTTAGTAGCCATGGGGTTTTCCTTAATTTTCAGCGCACAGAGATTTTTTGATTTTCTGGCGTAGGTCATCGACATCCAAATCTTGCGCGATAATATCCCCGAAGGAAAGCCCCATATTCAGCAAATACCCAACCATCTGCCCGTATTCGAAATATTGATACATCTGCCCGTCTTGATGGATGCTGCCGCACAGACGTTTAACCCCGATGGCGTGGGGCAGGCTGGCGTCTTGTGCGATAATATCGGCGTAACCTTCGACCTTCCATCTGGGGATATGTCGGCCCTTGCCGCCAAAATGCCGGGCAATCATCACATGCACCAATTCATGCGCCACCAACCCATCGAGCTTGCGCGTTGACCTGCCCACCTGCCCGCGCAGGGTAATGTTATCCAGAATAGAGGCGGGTTGAATGATGCTTAGCCCCAGCCCCGGGTATGTCACGCCAAACGCCATTCTTGTGCGCGGGGCGAAAAAGGTGAATTCCGTAAACGAATCCGTCAAAATTACGCGCGCAGTAAGGTTGCCGTCGTAAAGTTCCGAGCGCATGAGCAGCTTTTGCACCGCCTGGTTCAGCGCGGCCATATCGGCATCCTTCTCACCGTGGTGATAATAGGTGATGCCGTCAATTTCAATTTTATCAAACCGCAGAAATTCAAGGGTTAACGCAATCGCACAAATTGCCAGAAACACGCCAAACGCCCGGTTTATAATCCTGTAAGTTCCGCGAAACCCCATGGTGCTCTTATACTTTGCGCCACTTGCCATTGGCAATCCCATCAAGCGTCCAGTCCCCGATCTGATAACGGATCAGCCGCAGCGTCGGGTGCCCGATGGCCGCGGTCATGCGGCGGACCTGACGGTTGCGCCCCTCGGTGAGGGTGATTTCCAGCCAGCAATCGGGTACAGACTTGCGAAACCGCACCGGCGGCACGCGCGCCCAGAGGTCTTGCGGCGCGTCCATCGCACGAATTTTGGCAGGCGCGGTCAGGCCATCCTTTAAGGTAACCCCTGTGCGCAAGGTTTGCAAAGCGGCAGCATCCGGCACCCCCTCGACCTGCACCCAATAGGTTTTGGCCGTCTTGTGACGTGGATCACTGATCCGGTGCTGCATCTGGCCATCGTCGGTTAAAACCAGCAAACCCTCGCTGTCTTTATCGAGCCGCCCAGCCGCGTATACATCCGCCACATCGATATAATCCGAAAGCGTCGGGCGTTTGCTGCCAGCCGTACCTTTGTCGGTGAATTGTGATAAAACGCCGTGGGGTTTATTGAACAGGATCAACATTAAAGCGCCGGAATACGGGCCACGAAATGCCCCTTAACCCCCTGTGGCCATTGTTTAAACGGCACCTGACCGGTTTCGGATTGCGCGTGGCGTTCAGCGTATTCCAGCACGGCCTCGGCAGCATCGGCGTCTGGTGCAAATTTGCCCAGCACATAGCTTAGCTTGCCCTCGGCCTGAATGGCGATATTGCAATGGCGCTCGCAGCCCATCAGGCAGGATTGACGGCGGATTTCGATATCTGTGCCAGCGGCGAGACGCTCAACATGTTCGGCCAGCATTTCCCCGCCGGTTTTGCCCTCCAGCATCTTTTCCTCGGCGGAATAATTGCAGGTGTCACACACGGTAATCACTGTTGTCATAGAATTCTCTTTCCTGGGTTGCGCAGCCATTTCAGCACGTCTGGAATGCTTGTCGCCACCTCTATCACTGGTAAATCGGGGCGTTCAACCACAATGATGGGGATCGCCAGTCGGGTGGCCGCCTTGATCTTGGCAAATGTCTTGGTGCCACCTGCGTTTTTTGTAACCAGATGGGTGATTTTATGGTGCGCCATCAACGCCAGCTCATCCTCTAAGCTAAAAGGCGGGCGTTGGAGCACCTCCGTACCTCGGGCAAAAGCCACCGCAGGTTTTTCAATCGCACGATACAGAAACCACACATCCCCACGGCCCGCGAACGGCGCAAGTCCGCCGCTGCCCACAGTCAAAAACGCCCGTGCGCCGCTTGGCAATGCCCCCGCGCCATCGCTATGGGTAGCAACGGCGCGCCAGTCCGCATCCTTAGGGGCAATCCAAGCCGGGCGATCATAGCGGATAAGCGGTATGCCGGTTTGCGCGCACGCCCAAACCGCCGAGGTACTGATTTTGGCGGCATAGGGATGCGTCATATCGATCAGGGCGGTGATATTTTTGGCCGTCAGATAGCCCGCCAGCCCCTTAGCCCCGCCAAATCCACCGCTGCGGGTTGGATAATCCCGTGGTGGCGGGTTGCGAGTAACACCGGCCAGCGAGACGATGAAATTCAGGTCTTTTGCCTGCAATTCTTGCGCCAACAGATGCGCCTCATGGGTGCCGCCAAGGATCAGGATCATGCGAAATCCCTTCGCGCCAGCAAGGTGCCACTGCGATCAATCACGATGATTTCAACAACTATTGGTGCGCCGTCCAGCATTGTGAGCGCCTGTTTTTGTGCATCAATTGCAATGGCTTCGGCCAGTTTGGGGCCACATATTTGCAAGGCTTCCAGCGCCGTATTTGCCCCGCGCACCGCCGCAGCGTCACAGCCCAGCCGATCGGCCATATCTGCCAGCGCCATAAAATCCACCTGACTGCGCCCGGAATGCAAATCCCTTGCCCCTTGCGCCAGTTTGGTCATCTTGCCGATACCCCCGGCGATGGTCAGGCGCGCAATCGGATGGCGGCGCAGATATTTCAAAACCCCGCCAACAAAATCCCCCATATCGAGACAATCTTCCTCACTTAACCCATAAATTTCCCGCGCCACCCCCTCCGAGGTCGCCCCGGTTGCCGCAATCACATGTTCGCGCCCCGTTGCTACCGCCACGTCAATGCCGCGATGGATCGAGGCAATCCAGGCAGCGCAAGAAAACGGGCGCACAATTCCCGTGGTCCCCAAAATTGACAGCCCGCCGACAATCCCCAACCGCCCGTTCCATGTCTGTAAGGCCAGCGCCTCGCCGTTATCAATCGAGATTGTCACATCCAGATCCGGTACAGCCCCCGTTTGCACCAGCACATCACTTATCGCCTGATCAATCATAAGACGCGGTGCGGGATTGATCGCCGGTTCGCCCACAGCCAGCGGCAGCCCCGGTTTGGTGATCGTGCCCACGCCCGCCCCTGCATAAAACCGCAAACCCTGCCCGGACTTGCCAAACCCCACGCGCACCCGAATAAGCGCCCCGTGCGTTACATCAGGGTCATCGCCTGCGTCTTTTAGTATCCCGCATTCGGCCCAACCGTCGCCACTGGTCTGTTCAGCCAGAACAAACGAGGGCGTCTCACCTTTTGGCAGCACGATCTGCACCGGATCGATAAACCCTTGCCCCAGCAACGCCGCACAAGCCGATTTCGCACCCGCCGCCGCGCAGGCACCCGTTGTCCAGCCCTTGCGCAATACGCGCGCAGGCTTATCGGGTTTCTTGATGTTCACTTCAGCGCCAGCCACGCCGGAATCTCCCCGATATTTGGCAACACGACATCGGCGTAGGGCGCTAATTCCACGGTCGGCGCCATCCCCGTCAGCACGCCAATAGTAACCATTTCAGCCGCCCGACCAGCCTTTAGATCATGGGTGCTATCCCCGATCATCACAACCTGCCCCGGCGCCAAATCAACAGCCTGACAAAACGCCAGAAGCATCCCCGGATCGGGTTTAGCCCCATAACCACTGTCACATCCAGCAATAAAATCAAACGCCTGATCAATATCCGCACTTTGTAAATGCCGTTCTGCGGGATGGATATTATCATTCGTTGCCACACCAATTTTCAGCCCATTTCGTTGAAACCGTGCCAGCAACGGCTGCAATGGCACAACAGGCGATTGGGGCGCTTTTACAGTGCTCTCACATATATAATCATAAAGATCGTCATAGTCCCATTTCGGCAGAGCCGCATGCAAAGTTGCGATGATATCGTCCATAGAATTTGTGATCACAAAACTATGCGGCAGAAACGCACCCGCAGCAAGATCGTACTGCAATGTCGTCGCCAAGTTTTCTGCTAACGCCTGATCCCCATCGGCAAAATGCGCAATAATATCGGCACACCACACCGCCCATGTCGCATGAAAGTCAAACAAGGTTCCATCCTTGTCAAATAACAGGCCCTTTATCTGATCTTTTCTGTATGCCTGCATAGGTTTATGTCCAGTTTGGAATATCGCCGCCAGGCAGGGCTGCACGGGCACGCATCGGGGTATCTTCAGCCAAACCGGTATCGGCGCAAAATGCAACGATAACCGTATCATCCGTCAACATAAAATCCAGCACAAACCCCAGAAATTCAGGGTCGTGCGCACGTTTTCGCAAATCCTCTGCGGCGATGCCCGACATGCCCAAAAACCGGCCCATCAGATCCTCCTGCCCGGCCAGCCAAGCGAGCGTTTTTATCCCGATAACCTCAGCCTGATCACTATTCATCATTATTTCTCCGGTTTTCTAACTATTGGTTAAGACCTTTCGTGCTTACTGCCAAGGCACCTATATTATTCATTTGGGGGAAATATGTCAGGGCGTATACTGGTCGTAGACGATATCGCTACTAACCGCTTGATATTGCAGGCAAAGCTTTCATCGGCGTATTTTGATGTGCTCTTGGCGGATAGTGGTAAACAGGCATTGGAAATCGCCAATGCCGAGCTGCCGGATATGATTCTTTTGGATGTCATGATGCCCGGCATTGATGGTTATGACGTTTGCCGCACCCTGAAAGCCAACCCCGATACCGCCCATATCCCGGTAATTATGGTTACCGCCGCTAATGAAACCGAGGAACGTATCCGCGGGTTAGAGGCCGGGGCCGATGATTTTTTGAACAAACCCATAAACGACATGACCCTTTTTGCCCGTGTGCGAAACCTGTTGCGCGTAAAAATGATGTTTGATGAGCTGAAACTGCGTGAAGCGACCTCTCAGGAATTGGGTCTTAGCCATTTTCTAAATGAACACGACTTTGATAAAGACGAAGCAGGCAGCGTCCTGCTCGCCCCGCGCACGAAAGAACAGGGGGAAAGTTGGGCAGGGTGCATCCAATCGCGTTTTCCCTTTGAGGTTATTCAAAGTCTGGGGGAACGTGAGGCGAGTAACCTTGCCAAACTGGAATTGCCCGATGCCTTTATTGTCAGCCAAAACCTGGCAGATAATGGTGACGGGCTGCGACTGGTTTCTAGTTTGCGCGCCAATCCTGAGACCCGTCAATCAGCGATTATTCTGGTGGTTGAGGACGGTAATATGGAAACCGCAGCCAAAGCTCTGGAGCTAGGGGCCAGCGATTACATTCGTGCGCCGTTTGACGCCAATGAAATGGCGGCCCGTTTACGTTCGCAAATGCGGCGTAAAAAATACTCTGATCGTCTGCGCTCCAACGTACATGACAGTCTGCGCATGGCTGTGATTGATCCGTTAACCGGGCTTTATAACCGTCGTTATGCCACCCAGCATATGCATAAAATCATCAATCGCGCGAAAGAAAGTCAGCTACCTTTTGCGGTTATGATGATGGATATCGACCGTTTTAAATCTGTCAATGATACATACGGGCATGATGCCGGCGACAAAGTTTTAAAAGAATTTGCGCGCCGCTTACAAGAAAACGCACGCGGCATCGATCTTATTGCCCGCTTAGGGGGCGAGGAATTTCTGGTGGCCATGCCCGATACCGGCCCCAAAGAAGTGAAATTTGCCGCCGAACGTCTGCGCCGTGCTATTGAGCTTGATGGATTTGAAATCGGTGATGATCTAAGCATCGATATCACTGTCAGCGTTGGCGTCACCTTTGGTTCTGATGCTGATAACATTCCAGAATCCCTTATCAAACAAGCCGATGAAGCCCTTTACATATCCAAAGCCGAAGGGCGGAATCGTGTCAGCTATTTTGCAGATGCCGCCTGAAAAGAGGTATCAGCATATTCCCATAACCGATTGTCTGCTCTATAGACCATCGGCATGAGCCAAAATCCACCCCATCTGCGCCCCGACCTCGCACCAGGCGCCAAAATTTCTGAACCTGCCCGCAAAAACCAACCCAAAATCGGTATGGTCAGCCTTGGTTGCCCAAAAGCCCTGGTGGATAGCGAACGCATCCTCACCAGATTGCGCGCCGAGGGCTATGCGATTTGCGCCAATTATGCTGACGCAAATGCTGTCATCGTTAACACATGCGGTTTTCTGGATAGCGCCAAAGCCGAAAGTCTGGAGGCTATCGGGGAAGCTTTGGCGCAAAATGGCAAGGTTATTGTAACCGGATGTCTGGGCGCGAATGCAGAATTTATTCGCGGCACGCATCCTTTAGTTCTGGCGATAACCGGGCCGCATCAATACGAACAGGTGCTTGATGCGATACATGCTGCGGTCCCGCCCAGCCCCGATCCGTTTATTGATCTTTTGCCCGGCACCGGCGTATCGCTCACACCGCGCCATTACAGCTATCTGAAAATTTCTGAGGGCTGCAATCACAAGTGCAAATTCTGCATTATTCCCGATATGCGCGGCCCTCTGATCAGTCGCCCCGGCCATGCCATTTTGCGCGAAGCCGAAAAACTGGTGGAGGCTGGCGTCAAAGAACTGTTGGTGATCAGCCAGGACACCTCGGCTTATGGCCTTGATCGGAAATACGACCTAAACCCTTGGAAAGACCGTGAAATTCGCAGTCATATTACGGATTTGGCGCGTGAACTCGGGCAGTTTGGCGCCTGGGTGCGACTGCATTATGTCTATCCCTATCCCCATGTGCGTGACCTGATTCCGCTGATGGCCGATGGGCTAATTTTGCCCTATCTCGATATTCCGTTCCAACATTCTCACAAAGATATCCTTAAACGCATGGCCCGTCCGGCCGCGAGTGCCAAAACTCTTGATGAGATCACGCGCTGGCGTGAAATCTGCCCTGATATCACCCTGCGCTCTACATTTATTGTCGGCTACCCCGGCGAGACTGAGGCTGAATTCCAACATCTTCTGGATTGGATGGGTGAGGCAAAGTTGGATCACGTTGGTTGTTTTCAGTACGAAGATGTCGCAGGTGCGCGCAGTAATGCCCTGCCAGATCATGTGCCTGCGGACATAAAGCAAAACCGTTGGGACCGCTTTATGGAAAAAGCGCAGGCAATATCTGCAACCAAACTAGAGGCAAAAATCGGCAAGACGCTCGACGTAATCATCGATACGGTTGATGCCAAAGGTGCCACCTGTCGCACCATGGCCGATGCGCCGGAAATTGATGGCAACCTGTTTATTGATGACAACTTCGGGCATCTGAACCCGGGTGATATTGTCTCGGTTGTGGTCGATGAAGCCAGTGAATACGACCTGTGGGGCCGTTTGAAATAAGGGACATAATCGCAGTAATGTGATGCATATGCCTTCAAAAACAGGCTAGACTGCGCATAACTACAAAAGGATCCCCCGATGAAATTTATGCTCTGCATTCTTGTCATGATCGCAAGCTCCGTGCAGGCAGAAGAAACCCGCACGCCCAACCACCTGCTTGGGCAGGATTCTCCTTATCTTCAACAACACCTTTATAATCCCGTGGATTGGTATCCGTGGGGAAAAGAGGCGTTAGAAAAGGCCAAATCCGAAGGCAAGCCGATATTCCTGTCGATCGGGTATTCGTCGTGCCATTGGTGCCATGTGATGGAGGAAGAGAGCTTTGAGAACCCTGAAATTGCCGCGTATCTGAACGAAAACTTCGTAGCAATCAAAGTTGACCGCGAAACACGCCCCGATCTTGATGAACAATTTATGCTGGTCACTCAGGCCTTGACCGGATCGGGGGGCTGGCCGAACTCAGTTTTTCTAACGGATACGGGCGATCCTTTTCATGCAGGCACATATTTTCCACCTGACGCATTTTCAAATATACTTGAGCGTATTGCCCGCCATTGGCGCAATAATGGTGATACACTGGCCGCAGAAGCCGCCGAGCTAAGCGTCTATATCCGTGATTATATGGCCCGCAGTACGGCCGCTGATCCCCTAACCCCAAAAGCCGTTCGCGCCGCGGCCCGCTCGATTATCCCATATATGGACGAATTCAGTGGCGGCATGGGGGACACCACAAAATTTCCGCAAGAATCCTTGCATCTTTTCCTGCTCGATCAAGCAATTCGCGATGGTGATACGGCCTTATTGGAGGTCGTAATAAACACACTTGATGGCATGATAATGGGGGGGATTCACGACCATGTTGGCGGCGGGTTTCATCGGTATTCCGTTGATCCAGAATGGCATGTGCCGCATTTTGAAAAGATGCTATATAATCAGGCCATGACCGGGCGATTGCTGGTCAAAACATGGCAGGTTACAGGTCAGGCAAGCTATCGCCATGCAGCCGAACGCACGTTTGATTACGTTTTGCGCGAAATGCAGGCCCCATCTGGCGGGTTTTATACAGCCCAAGACGCAGATTCTTTGGACGCGCAAAATGCCCTGGTTGAGGGCGCGTTTTATATCTGGACTCCAGCGGAAATTCAGGCCGTGGCGGATGACGCTGATTTCCTGATAAAGCTCTTTGATATCACTGAACCGGGTCTGTTTGAAGGAGCAAATGTGCTCCATATGCTGGATTTGCCGGAAGACGCCGCCAATCTATCCGTGGCCGCGTTTTTTGAAAAACAGGATAGCGCGTTGGAAATCCTGCGTATTTTCAGATCAAACCGCCCGGCACCATTTAAAGACCGCAAGATAATCGTCGATTGGAACGCGATGATGATCGCAACTCTCGCTGAAGCTGCAAACAGTTTTTCACGCCCTGATTACTATGAAGCCGCAGAAAATGCGGCGCAGTTTATCACCGGCACAATGCTGGATGGTACTGATTTACACCGCACCAGCATGGATGGCGTCGCCAGTGTGCCGGCGCAATTAACGGATTATGCGGCGCTGGGGCTGGGGCTGATCGCACTGCATGATTTTGCCCCGGACCAGACCCGCGCAAAAAACTGGCTGCACATCGCCGAAGCATTGGCCAGCACCATGATCACGCGGTTCATCGAGGCTGACGGCAGCTATCGTATGACCACGATGCCCGATGGTATCGGCACGTTCCGCCCCTTTGAAGACACTGAGATTCCGGCAGGCAACGCGCTGGCACTTGCGCTATTGGCCAGCCTGTCAAACCGGGCCAGCAACCCAGAATACATCCAGCAGGCAACCCTGCTTGAAGCAACAATCGCAGGGGCCGCGGCAATGGTCCCGATCGGGCGAAGCTATACGCTTTTGGCTGCCCAAAACCTGACGTTGGGTGACACAAGCACCGTGCGATATCTTTCAGGTGGCGCGATCCGTGTAGAAGTGAATCGAGACAAGTCGAAAAACCAGTTGCAACTGCAAATACGTCTGGCTGACGGCTGGCATATCAACGCCCATACCCCACTTGAGGAATATTTTGTGCCCACCGAACTGGTCATATCCGGAGCGCCGCTTAATGCAGATAAATACCCAAAAGCCACGATCAAATCGCTGGGTTTCAACACCAAAGAACTGGCACTATATGAAGGTACACTAACCCTGACAGCCCCGCTGACAACCGGCGAGGCTGTGCTGACACTACAAGCCTGTAGCGACGAAATCTGCCTTGCACCAGAGGTATTGACGTTCAGGGTTTGGTAAAGTCGCCCAAATTTACCGCGTAAATTTCTTGTATTTCACCCGCGTTGGGTTGACGGAATCCGGACCTAGGCGGCGAATTTTATCGGCCTCGTAATCCTCAAAATTCCCCTCGAACCACTCCACATGTGAGTCCCCTTCAAACGCCAGCATATGTGTGCACAACCGATCCAGAAAAAACCTGTCGTGTGAAATAATCACCGCACAGCCGGCGAAATTGGCCAATGCATCTTCCAGCGCACGCAAAGTTTCAACATCCAGATCATTTGTTGGCTCATCCAGCAGCAAAACATTTCCCCCGGCGCGCAGCAATTTTGCCAGATGCACCCGGTTGCGTTCGCCCCCTGACAGCATGCCGATTTTCTTCTGCTGATCACCGCCGCGAAAGTTGAACGCTCCGACATAGGCGCGCGAATTCATCTCGGCCTCGCCCAATTTGATGATGTCCAACCCGTCGGAAACCTCATCCCACACGGTTTTGCCGTCATTAAGGCTATCGCGCGACTGATCCACATAGGATAATTGCACGGTGTCGCCAAAACTTACTTCGCCGCCGTCAGGATTTTCCTGCCCCGTCAACATCTTGAACAGGGTCGATTTACCCGCACCATTTGGCCCGATAACTCCGACGATTCCGCCCGGCGGCAGGGCAAAGCTAAGATCATCGATCAACAGATTATCTCCAAAACCTTTGGAGATATTTTCGACCTCAATCACCTTGCTACCCAAGCGCGGGCCGTTGGGAATGATGATTTGCGCGCGCCCAACCAAATCACGTTCAGAACGGTTCGCCATCTCATTATACGCATTGATCCGCGCCTTGGATTTTGCCTGACGGGCCTTGGGGGATTGGCGCATCCATTCCAGTTCATTTTCAAGAGCACGTTGCTTGGATTTGTCCTCGCGGGCCTCTTGTTGCAGGCGTTTTGCTTTTTGTTCCAGCCATGTAGAATAGTTACCTTCGCACGGAATACCGCGACCACGATCCAGCTCCAAAATCCAGCTGGTAATGTCATCCAGAAAATAGCGATCATGCGTTACGATCAGAATTGTGCCTTTATATTCAATAAGATGCTTTTGCAGCCAGGCGATGGTTTCCGCATCCAAATGGTTTGTCGGCTCATCGAGCAACAGCATATCGGGCGCCTCAAGCAACAGTTTGCATAACGCCACACGACGCAATTCGCCCCCCGAAAGTGTAGAGATTTCAGCGCTGTCAGGCGGACAGCGCAAAGCCTCCATGGCAACATCGATTTGGCTGTCGAGATCCCATAGATTTTCTGCGTCAATCGCATCCTGAAGATTGGTCATCTCTTCCATCAGCTCATCGGTGAAATTATCCGCAACCTCCATCGCGACGGCGTTAAAACGGTCCAGTTTGGCCTTTTTATCCGCCACGCCCAGCATGACATTTTCCCGCACGTTAAGGGTTTCATCCAGTTTTGGTTCTTGGGGCAAATACCCCACGCGCGCGCCCTTGGCTGACCAGGCCTCACCCTGAAAATCCTTGTCCATGCCGGCCATAATCTTCATCAAGGTCGATTTACCAGAGCCATTCGCCCCGACCACCCCGATTTTAACACCGGGTAAAAATGATAAATGTATGTTTTCAAACAATTTTTTTCCACCCGGAAATGTCTTGGAGACACCTTCCATATGGTAAACATATTGATAAGAAGCCATGATGCACCCTCGCGCCGTTAATGATTTTAGGCCGTTTTATATAAACCTGCGCGCAGGTGCAACGCGCCAAAATGTTGACAGTTCCCGATTGTCCGCAGACAAAGGGGAAACGGCGCGAAAAGGGCATAAATTTGTTAACATTTCCAAATACGGCATCGGGTATGCGCATCGGCCTGCTTGGCGGCTCGTTTGATCCGCCCCATATCGGGCATGTGCATATCACCAAACAGGCCCTGCGGCGCTTTGGGCTGGATCGTATCTGGTGGATGCTTAGCCCGGGCAATCCGCTGAAATCCAACGGGCCGGCACCGATGGCGCAACGTCTGGTGGCTTGTCGCGAAATCATGCAGCACCCGCGCGTTGAGATCACGGATATTGAGACCCATCTGAACACTCGTTACACTGCGGATACGTTGGAAAAACTGCAAGAAATGCATCCCGAGGTGCGGTTTGTGTGGTTGATGGGCGCGGATAATCTGGTTAATTTCCACAGATGGGAACGTTGGGAATGGATCATGCAAAATGTGCCAATCGGCATTACATCACGCCCCGGCGAACATCTGAAAGCTGCGCAATCTCGTGCTGCGCAAAAATATGACACCGCACGAATTTCGTTTAATGCTGCACAAAGTTTGCCCTTTAAACCGCCACCCGCATGGTGTTTGTTGGAAGGACCGGTTGTTGATGTATCCTCAACCCAGATTCGTGCCCGTGGTAATTGGAAAAAATAGATTAGTTCATGGATAGACGTTTATTTCTTAGCGGCCTTGCGGCGACGTTGCCCAGCATTAGTCTAGCTGAAACCCGGCCAGTTTTGCGCAATGCCGCCAATATTATTCGTGCAGCAACTGCGGGGACATCGCGGCTTGACCCTGTGCTTGCGCCGATTACCGGATATGTGCTGCGCGATGTTACAAACGGCAATATTATTGACGCCTATCAACCAAATCTTGCCCTGCCACCTGCATCCGTTACCAAGGCGATAACGGCCGTTTATGCACGTCACATTTTGGGACCAGGTTATAAATTCACCACCCGTTTGATGGCAACTGGCCCGCTGCAAAACGGTGTGATAGAAGGTGATTTATATCTGGTTGGCGGCGGTGATCCCGCGCTTGATACGGATGAGCTTGCGTCTTTGGCCGCGGCTTTGGTCAACGCCGGAATTCGTGGCATTACCGGCAAGTTTTACGTCGATAGCTCGGCCCTGCCGGACATTGCACAAATTGATCCGGCCCAGCCGACTTATCTGGGGTATAACCCAACAATTTCTGGTTTAAGTCTAAACTTTAACCGTGTCTATTTTGAATGGAAACAAGCCGCAAACGGTTATCAACTTAGCCTTGACGCGCGCACTGAACGTCTGCGTCCTTTGGTGCGCGGGATCAGTATTAGCACTGAGAATCGCGGCGCGCCCGTTTTTAAATACACCAATGTGAACGACCATGATCGCTGGTCTGTCGCCACTTCGGCCCTTGGTTCCAGTGGTGGGCGTTGGTTACCTGTGCGCCACCCCGCTGATTATGTCGGCGAGGTTTTTCAAACTTTGGCCCTGAATGCCGGATTGAAACTGCCGCCGCATCACCGCAAAACCGCCCCGGTAAATGCCACAGAGGTCGTGCGTTTTGACAGCCATCATCTTGATGAGGTTTTGCGTTGGCTGTTGAAATATTCCAACAATTTGACCGCCGAATGCCTTGGCCTTACAGCCTCATACGGAGCTGGAAAAAGACCGGGGACCTTGCACGATTCTGCTAGTGCCATGAGCCGTTGGGTTGAACAATATCTGAACGTCTCTGGCACAGAATTTCACAACCATTCCGGACTGACAGATCGCGCCAGAGTGAGCGCGCTGCAAATGGCAAATATGTTGGCGAGTCCCATCAGCCAGCAGCACCTTAATGGGCTGTTAAAACCCGTAGCACTTTATGATACCAGTGGAAAACCATTTAATAACAACGGCATGAATGTCTTTGCAAAAACTGGAACCCTTAACTTTACACGCGGTTTAGCCGGGTATCTGGACAAGGGCCAGCGCCGGTATAGCTTTGCAATTTTTGTCGCTAATCTTGATATGCGCAGCAATATTCCGGTCGCACAGATGGAGCGTCCGCAGGGTGCCAAGGCCTGGTCAAACAGGGCCAAACGTCAGGAAAAATCTCTGCTGAAACACTGGATTGGCTTGCTAGGCTGATCGCGGCTAAACAACTGCTGCAATCGTTCCACCTGCATGGCGCTCAACTTTTTGTGCCAGTTCCAGATCAAGAATCGCCGATAACACCTTATGCGCAGGCCATTTTACTTCGCGGATCAATGTGTCTTCAGAAATCGGCGTTGGCCCTAAAAGCGACAAAAGTGCGGTTGGCAGATCACCCTCAGGCTTTTTTTCAACCTTTTGTTTAGCCGCAGGAACGACCTCACTGGCCTGCGTCAATGCCTCAATAATATCCGCCGCAGAACGCACCAGAATTGCCCCATCACGGATCAGCATATTACAGCCCGCAGCGCGCCCATCCATCGGATTTCCCGGCACGGCCATAACCTCGCGCCCTTGATCAAGCGCATCTTTCGCCGTGATCAAACTGCCCGATCTGCTGGCCCCTTCAACCACGACAACCGCTTGCGCTATACCCGAAATTATCCGATTTCGACGCGGAAAATGCCGTGCCTGGGGCTGCACACCAATTGCCATCTCGGCCAATCGCAAACCACTCTCCGCTATTTTTTCAGCTAACATATTGTTTTCTTTGGGATATACATTATCAACGCCACCGGCCTGCACTGCAATCGTACCGCCTGCCATTGCCGCATCATGCGCAGCTGCATCTATGCCGCGCGCCATGCCAGAAACCACAACAAACCCTTCTTTCGCCAAGCCTTGGGCCAATCGCGCGGCCATGCGTCGCCCTAATGAGGATGCATTGCGCGCGCCGACCAGTGCCACACAGGGTTTTTGCGCAAGTGCCGGATCACCAATCGCCCACAGTATCGACGGCGGGTCAGCGATATTTGCCAGCAATTTCGGATAATCCGCCGCACCAAGGCACAGTAATTGCGCACCTGCCGCAAAACCTTTCTGCAACTCCTGCTCGGCTGCATCAATCGTGCAAGGCGTATAATCCTTTGCCCCGGAATCTGCGGCCAATTTTGGTAATGCGGCAAGGGCAGCTGCTGCATTTCCATGCGCACGGATAAGACGAATAAACGTCATCGGCCCAACCCTGCGAGAACGATAAAGCCGCAACCAATCACGCAATTCCGCATGATCACTGGGCAATGCGGATGTAGGTATTTTAGTCGAATCACTAGCTGTGGGCTGCATATCAAATCCTTGGGTTATCTAGAAAATGCGCCAAGATGGTTAACCAGAGTTTAAAGCTGTATTATTAGCAATTTTATCGTAGAGTTACGCGAACAAAATCGGAGCAATCTTATGACTCGCCCCAAGGTTTTTCTAACCCGAAAATGGCCGCAAAATGTTGAGGATGGCATTGCCGCGCAATTTGATGTGACGCTTAATATCCATGATATACCCGTTGACCGCCCCACCCTGCGCGCCGCCTTTCTAAGCCATGACGCGATATTGACAACCGTGACAGATACCTTGGATCAGGGCTTCTTTAACGATTTGAAACCAAAGGCAAAAATCATTGTTAACTACGGTGTTGGCTATAGTCATATTGACGTTGTATCTGCCCGAAATTGCGGCGTTACCGTCACCAATACCCCCGGTGTTCTGGATGATTGCACAGCCGATCTTGCCATGACCCTTCTGCTGATGAGCGCCCGTCGCGCGGTCGAGGGTATGCAGGAAATTAAAACCGGAAACTGGACTGGTTGGCGCCCCACTCATCTGATGGGTGCCAGTGTTACCGGCAAGACGCTGGGTATCGTTGGTTTTGGCAGAATCGGGCAAGCGATGGCAAAGCGGGCGCATTTTGGATTTGGTATGAGAATTTTAACACATAATCGTTCAAAAATCGCACCCAACGTGCTAGCCCAAACCCAGACAACACAAATGGCCACGCTTGATGCGCTGCTGCCGATTTGCGATTTTATCTCGCTGCACTGTCCGGGCGGCATTGAAAACCGACATCTGATCGACGCAGACCGTTTTGGTTTAATGAAATCAACCGCATTTCTGATCAATACTGCGCGCGGTGAAATTGTGGATGAAGCTGCATTAGCGCAGGCCTTGTTGTCACGTAAAATCGCCGGTGCTGGCCTTGATGTTTTCGAAAATGAACCTGCAATTCATCCTGAGCTTTTACGCTGTGACAATGCCGTTTTTCTACCTCATATGGGGTCTGCGACCCTTGAAACCCGTGAGGCCATGGGTATGCGGGCATTGCAAAATCTAACTGCACATTTTAATGGTGCCGCACCCAAAGATACAGTCAACTAACTGTTATTCAAGGCAAATATCCTTAAGCAACGTCCAATCTTGTGCACGTAAACTTATATCCAATGGTGCAAATCCTTGCGAATATGCAACCTCAATATGCCCGCCATCCAATATCTGGTTCGCCATTTCCAGCAGCCTCATACGCGGTATATTTCCGCGTGTTACATAATGCACGACATCTGCAAGGGTGCCGTTTTGGAATAGATCAGTATCGGGTGGTTCTTGCATCTGCAACTGGGCAGCCCAAAGTATAAATTGATCCGACGTAGAAAACTGAAGCAACGTGTCCTTGCCAATCAACAGTAATCTGCCAGGAAAAACCGTTCCTGCCGGCGCGTTTTTGGCAATAACAAGACGGGCGTCACTAGATGGAAATAACCGCTGCTGCAATTTCATGCGCACAGCATCAGCCCGTGGTTCTTTACATATTTCGATCTGCAACGCACCCAGCATTTCAAAGCCAATTTGCCGCGCGCTTGCTGCATTTGTCATTCGCAGCGCCTGGTCGCGAACAAGCTGCGGGCCCCAATACATCCCGGCTCCGAGAATTGCCAGAACGACCAGCATAAGCACCCAAATTCTCCACGGTTTTCGACGGGTTTTCACGTTTTCAGCACGCGAAACCTGTGCAATTGCTTCAACCATATCCGCGTCATCGATTTCCAGCGTTTCGCGCCCGTCTGCGTCAGGCGAATAGATGGCGATTTCCCCATCCCATGCAATACGTAGCGTTGCAGCCATTGCCCAGTGTGATAACGGTTCTTCGTGTTGATCTGACAGCAATAACGTTGCATTTCCAAAGGATACAATCACCTCGCGTGCAGGTTTTTCTGGCGTTTCTCGCCATCTGCCAAGTGCCTCCAAACGTGTGTATTTTTCTAGTGCTGTCATCCGTAAAACCACAAAAAGTTGAAATTTATGCCTGTATTTACTGCGCTAAAGTAACAGATGGTAGCCCGCCCTACTACAATTTCACACTAAACGGTTTAATCCGAGCTTTCGGTTGTCTCATTCATATCATGATCACCATGCTGCATATCCATACTACCTTGGTATTCATTATCAACAGGAACGTCGATAATGATCTCACCAGCTTTTTCAAACACCAGTATCATTGTAACAGTATCGCCCTGCGCCAAGGATTTGGTTAATCCCATTAGCATAATGTGCATGCCCCCGCGTTCCAATAAGGTCATTCCGCCAGCTGGAATTTCAAAACCACCCTCGACTTCACGCATTTTTGCAATGCCGTCTTCCATGATATGCGCATGTAATTCTGCCATATTTGCGATATCAGTGATAACCGCAATTAATTTGTCATCTTCATTGCCAATATTCATTATGTGCATAAATACTGCGCCTGATTTCGATATAGTGCTGGATACTCGAACATACTGATGTTCGATTTTTATAGTTTCGCAAACCGCTATTCCAGCAGAAAATACTAGGACTATGACTGCGAATGCTAGTTTATTGAGATACATTTTAGTTTCCTTCAGATGTTAGTTTGACATTTAGTTTAATGCTAAACTAACATGGAGGTGCCCGTGCTAAGACGTGAATTCTTGGTTGTGGTTTCCAGGTATTCTGGGCCGTATATATAACTATATCTCTGAAAACACGCGCTTCGTATAGGATTGGGAAATAAACCGTAGCGTCGTCCGTAAATGTCAAACAGCAATCATCACAGCTATGCGTCACGCTAACGGGTTCGCCATTTGCACCCAGAATTATCGCATGCACACCGCTTGGCGAACAAATCACTATACTTTGACTGCCAGCCATCAACCCTTGGCTAAAGGCAGCAAGTGCGCCGTTTGCCAAAAGGCTAACGGCCAGTACTACTGTAAAAAATTGGCAGATATTACGCATATGCGCATCTATCAATACATATTTTGCAAATGCAAGGTGCTAAAACGAAGCAGCCCTGCCAACGGTTGCTGACAGGGCTGAAAATCTAAAATGTTCAAAAATCACGCGATTATTTGGGCTTTCGCGATGTCTTTTTTAACCTTCAAAGCGGCAACTGAAAGATCAGCATCTTTAGCCTTGGCCATGAACGCATCAAGACCTCCGCGGTGATCAACCGTGCGCAATGCAGCCGCTGAGATGCGAAATTTGAAAGCGCGGCCAAGCGCGTCAGATGCCAGCGTTACATCATTCAAATTCGGCAAAAACCGCCGACGCGTTCTGTTTTTAGCGTGGCTGACATTGTTGCCAGTCATAACGCCCTTACCGGTTAGTTCACAACGACGAGACATGATGATGTCCTTACTTTAAGCTCTAAAAAGTGCCCGCAGGCACCAGAATTCGAAGCGTTTCTTTAAGCCGAACAGTAGGGATCGTCAAGGGGTAATCCGACGAATTGGAAGGCATTTTATACCTAATGCCCCCTCTCCTTCAACTGGTGCCAGCAGCAACGTAACAATACCGATTCGATCACAGCGTATTAACCCGGTCCGAAACCCGATCTGCAATGCTTTCATTACATTTTGCAACATTTCTTGGGCTTGTACCAGATGATTAGCACAGATCGATTCAACCGCTGTAATTGCCATGATAGCGCTAATATGTCGCTTTTACCCGCCTCAAGCAAAAGTTTTCAACTGTCACAATCCGCTTACACGGCAAGTTTTGGCGCAATCAAACAGGCAGGGGGTTTGCTATCTTTTGATCTTGCCATATGTTTTATGGACCAAAAGAGTTAACAAAAAACGGTGAATACACATGGCACGAAATACATTGGCAAAATTACTTTCAGTAGCCGCAATCTTGGCGGCCTCTGTGGCCCCGGTAGCCGCCGAATCCTTTAATTATCTTTTCAACATCAATCTGGGCATCGCCAAAATTGGTGAAATGCGGGTGACGGCGACGAACGGGGGCGGGCAATACACGGCTTCGGGCGCGCTTTATACGACCGGCATTACCGGCGCGCTTTATGATGTGCGGTTTGACAGCGATATCAAAGGCCGCGTAGCAAATACCGGGCAGTTGTTGCCTGGATTATATACGTCAAAATCGAATGAGGACGGTAAAATCTCACATGCCGAGATCCATTATTCGGGCAATAAAGTATCCAAAGTTGTGTTTGATCCGCAAAAACATATCGCGTCAGATGCTACCAGCCAGCGCAATACGCTCGATCCGATGAGCCTGATTTATCTGCTGCTGCGCCCCGTTTCGATGGACCATATCTGCGGCGGGCAATTCGCGCTTTTTGATGGGCAGGTACGCATGAAAGTTACCTTCACCAATGCGCGTAAATTCAGTGACGGGCGGGTGCAATGTTCGGTCGCTTATGCGGGCGCTAATGGCCAGTCGGGCGGAATTGTCCCGACCTCGGTTACTTATGTTCCGCGCGATGATGGGTTGATGTATATCGCAGGGTTTTCCGCCAAAACCAACATCGGCACGCTAACCGCAACCCTTAGATAATCGCCATGGTGACCCTGCCTGTCGAGGGTGTTTTACCCACACTTCTTGACGCAATGCGCGCGCAGGGTCAGGCAGTTTTACAAGCGCCGCCGGGTGCCGGTAAAACCACGCGCATCCCGCTATTTCTGCATGAATCTGGTCTTTATAAAGGCCGGATTTTGATGCTGGAGCCACGCCGCGTAGCAGCCCGCGCAGCCGCTGAACGTCTGGCTGAACATTTCAGCGAAAAGCCCGGCGGGCACGTTGGGTATCGCATAAAAGGCGAAAGCCGCATCGGCAAGGCCACCCGGATTGAGGTTGTGACCGAGGGTATTTTGACCCGCATGATCCAGCATGACCCGGCGCTTAGCGGCATTAATTGCATAATATTTGATGAGTTCCACGAGCGATCCCTGCACGGTGATCTTGGTCTTGCACTTTGTCTTGAGGCCCGCGCGGCCTTGCGCGATGATCTGCATATTCTGGTGATGTCTGCCACGCTTGATGCGGCCCCTGTTGCCGCATTGATGGGCGGCGCGCCGGTGATTACCTCTAAGGGGCGCGGTTTTGAGGTGGAAACCCGCTGGCTGCCCCGCCCCCATAAACCCGCGCGACATGGCCCAAGGTTCGAAGATCGCGTCGCCGAATTGGTGCGCCAAGCCATAGCGGAAACCACGGGTGGTATCCTTGTGTTTTTGCCAGGTGCCGGGGAAATCAGGCGGGTACAAAGCATATTAAACTCTCAGCTGCCCGCAGATTGCACGCTTATGCCGCTTTATGGTGGCATGGCGTTTTCAGCGCAGCGAAAAGTACTGCAACCGTTGCAAAAAGGGCGCAAGATCGTGCTGGCAACGGCCATCGCCGAAACCTCACTAACCATCCCGGATATCCGGGTAGTGGTTGATGGAGGGCGGGCCAGACGGGCGCGTTTTGATACAGGCTCGGGCATGTCGCGCCTTGTTACTGTACGGGTTACAAAAGCCGAAGCGACCCAGCGTCAGGGCCGCGCCGGGCGTGTGGCCTCCGGGGTCTGTTACCGCCTTTGGAGTCGCGCTGAAGAAGGTGGGCTTGCCCCCTTTGCCCCCGCAGAAATCACCACCACTGACCTTAGCGCATTGGTGTTAGAGCTGGCACAATGGGGCACGAACACCCCTGAAAGCATGGCATTTTTAGCGCAACCACCAACGCGCGCGTTTACAAATGCCCAAAGCCTTTTGCAAGACCTCGGCGCACTTGATAAAAACCTGCGGATCACGGATCACGGCAAGATATTGGCCCGCATGCCACTGCATCCGCGCCTTGGGCATATGCTGGTGCATGGGGCCAAACATGGCGCACGCGAAACCGCGGCAACCCTTGCGGCTTTGCAAGAGGGGCGCGATCCGATTATCGGGCGCACGGCCGATATATCCTTGCGACTAAAAGCCATTGCCAACCCGCAAAAATTTGAATCCAGTCATCCTTTTCGTGTCGATCACAACGCCGTTTCCACCTTGAAATCCGAGGCCCGCAGGCTCGCCAATCTGGTGCCGAACACCCCCGGTTCCGGGCTGTCAGCCGGGGCGTTACTGTCGCTTGCCTATCCTGATCGTATCGGGCTACGGCGCGCGGGCGAGGCGCCGCGATTCCTGCTTTCCGGAGGTAAAGGCGCCATTGTTGACGCCAGCGATAATCTGGCCAATTGCCGCATGTTGATCGCCTGCATACTGGACGGCGATACCCGTGAGGCGCGCCTCTATCAAGGTGCCCCTATCACAAAGGTTGAGGCCCGCGCCCTGCATCCGACCCATACTGCCAACCTGTGCGAATGGTCGCCGCGAGATGGCGCCGTGATTGCCCGCCAACGCGAGATGCTCGGGGCGCTAATGCTAGAGGATCGCCACTGGAAATCCGCCCCCGAGGCGGCCATTAGCAATGCCATGATAAAGGGCGTGCAAGACCTTGGTCTGCAAGCCCTGAACTGGAACAAAGCCGCGCGTCTGCTGCGCGCGCGCGTTACATGGCTGCACGCGCGCGGCGCGGATATGCCGGATATGTCTGACGCGGAGCTGATGGATAATCTGGATATCTGGTTGCAGCCGTTTCTGGCAGGCTGTCGACGCGCGACTGATCTCAAGAAAATTGATGTGCTTGCTGCCCTCAAGACCCTGCTGGATTGGGAGGCAACAAAACGTCTGGATACCCTTGCCCCGGCAGCGATTAACGCCCCAACCGGCACCCGTTTATCCGTGGATTACACCCGCGCGCAGCCTGCCATATCGGTGCGCTTGCAAGAAATGTTTGGCCTGTCCGTTCATCCAAGCGTTGGCCCGGATCACCTGCCCTTGCTGATCGAATTACTGTCCCCCGCCGGGCGCCCCGTGCAAACCACCGCCGATTTGCCGGGGTTTTGGGCCAGTTCCTACGTTGACGTGCGCAAAGACATGCGCGGACGCTACCCCAAACACCCCTGGCCCGAGGATCCACTAAGTGCGGAAGCAACACGAAGGCTCAAAGCACGAAAATAATGCGAAATTCCAATTCAAGCTTTAACGCCATCACCCGTTTGGGTGATGCGTTGAAATGTTGATATATTATAGATTTATTTGACTATCATTTAACACCAAGCATAGATTAACGGAGCAATCATGTACCTTTTTAGATCATCTACAACAATTACAACCATATTAATTACAGGCCTCGCCTTATCTGCCTGTGGTTCAAGCCAACCGGGTGGGCCGACTGGGCCAAGCGGACCGTCTTACGAAACCATGGATAGCACTGCTGATGTAACAAGCACTCTGGGTGGTGTTTCTCTTCAGATCAATGACGTTTCAGGTGCTACGCAGCTATTAAATATAACTGGCAGCCTTAAGCACGACACGAAGGCCATGACCGTAGCTGACGGAACCTATACGTTGACCGGAATTTTAAGCGGCAACGTTCTAACAGATGGAAGCTCTGTGCTAACTATTACGGATGAACTTGGTTCATCATATGAATATATCACAGTTTATGAGCAGCATTATTCATCCGGCGGCACCGATTACACAGTTATAGGTATTGGCGGCATCGTCACGGATACTGGCGATGTACCCAACAGTGGAATTGCTACATACACCGGAGAGGCTAAAGGTAAAATATTGTTAGGATCAACTGATGATTTGAACAATGGAACCAGCACCGTAGTGATGAACTTCAACAGTGCGCTGGCAAACGTTACGCTAGCTGGGTTTGACGGTGATCACGTACTTGATACAATTAACGTGGTGGGTATGTCCATTTCTGGAAACAGCTTTTCGGGTGGGACGATCACAACCGAAAAGAACAACGCCGTGGTTAATTTGACAGGCGCAGGCACTACTAGCGTCGCCCAAGGCCGTTTTTTCGGGTATGATGACATTAATTCCATACCCGATGAAGTGGGTGGGATAATCTTAATAAATGGCGATAGCGGTACAATCTTTGCAGGATTCGCTGCTGATTAAGCGGTTTTTCTTATATCTCCCGGCTGATCATTCTGCCGGGAGACTATTAATTAACCGCTGGCACCATGCCTTTTTGCGCCGCCAGCTCACGCATCTTTTTCTGAATTTTTTCGAACGCCCGCACCTCGATCTGGCGGATGCGTTCGCGGCTGACCGAATAAACACCGCTCAGCTGTTCCAGCGTTTTTGGCTCCTCGCTCAGGCGCCGTTCCGTCAGGATATGGCGCTCACGATCATTAAGTTCTTCCATCGCTGACAACAGTAATTCGCGCCGCTGCTCCAGCTCATCTTTTTCGGCGTAGTCAGCAGCCTGATCCGCATCCTCATCCTGTAGCCAGTCCTGCCATTCGGCAGCGCCCTCACCATCAGTTTTGATCTGGGCATTCAGACTGGCATCACCGCCGCCCATACGCCGGTTCATCGAAATAACTTCTTTTTCCGTCACGTTCAATTGCTTGGCAATTGTCGCGACATTCTCGGGGCGTAAATCCCCTTCTTCAAGCGCGCCAATCTTGTTTTTAGCCTTACGAAGGTTGAAGAATAGTTTCTTCTGGGCCGATGTCGTGCCCATTTTTACAAGGCTCCAAGAGCGTAAAACATACTCCTGAATGCTGGCCCTGATCCACCACATTGCATAGGTCGCAAGGCGAAAACCCCTTTCGGGATCGAAACGTTTTACGGCCTGCATCAGGCCAACATTTGCCTCGGAAACCACCTCGGCAATCGGCAATCCATAGCCGCGATACCCCATGGCAATTTTTGCCGCCAGACGTAGATGCGAAGTGACCATTTGATGCGCAGAATCGCTATCTTCGTGGTCCACCCACGCCTTGGCCAACATGTATTCCTGCTCGGGTTCAAGCATCGGAAACTTGCGGATTTCCCGCATGTAATTTGACAACCCCTGCTCCGGCGAGGGGGCCGGTAAATTGGAATAATTCATCTGTCACTCCTCTTGCGAATTTTTTTAACGCTTGGTTAACATATGGGTGCGTCTGACTGAATTTTCAATATGGGCGCGAGTATTTAACAATATGTTAGAATTTCGCATGCTATCTGCAAGATCGATAATATAACAGCGATTGCTGCCTAGCGGCGCCGCAGCTCTTGGGTCAGGTCCTCAAAATCCGCTGGCAATGGTGCATTGAATTGCAAAATTTCACCTGTAACGGGGTGTTTGAACCCTAATGTTGCTGCATGTAGCGCCTGCCGGGGGAAATTTCGCAAAGCACTAACCGCCATCTCTGGCAGGGTCTTTTTTGCAATTGCCCGGCGCGAACCATAGGTCGGATCACCGATCAGCGCGTGACCGGCATAACTCATATGCACGCGAATCTGGTGTGTGCGACCGGTCTCCAGCCAACATTCCACTAGGGCTGCAACAGGTTTATCCGTCGGCCCAAACGTTTCCAGAACCCGGGTGCGGGTGATGGCGTGACGACCGGCATCAGTGACAACAGCCATACGTTTGCGATCCGTTTTATGGCGCGCTATATTGCCGGAAATCCGGATAATGCTACCGCTTTCAAAACCCACGCCCTTTACGCCTGCAAGCCGCGGATCGGCAGCGCTGGGTGCACCCCAAACCAACGCCAGATAACGCCGCTCCATATCGTGGGCTGCAAACATTTCCGCCAGCCCCTGATGCGCGGCATCCGATTTTGCTACCACCAGCAACCCCGAAGTATCCTTATCAATCCGGTGCACAATTCCGGGCCGTTTTGCCCCGCCAATCCCAGATAAACTGTCGCCACAATGATGCAAAAGCGCGTTTACCAATGTGCCATTTGGCGAGCCGGGGGCCGGATGCACAACCATGCCCGCAGGTTTATTAACCACGATCAGATGGGCATCTTCAAACACAACGTCCAGCGGAATATCCTCAGGCAGGGTTGCAATATCGACAGCTTCGGGCAGGTCTATTAACCATATTTGCCCGCCTATCACCTTGGTTTTAGGGGACAAAATCGGTGCCTCCCCTTCGAGCCGTACCGCGCCTTGCTCAATCAGTGCCTGAATACGTGAGCGCGAAAGGGTCATACCCTCTGGCACAACGGCGGCCAAGGCTTTATCAAGGCGCTTAGCAGGGGTCAGCCCCAGCACCAAGCGTAACGGATTTTCAAAAGGGTCGGCCATGGGTGAACCAGATGCTCCAATAGATGTTAACGATATGCCCGAGCCACCGCGCCTGCGTGCCTTACGCAGGCTTGTAACCGTGCTGACCGCAACGATGATCCTTGGTTTGTTAACGATTGTTGTACTGCTTGTCATCAAGATCGCGCAACCCACCCCAGCACCGCTGCCACTGCCCCCCTCGATCTCGCTGCCAGACGGTGAGATTGCAACTGCAATTACCCAGGGGCGTGACTGGTTTGCCATTGTTACAAAGGATCGCGATGGCCTTGAACGCATATATATATATAATGTCGATGGAACCCTGCGACAGGACATAGAGATTACCCCATGAGCCTACCGCCCGGATTTTTGGATGATTTGCGCGACCGCGTATCCCTGACCCAGGTGGTTGGGCGCAAAGTTGTATGGGACAACAAAAAATCGAACCCCGGCAAAGGCGACATGTGGGCGCCCTGCCCTTTTCATCAAGAAAAAACTGCGTCTTTTCATGTAGATGACCGTAAAGGCTTTTACTATTGCTTTGGTTGTCATGCCAAAGGCGATGCGATTTCTTTTGTGAAAGACACAGAAAACGTCGGGTTCATGGAAGCGATCGAAATTCTGGCGCGTGAGGCCGGTATGCCCGTGCCAAAATCCAGCCCCCAAGAGCAGGCACGCGCCGATACGCGCAAAACATTGGCTGACGTGATGGAGCTGGCGAGCAAGTTTTACCGCCTACAACTTCGCACGGCCCGCGCGGCTGAAGCCCGTGCTTATCTGGAACGGCGCGGATTGCCCGAAACCACGCTGGAACGCTTTGAAATTGGTTTTGCGACCGACAACAGAACTGCACTTTTCGAACATTTAAGTGGTAAAACCATCCCAGAAGATCAAATTATCGATGCTGGACTGTGTATCAAGCCTGATGACGGTGGCAAACCTTATGACCGGTTTCGTGGCCGTATTATGTTCCCGATCCGGGATGCCCGGGGGCGTTGCATTGCCTTTGGCGGGCGGGCGATGGACCCGAATGCGCGGGCAAAATACCTGAACTCGCCGGAAACGCCGCTGTTTGATAAAGGCCGCAGTCTTTATCACCATGGCCCGGCCCGTGAGGCTGCGGGGAAAGCGGATGCTCTGATTGTCGCCGAGGGGTACATGGATGTGATCGCATTGGCAGAGGCCGGTTTTAACCATGCCGTCGCCCCGCTTGGCACCGCAATCACTGAAAACCAGCTGGCAATGCTGTGGCGCATCCACAATGAGCCGGTGATTGCACTGGACGGAGATACCGCCGGATTGCGGGCTGCCATGCGCCTGATCGATCTGTCTTTACCATTGCTTGAGGCCGGAAAATCTTTACGATTCTGTATCTTGCCTGAAGGTCTTGACCCTGATGACCTGATCCGTGCGCAAGGGGCGGATGCGATGCAAAAACTGCTTGATGCCGCGCGCCCCATGGTTGATCTGTTGTGGCAACGCGAAATTGAAGGCAAGGTTTTTGACAGCCCCGAACGTCGCGCAACACTGGACGCAAGCCTGCGCAACGCCCTCAAGAGAATCAAAGACCCGTCGCTTAGAAAACACTACGGCGCGGCAATTAACGAGCGCCGCCAAGCCCTGTTTAATCCTGTGCAAATGCAAGGGAAACCCTGGCAAAACGGCAAGCCTGCATGGGGTAAACGCGCGCCAAGCGGCCCAACGCCTGGGGCGAAATCATCAATGTTGGCGCAACATAATTCCGGGCTGGAAACAGATGCCCGCGTGCGCGAATGCGCTATACTTTTAGGCTGTATAAACCATCCGGAACTGGCCGAAAAGTTTGAAACACAGCTCGAACGAATCCATTTTATTTCCCCCGATCTGAAACAAATCCGCGACGCCCTCTTGTCTCAGCTGCCCGAGACCCTAGATATGTCTCAGACAGAACAGCGGGAACATCTGTTGCAGAACATTGAATCTGCCCTCGGCTTTCAGCCCCTCCCCAAACTTTTGTCCATCGGCCAGGTTCGCGCCAACCCGCATTTACGCCCAGACGCAAATCGTGAACTGGCGACCCAGGCCATTCAGGAAGAGCTTGCCAAACACGTTGCCGAACAGGGTATTATTGCCGAAATTAAAGATGCCGAGGAGGAGATAACCGGCGTCGCGGATGAGGGATTAACATGGCGTCTGCAACAGGCGCGCGAGGCGCAGATCAAAGCGGTGCAAGACACATCGAAGGACGATTCGCAGGATGCTGACGATGAGCGCGGGCTATCAAGAGGCCTGCAAGACCTGATTGATAACGAGATTTGGAAGAAAAAGTAAGGGAAACGCTTGCGAATCAGTGATTCGCAGTAGAAGTTCCATATAAATAGATTTTTGGCCAAGTGATTCGCATATGATTCGCGATCCGGCCCCCTGACGGAGCGACCCCATGGCTGCTAAAGATACTGCCCAAAAAACCGGCGACGATCAACAGGATAGCGCTGGCCCTTTGCTGGATATGAGCCAAACGGCCGTCAAAAAGATGATCGCGCAAGCCAAGGCCCGCGGTTATATCACTTACGATGAACTGAATAATTTCATGCCGCCCGAACAGGTTTCCTCGGAGCAGATCGAAAATGTCATGGCGATGCTGTCCGAAATGGGCATTAACATTGTTGAGGACGAAGACACCGAGGATGAGCCGGAAACCGATGCTGACATTGAAGAAATCGGTGCCTCTAAGTCCCGGGAATTAGTCGCCGCCGCCGCCACCACCGAAACGCTGGACCGCACGGATGATCCTGTGCGCATGTATCTGCGCGAAATGGGCACGGTTGAATTGCTGTCACGTGAGGGTGAAATCGCCATCGCCAAACGCATTGAGGCTGGTCGCAGCACGATGATCGCAGGTCTGTGCGAAAGTCCGTTAACCTTTCAGGCGATCACGATCTGGCGCGATGAGCTGCTGGAAGAAGAGATCATGCTGCGCGATGTGATCGATCTTGACGCAACTTTTGGCCAGCAAATGGAAGAGGACGGCGAGGTAGTCAATGTCACCCCCGGTGTTCCCGTTGCGACCCCTGAAAAGCCTGAGGAAACAGCTGAAAAACCCGCAGAACTGGATGCAGATGGCAACCCCGTTATCAATGATGACGACGATGAGGATGACGAGGACGAACAGGCCAATCTAAGCCTGGCCGCCATGGAAGAAGTGCTGAAACCCATCGTTTTGGAAACGCTCGACCAAATCGCCGCCGATTACACCCGTCTTGCCGAAATGCAAGAGGGGCGCATGGCAGCGGCGCTGAACAGCGACGAAACTTTCACCTCGAATCAGGAGCTGGAGTATCAACGCCTGCGCACTGAAATCGTGGTGTTGGTGAACTCCATGCACCTGCATAACAACCGGATTGAGGCGCTGGTCGATCAGCTTTATGGCATCAACCGCAAAATCATGAGCCTCGATTCCGCGATGGTAAAGCTGTCAGATCAGGCCCGCATTAACCGGCGCGAATTCATTGACGAATACAAAGGGTACGAGCTGGATCCCGACTGGATGGAACGTGTTGCTACCCTCAAAACCCGCGGCTGGGATGTTCTGACTGGCGATCAACGTGAAAAGGTTGAGGATGTTCGCGTCGAAATGGCCGAAGTCGGACAATATATTGGCGTCGATATTTCCGAATTCCGCCGCGTTGTGCAACAGGTGCAAAAAGGCGAAAAAGAAGCGCGCTCGGCCAAGAAAGAGATGGTGGAGGCCAATCTTCGACTGGTAATTTCCATTGCCAAAAAATACACGAACCGCGGCCTGCAATTCCTTGATCTCATTCAGGAAGGTAACATCGGCCTTATGAAAGCGGTGGACAAATTTGAATACCGTCGCGGCTATAAATTTTCGACCTATGCGACCTGGTGGATTCGACAGGCAATTACCCGTTCCATCGCGGATCAAGCACGCACCATCCGCATCCCGGTGCATATGATCGAAACCATCAACAAACTTGTGCGCACCGGCCGCCAGATGCTGCATGAAATTGGCCGCGAACCAACCCCCGAGGAACTGGCGGCCAAGCTACAAATGCCGCTGGAAAAGGTCCGCAAAGTGATGAAAATCGCCAAGGAACCGATTTCGCTGGAAACCCCGATTGGCGACGAAGAAGACAGCCAGCTCGGCGATTTCATCGAGGATAAAAACGCAGTACTGCCGCTGGATAACGCCATTCAAGGTAACCTGAAAGAAACCACGACACGGGTGCTGGCCAGCCTGACACCGCGCGAAGAACGGGTTTTGCGCATGCGCTTTGGCATCGGCGTGAACACCGATCACACGCTCGAAGAGGTCGGCCAACAGTTCAGTGTAACCCGCGAACGGATCCGGCAAATTGAAGCGAAAGCGTTGCGGAAGTTGAAGCATCCAAGCCGCAGCCGGAAGCTGAGGTCATTCTTGGATCAGTAGATTAAAGGATACTTTTGCAGATGAACACATGAGCCCTCTACGTATTTTGGTGCTTTGTGCTGGTGAACAGGCCCGTTGGGATGCGCGCCTCGATGTACCCAAGTATATGGTTCCTATAGACGGAATACCGCTTTATCTACATACGCATAATCTACTCAGCGAACTTGGCTGCACTGACATTCAATTTTTGATCAAACACGGCAGCCCTAAGCTTAGTGGAGTAAATGTTACGCCGATCAGGCCAGATATAACTGGTGATCTTGCCGATAAGTTTCTTTCCAGTCGTGATTTTTGGCTGACAAGCGGTCATACTATCTTGCTTTTTGGTGATGTCTGGCTATCGCCCTCGGCAGCACAAGAGTTGTTTGTGACACAGGGAAATACCATCCGGTTTATTGGCCGGTTATTACCAAGCAACTATACTGGATGCCAGTGGGAAGAGATATTTGCGCTTAGTTTTGGGCATGACACCCATGATATACTGCTCCATGAACTGGAATCGCTTACACCAAAGTTGAATCGGCCTGCTGGCTGGTTGCTTTATGATGAATTACTGCGCAAATGCTCTGTTGAGACACAGCCTCAGTTAGTATTTTCGCACATCAATGATTTCTCTGAGGATTTCGATTCACCTGGTGATTATGAAACCTGGTGCAAAAATAAGACCCGGGTAAAACCAGTATTCCACGATGCTATTGCTCCTAATGCCAAAACCAAGAAAGCGTCGAAAAATGAGTTAAAAAACACGATAAAAGGCGTAGCTTGGGGTGTGATAATTACATGCATTTACGTGTTGATACATGAAATAGTATGGGGATAGATGCAATCCAAAATACACCTGCGCATATAGCCTAACCCCCATCATCTAGCGGCTGAACAAACCCCCTACCCAAAACCTTGATGCTTCCTTATAGTGGCCACAAATGAACACACAGGCAAAGAACGAGGTTTCATATGCGCTGTCCTTTTTGTGGCAACATCGATACGCAAGTTAAAGATTCACGCCCTGCTGAGGATCACGCAGCAATCCGGCGGCGGCGCGCTTGTCCGGCTTGTGCCGGGCGGTTTACAACCTATGAACGTGTGCAATTGCGTGACCTGACGGTGGTCAAGAAAAACGGCCGGCGTGAGGATTTTGACCGCGATAAGCTGGATCGTTCTATCCGGATTTCCATGCAAAAACGCCCGGTTGAGCCAGACCGTATCGACCAGCTGATATCAGGCATTGTGCGGCGTCTTGAAAGCCTCGGCGAGCCGGATATCCCCTCTGATAAAATCGGGCAAATCGTCATGGAGACACTGGCACGCATTGACACCGTCGCCTATGTGCGTTTTGCCAGCGTTTACAAAAACTTCCAGGCCGCCGATGATTTTGAGGAATTCGTCCATGAACTACGCCCGCCTGCGGACGATAGCTAGCGCCAGAAAAACGCGCGCATAGGTAGAATGCCCTGTAATTTTGCCAATACGCGCAACATCGGTTTGCTTTTTGTCGCTTTTTGCGCCAACCGTTCAACCATCACCTCAGGTGTGCAAGGCAGGCCTGAAACCGGGTCCATGTAACGCGGGTAATCGATCAATGTGGCGTGGATCAGCCCCTCAATTGTAATACCGGATGCGCGGCGGGCACATTTCACCCCGAGGTCAATCGTCAGCCCCCAACCAGCGTAAAACGGCATACCGAAACAAGTGACTTTCTTGCCTCGCAGCAAAGCTTCAAAACCCAAAAGCGAGGTGATTGTCCAAACCTCATCACATCGTTCAATCAGGCAGATCGGATCAACGTTTTCCACAATACGATCACAATATAATCTGGCTTTCTTCACAGCGACCTTACCTTTGCGCAGCCCGGCACTCACGTCTGGATGTGGCTTATAAATGATGTAGGCCTTTGGATTGGCCATCCGGGCTGCTTTCAACAGGCCAAGGTTTGTATGCACATCCCCCGCACCTTTTTTGATCGAGGCGTCATCCTCAACCTGCCCGGGGAGCAGGATGATATTTCGATCTTTGGGCAACCTCAACATCCAGGTCTCCCCCCCAAGATTATACTTGGAAACACCGGTTTTAACGATTTCTTTATGCAGTTCCTGCGCGCGTTTTACTGCGAATTCGGGCAAGGGGTTTGCCTCAGATATCAAGGCCTCCAATCGGCTTGGCCGCTGGGCGTCATAGTATATTCCAAGGTCATCCAGCACCAGTGATGACGCGGGCGTCAGATCAGCGCCAAGGCCGGTGGAGCGTAAAAATCCGTCCTCCATCCGCAACAGCGGCAACTTGGCCGACTTGCATTTTTCCCTGAGGTTATTTGAAGCGTGCGCCGCCCAGACAATCACCTCACCATTCATTTTTTGCGCTTGCTGCAAAGTGCTGGCGACGTTGTTGCAAAATACCGGCTTACGGCCCGCACCGTTCAGGAAGGCCGCAACAATATTACGCTTCCATATATGCATTCCCAAAACCGCTTTCGGGGTTATCCCATCCCAGTAATGGCGCGATTCCACATGCAATTGGCGCGCCGCCTGTTCAAATGTGCAGGCCTTGCCTATTGTTCGATCAAACCAGTGCGGGAACACCAGCATGGCTGCGGCAAACAACTGATCAACGTTCAGATTGCGCGTGCGCCGCGCCACGGATTGGCGATCATCACTAAGCCCCCAACCTGCGTAAAATGGCAGCCCAAACACCACAGGCCTGTGCCCGGTTAATATCGCCTCAAACCCAAATTGCGAGGTAACGCAATATACTTTTGTGGCCCCGTCAAGCAGATCATATGGATTACAAGCTGTGCTGAAAAGCGTTACGTTTTCGTCTTCGTCACTGTTTGTAAAATGTCCGATCTTGTCGGTTTTTCCGGCTATTGCGGGGTGGGTACGAATGATAATCCTCTGGCCCGGGTTTTCGGATTTTGCTGTGGTCAGCATTTGCGTAAACGTCTCAGCTGAAGCATTTCCATCGATGATCGAGGCATCTTGCGCCACCTGATCAACCACCAAAATATACCCCGCCGGCGGGCAGTTTTTTGCGTTCAGCGGTGTGGGGTTATATTTTGACAATCCGTAGTGGCGCAAAAACGCGCGGCCATCCCGGGCGCGCTGCAGCAATTGTGGATCGTCGAGGTCATCATGCTGCAAAATATGCTCTAATCTTGAAGGGGCGCTGCAATCAAAATGAATCCCCAGATCATCAATCGTTATACCAATGGGCGGGGTTTTTGGCCCCGGCAAAACCGAGCGTAAAAATGCATCCTCAAAAGTCAGGACTGTCGTCTTTTTCCGGTATTTCTTGCGGGCTTTTCGCGACCTTGCCAAGCGCCCCCATACGGCAACTTTCATCCCCCAGCGCCCGAACTTTATTGGGAATGGTATGTATCCGGCTGAACGGATAACCCGTCGCAAGCCCGGGGAATAGAGCAGGCCTTTTGAGACGCCTGCTAACAGTTTTGGCGGTCTATTCGTCAAAGACCCCGGCCGCTCTGGTAAAGGCGGAATCCAGCGCTGTTAAGGAATTCAGTGTCCCCATAAGCGTTCTTAGTAATTTGTTCCAGGCCACGTAGGGGGCTTCGGTAACGTATATGATATCCTCGTTATGTACCTGAAAATTATGCGCCGTAAACATGCCGTCTTCTTTTGTTAAATCAACGACATATATCACCCTTTGCGGGGTCGTAATATCTGTGCGATCCAGCACTTTATTAACAATTGTAGCTGGCTCAACCCGGAAGATAAATATCCCCTTAGGGTTGGAGGCACCACCGCGCAGGCCACCAATATGGGCCAGGGCCTCAATGATACTGGGGTTATGAGTTTCAAAACGCACGCGACGTTGCCCGGTTGTACCCATCGACACGAAATAACGTTCGTCTTTTTCAAGCGTGATCTGATCCCCGGCTTTTAACGGGATGTCATTGGCGGGATTATCAAACAGGTCCTGCATCCAGATTTGTCCGATTTCACGGCCCCGGCGCACGGTTATTTTGACAATCCCCGGATCAACCGACACGCCGCCCGCCGTGGCCAGCATGCCAGTTAAGCGGCGGGTTGATGCCTCAATCGGGAAAACGCCCTGCGCGGACACACCGCCAAGAATGCTGACCGTCGCGCCATCCCCGGCTTCGCGGCGCACTTCGATCTGCGGGTCAGGGGTTTGTGGGGCCAGTAATTCGGTGATTTTTTGACGTAAATCGTCAGGGGTGCGCCCGCTTGCGCGCACTGTTCCGGCGTAGGGTACAAAAATATTACCAAGCTGATCAACCCGCACAGCCCCAAGCTGTGTCACTTTTTGGCCCTGCGTGGCAAATACCCCGTTGATGACATTTTCCCAAATGGTAATGCTTAGCAAATCGCCGGGATGTATTCGATCAATCGACGTAAGCCCGGCACTTAGAAACGACCGGCTAAAGCCAAGCCGCTGTGAGCGCGCCGTTGCCTGCACAACCGCATCCGTAACATCGATAATATGCGTATCCCCGCCCTCTTCGATTGAGCTGGCACGGATCTCGCTTTCCGTCGGGCCGGAACGCGGCAATCCACAGGATGTAACGAGCATTGCAAAGGCAAGGCACAGACAGATACGACAAAAATTTGCACATAGATGCCGAATCATTTCCACCCCGAATAGCCTGTAAGATAAGCGTTTAGTAAGGCTCAACTTAGCGCAGAATAGCATACTGCACCAGAACATATTTCCGTCTTTATACGGCCTTTAATTCAGGGGGCGTCGGTTGTTGGCGATCCAGCAAAACCTCGTAGGGATCGTTGGGGGATAATATCAGGTCAACAACACGGCGCAACAATTCCGCACGCCCGCGTTTGGTATAAAACCCACCGGCAATCTGTGAGCTTTCCAGTAAAAACTGCCGGTATCCACGATAAGCTTCGCCATCTGGCGTATCGGGGTTTGCAAAAAACTCAGCCAAGGGTTGCTCGGATACGAATTCCGGTTTTAAAAATACAGACCGCCCCAAAGCCTTGATGGGCAAGCCCCGCCAAAGCGCTTGTTGTGCGGCAGTAGAATTCACGGTTACTGTGCTATTTGCCCCGTCAAGCAGCGGCCCAAGTTTGCCGCCGGGGATATATTGCACACGGTCCTGCAACCCCAAACGGGTGATCTCTGCGCGGGCCAATCTTGGCAAGGGTTCGCGCTCATCCTCAAAAGGATGCGCTTTGAAAACCAACCTGTGATGCGCCGGCGCGCCGATCGCAAACTCGCCAATAACCATCTTGATAAAAGCACCAACTGAGGGGATGTCGGAATGGCTGCGCAGGGATGCGTCATGGCTTAGCTGCAACAACACCAGATGATAAATCGCGCCGCTGCGCAAAAGTCGCCGTGTGCGCCAGCGCCGCTGCACCCCTTGCACCGGCATAATTGCCAGCCGCCGGATATAAAGCAGCAATTCGCGCAAAACTGTGATCTCGCGGTGCGGGCGGTATTTGCGGTAGCGCGGCGTCGGGAAAGCAATCAGCAGGTGATACAGAAACCCATAAAATGCATGATGCCAAATCGCGCCCCACTGCACGGGAACCTCGGGCAGATCAACGGGGTGCTTTTTAACGGCCTCCAGCATCTCTGGCACGCTAATCCCGATCAACGCCGAGTTGCCATTGGTGCCGCCCCGCTCATATGTTGCCCAATACGGGCGCAGATAGCCTTCTTCAAAACAATGCACCGTGATATCAAGCTGCGTGGCCACAACACGGGCGGTTTGATGCAAGGGGCGACTGTCGCCGTAAAGCACAATGTCTGTAACCTCGTTTTTGAGGATATGATCCTTAAGATAGGCAGGCCACGTTTCCTCAGTGCCGCTAAAGGCCGTATAATCAAGGGATTTGTGCCAAAATACGTGATCGGCAAAGGTGAAACCTATCCGTTCAACCTGCGCACCCGTTGCTACAAGTTTACGGCCCAGATTGCTGAAATAGGGGCCATGCGGGCCTTGCAAAAATACAAATTTACGTTGTTTACACAAAGTCCGACTCCGGGCGGGAAAGATATTGCACAGATACGCCAAACGGTGGGTTTGCGCAAATGCAATTGCACCGCCCCCTTGCCCCAACACGCCTGCCGCGTTAGGACATCTGTTAAAGAACAGAAGGGATCAGGGTATCTAGATGACGGCTTTAAAAACCAATGCAGCCTTACCGGATCCAAAGTTTGATAATCCAACCCGTCTGCTAATTGTGGCCATGCCAAATGATGATATCACTGGAAAACTGGTCGCTGAAGCCCGCGCTGCGATTATATCTGCGGGTGCGCGCTGTGAACTGCTTGAAGTGCCCGGCGCACTGGAAATTCCCACAGCTATACGGCTGGCGAATGCGGCTGGGCGTTATGATGGTTACGTCGCTCTTGGCTGCATTATTCGCCAACAGCATGTGCATTATAAGATGATCCGTAATATCACCTGCCAGGGCCTTATGCTTTTGGGGGTTGAGGGAATTTGTATTGGCAATGGAATTATTGCTCTTAAAAACCCGAAGAACGCTAAATCTATTGGCCACGATGCGGCCCTTGCAGCTATGCATCTTATTGCCATAAAACGCCGCTTTACAAACCCCGGCCCGGGGCGTATTGCCCCTGCTTCTGAACATATTTTAATGGCCGGAAATACTGGCAAACCCCGGGGGAATACCTGATGCCAAAACCGGCTGAAAACACGCAGAGTGACAAACGCCAAATGCGCTCTGCGGCGCGTCTTTTTGCTGTGCAGGCCTTATTTCAAATGGAGGCATCCGGCAGCGCTCTTGACGATGTTCAAGCCGAGTTTGAGACCCATCGTCTGGGCGCCGAAATCGATGGTGACACCTATGCTGAAGGGAATTTGAAACTGTTTCGCGCCCTGCTCGCCGAGGCCGTTAACCATCAGGCTAAAATTGACCAAATGACAGACCGCGCCCTCGTTGCCAAATGGCCGATTGCACGTATTGATCCAACATTGCGAGCGTTATTTCGTGCCGCCGGTGCGGAACTGTTAACCCAGAACACGCCGCCCAAAGTTGTAATCACCGAGTTTGTTGATGTCGCCAAGGCATTTTTCCCCGAAGGCCGCGAAGCTAAATTTGTAAACGCCGTTCTGGATCATATGGCGCGCGCGGCCAAACCCGACGCTTTTGCCTGAATTACCCGCGCAGACCATCAAGCGCTGCGATCAACTGATCAATTTCGCCAGTTGTATTATAATAATGCGGGGCTGCGCGCATAAGGTCGGGCAGATTGCGCGCCAGACCATCCAAAGGCGTGCTGGCCGGGCTGGACGCGCCGATATTAATGCCTTGCACACGTAGTTTTGCAACCGTTTCACGCGGGATCATACCGGCAATTGTAAAGCTGACAATCGCACATTGTTCCGCCCCCAGATCATGGACCTCTGCCCCAAAAGCGCGCAGTTTTTGCCGCAGATCACCGGCAAGCGCGCAGGCACTTTTCTGGATTTCCCCGATCCCGATCGACAGTGCATATTCAACAGCCGCCCCCAAACCAGCCCGCAGCGCATAGGCGTTTTCCCAGTTTTCAAACCGGCGGGCATCGGCGCGCAAAGCATATTGATCCGGCGCTTTCCAGCTTGCAGCATATAGATCGATCATCGCAGGTTCCAGGGTTTCAATTAAAGCGTCACGTACATATAAAAACCCGATGCCGCGCGGCCCACGCAGAAATTTTCGCCCCGTCGCGGTCAGAAAATCACACCCAAGTTCGCGCACATCCACCGGCATCTGCCCCACGGCCTGACAGGCATCCAGAAGATACGGGATATTATGCGCCCGCGCCACGCGCCCCACGGCTGCTGCGGGATTAACCAAACCACCGTTTGTCGGCACCCATGTAATTGCAATCAAGGCTACGCGATCATCAATCATCGCCTCAAGGGCTGTCACATCCACTGCGCCGTACGCATCATTGGGGATAACCTCAATCGTGATACCATCGCGTTTGGCACGTTGAAGAAAAGCGAGGTAATTAGCGGCATATTCCGCCTGACATGTCAAAACCCGATCCCCGGCACGCAAAGGCAGTGCATAAAATGCCTGACACCAGGCGGCGGTGGCATTTTCTAACAAAGCAATTTCTTGTGATTTTGCCCCGATCAGCGTTGCGACAAGGTCATAAACGCGCTCTAGCGGGGCGACCATTTCTGCATGCGCCTCATATCCACCGATGTTGGATTCCAGCGTGATATGATCAATAATTGCATCGGCAACACATTGTGGCATTAATGCCGAGCCTGACGCCAACAGATGGTTAACAGTTTTTACCCCCGGCGTTTCTGCACGGATTTTTGCAATATCTATAGTCATGTCATAATCCTGAATATGGGTTTATCTGGAAAATCCACCTGTTTTCAAAAACCGGGTGGTGGCCGCAATCACCCGGGCATCCTGCATCATTATGCTGTGGGCCACGGGAAAAGCAATGCGCTTATCCGCAGGTGCATTACCCCAGGCGCTGATAACCGAGACCTTGCCGTCGTTATCCCCTTTGATACCCGTAATCAAACCATAGGCCGAGATCGCCGCGGTTCCGGCAATGGCACCGATATCAAGGCCACTGTCATCGATACCGGAATTTGGCGTTAGCTCGGATAATGCCGGTCCCATGAGGGCGCCAAAAATCGCCGCCCGCTCGGCTATTTTGCTGCCAAAATTCGGTGTCCCGATTTGCACAATCCGGCCCCGTCGCGTATCAGGCAATTTCAGTGCCAGTTTTTTAGCCAAAATTCCGCCCAGGGAATGCCCGACAAAATGCAGTTTTTGTGGCACAGACGGCAAGCTTGGGAAAACCTGCTCGACAAGGTTTTCAATCGTGCCTTTGCTGGAGGGGTAATCCACAAGATGCGTTTGAAACCCCGCTGTACCAACACGATCTGCCAGACGCTCCATTGAGGCAGTACTGCGCCCTAACCCATGTAAAATAATAACATGTTCCATGGTTTTACCGCGACAATTCTGATGGAATTGCCAGACCGAGTGTATCTAACATCTGTACAAGTATGGCCTTTTTGCCAACATGTTTACAGACATCCAACCCGGCGTATAGTGTCGCCTGCGAGCGTAAAATCAACCCATCGTGCAGGGTTTTCAAATGGTTCGCCCGCAAGGTTTCCCCCGAGGAGGTAATATCGGCAATCGCCTCGGCCGTCAGATTTTTGACGACCCCCTCGGTTGCACCCTGACTATCAACCAATTGATAATCCGCCACCCCGTGGCCTTGCAAAAATTCGCGCACCAGATTGTGGTATTTCGTGGCGATCCGCAGGCGAAACCCGTGTTTTGCGCGAAATGCCGCGGCGACGGCATCCAGATCATCGATGTTTTCCACATCCAGCCAGTTGACCGGCACGGCTAAAATCAAGTCCGCCTGCCCAAAACCCATTGCCGCCAGTTCAACAACCTTGCCCTTCCAGCCTGGGATTTTCTCATAGACCAAATCCTGCCCGGTAACCCCAAGATCAATGCGCCCGGTGGCCAGTTCTTTGGGAATCTCACCGGCGGAAAGCAAAACCAGTTCTATGTCTTCAAAACCAAGCACGCGCCCGGCATATTCCCGCCCTGATCCGGTGCGTTCAATTATTACCCCGCGCGCCGCAAACCAGTCGATGGTTTGTTCTTGCAAACGGCCTTTGGAAGGCAGGCCAAGTTTCAAAATGCTCATGGCGTATCCCCCTTTAAGGCCAGCAATGCCTCTGGGCGAATGATACCGCCAACCGCAGGTATGCCCTTGCCGTTGCCCAAAACTCGGGTCAGCGCGTCATAGCGCCCACCTTGGGCAATTTGCGGTAGATCTGGCCGTGCAACTGCCCGAAAACCAAAGACAAAACCGTCGTAATATTCCAGTGTTTTGCGACCGTAAGATGCCTCAAACGGCAAAGATGATACATCGATACCGGCATTTGAAAGCGCCTCGGTGCGCGCCTCAAGTTGGGTCGCGGCGGCACTAAGCATTGGTGCTATTTTACGCAAACCCCTTGCCGCCTCTGCCATGGTGCATTTCAAATCCAGCACCCCGGATACAAGCGCAACAGCGGCCTTACTTAACGGCGGCGTTGCCTTTTCTGCCGCCAAAACCTCGGCCCTTGCGACGATCTCCTCGACCGTTCTGATCCCCTGTGCAGCCCCTGATTTTTCGACAAACTCAAGAATGCTGCCATCACGCACAGCACCCAGCAATTGCGCGCGCTCTGCGCTAAATGTCGGGGGGCGTGCATAGCGTTGCAACAACCGCTCAAAGCGCGCCGGGCGCCAGACATGACGACGAAGCGCCGCTTTACGATGCGCATTCGTATCGAGCGCCTCAATCGCGTCAATAACCAGACCAAGATCACCTGTTATCGGTGCCACCGGCAAATCGCCGAGCACTGTTGCCATGACCGCAAAAACCTCGGCATCATCGGCGGCTGGATCGTGGCCGTCAAACAGCTCAAACCCGGCTTGCAAGTATTCATTCGGGCGTTCAGAACCCTGCTCCTGACGCCGCCAAACTGATCCCGCATAAGCGTACCGCGCGGCCAGCGCACCGTTTGCCATATGCATTTGCACCACAGGAACCGTGAAATCCGGGCGTAACATCAGCTCACCTGCGACCGGATCATGGGTGGTATAAGCGCGGGCGCGCAAATCCTCGCCGTAAAGATCGATCAAAATATCGGCAGGCAGCAGCGCTGCAGGTTCAACGGTCTGCGCACCATTGGCGATAAAACCAGACATCAACCGGGCGACCTCGGCGCGCACCTGTTCCAGCCCCTCACCCAAACGCCCGTTTGTCATATATGCCCGTGAGGTCACCATTTAAGTGCGCGCACGCGCAATCATTTTGCGTACCTCAGCGACCAAATCCTTGCGGGCAATTTCAACCTGCGCAGGCTGGGCTTTCCATTCTTCATTGGTGGTAATGTCAGCGGCCAAAGCTTTACCAAGTGCCAGATCCTTGATCTGCACCACGCTATTTGCCTTTTCATCCGCACCCTCAATCACGGCCACAGGAGCATTTCGCGCGTCAGCATATTTCAACTGGTTACCGAAATTCTTGGGGTTGCCCAGATAAACTTCGGCGCGAATTCCGGCGTTGCGCAGCTCTGTGACCATGCTTTGATAATCGCTCATGCGTGCGCGATCCATCACCGTCACAATAACTGGCCCGTAAGATTGGCTGGTAATCCGCCCCTTTTCACGCAAAGCCGCCAACAAACGATCAACCCCGATGGAAATCCCTGTTGCCGGAACCTCTTGACCCGTAAAACGTTTGACCAGATCATCATACCGCCCACCCCCGGCAACCGAGCCAAACTGGCGTTTACGCCCTTTTTCATCCAGAATTTCAAAGGTTAGCTCGGCCTCATAAACCGGGCCGGTGTAATAGCCAAGGCCACGCACAACGGATGGATCAATCAGCACGCGATCAGATCCATACCCTTGCTTCAAGCTCAGCTCGGCAATGGTTTCCAGCTCCTCTACGCCCGTCACTCCAATAGCAGAGCCAGCAACCAGCTCGCGCAACCGCGCGCAAGTTTTTGCACCATCATCGCGGCTCGCATCCATAAAGCCCATGATGATTTCCGCCTGTTCACCCGACAGGTTCGCCCCGTCAGTGAAATCCCCGCTCTTATCCTTGCGCCCTGCCCCTAAAAGGGCGCGAACACCCTCAGGACCAAGGCGATCTAACTTGTCTATTGCGCGCATAACTACGCTTCTTTCGGCCTCAAACTTGGACAAATCGGACATATTGAGAATGCCAGCCGTTTCCATAACGCCGTTCAAAACTTTGCGGTTATTCACCCGAACGATATAGTCTCCACGCGGAATGCCGACGGCTTCTAACGTGTCAGAAAGCATTCCACATATCTCGGCATCTGCCGCAACCGTCGGCGTGCCAACGGTATCTGCGTCACACTGGTAAAACTGCCTATATCGCCCCGGCCCCGGCTTTTCATTGCGCCAAACTGGCCCAACGGCATAGCGGCGATAAGGAGTTGGCAGATCATTGCGAAATTCTGCGTAAACCCGTGCCAGCGGCGCCGTCAGATCATAGCGCAGCGCCATCCAGGCATCATCCTCATCCTGCCAGGCAAAAACCCCGGCATTCGGGCGATCAACATCGGGTAAAAAGCTGCCCAAAGCCTCGACAGTTTCAACAGCAGGTGTTTCCAGCGGATCAAAACCATAGCGATGATAGACATCAATGATTTTAGCCAACATATCATTACGCTCAATAACCTCGGCACCGAAATAATCGCGAAATCCACGCGGCGGTATCGCCTTGGGGCGCTTAACCTTTTGCTTTTTGTTCTTAGCCATATCCAGACCCTGCGTTGCGGTTTTGCAAATCTCTATCGCAAGGGCCACCGCCTCGCAAGTTAGAACAGCGCGCGGATATAGGGGAAAAACACCATAATGCCGATGATTGCAGCCGCAATGGCGCAAATTAAAACGGCACCTGCGGCGATATCCTTGGAGCGTTTAACCTTTTCTGATGGCCCCGGCATCACAATATCGCACAGATATTCGATCGCGGTATTCAGTATCTCGGCCACCCAAACCAACGCAATGGCAAGGATAAGCCAGCGCCAATCCTGATGACTTACGTGCAGTAAAATGGCGGCAATTACGACCAAAACCGTGGCCGCCAGATGGATGCGTGCGTTGGGTTGCGTTTTCAGAATAAACGCCAGCCCTGCCCCTGCATGACTAAGGCTTTTCCAACGTGCACAGAGATATCTTAGCATTTTTGCAATTTTTCGTAAGCGCTGCGAAAATACAAAAGCGGGGGTTTTTCGGTATATTCCAGTCGCAATACCTCGCCTACAACGATCAAGTGATCGCCCCCGTCATATCGCGCGGTATGGCGGCATTCAAAACGTGCTGCACATTGATCAAACACCGGCACATCACCGATTCCGCTTGTGTATGCGCGCCCCTCAAAGGCCTCGATTCCGGTTTTGGCAAAGGCTTTGGCCAAGTCGCGCTGGTTTTCGGCTAAAATATGCACGGCAAAATGACTGGCAGCTTCAAATGCCGGAAATCGTGCTGATTTGCGTGCGGGCGACCACAGCACCAATGGCGGGTCGAGCGATACAGACGCAAAGCTGCTGACCGTCATTCCCAGCGGTCCATCTGCGGTCATGGTCGTAACAACCGTAACCCCGGTGGCAAAACAGCCCATCGCATTGCGCAGATCATGTTCCCTAAATGCCGCCAAATCAGGCTCCTTTCTTTGCGCAACCTTACTTGTAGGATTCCTTGCTGTCGATGCACGGATTGCCAAATTTTGCGTAACGTTTTATCTGGGATATATGAGACCGATTTTATATTCCTTTCGCCGCTGCCCCTATGCCATGCGCGCCCGTTTGGCCATCGCGGCCAGCGGGATTTCTGTGGAACTGCGTGAAGTGGTATTTCGCGATAAACCGGTTGAGCTTTTAGCCGCATCCGCTAAAGCCACGGTTCCTGTGCTTATTGATGGCAAGCAGGTGATTGATGAAAGCTACGACATCATGCTCTGGGCGCTCTATCAAAATGACCCCGAGGGCTGGCTGGATGGCCATGATGAAACCCTGATTGCACAATGTGACGGCGCGTTTAAATCGGCACTTGATCGATATAAATATGCAGATGGTGACGTTTTAGACGCCAGAGACGCGGCGGGAATATTTGTGCGAAAGCTAGATGAAAAACTTGGCGAAACGCCTTATTTATCAGGACAAAACTTTGGTATGACAGACGCCAGTATTGTACCTTTTATCCGCCAGTTTGCCAATGTAAATCGAAAATGGTTTAATGCTGAACCTTATTCAAATTTGCACAATTGGCTAGGTGTTTTCCTGACCTCGGAACGTTTTGATGCTATCATGTATAAATACCCAAAGTGGCAGAAAAACACCCCTGAAACCCTATTCCCGGAGCCAACATGAGTGACACCATCACCCGCCTTGAAGAACATATCGCCCATCAAAGCGTTCTATTGGATGAATTAAATGAAGTTCTGACCGGACAGCGCACTGAAATTGATGTTCTGAACAGACGGGTTGCGATGTTGATGCAACGCGCGGCTGAACAAGAAGCTGACACGACGCAGGGGATTCCCATGGCTGACCAGAAACCGCCGCATTGGTGAAAGCACCTAATCCATCAGCTCTGCCCAGCGGTGGCAGGCAACCTCATGACCCGCACTGGAATGCTCAAGCTTAGGTTCATCTTTACGGCAGATATCAACGGCAAACGGGCAGCGTGTCTGAAATTTACAGCCCGGTGGCGGGTTGGTGGGTGAGGGGATCTCACCCTCAAGCTTTTGGGCGGTTTTCGGGGCATCGGGATCAAGCGAGGGGATCGCGGATAGCAAAGCCTTGGTATAGGGATGGCGCGGGGCGTTGAACAAATCGCGCGTCGGGGCGGTCTCAACCAGACGCCCCAGATACATCACCGCCACGTGGTCACAGACATGCGCGACCACGCTAAGGTCATGGCTGATGAACAGGAACGTCAGGCCCATTTCTTGCTGGATATCTTTGAGCAGGTTCAAAACATCGGCCTGAATAGACACATCCAGCGCCGCTACGCTCTCATCCGCCACAACAAAATGCGGGCGAGAAACCAGCGCACGGGCGATGGATATCCGTTGGCGTTGACCACCGGAAAACGCATGGGGGAACCGGCGCAGATGTTCCAGATTAAGGCGGCATTTGGTGGCAATTTCGCGTACCCTCTCATCGGTTTCTTCACGGCTTGAGGTTAGCCCCATGACCTCCAGCGGTTCGGCGATAATATCGCGCACCGTCATGCGCGGGCTAAGGGCAGCGTAGGGGTCTTGAAAAATCAGCTGCGCGCGGGTGCGGTAATCTTTCAGGCCCTTGGCGTCAATCTCGGTTAGCTCATACGTCACATCTTCGTCGCAATATTCCACGCGGCCCCGGGTGATCGGCGCCGCCTTTAAACAGGCCCGCCCCAACGTGGTTTTGCCTGATCCGCTTTCGCCGACAAGCCCAAAAAAACTGCCCTTTGCTATGTCGAGGTTTACCCCCTCAACCGCCTTCACCACGGGCTTGGGGCCAAACAAACTACCGCCACTAAGTGGGTAATGCACAGACAAATCGCGCGCTTTGATCAGGATATCGTCGCTCATGCGGCCCCCTCCTCATCGTATAAATGACAGGCGGCACTATGGCCCTCGCTGACGGTGGAAAACTTGGGAATATCCGTACTGCATCGCGCCCCCAAGTTGGCAGAACAGCGGGTATTAAACACGCAACCCGGGGGGCGTTCCAGCGGTGAGGGGATATCACCAGGGATCGGTGTTAGCGGTGTGTCGAGATCGTCAAGGCTGGGCAATGCGGCGATCAGACCCTTGGTATAGGGGTGCGCAGGATCACGGATCACGTCGCGTACCAAACCCTGTTCCACCAGCCGCCCCAGATACATCACCGCCACCTTATCGGCCGTCTGCGCAATCACGCCAAGATCATGGGTGATGAAGATAATGCCCATACCAAACTCGGTCACAAGGTCTTTCATCAGGTCAATCACCTGCGCCTGAATGGTCACATCCAGCGCCGTTGTCGGTTCATCCGCGATCAGCAATTTGGGTTTGGTAGACAGCGCCATAGCGATCATAGCGCGCTGGCGCATGCCCCCCGACAGCTCAAACGCATATTGCTTGAAACGGGTCGAGGCATCCGAAATCCCGACGCGGTCCAGCATCTCGATAGATAGCTCAGTTGCGCGTTTGGTGTTCATATCCGTGTGGATTTGCAGCTGCTCTACCATCTGGTCGCCGATCGAAATCGCGGGCGCAAAACTGGCCATGGGTTCTTGAAAAATCATCGAAATCGCCCCGCCACGCACTACTTTCAGGTCTTTGGAGGTATGCAATCCCATGATCTTAACCGGACCGCCCTCAAGATGAAGGGTGATATTGGTATTATCACTGTAAACCGCATTGCTGGGATTAAGCTTCATCAAAGATTTCGCCGTCACCGACTTGCCTGAGCCGCTTTCGCCAACCAGCCCCATGACCTCACCCGCCTCAAGCGTAAAGGACACGTTATCCACCGCCGTGATCCGCCCCTCGTCAGTATCAAACTGGAGGGTCAGGTTTTCTACGTCAAGCAAGCGGGTCATTTGTTGGAATCCGAGTAAGGGTCGGCGGCATCTCGCAGCCCGTCACCGACGAACACAAAGGCCAACACGAGAACAATGAAAAAGACCACGGGTATGAAATACCACTGATAATTCAACAGCACATCCGACGAGGTCACATTTTGCAACATCACGCCCAGCGAGTTAACCGGGTCTTTCAACCCCAGCCCGATAAAGCTAAGCGCGGTTTCAGACAGCACCATATAGGGAAAAGAGATCACCAGATCGACGATGATATAGCTGGTAAAACTGGGCAGCAAATGCCGGCGGATCACATGGCGCGGGGATGCGCCGCATAATTGCGCCGCCAACACATATTCCTGATTTCTTTCAGTCAAAAGATGCGTTCGGATACGGCGCGCAAGGGTCGGCCAACCGATCAGCCCCAGCACCATCGAGATGAAAAAGAACCGCGCCTCGGCGCTCCAGACATCGGGAATGAACGCGGCCAGTGCCATGAACAACGGGATGCTGGGAATGGTGCGCACCGCATCGGTCATCATCTGCAAGCCTGAATCAATCCAGCCACCGTAATATCCCGCAACCCCACCGATCACCAGCGCCAGAACAAAAGCAATGAACACCCCGATGGTCCCGACGGCCATAGATGTATTGATCGCCGAGAGGGTGCGCGAATAGATATCCTTGCCGGTGGAATCCGTGCCAAAGATATGGATCATGCCTTTATCGACGCCAAATAAATGCGTATCGAAGGTTATTCCAAGGAATTTATAGGGCGTGCCTTTGGTGAAAAATACGACATACCGGCGGGCCTCGAGACTGGTATCGGTTTCAGTCACCCAGCGAAAATTGGTCTTGATTGATCGCGTGCGCTCGGTCGTATAAATAAACGGGCGCATCGAACAGCCGTTGTCATCACAAAACTGCGGAATTTGCGGCGCACCGTTCATATAATCTTTGTCGCGCCCGGCGATGGTCGCATCATACGGGGTTAAAAACGGCGCGAATATCCCCGACAGGATCAGAATGATCAGTACCCAGGCCCCAGCCAGCGCTGATTTATTGCGTTTGAAACGCTGCCAGATTAATTGCCCCTGCGAGGCGGTGAAATACGCCTCTTTCAATTTTTGATCAGCGGTTGAGGGTGTGTGTGTTTGATCGCTCATATCATTCATCCCATAATACTGCGACGAACGCGCGGGTCAGTGAGGGCTAGAAATATGTCGGTGATAAAGTTGATCCCGACAATGCTGGCCGTCAGTAAGAAAATAATCGCCCCGGCGAGTTGCTGGTCGTTTGAACGTGCCAATGCCTCGATCAACAGGGATCCGGCCTCGGTCAAGGTCAGGATCAGGGCGACGATGGGCAATTCGTTAAAGATGCGGTTAAGGTCAAAACCCAACGAGTTGATGATCGGGCTAAGCGCATGGCGGGCGGGATAGCGCATCAACAACCGCCGCCCCGAGACCCCGCGCGCCGCCGCCGCGGTTACATAAAGCTTGCCGATTTCATCGGACATCAGCGCGCGCACAGTTTGGATGGCAAAGGCCGTCGCCGACCAGCCCAGAATGAAAACCGGCAACCAGGCGTGGCTAAGGAAATCTATGAAACGTTCATAGGACCAGGCGGCATCGCGGAATTCTTTGGAAAACAGCCCGGTCAGACTGTTCCCGAATACCAGCGTGGAAAATAACATAATCATCAGCGCCAGTAAGAAATTCGGCAGCGCCAGCCCCAGATAGCTGACCAAACGCAGGCTGTTGTTTAAAACTGCATTTTTTGAAGTGGCAGCCAGAATACCGATAGGAATTGCGATGGCATAGGCAAGCAACAGCGCCGACAGACACAACCCAAGGCTAAGCCAGAATTTTTGCCCTAAAAGCTGGCTGATGTTGAGGCGCAGAATGCAACTATCGCCAAATTCCCCCTGAAACGCGTTAATAATCCAACTGGCCCAGCGTTTGACATAAGGCTGATCCAGCCCCAGACGCACCCGCTCGGCCTGAATATCCGCCGGTGTAATCACCGCCCCTTGCGAGTTTTTGAAAGACAGGTAGCGTTCGGCACAATCACCGGGAACCAGTTCCATCAAGGTGAAAACAATGAAGGAAACCAATACCAATGTAAGGATCGCCAATGACGCGCGTACTGCAACAAATTTAGAAAACTGTAGCATTAATATGCTAATCCCCCTGAACTCTCAATCAACCATTCGGCTTGTTATTAGAGTGTGCTCGCGGGCAAGGCGCGCCTGCCCGCAAGGTTTTTAGATCAATCGGATAAGATCACTCGTCCAGATACCACTGTGTAGGACGATACGGATATGTCCGATAATAGGCGTAGGACTGCGTTTGGAACTCGGTAAAGTTCTTCAGCGCATTGTTGTGATAGATCGGGGCCACCGCTTTAACGGTACCAATAAACAACAGGTTATCCACCATGGTTTTCACCAGACGCGCCCCGATTTCATTGGAGGCATCCGTGCCGACAATCGCTGCCTGAAACGCATCGATATCGTCCATCATGTCATAGACATACTGCGGTGGTTTTACCCCGCTCGCCCCATCCGTATCAACATATTCGCCCCACAGCATACCTGTGCGCAGGTTGAAATAGTTGTCAAACGGTGGCTGGAACAGCTCTGACACACCAAGGATAACTGCCAACGGCTGGCTTTTGGCGTACATGGTTACATCAAGCTGGTTGGCGGACATGGCCGAGCGGAACTCATCCGTGGTCACCTCTTTCACCGTGCTGTCAATGCCGACGTCTTTCCAGTTTTGACCAACCAGTTCGACCAGCTTGATCGAGATCGCCTGAGTTGCCACTTGCAGATTCAGAACCAGCGGATCGCCGTTTGGCAATTCGCGCATCCCGTCACCGTTAGTGTCAACCATGCCGATTTCGTCCAGCAACGCATTGGCCATATCAGGATCGAACTGCGCATAGCTTTGCTCAACCTCTTTGCTGACAAACGCCGGGGTCGGTGAAAAGCCTGTATATTGCTGCGGTTGCCCAAGACCAAAGTAGACAACTTCGTTGACCTCATCGCGGTTTATAGCTACAGACATCGCCTGACGGAACTTCAAATCACCGAAAACCTTACGTTTTTCCATGTTTTCAGAAGTCACGTTAAAGGCAAATGATGCCAGTGCAATTTCAGGTTTCAATTCAACCGTAAAGTTACCGTTTTCCTGACCTTCCAGCAGCATTGGCGCTGCATCAAGGTTCAAAGATTGCGATTTATAATCAACTTCTGCATTGATCAGTTTCAGCAACCGCACCTCGGCCTCACCAACAAACACTTCATCCTGTTCATTGATATATGGCAACTGGTTTCCCGCAGTATCCACCTGGAAGAAATACGGATTGGCAACCAGATGGCGCCCTTCCGTCGACTCCGCAACGATGATATGGCTTTCCAGTGTCGGCACGGTCCCTGCGGGCAGGCCTGCAACCAGATCTGGGCTGTTAAGGTACGGTGTTGCCGTATCCATCCAGTCAGAGTTTCCGTAATAGGCAGAAACAGCCGCATAGCCGTTTTCAAACCCGATAGCCTGTGCATTTGCATCCGCATCGGCATTCACATCCGGGTGGTAAAGGCCAAGAAAATGCATCGGTTGGAAACCTTGTGCGTAGTGGTTGGCAAAATGCGACAGCAAGCCCGGTTTTGGCGATGGCAGATTGAACTGCACGGTTGTCTCATTAACGACAACGACTTCCATCCGCTCGCCACCAACCAGAACATAGTCCTTTGGCTTTTCACGCACGTTGGAATCAAGTGCCAGATTATCGTACCAGAATTTGACATCACGCGCGCCAAAAGCTGCGCCGTCTGACCATTTGTGACCTTCGCGCAAGAAGAATGTCAGTTGAGTGAAATCCGCATTCCACTCCCAGCCTTTGGCGACATTTGGCACGATTGTTGACAGATCATCCGAATACCGCACCAGGTTTACGTGGCGAATAGACATGAAATCCGATGTCCCGGCTTCGGTCGCATTTGACAGCGCATCCAACGTGCCGCCATAGGTGCCGATCGCATCATAAGGGGCAAGCACCAGTGGTTCTGCGGGCAGACGGTCCGCCAGAGATGGCAAATCACCATTGCCCAAAATGCGCGCGTTCAACGCCGCCGCATCGGGGTTGCCACTGAATTCCATTGTACAACTTGCCAAAGATTGAAACTCTGCCAATTCATATTGTTGGGGGAAATCACCAGCGGCAACCCCCATCATGTCGCTCACAGTCACCGCCGGACAGGAGGCAGCATTTACCCCACTTGCCAACGCGACCAGCGCTACAGTTGATAAAAATATTGATTTCATTGATTTTTCTCCCTTGTTATTCAAATTCGGTCGCTGTTTTCAGCGGTTATATTGTGGCATTATATTGACTGAACCGTGCGGTAACGGATTTGACGGGTTTCTAACCCTGATCAGGGTCAACTCATTTCTAAATCGACAATGCACATATTCAATTCTGCCAAATACCACCCCTCAAGCCGATCTTGCAGAACTGAAACGATGGTTAACCTGAACAGAATTGAACAAAAGAAACAGGTCTGTCAACTATTTTTCAGAACCGCACATCTTATACCTGCATGCCCATAGTAATTTTATGGCCAGCTAAGCACGACCTTACCGCTGGAACCTGACTTCATCGCCGCAAACCCGGCTTCAAAATCATCGGCCCCGAAACGATGGGTGATGACAGCGCTGATATCTAAACCGTTTTGCAACATCGCAATCATTTTATACCATGTTTCAAAGATTTCGCGGCCATAAACACCCTTGATGGTGATCGCTTTAAAGACGATGCGCGGCCAGTCAACCGAGGATTTTCCCGGCGGAATCCCCAGCATCGCAATGCGCCCGCCCATGACCATTGCCTCAACCATTTGATCAAGTGCCACCTGCGCGCCGCTCATTTCCAGACCAACATCAAAACCCTCTTTGATGTTCAGTTTTGTCATAACTTCGTGCAAATCCTCATGCGCGACATTGACCGCCCTGACATCCGCCACCCGATTCGCCAAATCCAGCCGGTCCTGATTAATGTCGGTAATCACCACATGCCGCGCGCCGATATGTTTGGCAACAGCGCCAGCCATAATCCCAATCGGCCCCGCGCCGGTTATCAACACATCCTCACCCACCAGATCGAACGACAACGCCGTATGCACCGCGTTGCCCAAAGGGTCCAGAATAGCGCCGATATCATCGTTAATATCATCAGGCAGCAGCACTACGTTAAACGCTGGCAGGCATAGATATTCCGCAAATGCGCCTTGCTCGTTCACGCCGATACCGCGGGTTTCGGGATCAAGATGAAAACGCCCTGCCCGGCTGGCACGACTATTTTTGCCAATAAGATGCCCCTCGCCCGAGACCCGCTGACCGATTTCCAAATCGCTGACATTCTTGCCAAGCTCGACAATTTCACCGGCAAACTCATGCCCGGTTACCAGCGGCACCGGCACCGTTTTTTGCGCCCAGTCATCCCATTTCCAAATATGGATATCCGTGCCGCAAATGCCGGTTTTGTTAACCTTGATTAACACGTCATCCACACCGATTTCAGGCACGGGCACATGCTGCATCCATAAACCCTCAGTGGCTTTTGCTTTCACCAGAGCTTTCATACCGTTGGATTTACGACCATCCTTCATCGGATCACTCCTAACGATTTCCCAACCTTCTCAAAGGCTAATAGTGCAAATTCCAGATCATCCTGCGATAGGGTAGCATTCATCTGCGTGCGAATACGCGCGCCCCCTTTTGATACGACCGGAAAGAAAAACCCGGCCACGAATATGCCTTCCTCAAAAAGCTGTGCGGCCATTTCTTGCGCCAACTTCGCCTCGCCCAGCATCACCGGCACGATTGGGTGTTCGCCAGCAATCAGGTCAAACCCGAGCGCCGTCAGACCAGCCCGCCAGAACGCTGTATTCTTGAACAATTGCGCGCGCAAATCATCGCTTTGCTCAACGATATCCAACGCCTCAAGCCCGGCCATAACAATCATAGGAGGCAGCGAATTTGAGAACAGATAGGGCCGCGCGCGCTGGCGCAGCAAATCAATCACCGATTGCGGCCCGGCAATATAGCCGCCAATCGCACCGCCTAGGGCTTTTCCAAGCGTGCCCGTCAGAATATCAACACCGTCAACCACACCAAAATGCGCATGCGTACCACGCCCCTGTGGCCCCATAAATCCGGTGGCATGGCAGTCATCAACCATGACAATTGCCCCGTATTTTTGCGCGAGTGTCGCGATTTCCGGCAACCGCGCCAGATGCCCGTCCATAGAGAAAACTCCGTCGGTGGCGATCATGATAAAACGCGCGCCTGCGTCTTTGGCCTCAATCAGCCGAGCCTCAAGTTCGGCCATGTCGGAATTGGCATAACGATAGCGTTTTGCCTTACACAGACGAATTCCGTCGATGATCGAAGCATGGTTGAGCGCGTCAGAAATAATCGCATCCTCTGGCCCTAAAAGCGGTTCAAACAGCCCGCCGTTCGCATCAAAACACGCGGCAAAAAGGATCACATCGTCTTTGCCCAGAAATGCTGCGAGACGGTGCTCCAACTTGCGGTGTAAATCTTGCGTACCACAAATAAAACGAACACTGGCCATGCCAAAACCGTGCGTTTCCAACCCGGTTTTGGCCGCCGCAATCAGGCGTGGATTATCTGCCAGTCCCAGGTAATTGTTAGCACAAAGGTTAACAACGTGCCCGTGATGCGCATGCTGAAAGTCAACTGTAATGCGCCCGGCTTGCGGTGAGATAATTTCGCGCTCGCGCTTATATAACCCGGCCGCATCAATTTCGTTTAACGTATCAGATATATGTTCAAGGAATTCGCCATTCATCAGGATGCCCCTTTGCGCAAGGTGATATCCCTATTCGATAAAACCTTATTCGCTTATTGGCCAGCCCCGATATGCGCAGCAATGCAGGATGATCTAATGGGGCGGCTATAGTAATCTGCGCGCCCTTTTAACAATTGTGCAAAAATCGCAACAGGGCGCTCGGAATGGATATAATCCTCTGCCGAGATCACATTTTCAACAGGTGTACGCAGGGCCAAAAGGGTTTCATAGCCGTTGGTAATTTCCATGGCCTGAACCATACAATCATAATCGACCTTATCCTCTGAACATTTTGCACAAAACCGGCTGACAATGCTTAACGGGCCGTCCACTTCGGCGATTTTGATCATGTTTGCATTCAGCGAAACCAAATTTACGTTTTCCGGCAGATCGAAACCCTGCCCACGGATCACCATGATAAACTCATCTACTTCGTCCGAAAAATACTGGTTCAAACTCAAAACCCGTGCCAAACGTTTAATCGCCAACAGGCCCATAACCTTGTTGGGGTCAGTATCTTTAGTGAACCTGTTCATGGTCAAAGCTTTGTTTTCCCCACTAACATAGGTCGTAACCCACTTTAGGAAACCTGCGTCAGAAAGACCGTAACTGTCACTTGGCATCGCATTCACCAAATCAAACCGGCCAATATTAACTGTGCTCCAAAGCACGAACTCAGCCGCAGAGATTTCCCCTGTGGATTGTAGCGACAGCGCATTCCAAATGGGTTCACGCCCAATCTTATAGCTAAATATTGCCGCCCCAAGATCTTCTAGTTCCGGGTCCGTAAGAGCCAGCAGCCAGTTGATTGATCCTTTATCATTTGGTGCGCGCAATAATTCACGACGTTGGGCTTTGCTTAGACCAAGGATGTAGTCCGAAAAACCACCGGCAACCGTATCGCGATCAATCTGCCCGAGCAGCAATTGCGCGTCGGTGTCGCCAGTATTTGCCGCCCTTGAGAGCGCTTGCACGCTTTCAATTTCATTGCCGTTCAGCCAATCCTGTACCGCTTGTGAAGCATCATTTTCTTGGGAAAGCGCTGGGCTTGAAAGAAAAAGTAAGGACATGCCTGCCAGAGTCGCTAGTATTTTCATTCTTATTGCTCCGTTACATATTCAATGACTGAAGAAACCAAAAGGACACAGTGGGCTTAGCGTGAAACTGTCACGATATCGCGCAACCATACCTCAACCCGGCGGTTAATGCGACGCCCATTATCGGATTCATTACAACTTAATGGCGAAATTTCGCCGTAACCTAATGATCTAACTGGCAGATTATCCAGGCTACCGGCAGGCGCCGCTGCAACGAGCGCATTTTGCACCTGTTGTGCACGTTGCTCGCTTAGCGCCAGATTAGACGACCCTGGGCCAACAGAATCTGTGAACCCGATGAGCAAAAGTTCTTTATTTTGATAATCCCCCGTTGCCAGTACGTTGGCAAGACGCTGAATATCATCACGTGCCCGTGCATCCAGTTGCGAAGACCCAAGCGCGAAACGATATGTGATTGACATACGGTCTGACGCCATCAAATCCCCAGTCATACGGCGAAGTTGTTTGAGGCTAACCTCTACATCCGTTGGCATGACAGCCGATAAGTACCGCAAACCCTGTTCGTCATTGGATTGGTATGAAACACCCAAATCTACATACCCGGCATTGGCAACCGCAATTTGTGCCGCGTCCGTATCCAGAAATCTCAGGAAACGGTTAAGCTGCGCTGGAACATCCTTAGCCGATGTATAGGCAAAAATCCGACGTGTCAGGGGGTATTCTTCGGTTTTGATTGTGAATGACGTTGCAGGCACCTGAATGCCGCACACACCACGAATATCGACAACTTTTGCACTGCCTGAATCTGAGAACCCGGTGATCCCGATGCCCAGCGGATCAGCGGCAACAGCACTGGCAACTTCTGCGTCCGTACCAAGAATGGTCGCTTTGGGGCTAAGGCTGGCCCCAACAGGCTTCATCACCAAATTTGCAAATACAGAACCTGTGCCGCTGTTCGGATCGCGTACATAAAGGTTAATCGGCGCACTTGGCCCACCGATCTGATCCCAATTGGTCACGCGCCCCGAGAAGATTTTCGCCAGATCCTGTTCGGCAACAACGCGCAATGGATTGCTGCGGGCCGTAACAATAACAAGCGCATCAAGCGCGAATATTTTCTGTTGTGCCTCACTTGATAAATCACCGTGACCCGCGGCGGCGAATACGGTTTTTTCGTCATTGCCCACAGCTCTTGTGGTCAATGCCAAAAGCGCATCACCGCTTAACAGATCATTAAAACCTTGCGCTGAACCGTTCGCCATCAGCGAAACCTCGGCCAGTTCTTCGCCAAGCTCGTTTTGCAACTGGATCATCGTCGGGCCATCGGTGCCAATCGACGTCAGAGAATCGCCGCCAATATCCAGACCGAATTCAAACATCAGATCAGCAAACAGGTTGCCAACAACTTTTGATGATCCCGAAATTCCGAATGCCGCGGATTCAACTTCGAGTGTTGGGCAATCATCACCCTCACATAACACCTGAAACGCATCGACCTGAAGCTCACCAACAATGGTTTTGATCGTGTATTTTTCCCCGTCAAAACTGACAAATTCACCACTCAACGCAGTGTTGCCATCCAGACTTGTCAGCCGAATGGTGCCAGCATTTGCTGCCGTTGCCAGACCCAGCGCAAGCACACAAGGAACGATCGTTTTCAATTGCCCAAACATATATTCAACCTCACTCAGCCCAAAGGCTGCCCTATCTAATGAAGCTCTGGCGGTAAGGCCAAGCGTCAATGAATTCACACAAATCACGCTCCAAATGCTTAATATGCAATTACATATTTTTGCAAAGCGCAGATTACGAATCAAAAACCATACTCTTAGTACAATTAAGAACTACGTTACATACATGACTATAAGTTACCGTGTGCTATATTGTATAAAGATAAAAAGAGGCGAAATAAAGGCGTGAGCCAGGTTATAAATAATTACTTAACAACAATGCCTACTTAAACAGATGAAGCTCATACATTTGAAAGAACTTCTGGCCTTTAAACATCCGTAAAACTGAAAATACTTCAGATAATACCACCATTTCCCCCATGACAATTACCATAAGACAGATTATGAACCACAGAACAACACGGCCCCTTAGCTCAACTGGATAGAGCAGCTGACTTCTAATCAGCAGGTTGCAGGTTCGAGTCCTGCAGGGGTCACCAGTTTATCAGCTTTTCCCTTTGCCTCTGAGCTTGTTTACCAGCCAAATAATCGGCAGCAGGATGATAATCGCGCCTTTTTTCAGGAACGCCAGCAGCAGGATCAACAGGCCGGTTTTGGCGATGACTTTGCCAGCAATCAACCCGCCAATGCCAACGGCTGCGACTTTATCGAGCGACGGGTTGAAATCTGCATAGCGGTTCCCGTCGGTAAAGCTCGACATCGCAAGTACGTCGGGAATGGACGCGCGCACCTCGTCAAGGGCCTCGATCGGCGCGATGAAGTTCATCACCAGCACCCCTTTGCGCCCAAGTGCGCGGATATTATAGTTTAGCGTGTTACCATCCGATCCCTCAAATGACAGCTCTTTGGCCCAGTATAATTTACGTGCGGTCACATCATAAGCGGGGGTTTCTGCCCAACCGACAAGCGCAATAGAATCATACCCGTTCTCGCCTCTCCAGATGTTTTCATCGACCAAATCCTTGCGCATTTGCACCAGCAGATCATCGTAATCGTAATCCGCGGCATCATCGTCTGAGACGTAACCAATATCATCAAATGTGATCTCTAAACCCCAGCCATCGCCATGAAAAGGCGTTATATCAGCAGGGAAAATCATGCCCAGCGGCGCGTCACTTTCGGGGTTTCCCCAAAACTCTACCAGAACTGTATTGGCGTCTTTGGGGCTAAGAAAATAGTACCCCTCAGAGATATTAAACGTTGCCAGATTTCGACCAACCGTGATTTCGCCTTGTTGATAGTCAAGTTTTTCAAGCGCAACGATAAGATCAGGCTCCATATCCTGATATTGCGGGAACATTTCTGAAAATGTCTTGGCGGATGTTGGATATGCCGCCAGTATAGCGGCCGCAAATATACTGATAAAAAGCGATACGTACAATTTCATGGGGTACCTTCTGGTTTTCGGAATACTTATAAAAATTGTCCGAAAACTACGGGAAACACGCCCATCCTACAAGGTAAGCCATCACCCTAGCTAAGCGCCGCCGCGTTATTGTGCAAAATAATACGCAAAATCATAATCCCGATAATATCATAATCCCGATAATGACGATCATCGGCGCGAAATCAAAGGCGCCGGTTTGAGGCAACAACCGACGGATCGGGGCATAGACCGGCTGCAGGATTTTGTTTAGCCCCCGCCAGATTTGCGCAACAATCGGTTGATTGATATTCAGAACCTGAAAATTGATCAGCCAGCTAATAATCACCTGTGCGAGCACTAAAAACCAGACAATATATAGCAACAGATTAAGTATACCGAGGATCGAGAGCATGATTTTCCCTTAAGTATTGGTTGCTCAGTAGTTAGGGATCAACTTGGCCAGAAACAACCCCTTATTCCCATTCCATCTGCTCATAGACACGACCGGCGTTTTTGGTGGCCAGCTCCTCAAATGTATCAAGGCGCGCATAGGGGCTTTGATCGACATAATAGGCACCGGCCAAATCGCCACCTTCATCAATATGTTCACCAATTTTCCCGCGCAGATACACCAGATAATCATAGGTATAGCGGCGCACCTGATCCATATTCGTCGGGTGGCCGTGCCCCGGGATCACATAGATCGCACCGAGCGGTTCAAAAGCATTTTCCCATGTTTCGATCCAATCCAAAACGATTGTGCCCTCAAATATCGGCAACATGCGTTCGTGAAAGGCCATATCACCGGCAATCACCAGTTTTTGCTGCGGCAGCCAGACCTGCACATCGCCGGGATCATGGGCAGGGCCAAGATGCAGGACCTCGATCCTCGTGTCGCCAAGTTCAAGAATTTTGATATCCTCAAAGGTTTGCGTGGGCAGCACCACGCGCGTGCCCTCGGCTTTGTCCTTGTTATAGGATTCCATGCGTTGCAAAATGAAATCACCGTTTTCTTCGACCTCGGTATAAGCATCAATATGGGCCAGAATCGGCACACCCTGATCGGCCCAATACGAATTGCCCAGCATCGCATGCCCCTGCCCGTTTTCGTTAATCACCAACACCACCGGCTGATCGGTCACCGCCTTGATTTCGGCATGCATGGCCTTGGCCAAAATATAAGCCGCCCCCCCATTAATCACCACAACTCCTTCAGTTGTAACAATAAAACTCAGATTATTATTATGCCCAGAGTTTTCATAACTCGGCGGCGCGGTTGCCCCTGTGGCCGTCCAGACATTGGGAATAACCTCAACCGGTTTGGCATAAAGCGGGCTGTCAGGATATTGATCGGCGATATCCTCACTGGCAAAAGCTGTCGGGGCCAACAGGACAAGCAGGGCAATAATCAGGCGCATGATCTAGGTTCCTTTGTTTTAGATATATTACGCTTTTCGCATATTAAAACAACCCACGGGCAACGCAACGTAACGGCTTGTACTTTTGGCAATATCAGGGCAGTTTTGCCGCCGGAGGATCCCATGTATCCATTTATTCGCCTTTTATATCAAATGGCTAAGCACCGCAACGACCCGCCGCTGGAATCTGGTGGTGTGCATGTCTCACAGCATTATTGTCTGCCCTGGGATATTGATATGTGGCTAGAGCTGAATAACGGGCGCACATTAACCCTTTATGATCTTGGCCGCCTGCCCTTTGCCCGGCGTACTGGCATGTTATCTGCGCTGAAACGACGCAAATGGGGGATGGTGGTTGCCGGGCTTTCTGTACGTTATCGTCGCCGCGTAACGATGTTTCAAAAATTTGAGATGCGCACCCGTGCCATTGGCCGCGATGCCCGGTTCTTTTACCTTTCGCAAACCATGTGGCGCAACGGCGAGGCCACGTCCTCGGCGCTTTTTCGTGCGGCTGTGACGGATAAAAACGGTATAGTGGCAACCGATCTTGTTACGGCTGAAATGGGGCATCCCGACTGGAATCCGGCGCTGCCGGACTGGGTAGAGGCGTGGATTGCCGCTGAAGACACCCGTATCTGGCCGCCCGAGAGCTGAGTTACAGTGACGAAGCCGCCCGCGCCGCCTGATCATAAATTCCCGAAAGGGCACGCAAAATCGCCGCGACCTCGCTAAGATCTTTACCATCGGCATCGATCATTTTCAGGCTTTCAATCAGGCATTGTTCACGGGTATCGCGATATTTTTCGCATAATGTAACCCCGGCTTTTGTCGTTGAATACAGCACCTCTTTGCCCGATTTCTCACCACACACCAGCGCATGTTTCACCAGCTTTTTGAGCGCATAATTGACCGTATGCGCATCCTCGATATTAAGCATAAAACACACATCCGACAGCCGTTTGCTGCGCGCGCGGTGGTTGACATTATGCAACACCAGAATTTCCAACGCACTTAAATCGGGATTGCCAGACGCCAGCATACACCGACTAATCCAACGATTAAAACCGTTGCTGGCCACAATCATCCCGAACTCCAGTTCAGACAATTGCCACCCTTTTTCGGTCGCAAGATGCCGCGAGGACACGATTTTACGTTTCACCGGCTTATCTTCCATCCCAAACCTTTCGCGTAGTACCCTGTATTTATCAAGAAAAACGTTATTTTTTGTCAAAAAACGGCGTTATTTGCGCCACGATTACAGCGTTTTGATCCAGCGCTTGCTGCATCAGCCCGCGCTCTTCATCGCTAATGTCGTGCCCCTCATCCAGACGCTCATCCAACGTGCCGTACCCCGATACATCCAGCGGCGCCATATCGGCCTGTTTCAGCACCGCCACGGTTTCGCGCACAGCTTCGGCCTCGTCCACGCCTGTCGCGAAACACATCAACGCCGCGCCGCTTGCCCCTTTGGGCAGGCCGTCGTTTTGCGCGCGCCCCACCTCAACCAGCAACGTATACACTTGCTGGGGGCGCTTGGTTTTGCCGCCCTCAGTCACGTAGCAAATCATTGATTGAGGTCTTACTTCGCGTCTTTTCATCCACCCGTTTCACGATGATCGCCGCATAAAGGTTAACCCCGTTTTTTGAGGGCATAGACCCCGCCACAACCACCGAATAGGGCGGCACCTCGCCGTACATGATCTTGCCGGTTTCGCGATCAACGATCTTGGTGGATTGTCCAATAAATACGCCCATGCCCAGCACAGAACCCTCGCGCACAATGCACCCTTCAACCACTTCTGAGCGCGCGCCAATAAAGCAGTTATCCTCAATGATCGTGGGGCCTGCCTGCATGGGTTCCAGCACACCGCCAATGCCAACACCGCCGCTTAAGTGCACATGTTTGCCGATCTGCGCACAGGATCCCACAGTCGCCCAACCGTCAACCATGCTCCCCTCACCAACATAGGCCCCGATATTCACAAAACTTGGCATCAACACAACGCCCGGCGCAATATAAGCCGAGCGGCGCACGATTGATCCCGGAACAGCCCTAAACCCGGCCGCTTTCCACTGGTTATCCCCCCAGCCGGCCCATTTGCTGGGCACTTTATCCCACCAATTTCCGCCCCCGTTACTGCCCTCGATCATCTGCATATCGTTAAGGCGAAACGACAAAAGCACCGCCTTTTTTGTCCATTGATTTACATGCCATTGCCCGTCTGCGCGCGGTTCAGCCACACGCAGCGTACCGCGATCAAGCGCGCTTAACGTGTCCTCGATCGCCTCGCGCACCTCGCCGCTCGTCGCAGGTGAGATTTTATCACGCGCCTCCCATGCAGCCTCAATGGTGGTTTCAAGCTGAGCGTTTGACATTGATCTCTCCTGATGAATTCCATCAAGTCTATACTGCCAATACCCTCCCCACGCAATGCGCCAAACCGCCTTCTATTTTGCAAAAATATCCCCGCCGGAGGCATAGTAGTCATACTTTACCCTATTCTGGGATCAGGCGTATAAGCTTTGCCAGCAGTCCCCCCGATTGCAAGCAAGGTCGCCGAATGGACGCGTGTAATAAACTTGCGATCAATCGCAGGGGGAACCTGCACCATATCGCCTTGTTTTAAAATCGTTTCAGCCCCCGCAACCATCAGCACAATTGAGCCGTTAAGGACCAGATACACCTCCTGTTGCCCGTCCTGTTCGTGGTTATGCTCAGGATAACCCTCAGTATCCGCATCAAACTCAATTACATTCATCCCCCAGGCCGAAACGTCCATCGCCGGGCGGGCGGCGCGAAACCGAATTGTCGGGGTGAACACCACGTTATTTCAGCGCAAACTTTCCGAAAAAGGCGTGATTATTGCCACAAAGCTTAAGGTCGGTGCCGCGCGTATATTTTTGGGCAACACATCTATCTCATGTCTGACGAATAAAATGCTGCCGCTCGCCCATATATTTAAAGGAGATTCCCCGGCGATTGAGGCCAGCATCTTTAACCATTCTGATCTCCAGCAACGGGTGCAGAATTTGGCAAGCTGGCTTTCTGATCTACAGCAAGCACCGTTTGATCCCAAAATCGAACTAACCCAGAAAATTGCAGCAGATATTGCCAAAACTCCCGAAATCAGCAGTGCCGCGCAGCTTGCGAGCCACTACGCCATGCCTTTACGCGCCCTACAGCGGCTCTTTCGGGATTATCTTGGGGCGTCGCCCAAATGGGTTATCCGTCGCTATCGCCTGCAAGAGGCTGCGGTTGCGCTGGAAATGGGCCATATTTCATCGCTCACCACCCTTGCCATGGATTTAGGGTACAGTGATCAGGCCCATTTTTCGCGAGATTTCAAAAGTGCCGTTGGGTGCAAACCATCTGGTTTCAACAAAAAAGTCTGGACGTAATCAAGGATATTTGAAGCATTCAACACTTTTCATTGCCGCCGTTCTCTGCAATTCTGAGCGCTTAGCAGTAAGCAGGATCAAAAAATGAACAACCCAACCCGCCGTTTTCCCGATGCGCGCAAAGATATTGAAACCGCGCATGAGGTTCAGGACACCCCGCAAACTCGTGCCCCCACCTACCGGCTGGCCTTTGCGGACCCTGATTTTCTGTGTGCCGATGAACTGCGCCCGGTGCGTCTGCAACTGGAATTACTGAAACCCGAGATGGTTCTGGCTGAAAAAGGTATTGAAAGCACCGTGGTGCTATTTGGTGGCGCGCGTATTCCAGACCCGGCCCACAAAGATAAAGCACGCACCAAAACGCTGGCCGGTCTGTCAAAATACTACGACGAGGCGCGTAAATTCGCCCAAATTTGCACCCGTGCCAGCATGCAAAACGAGGGCAAAGAATATGTGGTGTGCACAGGCGGCGGCCCCGGCGTGATGGAGGCTGGCAATCGCGGTGCCGCAGATGTTGGCGGCGAAAGCATCAGCCTCAACATTGTGCTACCCCACGAACAATCCCCCAATGAATACGCCACGCCCGAGCTATGTTTTAACTTTCACTATTTCGCCATCCGCAAGATGCATTTCCTGCTGCGTGCCAAGGCAATCGCCGCATTTCCAGGTGGGTTTGGCACCATGGATGAGCTGTTCGAGGCCCTGACCCTGATCCAGACCAAACGCATGGAACCCATGCCGATTTTGTTGTTTGGCAAAGAATTCTGGCAACGTATTATCAACTGGGAGGCCCTAGCCGACGCGGGCACTATCTCACCCGAAGACCTCAACCTGTTCCGCTTTGTCGAAACCGCTGAAGAGGCGTGGGATATCATGGAAAACTGGCAGGTTTAACGGCCAGTTTTCCATGATAATCACTCAATAAATCACGCAATTCAGCTAGCTACGGCAGCGTAGTACAATCGATTGTACATGCATAAAAACCACCACTCGAAGGTGTATAAGTTACTAAATCCACACCAACCGACCTGTCTATCGAACCACCGACACTGCCTGAAACAACATGATGATCTCCGCCAATTGCCGACCGAAAAACACCCTTTAAATCAAGATTAGACGTAAGTGTTGACAGCGTACCCCCTGCTACAGTCCCAGCTGCCGCACCATCCAGATCACTACTTATGGCCTTACCATTGGCATTACCATCGTATACTGCACTGTTTATTACAGAGAATTGTCCCCCATAAGAGTACACATTACCTGTACTATCTATAATAGCTATGTTAGTTGCTGCCCCGTTAAAATCCGCGCTTGCAAAATTGATATCTAATTTCAAATTAGCCATCAGCTTCAAATCATCATGTGTAGCGTTGCTTAGTACAACGGCAATGTTTCCAGTGTATATCGCGTTTCCACTTGTTGGCACTGACGTAGCAGCTGTAGAAGCAAGGCTCTCCGCAGAATTGAACGTCCCTATATTGCTATTATAGAGCGCCAAGCTAGGGCCTCCTGGAGCCGAGGTGTCTTCAGATGTTGAGCAGGCAACAATCCCGAAAGAGGCGCACGTGCACAATAGTATTTTGCGTATAAACATAATTTTTTCCTATTTTTTAAATAATATCAGATACATAAATCTAACACCTGATAAATGTCAAGTAATCATCAGTGATACCGTTGCGCGCCTGAAGGTTATTATCTTTGCCATACACTTAAGGTAAATACTTGCGTTCTACGCTCCGATGGCTTGCGTAGCCCCCGCCTTTAGCGATGCATTTGAAAACTTGCGGAATGTGTAGAGCGTCAGCAGGCAAAACCCGCCGCCGACTAGGATATAGGGCAAACGCAGGGCCGTTTCATGTGAGGTGAATACCTCAAATCCCGTAACCAGAACGCCGCTTAATATCGCCCCGATCGGGACCGTGCCCCAGGATACAAACCGGTAAACACTGTTTACGCGGCCCAAAAGCTCGGGCGGGACAATACGTTGGCGCAAAGGCACCGCGATCACATTCCAGATCATGCCGCCAAACACGCCTAGAAACAGCCCAAGTGCTATGAAAAATACGTGGTTAGCCAGGCCCATTAGCAGCGACTCTAGTGCGATAAATCCAACCGAAATGCGCAGGCCCCAGCCCTGCCCGATCCATGCGACAATGCGCGGTGCCACCAGCCCGCCAATGGCCCCGCCCAGCGCACCGCTGGTCAACAACAGCCCGTAGCCAGCCGCCCCCAGATCAAAGATATCTTGTGCAAACAACACCAGAATGGTCAGCGATATCGTCGCGCCAAGGTTCATCAGCCCTGTCATTACCGCAAGGCGCACCAAAAGCGGGCGCTTGCGTATCCAAACCAGCCCTTCCTTCATGGCCGCCCATGCGGGTTTATGTGGTGTGGGCATGACCGGCCGGGGTTTGAGATAAAAAACCAGCCCCGCCGCCAGCGCAAAACTGACCGCATCCAGCACAAATGGCAGCGGCAAGGCCAGCGCAATCAAAAATCCTGCCAGTGGTGGCCCAATGAATTGGCCGATAACCTGCTCGGCGCTCCACATTTGGCCATTGGCGGCGGGCAGATCATCATCCTCAACCAGTCCTGGCAGAATGGTTTGGGCGGTATTATCACGCAAAACCTCGGCGCTACCCAACAGAAATGCCGCCAATGCCAACAGTAATATCATTGCCCCATTGGGCGTATCGCCGGGCAATTCCGGCCCAAGCACCACCAGCGACACAACTGCCAGTGTCAGTACAAAGCGAAAAACATCGGCCCAGATCATGATTTTGCGGTGCGACAAACGATCCGTTATCACCCCCGCTGGCAGCGTCAGCAAAAACCACGGCAAACGCGAGGCAAAGGCCACGAACGCAATGTGCATAGGGTCGCGTGAAATCAACGTCGCCAGCCACGGATAGGCCAGAATCGCCACCCCGTCGCCCAGATTACTGATCGCACTGGCGCTAAAAAGCAGCCGGTAATTGCGGTTCTTCCACAGCCTTGGTTTGGGTGAATTCATAATGAAGCGAGCATGCCCGTATTTAGCTAAATTACAAGCAGAGTTTCTAGTCTGAAACCAGATATTCGGCAACAATCGTGCGCTGAAATCCGTTGAAATTATCGTCCGATACGATCGTCAGGTGTAGCTGTGCATCCATATCACGCCACACAGATATCCCCTCCATATTATCGAGTATCCCGACAGGAGTTTCCAGCAGGGTTTCCTCGGCAGAAATTCTGTCATTTGTAACCGTGAAACGCCTGATCCGGCTGGCAAACCCGCCAAGCCAGGTAAAGCGGCGCTCTAGAATATATAGCTGACCTTTGGGGTCAAAATCCGCCCCAACAACCAAAAATTCCCCACGGCGCGGGATATCAAAGGCTTTCTGCCAAACCCCATCATAGCGAAAAACCGGAAAGGGCCGCGTGATCTTGCCGGAACGTTCAGGAATGGCAAAAACCCTGCCGGTTTGATCCACAGCCAATGCCTCCAGACCTGAATTATTCTGCAAAGCTTTAATCGCGTCGTAAGGCGGCAGGAACGCACCCGGGGCTTGTATATCCGCATGGTGCATAATCCGATGATTACCCTCAAAGGACAGATAAATTTTGCCCTGTGGCCCGACCGCCAGACCTTCGGCATCCGCATTTCGCCCTTTCAGCGCCGCACCTTTTGAATCGAGAATCGCAGCGCTTGTCGTAACTTTAATCGCCGTGATTTCCCCGCCAGCGCGCGTGATTTGCCCGGCAAAAAAGCGCGCCCGGTCCGAAATCGCAATAAATCTGCCATCCGCAAAAACCTCAATGCCGGAAATGCCGCCAAACGCCGGCGCGGATTCGCTCCAGACAATCCGTCCTGCGGGGACCAGCGTTTGGGTGAACCCGACCGTGGGCAGCAGGAAAACTAATAGGAGAACCCGTATCATTGTGCCTGCAAAACGCCCTGACATTGCGCCGGTAAATCTGCCATCACCAATTCAGGTTTTAGCACTTTGGGCGGCGCGTTTGGATCGGGCGGTTTCAACGCATCGGTCACCCACCATTCCACGCTATCACAACCATCCCCGGCTGGTGGCGGTGCTTGTTCCTCGCAATTGTCCGAGCCTTTCGGGCAGTTCAGGCGCACGTGAAAATGATAGGTATGCCCCCACCATGGCCGCAGTTTGCGCAAGTAAGGTTTATCACGCGCACTGGCATCGGCGCACATCTGCAACTTGATCGCGCCGGATACAAATATCCGCGCCGTCGCCGGATCTCTCAACGCTGCGATCAGTATCGCATGATGCGCCGCACTCCAATTGCCGTTGGTGGAACGTTTGTCCCGCGATACCACCGAGATCGACGACAACTCTTCCCGCGCCGCACGCCCCAGATCAATGCGTTTGGGCGGTAGCATCCAGATATCGGCATCCAGCCCGATCTGGTGGCTGGCGTGACCTGTTAGCATCGGGCCACCGCGCGGCTGGCTCATGTCACCGACATAAAGCCCGGCCCAACCGGCCTGCACTGCGGCATCGCTTAGCCGTTCGATGAATGCCAGCGTTTCAGGCTGCGCCCAGTTGCGGTTGCGCGAAAGCCGCATCGCCTGCCAGCGCGGGCCGGTTTCTGGCAATTGCACCGCCCCCGCCTGACACCCTTTGGCATAAGAACCATAGGCTGCGGCAGCTTGGTTACTTGGTCCGTCAACATGCCCAAATAGCTGTTTGGCGATGGGTTCACTTGCAACTTTTGATGCTGATACCAGCAATAAAAACAGCACCATTGCGCGTAGTAAGATCATTTATTCAGCTTCCGCTCCGTTTGGTTTTACCCAGATTAACAAGATCAGCCCGATAATGAAAAGTCCGATCAGCGGAGACATGCCTAAACGTTGGCTGCCGGTAAGGCTGGTGGCCAGTAATATGGTAAACGGCGCCAGAAACGCCGTCGCTTTGCCTGAGAGCGCATAAAGGCCGAAAGCCTCGGTCATACGCGCGGGGTTGGCTTGATATACCAGCATCGTGCGCGAGGTCGCCTGCAATGCCCCGCCTGCTCCACCGATAACCGCGCCGCAGATGTAAAAGATGATATCCGGCGCGCTGGATCCCGCCGTCAGAGGTATGAAAAACGCCATCTCACGCGAGGTTGAGATGATCGTTGTGCAGACCATAATCAATACGATGATACACCAGAAAATCACGGTTTTTGGTCCGAATTTCTTATCAGCAAAACCGCCAAGCCAGGCAAAAATCGCACCCGTGATCAGGGCAAGAATGCCAAAAACGCCGATCTGCGGAATAGACCACCCCAGCACCCCCGAGGCATAAATCCCCCCAAAGGCATAAAGCCCGTTCAGCGCATCACGATAGAGCATCGAAGAGCCTAAATAGGCACTGAGGCTGGTTTGGCTAGGCAGGGTTTTTAACGTTGCCCATAGATCAGAGAAACTTTTGGAGATAATCCCTTTTTGCAGCGGTCTTTTCTTTACGTCAGGCACCCATAAGAAAAATGGGATGATGAACAGCGCATACCACAGGGATGAGAGCGGCCCAACCGCGCGCGTGCCCTCTCGCATTACAGCATCAAGCCCGAAAATCGGCGGTTTTTGCAGCAAGGTCAGCCCCGCATCGTTTTCGGCAAGCAGTAATAGCATCAGAACCAAAACCAGCAGTCCGCCCCAATAGCCAAACGCCCAGCCAGAGCCTGATATCCTGCCCAAATCCTCTTTCGGGCCAAGCTCGGGCAGTATGGCATTAACAAAAATCGCGGCAAATTCGGCCCCGACCAACCCCACGCCAAAGGCGATTAAAATCCATGTGAGCGACACCATTCCCGGCACAGCCCACCACAAACCAAAAGCCCCAACCACATACATGACGGAAAACACCATAATCCAGGGTTTGCGCGGCCCGGAGTTATCGGCAATCGACCCCAATATAGGGGCAAGAACCGCAATGCCGATTCCGGTAATTGTCAGCATGCTGGCCCAGGCCGCTTGCCCGTTTACCGCATCACTTGCCACGGCTGACGTGAAATACGGCGCAAAAATGAAGGTCATCAATAACGTATGGTACGGCTGGCTGGCCCAATCAAATGACATCCAGCCCCAGATACCCTTTTTACTGGCGTATTTTTGCATCCCGTCCCCCTGTTTGTTTTGAGTAAATATGCCCAGTCATCAGGCCGTTACGCAAGGGAAAGTTTTGAACCCTACCGAAATCATCAGCTTGCAGCCATTGTGCCGCCGCTGTATGACGGGCTGAACCGTGAACAGAAAGACCTTTACTATGCCATGTCTGGTTATGAAATTTGGCGGCACTTCGGTGGCCGATATTGCGCGCATGCGCAATGTGGCCCAAAAAGTGCACCGCGCGGTTGAGGATGGCTACCGGGTTATCGTTGTTCTGTCAGCGATGTCAGGCAAAACCAATGAGCTGGTTGGCTGGGTGCGCGAGGCGGCCCAAAGCCCCGGGGCAAATGCACCGGGATTTTATGACGCGCGCGAATATGATGCTATTGTGTCCTCGGGCGAACAGGTGACATCGGGACTTTTGTCAATTATTTTGCAGGAAATGGGCATCTCGGCGCGCAGCTGGCAGGGCTGGCAGGTGCCGGTCAACACGACCTCGGCGCATGGCGCTGCACGCATCACGGATATTCCAACGGATAATCTGGATGCAAAATTTGCCGCAGGCATGCAAGTGGCCATTATCGCCGGTTTTCAGGGCATCAGCGAGGAAAACCGTATCACAACCCTTGGTCGGGGTGGATCAGACACCACCGCCGTTGCCTTTGCCGCTGCTTTTCAAGCTAAGCGTTGTGATATTTATACGGATGTTGATGGCATCTATACGACCGATCCGCGTATCACCCAAAAGGCGCGAAAGTTGCATAAAATTGCCTATGAGGAAATGCTTGAACTGGCCTCGCTGGGGGCCAAAGTCTTGCAAACCCGCTCGGTTGAGCTGGCAATGCGAAACAAAGTGCGCCTTCAGGTGCTTAGCAGTTTTTCAGACGAGCCGGGGACGCTCGTTTGTGATGAGGAGGAAATTATGGAACAAAATGCTGTTGCCGGTGTGGCTTACGTGCGCGACGAGGCCAAGATGACGCTTATTTCCGTCGCCGATCGCCCGGGCATTGCCGCCGCTATTTTCGGGCCTTTGGCTGAGGCCGGAATCAACGTTGATATGATCATCCAGAATATTTCTGAGGAAGGGCGCACAGACATGACGTTTTCCTGCCCGGTCGATCAGGTGCCAGCGGCGACCAAAGCTGTGGAAGACGCCAAAAAATCCGGTGAGATCAATTATCATGCGCTGGATGCGGATACGGCCGTTGCCAAGGTCTCTATTGTTGGGATCGGGATGCGCAGCCATGCAGGTGTTGCCCAGAAAATGTTCAAGGCCCTGTCCGATGACGGGATCAATATCAAGGTCATCACCACCTCTGAGATTAAAGTTTCTGTTCTGGTGGACCGAAAATATATGGAACTCGCGGTGCAATCCCTGCATGATGCTTTTGAACTGGATAAGGCATCATAAGGGGGCAGCATGCCCACGACAAAAGGGCCCATACAAAAAGGGGTCGATTCCCGCACTTTGCTGAAACGTCTGCGTGACATCCTTGCCGAACAGGGCGAGGGGCAGGAGCGGCTGAATAAAATCACCCATATCATTGCCTGTTCCATGGAGGCTGAGGTCTGCTCAATCTATCTGCGGCGTGATGACACAACACTGGAACTTTGCGCAACCGAGGGGCTGAAGGCAGAATCCGTGCACCACACACGCCTGCGCATCGGCCAGGGTCTGGTCGGGCAAATCGCAGATACCGCCAGCGCCTTTAAAACCAATGACGCCCCCGGGGCCAAGGGTTTTCGCTTTATGCCGGAAACCGGCGAAGAGATTTACGCCTCGTTTCTCGGCGTGCCGATCCAACGGGTCGGCGAAGTTATGGGGGTGCTGGTTGTGCAAAACAAAGCCGCGCGCACCTATAGCGACGACGAGGTTTATGCGCTGGAAGTCGTGGCAATGGTTCTGGCCGAAATGACCGAATTGGGGGCCTTTAGTGCCGAGGGCGAGCAAGCAATGGCGATGCCCCACCAACGCCCGTTTTTCGCCAAAGGTCTGGTCGGGCAGGAAGGGGTGGCCGAAGGGCATGTGTTGCTGCACGAACCCCATATCGTTATCGCCAACCCGGTTGCCGACGACCCGGCCATTGAGATGCAGCGCCTTGATACTGCGTTTATCACCTTGCAGGGCGAGGTTGATCAGATGCTATCCACCGAACAGATTTCGGCCAGCGGCGAGCACCGCGAAGTGCTGGAAGCCTACCGGATGTTTGCGCATGACAAGGGCTGGCGCCAACGGATGGAGGCATCTATCAACAGTGGTCTGGCCGCTGAAATTGCCGTTGAAAAAGAACAGTCCAGCACCCGCACCCGCATGGCCCGTGTGCCCGATGCCTATTTGCGCGAACGTCTGCACGACCTTGATGATCTCTCAAACCGTATGTTGCGTATATTAACGGGTCGTGTGCGCCGCACCCCGGATGAATACCCCGAAGACGCCATTCTGGTCGCCCGCAACATCGGCCCGGCAGAATTGCTGGATTATGGCAACAAGCTGAAAGGCGTGGTGCTAGAGGAAGGCTCGGTCGGCGCGCATGCTACTATCGTTGCCCGCGCACTGGCCATTCCGCTGATCATTCAGGCCGCCCGCATCACCCGAGAGGCGATTTTCGGTGACCCGATATTGGTCGATGGCGATGCCGGCTTGGCCCATTTGCGCCCCGAAGACAGTGTCAAAGCCGCGTTTCACGAGAAAATCGCGATGCGCGAGGAGGCCCAGCATGAATACGCCGCCTTGCGTGATTTGCCGGCGCGCTCTACGGACGGGGCCGAGATAACGCTGGAAATGAATGCCGGGTTGATGAACAATCTGCCCTCGTTGAAAAATTCCGGCGCACATGGAGTCGGGCTGTTTCGCACGGAATTACAGTTCCTGCTGCGCTCCAGCTTCCCGCGCCGCGCAGCGCTTGCCGATACATATGCCAGCGTTCTGGATGCTGCTGATGGCAAGCCTGTAACCTTTCGCACGCTCGATATCGGCTCGGACAAAGTGCTGCCCTATATGCGCCGTCAGGATGAGCCAAACCCGGCGCTTGGCTGGCGCGCCATCCGCATGGGGCTTGATCGCCCGGGCCTGATGCGCATGCAGTTTCAGGCGCTGATCCGCGGGGCCAAGGGGCGGCCCCTTAAAGTGATGTTCCCGATGGTCGCGCAGTTTGATGAATTCCGCGAGGCCCGCCAACGTCTGCTTAACGAACTTGCGGCTGAGAAAAAGCACTGCCACACGCTGCCTAGCGATGTGAAAATCGGCGCAATGCTGGAAACACCCAGCCTCGCCTTTGCACCTGACCAGTTCTTTGAGATGGCCGATTTTATCTCTATTGGCGGTAATGATCTGAAACAGTTTTTCTTTGCCGCTGACCGTGAAAACGAACGGGTGCGGCGGCGCTATGATACGTTAAATGTCAGTTTTTTGAACTTTATCGAACAAATCGCGCAGAAATGTGATGCCTTTAACACGCCGGTTTCGTTTTGTGGCGAGGACGCGGGGCGCATGGTTGAAGCGCTGGCATTTGCGGCGATGGGTCTGCGCACCCTGTCGATGCGCCCGGCCTCTATTGGCCCGGTCAAACGTCTGATCCGCTATGTTGATTTGTCCAAAACCAAGGCGGTGATTGATACAGCCCGCGCCTCTGGCTCACAATCCGTGCGCCCGGCGCTTGAGGGTTGGCTGCAATCTATCGGTGCGCCTTATCGTTAGGCCACGTCTGGTCATAATGCTTAAAGAGCCGCGCGCCGGAGAGGTGAAAACACGCCTTGGCCGCGACATTGGCATGACCAGCGCCGCATGGTGGTTTCGCCATCATTCAGCAGGGCTTATCCGCAGGCTTAACCATGATCCCCGCTGGCAATTGCGCCTGTCCGTCGCCCCGCTGCGCGCCCTCTACAGCCCCATTTGGCCGGCTGATATCGCGCGGGATGCGCAAATACCGGGTAATCTCGGCCAGCGAATGCACCATATTTTTGCCACCTCCCCGCCCGGTCCCGTGGTGTTGATTGGCAGCGATATCATCGGCATCACGCCGCGCCTGATTGAAACCGCATTTCGCACGTTAGGCCGTAAAGATTGTGTCTTTGGCCCGGCAACCGACGGTGGTTTTTGGCTGGCAGGCATGCGGCGCGGCCCTCGCCCATTGCCCGCAAATCTTTTTCAAAATGTGCGGTGGTCCAGCCAGCACAGCCTATCTGACACCCGTGCCAGCCTTGGGGGTGCAAGCTGCGGCCTGATCCAAACCCTTTCGGACGTGGACACAGTCAACGACTTGGCGTAACTAACGCCTGAATGACAGGAGAACCCCATGATCGGACGCCTCAATCACGTTGCCATCGCCGTGCCGGACCTCGCGGCCGCAATCGCGCTTTATCGTGATACGTTAGGCGCGATCGTCACCCCAGCACAGGATGAACCTGATCACGGCGTCACGGTTGTCTTTATCGAGCTGCCAAACACCAAGATTGAGCTGCTGCACCCGCTTGGCGACAACAGCCCCATTGCAGCATTTCTGGCCAAAAACCCCAGCGGCGGCATCCATCATATGTGTTATGAGGTCGATGACATTCTCGCCGCCCGTGACCGCTTGCGTGCCACTGGCATGCGTATTCTGGGCGACGGCACCCCGAAAACCGGCGCCCATGGTAAACCCGTGCTATTCCTGCATCCCAAGGATTTCACCGGCACTTTGATCGAATTGGAACAAATCTAATGGCCATCACATCTGCAATCGTACTGTTTGCCGTCATCTGGTTCATGCTGCTGCTTATGGCCCTGCCAATGCGCATGAAAAGCCAAAGCGAGGACGGTAAGGTTGTTCCCGGCACGCCAGCGTCAGCCCCGGTTGATCCGATGATTGGCAAGAAAATGAAATGGGTTACGCTCATAACCCTGATCCTGTGGGTGCCACTGGTGGCATTTATCATCTCCGGGGTTCTGACGATTGAAGACATCGATTTTTACAACCGTATGGGCACGCGGAATTGACGTTCATGAGTTTTTCACCACCTCTTGTTCCTGCGATTTTGCTTAAACGTTACAAACGTTTTCTGGCCGATGTCACGCTGCCCGATGGCACTGAGGTCACCGCGCACTGCCCTAACCCTGGCTCTATGCTGGGATTGAAAGACGCAGGCCTGCGGGTCTGGCTACAGCCAAATGACGATCCCAAACGCAAATTGCGTTATGGCTGGAAACTGGTGGAACTGCCCGGCGGCACGTTTGTCGGCATTGATACCAACAGTGCCAACCGGATTACCCGTGCGGCGCTTAACGCTAAAAAAATCCCCGAACTCACAGCTTATAGTTTGATCAAGCCCGAAGTGAAATACGGGAAAAACAGCCGTATTGATTTACTTTTGCAAGAGAAAAACCTGCCCGATTGTTACCTTGAGATCAAAAGCGTCACCCTGTCGCGCCGCCCGGGTCTGGCAGAATTTCCTGACAGTGTGACCAAACGGGGTGCCAAACATCTGTCGGAACTGTCCGCCATGGTTGCCCAAGGGCACCGTGCGATTATGCTTTATCTTGTGCAACGCAGCGATTGCACGCGTTTTAGCTTGGCTGATGATCTTGATCCGGCCTATAGTGCTGCGTTTTTTGACGCCCGCAAGGCCGGTGTTGAAATCCTGTGTTTTGATACCGATATATCACCCGCAGGTATAAGCGTTTCGCACAATTTACCTTGTGATATTTAATGCACGCATAATTGCATACTGCCGAACTTGGGGTTAAAAGAGCCTATATGAAACATTCAGGAGACCGCGATTTTGGAAGGTCAAACATCCGCCCGGCTGAATAAAGATGGCATTTTACTGCATGATCCCGCTGATTTTGCCGGCATGCACGCATCTGGCCGGCTGGCGGCTGAAACGTTGGATATGATCGCGCCGCACGTCAAACCGGGCGTGACCACGCTTGAGCTTGATAGCCTGATCCAGCAGTTTATTGAAGATAACGGCGCGACCTCGGCGACGATCGGGTATCGGGGCTATCAACATGCCTCATGCATTTCGATCAACCATGTCGTGTGCCACGGGATCCCGTCAGATAAACGCCTGAAAGAGGGGGATATTTTAAACATCGATGTCACCTGTATTCTGGATGGCTGGTTTGGCGATACCAGCCGCATGTATGTGGCCGGTAAACTGCCCCGCAAGGCTGAGCGTCTGATTGACATCACCCATGACGCCCTGATGAAGGGGATTGAGCAGGTGAAACCCGGCAATACTTTTGGCGATATTGGCGCGGCAATCCAGCGGTTTGTCGAGGGGTATCGCATGTCTGTGGTGCGGGATTTTTGCGGGCATGGTCTGGGGCGCGTATTTCACGCTGCCCCCAATGTTTTGCACTATGGTCGTTATGGCACCGGGCCGGTGTTGGAACCGGGAATGTTTTTCACGATCGAACCAATGGTCAATCTGGGGCGTGCCGGCACCAAGGTTCTGGCGGATGACTGGACTGCGGTGACCAAAGATAAATCGCTCTCGGCGCAGTTTGAACATTCCATCGGTGTAACGGCAGACGGGTGCGAGGTTTTCACCCTGTCGCCTGCGAATAAGTTCTATCCAACCTGGGGCAGTTAACCCTGCCTTAACCATAAATATGCACAGTATACGGATGAGCAATTCACCCGACACTGGTTTTGAAGAAGCACCCTTGCGTGGTCTACTGGTTGACAGCACGCCTGCGATTGCTTTGGTACCAGCGACAAAACCTCATTTTCATAACCACCGTGCCCGCCTGCGGGATCGTTTTATGACGGCGGGCAGTGGTGCATTGGCCGATTACGAGTTGCTGGAATTGGTGCTGTTTCGCGCTATCCCGCGACGTGATGTTAAACCTCTGGCAAAACGCCTTTTGGCTGAATTTGGTGATTTCAACCGGGTGATTTCTGCGCCTGCTGCCCGCATAGCAAAACTGCAAGGTGTCGGTTCTGCGGTCGTGCAGGAATTTAAAATCGTTGAGGCCGCAGCCCATAAGCTCGGACAGGCGCGGGTATTGGGGCAAGATGCGATTGCGTGCTGGGATTCACTGATGAATTATTGCAAAACGGTCATGGCACATCGGGAAACTGAGCAATTTCGAGTGTTATTTCTGGATCAAAAAAATATTCTGATTGTTGATGAGGCGCAGGCCCAAGGCACGGTTAATCATGTACCCGTCTACCCGCGCGAGGTGATGAAACGCGCGTTGGAGCTGAATGCTTCGGCAATTATTCTGGTGCATAACCACCCATCCGGCGACCCGACCCCGTCGAATGCGGATATATCCATGACCCATAAAATTAAAGAGGCGGCACAAGTACTGGGTATAACCCTGCATGATCACGTAATTATCGGCAAAGAAACGGACGCCAGTTTCAACAGTTTAGGATTGCTGTAACAGGGTCACAATCAGCTATTAGCGACGCGCAACACTGATGGCTTCGACAAAGTTTTCCAGCACCAACCCGGCAGAGGCCGAGCTACAGTTTGGCATTGCCAAGTTAAATTCCCGCGGTGTAGCGCCGCCCCGGCTTTCGGTGCGGATCGTGCGCAAAACCATGTTTTGCTCGCAATACCCAACCGCATCGGTGATACGTAAATCCATACGCACTGTTGTTTGTTTGCGCAAACGGTTGGTTGGCAGGCTATATATCTGGGCCATGCTGCCGCCAATAATTTTCGGATCCCCCAGAGACTCCATGAAACCACCACCACCGGTTAACGTATCACGGTAACGGCGCGCATGCCCGTTCCAGACATGCCCGGATGCACCTTCAAGAGCACCGTCTTCAAAAGCATGAAGCTCAATGCTTACAGGTACTGACCAGACAACGGCGATACGCTCTATGTCTGATGCATCGCGCACCAGAACGCTGGATTGCGCCTTGCCACCGTCTTCAAATTCGATGTTGATGACCGCAGTATTTGCCAGTGCGGGCAGTGTGATCGACAATTTTCCGTTGCTATCGAGACGTTCAGAAAATGCCAGGCCTGAATGCTCCACCGTGAATATCTGCTCGTTGCGGCATTCGGAGGAAATCGTCAATGAGATTGAGGCACCCGGACGCGCCGCAGCCGTCATTTCGATATCACAGGCCAAAGTCGTGGATTGTGCACCTGAAGTGGCTTCCAGAAATGACTGGAATGTTTGCGTGGCTTCGGTCGTCTCTGTGGGCAGTGAGGCAATAAGTGTTTCCTCTGCAACAGGTTCTTCGACCAGGGTTTCTTCAACCGGTGGTGCCGAAACTATGAGATCGGCCACAAACAATGTATCGGTATCAGATTGCAGTAAATCCGCATCAGGTGTTGCCTGATCATTGCGGATCAGGGATTGGGTCAATTGCGCGCTTGGCAGCAATATCTGCGCCGCCATTTCAACGACGATATCTGAACTATCTGCCGGATCAGCTGCATTAATCCGCACATCCCCTGCGTCTGCGGATTGAGTATCAACATTTTCAGGCGGACTTAACGGATCATGGTCGGCAAGCGCATTTTCCTCGGAAAGAAGCGTGGCGATCTGGTATTCAATCTCGTCAGAAAGACTGACCGGCTCACTTGCGGTGCTGTTGTCAAGAATGGCGATGCTTGTGGGTGCTATTGACGTAACAGTCGGGCCATGTTCGATCACAATCGCTGTGCCCGCATCGGCAACCGGCAAAAGTTGTGGCGCAGGCATCAACCGTGGTTGCGAGGGCGAATTGAATGCAACGCTTGGGGAAAGTTCGGTGCCAAGCTCAAGGTTGCTTGGTTGCGCACGGGTCAGCCCGCCTGTCGAGGGCATGGCCGCACTTGATTGCCGGCTGATATTTTCATCAGCATCAATTTGTGAGGGGGCCACAGCAGCCACAGAACGGCGCAGTGTATCAACGGTTTCCTGGGGCTGGATCAGCTCCTGCATATCAGGGGCGAATAGCGTTGGTGCACGGGCCGCACCAAAACCTACAACCTCGATATCTGCGGAATCATCTTGCAGCAAGATTTGCCCCGGCGTCAGCCTATCGTCGCGCGGGCTGGCAACTTGTGTATTTTCATTTGCAACCGGGTCTACCTCAATGTCGATATAATCCGTATCCAGAACTTCGTCATCGTATCCCTGGTCATCGTATCCCTGGTCATCAAGATATTCCTGGTCATCAATACCGGTGAAAACTCTTTCTTCTTCGGGCACGACGGCAGCGACCACAGTTTCTTGTGGAACCGCGTCGCTAATGACAGAAAGTGAAACAACGCTTTCCTGCGGGCCATCTTCGCCTTCAATACTGTAGGTAAATGTAACTTTGCCTGAACAAGACCCCGAATCAAGATATTCAACGCCCCCCTCTTCGTTTATCTGCACAGCACCACAGGAGGGCGCTTTTACAATCGCAAGCGCGCCTGCGCCTGTATCATTTGCCAGAACGTCAAGAGTTTGATTTTTACCGGCACGCACCGTGAACTGGTCATCCTGCGCTGCCGTGACTTCATCGCCGGTGAAAAATGCCATCAGCGTATCGCTCTTCTGCGCTAATGTGCCAACCACAATAGCGAGGACGAGACCTGTTGCCATGGTCATAAAGCGATCGTCAGAAAACAATGTTTTATCCTTAAGACTAAGCCAAACTGGGAACTAATACACATAGATATAGTAACTTACTTACCATAGTGTAACTCAAAACAAATGGTTTTGCACATGTTTTATACTATCTCGGTGTGATTCTGTGTGATAATTGCAACCATCACAATATTTGCCAGTATTTGCCTGTAAATTGACAAGATATAGGGGATTCCCCTACGAATTTCAGCACTTATCCACAGATTGTTGATATCACAATATCGAAATCTTTGCTTTATTAACCATAACAACCATCATTTCAGGATTCAGGTCCGAATCGCAATCACGGCCCTAAGCCTTTCCATGGCAATGCTTATATTTCTTTCCAGAGCCACAGGGGCAAGGTACATTTCGGCCGAGATTTTTCCATGTTGACGGGTCTGTTCCTATCACTGCCCCGTTAGGTTTAGCGGCCCTTGATCCAGTCGTCTCTGCCACAGGTTTACGCGGCGATTCACTATCTATTCCAGCTTCGGCCTGCATCTGGGCCATCATCGCCTGCTGCTCTTCCTGGGTCATAATCTGGATATGGGCCAGATGTTTGCTAACAGAACTGCGCAGATCATCGAGCAGACGCTCAAACAGGGTAAACGCTTCGGTTTTATACTCATTGAGCGGGTCACGTTGGGCATGCACACGCAGACCCACGACCGAGCGCAGGTGTTCCATCGTCAACAGATGTTCACGCCAACTTTTGTCGATAGCCTGTAACAGAACCTGTTTTTCCACCTGCCGCATCGCATCAGTACCATATTTCGCAACCTTTTGCGCCATGGTTTTATCGACCTCGGAATATAAGCGATCGCTGATGATTTCTTCATCTACGCCCTCTTCATCCGCCCAACTGACAACGGGTAGATCAATGCCAAAAATGCTGCGGATATCGGCCTGCATACCCACCATATCCCATTGTTCGGGATAGGCTTTGGGGGGAATATGTTTGGCGACAATATCGTCTATGACATCGTGACGCATCTCGCGGGTAGTTTCGGATTCGTCCTCGGATTCCATGATATCGCGGCGCTGTGAAAAGATCATTTTACGCTGTTCATTCATCACATCATCGTATTTCAGCACGCCCTTGCGCATGTCGTAATTGCGCGCCTCGACCTTGCTTTGTGAACGTTCCAGAGCCTTGTTAACCCATGGATGAATAATCGCTTCGCCGTCTTCCAGACCAAGACGTCCCAGCATTTTATCCAGCGTTTCCGAGCCAAATATCCGCATCAGATCATCTTCGAGAGACAGGAAAAACACCGTGCGGCCCGGATCGCCTTGCCGTCCGGAACGGCCGCGCAGCTGGTTATCGATCCGCCGGCTTTCATGGCGTTCCGTTGCCAAAACAAACAAGCCGCCTGCGTCTAGGGCCAAACGTTTATTTCTGGCAACTCCGGCGTTCACACGGTCTCGAATTTCTGTCGCGTCAGCATCCTCGCCCGCCAGCGCGATTTCCTTGGCGATCTTCACATCTGCGTTGCCGCCCAGTTGAATATCCGTCCCGCGCCCGGCCATGTTGGTGGCAATCGTCACCGCGCCCAGCTCGCCAGCCATGGCGATGATCTCGGCCTCTTGTTCATGGTGGCGTGCGTTCAGAACGTTATGCGCCACATCTCCCTTTTCCAGCAGCGCCGAAAGCGCCTCGGATTTTTCAATCGAGGTGGTGCCGACAAGCGTTGGCTGGCCTTTCTCATGCGCCTCTTTGATCACCTCGATAATCGCGTCGTATTTCTCAGCGGCCGAGCGGTATACATGGTCATCCTCGTCGTCGCGAATAACGGGCATATTGGTAGGCACTTCGACCACACCAAGCCCGTAGATATCCGAAAATTCCTCCGCCTCGGTCATCGCCGTGCCGGTCATGCCTGAAAGCTTGTCATAAAGGCGGAAATAGTTCTGGAATGTCACCGAGGCCATTGTCATATTTTCGGGTTGGATATCAACGCCTTCCTTGGCTTCAAGCGCTTGATGCAACCCGTTTGACAGCCGCCTGCCCGTCATCATCCGGCCAGTGAATTCGTCAATCAGCATCACATCATTACCCTTAACAATATAATCCTTGTCGCGCATGAAAAGCTTATGGGCCAGCAAGCCTTGGGTGACGTGATGCACCAGACTGACGCTTTCAGGGTCATACATGCTTTGATCTTCGGGCAAAAGACCCGCCTTGCGCAGGCTGTTTTCGATAAAATCGGTGCCCTCTTCGGTCAGGGTCGCGGTGCGGGCTTTTTCATCCAGATCAAAATGTTCCTCGGTCAGGGCCGGGATCAGTTTATCAACGGTGATATAAAGCTCTGATTTATCCTCGGTCGGGCCGGAAATAATCAAGGGCGTGCGGGCCTCATCGATCAGGATTGAATCGACCTCGTCAACGATGGCAAAATGGTAATCGCGCTGCAAAATTTCGCGCAGATCAGATTTCATATTGTCGCGCAAATAGTCAAACGCCAGCTCGTTATTGGTGGCATAGGTTATGTCCGCACCGTAAGCTACGCGTTTTTCAACCTCGGGCATGCCGGGGATCACAATGCCCCATGTCATGCCGAGAAAATCGTAAACCGCGCCCATCCATTCCGCATCGCGCTGCACCAGATAATCATTGACCGTCACCAGATGCACACCGCGCCCGGTCAGGGCATTCAGGTAGATCGGCAGGGTCGCCATCAGGGTTTTACCTTCCCCGGTTTTCATTTCCGATATGCTGCCCTCATGCAGGAAAATCCCGCCCATAAGCTGCACATCGAACGGGCGCATGCCCAGGCTGCGCACGGCGGCTTCGCGGGCATTGGCAAAGGCCTCGGGCAGCAGATCGTCAAGGGTCTCGCCTGCGGTCACACGATCCCGAAACTCTTGGGTTTTGGCCTTGATCTCGCTATCCGACAACGCCTGAAACTCTGGCTCCAGTGCGTTGATCTTATCGATAAGCGGTTGCGTCGCCTTGACCTTGCGATCATTCGGAGTGCCAAAAACCTTTTTAGCCAATGTGCTTATGCCCAGCATGAATACCCGTCTTTCCCTTGTGTTCCCTTGTGTTCGCCAAAAATCGCCGAACCGAATAGTTTTCCCGTCACAATCGCAATAAAACACCTATGGTGCTTGTTTCACCATGAATGAGCGCGTACATAAATTGCATCACACCTTGCCCGTGCAGGATCAATTTGATGTAAGCGGCGTATTGGGCAGTGTCAACGCCACCGCACACATGCATTTGGTGCGAAAAGAGAAAATCCGCCCCTACGGGCACCACAACAGGAGTTATTTATGCGTAATATTTTAGCCGCAGGTACGCTTGCATGCCTTTGCGCCACATCTTTTTCCCCAGCCATAGCACAGGATACGGCCACACCAGCCGAGGCGCCCTCAGCATCAACTGTGCTGGCAGTTGTTAACGGTACAGAAATTTTGCTGGGCCATGTTATTTTGCTGCGTGCCCAATTACCCGAAGAATATCTCTCAGCACCTGACGACGTGTTGTATAATGGTATCTTAGAGCAAATTATCGATCAGGTATTGCTGAGCGCCTCTATCACCGAAGAAACTCTGGAATTACGCCTGTCATTAGAAAATGAGCGCCGGGCTTTACGTGCCGCCCTTGCCATTGATGACGCCTTGGGCGAAGCGCCAAGCGATGCCGAATTTCAGGCCGCTTATGATAAGGCTTATGCAGACCTTCCCGAAGAACCGGAATTTGACGCCAGCCACATTCTGGTTGAAACCGAGGATGAGGCCAAAGAATTGGTCACAGCTCTTGATGAGGGCGCAGATTTTGCTGAGCTTGCCAAAGAAAAATCCATCGGCCCGTCAGGACCAGAGGGTGGCGCGCTGGGATGGTTTGGCCTTGGTCAAATGGTTCCCGAGTTTGAAACAGCTGTACTGGAAATGGAAGTCGGGGCGATTTCCACACCTGTGCAAACACAATTTGGCTGGCATGTTTTGACGTTAAATGACAAACGCATCCGCCCCGTTCCCACACTGGAAGAGGTCAAAACCCAGCTTGCCCGCCAGATGCAACAGGATCGTGTAGATGGGGCAATCGCAGCTTTACGCGAGGGTGCTCAGATCGAAAAGATGGATGAAGGGTTTGACCCCGCTGCCATCCGTGATCTTAACCTGCTGCGCCCATAGAACATGAGCGATCAACCTGTCCTGTCCCCGCTTGCGCCGCCCGATAGTTTTCCCAAACTGCCGGTGGTTGCAGGCGTGAGATTCGCCAGCGTTGCGGCTAATGTAAGATACGCAGGCCGCGACGATGTTATGCTGGCAGAGCTGGCCCCGGGCAGCGTGGTTGCGGGCGTGTTTACCCGCTCAAAAACCCGGTCAGCGCCTGTACTGTGGTGCCAGGAAATCCTATCCGCCGGGCAAGATGCCGGAGGGTTGGCAATTGTCGTAAACTCTGGAAATGCCAATGCTTTTACTGGCCAGAAAGGTGTGCAAAGCGTGCGCGCCACGGTTGAAGCCTGTGCAAAAACGCTGGAGATATCCCAAAACAATGTATTCATCGCCTCGACCGGCATGATCGGCAAGCCACTGCCTCATGATCGCATTATCGCCAAGATGGGCAGTTTGAAGACAAATCTTGATGCCAACAGTGCCGAATCTGCCGCGCGCGCCATAATGACCACCGATACCTATCCCAAAGGGACAAGCGAGACGGTTGAACTGGACAGCACCGTGCATATCGCAGGCTTTGCCAAGGGTTCGGGGATGATCGCGCCTGATATGGCAACAATGCTGGTTTTCATCTTTACCGATGCAAAAATTGACCAAAACGTGCTGCAACAAATAGTGTCGGCAAATAGTGATACAACGTTTAACTGTATCACCGTTGATAGCGACACCTCGACCTCGGACTCGGTGATTGTGGCGGCAACAGGCAAGGCCGATATGGCGATGATCCGCACGCTTGACGATCCGCGCGCCATCGATTTTGCCAGGGCCTTGCACAAGGTAATGCGCGACCTTGCCCATCTGGTTGTGCGCGACGGCGAGGGCGCCACCAAGTTTATTTCCATCACCGTTGAGGGGGCCGAAAACGATCGCGCCGCCAAAACCGTTGGCCTGTCAATTGCCAACTCTCCGCTGGTTAAAACCGCTTTTGCCGGCGAGGACCCGAACTGGGGGCGCATTGTTATGGCTGTCGGAAAAGCTGGCGAACGCGCGGATCGTGATGCCCTATCAATCTGGTTTGGTGATATTCTGGTCGCTGATAAAGGCTTGGTTTCCCCCGATTACCATGAGGATGCGGGGGCCAGTTATATGAAAGCCCAAGATTTGTGCGTGCGGGTCGATCTGGGGGTTGGCAAGGGGGCGGCCACTGTCTGGACCTGTGATTTCAGCCATCGTTATATCACGATTAACGCCGATTATCGTTCATGAAAATATTGCTGGTCTCAGCCGTCGCCCTGATTGATGTCGATAACCGCGTGCTGCTGGCCCAACGACCCGCGGGGAAATCCATGGCCGGTCTCTGGGAATTCCCCGGCGGTAAGGTTGAAGATGGGGAAACCCCCGAGGTGGCGCTGATGCGCGAGCTCAGCGAAGAACTGGGGATCGACACCTGGCAAAGCTGCCTTGCCCCGCTGGCATTCGCCTCACATTCTTATGCGGATTTTCATCTGCTAATGCCGCTGTTTGCCTGTCGCAAATGGCAAGGCACACCGCAGCCGCGTGAGGGGCAGACCTTGAAATGGGTGCGTGCCAATGCTTTGCGCGACTACCCCATGCCGCCCGCTGACATTCCGTTGATTCCAATTCTGCGCGACTGGCTTTAACGCTTGCGTCCTTTAAAGAAACTGTAAAGCCCGGGCAGCACGAATATATCAAACAAAAATGCAATGCCGATGGTGATGCTGGTCAAAAATCCGAGCTGCCGGTTCACCTCAAACCCGCTGAACATCAAAACCGCAAATCCCAAACCAAGCGTCGCCGTTGTCGTCAGAACCCCCGGCGTTACATTGCGCAAGACCGTGCGCACCCCAGCGCGGGTCTGCGTATTTTTGCCGCGCGCCAGTGCATAAAGGATATGGATCGTATCATCGACCACAATACCAAAGGTAACCGAGGCGATAATCGACGCCGCCATCCCCACCGTGCCGTTCATCCAGACCCATAATCCAAGCGCGGCCATTGCGGGTAGGAAATTCGGTAAAATCGACAAAATCGCCAATCCGGTTGAACGCAAAAATACCCCGATTAATATCGACACAATCAGCATCGCCATAGCCGTGCCAAACAGCATATTATAGGTGTTCACCTCAGACAGATACGCCGACATCACGGCCATGCCCGAGACAACCGCGCGATCCTCGGCGTAGCCCATGGCTTTTACATGCGCCGTGATTTTTTCACTGATTTCCCGCACGCCAGCCGCAGATAAGCGTGGCAACAAAACCTGCAAATGCAACTGCTGAAAATCTTTGTCAAAGAACCCGGCCTGCCCATCAGCCTTATTGCCGCCACTGGTACGCACACAATAGTTCAACGCCTTTGGCGGCGCGTCCTTGAGACTACCAAGTACGGGCGGTGTGCGGCGGGCCAGACAATCCCTGATAAGGGGCAGCGGGCCAAGAACACTGTGGACAGGGGATTGCAGTACTATCCATTCACTAAGCCTTTCGATATCCTCAAACGCTTGGGGTTGGGTCAGCTCATTACCGTCATAACGCAATACAATATCCACGGTCTGAACCCAGCCAAAAGCCTCGTTCATTTTATCTATATTCACCACCAACTCATGCTCATCAGGAAAATTAGCCGTGATCTGGTCGTCAAAAACAATCCGTGTCAGCCCGCTTAATGCCGCAGCCGAAAAGATGCATACCAGCACCCCGTTTCGAACCGGCGCCGCAGCCCATGCGTTTGCAAACCAGCGCGATATTTTTCGAATGTTATCGTCTCTGATAACCAACTTGTTGCGTTTTGATTTCAAGGCAATTGGTGCCACAAAAAGGGACAGCATCAACGAGAATATCAACCCGATCGCCACCAGATTTCCCATGGATTTAAACGCCGGTGCATCGGCCCAGTTCAGGGACAAAAACCCAACGGCCGTTGTGATATGGGCCAAGGTTACCGGCACAGTTAATTTGCGAAAACTCGCCAATATGATCGATGTTGATCGCTGAAACGGCAACCTGCGCTGTCGTTGTCCCATCGCATGCACCACATGGATAAGGCTTGCCACGGTCAGGGTCAAAACGATGGAAAATGACGAGGCGGATCCGGCCGCAAAGACATAGCCGCTCCAACCGGCCACCCCTTGGGTAAGGACAACCGACACAACCGCAATCAGCAAAGCCGACAGGGTTACACGTAGATTTCCAAAAGCAAAGAGCAGTACAAGAAAGTTGATTAAAACCGTGGCAGGAAACAAAAATCTCTTGTCTCCGGCAAAAGCTGCGCGCAGGGCCTCAAATGTGATCACACTGCCTTCGATCCAGATGTTGATCGTCGGAAATTTTTCCTGCATATGGGCAACGATATCCATTTGTTGCGCATATGCAGCCATAAGCGCCGGGTCGCTCTGATCGGGGAATTTAAGAGGCAGCAGCAATAATACCGCACTTAAATCATCATTGAAAAAATATTCGCGCAGCGCCGGATGATCCTGCGCCAGAAATTGCAAATCCTCAAGCAAGGTGTGTTCTACCGGATAGCCAATTGCCGGTAATACCGCCGTGACAGACCCAAGCCCGACGTTATAGGAAATATAGAGATCATGAGATGTATCCATCAAAATCTCTGACAGATACCGCTCAGCCTCAAGCAGTTTCAGCGGGGCACCCGGCGCGTTGGCATCCAGAACAATTATCGTGGTTTGCGCATCACCAAATACCTGCTGCAAGGCCTCAAGCTTTTGACGGTAAACGTTTTCTTCACTGAAAAACAGCAACGGGTCATTTGAGTTTCGCACATCCTGCGAGGCCCAGCCCACCAGCAGTACGATCAACGCAAAGAATGACAGGCTGTAGCGGCGGTGCGAATAGGCAGCGCGCTGAAGTTTGAAAACCCAGCGTAATATTCGCACCCAAAACGTCAAAGTATCCCTTTCGCCACAACATCATTACTTAGGCAAAATGGCCTGTATCAGCGGTATCTTGTATTATCCTAAAAGCCGCCCAACGCAAGATAGGATACGTAAAATCATTGTTATACGGTAGCTTATAAGTAATTTATTTCCCGTTTCGGCGAAAAAGTGCCACATTTTGTCAAATCATCTTTGCTTGACCTTTCCCGGCCGCGCCCCTATCGCCCGAGCCAAAGGATAACATATGAACACCTTCACCGCCCTCACGACTCTGCGCGATAAGCCCAAAGCCGAAGCTTTGGCGCTGGCATTGGAAAACCTCAGCCCCGAACCCATGGGCGTCGGGGTTTTTGAGGTCGAGGATGGCTCAAACACCTGGGAAGTCGGTGGGTATTTTACCACGGAACCCGATACAGTGGCGCTGGCCTTATTGGCCGCAATGAACGGCGCAAAACCCTTTGCTATTTCGAGACTGGAGGATCGTGACTGGGTTGCCCATGTTCGCCGCGAACTAACCCCGGTTTATGCCGGACGCTTTGTGGTTTTTGGTGCTCACGACCGTGATATCATCCCCTCAAACCTGATAAAATTACAGATTGAGGCCGCGATGGCCTTTGGCACAGGGCATCACGCAACTACGCAAGGGTGCTTGTTATCATTGGATAAATTAGTCACCCAAGGGGTCGTGGCGCGAAATGTGGCCGATATCGGCAGCGGTACAGGCGTGTTGGCAATGGCCGCCGCCAGCATATGGCCCTGCGCCACTTTGGCCTCAGACATAGACCAGATTGCAACCGCAACGGCCAAGGTAAATATCGCTGCTAACGGTCTGAAAAACCGGATTTCCTGCCACACATCTGTCGGATTTCGCCACGTGGAAATCCGCAACGCTGTCCCCTTTGATCTGGTGTTCGCCAACATACTGGCCGGCCCGCTGAAACGACTGGCGCCTGATATGGCAAAATTCACGACCCCCGGGTCAATCCTGATCCTGTCCGGTATTTTAACCAGCCAAGCCCTTAGCGTTGAGGCCACCTACAAGGGCTGGGGTTTCCACCGCCTTGAGCGCCGTGTCATTGGCGAATGGACAACGCTGACGTTGGGGCGGGGGTAAGGGTAAGGGCCTTGAATAGCACTTATAAACGTGCTATACAAGGGGCTAACAAAAGGGTGATAAAATGATACACACGATATTCACACAAAAAGCTGCCAGCATAACGGACCTCAAAAAAAACCCCATGGGCACGGTTGAGGCCGCCGAGGGCGCGGCTATTGCCATCCTCAACCGTAATGAGCCGGTATTTTACTGTGTACCCGCTGCAAAATATGAACGAATGATGGATATTCTGGAAGACATGGAACTGAATGCCATCGCCGATGCGCGCGTCGGAGAGGTCGGCATTCCGGTCACGCTGGATGAACTATAATCTGGAGTTTCTGCCCAGCGCGACCAAAGAATGGCGCAAACTTGGGGCGACGGTGCGGGCACAATTCGTCAAAAAGCTGACCGAACGGTTGGAGAACCCGCGTGTTCCTGCATCAAAGCTTTCGGGTAGTACGGATCGCTACAAAATCAAACTCCGCAAATCCGGCTATCGATTGATTTACGAAGTGGTCGACGGGCGTCTTGTGATCATGGTGATTGCCATTGGCAAACGCAACCGCGATGAAGCCTATGAGAAAGCCGCCGACCGATAACTCCTGTCCCAGTATCAAGTGCTGTCCAATATTTGCCACTCATCCAAGCATGACCTTAAAGAATATTCAACTGAACTTAAAACCTCGTTTCACCGCGAAATCCCCCCATGCATGTTCGGCATATCCAGGCTCGCAAACCCGTAATGCCGCAGCCACCGCAGGTCTGAATCAAAAAACGCCCGCAGGTCTGGAATGCCGTATTTCAGCATCGCTAGGCGGTCGATGCCCATGCCAAAGGCGAAGCCCTGATACTCCGTCGGGTCAACGCCAGCGGCGGTCAGCACATTCGGGTGCACCATGCCGGACCCCAGAATTTCCATCCAGTCGTCGCCTTCGCCGATTTTCAACTGGCCGCCTGCCCATGAACACCTAATATCGACCTCAGCACTTGGTTCGGTGAACGGAAAGTGGCTGGCGCGGAATTTCAGTTCTACGTTATCGACCTCGAAAAACGCGCGGCAGAATTCTTCCAGCGTCCATTTCAGGTTCGCCATAGAGATGTCCTTGTCGATCGCCAGACCCTCAACCTGATGGAACATCGGCGTGTGGGTTTGGTCGTAATCGGAACGGTACACCCGCCCCGGCGCGATGATCCGGCAGGGTACGCCGTGCTTTTCCATATGGCGGATCTGCACGGGGCTGGTATGGGTGCGCAAAACATGGGGCGGACGGTTATCGCCTGCGTCGCGGTGCATGTAAAACGTATCAAACTCCTGTCGCGCGGGGTGTTCCGGTGGGATGTTGAGGGCGTCGAAATTATAGAAATCATTCTCAATCTGCGGACCTTCGGCGACCGAATACCCCAGATCGGCAAAAATCGCCGTGACCTCTTCAGTGACCTGTGAAATCGGGTGGATCGTGCCTTGCGGCGCGGGGCGTGACGGCTGGCTTACATCCAGCCATTCGGTTTTCAGACGCGCCGCAAGTGCGGTATCCGCCAGCGAGGCCTTGCGCGCGGCAATTGCCGAATTGATCTCATCCTTCAGCGCGTTCAGCTTTGGCCCGGCGATTTGGCGCGCCTCGGGGGTCATTTTTCCAAGCTCGCGCATTTTCAAAGAGACTTCGCCCTTTTTGCCAACAGCTGTCAGTCGGACGGCCTCAATGCTGTTTTCATCGCTGGCCTCACTGATTTGGCTTAAATACTTGGTCTTAAGTGCCTGAATAGTGTCCATGTGATCCTCAATTTATCTCGCGTGGATATCTAACCCGGTTTTGCGCTGTTGTTTTATAGATTGCAAGATAGTTGGTCGCCTGCCCCGCCTGCAATACTGGTTAACAAACTACTAAACCGGTTTAGTAGTTTTGGGAAAGGTTTTGTTAAGTGTCAGCACCTGCCTAATATTAAGCCCCTAAACACAAAAAAGCCCCGATGTTTCCACCGAGGCCTTTATAATCACTATCGCCTTAAAGCGCGGCTTTGGCCTGTGCGACGATCGCGCCAAACGCTTCGGGTTCGTGAACGGCCAGATCGGCGAGAACCTTACGGTCAACTTCGATGCCAGCCAAGTTCAGACCGTTAATGAAACGCGAATACGTGAACGCAGGGTCAATCGCGCGAACACCGGCGTTGATACGTTGGATCCACAGCGCGCGGAAATTACGTTTGCGCACCATACGGTCGCGCGTGGCGTATTGCATCGCCTTATCGACAGATTGCGTCGCTGTGCGGAAATTGCGGTGGCGCGCGCCGTAGTGGCCTTTGGCAGCCTTAACAACTTTGCGGTGACGGGCGTGGGTCGTAGGACCGGATGTAACTCTCATGAACCTGCTCCCTTATCGCGCGTATGGCATGAATTTTTTGACGGTTTTCTCGTCAGCGGCGCATAATATTGTTGTGCCGCGCGCATTGCGCAAAAATTTATTACTGCGTTTGATCATCATGTGACGTTTGCCAGCCTGGCCGGCTTTGACGCGCCCTGATGCGGTTACACGAAAGCGTTTTTTCATGCTCGACTTTGTCTTCATCTTGGGCATTTCCATCTCCTTATTCGGACGTGGTAAAAAGTGCGCCTCGGCAGCCCTTCGGCCGGGTACACAGGTGGAAATCGCGTTCTATGGAAAATGGCGTCGAATGGCAAGGGCCAATCACACCTTCAGGTGTTATACAAGTTGTGAGACGAATTTCGCCATGACATTACCGACATCTCCGGGCCGAATGCCATCCACCGAGGTTTGATGCGCCCCAACCAGCAAAGCCATCCCCATCCCGAGCATTACAAAGCCCTTTCGGATAGAAACGTCCCGTGCAGCAGCGGAAAAACATACCAGCAACGCAAGACCGAACATCACGCTCCCGGTTAATAGAAATACTTCGTATAATGACATGTAACAGCCCCCCAGCAAGATGTTTTAGGGCTTATATCACTCTGGTTCGCCTTCGTATATTAATTTTTCCATAACAGGAGCCACACGCAGGATATTAGTCGATCCGGGCACATTGAAAGGCACGCCGGCGGTGACGACAATCTTGTCATTACCAGAGGCAAAACCGTCTTCGCGCGCGGCACGGGCCGCCCCGACCACAGCCATTTTAAACCGCTCAACTTCGGGCGTAATTGCACAGTGCAGCCCCCATGTTAACGACAGCCTGCGGGCGGTTTTTGCTAAGGGAGTCAATGCGATAATAGGTACGCGCGGGCGTTCGCGGGCGGCCAGTGTGGCCGTGGTGCCTGAATGGGTAAAACAACATATCGCTTTGACGTTTGTGGTCTCGGCAACCTGGCGTGCGGCCACGGTGATAGCATCCGAAACCCGCGCACGTGACGGGGTGCGCGAGGCCTCAATTACCTGACGGTAAATATCATCTTTTTCGACCTCTTCGGCGACATTGCTCATGGTGGTGACCGCTTCAATCGGGTAATCGCCAGCAGCTGATTCGGCTGACAACATCACCGCATCCGCCCCCTCGTAAATCGCTTGTGCCACGTCGGAAACTTCGGCGCGTGTCGGCACGGGCGAGGAAATCATGCTTTCCATCATTTGGGTCGCCACAATCACCGGCTTTCCAACCGCGCGACAAGCCCGCACCAGCCGTTTTTGGATGGGCGGCAACGCTTGCACCGGCAGTTCCACCCCAAGATCGCCGCGCGCAACCATGATACCATCCGCGACCTCCAGAATTTCGGCAAAAGCATTCACCGCCGCCGGTTTTTCGATCTTGGCAATCACCGCTGCGCGGCCTTTGATCAGGGCGCGGGCCTCTGTGATATCCTCAGCGCGCTGCACAAATGACAGCGCCAGCCAATCGACACCCAGCGCGCACACAAATTCCAGATCCTTGCGATCTTTGTCTGACAGCGCGGCCAGTGGCAGCACCACATCGGGGACATTCACGCCCTTGCGGTTAGAGATTTCGCCGCCAACCTCGATTTGCATATTGGCCCAATCGACCCCGCAGTCGGTTACTTTAAGGCGGATTTTTCCATCGTTCACCAGCAACGTGGAACCAATCTTCAGCGCTTTAAAAATTTCTTTATGGGGCAGTTGAACGCGCGCGCTATCCCCCTCAGCCGGATCAAGATCAAAGCGAAAATCCGCACCTTCTTCCAGCATTTCGCTGCCCTTGGCAAAAACCCCGCAGCGCAGTTTTGGCCCCTGCAAATCTGCAAGCACGCATATGGGTCGCCCGACCTCGGCCTCAACCGCCCGGATCATAGCAAAGCGTTCGGTAATATCCTCATGTGCGCCGTGGCTCATGTTGAGGCGAAAAACATCCGCTCCGGCCAGAAACAACTCCTTGATCATCTCGTGGGTATCTGATGCCGGGCCAAGCGTTGCCACAATTTTCACGTTCCGCTGTCGTCTTATGCCTAAAGCCATAGTTCTCTTTCTTTTTTCTTGCGTAATTCAAGGGCCGTTGACTGATATAAAGGGTTTTTAGATCATTGTCTGAATTATTCGCGTAATTATCTATCTTTTTGCACCCGGCATCTGGTTACACCTTGCGCCAAGGCGTAAGTATAACGTTCAGATGACAGGAATATGATTCATGCACCACCCGGCCTTTGAAATCCTTAACCCCGATGCACGCTCTGCGGTGTTGTTGGTGTGTGATCACGCCTCTAACTTTATCCCGGATAGTGTCGCAAATGGTGATCTGGGTCTGTCCAAGGCCGATATGACGCGCCATATTGCCTATGACGTCGGCGCGCACGAGGTTACCACGCATCTGGCAGAAATTCTGGATGCACATGCTATTTTATCACGGTTTTCCCGTCTGGTCATCGATCCTAATCGTGGCGAGGATGATCCGACGATTCTGATGAAGCTCTATGATGGTTCGATCATTGAAGGTAATCGCCACGCTGATGCCCCCGAAAAAGAGCGTCGCCTGAAACTGTTTCACCGCCCCTATCACCACGCCATAAGCACGCAGATCGACACGATGATATCCAAGGGGCGCGCGCCGGTGATTGTGTCTGTGCATTCCTTCACCAAACAGCTTAAAAACCGCCCGCCCCGCCCGTGGCATCTGGGGGTGCTTTGGGATAAAGACGCGCGTCTTGCCAAACCGTTTATGGAATATTACGCTGATGATCCCGATATTTGCATTGGCGATAATGAACCCTATTCAGGCGAGCTGCGCGGTGACACCATGTATTTTCATGGCACGGCTCGCGACATCCCGCATATCCTGATCGAAGTGCGTAATGATCTGATTGAAACGCCCAATGGCCAACATAAATGGGCTGAGCGCATTGCGCCGGCACTGTGGATGGCTTTGAAAACAATGGAAAAGGATGATATCGATGGATGAAAAAACCACAATCGAGGTAGAGGCCGCCGCCTTTCGCACACTTGTCGCCCATCTTCAGGATCGCCACGATGTGCAAAATATCGACATGATGAACCTGACCGGATTTTGCCGCAACTGCCTAAGTCGCTGGTATATGGAGGCCGCAAACGCGCGCGGCGGACACATGACCAAGGATGAAAGCCGCGAACATATCCACGGCATGCCTTTCACTAAATGGAAGGCGAAATACCAGACCGAGGCAGATGCTGAAAAACAGGCGGCCTTTAAAATCGCCCATGCCCGCACCCACAACACATAACTATGAGAGATCAATATGCGCATTCTTACAGCTTTATGCCTTTTATTCGCCACAACTACCCAGGCTGACGCGCCGCGCGTTGTTACCAGTATTGCCCCGCTTCAGGGGCTGGTCAGCGAAATCATGGCCGGAGTCGGGGTGCCGCTACTGTTGCTCGATGCGCCGAGCTCTTCGCATCATTTCGCCCTGCCCCCCTCAAAAGTGCGTGCCATAAGCCAAGCCGATATCGTTTTCACCATCGGTCTGGGGATGGAGCCGTGGTTGCAAGGCCTTGCACAATCCCATGACCCTAAAACCCTGTTTGTAGCACTTGGTGAAATACCGGCGCTGCATCGTCTAGCGCCGCGAGAGCTTGGGGATTTTGCGGCTGGTATTGATGAACATGAACCCACAACCTTTGATCCACATCTTTGGCTTGAGCCTGAAAACGTGCTTTTGTGGATTGATATCATCACCGGCGTGCTGACGGTTACGGATCGCGAAAACACCACCGCATATCACGAAAATGCCGACCGGGCGCGCCTCGATGTGCAAACGGCGGCCAATCTGACGCGCCATAAACTAGCGGATATGACGGGGGTCAGCATGCTGGTCACCCATGATTCCCTGCAATATTTTGAGGTCGCCTTTGGCCTTAACGTCATCGGTGCTTTTTCGGCCAGTGACGGGCAGCAAGCCGGGGCAAAAACCACCAGTGCCTTGCTGGAAACCCTTGGCCCGCGCATCTGTATTGTTGAAGATACCGCTCATCCCGCTGCCATCGTAAATAGCCTGCCAAATGGCTTTGTACATGTCACGCTCGATCCGATGGGATACGATATTTTGGGACCAAAGCGCAGTTATCCCCGGCTGTTGGCCAGTATCACGGATGCCTTGCTGAAATGCCGCGATTGATGGCTTTTCATTACGGCTTTTCATTACGGTGATTTCAGTCCAAGGTCCGCCCATGACTGATGACCCGATTCACCGCTCCGGCTTGCGCCACCAATTTTGGAAACGCTTTGCGCTTAATGAACTACCGCTCGATGAGTGGGAGGCATTATGTGATGGGTGCGGGCGGTGCTGCATGCTAAAGCTTGAAGATGAAGAAACCGGCAAAATCGCCTATACCAACATCGCCTGTCGTCTGTTTGACGACACCACCTGCCGTTGCGGCAATTATGCCCTGCGCCAGCAACTGGTGAAAACCTGTGTGCATGTGCAGCCCGAAAATCTTGAGGAAATTCTGGAATGGATGCCCCTGACCTGCGCCTATCGCATGGTCAGTGAGGGCAAGCCTCTGCCCGACTGGCACCCGCTGATTTCCGGCACGCGCGATAGCGTTGATAAGGTCGGTATTTCCATGCATAAAAAGACCATTCCAGAATTTGACGTTGGTGAAGATGACTGGCTTGACCATACAATAAAAGGAATACTGTAAATGTGGTTTACATCCGATAACGCAGGCCCGGTTGCGCCTGAAATAATGACAGCTCTGCTGAAAGCTAATGATATCTACAGCAGCTCATATGGTGCTGATCCGATTATGGACGGGGTGCGGGATCGTATACGTAATATCTTTGAAGCCCCCGAGGCCGCCGTCTATCTGGTCAGCACCGGCACGGCGGCAAATGCGCTGGCGCTTGCTTGTCTGTGCCAGCCATGGCAGACCGTATTTTGCCACAAAGACGCCCATGTCGCGGTGGATGAATGCGGCGCGCCCGAGTTTTTCACAAACGGCGCAAAGCTGACCTTACTGGACGGCGAGCACGCCAAAATCAACGCTGATGGTTTGAAAGCCGCCATTGACAGCACCGGGCGCGAGGGCGTGCATAATGTGCAAAAAGGCGCGCTTTCCATTACCACAGCGACCGAGGACGGCACGGTCTATACGCTAAAAGAACTGCGCGCGCTGACCAATATCGCCAAGGCGCGCGATGTTCCCGTGCATCTGGATGGCGCACGTTTTGCCAATGCACTGGTGCATCTTGGCTGCACAGCCGCAGAAATGACCTGGAAATCCGGTATTGATACGGTCAGCTTTGGTGGCACAAAAAACGGCCTGATGGGGGTCGAGGCTGTGATCCTGTTTGATCCAAAACGCGCCTGGGAATTTGAGCTGCGGCGCAAACGCGGCGGGCATCTGATTTCCAAACACCGCTATCTTGCCGCCCAGATGGAGGCATACCTTACCGATGATCTATGGCTGAAACTGGCGACGCGCGCCAATGCTGCGGCCACAAAACTGGCGGCAGGCCTCGCGGCGATGCCCCATGCCACACTGCAACATCCCGTTGAGGCAAACATCATATTTGCCAGCTGGCCACGCGCCGGGCACAAGGCCGCCCAAGAAGCCGGCGCGCAGTATTATTTCTGGCCCTTTGGGCAATCGCTAGATGGCAAACCCGATGAATTGCTTTCAGCACGGCTGGTGTGCAACTGGGCCACAACCGATAAGGATATTGAAAAACTTCTGTCGGTTATGGCCGCGGGTAATTCAAAATGAGCTGTCATCACAGGGTATGCAAAAGCCATTGACTTTGTTACACCCCACACAAGCCATAATCGATTCCATAACCCGCGAAAAGGTTCTGCACATGAGCACCCAAAATCCACCCAAACTGATCTCAGGGAATGCCAATAAACCGCTGGCTACAGCGATTGCAAAACGCATGTCGATCCATCAGGGGCGCGCCGTAGAGTTGATCGATGCCCGAGTTGAGCGCTTTAACGACGGGGAAATTTTTGTTGAGGTTTTTGAAAATATTCGCGGCGAGAATATGTTTATCATCCAGCCCACCTCAAACCCGGCAAATGACAACCTGATGGAACTGCTGATCATTACGGATACCTTGCGCCGTTCTTCAGCCAAACGCATCACCGCTGTGATCCCTTATTTCGGCTATGCCCGTCAAGACCGCCGCACCAAGGCCCGCACGCCTATTACGGCAAAACTGGTGGCGAACCTACTGACAGAGGCCGGGGTTGAGCGTATCTTGACCCTTGATCTGCACGCCTCGCAAATTCAAGGTTTTTTCGATATTCCGGTGGATAACCTTTATGCCGCCCCGGTCTTTTCGCTGGACGTTAAGCATAATTTTAAAAAGCTAGACAAGATCACGGTCGTGTCACCCGATGTGGGCGGCGTGGCGCGTGCCCGCGAGCTGGCCAAACGGATTGATGCCGGGCTGGCGATTGTTGACAAACGGCGCGGCGCCCCCGGTGAGATAGAGGAAATGAACGTCATTGGCGACGTGAACGGGCAGATATGCATCATTGTTGACGACATCGTTGATACTGCGGGAACCCTATGTCGCGCCGCCGATGAATTGCTTTCCAAGGGCGCCAAAGAGGTGCACGCTTATATCACCCACGGTGTGCTGTCTGGCCCGGCGGTTGAGCGCATCGAGGCCTCATCCCTGAAATCGCTGGTCGTCACCGATTCCATTGAGGCCACACGAGAGGTTAAAGCTGCCAAGAAAATCCGTTTTGTCCCGATGGCCCCGATATTTGCCCAAGCAATGTTGAACATTGCCAGTGGCACCTCGGTTTCATCCCTCTTTAAAAACAGCACTCTGATCCCGATTTATGAAGCCTGTTACCCAGAGGAATAGCCGCCTCAGACATCCCAAAGTTCGGAATCTTCAACCTCGCCAATCGCCATCCAGTTGACCCGCATGCGGGCGATTTTTGTGTCGCCCCAGGTTGTAAAACGGATGGTAAACCCATGTTCTGTAATCGTTTCTGTCGCCAGATCAACCCGCGTGCCGGCCTCATTTGAGATGTCCCACAGCGCAAAACCCGCATGCACGGTTGGTGGCGATAAGAAGGGTTCGGAAAATTCCACCGCTACTTTGCACTCGCGCGCATCGCTGCCGGTCCACATCTCGCCACCCTCGGCAAAATCCGAGAATAGCGGCGTGACACCGGAATCAATACCAATTCTGTTAGAGTTCAGTTTTTTCATATTGCATTCACCTGGCAGAACGTCGGAAATAAATCACCTACACCCTCGTATACAGCAAAAATTCCGGCATGCTATAGATTGGATATATTATTCCCACGCGTGCCTGCACATACCCTTAATCAATGTATTAGGGAGTATGCGTGTGATGTTTATGAGGGTAATAGATTGATATATGGCCGATACTGCCTTTTGGTTCGCAGTACCGGTCATATGTAATCTTTAGTGTTGACCTATTGCGCCTAAGCTCCGTGGCGCGATAACAGCTCATGATAATCCGCAGAGCGGCGTGCAGCTTCGTCACGTTCAGGACCCTCGGCACCTTCAAGGTCAGCTTCGGCTTCATCGATGAACGCCTGCAACTGATCCTTTGTCACATCGGCCTTTTTTACGGCAAATTCTGCCAGAACCGTCACGCCAGTATCGGAAATCTCGGCAAATCCGCCGGTGACGATATATTCGGTGATCTCATTTTCTGTTGCAACCTCAAGGATGCCGGGGCGAAGCGTTGTGACCAACGCCGCGTGGTCCGGCAAGGCCGTCATATCGCCCTCGGAACCCGGGATTTGCACGCTCAGCGCTTCAACCGAGGCAAGTTTGCGCTCGGGTGAAACCAGATCAAATTGCATAGTTTGCGCCATGGATGGCCTCCTTTATGCAGCGTCCGCAGCTAGTTTTTCAGCCTTGGCAATCACGTCACTGATACCACCAACCATATAAAACGCCGCCTCTGGCAGGTGGTCAAACTCACCTGCTACAACCCGTTTAAAGCTGTCGATGGTTTCGTCAAGCGGCACCTGAATGCCGTCAGAACCCGTGAACACTTTGGCTACATCGAAGGGTTGGCTAAGGAAACGCTGAATTTTACGTGCGCGGGTCACGGTCAGTTTATCTTCCTCAGACAGCTCGTCCATGCCCAAAATCGCGATGATATCTTGCAAGGATTTATAGCGTTGCAGGATGCCCTGAACTTCACGCGCCACGTTATAATGCTCGTCGCCAACGACCAATGGGTCAAGAATACGCGAGGTAGAGCTAAGCGGATCAACCGCCGGGTAAATCCCGAGTTCCGAGATCGCACGATCAAGCACGGTCGTCGCATCAAGGTGGGCAAAGGATGTCGCAGGCGCCGGGTCGGTAAGGTCATCGGCTGGCACGTAAATCGCCTGCACGGATGTGATTGAACCGGCTTTGGTCGATGTAATACGTTCCTGCATCGCGCCCATATCGGTGGCGAGCGTCGGCTGATAACCCACCGCGGATGGAATGCGACCCAAGAGCGCCGAAACCTCGGAACCAGCTTGGGTAAAGCGGAAAATGTTATCAACAAAGAACAGCACATCAGCGCCGGTTTCGTCGCGGAATTGTTCCGCCAATGTCAGGCCGGACAGTGCCACACGCATCCGTGCCCCCGGAGGCTCGTTCATTTGGCCGTAAACCAGCGCGATTTTGGATTCTTCCAGATTGTCAGGGACAATTACGCCGGATTCGATCATCTCGTGGTAAAGGTCATTACCTTCACGGGTCCGTTCGCCCACGCCCGCAAACACGGAAACACCCGAGTGCACTTTGGCGATGTTGTTGATCAGTTCCATAATCAAAACGGTCTTGCCAACACCCGCGCCACCAAACAGGCCGATTTTACCGCCCTTGGTGTAAGGGGCCAGCAGATCAACCACTTTGATGCCGGTTACAAGAATTTCCGATTCAGTTGATTGCTCGGAAAATTCCGGTGCATCACCGTGGATCGAACGACGGTCTTTGGTTTTAATCGGGCCTTTTTCATCAACCGGATCGCCGATCACATTCATGATGCGGCCAAGCGTTGCGCTGCCAACCGGCACCGAAATCGTGTCGCCGGTATCGGTAACCTTGGCACCACGCACCAACCCCTCAGAGGAGTCCATGGCGATAGTACGCACCGTATTTTCCCCAAGGTGCTGTGCGACCTCAAGGATCAGCGGGTTGCCGTTATTGCTGGTTTCCAGCGCGTTAAGGATCGCGGGCAACGCGTCTTCGAATTGGACATCGACGACCGCGCCGATAACCTGTGTAATTTTACCTACAGCTTTAGCCATTTTGGTTTCTCCAGTTCTCAGAGCGCCTCTGCGCCCGAAATAATCTCAATAAGTTCATTCGTAATTGCAGCCTGCCGCGAGCGGTTAAACTGAATTGTCAGGTTGTCGATCATGTCGCCAGCATTTCGCGTGGCACTATCCATGGCCGACATCCGCGCCCCTTGTTCAGAGGCACCGTTTTCCAACAGGGCCGTAAACACTTGCGTGGTTAAGGATCGTGGTAGCAGGCTGGCGAGAATTTCATCCTCATCCGGCTCATAATCATAGTTTGGCGCAACACTGTCTGTGTCGCCATCCTCAAACACCGCGGGGATAAGCTGCTGGGCTGTTGGTGTCTGTTCCACGACATTTTTGAAACGGTTGAAAAAGATCGTTGCTACGTCAAATTCACCAGCATCAAAGCGCGCCAGCACATCATCTGCCACTTCTTTGGCATTGCTATAGCCAACGTTTTTCACCTCGGACATATCGACGTGGTGCAGCATGATATCGCCATATTCGCGCTTCAACTGCTCACGGCCCTTTTTGCCAACCGTGACCATTTTCACGACTTTTCCCGCCGCCAGCAACTTGCCGGCATGGGCGCGCGCCATTTTCACGATGGAGGAGTTAAACCCCCCGCAAAGGCCACGTTCAGAGGTGGCAACAACCAACAGATGCACTGCATCCTTGCCCGTTCCCGCCAATAAAAGCGGTGCTGTGGGGCTGTTAGCAGCCCCTTTTGCCAAGTTTCCAAGAACCGCATTCATCTGCGTCGCATAGGGGCGCGCAGCCTCGGCGGATTCCTGGGCACGACGGAGTTTCGCCGCCGCAACCATCTGCATGGCCTTGGTGATCTTGCGCGTTGATTTAACGCTCTCGATCCTAGTTTTCAGGTCTTTGAGGTTCGCCATTGGCGCAACTCCCTTCCCTTAAGGCCAAACTTTATGCGAAATCTTTCGCGAATACTTCGATTGCGGCTTTAACGCTGTCTTCCAGCTCCCCTTTGACCTTACGGTCATTGTTGGAGATATCTTCCAGCAGGTCAGCATTTTGAGACCGCAGATGCGCCAACAGGCCAGCCTCAAAACGGTTTACGTCTTTAATGTCGACCTTATCGAGATACCCTTTGGTACCCGCATAGATGACCATAACCTGCTCGGCATTGGTAAGGGGTGAATACTGCGGCTGTTTCAACAGTTCCGTCAGGCGCGCACCACGGTTCAGCAGGGCCTGCGTAGAGGCATCCAGATCAGAACCAAACTGTGCAAATGCCGCCATTTCGCGGTATTGCGCCAATTCCAGTTTCATCGAACCCGAAACCGAGGACATCGCCTTGGTTTGTGCCGATGAACCCACACGAGAAACCGACAGACCCGTGTTCACAGCAGGGCGGATACCCTGGTTGAACAAATCGGTCTCAAGGAAAATCTGACCGTCCGTAATCGAAATCACGTTGGTTGGAATAAAGGCCGAAACATCGCCACCTTGGGTCTCGATAATCGGCAGGGCCGTCAATGAACCGGAACCGTTATCCGCATTCAGTTTTGCGGAACGTTCCAGCAGACGTGAGTGCAGATAGAAAACATCACCCGGATACGCCTCGCGGCCGGGTGGGCGGCGCAGCAGCAGGGACATTTGACGATAAGATACCGCCTGTTTGGACAGATCATCGTAAACGATCAGGGCATGGCGGCCATTGTCGCGGAAATGTTCCGCCATGGACGTCGCCGAATAGGGTGCCAGAAACTGCATCGGTGCAGGTTCAGACGCCGTTGCAGCCACAACAATCGTATATTCCATTGCGCCGGATTCTTCGAGCTTTTTAACCAATTGCGCCACGGTTGAACGTTTCTGCCCGATCGCCACATAAATACAGTAAAGCTTTTTACCCTCGTCATCGCCAGCCGCGTCATTATAGGCTTTTTGATTCAGGATCGCATCCAGCGCCACCGCAGATTTGCCGGTTTGACGGTCACCAATGATCAGCTCACGCTGGCCACGGCCAACGGGGATCAGGGCGTCAACGGATTTAATGCCGGTCGCCATTGGTTCATGCACAGATTTACGCGGGATAATGCCGGGTGCCTTAACATCGGCCACCGAACGGGTCTTGGTTTTGATCGGGCCTTTGCCATCAATCGGATTGCCCAGACCATCCACAACACGCCCCAAAAGCGCATCACCCGTTGGCACATCCACGATCGCCTTGGTGCGCTTGACCGTGTCACCTTCTTTGATGTCGCGGTCAGACCCAAAGATAACAACACCAACGTTGTCGACCTCAAGGTTCAGCGCCATGCCACGGATACCACCGGGAAATTCGACCATCTCACCGGCCTGAATGTTATCAAGCCCGTGCACACGCGCGATACCGTCACCAACAGACAGCACGCGACCAACCTCGGCCACCTCGGCGTCCTGGCCAAAATTCTTGATCTGCTCCTTGAGGATTGCAGAAATTTCTGCCGCTTGGATGCTCATTATCCGACCTCTTTCATTGCGTTTTGAAGATTTGCGAGTTTCGAGGCAATCGACGTGTCGATCATTTTCGAACCCATTTTAACAATAAGGCCGCCGATAATATCTTTATCGACGGACATATTAATCGTGACGTCCTTGCCAACACTTTTCTTAAGCGCCTTGGCGAGGCTTTCTTGTTGTGCCTTGGTCAGGGCCTTGGCCGCTGTAACCTCGGCCGTAACTTCGCCGCGCGCCGCAGCCGCCAGTGCTTTGACACCTGTGATCAGGGCAGGCAATGCAAACAGGCGGCGCTTTGAAGACATCAAGGCAATCGTATTGCTGACCTCTGCACCCAGGCCCATTTTTTTGCATACATCCGTCATAACGGCGCTTTGTTGTGCGCGCGAATAAATCGGCGAGGTAATCAGATCCGACAGCTCTGCACTGCCTTCAAGCGCCGCTGCCAGTGCGTCGAGATCGCCCTCAACAGCGGGTAGTTTTTTACCCTCGGTAGCAATTTCGAAAAGCGCTGTCGCATAGCGACCGGCAATTCCCGATGTAAGTGAACTAGCGTCAGACACGTAAACCCTTCCGATCTGGCTGGCCGACCCGATGTGGGCCTGGCGTATGGTCCTTCGGGCTTATGATTAAACCCTTTGAAATCCGCGCGGTGATAACAGAGGTATCGCCCATAGGCAAGGCATCGCCTATATTTGTGTGCAATTTTTTTTACTATAAATTTCAATGCTTAAGCCCTGTCAGGCGCGTGCCTGCGACGCTTTGCACCTCAAAAATTCACCCGATTTCAAGCGATTAGGCATTTTTGGTTAAATACCGTGACATATTATCATCGAATCTTTGCCGACTGGCGCGTACAAACGGCTTAACCTGCGCCGTTTTTCTGGTTTAACGCTGGCTTGGGCTTCTTGATGCCCTCCAGAACTTCCAGCGGTTTTTTCACCGCCTCGCGCAGACCGTTGTTTGGTTTGGCATAAATTTGTTTGCTGGCTTCCACCAGCAATGCCCCTGCCGCCATGCGGGTTTCCAGACGTTTGCCGATAACCTCCCACAGGCGTGCCGATTTCAGCCAATACCGTTTTTGGCTGGGCGCGCCGTAAAGGGCTGACACGTGGCGTTCAGGTTGAAAACGATGCTTGCGCAATTGCGTTTCAAGCTGTGACAGACTGTAGGGGCGCCCATAGCCAAACGGCGTTGCCTCGCTGCGCGCCCAAAGACCCGAGCGGTTCGGTACGATGAAAACCACCTGCCCGCCCGGTGCCAGCACCCGCCATATTTCATTAAGCAACGCATCGGGATGTCCGCAAGTTTCCAACCCGTGCCCAATCACCAGACGGTCGATAAAACCGGCGGGAACCGGCCAGTTATATTCCTCGATCAAAACCGACAGATTAGTCTCGCCGGGGGGCCAGTGCATAACGCCCTGTTGGCCCGGCATCAGGTTAAGTACCCGCGCTGAATTGTGCAAAAACGGTCGCAAAAACGGTGCGGCAAAACCAAAACCGGCCACCACTTGCCCTTGTGTTTCAGGCCAAAGACCACGCAAGGCCTCTTGCAATGCGCGCTGGGCAGAGCGGCCAAGCGAGGTGCGGTAATAAAACGCCCTGAGATCGATAACATCCAAATGCATTGCATCATCCTAACGGATAGTTCAGACTCCCGTAAAGCAAAAGGAGCCGTCATGACCCTGCTTATTCACACCATCCCCTGCCTAAGTGACAATTATGCTTTTTTGGTGCAGGATCAAGCTACGGGCAAAATCGCCCTGATTGATGCCCCCGAGGCCGCGCCGATTCTGGCGGCGCTGGAAAAACTAGGCTGGTCGCTGGATATGATCCTGATCACCCACCACCACCCCGATCATATCGACGGCTTGCCCGGGCTTTGTGCTGCATTCAGTCCCGTGATTGTTGGCGCTGCGGCAGATGCCCACCGTTTGCCGCCGCTCGATATTGCCGTAGCTGAGGGTGACACGGTTGATATAGGTGAAAGCCGCGGGCATGTGCTGGATGTATCAGGCCACACGCTTGGCCATATCGCCATACATTTCCCCGGGGCCAACGCCGTATTTACCGCTGACAGCCTGATGGCGCTTGGCTGTGGGCGTGTGTTTGAAGGCACGCCGGCGATGATGTGGAACAGCCTGTCAAAACTCGCCGCCCTACCCCGCGATACAATCGTTTATTCCGGCCATGAATACACTGCCAGCAACGCGAAATTTGCCCTGACGATTGAGCCGGATAATGCAGCGCTGCAAAAACGCAGTCAGGATATTACGGCAGCGCGCGCGGCGGGGCGTGCAACCGTTCCCTCCAGCCTGTCAAGCGAGCTTGCAACCAATCCGTTCCTGCGCGCCCATCTACCTGAAGTGAAAGCCGCGTTGCATATGCAAGATGCCGATGACATCGCCGTTTTTACTGAAATCCGGCAGCGCAAAGACAATTTTTAGGGAAATCACGTAATATGCACGCCGGTTTTACCATATTTTTAATAAATATCGGTATTTTCCCCTTGAACATGGGTAAATAAACCCGAAATTTAGAATTAAAGGATATTACCTTCGTAAATCGTGATATCCAGCACAGTTGAATGCATAAGGAAACGTATAATGCCCTCATTTTCCAGCACACTTGAAGCCGCAATTCATCAGGCCTTGGCGCTCGCGAATGAACGCAAGCATGAATTTGCAACCCTGGAACACCTGTTGCTGACCCTCACCGATGAACCGGAGGCGGCGCGTGTTATGACCGCTTGCGGGGTTGATCTGAACAGCCTGCGTGCATCACTTGTGGAATATATCGACGCTGAACTGGATTCGCTGGTGTCGGATGTTGATGGCTCTGAGGCGACGCCAACCACCGGCTTTCAGCGCGTTATCCACCGCGCCGCAATCCATGTGCAAAGCGCTGGCCATAACGAGGTTACGGGCGGCAATGTTCTGGTGGCGATGTTCGCCGAACGTGAAAGCCATGCGGCTTATTTTCTGCAAGAACAGGATATGACCCGCTATGACGCCGTTAATTTCATCAGCCACGGGGTGGCCAAAGATGCGCGTTACGGCGAGGAACGTTCCGTTCAGGGCACGGAGGGCGTTTATGAAGGTATCGAGGAACCTGCGGAAAAGTCCGAGGAAACCGCGCTGGAAAAATACTGCGTTGACCTTAATCAAAAATCCAGAGATGGGGATGTTGACCCGCTAATCGGGCGCGCCCATGAGGTGGATCGCTGCATCCAGATCCTGTGTCGTCGTCGCAAAAACAACCCGCTTTTGGTCGGGGATCCCGGGGTTGGCAAAACCGCAATTGCCGAAGGGCTGGCGCGTAAAATCATCGATGAAGAGGTTCCCGAAGTGTTGAGCGAGGCCACAATTTACGCCCTTGATCTTGGCGCGCTTTTGGCCGGAACCCGCTATCGTGGCGATTTTGAGGAACGCCTGAAAGCCGTGATGAAAGAGCTGGAAGATCACGATGATGCCATCATGTTTATTGATGAAATTCATACGGTTATTGGTGCAGGCGCGACTTCGGGCGGGGCGATGGATGCCTCTAATATCCTGAAACCGGCGTTGCAAAGCGGCAAGCTGCGTTGCATGGGATCAACCACGTATAAGGAATTTCGCCAGCATTTTGAGAAAGATCGCGCGCTTTCGCGACGGTTCCAGAAAATTGACGTGAATGAACCGAGCATACCGGACTCCATCAAAATTCTTATGGGCTTGAAACCTTATTTTGAGGAACATCACCACATTCGCTATACCAACGACGCGATAAAATCCGCCGTTGATCTGGCTGCGCGTTATATTCATGACCGCAAGCTGCCCGACAAAGCCATCGACGTGATCGATGAGGCCGGTGCCGCACAGATGCTGGTGCCTGAAAGCAAGCGGCGCAAAACCATCGGGACCAGGGAAATCGAAGGGGTCGTTGCCAAAATTGCCCGCATTCCGCCGAAAAACGTTTCCAAGGATGACGCGGCGGTGCTGAAAGACCTCGATAAAAACCTCAAACGGGTGGTGTTTGGCCAGGATGTTGCGATTGACGCGCTGGCCTCGGCGATCAAACTGTCACGTGCCGGGCTGCGGGAACCGGAAAAACCCATCGGGAATTACCTGTTTGCCGGGCCAACGGGTGTCGGAAAAACCGAAGTTGCCAAACAGCTCGCTGACACGTTGGGTGTGGAATTACTGCGCTTTGACATGTCAGAATACATGGAAAAACACGCCGTTTCCCGCCTGATCGGGGCGCCGCCGGGGTATGTCGGGTTTGATCAGGGCGGGCTGCTGACAGACGGTGTTGACCAACAACCACACTGTGTGCTGTTGCTCGACGAGATCGAAAAAGCGCATCCGGATGTCTTTAATATCCTGTTACAGGTCATGGATCACGGCAAGCTGACGGACCATAACGGCAAGAAAATAGATTTCCGAAATGTGGTGTTGATCATGACCACCAATGCCGGGGCCGCCGAGCAGGCGAAAGAGGCTATCGGGTTCGGTAAAGATCGCCGTACCGGTGAGGATACAGCCGCCATTGAACGCACGTTTACCCCGGAATTTCGCAACCGTCTGGACGCGATTATCAGCTTTGGCGCCCTGCCCAAGGAGGTAATTATGAAGGTTGTCGATAAGTTTATCCTGCAACTTGAAGCCCAGCTAATGGACCGCAATGTCACCTTTGAACTGTCGCCAAATGCCGCTGCATGGCTGGCGGATAAAGGCTATGACGACCGCATGGGCGCGCGGCCACTTGCCCGCGTTATTCAGGAACACATCAAGAAACCGTTGGCCGAGGAACTGTTGTTTGGCAAGCTCACCAAAGGCGGATTGATCAAGGTTGGCGTTAAGGACGGCAAGATCGATCTGGTGTTTGACACGTTGCCAAATGTGCGTATCACCAAAAAGAATACGCCGCTTCTAACGGTGAAATAACACGGCTTGCGGATTACTTTTCCGTCAGTTTCAGTTCAATGCGACGGTTCAGCGCCAATGCCTCTGGGCTATCGCCGGTATCTATGGGTTGGAATTCCCCGAACCCTGTGGCCGCCAGTCGGTTGGCCGGAATACCTTCGTGGTTAATCAGGTATTTCACCACCGATAACGCCCTGGCCTGAGACAGCTCCCAGTTATCACTAAACGCCGATCCACGCCCGATTTGGATTTTATCCGTGTGCCCATCTACCCGTAAAACCCAGTTTATCTCGGACGGAATTTCATCACCTATATCACGGATGACCTCGGCAACCCGCGCGATTTGCGCCTTACCGCCTGCCCCCAGTTCCGCCGAACCCGGTGCAAATAGAACCTCCGAGGAGAACACAAACCGGTCGCCAACCACCCGCACGCCTTCGCGTTCGCCCAAAACCGCGCGCACACGCCCGAAAAATTCCGAACGGAAACTGCGCAGATCAATTGCCTCGGCCTCAAGACGCTCGCGTTCGCGCGCCTCTAATGTCGCACGCGCCTTTTGCTCGGCGGCAACCCGGGCCAAAGCGGCGTTTAAATCCGTACCAAGTGTTTGCAGTTGCACATTTGCCTGGCGGTCTTTTTCCTCCGATTCGTCCAAAACCGTCTGCAAATTTCCAAGCTGCTGACGCAATGCCGCCGTTTGCTGGTTTAACAATGCCACCTGTCGCCGGGCTTCATCAGAAATATCACGCTCATCTGACAACAGGTTTTGGGCCTGCGCCAAAAGCGCTTTTTGGCGGGTGATTTCTGTCACGCTTTCCTGCTGGCTTGCCCCCAGATTTTTCTGCGCAGCCTCTGCTGCTGCCAGCAATGTCAACGTATCCTCGGCTTTGCGGCGCTGTTCCTCAAGCGCCAAAGTCATCGCTGTCAGTTCCGTATCAGCGCCTGCAAGACGCGCGCGTAATGCTTCGGCGGCTGCGGCTTCAACAATGCGGGCTTTTTCTGCGCCGCTTAGCGTTTCAAGTGCCGTGTTCGTATCCTCGACCTTGGTTTCCAAATCTGCAATCAACGCCTCCAACGCCTCAGCCTTGGCGGCTGCAAAACGTGCCTCAACCGCGCCAATTTCAATTTCCGAACGCGCCCGGGCCAGCGCCAGTTCGGCCGCCTCTTTGGCGCTAATTTCTTGATCGCGCACAGCTTCCAAATCGGAAATACTGGCGGTTTGTGCGGCAACTTGTTGTTCAAAAAGCGCGATACGCGCCGCCGCCTCATCGCGTTCATTGTTAAGGGATGTGATCAGCGTTGCCTGAAGCTGCATGTCATTCTGGGCTGTGTTCAGACTGTCTGTAAGTGCCGCACCACGCAGGCGTTCAAGCCCCAATGCATCCGCCAAGCCAGAAATCTGCGCGTTTAAATCGCTTAGCTCGGTTTCCTGATCTGTAATCTTTTCTTCCTGCCCCGTAATCGTTTCCTCTTGGCCTGTAACCGTTTCACGCAGCGCAAACTGTACGATCATGAATATGGTTAGCACGAACATCACGACCAGCAATAAGGCGGTCATTGCATCGACAAAACCGGGCCAGATATTGGCTGCCATTCGCGAACCTGATCGACGTGAAAGCGCCATTCTTAATCCTTGCCCGCGTCAACGGCCTGTTGCAGCGTATAGATCAAGGTCGCCAGATCCTGACGGATTTCCGAGATGGAATCCTGACGCCCCGCCGAGATTTCCTCAAGCACGCGCAGCAATTGCACATCAATATTTCGCAACCGCATCCGGCTTTCGGCGTCACCACTGTCACCGGCTTCAGTCGCTTGTTTTTGCAAAGTTTCCAGCGTTTTTTCCTGCGCTTTCGCGATGCGTTCCAGCACCTCCGGATCACCCGCAGCTTGCGCGCCGCGGGGTTGGTTACTCATCTGTTTGGCCAACACCGAAATCCCTTCGGCCAAGGTGCTAAGACGGGTGTCGGTACGCATGCGTTGTTCTTCGCCCCGCATCACCAGCTCTTTCAGACTGTCAATCTGGTGCGTCGTTTGCTCCATCAGTCCGGCAATCATGCCGCCGCCTGAATCCCCGTCCTCGCCTGAACTGAACCCAACCCGGGTGATCGAGGAGAGCCATTCCTCTAGCTCCATATAAAACCGGTTTTGCCCGTGCCCTGCGAAAATTTCCAGCAATCCCACGATCAAAGATCCCGCCAACCCCAGCAAGGATGACGCAAACGCCGTGCCCATGCCGCCCATTTGCTGCTCTAGCCCGGTCATAAGATTATCAAAAACGTCCAGCGCATCCTGCCCCTCTTTCGGGGCGAGGGATTTGATGGTTTCAACTACCGCCGGAACGGTTGTTGCCAGCCCGTAAAACGTGCCCAAAAGCCCTAGAAAAATCAGTAGATTGACAATGTAGCGCGAAATATCACGCGCCTCGTCCAGACGGGTGCCGACAGAATCAAGAATAGAACGTGTCGAAGAAGACGCCAACGATTTGCGTGAACGACTGTCACTTAGCAGCGCTGCAAGGGATGCCAGCAAACGCGGTGCTTTGACAAATTCATGCCCGGGCCGATCAAGTGCAAAACCCTCAATCCAGCCAACGGCGACAAACAAGGTGCGCAGCTGCCAAAAGCTCATCATTACGCCGATAAAGAACACCGCAACGATAAATCCGTTCAGGTAGGGCGAGGTTAAAAACACTGGTGCAACGGTGGGGTAAAGCAAGAAACCAACCACCCCAACCATAACCAGAACCAACAGCATGATAACGATCTGGCGAGTTGGTTGTGTGAATTCCGGATCGGTGCGGGTATCGAGAAACATAGCGGTATTTTCCTTACGTGTTTTGGCCACCATAAAGTCCACGCGCAACAATTCCAACCGTGTTTTCTAATCGCTATGTAGTTGTAATTGTGCTAACAGACCCCATATGTACACTATGCCTCTTTGGCGTATGCCGTTGTATACAACGCTGTGCTAAAGGCCAACTAACGTAAATATGCCCAAATAAGGGCCAGAGGGAAGGATATAATATGCTTACATCTATAGGTGCGCCAGCCCTGGCGATTTTTGTTTTCGCAATTATCATGCTGTATTTGATGGTCAAAACCGTGCCGCAAGGTGACGAATGGACCGTTGAACGTTTCGGGCGCTACACCCGCACCCTGAAACCCGGTCTGAATTTTCTGATCCCGCTGATGGATAAAGTCGGCGCTAAAATCAATATGATGGAAACCGTTCTGGACATCCATTCGCAAGAGGTGATCACCAAAGACAACGCCATGGTTATGGCCGATGCGATTGCGTTTTATCAGGTTGTTAGCGCCTCGCAAGCCGCGTATGAGGTCCGTGATCTGGAACGCGCATTGCGCAACCTTTCCATGACCAATATTCGTGCGGTGATCGGCTCGATGGATCTGGATGAAAGCCTGTCCAAACGCGATCAGATCAATCACCGCCTGCTAGAGGTCATCGATGAGGCATCCCACACCTGGGGCATCAAAGTGACCCGCGTTGAGATCAAAGATCTGGCCCCGCCAGAGGATATCAACGAGGCGATGGCCCGCCAAATGAAGGCGGAACGGACCAAACGTGCCGACATTCTGCAAGCCGAAGGTCACAAGCAGGCCGCCATTCTTAAGGCCGAAGGTGAGCGCGAAGCACAAATCCGTGAGGCCGAAGGTGCGCGTGAAGCTGCATTCCTAGACGCCGAGGCCCGTGAACGTCTGGCCGAAGCCGAAGCCAAAGCGACACAAATGGTATCCGAGGCGATTGCCAAGGGTGACATTCAGGCGATCAACTATTTTGTCGCGACGAAATACACCGAAGCCTTGCGCGATGTTGCGGCCTCGCCCAACAGCAAAACCATTATGATCCCGCTAGAGGCATCTGGTCTGATCGGCTCCATCGCCGGTGTGGCTGACATTGCCAAGGCGGCCATTAAAGGAGACGCATAAATGGACATCAGCTTTTTCAACTGGCTGGAAGCACTTTCACCGTGGTGGTGGGTAGCCCTCGGGTTTGCCCTCGCCGCCGCCGAGATGCTGGTCTTTTCGTTCTTTTTGATGTGGCCAGCGATTGCCGCGTTTATCATGGCGCTAACCCTGTGGATTTTCCCGGACCTGCAAGGAGAGCTGCAAATCACCATATTTGCCGTGCTTTCCATCGTTCTGGTTTTCGTCGGGCGCCGGATGTTCCAGCGCAATGATGAACCGGACAATGGCCTGAACCAGCGCACAAAGCAGATCATCGGCAAGCACGCCAAGGTCATCAGCTTTGATCTTGGTGAGGGGCAGGTATCGATTGCCGGGCTGAACTGGGCTGCCACTTGGCCCGAGGGGCAAACCGCAAAACCCGGTCAAAAGGTCACGGTTCTAACGGCCGACGGCATGTCGCTGACTGTGGAAAACGTCTGAACCACCCATTTGCGGGGCTGCCGTATTACGGCGGCCCCGCCTTTTTGATCATCTCGTCAAGTGCGACAATATCATGATCAACGATCCCCAATTCTTCCAGATGCACTGCGGTATTTTCTAAATACGCCGCATTTGTCCCCGCACTCCCCGTTGATTTTTGAATTATTTCCGCCTGCTGCCCGAGGCTTAACCCACCCGCATATTGCGTATGATTTCGGTTAATCACATAGCAAACGGCCTTTGCCCGGCGACCATCCTGAAACAGGATTTCATGGGTTTCTTCAAGGTAAGCGGCCGAGATCAGCTCACGTTCGCGCAAATATGCAAGGGTTTCCACAACCATTTCCGCCGCCACACGAAACCCGACCCCTTGGCACTCTGCGCCCGCGCGCGCCTCTAGTGCCAAGACCAAACCGGGATGCGCCGCACTGCCGCGATAATGGACAGAATACATGCAAAATGCGCGGTGAAACCCGTGTAATGTCGCCAAACGGCGCTCAATATATGCAAACCCCGGGTTCCATAGCAACGAGCCATAGCCAAAAACCCATAATTCTTCATCCTGCATTTTCGCTGGTCCCTTTGTTCTGCTCTGCTATACAGCCCATGATTAGAAAAATCACAGGAGAAGTCCATGCGCGGATTAATACCCTTGATACTTTTCGCCGCGTTCGGTTGGAGCGGCTGGTGGTGGGTTGGCTCAACCGCGCAGGAAACGGCGGTAAAAACCTGGCTTTCCGAGCGGCGCATTGAGGGTTGGCGTGCCGAGGTGGGCGATTACAAAATCATCGGATTTCCCAATCGTTTCGACAACTTTTTCACCGACTTAACCCTGTTTGAGCCTGCGCGCCTCTGGGGCTGGCGGGCGGCGGAATTTCAAGTGATGGCCCTATCCTATAAACCAAACCACATCATCGCCAACTGGCCGGGCGAGCACGTGGTTTCGACCCCGTTTGACACAATCACACTGGCCGCTGAATTACTGCGCGGATCAGTTGTGTTTAAGCCCGAAACATCACTGGCACTGGCACGTATACAGCTGGAAATTGCGGCCCTGAATTTCGCGGGCATGAACGGTTGGCAGGCCAGGATCGACAAGGCCAATGTCGCATTTTTTACTGATGAAAGCCTGGCGTCAAACCGCAATGCTTATAAGGTTTTTGTAAAATCAACCGACGTAACGCCGCCTGCCATATGGCGCCAAAACACATCCCTGCCAGAAGATATCTCTGAGGTATCACTGGATGCAACCCTGCACTATGACCGCCCGTGGGATCGTTTCGCGGTTGAGCAAAACACCCCGCGCCTGACCGCCATTAGCATCCATGATTTGCAATTCAACTGGGGCACATTGGTGCTGCAAGGTGTTGGCGATATAGCGGTGAATGATCAGGGGTTTGCCCAAGGGCATTTAACCCTTCACATCCAGAACTGGCGTGATTTATTGCAGCTTTTGTCAGCGGCAGGGATCTTGCCCGATGGCATCTCTGAAGGTTTGAGAAAAAGTCTGGAGGTGATCACGCGGGCCGCCGGGAACACCAAAACCATCAAACTACCGCTGCGGTTTTCCAAGAACCGAACCTACATCGGCATCATCCCGATTGGCCTAGCACCACTGCTTTATCCCTAAATTTTACTGATCAGGGATCACCAAAACCTGCCCGACAGCAATCAGATTTGGGTTACGTAATACATCCGGATTGGCCAGATAGATCGCCAAAAACATCTCGCGATTACCGTAAAATGCCTGTGCGTATTTCATCAGAAAATCACCACGCTGCACTCGGATCATGCGCACCCCGTCTACAACCTCAGCCCGGTCAATAATCGCCTGCTCAGCCCGGGTATAGATGCGTGATTGCGGCTGTGTCGCCGCAGGCATTGGTCCCGCTTCGAGCGCAGTTGCCATACGTGTATTCACGGCCGTTAATATTGTCATATATTCGTCGTCAACCATAGTTTGCGGTGCGTCACCTTTTGCTGCCCAAACACGACGAAATAGCATCTGCGAATCCAGCTTGCCGTCAGGTGTATCAAAAGTCAGCTCAAGTGGCCCCGAAAACCGTGCCTCGACCTCTTGTGCAAAAAACATCGCAACCTGATCAACGCTTAGTTCCGATTTGGCCCCGGCTTCGATCATGCTCTCAATCGTTGTATTCAACCCTTGAGTTGTTTCAATAGACATCGTCGCATTGCCGTTTTGTTTTGCAAGCTCAAACAATACTTTAATTGCCTTGTCAGAGTAAAACCGCAGCCGTCTGATCCCTGATGGGGGTATGGCCGAAAGCGTGCCGTTTTGGGCGTATTGTTCACCATGGTAGACAGGTTCAGAAGGCGAATATCCATTTGGTACAGGATTTGCGAAAAGGTGACCTGCAGTCATGAATGCACATGTAGCCACGCCCATTAGAATTATTTTTTGCTTAATAATCATTGCGTTATACCTCTAACCCGGGACCATAATACTTAGGCCCATAATAGACCAAAGCTGCATACCACCGCGATAATAGAAAAGGTGATCCGCCGGATAGCCAAGGCTGATCAGGTTTTTGATCGCCTGTGGGGATTGCCCACACCACGGCCCATTACAAAACAACAACAAATACGCAGCATCATCGAAACTCCATTGTCCGAATGCATCGCTTTTCGCACCTAGGGCAGAAAGTGTCTGATCCAGAAACGGGTTTGTCTCAACTGGTGCAAACACATTAAACGGCATGCTAATCGCCCCGGGAATTGTACCAGATCTATAAAAGCTTTCCAGACGCGCGTCGATCAAATAACCACGTCCGGTTTCGACATAATCCTGCAAAAAATCGAGCAACTCGATCTCAGCAACCGTTCTGACACCCTTGGCCACCTCTAATGGTTGAATGCAAAAAGGCGGACAGGGCCGCGAAGTTTTCGTAAACATGCCCGTTATCTGAGCATCATTATCCTGGTTTCGTTCAATGAAGAACGTGTCACTGTCTGATTCGAATTCAAGAAACGGCATGTCAGATGTTATCCAAACATCCTGTGCCTGTGCAAATGTTACTGAAATTAATCCAATGAAAACAGTCGCATAAATGCGATTAAACCATCTATCCATAATACCACCCCAATGTTATTGGGGCAACATATGCTAGATTCTAGTGATCTAGCAACATATTTTATAAATTTTTAACTTTTTCTGTGAAAAATGTGACGCACATCAAATCTACCCTTCCGGGATAATGATAATCTGCCCGACTTCCAGAAAATTTGGAGACTGCATAATATCCTGATTGGCTTGAAATACGCGGCGATATTGCAGTGAATCGCCATAAAAGGCAGCAGCATATGCGGCCAGTGTATCGCCTTTAATAACGGTTATTATCCGTTTGTCATCGCTGTTTTCAAGACGGTCCCAAAACGCCTGGACAGCGGGGTCGCGGATGATCTCTTCGGGTTCTTCCGCGATAACCGCAGGTTCTTCTGTAACATCGAGTGTGTCATCCGGCGAATCACGGCTGACATTCTGTGCTGTAACCCCTTGTGCAGTAACCAACGCGATATAATCGGCTTCGGCGTTCGACGTGGTCGTCCGGCTTTTGCTTAGGGCAACGCCCTGAAACAACGTGCGCGCATCGAGTTTACCATCAGCATCCTGCACCACCAAAGGCAAATCACCTGAAAACCATTCACTGACTTCTTCGGTGAAGAAAGCTGCTGTCTGATCAATATCAAGGCCCGATTTTGCGCCGGCACCAATCAACCGTTCAATGGCCGTTCGTAATGTATCCGTGGTTTCATTGTTTATCGCCGCCCCGCTCGCCGCAGCTTTATCCTCATTGGCAAGCTCAAGCAACGCGGTGATGGCAATGTCTGAATAAAACCGCAAACGCCGCAAGGCCGACGGCTTTAGATCAGCAAGACTGCCCGCCTGTGCATAGCGCAGCGCAATATTGGTACGCTTGACCTCATCGATAAATTCAATCGACGGCGGGATCGTTGATGCCGATAAAGGATAGGCAACGGCAATCCAGAAGATTGCCGCCGTTAAGCCGACGGATACGCCATTATTTTGTTTCCAAAATACGTACATGACATCACTCCGGTATCAGAATACTGAAGCCGAATTTTGTCCAGGTTTTCATACCACCCCGATAATAATACAACTTATCCGCAGGGTATCCTGATTTCAGCAAGTTACGAACGGCACGTGGGGATTGCCCACAATCTGGACCATTACAAAACAGCAGCAGGCTTTTTGCATCCGGATACGCCCAAGCCCCGTCTGCATCCTGCTCGCCGCCAAGCAACAGCAATATCTGGCTTAAGAACGGGTTGTTCTCATCAGCGGCAAACATGTTAAACGGCAGGTTTATTGCCCCTGGAATAGTGCCCGATTTATACCAGGTCTCAACCCGGGCATCGATCAGATATCCCTCACCAGGAATTACATAATCCATAATGAAATTAACGAGTTCCACCTCACCAACTGTTGTCACCTCATCTGCAAGGCTAATTGGCTGAATGCAATAAGGTGGGCACGGCCGTGTGGCTTTTTGTGGATAAACACTGGCAACAAACGCCGAGTTATCCTGCCCGCGTTCAATCAGGTAGAAATTTTCACCAATCTCAAAATCGAGAAATGGCAAATCCGGCGAAATCCAGATATCTTGCGCTTTCAATGGTGTTGAAACCACCAGAAAGGCCAGAAGAACAGAACTAATATACTTGCTAAAGTCGGTCATAAAAACCTCCTCCGCCCCTAGGGCTCCCTACAATCCCTCTTGCTGCATACATGCAGTACAAGCTTGCGAACTAAACCTGCCTCGTTAATAAAACAGCCATAAACAACCCATGGTTACTAATTCCATGTGGCCAAAATACGGCAAGCACCTAATTTTTATTACGCACCCACACTTCTATGCGACGATTTGTGAAGCGTCCATGTGGCACGTCATTACACGCTACGGGTGAAATTTCGCCGAAGCCATGGGTTGAAAAGCGTAGGTTTCCCAACTCTCCACTTGGTATTGCGGCGCGAATAAGTGCCAGAACCTGATCAGCGCGCTGGCGGGACAGACGGGCATTCACGCTGGCCTGTCCGACATTATCTGTAAATCCAACTAACAGTACGTCCTTATTATTATAGCGTTCTGTCTTTAAAAGTTCGATAAGCCGCTTGATATCACCCTCTGCACGCGATTCCAGTGTTCTGGAATCAGCGCTAAAACGGAATGTCACAGATAAACGTTGCGCATCGGTTAGCGTATCAACCATGTCTTGCAAATCATTGAGATCCACCTCGGTTTTTGCGAACTGAATGGCATTCATAAGCCTAAGGCCCTGCGCACTTACGCGCGTTGAATCTATGCTCAGATCAACATAACCCGCAGATGCGACACTGGCTTGTGCGGCATCTGAGCGCAGAAAATCGCTGAGCGCCTGCCCGATATCCGTCAAATCGTCCTTTTGGCGAAACATGTTCAACCGGTAGGAAAACGGATACTCTTCGGTTTTGATCGCAAACGCAGTTGGTGTTGAAAAGACGCCGCAATTCCCACGAATGACAACAGCCCGTGCCGCCGTGTTATCGCGATAACTTGCAAACCCAATGGCAAATGCATCCTGTTCTACGGTTGTTGCAATGGTGGAATCTTCAATAATATTTGCCCCATCCGCAAAACCCCTGCCGGTTTTCGCCAAAATTTCTTTTGTGAAGAACGCGCTGGCATCAGATGTCTCAACCCCGCGATAGATATTAATCGCCGCATCAGGCCCACCAAGTTGCGCCCAGTTATCAATCGCCCCTGAAAAAATATCCCCAATCTGTTTTATGCTTAACGAGCGAATTGGGTTTTGTGGCGCCACAAGAATAACCACCCCATCAAGCCCCAGAATGGAGCGCTGTTCGGGGCTTTCAATATCGCCAACCTCGGCACCGTCAAGCACCGCCAGCTCTTCACCTAATGGCAGACGTGTGGCAATCAAAACGGATGCATCTTTATTGCTAAATGCGCTAAATCCTTGGACGGGATCGCCATTTTTCAACGTAATCGCCCGCGCATTTTCTTCGCTGCCGTTAGGCATATCAATGATCAGCGTATCTGCCTCACTGTCCGGCGCGACAGTCGGCGTGAACCCGTTGGCAGCACTGAACGCATCAATCAGCGCCGGAACCAGCGTCTGATTCGTGGTAGCAGGCGCAACTATCGTAAATTCTTTCACATAAAGACTAAGATCAGGGCAGGTGGTACCTGTGCACGAAACCTCGTCTACGGACACACGGATTTCACCGACCATGGATTGCAGGACATAAATCTCACCATCAAATTCGGTCAATTCGCCAGTAATGGAAAACGCACCATCGTTAGATTTAAGCGTAATAGGATCCGCCAAACCCGGGAGCGCCAAATGCATGGCAACACCGACACAAATTCCAAAAAGACCTTTTTGCCCGCACTTCATAAAAAACTCCTCTGCGTTAATTCTCCAATGCTAAACTGGCATTGCCTACATTATTCCAGTTACGCGGAACATACATAAATACGATTAAGTAATTGTATTATTTAACATATAGATAACCGCATTCCTGTTTTTTATGCAAACTTTTAATAAGATACCAGTGAAAAATTCTCTCAGCGACAATACGCGCCATTTCGGTAATCCGCCGTGTCAAAATGCATGTGATCCTGATGGTGGCGGTCTGCATCCGGGCCAAGTGTGGTGCCAAACATTCCGCAGGCATTGGCATACATTTTGCGCAGGATCGGCCCAAGTTTTGGTGCGCGCCAATGTTCCTCAACTGAAATCACAGTACCGTTGCTTAATGTCATTGCCCCGATATCAATGGCGTTACCCTTGGCATGTTCAGACAGACGCGCGCCGCGTTGGCTGTTGCGCGATCGGCATGCATAATGGGATACCACGCGCAAATTCGTGATCCTCGCGCGCAAGCTCTGCACTGCGGGTTGGGCAGCTTCATCGACCCATGTCACAAGGGTTCGCGCAGTTTTGCAATTCAATATAGGGCGCGCATTTAGCGCCACCCCTGAGACAAAATGCACCTCGACCGGCTGATCAATGCCACAAGCACTGCCCGCTGGTTTAATCGCAGGTAAAACCTTGCCAATAAGCGCCGGATCACCGCAAAGCTGCACCATACCGTCAGGAATGGGTCTGTCTGAGCGCCCGCAAGCTGCGACGCTGGTGAAAATCAGCAGGGTCAATATGGTCGTGCGCAAATTCATGCATCCCCTTTATCTTTTCCACCACGCCCAAAGTTGGCGATATCAGTGTCTTGTCCGGCCTCAATAATCCCGCGTCGCACGGCCCTTGTGCGGCTGAAATATGCATGCAGGTGATCACCATCCCCAATGCGAATTGCCCGTTGCAGGGCAAATAATTCCTCGGTAAAACGGCCCAGAATTTCCAGCGTGGCGTCTTTGTTGTTCAAAAACACATCGCGCCACATGGTCGGATCCGAGGCCGCGATGCGGGTGAAATCCCTGAAACCAGCGGCAGAATAATTGATCACCTCGGTTTCGGTCACCCGTTTCAGATCATCGGCCACGCCAACCATCGTATAGGCAATCAGATGCGGCGCATGTGAGGTTGTGGCCAATACCAGATCATGGTGTTCGGCGTCCATGGTATCAACATTTGCCCCCAAAGCTTGCCAGAAATCGCGCAAACGCGCCACGGCGTGCGGGTCACTTTCAGCATTCGGTGTCAGGATACACCAGCGATTGTCAAACAGGCTGGCAAAACCTGCCTCGGGGCCGGAGTATTCCGTGCCAGCCAGCGGATGCCCGGGGATAAACGCAATGTTTTCAGGCAAATGCGGGGTTACAGCATCAATCACTGCACCTTTGACCGAGCCAACATCGCTCAGAACCGCCCCTTCACGCAGATGCGGGGCGATTTCGGCCGCAATCGCCGCCATTGCCCCCACCGGCACCGCCAATATTACCAGATCAGCCCCCGCCACGGCCGCGCCAGCCGTATCAAAAACTTGATCACACAGACCCAGCTCTGCGGCTTTGTTGCGCGTGGCACTTGATCGCGCGTGGCCGGTGATACGCGTCTTCATACCGGCGCGGCGCATGGCGTGGCTGATCGACGAGGCAATCAACCCCAGCCCGATCAGGGTCACATGTTCAAAATCCGCGCTCATACCCCTGCCTCCGCCAGAAAATCCTTCACGCCCTGCACGATTTGACGACAGGCGATTTCATCTCCGATGGTTATGCGCAAACCTTCGGGAAAGCCATATCCGGCGACTTTACGCACGATCAAACCCCGGGCACGCAACGCGGCATCACAGCCATTGGCGAGGTCCGCATTGGCAAAGCGTGCCAGTATAAAATTGCCAAAACTTGGATCAATTTTCACGCCCAGCGCCGTGAGTTCCGTGGTGATCCAGTCACGCCAACGGCTGTTTTTTGCCCGACATTCTGCCACATAATCTTCATCGCGCAGGGCGGCCTCGGCAGCGGCAAGCGCGGCATCAGAGACATTAAACGGCCCGCGCACCCTGTTCAGCGCATCAATAATATGCGCCGGACCATGGCCCCAGCCGATACGCAAGCCCCCCAGCCCGTAGATTTTCGAGAACGTGCGGGTCATCACCACGTTATCGCGCGCCCCGATCAAGGCAAGCCCTGCGTCATATTCCCCGTCCTCGACATATTCGGCGTAAGCCCCATCGAGCACCAGAATCGCTTGCGCAGGAATACCCGCCGCCAAACGTTCGATCTGCTGGGCAGAAATCATCGTGCCGGTGGGATTGTTTGGGTTGGCCAAAAACACCAGCCGGGTTTTATCACTGCATGCCGCCAGCAACGCATCGATATCCGCATGGCGCGCCGTTTCGGGGGCAACTTTAGGCGTGGCCCCTGCAGCCAGCGCACAGATGCGGTACATGGAAAAACCGTGTTCAGTATATAGAACCTCATCGCCAATACCGGCGTAGGCCTGACATAAAAACGTGATGATTTCGTCAGAACCGGCCCCGCAAATCACCTGCGTGGGGTCAATACCGTGCACTTCCCCGATGGCTGTGCGCAAAGCTAAATGATCGCTGGAAGGATAGGTGGCCATGGTCTCTGAGGCCGCGCGAAACGCCGCCACCGCCTGCGGGCTTGGCCCATAGGGATTTTCGTTGGAGCTTAGCTTGATCACCTGATTGCGCACCGTATCCGCAAGAACACTGTCACCACCAACATAAGGTTCAATATCCAGAATACCGGGTTGTGGTTTGATCTCGTTATGCGGCTCGGTCATACTGTTTCCTACAATGTTTGCGCATCTTCTAGCGACCCTGCGCAGGTAATTCCAGCGTCAATAAAAGCTCTGGGGATCAATATCGACCGTGATGCGCATATTTGGCGGGGTTTTGAGGCCCGACAGCCAGTTGCGAATACCGCTCTGGAGCGGCGCACCTTTGGCGGTTTTCACCAGCAATCGCACACGGTACCGCCCCCGGATACGGGCAATCGGGGCGGCGGCGGGGCCAAAAAGCTGGGCGTTGATTTGTTTAAGACCTTGCATATCGCGTGCCAGATAACGTGCCAGATCAAAGACTTTTGCCTCGTCAGGACCAGAGACAATAATCCCGGCCATCCGCCCGTAAGGCGGCGCACCGGCGCGGTTACGTGCAGCTGCCTCGGCACGCCAGAAACCCTCCTCGTCACCTAACAGAATGGCGCGCATCACCGGATGTTCCGGCTGATGACTTTGCAGCAGTGCCACCCCCGGTTTTTGCGCCCGCCCGGCCCGCCCGGCCACCTGACGGATAAGCTGAAAACTTTTCTCGGCGGCGCGCAAATCCCCCCCTTGCAGGCCAAGATCTGCATCGACCACGCCGACAAGCGTCAAATGGGGGAAATTATGGCCCTTGGCAACGATTTGCGTGCCGATAATAATATCCGCGCCGCCAGCCGCGATTTTATCGATACGTTCCTTCAATGCCCGCGCCGTTTCGGCCAGATCAGATGACAGAATTTCAATCCGCGCATCGGGAAACAGCATGTGTGCCTCTTCGGCCAAACGTTCAACGCCGGGACCGATGGCGGTCATTTTGCCCTCAACCTCGCAAGACGGGCAAACCACAGGGACAGGTTTGGAGGCCCCGCACTGATGGCATATCAGACGCTTTTGAAACCGGTGCTCGACCATGCGGGCATCGCATTCCGTGCACCCCACCTGATGCCCGCACGCCCGACATAATGTCAGGGGCGCAAATCCACGGCGGTTCAAAAACAGCAGGCTTTGCTCGGATACCTCAAGGCGTTTTTTGACCTCGCCGACCAGCGTTGGCGACAGCCACCGGTTGACCTCCATCGGCTCGGCGCGCATGTCAATCGCAGCCATTTCTGGCAACTCGGCCGTACCAAAACGCTGCGCCAGATCAAGGCGCGTATACTTGCCGGATTGCGCATTGGCCCAGCTTTCCAGACTGGGGGTCGCCGTGGCCAAAATCACCTGCGCGCCACAGATCGAGGCTCGCAGCACGGCCATGTCACGCGCGTGGTAATGCACCCCTTCCTCTTGCTTGTAAGAACCGTCGTGTTCCTCATCGACGACGATCAGCCCCAGATCACGAAACGGTAAAAACAACGCCGAGCGCGCGCCAACCACCAATTGCGCATCCCCCTGCGCAACCGCCTTCCAGCAACGACGGCGTTCTGCCTGACTGGCCCCTGAATGCCATTCCGCCGGGCGCGCCCCGAACCGTTTTTCGACCCGGTCCAGAAACTCTACCGTTAGGGCGATTTCGGGCAGTAGCACCAAAGCCTGGCGCCCCGCGTCCAGACATTCGGCCACCGCTTCAAGATACACCTCGGTCTTGCCGGATCCTGTCACGCCTTTCAGCAAGGTCGTGCCGTAATCCCCGCCGCGCAAAGCTGTGCGCAAACTTGCCGCCGCTTTGGCCTGATCTTGCGATAAAACCTTGCCCGCAACTTGCCCGTCAAGATGCGGGTAGGGTTGATCCTTTGGGGCCGTGCCCTCAATAATTGCACCCTGGGTTATCAGCCCTTTCAGCACGCTCGAACTCACCCCTGCCAGCGCTGATAATTCCCCCGGTGCAAACCCTGCACCACCATGTTCAGCCAGCACATCAAGCACCCGTTGGCGTGCAGGCGTCAGACGATCTGGCGCGCCAGTCCCACGCCGCAAAACCTTGCGCATCCCCGGCGCATCCCCCAGCCCCGGCACCCGTGTAGCAAGACGCAACATTTGTGACAGAGGCGTCAGCGTATATTGCGCAGCCCGGCTTAGGAAATCGCGCATACCGGTCCCCATGGGCGGTACGTCAAGTACACGAATAACGGGGCGGATTTTTGCGACATCAAACTGCCCGCTGCCCGCGCCCCAGATCACCCCGATCACCTTGCGCGGGCCAAGGGGCACCATAACGAAATCACCCAGATGCGCGCCACCCTCGCAGGCCTTGTAATCTAAAAAACGGTTAACCGGCTCGGCCGTTAAAACAGAGACCAACGCGCCTTTGGCAAAAAAATCGGCGTCCCGCATCCGGCCCTCGTTAATCTTTGGTTCCATCCCCGTTGACCTTATTGTATGTTGCGTGAAAGCAAAAGGTGATTAAACCTTCAACAAGGCAGGAAAACACATGAAATTCTTTGTAGACACCGCAGAAATATCTGAAATCGCCGAGCTGCACGCCCTTGGCATGGTCGACGGGGTGACCACAAACCCCTCGTTAATTCTGAAATCGGGCCGCGATATTCTAGAGGTTACCCGCGAGATTTGCGATCTTGTGGATGGCCCTGTCAGCGCCGAAGTGGTTGCCCTTAACGCCGAGGACATGATCGCCGAGGGGCGCAAGCTGGCGAAAATTGCTGATAATATTGCCGTCAAAGTCCCGCTGACATGGGCGGGCCTGCAAACCTGCAAAACCCTTAGCGCCGAGGGTACGATGGTTAACGTAACCTTATGCTTTTCCGCCAATCAGGCCCTGCTGGCCGCCAAAGCCGGTGCCACATTCATCAGCCCGTTCGTTGGGCGGCTGGATGATATCAATATAGACGGCATGGATCTGATTGGTGAAATTCGCCAGATTTATGACAACTATAATTTCGACACGCAAATCCTTGTGGCCTCTATCCGCACGGTCAACCACGTCACCCAATCAGCGCTGATCGGGGCCGATGTGGCGACCATGCCGCCAGCTGTGATCAAGAAACTGGCCGATCATGTGCTGACCGATAACGGGCTTGAAAGCTTCATGAAAGACTGGGCCAAAACCGGCCAGAAAATCTTGTGAAGGAGCGTAGTGCATGACTGATATTCCTGCCGAACTGAAAGACGAAATCCTGAAAGACCCCTCGGTCATTCTGGATGACCCTGATGTGATGCGCGCATTGCTCGACCAACATGATCAGGCGCAGGGCGAAAACGTGGTGGACCTGCGCGGCATCTTTGTGGAACGTCTTGAGACCCGCCTTGATCGCCTAGAAGACACCCACCGCACCGTCATTGCCAATGCTTATGAAAATCTGGCGGGCACCAACCAAATTCACCGGGCTATTCTGGCGCTGCTGGATGTGGATGATTTTGACGGGTTTTTGCACGCGCTCGAACATGACGTTGCCAATATTCTGGCGGTTGATGTCATTCGTCTGTGTCTGGAAAGCGACAAGGCTGAGGGCGGCGAGGCTATCGGCCCGGATGGTCCGCTTAAGGAAATTGTGGTTGCCCTGCCCCCGCAAGGTGTTGCGGCTTATGTAACCGGCGGGCGCAATAATCCGGCGCGCCAAATCACGTTGCGTGCGGCAAATGACGCCAAGGATTCGATCTTTGGCGCTGCCGCTATTGATGTCCGATCCGAGGCAATTCTGCGTCTCGATCTAGGATCTGAAAAACTACCCGGCATGGTTGCCTTTGGCGCAACCGACGCTAAACGGTTCAGTACCGATCAGGGCACGGACCTGTTGTCATTTTTTGCTCATGCGCTTGAACGTATCCTGCGCCACTGGGTCGCGTGAGCGGCGGCGCAGATACGGATCAAACCCTCCAACTTATGGAGGATTGGCTGGCACGCATGCGCGCCGTTGACGCCGCCAGCGAAAAAACGATTGAGGCGTACCGTCGCGATATTTCCGGTTTTCTGGCTTTTCTTAGGCAGCACCTTGGCGGGGATGTAGGGAAAACCGCGCTTGGCCGGATTAAAACCACGGACATGCGCGCCTGGATGGCCTCTGAGCGCCAACGCGGGATCGCCGCCAGATCATTGGCGCGATCATTGTCCGCAGTCAAAAGTTTCTACCGCTGGCTTGGCCGAACCGAAGAAATTGATGTTGCCGCCGTTTTTGCCACCCGCAGCCCAAGGCTGAAAACCCGTCTGCCGCGCCCTGTTGCGCGCAGTGCAGCCAAAGCCTTGATTGATATTGTTGAGATACAAAGTCCCGAACCTTGGGTGGGCGCGCGCGATGTTGCGGTGATCACCCTGCTCTATGGCTGCGGGTTGCGCATTTCCGAGGCGCTAAATCTTAACCAAAACGACCACCCCTTGCCTGAAACTTTGCGAATCATTGGCAAAGGCGGCAAACATCGTGTGGTTCCGGTGCTGCCAATCGCGCGCCGTGCCGTCGCTGCGTATATCAAATCCTGTCCCTATCGCCCTGCCGGTGATGGCCCGCTTTTTGTCGGGGTGCGCGGGAAACGCCTTAATCCACGTCAAATCCAGAAGGTTATGGCCCAATCGCGCCTGCAACTTGGCCTGCCTGCAACCGCAACACCACACGCGCTACGCCATTCTTTCGCGACACATTTATTGGAGGCAGGCGGAGACTTGCGCACGATTCAGGAATTGCTCGGACATGCCTCTCTTTCGACAACACAGGTATATACGGCCGTAGATCAGGCATTATTAATGGATATATACAAAAAATCGCATCCGAGAAATGCAAATAAAATCAAATAGTTACCACAAAACAGAATAAATCCATTAACGATATGTAATATTTTTATAACAATTTGCCACAAATTCGCCTATTTTACTACCTAGAGCTTAATTTCAATGCCTAAGTGCGTAGATTATACAGCCCTTTGTTGTAACTGCTATTGCATTGGTATTGATAATGAACTTGGGTAAAGCGGGAATAGCGCTTTTGGGGATCTGGATACTATCAAATGATATTATTCAGTATATATAGTAAGGAGTATCGAGATGATAACGAAAAAAATTATAGTTGGAATATTGAGTGGAGCCATACTGACTGTCGGGAATACCCTGGCTACAAGTACAGCCGCAGAAACAATTACACTTAATGCAAATGATGGTTCTATCAGTGTCTCTGGGGAATTTGTCGATTATGTTGATGGTAACTACAAAATCCTTACAACCCTGGGCGAGCTGGTTTTATCCGCTGACACGGTTACCTGTGAAGGTCTAGGATGCCCTGATTTAACCCCGGCTATTGTTGCCGCGGATGTGGTGTTTGCCGGCTCAGATACAGTTGGCGAAGGGTTGATGCCGCTTATGTTGGCAGGCTATGCCACACATATTGAGGGCGCGCTTGATATCTCGACCGCTGATGATGGCACTACCATCTATCACCTCATCGGGGATGATGGTTATGGTGAGGCAGTTGGCTCTTTTTCTGTCAATTCCACAGGTTCAAGCGACGCTTTCACAGCATTGGGGGATAGCTCCGCCTCTGTCGGAATGTCCTCGCGTCGTATCCGCCGTGAAGAGGCCCGCGCGCTTTCTCAAGCAGGTGCCGGTCTGATGACTGAACTTAGCCAGGAACATATCATTGCGGTGGATAGTCTTGTGACAATCATCAACCAATCCAACCCGGTGAACAGCATTTCAATTGCCAACCTTGCCAGCGTCTATAAAGGTGAGATAACCAATTGGAAGCAGCTCGGCGGTAATGATGAGCGGATCGTTGTGTACAGCCGGACCGCAAGCTCAGGTACACGTGCGGTTTTTGAAAACCGTATCTTTGGGCAGGCAACCGCGCGACTTGTTGCCCGAATCGTCAGCAACAATGAAACCATGGCCGCCAGGGTGAATTCAAATCCGGCAGCGATTGGATTTGTTGGGTATGCCTATACGAACGGCGCCAAAGGGCTGAATCTGATTTCGGAATGCGGCATCACAACAAGCGCTGATGCATTTTCGGCAAAAACCGAGGAATACCCGCTGCAACGTCGCCTGTATCTTTATAACCGCAGTGACAATCTTTCTGCCATCGCCGAGAATTTCCTGAACTATGCGAAATCCGATGCGGCCGATGGTCTGGTTGCAAAAGCCGGTTTTATCAACCTTGGTGTTGAGCGGGTGTTACAAGATAATTCACAGACCCGCATGCGTGATTTGATCAAGAATACCACAGATCAATTTGAATTGGCTCTGATGCGGGAGCTTCTGGTTGAAATGTTCCAGTGGGATCGTTTGTCAACGACATTCCGTTTTGCATCCGGCTCTAACCAACTGGAACGCAAATCGATCCTCGATCTTATCCGTCTGGTGGATTATCTGAGTGATCAGCCCGCGGGCACCGAAGTCGCGCTCGTTGGTTTCACCGACAGTGACGGCGCCTTTAGTGCCAACCGCGCGTTGGGTGTACGTCGTGCACAACAAGCCATCACAGCCGTGAATGATTTTGCTGGCAATCAGTTGTCACACATTAACTTTACGGCCCTAGGGTTCGGGGAACTGGCACCAGCTGCCTGTAACGATTCACTGAACGGCAAGCGTATTAATCGCCGTGTCGAAGTTTGGATCCGTAGCGAATCTTGATTGTTATAATATGACAATAAGGCCCGGGTATTAGCGTACCCGGGCCTTATTTATGAAAATCACAACAATAGTCATTGTATATTATATATATAATATACACGTAGAAACAGCCGGTTAGCGCTGATTTCCTCCATTCATTAACCATGCATATTAATAAATAAAATTTGTCTTAATTTTAACAACATTATCCTGTAGTTTGGATTTATCAAAGCAATACCACGTTTAGTAACGGATATTATCAGGTGGTAATATCCAGTAATCAGTAGGAGAGTAACAATGGCTTTAAAACCAATTATCGCAGGGCTGCTTGGCGCAGTAACCATGCTGGCAACACATGCAACAGCCGGCACTGTCACAATCATTTCAGAAGATGGTTCAAGAAGCATTTCAGGGGAATTGATTTCCTATGCAGATGGAAACTACGTCATCAATACCGCAATAGGTGAGATGGTTTTTGCATCTGACACCGTCGTTTGTGAGGGCGAGTCTTGTCTTATCATCATAATGGCAAAACGCTAAATACCAAAACAGCCCGACTATTATTGCCGGGCTGTTTTCTTGAAAAATCTGAAAAATTTATCTTTCGTAACAACGTCTAACCGATTAGATTGTCAGAATGCGAAACTCTGCCAAAGCTTTTATGGTACATCTGTTCACAGCCTCCGGGGCTGCGTTTGCCCTGTTTGCAATGCTGGCGGCAGGGGATAAAAACTGGTCCGTAATGTTCCTCTGGCTACTTGGCGCATTGATCATCGACGGCATCGATGGTCCGCTGGCACGACATTATCAAGTGCATAAATATGCCGCCAACTGGGATGGCGCGCTGCTGGATTTGATCATTGATTTTTTAACCTATGTCTTCATACCTGCCTACGCACTAGCCCAATCCGGTCTGTTTGGCGTGTGGGAGGGCTGGCTGGCCGCCATCGTGATCACCACCACTGGTGTCATTTATTTTGCCGATACCCGCATGAAAACCAAGGATAATTCGTTTTCGGGATTTCCGGGCTGCTGGAACATGGTAGTGCTGGTACTGTTTGCCCTGTCACCCGCGGTCTGGATCAGCAGCGCCATCATCGCGCTCTTGGCATTAGCCCAGTTCTTTAGCCTGAAATTTGTTCACCCTATACGCACCCTGCGCTGGCGGCCCTTGTCTTTTGCAATGATGCTGCTTTGGACCGTATCTGCCCTCTGGATTGGTTGGAGCGATTTTGACCCGACCCCACTGGCGCGCTACGGATTGATCCTTAGCAGTGTCTATTTGTTATGCGCCGGTATCGTCCAGCAATTGTTGCCAGAAGCTAAAACCTGATTGTTATTATGCCTGCAACAATAACCAATGCGGCGATGATCTTGGCTACGTCCAGTTTTTCTTTCATCAAGAATATGCCAATCAACACGGCGAACAGCACCGAGGTCTCACGCACAGCTGCGACCAGTGCAATCGGCGCTTGTGTCATCGCCCAGACCGCGACCCAATAAGTTACTAGCGACAGCGCCCCGGCAAGCGTGCCAATCGCCCAGGTTCTGCGCGAGGCGACAAACACCTGGCGCCCTCTTGTAAGCCCTGTGAACAGGGCGAAAAATATTCCGTCAAACACGAACAACCAGGCGGTGAACATCGTTGCATGTCCCGCCACCCGCGCGCCCATCCCGTCAACGATGGAATACCCCGCCGTGCAAGCCGCCGACCCCAGCGCCAGTGGGATCAGGCTGCGGGTCTCACCGCTTTTGAACACACCTTGGGCCATCATCATAACCCCGACCCCGATCAGCGCGATCCCCATATATTCCTTGGCCTGCACGGAATCCGGCAACAGGAAAAACCCGATCAACACCACGATCATCGGGGCAGATCCCCGCGCAATCGGATAAACCCGGCTAAGGTCACCGTGCTGATACGCGGCGGCCAAAAACAGTTTATAGGCCGTGTGAAACGCGCCAGACCCAAGCACCCAAAACCAGACAACCCCGCTGGGCATCGGCACAAACAATGTCATGGCCAACCCCATCAGACCCTGGGTAAGCGTCAGCAATAACATCCCCTGAAACCGGTCCCCGCCACCGCGAATAACCGCGTTCCAACTGGCGTGAAGTAAGGCCGCAAAAAGCACTGCTAAAAAGACATGGAATTGCATGGCTACCTTTCAGGTAAATCCAAAGCCGCGTCACAACGCCCACACACGCCTTCATGCGTATGCGTTCCGACATCCGGCAGGATTTTCCAGCACCGCAGGCATTTTTCCCCATCGGCTTTGGCGAATGTCACGGCGACACCGGCAATGTCAGGCAGGGTAAACGCCCCGTCTGGTGTGGCGGCATCGGTCACAATAATCGCCGAGGTAATGCAGATATCAGCGAAATCCACGCTGTCGAGCAGCGCCTTGGTTTTGGCATCCACATAGATGGTCGGCGCGGCCTCAAGCGAGGCACCGATCACCTTGGCGGTGCGTTCAACTTCAATCGCGCCGGTCACAACGCGGCGCATATTGCGCAGGGTCTCCCAACGTGCGGCCAGATCAGCGTCTCGCCAGTCCGGCGTTGCGGGGAAATCCTGCATATGCACCGAACTATCGTCGCCCGGAAAGCGTTCCAGCCACACGTCCTCCATGGTGAACGCCAGCATGGGCGCCAGCCACGTGGTGAGGCGGTGGAATACAATATCGAGCACCGTACGGGCCGAGCGCCGGGCCAGCGAATTGCCATCACAATAGAGCACGTCCTTGCGGATATCGAAATACAGGCTGCTCAAATCACTCGTGCAGAACTGGAATAATTTCTGGAAAACCCCCTGAAAATCATGGGCCGCATAGCCGTCGCGCACGACCTTATCCAGCTCTGCCAGACGGTGCAGGATAAAGCGTTCAAGCTCGGGCATATCTGTCGCATCTACCTTTTCCGCCTCGTCAAATCCGTTCAAATTGCCCAGCATAAAGCGCATGGTGTTGCGCAAGCGGCGATAGCTGTCGGCCACGCCTTTCAGGATTTCGTCGCCGATACGCTGGTCATTAGTGTAATCCACCTGTGCCACCCAAAGCCGCAGAATATCGGCGCCGTATTGGCGGATCACCTGATCGGGCGCGATAGTATTGCCGATGGATTTCGACATTTTCATGCCCTTGGCATCGAGCGTGAACCCCGCCGTCACCACATTGCGGTAGGGCGCTTTGCCCTTGGTGCCAACCGATTGCAACAAGCTGGAATGGAACCAGCCGCGATGCTGATCCGTGCCCTCAAGGTAAACATCCGCCACACCGTCGGGCGCACCATCGGCGCGGTCCCGGATCACAAACGCATGGGTGGAACCGCTGTCAAACCACACGTCCAGAATATCCGTCACCAGCTCCCAGCCAACATTTGCGTGCTCTCCAAGGAAACGCGCTGCCGCACCTTCCTCAAACCACGCATCGGCACCCTCGGCCCTAAACGCCGCAGCAATGCGGGTATTTACCGCCTCGTCGCGCAAGATTTCTACATCGCCCTGCTCGGACACTTTGATGAAACAGCTTAACGGCACGCCCCACGCCCGTTGGCGCGACAGCACCCAGTCGGGGCGATTTTCGATCATCGAATAGAGGCGGTTACGGCCAGATTTCGGCGTCCATTTAACGTTGTCGATCTCGGTCAGGGCACGTTGGCGAATAGTCCTGCCATGCGTATCCATCCCGTCATTCAAATCCTTGTCAATCGCCACAAACCATTGCGGCGTATTGCGAAAAATGATCGGGGCTTTGGAGCGCCACGAATGCGGATACGAGTGTGTAACCCGCCCCCGCGCGATCAGGGCATTAGCCTCTACCAGCTTGTCGATAACGGCAGTGTTGGCCTTACCCTCTTTGCCCTTGCGGTTAAAAACCTCAAGGCCAGCGAAAAACGGCACAAAGTCCTCAAACGCGGAGTTTTCGTTGACGTTATGCGTCATCCGCTGCGTCCAGCCGCGCTTCACAAAGCACTCATAGTCGTCCGCGCCGTGGGAGGGCGCGGTATGCACAAAGCCCGTGCCCGCCTCGTCAGTGACGTGGTCGCCGTCGATCATGGGCACCGCGTAATCCCAAAACCCGTCAGCGCCGTCGATCCCATGGAGCGGATGCTTGAGGGTCATACTTCCAAGTTCGCTCGCCTTTACGCCACGAACACGTGCAAATTTGGTTGCTCTGGATTTTCCCAGCACATCTTTGGCCAACGTGTCCGCAAGCAAGTAAAGGTCGCCGACTTTGGTCCAGCTCTCATCCTCAGTTTCTATGACACGATAAAGACCGTATTCAATACTTGGATTAAAAGCGACGGCCTTGTTTGATGGAATTGTCCACGGAGTCGTTGTCCAAATAACTACGCTTGCATCAATCAGCGACTCAGGAACTGTCATCGACGGCTGTATATCTTCAACAGCCATCGTAATCGGAAACTTCACCCAAATCGTATGGCTCTGATGGTCGTGATATTCGATCTCAGCCTCGGCCAACGCCGTCTTTTCGACCGGCGACCACATCACAGGCTTCGAGCCACGATACAGGCTGCCATTCATCACAAACTTCATGAACTCCTCGGCAATCACCGCCTCGGACTCAAAATTCATCGTCAGGTAGGGATCATCCCACTTGCCCTGCACGCCCAGCCGCTTGAATTCCTCGCGCTGGATATCCACCCAACCTTGGGCAAATTTGCGACACTCGCCGCGCAGCTCGTTGATCGGCACATCGTCCTTATTCTTACCCTTGGCGCGGTATTGTTCCTCAATCTTCCACTCAATCGGCAGGCCGTGGCAATCCCAACCCGGCACATAACGTGCATCAAAGCCCATCATCTGATGGCTGCGCACCACCATATCTTTCAGGATTTTGTTGAGCGCATGGCCAATATGCAGGTGCCCGTTCGCATAGGGCGGGCCGTCATGCAGGATAAACGGCGCCCGGTCCGGCTTGGCGCGCAAATGTTCGTAAAGGCCCATATCGGCCCATTTCGCCAACCATTCAGGTTCACGTTTAGGCAACCCTGCACGCATCGGAAAATCGGTTTTGGGCAGGTTCAGCGTGGTTTTATAGTCGGGTGTCTCAGCGCACATTTTGCAATTCCGTAATCAAGAAAAATTCTGGGATAGGGTGGCGTATAGGTTCCATACGCCTGTGACCGGCATCTTTCAAAGAGCCGGGGTGCTAATTCGTATGATAATTGTGATCAACATGTCTGCGGGTATACCCTTGCAATTCCTTGCGGTCCAGTATGGATTTCGCAGGGAATATCCTTAAGTATGCCCTAAATGAAATACACGCGGGAAAAGCGATGACGAGAATCTTGGATAGGTTATGAAAACACTGAATATAGGCATTGTTGGTTGCGGCATTGGCGGGCTTGCCTTGGGGGGATTGTTGGCCAGACAGGGGCATGATGTGACGTTGTTTGATCAGTTCACCAGCCCCTCACCAGTGGGTTCAGGTCTTGTGGTGCAACCTGTCGGGCTGGACGTTTTACACCGTATTGGAGCGGCTGAATACGCTTTATCGCACGGAGCCAGGATCACCTCGATGGAAGGGTTTGAGACCCCGTCAGACCGCAAGGTTTTGAACGTCAGCTACGGTGGTGCGAATTTCGGCCTCGCAATCCATCGTACCAGCCTGTTTGATGCGCTCTACCGGGTTGCGATTGCCGGGGGCTGTGAAATCCGCACCGATGCCAAAGTGCGCGCAACCGATTTGCAGGAAAACGGGCGGCAGATCACCCTTATGTCTGGCGAAATCTGTGGCCCTTTTGATTTGGTGGCTGATGCCAGCGGCACGAATTCTGCCCTTAGTCCATTACGCGCAAAACCCATAACATATGGTGCACTATGGGGGGTTGTTGATTGGCCTGAAAATACGGATTTGCCGCAAAACCAGCTTACGCAACGCTATCACAGCGCCAGCCGCATGGCGGGAATTTTACCCATCGGCACAATGCCGGATGACCCTGTCCCAAAGGCTACGGTTTTCTGGTCTTTACGTCAAAAAGATTACGCCGTCTGGCGCGAAACCCCGCTTGCTGATTGGAAAGCCGAAGTGATCGACCTCTGGCCGGATCTTGCACCGTTCCTGACACAAATCCGCCATCACGACGATCTGACGATGGCGCGCTATAAGCACGGGACTTTGTGGAAAACCGTTGGTGCTCGGCTGGCCTTTATCGGGGATGCGGCCCACGCAACCAGCCCGCAGCTTGGTCAAGGGGCAAATATGGCCCTGCTGGATGCCGCAGCTTTGGCCGAAATGCTGGGTAAACACCCCGTTGAGATCGCCCTGCCAGCCTATCAAAAGGCCCGGCGCGCGCATGTGCAGCTTTATCAATTCCTAAGTTGGACATTAACACCGATGTATCAATCAGACAGCAAAATCATGCCGTGGTTGCGCAACTGGGTCCTCGCACCGCTTAGCAATATCGCGCCCTTTCCCTGGCTGTTAACACGGGTTGGCAGTGGAAATATTATTCCGCCGATTCGTCGCTAAGCGCCTTATCCTCATTCTGTTGCAATATTATCCGGTTAACCCAGGCCATTGCGGCCAGCACTAGGCCCAGCCAGCAACCAGAAAGATGAGGGCACGTGCTTAATTTGGGTTAACAGGACTGTCAGCAAGCGCTATTTCTTAAGCGGCCAGCCCCATCGAGCCACATAAACCAGGAACAGCGCCGCAACAACGTTAATTGCAGCGGCTAGTATAAAAGTACTCGTGAGATTGCTGGTGTCGGCCAGTATACCCGCAAGGATAATCACTGGCGGCATGCCAATCTTGAAAATTGCCCCCGTAAGTCCTGCAACACGGCCCATATGCTGCGCTTGGGTGCTTTCCTGTCGATACGACCACACGCCAATCGCGAATAAGAGCGAAATGCCGCCTTCAAGAAAACTGAGAAGACAAAGCACCCAAAACGGCCAGGTAACAATCATTAAAATATATAGCGCTGCAAGGATCCATATTGGCCAAAAGAACGCTGTTCTGTATCCCAATAGTCTTCGGGCAGGGGCTGCTATCCGCGAAGCAATAACGGCGCCAAAACCCGCTGCCGCCAGCACTATACCGATCTGAAAGTCATTTAGGCCAACTACAGTTTTCATCTTCAGAATGAGCGCCGTGATAAATGCCCCCTCTGCTGCGTTTGTCAAAACTATAACCACAGTCATCATTACCAGTTCACGGTTAGCCGTAAAAACTTGCCATCCTTCTTGCATTGACTGCCAGAAAGGCTGTTGTGTGGGCAATTTTTCACTAGGATGCAGCATCCTTGCCATAATTGTTGCACCTGCCAGAATAACCAAACATACCCCTATCAGACCAGTATGTCCAAATTGCAACAGCGCAAAACCCGCCACCGCAGGGCCAGTTGTGGTGATTACCGAATGTACCGTACTAGTCAAAGCTGTGGCGTCGGCGAGGCGGCTCTTTGAAACCGATAACCGGATTAATGTCATCTGCGCATTGTTCAGCGCATAGGCAATGCCATTGAAGACGATCATGAAAACCATCAGACCCAAGAGCGACACGCGATCACTCAACATTGCCAAGAATAGCAACCCAACTGTAATTGCCAAACCACTGATATAGCGGCGAAAAGCTGTCGCTTTTATCATCCGGTCGTTAATGACGCCAATAAAAACCGCAAACAGAATGTTTGGGATAAACCCGGCCCCTTTGATCAATGCCAATCCGGTGCCTTTGCCAGATATCTCTAAAGCGAGAAGCGGAAGAGAAAACGAAAGCGCCGTCTGTATTGCTGCGATCGCGCCAACAACAATAAGCGCGACCTTGAAGTTAGAGGCGTACTTCACTCTATCTTGGCGCGATCTTGGTCCTCGCCATTTTCCTCATTCTTTTGCAATATCCGGTTAACCCAGGCCATTGCCGCCAGCACTAGGCCCAGCACCAGGAATGAAACCACGCGCAACAGCCCGTCGAGGCCAGACATATCGATCAGATAGACCTTGGCCACCGTCGCCGCGACCCCCACCAGCGCCAGTTTTCGCAGCAACGCAGATTGGCGCATAAAGGCAAATACCAGCAGGATAATCGAGACCAGCATCATCACGATGGTATAGCTGTAAAGCTCGCCCTGAAGGGTGTTTTTATATGCAGATATATTATTGCCATGCCAGAACCGCCGGATCTCAAGGCCGACATAAAACAGCACCATCGCGACGGACCAATAAGCCAGGAATTTACGCAACCGACGCGGCAGGTGTTTGAATTTCCAGGCAACAAACCCCAGCAACAGCCCGGGTAGCGCATAGGCTACAGCGATTGAATCCAGAATATACGGGCCGGTGATATCTGGTGTCTCAAACACACCGTTCAACGGGTTGAGGCCAAACACCGAGACCGCCGTCAATCCTGTACCCATCAGCCCATAAATCGACGCCAGCGTAATGCGGGTGCGCCGCAAGCCAGCGCCCTCGCGAATGCGATACATTTGATTAGCCGAGGAAATCAGCCAGATCACGCCGCCAAGAGATACCATCAAGTACTCGCTGTTACCCGGCAGGTTGTCAAAATACCGCCCCAGCATCACGCTGAAAAATACGCCGGTCAGTGACCAGATAGCCGATTCCAGCATCACCATTACCCCAAGGCGGGTATTTTGACGGCGCACGAAATAGGCGGCAATCAGCAAGGTGATAACGCCGACAAACGTCAGTATGACCTGCCATAATTTCCCGTCAAACGCCCAAAATACGCCGGGAATTAATACTAACCGCCAAGAAACGACCAAAATACCGAGCTGCACGTAACGATCCATCAGCGGTAGATTGAATTTTCGACCCAGCCAGGCTGCGGCTGTGACCAGAACAGCCAGCGCCAAAGTCAAGGCGAATGATCCCAGTATGGTGAATGCCATGAAGGCAATCATCGACATGGCCGAAAGTGCGAACAGGGCTGTGTGCACCCTGTCTTCGCCATCTTTGCGCGCAAAACGTTCAGAAAGCACGGTCATCAAAATTGCAACCGCCGCCAGGTAGAGCGCCCAGTTAGCTTTGCCCAGCACCGCCTCGGGGTACCAGAATGCCGCAAAAATCGCCGCGACAAGCGGGGCAAATGACGCGCCGTAGATCGTATCGACCAATTTTAGCGCGCCACCTTGATAACTGCGCCACACAAACGCCAAGCTTGTGATCGCGGCACCTGCAAGCAGGATCATCAGGCTGGCGGGCGCATAATCGAGCACATCACGGTTTGTGGCATCAATCCAGGCGCGTAAAACCGGGCCGCGCTCAAGACCCTCAAGCGCGATGATACCAAGGGCCGCCAAGGGTGGTAAAAACGCCATGTCTTTCAAGGCATCCGCGCCGCGCATCCAGAAAATTGCCGCCAATAGCAAGGCTGACAAGCCCAGCAGTGACAGCCACAGCACGTCATAATCAAAGATATAGACGCTAAAGATAATGGCGGTTGAGGCAACAAATGCGCCAGCAGCAAGACGAGTTGGAAAACCGGGATAGCCGCTCTCGCTAGTTTTGGTGAACATCTGCAAAACCCGCGTGCCCGTGTGATTTGGTGTCAGGCGGCGTTCGGGCAGAACCAGTGCCAGACCTGCCGCAACCAGCGTAAACAGCACATAGAACGTCGCGTTAAAACTGTCCCCTGATGCGCCGCTGACATAGAGCAGCCACGCCGCGCCATAAGCCCCGATCAGCCCCAGCACCGACAGCCACGCCCAGTGTTTATAACTGTCAATTGCCAGCGCCACAGCCGCAATACCGGCAAAATAGAGCTGCAAAAGATGCGCCGAGCTGCTGTCGCCACCCACCAGAAACGGCGCGGACAGCGCGCCAAATACGCCGACAATCGCCAAAAGCGGGCCGTAATACCAGCCCAGAATAACGGCAATAGCGCCGGTCAATCCCAAGCCGATAAACGCTGTACCCGGTTCAATCAGACCATACATCATGCGCGCCGACAGGATGCCTGCAAACAGCGTAATCAGCCCGGCACCGGCAAACGCGGATGGCAGCAGCGCAAAAGAGCCATCCTCATCGCTGCCCAGTTTTCGGCGAATATATTCCCCCGCACCTATCAGAACTATGCCCAGAAGTATCGCGGCCATAACCCGGTGCTTTGGGCTTAACAGCCCGTTTTCAACCCCGTATTGCACAAGGAAAACCCCCGCCAATGCCATCGACATGGCCGCAATGGCAAAGAACCAGTTCTTTTGCAGCCAAACCGTGGCTTTTGGTATGAAACCTTCGGTAAAAACAAAGGCTTTGGGGGTGGTGTATTCCGGCGTCTGGCGCACAACTGCGTCATCTGGCCTATCTTGGCTGGCAGCAACGGCAGGGATATCGGGTTTTTCTTTAGGCTCCGGTTTTGGTGCCTCGGTTTTTTCAGGTGGTCGCCAAGGTTCATGCTGTGATTTCGGTGCAGGTTCCACAGAGCTTTGCACAGGCACATTGCCTAATCGCGCTGAATGACGCTCCAATTCGGCAACCCGGCGTTTCAGGGCCGAGTGGCTGATAACAAGATAAATTGGCAAGATGAATGCAACGACAAACGCTACAAGACCTAATAAAACAAGACCACCCAACGGAACCTCCCTAAAATTTTAGGCATGCTACCCTTCAATACTGCCCATGACAATCCGCATTAGGAAAACAGACCCACCAGCGCTTTTTTCAAAACCCCGCTGACCGACGGACGTTTGAGGGCACTAAAGGGCATGGGGCGGCAAACTTCCATCGCGGCGAGGCCGACGCGCGTGGTTAAGGCACCGTTGATCACGCCCTCACCAAATTTGCGCGAGATTTTTGACAAGGCCCCGCCCCCTAAAACCGAGCCGAGCATATCATCGCCCACCGCCACCACCCCTGTGGCCAAAAGATGCGTTGCAACCGCGCGCAGCAACCGCCATGATCCCAGCATTCCTGCGCGCCCGCCGTAAACCTCGGCAATGCGGCGCACCATACGAATGTTGGCGCCAAGTGCCACCAGCACGTCAATCGCAGCCATCGGGATCAACGCGGTGGCTGCCGCAACACTGCGCGCGGCAATCTGGATTTCACCTGCTGCGGCACTATCTAACGGCTCCATAAATTGGCGTTCCGCTATGGCCAGTAGATCCGGCCCGTCGATGACCTCGCCCTGTTGATCGGCCAGAACATCCCGCGCCCAACGCATTTCTGCGCGCCCGCCGTAAAGCCCATTCAACCGTTTGATAACCTTTTCAGCCGCCGGCTTGCCCGCATTCTTTGTTGCATCTTGCACCTGTTGGCGGATGCTATCAACGCGCGCCAGACGGGAAAATGCTGCCAATTCGCGTAAAAGCAAAATGAACAATATTACAGCGATCAGCGCCATAAATCCCAGCGCGATTTGCCCCAAAAGCAAGTTGCGCGCCAGTAATCCGACTATAAAATCCCACAAGGCAACCGAGATCATCATCCCGATCAGCCCGCTAACCCCGCCCCAAAACAGCCGCGCAAGCCAACCGGATTTGCGCGCGGCCAGCGCCGTCACCCGCTGCATCGCACGCCCCTCTGGCATCAGAATTTCAGGCACGGGGGGCGCTTGTTCAGGGGCCTCGACATCAGGCAGGTCTGCCTCGATAATCACGGGACCACGGCGCGGGGTTTTGGTTTTTACGCTCATAAGCGGTCTCCGATCAAAAATTCTGTGACTTTATCCAGGCGAATATGGGGCAGACCATCCCCGGGTTTTCGGGTCAAAATCGGTGGGGCAAACCGCATAAGTTCGAAATCCGCATCCAGCCATTCAGCAACCCCTTGCCGCGCGGGTGTCAACAGGTGCGCCGGATCAAGCGGCAGATCACCCGCATGCAACGCCGCCGATTTGCCGGTTTCAAGCAAAATCCCTCGCACACAATCAAGCGCCGCACCCTCATGTGTAACTGTCTGTTCCACGGTTGCGCGCAAGCTGGCAATGGACATGGCGGTGGTCTTTGCCCCCTTGAAATCAGCACGGTCCTTTGCCTCGCGCAGCATCGCCTGCAAAATTGCCGCCAGGCGCGGGTGTTGCGTGTGATGGATATGATCCGCCTTGGTTGCCGCAAATAAAATATGCTCAACCCTTTTGCCCAGCACAGACGACAGCCAGCTGTTTTTACCCGGGCGAAAACTGGTCAGGATATCGGCCATGGCGTGGCGCAAATCCTCAACCGCTTGCGGGCCGGAATGGATTGCGCCCAGCGCATCGACCAGCACGATTTGGCGGTCAATTTTGGCAAAATGGTTGCGGAAAAACGGCTTGATGATCTGGCGACGATATGCGTTGAACCGTTTCTCAAACGCCGCGTACAGCATTTTGGAGCGCAGCTTTTCAGGCCGCTCAAGTGGCGCAAATGTTAGCGCGGGTGAGCCTTCCAGATCGCCCGGCAGTAAAAACCGCCCCGGTGCGCAAGCCGAAAGCCCCGCCGCCTGACAATTGGCAAGGTATGTCTTGAAACTTGCCGCCAATACTTGTGCCTGCTGTTCCTCCAGTACTTCTGCGGGATCACTTTGCGCAAGTGCAGCAAGCCAGTCTTTGGCCAAATCGGCGCGCGCCGGCGTGCGGGCCAGCGCGATGGTTTCAGCCGACCATTTCGTATAATTCTGCGCAAGCAGTGGCAGGTCGAGCAGCCACTCACCGGGGTAATCAACAATATCGAGATGCACCGTACGCAGGCCCGTAACGCCGGAAAATATCCCACGCGGCTGGACCTTAAGTGACAGGCGCAACTGGCTGATGGCGCGCGTCGAATGGGGCCAGTAGGGTGTTTTTCCGGTCAGGGCGGCAAGGTGATCCTCATAGGCAAAACGCGGAATTGTCGGATCGGGCTGGGGTTGCAGAAATGCGCTGACAATGCGCCCTTCACCTGCGGCAACCAATTGCGGCATGCGCCCGCGATCCAGTAAATTCGCCACCATTGAGGTGATAAACACCGTTTTACCCGCACGCGACAACCCGGTGACGCCAAGCCGGATAACAGGCTCAAACATCTCGCTTACACCGTCTTGTGCGTCTTCAACGGCGCGAAGAATACTGTCGGTGATACTGCTGATACCCATCCAAGCCTCTTAAAAGTTGCGTAATATGACCATATAAGCAAAATAATGCAAAATAACAGGGCCACTTGGCAAACCCTGATTTCCGCGATATCGAACAGCATGCCCCGTTTCGCGTTAAAAATCGAATATGACGGCCTGCCCTATTGCGGTTGGCAAAAGCAGCCCGGACTGGCGACGGTGCAGGGCTGTATTGAGGCCGCTTTGCGCAAACTTGAGCCAGATTGCACAGGCATACAAGGGGCCGGGCGCACGGATACCGGCGTGCATGCAACCGCGCAGGTGGCCCATGTGGATTTGAGGGGGGATTGGCAGGCCTTTCGTCTGTCCGAGGCGCTGAATTACCATCTGAAACCGGCGCCGATTGCCATTATTGCTGCCGCCAAGGCGGCCGATGATTTTCACGCACGGTTCTTTGCGATTGAGCGGCAATACCTGTTTCGCATCATTGAACGCCGCGCCCCTATGACCTTTGATAAAGGCACTGTTTGGCGCGTAACCCACAGTTTGGATGCGGATTTGATGCAAAAAGCCGCTAATTATCTGGTGGGAAACCATGATTTTACGACGTTCAGATCATCGACCTGTCAGGCGGCCTCGCCGGTGAAAACACTGAATGAGCTTAGGGTCGAAACGCTGGAATACCCCCACGGGATTGAACATCGGTTTCACATTCGCGCCCGCAGTTTTCTGCACAATCAGGTCCGCAGCTTTATCGGCTCGCTGGAACGTGTGGGCGCTGGTGCCTGGCCCGCTGTTCAAATACGCGAGGCATTAAGCGCCTGTGACCGCGCCCAATGCGGCCCTGTCAGCCCGCCTTATGGGCTATATCTGGCGCAAGTTCGTTATCCCGATGATCCTTTTAGCCAAAAATAAAATCATCCTGATCAAACATTGCACCCGTTAACGCGCTGCCGTTCATTGAGGTTATCACCAGCGTATCATCGCCAATTTGCAGGATCGCCCCATTGCTGGTCGAGGTGATCGTGATATCGCCGTAGTAATACAAAAGCGGATAATCACTTAGGTCGATGCGGTCCACGCCGATCTCAAAATCCATGATGCTGTCGGTGCGATTATCCTTAACGAACTCAAAAACATCGGCCCCGTCGCCCCCCCACAGCTGATCCGTGCCGCGCCCGTCAATCAGGCGGTCATTACCTGCCATACCATAAAGTTGATCATTTTCCCCGTGGCCAAAAATCGTGTCATCCTGCGCGCCGCCGGTCAGAATATCATCCACCGGCCCGCCGCGCAGCAGGTTTGCGCCGTTCGGGACATTTATCACAAATTGGGTAAACCCGTGATCTGTGGCACTGCCAACGAATACATGCAGGGTACCGTTAACTATTACGACCTCAATATCCGTTACATTTTGCAACGTGATACCCAACGTATCCGCGACCGAAGATATCACCCGCAGCTCACCCTTATAGGTTATTTCCATCAGCGTGATGCCGTCATCTGCCCCTCCGGCCAGCAGAAACGCGCGCCCGCCGAATTCAAATACCTCTAGCGCCTGCACCCCGGCGAAATAGGTTTCCCCTGTGTCGACCAGCTTATCGATAAAATTCAAGCCCCCGGTGCTGGAAACCCTGAATACCAGCAGTGAATTCGTACCTGCCGAACCCATAACGATGAAAGAGCGCGCACCGATATCAATCGCGGCCAGCGATGATATACCGCTAAAACCCCCGTCGCTGGGTACGGCCGTATCAGCCAGAACCAGCGTGCCATTAGCCGCAACCCGATAACTATGCAGGCCGGAATCGACCCCCGAGGCGACAAATAAAAAGGCATTACCCCGCAATGTGGCTGCATGCACTGCCGTCACATCACCCAGAAATAACACGCCGTCATCGGGGTGCAAAAGCGGGTTTGTCAAATCTCCGCTTGCGTCAATATCAAACTGAAAATACCCACTGCGCGCCCAAATGCTGCCAAAAAGATGGGTGTTTCCGCCAACCTCGATCACATCGGTCATATTCCAGTTGGCATAGGTTAAGGCGGCGTCGGAATAGCTGTCTGACACCGTGAAACTGCCGTCATTCCCCAGCTCGTACACCACCTGATTATCATCCGCCATGCCCGAGGGCAGCACGTAAACCGTGCCATTTACAGTATAAACCGTCAGGTCCGACACACTTTGCGTGCCAGAACCGAGGCTAAGCAACACATCATCACTGGCAACCAAAGAGCCGTCGTTCAGAATTTCATAGGAACTGAGGCCCCCGTCTGCTGCACCGGCCACCAGTAAATACCGGCGCCCGCCAACGGTTACGATCTCCATATCCGAAAGACCCTGCAACTGACGCGCCGGTGTATCTATTGCCGTGTGCTGGACCGCAAGCTCTACCCGCATATGATTCTCCACTCCTCTAGTGGCAAATCTGGCAGGGATTAGTTAAGTAAACTTGAAGCCTAAGTATTAAACAGGAAATGCATTACATCCCCGTCCTGTACAACATATGTTTTACCCTCAGAACGCATTTTTCCAACCTCTTTGGCACCTTGTTCACCGTTGCAGGCAATGAAATCCGCGTAAGAAATGGTTTCGGCCCGAATGAAACCGCGCTCAAAATCCCCGTGGATAACCCCGGCGGCCTGCGGGGCGGAAGTACCTATGTGGATGGTCCAGGCGCGGGCTTCTTTGGGGCCAACGGTGAAATATGTTTGCAGGTGCAGCAATTCGTATCCAGCCTTGATAAGGCGGTCCAGCCCTGCCTCTTGTAAGCCCATTTCTTCCAGAAACATCACGGCTTCATCCGCGTCAAGCTGGCTGATTTCCTCTTCAATCGCTGCCGAAATCACCACGGCCGCCGCCCCTTGCGCCGCGGCCATCTTGGCCACAGCCGCTGAATGGGCATTACCGTTGGCGGCGTTCTCTTCTTCGACGTTGCACACAAACAAAACCGCCTTGGCCGTTAGCAATTGCAAGCCGTCCCAGGCTTTACGATCCTCGGCATCAATTTCAACCGTCCGCGCCGGCCTGCCGTCTTCCAACGCAATTTTGGCGGCATTCAGTAACCGTTCCTGATCGAGCGCCTCTTTATCGCCACCCCGCACCTTGCGCACGATATTCACCAGACGTTTCTCAATGCTTTCCAGATCGGCCAGCATCAATTCCGTCTCAATCGTTTCAGCATCCTCAACCGGGTTCACGCGCCCATCGACATGGGTGACATCATCGTCCTCAAAACAGCGCAACACATGGGCAATGGCATCGCATTCGCGGATATTAGCCAAAAACTGGTTGCCCAGCCCTTCGCCCTTAGAGGCCCCCTTAACAAGCCCCGCGATATCGACAAACGTCATCTGCGCAGGTAAAATCTGCTTTGAACCGGCGATCGCTGCCAGCTTGTCCAGCCGCATATCAGGCACGGAAACCACACCTGTATTAGGCTCAATCGTGCAAAACGGAAAATTCGCCGCCTGCGCTGCCGCCGTGCGGGTCAACGCATTAAAAAGGGTCGATTTACCCACATTGGGCATGCCCACGATACCAGTCTTGAAGCCCATAACTGTCCCCATTTGAAAACTACGTTTGCGAGGCTTCTAGGGCGCAGGCGTAAAAGGATCAAGAGGTTAGGCCAACCCCCGCAGACTTTCCCCGTGGAATTCTTGGCGTAAGGCTTGCAAAAAACCCGAACGTCCGGTTTACGCGATGTTCTTAACAGGTCGCGAACAAATATGGCTGCACTCATTTTCCAGACATTTTGGCAAGCAGAATGGTCGCACCACCACAATCTGGATCGCCTGCGACGAAACTCTCTATTTCAAGGTCGCCCAAATCTGCATTACTGACCTTAGAATTCACTTTACCCACATTGGGCATGTCTACGATACCGATCTTGAAGGCCATAACTATCTTGCTCAAAGAAATGCGTTTTGGAGCGATTTGAATGCAAAAAATCAAGGGGACCCCTATATATGCCGTGTTGCCCCGCGAATGCGCACCGGCGCGCCAACCCCGGTCAGGGGCGTGATTTGCAAGAACGACGCCATCCCCATATCTGCGCCCTGATAGATATCAAAAGGTTGCCCGCCATGCCCTGCATCGCGCAGATATCCTGCCAGAGCGGCAGCGGCGGCACCTGTTGCGGGGTCCTCGTAAACGCCGTGGCCTGCAAAGGGATTTCGGCTGTGGACAGTACCATCCGCATCCCGCCAGATAAGGTTGATCGTCACCAACCCAAATTCCTGCATCAGCTTTGCGCCTGTGTCAAAATCATACGCCATGCCCTGCAAGGCGGCGTGCTGTTTAAGTGGGATCAACAGATGTTCAGCCCCGCCGTTAATCCGCGTGATCGCCAGTTTGGGATCGATGTCCGACATACTCCAGCCAAACATTTCCAACGCACGCGTAACCAGTTGAGGTTCTGGCGCGCGATACTGCGTTTTTGGTGAACAGAGCTCTGCGAACCATCCAGTGCCCGCCGCAATCGCCTCGACGCTTATCTCGGCATCGTTTAATATCAACGGATAGACCCCTGCCCCATGCGCCGCCCCCAAGGCCGCGCCAAGTGCAATGGTTGCATGACCGCAAAACGCCACTTCGGCCTGGGGCGCAAAATACCGCGTGCGAAAACCATCCCCTTGCCGCGCGGCAAAAACCGTCTCGGAATAGCCGACATCAGCGGCCGTTTTTTGCATAATGCCCACATCGGGAAACGCATCCAACAAAACCACGCCCGCGGGATTGCCGCCGTTACCATTCAGCGAAAATGCTGCTATTCTTTGGATTTCCATACCATTCTCCTTTTTATCTGATGATAAACTTAAGAATTTCCTCCCGATATTTAAAATGACAATTTATGATATATTCCATCACGGCGCGCCAAGCCCCTTGCGCCATCTGTTCATCGGGCTATAACCACGACAATTTGCATCTTATAAGACGAATCCCTCTTTGCCCGCGTCTATCGCTGGCAGCCAAACGCGCGGAAACCTTATGCCTAAAAGAACTGATATATCCTCGATTATGATCATCGGCGCGGGGCCTATTATTATCGGGCAAGCTTGCGAGTTTGACTATTCCGGCGCGCAGGCCTGCAAGGCGCTGAAAGAAGAGGGGTATCGCGTAGTTCTGGTAAATTCCAACCCGGCCACGATTATGACGGACCCGGATATGGCTGATGCCACCTATATTGAACCCATTACCCCCGAGGTTGTTGCCAAGATCATTGAACGCGAACGCCCCGATGCGTTGCTGCCAACCATGGGGGGGCAAACGGCGCTGAACACGGCGCTGGCGCTTGATGAAATGGGGGTTCTCAAGAAATTCAATGTTGAAATGATTGGCGCGGATCGCAAGGCGATTGAGATGGCCGAGGACCGCAAGCTGTTTCGCGAGGCGATGGACCGTTTGGGCATCGAAAACCCCCGCGCCACGATTGCGCAAAGCATGGCGGAATGCATGGATGCGCTCGACGATATCGGGTTGCCTGCCATCATTCGCCCCGCGTTTACCATGGGGGGCACCGGCGGCGGGATTGCCTATAACCGTGAGGATTATATCCATATTTGCGGCACGGGGCTGGATGCCAGTCCTGTGAACCAGATCCTGATTGACGAAAGCCTGCTGGGCTGGAAAGAATTTGAGATGGAGGTGGTGCGCGACAGGGCCGACAACGCCATTATCATCTGTAGCATCGAAAATATTGACCCCATGGGCGTACATACAGGCGACAGTATTACCGTGGCCCCCGCCCTGACCCTGACGGACAAAGAATATCAATTGATGCGCAGCCGCTCGATTGACGTTTTGCGCGAAATCGGTGTTGAGACCGGCGGTTCGAACGTGCAATGGGCCATGAATCCGGTGGATGGCCGCATGGTGGTGATTGAGATGAACCCGCGGGTGTCGCGCTCCTCGGCGCTGGCCTCCAAAGCTACGGGTTTTCCGATTGCCAAGGTCGCGGCAAAGCTGGCCGTGGGCTATACGCTTGATGAACTGGATAATGACATCACCAAGGTCACACCGGCGTCATTTGAGCCAACGATCGACTATGTTGTCACCAAAATTCCGCGCTTCGCGTTTGAAAAATTCCCGGGCGCCGAGGCAACTTTGAACACGGCGATGAAATCTGTTGGCGAGGTCATGGCGATTGGCCGCACCATCCATGAAAGCCTGCAAAAGGCACTGGCAAGCATGGAAACCGGGCTGGACGGATTTGACGAAATCGCCATTGACGACATGCCAAACGCAGAGACCGAAAAATTCGTTGACGGGGCTGAGGTGGGGCTGGCGCGGATCATTGTCGGGCGCGATGCTGATGCACAACTGGCCATTGATAAGGCTTTGACCAAGGCATTATCCGCCCAGACACCTGATCGGATGTTGATCATCGCACACGCCATGCGCTATGGGTTTTCAGACAAGGAAATCAACGAGATCACAAGTTTCGACCCGTGGTTTCTGGCCCGCATCCGCGAGATTATCGCCCAGGAAATCACCATCACTATTGACGGTCTGCCAGGTAACGCCCCGGCAATGCGGCATCTGAAAATGATGGGTTTCACCGACGCACGGCTTGCCAATTTAAGCGGCGATACAGCCGCAAATATCTGTAAATTGCGTCTCTCTATGGATGTCAAAGCCTGTTTCAAACGCATCGATACCTGCGCCGCAGAATTTGAGGCCCAGACCCCCTATATGTATTCCACCTACGAGTCAGACGCCATGGGCCACGTGGAATGCGAGGCGCGGCCAAGTGCGCGCAAAAAGGTCGTTATCCTTGGCGGCGGTCCCAACCGGATCGGGCAGGGGATCGAGTTTGATTATTGTTGCTGTCATGCCTGTTATGCCCTGAGCGCCACAGATTATGAAACCATCATGATCAACTGCAACCCTGAAACCGTCAGCACCGATTACGACACTTCAGACCGTTTGTATTTCGAACCCCTGACGTTGGAATCCGTGCTGGAAATTCTGCGGGTTGAGCAGGAAAATGGCACATTACACGGGGTAATCGTGCAGTTTGGCGGCCAAACCCCGCTGAAACTGGCGAATGATCTTGAGGCGGCGGGCATCCCTATTTTGGGCACCACACCGGATGCGATTGATCTGGCCGAAGACCGTGAACGGTTTCAAAAACTACTTAATGATCTCAATCTCAAACAGCCGCATAACGGCATTGCCTCCAGTGCTGAACAGGCGTTTGAAATTGCCAACGATGTCGGCTATCCGCTGGTAATCCGCCCGTCTTATGTGCTGGGCGGGCGTGGCATGGAAATCGTGCGCGATGACGCCCAGCTTACCCGTTATATCACCGCGGCGATCAGCCTCTCGGGGGATAATCCGGTGTTGCTCGACAGCTATCTGACCGGCGCGATTGAGGTCGATGTCGATGCGCTATGTGACGGAAAATCCGTACATGTCGCGGGCATCATGGAACATATCGAAGAAGCGGGCGTGCATTCCGGTGACAGCGCCTGCTCCCTGCCGCCCTATTCGCTGGATGCTGACACCATCACCGAACTCAAACGTCAGACCGAAGCTATGGCGATTGGCCTGAATGTGGTTGGCCTGATGAACGTGCAATTTGCCATCAAGGACGGCGTGATTTACGTGCTGGAGGTCAACCCGCGCGCATCTCGCACCGTGCCGTTCGTGGCCAAGGCAACAGGTTCACCCATCGCCGCCATTGCTGCGCGGATCATGGCGGGCGAACCCCTGTCAAATTTCGATCTGGTTGACCCAAACATACCCTATTTCGCGGTGAAAGAGGCCGTGCTGCCCTTTAACCGTTTCCCCGGTGTCGATACATTGCTTGGCCCCGAAATGCGCTCTACCGGCGAGGTGATGGGGCTGGATAAAACCTTTAGCCGCGCATTTTTGAAATCACAAATGGGCGCCGGCACAGATCTGCCCGATGCGGGATGTGTTTTCGTATCCATCAAAGACAGCGATAAAGGCAAGATATTGCTGGAGGCCGTTCAGCGCGTCTCGGACCTTGGATTTTCGATCCTCGCCACCCGCGGAACGGCGGCCTACCTTAGAGAAAACGGCCTTGACGCCAAAGAAGTTAACAAAGTTTATGAGGGGCGCCCAAACATCGTTGATGCGATGAAAGACAGGCATGTGCAACTGGTGTTCAACACCACTGAAGGCACGCAATCGATCGAGGATAGCCGCGAAATCCGCTCAGTCGCGCTCTATGATAAAATCCCCTATTATACCACCGCCGCTGGCGCCCGCGCCGCCGCCCGCGCCATGCAGGATCGCATCGAGAGCGAGATAACCGTAACCCCTCTGCAAGCATTTACGCGTTCGTGAACCTGTCGGGCTTGCGTATATCCGCAAGCAATAACCCAAATAATATGGCAATATAAATCTGCCCGTGAATATAGTAATATGTTCCTGTTAACATGCTATGCGCAAGCAGTGTATTAAGCCCTAAAAATGCCGGAAACCTATAAGAAATTCCCTCGATTTTTGTTTTTATCACGACCTTTAACCAGGCTTTAAAGGCCAGATATAAAAGACAAAGCCCACCAACTAATCCAAAGGATAATAATGCATCCAGTATAAAATTATGAACTTGTGGAAAAGATTTGAAAGCTTCAATTTGCGTGTGTAAATGATACTGGGCATTTCCATACCCAAATATAGGTTTATCCAAAAATAGGGTAAATATGTCTTTCCACATATCTATACGCCCTGAGGTAACCCCCTCTCCTGTTGAACGTACAAAAAAACCCATAAGACCAAAACTGGATGACAGCGGTGTCCAGACCAAAAGCGAAAGACCTGCCCCAACTGGGACCGTTGCCAGCACAAAGCCCCATAGACGTAACGCGATACCTGGCAGTATTATTGATGCCAGTATAAAGGATACCATCAAGGACGCCATTGCCCCGCGCCCGCCGCTCCAAAATAGTGCCCCCCATAATAAGGCTGCGCCAGAAAATATTAACAATGACTGCATATTGATTTTTTGCGGTCGTAATAGAAATAACCCTGTTGCAATAGCAATAGCCAGTTCAATAGAATAGCCGTATAGCCCGGAATAGCATGCGCCCAATCAAGTGCATTATTCCCAGCCTCAAGATAAATATACGATAACATAACTGTAAGATGCAGCAGCATACCGATAAATAACGCATATAGAATAGCTGTCACAAACACGCGGCCAAAACGGTTTGCCAGTTGCACAAAAGAAAACCCGACAAGAACAGAGGCCGCCGATATACCCGTTATATAAAACGCCATTCTGCTGCTGATAGCTACAAATTGCGCGGTATAAACAGCAACTGCCAGTAGAATCACAAGCGCAAGTTTATCAAAAAGGTTCAGGGCTTTCAGGCGCGTGAAAAACGAACATTTTTGTGCTGTTGCGATTATCAAAACCATGAATGCAAATAATAGCCATGATATTATTACCAATAATATTCGCGCTATATTTGTATAGACCAGCCCCGAAACAACAGACGCCAGCCCTAACATAAGGGGCAGGATGGTCAGGATAATAATCAAAACTCGAATAGTGGTTTTTTTGGGAAAATGCATTTCTATTGCCTGTTATATATCCAGATGAACTTGCTTAAAATATAGGCAATAGTATTTTTCAAACGACCAGGCAATACACAAGCTTACAGCCGATACCAGCGTTTCGCGATGCGCACGTTTGGTTCGCCTTCGGTGATTGTCGGGGTGAATTCCAGTAAATCATCACTACATTCATAGGCCCCTAGTGCCCCCCCAAAAGGCGCCATTTCTTCGGTGAACGGGATATCCATCTCCATCGGTTCACCACCCATGTGGATAATCGCATGGGCATTATATAAAAAGGGTCCCATGTTCATAATGAATGCGCCGTCTGTGGTATCAGCGGAGAACTCTCCGGTGCCGTTCAAGGTAACTTCGGTGCGCGGCATCCCCTCATTTATCACATCAAAGGTCAGGTTTTCGGCAAGATATGTACCAACGCCCGTATCGGCAAAGGTCATGTACATATGACCGCTTATGTCCACTTGCGTAGCCCCCGAAGCTTCAAGATATTGATCGCCGAGCACTAGGTAATCCGGCTCCCATGCTCCTAAAAGACATGGATCGATTGCCAATGCCGGCGTCGTTGTAAGTGCAATTACTGCCAGTGCAAGTGGGTATTTGGAAATATGGGTCATAGATAATCCAGTATTTAGGTTCAGAAATGGCATATTTGTATCTATAGCAGCCCTTATTCGAAAACTCTAGCTTGCAGGTATCGGGGTTAACGCTTAACTTAGAATCATTCTAAAAGGAACCACCCAATGCTCCAATCTTTTTCCACTCGCCGTAATTTTGATGAGCTGAGCGAAGCAGAAATCCTGGCGCTCGCAATTTCGTCTGAGGAGGATGATGCCCGGATTTATGCGTCATATGCCCAACAACTGCGCGAGAATTATCCAAAATCTGCGGCGATGTTTGATGAAATGGCGCTAGAGGAAAACACGCATCGCAGGCTGCTGATCGACGCTTTTACGGCCCGTTTTGGCGCCGTTATTCCGCTGATCCGGCGCGAGCATGTCGCCGGGTATTACAATCGCCGCCCTGTGTGGCTGGTGCAAAACCTCGGGCTGGAACGTATCCGCGAAGAGGCGCGCAGGATGGAGCATGACGCGCAACGGTTTTATCTGACTGCGGCCGGGCGCAGCAGTGATGCCGCCACCCGCAAATTGCTGGGGGACCTAGCGGAGGCCGAGGGCGCGCATGAAAAATCTGCCGCCGAGATGGTTGAAGGTCTGGAAATTGACGGTGAAGATAGCGAAAAGACGGCCGCGCAACGCCAGTTTATCCTGACATGGGTGCAGCCGGGGTTGGCCGGGCTGATGGATGGCTCGGTATCGACGCTTGCGCCAATTTTCGCCACGGCTTTTGCTACGCATGATCCTAAAACCACACTTTTGGTTGGCTTGGCGGCCTCAATCGGGGCCGGGATTTCGATGGGGTTTACCGAAGCCGCGCATGATGACGGTGTGATCTCCGGGCGGGGCGCACCCTGGAAACGCGGGCTGGCATCGGGGGTGATGACCACGCTTGGCGGGCTTGGCCACGCCCTGCCCTATCTTATTCAAGATTTCTGGACAGCGACCGCCATTGCATTTGCGGTAGTGTTTGTAGAACTTTGGGCGATTGCCTGGATACAAAAACGCTATATGGAAACGCCGTTTGGCAAGGCCATTTTTCAGGTTGTTTTGGGCGGCGGCTTGGTTCTGGCGGCTGGCATCTTGATTGGCGGCGGTTAATTTGCACGCTTAAACTCTTAATATTTCCTTACCAAAGATTTTTAAGGCCTTGAAAATAAACACAATTACACCACCCAACTAAACTACTAAACCGGTTTAGTAGTTTAGTAAAACCATCCAAATTCCGATCTCAAAATTACGCTATCAATTGGTTGTGATCCTTCAATGCAACGCGTAAAGTTGCGCGCGAAACCAACGGAAAGCAATATTATGTCGGGAAATTCCAAAGTTACAGACGAAGAGGCGCTCGCCTATCATCGTGAACCAAACCCGGGCAAGCTGGAGGTCAACGCATCGACCCCCATGGCCACGCAGCGTGATCTGTCACTGGCCTACAGCCCGGGTGTCGCTGTGCCGGTGCAAGCCATCGCCGACAATCCCGAACTGGCCTATGATTACACCACCAAGGGAAACCTGGTTGCTGTGATCACAAATGGCTCGGCGATTTTGGGGATGGGTAATCTTGGGGCGCTCGCGTCCAAACCCGTGATGGAGGGCAAGGCAGTGCTGTTCAAACGCTTTGCCGACGTGAATGCGATTGATATCGAACTTGATACCCAAGACCCCGAGGAAATCATTAACGCCGTGCGCCTGATGGGCCCAACCTTTGGCGGCATTAACCTTGAGGATATCAAAGCGCCGGAATGTTTTATCATTGAGCAACGTCTCAAAGAAGAAATGGACATCCCGGTTTTTCATGACGACCAACATGGCACGGCGGTGATTTGTGCGGCCGGGCTGATCAATGCGCTGCATATTTCAGATAAGAAGATCGGGGATTGCCGGATTGTTCTGAACGGCGCAGGTGCGGCGGGGATTGCCTGTATTGAGCTGCTGAAATCCATGGGGGCCAAACACGATAATTGTATCGTTTGCGACACTAAAGGCGTGATTTATCAGGGTCGTACCGAGGGTATGAACCAGTGGAAATCAGCCCATGCGGCCAACACGGATTTGCGCACGCTTGACCAGGCGATGGAGGGTGCGGATGTGTTTCTCGGTGTGTCGGCCAAAGGCGCGGTGACCGCTGATATGGTGCGCTCCATGGCCCCTGATCCGGTGATATTTGCCATGGCCAACCCCGATCCCGAAATCACCCCCGAAGAGGCCCACGCCGTGCGCAAAGACGCAATCGTGGCGACGGGTCGTTCCGATTACCCCAACCAGGTCAATAACGTACTGGGTTTCCCCTATCTTTTCCGCGGGGCGCTTGATATCCACGCACGCGCCATCAACGACGAGATGAAAATCGCTTGCGCTGAGGCTTTGGCGGCGTTGGCGCGCGAAGATGTCCCTGATGAGGTGGCGCTGGCATACGGCAAAAAACTGTCGTTTGGGCGTGATTATATTATCCCCACACCGTTTGATCCACGTCTCATTTATGTCATCCCGCCCGCCGTTGCCAAAGCCGGAATGGACACCGGCGTCGCGCGTCGCCCTATCATCGATATGATTGCATATGAGGAATCTCTGAAAGAACGGCTCGACCCGACAGCGGCAACGTTGCGGGTGCTTTATGCCCGCGCCAAACGCGAGCAGGCCCGCATTTTGTTTGCCGAAGGTGATGACGAACGGGTCGTGCGCGCCGCCGTTGCCTACAAACGTTCCGGCCTTGGCGAGCCGGTGGTCGTGGGCCGCCCTGAAGAAATCCAAGAGTTCCTAAATACGGCTGGCATGCCCGAAGCAATCGACGAAATTGAGATTATTAATGCGGCGATGATTGATAATCTGAATGAGTATAAATCGTTTCTATATGACCGCTTACAGCGCAAAGGGTTTGATCAGCGCGATTGCCACATCATGGCCAGCCGTGATCGGCACGTGTTTTCATCCCTGATGCTCGCTCATGATCATGTGGATGGTATGGTAACCGGGGCCACGCGGAAATCGGCCCATGTGCTTAACCTGATTAACCATGTTTTTGACGCAAGTGCCGGCGATGGCGCCGTCGGGATTACAGCCGTGTTGCATCGGGGCCGCATGGTGTTGATCGCTGACACATTGGTGCATGAATGGCCCGAAGCCGATGACCTTGCCAACATCGCCGAGCGCGCCGCCAGCGTTGCCCGCTCGCTCGGGGTGGAACCGCGTGTGGCCTTTGCCAGTTTCTCAAATTTTGGCTATCCGGTGTCGGAGCGCGCCGAGAAAATGGAGCGAGCCGCCGAGGTTCTGGACGGGCGTAATGTCGATTTTGAATATGACGGCGAGATGACCGTAGATGTTGCCCTGAATATCGATGTAATGAAACAATACCCCTTTTGTCGCCTGACTGGCCCGGCGAATATTCTGGTGGTACCAGCGCGTCATTCGGCCTCAATTTCTGTGAAACTGATGCAGGAAATGGCCGGAGCCACGGTTATTGGCCCTATTTTGACCGGCATCGACAAACAGGTGCAAATCTGCGCCACGACCTCAACCGTGAACGATATCTTGAACATGGCGATCATGGCCGCCTGCAAGGTCGGCTGATGACGATTTACAACCTTGGCTCGATTAATATTGACCATGTTTATCGTGTGGACCACCTGCCACAGCCCGGTGAAACGCTGGCAGCTAAGGCGCATGACAGTGGCCTTGGTGGCAAAGGTGCCAACCAATCGGTTGCCATTGCCCGCGCCGGCGGAACGGTTATCCATATTGGTGCCATCGGCAAGGATGGCGCTTGGGTCGGCGCCATCATGGCAAATGCGGGCGTTAACATGGAGCATGTGTCAACGCTTGATATGCCCACCGGGCACGCCATTATTTGTGTTGATAATGCTGGTGAAAACGCAATTATAATCTATTCCAGTGCCAATCTTGCCCTGACAAAACCCCAGATTGATACGGCCCTGAACACAGCCAAAACCGGCGACTGGCTGTTGGTGCAAAATGAGACAAACCTTTGCGTTTACGCCGCTAAAATCGCAAAATTCAAAGGCATGCGCGTGGCCTATGCGGCAGCGCCTTTTGATGCCAAAGCTTGCGCCGAAATGATCCCGTTTACGGATATTCTGGCCCTGAATGCCATCGAGGCGGCGCAATTATCCAACGCAATGGGTGTTGGTCCTGATGCTTTGCCTCTACCCCAAACGCTTATCACACGCGGGGGCGACGGGGCGACGCTGATCACGGCACAAGGCGCTATTTCATGTGCGGCCTTTAGGGTTGATCCAGTAGATACAACCGGCGCGGGGGATACGTTTCTGGGGTATTTCCTTGGCCATATTGATATGGGTAAGGATACCAAAACCGCCCTGCGCTTTGCCGCAGCAGCCGCGGCTTTACAAATCGGCAAACTGGGGACAGCCAGCGCTATCCCCATAGCATCAGATGTCAAAGATTTCTTGCAGAACCACAAAACACCAGAAATTACTGAAGCGAACGTGTGATTTCACGGAACATCCGCAGATTTTGGTCAAACGCGCCCGGCTCTTGAAAGCTGCGGTCTGCGGAGTTGACGGCAATCACCACCCCCATCTGCTCGTTCACATAGATATACTGGCCGTATATGCCCCGGGCAAAATACTCGCCATCACTGGCATCCGGCGCCATCCACCATTGATACCCGTATTGAATGCCCCCCTCTGCCGTTGGCGCACTGGGGGCGGTGGATTCAAGCACCCAATCCGCAGGCACAATCTGTTGATCATTATAAAGGCCGTTTTGCAGATACATCTGGCCAAAACGCGCATAATCGCGGGTGCGTAAATTCAACCCGCCCAGAACAAACGCCACGCCTTTGCCATCGGTCAGATAGGCAGGATTGGCCTCAAGCCCTAAAGGCGTTAGGATTTTTTCAACCATCAGCTCGGGAATGTCACGGCCCGTGGCACCGCGAATAACCATGCCCAAAACATGGGTATCGATAGACACATATTGCCAGGCTTCACCTGCAGGGCGATCACGGTTGTGCAGATCCGCGGCGAACCCATCCATAGACCAGCCCAGCGCCAGCACACGCCCCATTTTATTAATGTCAGAGTTAAAATCGAGATAATCCTCGTCAAACGCCACCCCGCTGGCCATGTTCAGCACATTGCGGATACTGACACCATCATAGGCAGTGCCAACCAGTTTTTCGACATATTTAGTGACCGGATCATCTAGAGATTCGATCAAACCCTCAGCCACAACGATCCCCATCAACCCCGAAAGAAAGCTTTTGGCAACGGACCATGAAATCCGCAGGTCAGTCGTGTCTGTACCTTTGAAATAGGCCTCATGCGCAAGTTTTCCATCCTTAAGAACCACCAGCGCCGTGAGCGAGCGATCCTCAACCCAGCCATCCAGGCTTTCAGGCATATCACGCGCAGCCACCTCTAAGGGAGACGGGGTTGCATCTGGCAAAACCAGTTCTGTGCTGTAAAAAACATTGCTCATATGGCTGAAATTGGAAATGATGTTTTCTTCGGCAAAAAGCTCATTAACCGCTAGCAAACGCTTGATATTATCCCATTTCCAGGCAACAGCAATTACTGCAACAATCGCTGTTATTACTGCGAAGCGGCCAACCAGGCGTAAAAAATTTATCATAATAACTCCAATTTCATTAGAATAAACTGATATATTGGACGATTCTGGTCAAGAGGAAAAATACCTGACCTTAGGACAGTAGCATCTTAAGACCACTTGTAACATCCGAACGTATGGCAAGACGCAAGCTCGGGTCATCCCCTGCCCTCAGCGCCGCAAGGATTGAGCGATGCTTTTCCCCTGCCTGCGCGCGCGAGCCTTTTGAATAGAGCGCCCGCATGGTTGGCCCGGATTGCAGCCAGACGGTTTCCACCAATGCCAGCATCGCAGGCGATTGGGCGCGCAGATAAAGGGTGCGATGAAATTCAAGGTTCGCACGCACGTATCCGGTCGCATCAGCTTTGACGATCATCTGGCGGATGGTGGCGTTAATGTTTTGCAAACGTTCAATCAGCGCGGGATGCACGCGCGGCAATGCTCTTGAAGCCAGCTCGACCTCTAACATCGCACGAATCGTTGCCAGTTCTTCGATCCGGTCATTGGATAATTCCGGCGTCGAAACACGCCCGGACGCTGACAGGTTCAACGCCCCTTCGGCAACAAGGCGGCGCACGGCCTCACGCGCCGGGGTCATGGAAACATTAAATTCCGCGCCGATACCGCGCAACGTAAGCGCCACACCCGGGGCCAGCTCACCGTGCATAATGCGGGTGCGCAACGTGCGATAAACGGTTTCATGGGCGGGGATATTTGGCTCGGTGGGGGCAGGTTTTTCCATATGGTGATATGTGATCACAAACCCGGATACGTCAAGATGAAAAATCCACCCGATGCAGTTTTGCCCCATGTTTTTTCAGCCAAACGCGGTGGATTTGATAATCCGGCATAAGGCGCGCGACCACATCCCAGAACGCCTGTGAATGGTTCATTTCTTGCAAATGCGCCACCTCATGTGCTGCAACATAGCGCAAAACCGCAGGCGGGGCCATTACCAAGCGCCACGAGAACATCAGGTTCCCTGCCCCCGAACATGACCCCCAGCGTGAACGGGTATCACGCAAACTTATGCGCCCAACGGGCTTTGAAAGCTGTGCGGCAAAAGCCTCGGCCGCGGGCACCACCGCATTTCTGGCCTCGGTTTTCAAAAACGCCCGCAGCCGCGCAGCCGTCTGAACAGGGTTAATAACTATGCCCTCTGCGCCAAGCGCGACCAACCGGCCATTTCCCGCCACAAGGCGCGTATTATTGCCCTGAAACATAATTTCTGACCCGATCTTAACGGGCATACGCGCAGGCATACGCGCAATTTGCCCGCGCAGCCAGTCTTCCTGACGGGCCGCAAAGGCTGTAGCTTCGCGCAGGGATATGCGTGGCGGTAAGGTCAGGCTGGCCATGGCATCGACGCTCGATAAACGCAAAGTCAGGCGCCGCGCACGTGCATTCCGCTTAAGCCTGACCACAATCGCCGGTTGCCCGATATAGATCACTTCTGTCAAAATTCATCCGCTCGCTGCCAATTTGATTTGAAAACCTAGGCAGAATTTTATCCAGCATCAAGGAATTTCGCACGCAAACACCGCTAAAACCTTTGACAAGAAGTGTAGCATGTGGCACGTGGCAACAGAAATTGTCACAAATCAATCAGGGGATACTGATGCCCAACGAAGAATGGGGCGTAAAACGCCTTTGCCCAAAATGCGCCACGCGTTTTTACGATCTGCAAAAAGACCCGATGACCTGCCCGGCCTGCGCAGAAGAATTTGATCTTGCGTCGCTCTTAAATCCCGGAAAATCCACGACCAGTAAGGCAAAGGCCAAAAAAGACACCAAGGTGGCAGAACCTGTCATTGACGACGTCGAAGACGTGCTTGACGACGACGAAAATACAAGCACCGATGATACATTGCTGGACGATGACGATGACGATACCGTAACCTTGGAAGAGGTCGCCGACGTCCCGGCCGAAAAAGACGAGGACTGATCCGGCAATTGTTGCGATTTACCCTTGTGCTCGGCCACACCCGGCCATAAATATCAGGCGTCGCTGAAATACAGACGACACCAAAGGGGCCATAGCTCAGATGGGAGAGCGCTTGCATGGCATGCAAGAGGTCGAGGGTTCGATTCCCTCTGGCTCCACCATTCCATATTTCTTTGTATGTAAAATGTCAGATAGTTTGACGTCTACGCGCCACTATTTTGGGTTTCAGGACAGATAGATTGGGTTTGGCCGGTATATTCCCTAAACTCAGGTGCGGTTCAGTTCAAAAAACGGATGAAATGTGCGCAATTCAATTGAGGGCAACTTTCGGCTCTTTCCTGACCTTCGCAAAATAGTCAGCAGCCACACAAGAGCAGCCATTCGCAATGATCGCAACATTTTTTGGTGGCTAAAGTGTCAGTAGTGCGGTTTAAAGTGGCCATCTCTCCTTCTGATGGTCACTCGTTGCGCGACTTGCGCCACTTTGAAAACGAAAAAAATGATGATTCACTTTGTTGCGCCGTTGGGCGGAAATGTAATAGGCAAAGCTGCTAGCCATGAAGATGCGTGGTGGCTTTGTAATCGCTATGGCCTGGCACCGCATCCATTCACTGATGCCGGTGTGGTTGATTTATTGGATTCTGATGATGGATCCAAAGTGTGGACGGTCTGTTGTGAACATGTCCAATATCCTTATGATCGTGCGGCTTATGAAAGTCGCAGGCGGGACGGCCTTGCTTCTTTGGACAACGGCCTCGCTGCATGGCCCGTTGCTGAAGAAAACGGGATAGCCTTTAATACATTCAAGGCGCGTCTCAAGCGTGGTTGGTCTGAACAAAGGGCCGCGACTGACGGGGCGCGAGAGATAGCACACAATCCCAATGATGAGTGGGAAGTAACGGCGCTAGAGAACGGTATGTCCGTGCGAGCTTTTCGTGCGCGTGTTCAGGCTGGTTGTCCAGAAGCCATTGCTGCAACTATGGGCCTCGGTTGGCGGAAATGGTGACGTTCTTTTTTCGCATTGCACTACCCAATGACTTTCTGATCTCAATTGTCAGGTCGGTAAGCGCCCTTTCTGCTGCTGTGACACCTGACCCTCGCGACCCTAGCCAAGTTTACTCTGGTCCCTCGCAGCCATTCAGCTCAGCTCCTTCAAAGCAGACGCCGGTTGAACCGAACGCCGTTAGCTCTTGTTTCTCAATCAGCACCCATACTAAAATTTTGCACCACGATAAAATTATAGCTGGGTTGCAGATTGACTTGAGCCAGCGCTCTCTTCTTTGTAAAGTACTCAACAAATTTCGACGAACGATTGTGGACGGTGGACCTGTCGCGGTTTAGTTCTGCTACATGAACTCATTTAAGGGGCAATTCTTTCGAATGCCAAGGGGCTTTTCCAATCTAATGCCGAGTGTTTTCGGCGAGGATTATAAAAGCCGTTGATGTATTCCGCTGCACGGCAGTGGTTTGCTTGCAAACCATGAAAGTGGAAGATAGCTAATTCAGCAGCGCGACGCGTATGCCAGGAATGTCGCCAGATCAGCTCTGCCTTGATCGTTTTGAAGAACGTCTCTATTACGGCATTATCGTAGCAATTACCTTTGCCACTCATGGAGGCTTTGAACCCGTGTTGGCGCAACCGTTTCTGATAATCGTGTGAGCAATACTGGGAGCCGCGATCCGAGTGATGAATGCAGCCCTTCGGTGGCTTGCGCAGGGCTACCGCCATGTCCAGCGCACGGATTGCAAGGTCGCGTTTCATGCGGTTACTGACCACTGCCCGGCAGTCGATACGCAGTATCGATGAGAGGGGGCCCAGCCGATAACTCTCCGCGAATACAGGTCCAGAACCACGGCCAGATACAGCCAGCCCTCTTGCGTCCAAATATAGCTGATATCAATCACCTGTCAGCTGACAGGTGATTGCATGCAATCACCGAGAGGCCATTTCTGGTTCGGGCGATCCGCATGGAAATCACGGTTCAGCAGGTTGGGTGCGATATTGAACTTGTGGTTGCTGTCAGTCGTCACCTTGTGCTTACGGGTTCTGACAACAGCGATACTGTTCTGGCGCATTAAGCAACCAACAGGCCCCTCTCATGGTTTGCAAGGGCAAACCACTGCCGGGCAGTGGGATGACCAACATCCAGTCCAAGTTCTTTCAGTTCCTCCGTCATTCGTGGCCTGCCATAACTGCCCAAAGACAGACGATGCTGCTCTCTGATATGAGCCAGTAATACCATATCCTTCACTGCCCGACAGTGGTTTGCCCTTGCAAACCATGAGAGGAGCGCTGGCTCTGGCTGATCGGGCGGGATCGATGCGCACGAAAACCACGTGAACTGACATTCATGATCTGACACAGCCGGTCGGTGGGGATTGCGTCGCGATTTTCTTCCCCTCTCGTGCATTGCTGTGCAATACCCTGCCGGGCAGTGAAAAATCTAAATCTCATGCACTGCCCGGCAGCGCATGTTTACATGCGTGAGAGGGGCTTTTGACCCGCGAAAAATATGGTGGATTTTTTTAACACCTCCCTCTCCTCGCGCAGAAGGCGGTTTTCTTTGCGAAGTCTGGTTACTTCAGCCTCCAGATCGCTCTGGGTTGTCGGTTCCGGCAGCGTTTGACGCTCCAATTGTATCCAGCGGCTCAACGTCGAAAACCCAACGCCAAAATCAGAAGCTACCTGCTTGCGATTCAATCCGCTCGTCAGTGCTACACGCACCGCTTCCTGTCTGAATTCTGCTGTATGTTGTGATGCCATATCGTTTCTCCTTTTGCGTATAATACGCGGTTAAAGGAGCGGCACAATTCCGCGACAGGTCCAGACCAACCGCCAAATCGGACGTGTGGACACCCGTGGGAGATTACTTGATTTAGCCGAGCTGTCTGAGAATATCGGATCGGAAATGCGGAAGCACCCTGCCTTGAAGTTAAAAATAAACACGGTTGTTAATGCGCTCAATGTTGATGAGGACTTCACGGGGGTAATTTCAAGGTTGTCCCCAAGCAAGTGGAAAATCCTTAGAATGCTTCCGGTAGTCAACCAAAACCTGGCCGTTAGTAACGCGGCGTTTAGGGCATTTGTCGCGCGGCACCGCGCATTTCGCAATGTCTATCGGGTCGAAGATAATGATGAGATGCTTGAATCCTACATCATGATCGACCCATTGGGGCGGTTCTACCAGAATGGAGAAAATACGCTTAACAATGGCTATCAATACAGCCCGCCAATACTGAATGCCGGCGCTGCCGAAGCTTTTTCGAATATGCGGTTTTCCGCAGAGCGCTATGCCGCCCGTTATAGTGAGGTGGCGTAATGCGGTATTGCAAATGTGACAAGACAAATGCTGCCGTAAAAAAGATGCTCAAATCCGGTTGGACATTTAGGTGGGGCGGCAAACATGGCAAATTAAAAGCGCCGAGTGGAGGTAAGACGTTAACAGTGCCTTGGTCTCCAAGTAGCCCAAGATGCTTCCAATATTTCAAGCGGGACGTCCGCAGGTGGGCTATAGCGTCTGGTCAGGCCTGTCCCGTTGGGTGAAATAATAGATTGCATGGGGTGTCTAAAAGCCAAGGCAACCCACAGAAACCCGGGGCCATGGAGCTCGAGGGAAAACGACCTGGATATTGTTTCACTTACTAAGGTGCTCCTCCTTCCGCCGTTTCAATTTCTCGTAAAGTTCAAGGGTTAGGAGGGCGAATTCAGGTTCATTGTTTTGCGTGAGAAGCACGGGTTCGAGCTCTGCAATATCAAGTAACCCGTCAAGCTGGCTGGGCATGGCGGAGATCGGGAAGGTTTTCATGTGCTTTCCTTTTGGTATCGTGAAGGATGGGCGTTAAATCGACAATAATGCGAACTATGGCCTCACCGCCCTTTTGCGGAAAGCATACCGCAAAAGGTTGTATATGACCACGCACAGTTTACCCGCTCAACACCCGCCATTGCCAAATTCCACCTACATCAATATACAGGTCGGTCAACCAAAAGAAAGGAGGACGCCATGTAGGGAATAACTACATGAAAGGGCCCTGAAACGGCTCACTACAAACGCAAGAAACCCCGGACAAAACCGTGTGGGGGGTATTCACCAAATGGCTTAAGGCGTCGGCTTGGCATTCCTGAGAATGATGTTCGGTGGCTGAACACATGGCCGCGCTATCATGACAAGATTTTTCATATCCGGCTTCCGCGCCATCAGGGGAAGATATTGGAGAAGGAAATCTTGAAGGATATTGATTCAGAAGAGCGGCTTTGGCCACGTTTCCGGAGGCCACATCACTATTATTGGTAGAGCAAATGGCGGCCAGTGGCCGCCGTTATTGTTTGCGTGATTCTTGAGCTGTGCATGGTAAGTAATAGGTGCTTCCCAGAGAATTAGAAATTCTGCATAGATCCTGCACAAAACCCTCTAACCACCTGCATATATGGCTTCCTCCATCTGCAAACTCCAATGTCAAATTGCTCCCATCGCGAACTTTTAAGCGCTTATTGGAGCAGATATGAATACTCAACTTGTAATAAACGGCCTCCCGGAAAAATTGAGATTGGATGCATGGTGGCTTTCTTGTGAAACACCACCAAAACCGCTGAATATGGGTGTCCACACATCCAATAGTGACAACACAGGTATTGCAGCACCTCGCAGGTATGTTCTGATACTTGTACTCGGTTTGGTCGCCTTATCGGATTGGTTGTTTTGGCACCAAAAAGCCGGGGCCTCTGTGGCCATATTTGCCATTCTATTGAGCATCGCCATGATGCTGGCGCGCCCACAGAAAACGACGCGTAAAGAATGGGGGATTGTGATTGGGCTGACCATCGGGGCAAACCTCCCATTGCTGGAGCAACTTCAACCGCTATCGCTGATGTTCTCACTGCTGGGGGTAGTAGCGACCGCCTCTTGGTTGGCGATGGATACGCTGGTAGGCTGGGGGCGGGGCTTTGTGGTTTTTCTAAAAATCACTATTTTCGGCCCAGTGCAGTTTTTTGGCGCTTTGGGCGCGCGCCTGCGCGAGGTGCGGCCACAATCCGGGCTGGGGCGACAAGCGGCGTCGCTGGTGCTTCCGCTTACATTTGGCATTGTTTTTATATCGTTTTTTGTTTCAGCTAATCCATTTTTGGAACGAATTATGAATACGGTAGCGGAGATAGAGTTTATTACGCCCGATGCTGTTGCGAGGGCGCTGTTTTGGATTATCGCAGCCGCTTTCCTTTGGCCTTACCTCAATTTGCCGATGTTTCGGATCGGCGAGTTAAAACGAAAGACCTCTCGGCCCAAAACCCTGCCTCAAGGGCTAAGCTTGGTTATCAATGCCGCCTCGATACGGACCTCGCTGATCCTTTTTAACGGTATTTTTGCCTTGCAAACAGGGCTGGATTTTCTGGTTTTATCCGGGGGTATGGCTTTGCCCGAGGGCATGAGCTATGCCAGCTACGCACATCGAGGAGCCTATCCTTTAGTGGCTACGGCCCTGCTCGCAGGCGCGTTCGCTATTGGGACGCGCAGCTGGATCATGCAAGACCGCTTGTTGCGTGGGCTTGTCTATGTGTGGCTGCTGCAAAACTTGTTTTTGGTGCTGTCAGCGGTCTTCCGGCTGAACCTTTATGTGGAAACCTACGCCCTGACTTATTTACGCGTGGCGGCGTTTATCTGGATGCTGCTGGTCTTTATCGGGCTGCTGCTGGTGGCCATGCAAATTGCGCGCAACAAGAGCAATATCTGGCTGATGAGCCAAAACCTAACGACCTTGTTGGTGGTGCTTTATTTGAGCAGCTTTGCCAATTTCGCCCCGATGATCGCTCGGTATAATATCCTGCATCCGCTGAGCAATGGGCAGGTAGACGCGGCTTACATTTGCCGTATGGGGCCGCAAGCCCTGCCGGTAATTCTGGCCCAAGGCCCCGGTTTCTGCACCGTGCATACCATTCCTAAATTCACCCCGGCGGCAGGCTGGCGAGATTGGGGCTTCCGCAAGGCCCGCCTTGCGGGTTATCTTGAGGTAAAATTGCAAACAGGAGCCCTATGAGCACACCTATTTTAATTGTTGATGATGATCCGCATATCCGCGAGGTTATCGGGTTTGCCTTAGAAAGCGCAGGCTTTACTCCGCATTTTGCAGCGGATGGCAAAGCCGCGCTGGCCCATATTAACGCCGCCCCCCCTAGGCTCATGTTGCTCGATATCGGCCTGCCAGAGATAGATGGCTTGGAGGTTTGCCGCGAAGTGCGTAAATCCTCTGATCTGCCAATTTTATTCCTGACAGCACGGGATGACGAGATCGACCGGATTATCGGGTTGGAAATTGGTGGTGATGATTATGTGACTAAGCCTTTTAGTCCGCGCGAGCTGGTGGCGCGAGTTAAGGCGATCCTAAAGCGCGCGGTCCCCCCGCGTGTGGCCGCCACGCCGGAACGCCACCTTTGGGGCGATCTCGATCTCGACACGTCTCGCCACCTCTGCCGCTTTGCGGGGCAGGGCGTGTTGCTTACGGCTTCGGAATTTTCCCTGCTGGCAACGCTGCTGGCGAGACCAGAAAACGTGCATTCCCGGGCGCAACTGATGGATGCGATTTATGGCCACAATATCCACGTATCCGAGCGCACGATTGATAGCCATATCCGCAATATCCGTGCGAAACTTGCCAAAGTGGGGTGCAAGGACGGAATTTTTACCGTGCACGGCGTCGGGTTAAGGATGGGCGTATGCCAAAAAGCCTAAGGGATAAGTGGCGGCCCAAATTGTGGCAGGTGGTGGCGCTGGTACTTGGGCTGGTTTTGTGCCTGCCCTTTGCGGGGTTACTCCTTTTCCAATTTTATGCCAGCCAGTTGGTGCAACAGACCGAAGAAAGCCTGATTGGCCAAGCCTCGATTCTGGCCGCCACCTATGCTGAGTTATTTCAGCAACATGGCACTGAGGATATGGACGCGTTCCCCCTTGCGCCAGAAAACCTGCCAAACGGCTATGAAGGCTACGCACCAATTTTCCCCACGCTCTCTCTTGGTAAAGACACAGTATTGCCCCCGCGCCCTGCCGCCAAGCCCGCCGAAGCCGTTGTGCTGGAATTTGGCCCTGCTTTAAGCCGCATCAGCAATGCTGCCCAGCAGCAAACCCTCGCAGGTTTTCGCATTCTGGACCAAAACGGCACGGTGATTGCAGGCACCGCTGAGCTGGGGACGTCTCTCAAAGCTATTCCCGAGGTTGCGGCCGCCCTTGCAGGCCAGCCCAACTCAGTTGCACGGCAGCGCATTCGAGACACCGGCACCCCGTTGGTCTATGGGCTGAGCGAGGGCACGCGCCTGCGGGTTTTTGTGGCCCTGCCAGTGGTGGTGAAAGGGCGGGTTATTGGTGCTGTTTACCTTAATCGCACGCCCAATCATATCTTTCGCTTTCTATATGGCGAGCGCTTTACGATCTTGAAAGCTGTCGCGTTTATACTGTTTGCCACGGGGCTGATTGGGTTGATTTTTTGGCGCTTTATCGCCCGCCCGTTACGCGCCCTGATCGCGCAGACCGAGCGAATTGAGCAAAGCGGCAAAGCTGTGTGGGCTCCGCCAAAGCACTATGGCACGCGGGAAATCGAAACCCTAGGCCAACGTTTTGCAACCATGACCACCAAGCTCCAAAGGCGCCAAGACGCCATTACCACCTATACCGCCCATGCCACTCATGAGCTGAAATCGCCACTCACAGCCGTGCAAGGTGCCGCCGAATTATTAGAAGAGGCGGGGATGAGTGAGGCTCAGTGGCAAAGGTTCTTGGCCAACATTCAGGCCGACACTGCCCGGATGGAAAGCCTGCTGCAAAGCATGCGAGATTACGCCCGAGCAGAGCAGCCCCAAGAGCGTGGTACCTGTATGCTAAACGAGGTTTTGCCATCTCTGATTTCGCAATTCGGAAGCCTGAGGATCGAGGTGTACAATGCAGAACTACTGCTCCCAGTTCATCAAGAAACGCTCGCTATTGTGCTCAAGCATTTACTGGAAAATTCCGCTGAGCACGGCGCCAAAACTGTGACGCTGACAGCGGGGAAAAGCTGGCTGAAAATCTCTGATGATGGCAGTGGCATTAGTGCAGGCAACCGCGATAAAGTCCTAACTCCGTTTTTTACCACGCGCCGAAAATCCGGTGGCACTGGTATGGGCTTAAGCATAGTTAAGTCTTTGCTTGAAGGCATCGGTGGAGATATCGAAATTTTGGACCAAAAGGTTGGTGCCGGAATCCACATCTTTTTGAATGCGGAAGATATGTAGATAAATATAATTGGACATCTCACTCTTAAGCGTAGGTTGGATGCTTGGCCGCGCCATCAGAGAAGATACTGGAGAAGGAAATTTTGAAGGATATCGGTCCGGAGGAACGGCTTTGGCCACGTTTTAGGAGGCCGCATCACTATTTTGGTAGAGCAAATGGCGGCCAGTGGCCGCCCTTATTGTTTGCAAACCAGACTAAGTAAGGACTACTTAGTGTCCATTACTCATCTCAAAACTCAAATTTCCACTCTAGTCGACACCGGCTTTTTATTTGACCAGATGAACATCATTTGAAGTCCACAGGGTCAGTCTCTGTTTTTGATCGAGAGAATTCATTGTCGTCATCAATCATCCCACCGAATTGGCGATGCAATTCGAAACCAAAGCCAACATTTAGCCCTTCCTGAACCAACTTAAAAATCGCAAATCGAACCTCGGCCTCGGCACTTCGATTGTTCTCAGTTGCAATTTGTTTTAACATTTCATACTGATTTTCTGGAATTTTTCTAACAGCAATCTGCTTCATGCCATCCCCCACATTCTGTTTTAGTATTAAAGATTGGGATAGTAACACAAAAATCAACAACCAAGAAATGTCTCGCCAACTCTAAAACGCGATCTGTTCACCCTTTTAGCGAACAAAAAAACCATCCTGTAACGCGATGAAACGTTTTTTCGGCTTATGAAGACTTCAAAAGTGTATTTAATTTCGAGAAAGTGACCAGAAAAAAAGCATGAAGTTCCATATTATTTTTTGCGAGTGCGCGCCTTTTTCGTGTTTTCCGGCAGAAGACCAGCCTCAATCAGGTACTTTTTTGCGGTAATTTGGTGAATTTCAAAAGAGAGCGACCCCTTTTATGGTGCCGCATTTCTCAAAAACCCGCTTCAAGCCTTCTTTTTGAGGCGGAATTTGAGCATTTCCTTTACGAACTTTTACGCCCACTGACTTCAAGATATTGGAGATGGTTTTCTCTTTCATGCCGTGTTTTTTGGCGAGGTAACCTATGCTTTTTTCGGCATGATATTCTGCAGCAAGATCAGCAGGGAAATCTATCCCCGCGATTGCTAAAGCATTCCGAGCTAGTTGGGGCTTCAACCCGTATTTGTTGAACAATTCCCGAAGACTACACGTCTTTGAATAGACATCCTGAATTTCAGGATGTTCCACCCGCCTGACTTCATTTATGTATCCGCTATTTACTCGTCCATGGTAAAAAGTCTTCGAAGGTAGGTGAACATCATTCATGATGTCGTCAATTTCTACCTGGATGCGGTACCGCAGCTTCTCGAGTGCATTATTACTGTTTGTCATTTTCGATCTATTAAAACTTGATGGAATTTTAAAAATTGACGCAACTATTATAAAGTGGGGAAGCTATTAAAAAACAGGCGAATTATTATTTTTAACCCAAATTACTGCAAAGGAGGGTGAAGTGTAACTATATGATATTGTTAATATTTTATGTTGATTTGTTTGCTGTCTTGTGATTCGTTGGGCGTATGAATAGTTTAACAAAAATCGGTCTAAAAATGAACAGCTTGAGTGACCTAGAGATCCACGAGCAGGTGAAGTGTGATTTACGCACACGGCAGAGTTCGCTGGCTAAGCTCAGTCGAGAATTGGGTGTAAGTTGTGGGGCCATGTCCCTTGTAAGTTGTGGGCTTAAGCGCTCGCGTAGAATCGAAAGGGCGATAGCCGAAAAGCTTTCGACAACACCAGAGGCATTATATCCAAACCGCTACAACAAAAAGGAGGATAACACATGAGTTAATAACGAACAACACACGCAGAAAGATAAAAGACCCCTGCAGAATCGAGCGGACACTCGAAACAGAAGCCTTTTGGTATCAGTGCGAAACCGATACCTCATCTTCTGTTTTTTTCAAAAAATTGTCAACTGGCAACGCGCGTAATTGCGTTTTGCCGGGGGATCAAGCTCACGCAAATGAAAAAAGAAAGGCGGAGGTGCGGGGCGCATCGGCACGGGTTTTTCTCGGTCGATGGCCTGCACGCTCCGAGCCAAGATGGACGACAAAAAAGATAAACCAACACCCTTCCAGCCGTCTCTGCTAAGCCGAGCAACGCGGTTTCCCTCGCTCAGGTCAAAGGCCAGTTTGCGGGGCATGATGGTGCTGCTGCTTCCAGCAGACGACCATCCGAGATGCCGTGTGTTTGAAAACAATCTGGAAAAGAACACACTTTACCTGTTGGGGGCGCGGCGGGATGTACATGACATCTGGAACCAGCCGCCTGCTGTCAAGTTTCTAGATGCTGATGGCAAGATGCGGGATCATACGTTTGATTTCCGGGTGGCGCTGACATTGGGTGAGCTTGTCGCCGTTTCGGTCAAGCCATGGGCGCGGGTTGTCAAAACCGATTTCCAAACGGAGCTGGCCTATGTGCAAGCCATGATGCCGCTGGCCTTTGCCAATCGGGTTATTCTGGTGACTGAGCGGAGTCTCCATGAAATCGAAGTGCGCAATGCCGCGATGTTTCACGAGTTTCGCCAGCATGAGGATGCTGAGGCGGACAAGGTCGTGGATGCGATCACCGCTGATCTGACAACACCAACCGCAATTAACGATATTGTGGCGCAGCCCGGCTTGGGGGCTTGCGCCTTTAGGGCCATCGTTAAAGCTATCTACCGGGGCCGTTTATCTGCCAATCGGCGAGCTGAGATTAACTATGCAGCCGTTGTAACCGTGGAGGGCGCGCAGTATGACCTTCCATATGCGATTTGAATAGAGTGACCGGATTACGGTGCTCGACACTGCTTATAAGATCAGTGCCCATACCGATACTGGCGTGTTGCTGGAGCATATAGACCATCCGGGACTGCGCACGGTCTTTACCTTTGAGGAACTATCAGACCTGCTTACCACGCAAGACCTGCGCGTTGAGCGTCGGTATTTTGACGAGGCCAACCGCATTAATGCCCTGCGCAACGAGTATGACCTTTTGAGCCACTATCCGGCCAAGGTTGTGAGTACGGCACTTTGGCAGGCCACCATATGCCAAGTGTTTTACGAGTTGTATTTCCGAGGCGAGGTGCACAAAACCGCGGCCAGCGTAAAGGCAGCATTGACCGAGATAAGGGCAAAGACGCGGGAGATTTTGGAAAGCGAGCAGTTTACCGAGCGTAGCCGGCGCGGCGGAGCAGATGTCATGGATAAGCTCCTACCCGCCCCGTCGAGCCTGCTGAAATGGTGTGAGATCTACGCTAAGGGTGGCTATAGCCCAATGGCGTTGATCCCGAGATATTATCGATCAGGCAACCGAAGTGCACGGTTTTGCATCCATGCAACGTCGCTCATGACGAAGTGCATTGATAAATACTTGGTCTTTAAAGGCCCGTCAAAAGAGCAGGTGGTTGCAGATACAATCTACGCTTTCAAAGACGAAAACACCCTACGCTTGAAGCGCGGGCAAGAATTATTGCGTGTGCCAAGCGCACGCACAATTCTACGGCGCATTGCCGAGCTGGATCCCTATTATGTGTGTGCCACCCGCGAGGGCATTGCCTATGCCAACAACAAGTTCAACCTTTTTGAGCGCGGCGTTACGACCACTCGCCCGTTGGAGCGGGTTGAGATGGATGAGTGGAAGGTCGATATTGTCAGTCTGCTGGCCCCCTCAGGGCTGCTTGATCATCTGGACCCTGCGCAGATCCGCCAAGCTCAAATCCGGGCGCCGCTGGCTTTATGTGGCGATTGATCACGCGACGTGCTGCATTTTGTCCATGCGGCTGGCGGAAACCCCAAACGGGGAGGATGCGGTTAGAACACTGGAAGACATAACCCGTGACAAAACCGATGATGCCCGAGCCATGGGCTGCGCATCCGGCTGGCACTATTATGGTGACATTTTTACGGTGGTGACCGATCAAGGCTCGGCCTTTATCTCCTAGCGGTTTCGGGAAGCTTTGGACAGCCTGGGAGCAACAACCGAGCGGCCACCGGCTGGTGCGCCGACATTGCGCAGTACTATTGAGCGTCTGTTCAGAACCTTTGGCCTAAAGCTGATGCCACTTTTGGCGGGGCGCACCTATGGTAACCCCAAAGAGCGCCGGGATTATGATTCAAAGCACTGGGCGTCATTGTCTGATGACGAGTTGATTCAAGTGCTGATCCTGTTCGTGGTCGATGTTTACCACAACCAACCTCATGAAGGGTTGTTTGGGGAAACCCCTGCCAATTGCTGGGTTCGGCTCTCCAAGGAATACGGCGTGACCCCGCCGCCCGACGGGCATGTACGCCGCGCCGTTTTTGGCACCCGCCAGACACGTGAGTTGAGAGGAAACGGGGTGCGCATGTTTGGGATTGATTATACCTGCCAAGCTTTACGAGCGCATTTTATCCACGGTCATGATCGCACTTTAGAGCTTCGGGTCGATGAGCGCGATCTCGGGTGGATCTCGGTTAAGGTTGGAAAAAAAATGGTATCCGGCCACTGCGTTGCAACCCGGGTTTGACGGCATGTCCGTTGCTGAATGGCAGGAGGCCACGCGGGCTTTGCGCAGTAAATACCGCAAACAGGCGGCGTTCTCCGAGGCCGTGGTGCGCAAAGCCCTGGCGCAAATATCTGAGATCAACCGCGCGGCCATGAAGCGGCGGCATCTGACACCTTATCGCTACACCGAAGAACAACTTCAGCATAGCGAAGATGCGCTTTATCTCGGGCTGAGCATTGCGCGCCCTCAGGACGCGGCCCAAACGCCACCACCGGATGCGGACCTGTTTGGTGGCGAACTGGATGTGCAACCAAAGCCAACGCTCGAATCGCCAACACCAGCGACCCTTGAGGCCGCCACCCAACCCAAAACCAACACACCAGAAATCACGCCGAGCCCCATGGCTTGGACCCTAGAGGAGAAATAACATGAACCATACAGATCTTGAAAAAACCAGCGCTTGCATTGTCGGGCTTCAGGCCCATTTTGCCAAAACCGAGCGGTTTGACGATTTGGAGCAGCAATTCCTACGCCTCAAAGCCAAGCGTCTGGTGGAGATAAACCTGGGACAAACATCAGAGGCGCGGGGGTTTGCCTTAATAGGAGCGTCGGGCACCGGTAAAACCACAGCCATCAATAAGCTGTTATCCCTCCATGATGCGCCCAATGATGATGCAGCCTGTCAGGTGATTAGCCTGAGCGTGCCATCCCCCGCGACGCTAAAATACGTTGGTCAAACCATCCTGCATACGCTTGGTTATGAGATAACCACCAAGCGCGAGGCGTGGCATATCTGGGATCTGGTGCGCCATCATCTCAAAGCCCGCAAGATTCTGTTTTTACATCTGGATGAAGCGCAAGATCTGAGTGCCAAGGGGACGGAAAAAGAAACCCAAACCGTGGTGAATATGCTCAAATCTCTGATGCAGGATAAAGACTGGCCTGTGGGGATTATTCTTTCTGGCACTCACAGGCTGGCGGACATATTGAACTTTGACCCGCAACTCGGGCGGCGGGTGTTTCCGGTGTATTTTGAACCGGTTTTGCCAGAGCGGGATGCCGAGCGGTTTGCCGGGCTGGTGGCAGCTTATGCGGGTAAGGCGAAGCTTAAACTGTATGAGGATACCGAGGGCGTTGCGTTCGCCAAGCGCCTTATCCATGCCTCGGCACAGGAATTCGGCCTGATGATCGAGCTGACTATTGCGGCGATCGAAGAGGCGCTGACCTTGGGCAGCCCCGAGCTGAAGCGCGGTCACTTCGCGCTGGCCTTCCAGCGCCGGACCTCCTGCCTTGTGGCCCTAAACCCGTTTCTGGTGGCTGATTATCAGCGCATTGACGCCCGCCAAATTCTTGGCCGCTTGGGGGATGGGCAATGAACAGCACCGATAGAAGTAAATTACCGCTCACCGTTTCGCTGCTCCATGGCGAGACCGCGACTTCATTTACAAGTCGTCTGGCTGTCCGTAATGGTGCCAAAAGTACTCGGAGCTTTTGTTCCGATATGGGCATTGACTGGCGTCAACTTAAAGCTGGAAATGAAGTCACTGTTCGCTCCATTGCCCAACTGGGCGGCGTTGATGAAGCCATCCTATTTCAACACACACCCGAAGCCTTGAACGAAAAATCATACCGTGTTGGACACGTGACTATTAAAACCGGGGCTATGTCTCGAAAGCGGCTTCGCTATTGTCCACAGTGCATTCAAAACGATATAGAGCAGCGGGGAATGAACGGGATATATCAACGCATGCGTTGGCAGGTTTCGGCGTTTCAGACTTGTGATACCCACAAGTGCTTTATGGTAGAGCATCCTGAAAAACGAGAAGCTGGATCCGTCTGGGATTTTTCCGCCCAAATTTCTGACCATTTACAAAAGCTGGAAGTGGTTGGACTTCAAAATGACAATAATGTGGTTTCTGCGCTTGAAGCCTATCTCATGGAACGTGTCCCTAAATCGGAGGGGAATCGTTGGGTTGACGGGCTAGATCATCATGTCGTGGCTAACACCTCTATTGAATTAGGGCGGTTGATAGAATTTGGTGCAGATAGAAATCAGCCCCAATTTTCTCAAAATGAGTTGGTTCGCGTACGGGACATAGGATTTACAGTCCTTCTCAAAGGTCCAGAAGCGTTCAGACGGTGCCTGAAAGAAACAAAAACCGCAGCACAGATAAAGTGCAAAAGCCAAGCATTGTTTTTGGCGGGTTTTACCTCTGGTTAGTAAATCGGAAAAAAGACAAATCATTCGATATCATCCGGCAACTGTTTTCCCAGTTTTCGTTCGATAATTTTGTTTTGCCAGACCGGACCTCCATCCTTGGTATTGAGAACAATACAAAATTGCTGCATTCAATTACGAGCGCAGCAAAAGCAAACGCCGTGAGTTATAGAGAAATGGCTGTAAAAGCACTTGCAGCTGGCATGGCGTCGCTAAACCCCGAAACAAACCACATCAAGCTCCTTCAGCCGATAACCGCTAAGCTGGCAACACAGTTCGCGGTTGAAATTAAGGCGCTGATTGACACGCAGGACGCAGCAAATCACCTCGGCCTAAACAAACGAATGTTTGAGCAGCTTGTGCGAAAGAAATTCATAAAATCGCGCCGCAAAACCCAGCATGGGGCTTGGAAATTTACGCAGGGCAATCTGGATGAATTTGTGAGGGATGCTTTGTCAATAGCAACGCCCTTACAAAAGCCTGACAGTGACATCAAAACCATAGCTGAAACTGCCAGGAGGCTGGGCTGTAAATCAGAGCATATTTTTGAGTTGCTGCTCACAGGCAACCTAAAAACGGTTATCAGACTGAAGGAGTGAGACACCCTCCAAAGCGTGGGGGTTATCCCCCATGAGGTGCGAGACCTAACCACAATCTCCGCTGATTTAGGTTACTCACGTGCGGGTGTGGCTGCTATGCTCAGAATGAAAACGGAAGTTGTGAAACGGCTGATTGATGTCGGGCTTCTGCACGAAAAACTGATACGGTTTAGCAATCATGGCCGCACGTCGCATGTCGTCAGCGCGCAATCGGTTAAAACATTTGAAGCCGAATTCATTTCTCTTGGCAAGCTCGCGCAACACCAAAACCGAATGCCGGGACCGCTCGCAATGCAGCTTCGGGCCGCGAAGACCCTCCCGCATAAAGATGTGCATGGGGTGGGGAATATCTATCGACGATGTGATGTCTCCAAGATGTTGTAAATCTCTCAGAAGAATGGATTGAAACGGGCCTCATCGCCGGTTTTTTTGTGGGTTCACGTTTCTCATTAAGCACCCAATCTCGATCTATGTGGCGGTAAATCCAACCTATCTGGCGACAAATCCATTCAAGTGTAATGTCGCCGAAAAATATCCAATAAAATCAATGGTGAGGTGGCGTGAAAAACCTCAAACTATGTGGCGCTTCACACCAACATTACCTAACACCTTGAAAAATAGGGTGGTTTGGGTGTTTGATAACCTTCCACACAACAATAGCGCAAGAGTTCTGAAAAGGCTGGTCTAAGTACTGTTTTCTTGAGCATTAAATCACTTTTTCGTATATATTCCAAAGGTTTGCCAAAAACTCCAGGGAGCGTTAGAAATTCCTCTAGGTGTCCCTTCGGAGGAAGCATATTATCGACTCTTTCACTCAAAATCAGCTTTTCACGTTCCAGTTCACAATGCGTTTCTCATATGCAGCAACAGCGGAAACGCTGGTGGCAGCGATAATGTGATCCAAAAGCGCCTCTAGTAACCGCAACGAGGTGGATTGAGCTCTGTATCTGCTCAAATTTTATTCACAAGCGGAAATCTACTTTAAATTGATTATTTTTTTACAATACATGTCACGGATGCATTGACCGAACGTCAATACCACCAAGGAGACTAAAAAAATCATTCCTTGGGGGAAACCTATGTCCAATAGCTGCATTATTAGGAACAAGGGCAATTCGTGTGAAAATTTTCAAGATGAGTGGTCTGATAACTATCCTATGCTGATGCGCCGGGCACGAAATCTGTCACGCAATAGTAATCAAGATCCGGAAGATTTGCTGTCCCAAGCTACCTTAAAAGTACTGAACTACCTCAGTCTCGAACGAAATATGGAAAACTTTGTCGGACTCATGCTCGTATCGTTGTTGCAAGTATACCAAGACAGCAACCGCAGCACCAGTAACCGCGTAATGGACCGATCAGAAGAACTTCAAGAATGCGGTGCACACGCGAGCTTCTGCAATACCGCACCCGGCGCAGAACGCACCTACATCGCAAAAAAAACGTTGTATGATATTTTCGATCACCTCGCAACTTTGCCTCCACATATTCAAGAACTTTTTCGTCTACGTTTCATCCACGACCTGTCCTACAACGAAATTTCACAAAAACTGAACATCTCACCTGCTTGCGCTCGCCAGAAAATAAAAATCCTGCGCATCAAATTGCGCGTTTGGATTGATAATTAATTTAATTTAATCCGTCACATTTTACTTCCTGCTGCGTCATTTAATCTGAAACACAACTAAGGAGCGATCAAATGGCGGATAAATCGGATGTAAATCCGCAGATCACAGATGCGGTCACACAAACCAACGTTAAAGTTCTTGGGGAAGCCCCGGCGCAAGCCATGGGCACACTTTATCAAATCGCAGCGCAGGCTGCTGGCATCGCGATCAGCAACGCAAACGCGAACCAAGGTAATTTGAACGCTCTGAATCCTTCAATCGTTGCGCAAGCGATCAAAATTATTACGGGCTGACCCCGTCAAACGCGTGGTCGCAATAGTACCGGCAAAAGCAGGAGAAACAGATGACAACGCCGACAGATGGTCCAAACCCTCAGACTGACAATGAGAAATCTGTGCAGTTCATCAACGCAGAGGTGCTGGATCCACCAAAGCAAGGATCTATTTCCTTTGTCAAACCATTTTACGAACAGACACTTGTGATGGCATTGGAAGATGCGCGCAGCTTTGTTCAAGGCGCAGAACAAATTTTACTCGTAGCACTAGCAAAAGCATTGGAAAAGGCAATTTCAGGCGGCGCCGGGGCGCCGGAAGTCAATATATCATCGCTACCAATGGCGGATGATCTGGCAACCGGCAGCGTATTACAAAATTCATCGCAGCCCCAAAGCCAACAAATTCCACCTTCAGCGACTGTGAATGACACAGCACTGAAATCCATTGAAAGCGTGATGGCCAGCCTTGCTAGCTTTCATTCAACCATCGTCGAAACTACCCACAAATATAAAGGAGATAACTAATGTCAAATCACAACAGAGACGCTGCCCCTTATTCCAACCTGTACAAACCGGCTATCCAGCTTGGCAATCCGGACCTCAACCAATGGGCAACCTTTTTTTATGCCCAGACAATGCAGGAACGTTTTGTGTCAGGTAACTCGCGCTCGAGTGATGAGCATCTACTTCGCCTTGGCAGAGGAGTATCCGACGACCCAACCATGAGCGCAATAGTTCAACTTAAGACACCCGTGGCGGGTTTTCTGCCCAACTTTCGCGAGGTCGAAATCGTAGGCAAAAAAGGTTACAAAGCGCTTTGTGTTGAAGGCGGTGCAAACCAGCAGGGTGTCTTTGTGTATTTATTACAAACCCTAGACACCGGGAACGGCATAACAGAGACACATGTTAATTCTCGCTATATGCCCTTTGCCATCCTTACCGATCTTGTCAAAGGTACAACAAATACCGGCAAACTAGAAATTCAGCTCCCAGATATTGATTTGGTCAAGCTGAACGTCACTTTATGCATGACCCCCGCCGGAGAGCCGGAATACCGAACCCATAAGACTGAGGTCATCTTTGACAACCTTCCGACAGCAGCACAGCAAACAATTGAAAATCAATTAAACTTCCAATCAGCAAGTGTGATCGCCTTTAATGCGTTTCAAATTCTTGCGTCAGTCACCGCACCATCCACTGAAGCCAATGCCATGGCACTGGACGTTCCAAATTGGGCGCCAACAGCAAAGAAAAGCACGGTCGCTGTTATTGTCACGATCGGAACCATCGTAACAATCGTCGGGCGGGCGATTGGGGATGCAACAACACGAGATGTTGGTCTGGGACTGGCTGCCAGTGGAGTCGTACTTAATTATTGGCTGAGCATATGGGTCCCCGACACCTTACCTGCGCCCCCCCCGCAATCTGACGAGTCAAGCGAGTCAAGTTTTGACAGCACAGAATCGTTGTCAGAAATTTAACAACGCCACGCGTCCTAGGATCATATCATGTCAAAGCTACCGGAGAACAACAAGATGCAAGCGACGTTGGAAAACCAACATCGCAAGACAATGAAAGCTGTCAATGCGATCAAACATGACACCGAGGTTCTGATTCAGAAGTCTGACTATATTACTGAGCAATTATCTGAAGAAATAGTCGACCTTGAGACGGCATTATTGACCAAACCGAAGTTTGACCAGGACGCCGAAGAGCCCGTGATCGGTAACGAGGCTACCACCGCTACAGAGACGAGCGACAGAGATAAATTGATTGCGGAGATTTCAAATATCTGCGTCCCAAAAGTGATGGCAACCATCAACCCCGTACTCAACGCATTACAGCAGTTTATCAAAGAAAACTCGATTGAAATGGGGCAAACGGCCGAAGTGGACGACGAGGCCTTTGCCGAAAAGCTGATCGAAGAAATGAAAGTGTCACTCGGCCGGCGGCAAAAGATTGCTTTGGCCCGAAAGCGACTGACACCCCATAACTAAGGAGAAACCAATATGTCAAATACAGACAATAATGCGGCGGCCGAAAATCCACTGATCACATCAGATATGGTGGTAACCTCGGCGCCTGGTTTTGCTATCGCTAGCCTAATGATCTCATCAGCACAGTCACAATCGCGCGCAATCGAAGCAAGCGTTGCACAACTAAACCAAACCTATATGGCAGGACTGGCGACATCAACGCAGTGTGTTGTGCGAATTTTGGGCCAGTCAAATGACCAACTTCGCCAGATTGATGCGCTGATCGCAGCCGACACCCCCTAGCAACTAGAATTGGCTGAAGCGGGTTGTTGTCGCGTCAGTTGATAAGCGCTGCCCAAAAGGCAGTATCCACAAACCAACTAAGGAGAAAGATATGTCAGAAGTAAACGCTGGAATTCTTGAGGCCGTAACCTCAACAAACGTTAAGGTCGTTGCCGAGGCCCCCGCAATGGCGATGGGAACACTTTATCAGACCCTCGCGCATTCAACGGGCATTTTGCTTGAAAACTCTGTGACTGGCTCGCGCAATGCAGACATGGTCGGGCTAGCCGCCGCGAACCAAGGTATCATGCAGATCTATTCGGTTGATACAATCACTGATGCGGTCTCTGTGGCACAGATCATCGCAGCTAATAATAGCTAAAACGTCCAGTCAGTGGTGAAGGCGCGCGCCTGTGCGCCTTCACGAAATTCATCAAAAATAATCCTGATTTTCTCCCCCACTCAATACTGCGCGCCTTCTCTAACTCACTGGCATCAAACGTTAATGCAGATCGACCTGCTGAGCTACAGCGGCGATGGGGGTGGCTTTAGGTAATGCGGCCTGTCTTGGCAGGATTTATGTATCGCTTGGGTGCTCGGATTCCGGGTCAAGTATTTCGAGGGTTTCGGACTCTGTTTCGGGGTTTGTGCCCAGAATTAACGGCAAAAATGCTGCCATTGGTGCGTCGTCGGTCTTGGGCTTTGGCGGCAGGCTCCATTCTAACGTGTCGAAAGCTTTGCAATGCTCGCATGCGGGCGCCCAGTTACCGTGTGCATGACCACAGCCTGAGCACACCCATTGTTCGCCCCGGCTGGCATTCATGGCTTTGGCCAAAAACGCCCGCACCGTTGTTTCATCGGCACCCGAGCCTTGTTCAATCGCCGCCATAAGCGCCAGCGTGCGGGTTGTTGGTTGTACTTTGGCCAAATCGCCAATGGCCCGGCGCGCGGCGGGGAAATCAGTTTCGATCAGCGCCAGTTCGGCCAGCATCATTTTGGTTTCCGGATGCTCCGGTTGCAAGCGCACCAATTGTTCAAAGCGTTTGCGCCGTGCCTCCGGGGTCTCATCGGGTTCCAGCGCGCCAAACGCCATGGTCAGATCGGGGTGCGGCATGGCCTTCCAGGCAGTTTTCAGGATGCGGGTAGCGGGGCGTTTTGCACCTTCCTGGGATAATATCTGCGCCGCCAATACGGCTGCCGGCACCAATGTGGGCGCAAGTTTATTGGCCTTTAGCGCAGATTCCCGGGCCAAATCCTTATCCCCCTCGATCAGGGCATTTTGCGCGTCTGCCAGTGACAGCAACGCCTCGCGCCGGTTGAACACATCTTTTGGCAAAGCCTTGGCGCGTAATTTGGCTGTGAGCGTTGCGCGGGCACCCGACCAGTCGGCTGTCTCTGATTGCAGCGCAAACAACGTATCGAGGTTTCCATGGTGGCGTGGGCGCAAAACAAAGGCTTTTTCGGCCAGTTTTAGCGCGGTTTCTGTATCGCCCTCAGCCAGCTTTTGCTGCAAAATCCCCCGCACCCCGACAAAGCGCGTGCGGTCATTTTGCAATAGCGCCTTATAGTGGCTGAGCGCGCCTTTCCGGTCGCCGGACATTTCACAGGCCTGCGCGCTTAAAAGACGGGTAAGTTCAGGGCGTTTCAGCAGTTTTTCGGCCTTATTGGCCTGTGCAATCGCTGTTGCGCCTTCGCCAGCGGCCAGGGCAACCATGCCCTCGGCCAGCGCGTCATAGCCACGTTTCTCACGGTTTTTCCCCCAGAAACGTGACAGGGCGGTTTCATCGCCAACGATGAATCGTAAAATTGCCACCAGCAAACCCGCAAGTTTTAAAAGGATAAAAAACCCCAGTAATAACAGTAAGATAGCCGCGATAAATCCGATGGGTTCCAGGCTGAATTCCTGTGTGCCAAAGGCAATGCGGACCTCGCCGGGGGTTTCCATCACGTAGGCGAGGCCAAAAGACAGTGCGATGGCAAGCCCGATAAAAACGCTGGCTTTGATAAGGGACCAGATCATAAATCGCTCCTATTGTGGCTCAAGCGCGCGGGTAAGTGCGTCGTAAGCAATCAGGGCATCATGGCGCGCGTGGGCCATCAATATCCAGTTTAACATGGGGCTGTCAGGCGGGGTCGCACTTGCGGGCAGGGTGTCAATCTCAAGCAAAGCGGTGCTCAAATCGCCCTGTTTCAACGCCGCCTCGGCACGCGAAAGGATGGCGTCAACGCTGTTACCTTCTTGGGGTGTAAGGGATCGGCTGGCAACTTGCGTGCGCAAAAAACTGCCCACGCGTGCCAGCATGCCATCGTTTGGGGCCGGGCTGTTGGCTGCACGAATGGCGCTATGGGCCGCATCGGGAAAATCGTTGCGCAAATCCTGCATGCCGGCGATACCATTTTGATGGTCCGACAGAGCCGCCGGTATTTCCATATCCATTTGCACTGTCTGCAACGCATCAAGGTTTTTTGCAAATGCGGCCCCGCTGGAAAGCGCGGCTGCTAGGGCCGACATATTGGTCTTTATGATCGCGGAATTGCGCGTCATTTCAGCCGTTTCAGTCACCTGCAAGACCTTATCTTCAGCCGCAGTGACCTGACGTTCTGTCTGCGCTGCGATGGTGTCGATTTCCCGGGCCAGCGTGGAATTCTGCGTCGCCAGGTTTTCCAACTCGGCCTTAAATCCGTCAAGCGTTGCTGCATATGTCATGATTTGCGCTGCCGTTTGCGCATTCACTTCGCCCCCCGATATTGTCACAGCGCCCAGTTGTTTGGTAAGGGTCGAGACCTCGCTGCGTAGCCCATCGGTTTTCATCTCAAGTGCTACAATCCGGGATTCGATATCCGTAATATCAATGGCCTGCACCTGATCTGAAACTGCATCAATACGCGCTGATAGGTCCGTGCGTAATGTCGCGGTGCTATCTGCAAGCGCTTGGGAAATATCCGGGGGTTGCGTGATATCAGGGAGGGCGGCAAACCGCGCATCCATATCCGTGCGCAACCTGGCGAATTCTGTGTCTACACGGGCAATTCCGGGGCTAAGCCACATCGCAACCGGGGCCATTCCGACAGGCAGGTTAGGCGCGATTTTCGGAGCAGCCCAAAGCGCAATACCGCCCCCCAAAGCAATAAGCGCCAGACCTGTCAGAACCCTGGTCGCCAGACCCGTTGCATGCTCGCTGTCTTGTTCGTGATATTCAGGCTCGGATGCATCATCATCGCGCAAAACCGCGCCCTCGTCAGCTACGGTCTCTTTATCATCCTGATCGTCTTTATCGCTCATTATTCACCTTTGGTGCTGCGTATAACATATCATGTGGTGACGCTTTGAGCATAAGTCTAGATGTGTCGCGTGCGCCCTTCAAGCCGGACATAGCGGATTTCAGCCCGATTTAGTGCAAAACTGCACAATAAGACGATGCATTTCGTCGCGGCTCGGGGTTTTGGCGATTTTAACCGCGCCAAGTTCCGGCAATTCCTGGGTGATATTTTCACTAAGGCAAAGGGCAGTAATATGGGCGCGGGGCCACGTGGGGTTTTCGTGCAATTCTGCCGCCAACAATCTGGCCGTGCGCGGGGAAAAAAGTGGCAAGGCATCGATTTCACCGCTTAGAAATGCCGCGCGCGCCTGCGGGGTAAGGGGCACGGGGTTTTGGCGATAAAGCACGGCCTCCCGTATCGCAAACCCTCGCGCCGTCAATTTTGCAATAACATCCCCCGTGGTATGTTCACCGCGAATATGCAGCAACGCGCCATGGTTTGGATCAGACGTATCGCATATCAGCGAAATCAGCGATTGCACATTGCCCGCAGCAGATCGCGCCTTCAGCCCCAGTGCACGCGCAGCAATTGCAGTGCGATCCCCGACACAAAAGCACGTCAAATCGGTTTGCCCGCCCATTTTAATAAAGGTCTCGACCCCATTCATAGACGTGAAAAGCAGGGCCTGAAACGATGATACATCGGGTAAAGCGCCGGTTGGCTGTATATCCATCAACGGTGATATCAGGCATTTAACAGCATCCGGCAACGTTGCTTTTAAGCTATTCGCCAGCTCAAGCGATTGTGCTTTGGGGCGGGTCAACAGGATGGTTTTGGTCCTAGTCAAAAAATCCCTCACCGGCTTTTTGTTTCAAAATATGCCCGGCCTCTTGGCCAATGGCGTGGGCGTCGCCAGCATTCCCATGCCAGACGCCTTTGTGAATTTTCGACCCATCAGGGCGCAAAACCTCACCGTGAAATGTCAATTTATCCCCGTCCAGCACCGCCAACCCACCGATTGGCGTGCGACAAGAGCCATCCAGAACCTTAAGAAACGCCCGCTCGGCACTAAGGCGAATATGGGTTTCAACATGGTTAATCGGGGCAAGCAGGGCAATAATAGCCGCATCATCAATACGGTTTTCAATGCCAATTGCCCCCTGCGCCACGGCGGGCAACATCTGTTGCACAGGGATAGGATTGGCAATATCGGCGCGCCCTAAACGTTGCAATCCAGCGCAGGCCAGAAAGGTGGCGAGTGCCACGCCCTCGTCAAGCTTGCGCAGGCGGGTTTGCACGTTGCCGCGAAACTCTACCAGTTGCAAATCAGGGCGTATGGCCAGCAGTTGTGCGCGCCGCCGCAAGCTCGACGAACCCACGACCGCGCCTTCTGGCAGGGCATCAATCGATGTATATTTCAGGCTGATAAACGCATCCCGCACGTCCTCGCGCGGCAGAACGGTCACAATTTCCAGACCCTCGGGCAAAACGGTCGGCATGTCTTTCATCGAATGCACGGCAATGTCGATGGCACCTGATAACAGATCTTCCTCAATCTCTTTGGTGAACAAACCCTTACCACCAATTTCCGACAAGGGGCGGTTTTGCACGGCATCGCCGGTGGTTTTGATCACAATGATTTCAAAGGCGTCCTCGGGCATGCCATGCGCCGCCATCAACCGCGCGCGGGTTTCCTCGGCTTGGGCTAAAGCCAGCGGCGATCCGCGCGTGCCGATTTTCAACGTGTTTGACGGGGTGTATTGATTGCGCATGGCCACGGTGTTACCCCGTGCAGCGTGGCGGTGCAATCATGAAGAAAGGTCCCATGGAACAATCGGTTACAATTTTAGGCATTGAGAGCAGTTGTGACGAAACTGCCGCCGCCGTTGTGCGCGGTATTCCCGGTGCGGCAGGTGGTGAAATTATGTCATCGATCATTGCCGGACAAGAAAACCTGCACGCCCCATATGGCGGCGTTGTTCCTGAAATTGCTGCGCGCGCCCATGCTGAACGTCTGGATATTTGCGTTGAACAGGCGCTTGCGCGCGCCAAGGTTACCCTTGCGGATATCGACGCGATTGCCGTGACCGCCGGTCCCGGGCTGATCGGGGGGGTTATATCTGGTGTGATGTGCGCTAAAGCCCTGGCCGCTCCTAGCCGTAAGCCTTTGATTGGTATCAACCATTTGGCTGGGCACGCCCTGACGCCGCGCCTGACTGACGGGCTGGATTTTCCCTATCTGATGCTGTTGGTATCTGGCGGGCATTGCCAGTTTATCGCCGTGCTTGGGCCGGATAATTTTCGCCGCTTGGGGGGCACGATTGACGATGCCCCCGGCGAGGCCTTTGATAAAACCGCCAAGCTGCTTGGCCTTGGCTATCCCGGCGGGCCAGAGGTTGAGCGCGCGGCAAAAGAGGGGGATATCACCCGTTTCAAATTTCCCCGCCCGTTGTTGGATCGTGCGGGGTGTGACATGTCTTTTTCGGGCTTGAAAACCGCCTTGCGCCGTGAGCGGGATAAAATCATCGCCGCAAAAACCGGTTTGACCGTGCAGGACCGCGCTGACCTTTGTGCTGGATTTCAACTGGCAACAGCAGATGTTCTAGCTGAAAAATCCCACCGTGCTTGCGCGGTTTTTGTCGAAAGCTATGCGCAGAAGAATTCGGTTTTTGCTGTGGCTGGGGGCGTGGCCGCAAATATGTCTATCCGAGCAGCGCTTGAAAAAGTGTCGCAAAATCAGGGCTTTACCTTTTGTGCGCCGCCCCTAAAACTGTGCACAGACAACGCGGCCATGATCGCATGGGCAGGGTTGGAACGCATGGCTTTGCCCGAATTTGACCCCCACGGCGAAATCAGCGCCCGCCCGCGCTGGCCACTGGATCGCGATGCCAAACCTATGTTAGGCTCGGGCAAAAAAGGGGCAAAGGCATGACAATCGGGATCATTGGCGCGGGGGCATTCGGCTCGGCACTGGCCGTGGCGCTGGGGCGTAAACACCCCGTTCGGCTTTGGGCGCGAGGGGCAGGCGTTGCGCGGGATTTCCCAACCAATGTTTCGCGAATATCCACGCTTGCAGAGCTAAACGGGGTTGCGGCTTTGTTGCTGGTGCTGCCTGCACAGAAAACCGCCGCGTTTTTGGTAGAAAACCCGCTGCCCGCTGCGCCGCTGGTGCTGTGCGCCAAGGGTATTGATCTGCAAAGCGGGCAGTTGCAAAGCCAGATTGCCACGCCTTTTACAACGGCCCCGATCAGTGTGCTGACCGGCCCCGGTTTTGCCGATGAGATCGCCGCCGGTCTGCCCACCGCTTTGACCTTGGCAGGCGGGGATAGGGCGCAGCAGTATCTGCTGTCAACGGATCGGTTGCGGCTTTATGGCACGGATGACATCGTGGGGGCGCAACTGGGTGGCGCGCTCAAAAACGTTATTGCGATAGCCTGCGGGATGGCGGTTGGTGCCGGGTTTGGCGAAAGTGCGCGCGCCGCCCTTTTGACCCGCGGTTTTGCTGAAATGCAACGTATCGGCGTGGCGCTGGGCGCGCGGGCCGATACGTTTCAGGGGCTTTCGGGGCTGGGGGATTTGGCGCTGAGCTGTGGCTCGCAAAAATCCCGGAATTTTGCGCAAGGCTTGGCGCTGGGGCAAGGCAACACACCCAAAGACGTAACGGTTGAGGGGATTGCAACCGCAAGTGCGACGGTTAAACTGGCCCAAAAACTGAACGTCGCAGCTCCAATTTCCGAAGTAGTTAGCGCCGTGTTATCAAAAGATGTCAGCATCCAAAACGCCATGTCTGCCTTGCTGTCACGACCCCTAAAACAGGAGTAAGCGTATGAATTACTGGCTTTTTAAATCCGAACCGAACACCTGGGGCTGGGGTGATCAGGTTGCGCGCAGCAATGCGGGCGAAGAATGGGACGGTGTGCGAAACTATCAGGCCCGCAACAATATGCGCCTGATGGAAATCGGTGATTTGGGGTTCTTTTACCACTCAATCGATGAAAAACGCATTGTCGGCGTGGTTGAGGTGATCGCATTGGCGCACCCCGATAGCACAACCGATGATGCGCGCTGGGAGTGCGTCGATATCAAAGCCGTCGGGCCGTTTCCAACGCCGATCAGTTTGCAAAATTGCAAGGAAGAGCCACGCCTGAAAGATATGGTTTTAGTGAATAATTCGCGTCTGTCCGTGCAGCCGGTGACGCCGATTGAGTGGAAAATCATCTGCGAAATGGGAGGGTATAAATAGCCCATGCTTGCCCTTTTACAGCACCGCGTATTTCGCAAGCTTTACGCCGCACAGGTGGTCTCTCTGCTGGGCACGGGGCTGGCAACGGTGGCTTTGGGGTTGCTGGCGTTTGATCTGGCGGGGGATAAGGCGGGCACGGTGCTGGGCACGGCGCTGGCCATTAAGATGATCGCCTACGTCGGTGTGGCCCCGGTGGCCCAGGCGTTATTGGGGCGCTTCCCGGCTAAAACTGTGCTGATAACGTTGGATTTGATCCGCGCGGCCATTGCTTTGTCGCTGCCATTTGTTAGCGAGGTTTGGCAGATCTATGCGTTGATATTCCTGCTGCAATCGGCCTCGGCCGGGTTTACGCCGACGTTTCAGGCATTGATCCCCGAAATTCTGCCCGATGAGGGCGAGTACACCCGCGCGCTGTCCCTTTCGCGCCTGACCTATGATTTAGAGAGCCTGATCAGCCCGATGCTGGCGGCTGCATTATTGGCGCTAATTTCGTTTCACTGGCTGTTTGCAGGCACGGCACTGGGATTTTGCCTGTCTGCGGGTTTTGTGCTGATCACGCCGCTTGCTGTGCGCAAAACCCCGCCGGTCGCACGCTCATTTTTTGACCGTGTTTCCAGTGGTACGCGCATCTATCTGGCCACCCCGCGCCTGCGTGGATTGCTTTGCTTAAATCTTGCGGCGGCGGCTGGCAGTGCCATGATAATCGTCAATACAATCGTGATTACCCGCGGGGTTTACGGCCTTAGCGCCCAATCTGTTGGCATCGCCCTCTCGGCATTTGGGGCTGGGTCAATGCTGGCGGCCCTGAGTTTACCAAAACTTCTGGATAAAACCGGAGACCGTTTACCGATGCTTGGCGGCGCGGCGGTGCTTACGGCAACAATGTTTATCGGCGCGGCCCTGTTTTCCACCCCCCCGGCATTTGGCGTCTTGCTTGGACTGTGGGCATTGGCCGGAATGGGGTATTCTGCGATTTTAACCCCGGCAGGCCGCCTATTGCGCCGCTCTTCTGATGCCGCTGAACGCCCCGCGTTATTTGCCGCACAATTTGCCCTGTCACATGCCTGTTGGTTGTTGACATACCCGCTGGTGGGCTGGCTTGGCGTTGCCTTTGGTATTGCGGCGGCATTTCTTGGCATGGGCATATTATCGGCGGGTGCTGTGGTGCTTAGCTTTGTGTTTTGGCCCAAACAGACGGGCGGTATTTTGGCCCATACACACGCTGATTTGCCAGTGGATCATCCGCATTTAAAGGGCGCGCAGGACCACACCCATACCCATGCATTTTTAATCGACACCCTGCACCCTCGCTGGCCAACCCACGGCTAAAACCCTTGATTTCAGAAATCAGATCACGCCATACTGCCCCCATAAGCAATAATAACAGGAGAGTATTATGGAATATCTAGCCGTAATCGTGGCTGCTGCTGGCAGTTATGCCTTTGGTGCGCTGTGGTATATGACCCTCGCCAAACCTTGGATGAAAGCTACCGGAATAACCCCTGAACAGGTTGAGGGTGGCGCTGGCAAAGACCCAATGCCCTTTATTATCAGCGCTATAGCCGCCATTTTGGTAGCAGGGATGATGCGTCATGTTTTTACCCAGGCGGGCATTATCGGGGCCTACAAAGGTGGGTTGTCGGGCCTCGGAATCGGGTTGTTTCTGGTAACACCCTGGATCATGACCAATTACGCTTATGGTATGCGGCCCCGCAATCTGACGCTGATTGATGGCGGATATGCCACAATCGGATGCACAATCATTGGGGTAATACTTGGGCTTTTTGCAGCGTAAAACCCTATGACGGTCCTTATCAGTGGTGCAGGCATTGGCGGGCTTAGCCTGGCGCTTAGCCTGCATCAGGTCGGCATCGCGTGTCAGATTTTTGAGTCCGTCGAGCAGATCAAACCACTGGGTGTTGGCATCAATTTGCAGCCCCACGCAGTGCGTGAGTTGGCTGAACTTGGCCTGTTGGCAGAGCTTGACCAGATTGCGTTGCGCACAAAAGAAGTAGTCTATGCATCAACGCAGGGCGGTAAAATATGGGCTGAGCCACGCGGGATTGACGCTGGTTATAAATGGCCGCAGTTTTCCATCCACCGTGGCAAATTGCAGATGCTGCTGTTCAAAGCGGTGCAGGAACGTCTGGGGGCCTCTGCGATTGTGACCGGCCAAAAGGTCATTGATTGGCGTGAAACACAAAACGGTGTGGGGATTATCCTCAAAAACCGCAAATCTGGTGCGGAAATTCGTAAAACCGGCGCGGTGTTTATTGCCGCTGATGGCATCCACTCTACAGCCCGCGCGCGGCTTTACCCCGATGAAGGCGCACCTGTTTGGGGCGGGATTGTCATGTGGCGCGGTGTGACCCATGGGCCGCGGTTTTTATCCGGGCGCTCTATGGCGATGATCGGGGAAAAGAAACGCAAATTCGTCTGTTATCCGATTGCCGATACGCCCGATGGCGCGGTTATCAACTGGATTTGCGACCTGCAATTCCCCCCCGATTATCTGTGGTCGCGCGAAGATTGGAACCGCCCCGGCAACCTTGCGGATTTCTTGCCGAAATTTAAAAACTGGGGCTTTGACTGGCTGAATGTTCCGGAAATCATCCAAAATGCCGAGCATATTTTCGAATTTCCGATGATTGACCGGGATCCGCTGCCCCGTTGGAGCCATGGGCGCATGACCTTGCTGGGGGATGCGGCGCATCCGATGTATCCGATTGGCTCTAACGGAGCCTCGCAGGCGATACTGGATGCGCGGGTGCTGGCGCGTGAAATCCGTGCGTTGGGCCGCACGCCTGATGCTTTGCACAGTTATGAGGCCGAACGCCGCCCCGTGACGGCGGCCATTGTGCTGGCAAATCGCGGGGACGGGCCGGATAAGGTGATGGATATCGTCGCAAAACGCGCGCCCGACGGGTTTGAAGAAATCACGGATATTCTATCGCAGGATGAGTTGGAAAATACCGCAAACGCCTATAAGAAAACCGCCGGAATGGATGTTGATACTTTGAACACCCGCCCCTCTATCATTTCGCGTCGCAAGCAGCCATAAAGCGCTGAAAGCTTTGATCAGAGGAGACCGGGTTTGAGCAATAAACCGCGCGGCATTGCCCCGCAAACCGAGGCCAGAATCGGGCGTATTTTGAAACGTCTAAGCCGTTGGCTGGCCTATTTCGGAGGCGTCATTTTAACGGCGGCGGCTTTGATGACGGTGATCTCAATTTCAGGGCGCGCGTTGATCTGGGCGGGTCTTGGACCTATTTCCGGCGATTTTGAGCTGGTAGAATTGTCCTGTGCTGTCGCGGTTTTCAGCTTTTTGCCCTGGGGGCAGTTTAACCGCGGGCAGGTCACGGTTGATATTCTGGTCGACACATTTCCACCGCGCCTGCGGATCTTCCTCGGAATGCTGGGAGATTTGGCGCTGGCCATTGCTGCCAGTGTCATTGCCTGGCGATTGTGGCTGGGTCTGGGAGAGCGCATCCCCCATGGTTCCGAGCGCATACGCGAGCTGCTAATGCTGGGAGATGCGCCGTTTTTTCTGGAAACAACCTTCATTTTGCGCATGCCGGTCTGGTATGGCTATGCCCTATCGATGCTGGGCGCGGGTTTCTTTGCAATCGTGTGTTACTACACCGTTTGGCGATCCCTGAACTGGACCTTGCGCGGCCATGAGGAGGCACATTTATGAGTGGTCTCGAGCTTTCCATCCTCGCCTTTGCCATCATGCTGGTCGCAATATTTTTGCGCATACCAATCGGTGTTTCGATGGGATTTACCGGGTTTATCGGCACATGGATCGTGCTTGGAACCCCCAACGCTGTGCTTAGCCAGTTGAAATCTTTGACCTATGACACATTCGCCAGCTACTCGTTATCTATCGTGCCGATGTTTCTGTTAATGGGGCAGTTTGCCACGAAATCCGGCATGTCGCGCGCGCTGTTTCGCGCCGCCGCCGATTGGGTCGGGCACCGCAAAGGCGGAATGGCGATTGCCGCCGTTGGGTCTTGCGCGGGCTTTGGCGCGGTGTGCGGGTCATCGCTTGCGACGGCCTCGACCATGGGGCAGGTCGCCTTGCCGGAAATGCGCCGCTATGGATTTTCCGACGCCCTTTCTACGGGGGTTCTGGCCGCAGGCGGCACGCTTGGTATCCTGATTCCGCCTTCGGTGATTTTGGTGATATACGCCATTATTACCGAACAAAACATCGTCAAGATGTTCATGGCTGCGATGATTCCGGGGATTTTAGCGGCACTTGGGTATATGCTAGTTGTGATGATTTACGTGCGTATTGCGCCAGATAGCGCCAAGACCGCACCGCGTGTTCCCTACCCCGAACGGTGGCGTAATCTGATAGCGATCTGGCCTGTTGTTATCATATTCCTCACCGTTATTGGCGGCATATACGCCGGTATTTTCACCCCGACCGAGGGCGCCGCAGTGGGGGCCATTGGCACCGGGCTTTATGGGCTTATCAGTAGAAATCTTGATAAAAGCGGGTTTCTGGAATCAATTTTGGCGACAGCATCAGCCACAGGCATGATCTTTTTCATCATATTCGGCGCGCAGATTTTCAACGCATTTCTGGCCCTCACCCAAACCCCGCAAGGGCTGGCGGCATGGGTCGGCGATCAGGGTTTTGCGCCGATGATGGTGATGGTCGCGATGCTGGTTTTATACCTGATATTTGGCTGCATCATGGACAGCCTCTCAATGATTTTACTGACCATTCCGATCTTTTTCCCCATTATCATGGCGCTCGATTTTGGCATGCCAGCCGAGGAAGTCGCGATCTGGTTTGGCATCCTTGCGCTGATCGTGGTTGAGGTGGGGTTGATAACGCCGCCCGTGGGCATGAACCTGTTTATCATCCATTCCCTCGCCAAGGATATCCCGATCGTTGAGACGTATAAAGGCGTGGCGCCATTCGTGATTTCGGATATTATTCGTGTCGGGATTTTACTGGCATTCCCCTCCATCACCCTGTGGCTGGTGCGGGTGATGTTTTGATACATAAAAATCGCGACCCGTGTAACAAATACCTCGGAATAAATGGGTACGAGGAGGGCCTTCCCCACGAAGACCCCCCTGCACCCCGCATGCCAGCGTCCTGACATGCTCGCTCCTCGGCGTTGCGCTAAACGGCAATATTTCAATAATGTGGAGATGCGGTGGATTATACCAATCCGGCGTCCTGCCTGGATGTTCCGCAATGTCACCTTAAATGGCAGCCTTTGAGTCGCGCAAGTTTTTTCTAGTTAAAATATGAGGTAAAATGGAGGTTTTTACCTGTTATTAACGCGGCGATCTGCTCGTATATTACTGCTATACAGTGAATTCGCTCGACAATAGCTAGCGGTCGTGGTCTTTTGACGCCTGCGATATTAACAATTTTCCGGAGGTAGAACCTGAATATCCTTGCTTTTTTCCTGAATTTAGCCGGTGCAACCATGCTGTTGCTGTTCGCTGTGCGCATGGTGCAAACTGGAATTGAGCGGGCTATGGGGCCCTCATTCAAGCGCATTTTGACCCGCAAGAAAAACCGCCTGCAATCGGCGCTTGCGGGCACTGTGCTGGCGATTGTGTTGCAAAGCGCGACGGCGGCAACCTTGCTGGCAACTGGATTTGCGGCGGGTGGATTGCTGACGGTTGGTACAGGTCTTGCGATTGTTCTGGGGGCGGATGCGGGATCAGCACTTGTGATCCAGATCCTAACCTTTCGCCTGGACTGGCTGGTGCCGGTTCTGCTGGCAGCCGGTGGCTGGATGTTCCTGAAAATTGAGCGGCGCGGCGTCCGGCAAAGCGGGCGCATATTTCTGGGCATCGCGTTTATCCTGATCTCTTTGCAAATGATTGGCGCTGCCAGCGAACCGATTCGCGAAAGCACGTTACTGCCCGCAATGGCCGGATATCTGGGGGCGGAATATGTTTCGGCGTTTCTGCTGGGCGCCGGGCTGGCATTTATCATGCACTCCAGCGTGGCCGCGATATTGCTGTTTGTGACCCTTGTTACATTGGATGTTTTGCCGCTGACCGCGGGGGTGTCGCTGGTTTTGGGGGCAAATTTCGGCGGGGCATTGCTGCCGATCTGGCTGTCGCGCGGCCTCAGCCGGTTTGCGCGCCGCATTCCCGTCGGGAACCTGTTATTGCGCGGCACAGGCGCGATTATCGCACTGCTGATTGTCAACCTGACGCCTGCTTTATCGGTTTTCGATGGTTTCGGGGCGGGGCAATATCTGGTGAATGTGCATCTGGCGTTTAATTTCGCCCTGCTTATTATCGGCCTGCCGTTCAGTCAAATGATGGAAAAACCGCTGGCGTGGCTGCTGCCCGAAACCATCACGAACGACTCCGATCCCTTGAAGTCCATGAGCGCGCTTGATCGCACGGCCTTGCAATCGCCCAAACTGGCTCTGCCCGGCGTTACCCGTGAGGTTCTGCGCATGGGCCAAATCGTTGAAGTAATGGCGCATCAGGTGATGGATTTATACGAGGATTTTGACAAAGATCGCATGGTGCAGGTTCAGGATATGGACAAGGATGTTAACGCGATATTTTCCGATATCAGACGTTATGTTGCCGAACTTCAACGCGCGGATATGACGAAAACCGAGGTCAGGCGCGCCCGGGCATTGACCGAATTTTCGATAAATCTGGAAACGGCGGGCGATATCGTTTCCAAAGGGCTGATGGTGCTGGCCGAGAATAAACATGCCCGGCGTTTAAAGTTTTCAAAGCAAGGTTGGAGCGAGCTGGTCAACATGCATGAACGAGTTTTATGCAACATCAAACTGGCGTTTAACGTACTTATTCTTGAAGATATGGAGGCCGCAAGGACGTTGGTTGAAGACAAAACCGAGATGACAAACATGGAGCGTAAAAGCCGCAAACAGCATCTGAAACGGCTGCGTGACGGGGGCGAGGCCAGCTTTGAAAGCAGCAATATCCATCTGGAAACCCTGCGGCATTTGAAAGAGATGAACTCGCTTTTCGCCTCGGTTGCCTATCCGATCCTCTATAAAAATGGCCAACTTTTAGAGACGCGGTTGATAAATACGGTGAATTCCGAAAACAGTTAGGGCGCTAAATGTGCGGCCGCCAAGGCCATGAATGCCTCTACCAATTTACCCCGGCTGCGTTCGCGCAAGCAGATCAAAGCTTCGTCCATGCGGATAGGGGGCGCGTTTATTGATATGGGGACAAATCGGTCATCATGGCCATATTCAGCCGCAGACACGAACCCGATTCCGGCCTTGGAGGCGACGATTTCACGCAAAGCTTCGCGACCCTCGACCTCTATCACCGGTTTCAGTTTCACGCCGGATTTTCTGGCAGCTATCTCTAATTTTTGACGGGTTTTTGAACCGGATTCGCGAAAAATAAGGGGCATTTTAGCCAGTTCAACAAAAGACAGTGCTGCGGGATTCTGTGCCATAAATCCCTTGGCAGCAAAGGCAATGATTGGCGAAGACCCCAGATGCAGGATGTTGATTTCGCTGTTTTTAGGGGCCTCACCAAGCACGCCAATATCGGCCTCATAGGCATATAGCGCCTCGATCACATCGGCTGTATTGCCGGCGCGCATGGCAATTTTAATGCCCGGGTAACTTGTGCGAAACTGCCCCAAAATCGGATTTACGTGATGCGCAGAATCCGCGATGATCCGCAGATTTCCGGCGCTAAGCACGTGGGATTCTGACAATAATTCCTGTGCCTGACGTTCATTTTCAAACATCCGGTTGGTGATTTCCAGCAAGGCCGCCCCTTGGGATGTGATCGAAACCTGCTTTTTATGCCGGTTGAAAAGCAGCACATCATAGTGTTCTTCGAGCTTGCGTATCTGATCCGAAATCGCCGGTTGGGTCAGGTGCAAGGCCTTGGCCGCACGCGAAAACCCGCCGTGGATGGCGACGTTGTGAAAGGCGCGAAGCTGGACATAGCGCATAGGATTCAATCCATAAGTTAAATCGTTAGGTTGATCTAAAATAACGATTTTACATGCGATTTGTCAAAGGGCAAAAGGCATGGGTGAAACATCAGAGGGTGAGATGACAAAAAATTCAGTGCCAGAGATGGGTGAACCCTATTTACTGACCCCGGGTCCGTTGACCACATCGGCCGCGACCAAACGCGCGATGCTGCGCGACTGGGGCAGCTGGGACGCGGAATTTCGTGCTGTCACGGCAGAAATTCGGGCCGGGTTGTTGGAACTTGCGGGTGGTGATGATCTGGATTGTGTGCCTATGCAAGGCAGTGGCAGTTTTTCGGTCGAGGCAATGCTGGCATCCTTTGTGCCGCGTGATGGCAAGGTTCTGGTGCTAAGCAACGGCGCTTATGGAATCCGAATTGCCCAGACATTACAATATCTTACCCGTGATCACACCGTGATAGACAAGGGTGATTATATGCCGCCGCGCGGGGCCGAGGTTGCCGATGCACTGGCCGCTGACGTTGATATCACCCATGTTGTGGTGGTGCATTGCGAGACCTCCTCGGGGATACTCAACCCTATCGCGGAAATCTCGGATGCTGTGCAAGCGGCGGGGCGTAAACTGCTGGTGGACAGCATGAGCACCTTTGGGGCGATCGATATCGACGCCGATTATGTCGCCATGGTTTCCTCGGCGAATAAATGCATCGAGGGCGTACCGGGATTTGGGTTTATCATTGCCAAGCGCGCTGAGCTGAAAGCCGCCAAAGGGCGCAGCCACTCGCTTAGCTTGGATGTGTATGCCCAATGGACGCATATGGTGAAAACCGGCCAGTGGCGGTTTACCCCGCCGACCCATGTTGTGGTGGCTTTTCTTGCAGCGCTTCGCGCCCATAAGGCTGAGGGTGGCGTGGCGGCGCGCGGCGCGCGTTACGCGCGCAATCGCGATGTGGTGGTGGCAGGGTTGCGTGCACTGGGGTTTGAGACCTTGCTGCAAAACCGTTGGCTATCCCCGATCATTGTCACGTTTTTCTGCCCGGCTCATCCAAACTTTGAATTCACAGAATTCTATGACCTGATGAAGGCAAAAGGCTTTATCATCTATCCCGGCAAGCTGACCGTGGTAGACAGTTTTCGCATCGGTTGCATTGGCCAGATGGATGAACACGTGATGGCGCAGGTTGTGCGCGCTGCTAAAGAAAGCTTAACCGAGATGGGCGTTGATGATGCCGCCCCACCTGAAATTGCCAAACTTGAACGTAATAAATTAACCTAAAGGAAAACCCAATGTCTGGACCATCTGAATACACTTTCGCGCGCACTTATCGCGGTAAAATCAAAGCCGCAGTTCTTGATTGGAGCGGCACCCTCGCGGATGCCTATGTCATTGCGCCTGCGGTGGTTTTCGTTGAGGTTTTCAAAAATCAGGGCGTTGAAATTTCCATGGAAGAGGCCCGCGGCCCCATGGGTTTGCGCAAAGATATCCACATCCAGAAACTGACCCAGGATCCGGTGATTGCGGCGCGTTGGAAATCCATCAAAGGCACTCCGCCAACCCAAGCGGATGTTGACGCGATGTTTGCAGATTTTGTTCCGGCACAGCTGGATTGCCTGCCAAAATACACGGCATTGTTGCCCGGCATCAAAGAGGTGGTGAATGGCCTTCAGGCTGACGGCATCAAAATTGGCGTATCCACCGGTTTTACCCGCGTCATGGTTGATGTGCTGCTAAAAGACGTGGTCGCGCAGGGTGTTGTGCCTGACGCAACTGTCGCAGGCGATGAGGTCGAAAACGGCGCGCGCCCGTCTCCGCATATGGTGTTCAAAAATCTTGATCTGCTGGGCATTGACGATGTGAAATCCGTGGTGAAATGTGATGATACCGTATCGGGTATTGGCGAAGCGATGAATGCCGGTTGCTGGGGTGTTGGGCTGGTGCGCTATTCCAACTACATGAACATCAATACCTTGGAAGAAGAGGCCACGCTGTCAGAGGCTGATATGGCCGCGCGCATGGCTAAAACCCGCAAAATCCTGGAGCAGGCCGGTGCGCATTACGTCATCGATAGTCTGGTTGATCTGCCAGCGGTGATTGACGATATCAACGCCCGTCTGGCACGCGGCGAAAAACCTTAAATTTACGTGGCCCCGTCTGATCTGGGGCCACGCAACCGTTTTTCATGACCTATACCACCATATCCATCGTGCTGTTTGCGGCCCTGCTGCATGCGCTGTGGAATGCTTTTATCAAGGCGGCGGATGATCGGCTTGCCACGCTTGGTCTGATCTCGCTGGGGCATGTGCTGCTGGGTGTTATCCTTGCCAGTCAATATCCAATTCCGGCACCGCAAAGCTGGCCGTTTATTGCAGGCTCAACCATCATCCATTTTGCCTATTACTTTCTGCTGTATCATTCCTATCGTCTTGGCGACCTTAGCCATGTCTACCCCATTGCGCGCGGCATGTCCCCGGTGCTGGTGGCGCTCGGGGCGCAGGTTTTCGCAGGTGAGGTGCTGCCCCCGCTTGCGTGGGGCGGTATATTGCTGACCTCATTGGGCATATTCATGCTGGCCGGTGACTTGTTTCGCAGCAGAACCCCGCCCCTCGTTGTGCTAACGGCCCTTGCCACAGGCGCCATGATCGCGAGCTATTCGCTGATCGATGGTATGGGTGTGCGGGTGGCGGCCACAGCGTTTGGATACATCGGCTGGCTGTTCATCGCCGAGATTTTCACAGCCGGGTTCATCTTTGCTCGATTGGGCCGCAAAATGTTGCAAATACCCCGCCAAACCCTGATTTTAGGCCTGATCGGCGGGCTGGTGTCGGCCTGCGCATATGGTTTGGTGATCTATGTCAAAGCCATCGCACCGCTTGGCATGGTTTCAACTTTACGCGAAACCTCGGTGGTGTTTGCCACGCTGATCGGGATGATCTGGCTGAAAGAGCGCCCCTGGAAATTGCGCCTTTTGGCATCAATTGTCGTCGTATCAGGGGTGATACTGATAACCTTTGCTGCGTGATATTAAAACTCCGGCGGCTCCCAGCTTTTGAAATTCCCATAGGGCGACGTGCCGCTTGGCGTCCAGTCTTCGGGGTGATGAATTCGCCCAAAACCATTGTTGGTAAACCAGTCGGGGTCATAATCATCACGATCATCTTCATTGGCCTGCACGATATGACCATCAAGATACCCGCCGATGTACATATTCCCCTCGAACGCAGCACTCGATAAACCATCTATTTCAAGACTGTTTATCGAGCTGGACGCCCCGGTACCATTCATATTCAGCGCCAGAAAGATGTTATTGCGAACGGTATTTCCGGTTGCGTAGACTACCAGTTGCAGCAAATGGCTATTGTTGCCAACAAACAGATTATCCTCGATGATATTGCCCGAAGAACCCAGATTTGGATTGTCAGTTTCTTGCCAAAAAGAGGTGTTATGCCGGTCATAGGGACCAAAAATGTTGTGAACGACCCTGGAATTTCTTACCGAAGTGAAATTCGGCCCCTGCCCATCGCCGTGATGCAAAAAATTATCGATAACAACGAAATATTCCGAAACGCCCTGCCCCTGTCCGTTCTCTGCGGGGCCATCACAAGCTGGGTCAATATAAAGGAGACCGACATCATCACAGGTTGAGGCCGGATCCGCATTGATTTGTAAGTCAGAGGACGCATTTTGATAAAGCTCATTGCGCCGCACAATCCCCCAGTCACTGCCGTTGGATATGTAAATGCCATGGCCATCACCGCTGCCGGCGTTATAGGCCTCGTTGCCCTCAATCACGGACCAGTCGGACTGCCCGGTAAAGATCGGGTCTTTATCCTGATCGTGGATTTTATTGTTCAACACAGCGATACCCTGTTGGTGCTGCGTTGAGGCATAATCAAGCCCCACAGCCCGCACGCCGTAAAAGCCGCCAGACATCTCAAACCCTTCAACGGCCATGTAATTCGACCCCTCAAAGTTAAAACAACTTGAATCAGCATTGGTAGAGCCATTTCTGCATTCCAAATGCACCCCGTACCCGCCGCCTGCATCGCGTTCTGCAACAAAAACTACGGGCGCGTCATAGCTGCCGCTTTTTTCAGGCTCCAGATGGATATTTACGTTGGTGTAGGGGCTTGCACTTTGTAGAAAAATCACCTTGTCGCCCGGTTCCACCAAGCCGGGAATGGCACTAACCGGGGCTGGGTTTTGCTGTGAATTGGTCGCCGCGTTGGAATTATTGCCGGTGCGGCTGACATATAAAGTGCGTGTCGCCACCCAGGAACTGTCCGTATAAAACCGATTAAAACCCTCGCCAGAGCCAAAAAAACTGCCCCCTCTATTCACATAAGACGATAGTGGGCCGGGGTTTGGACCAGGGCCAGGGTCCGGCGGTGGCGTTGCAGGCGGATTCCCGCAGCCAAGAACACTAATCAGTAATATCAACAAACCAGGTTGTGATGGGTATTTCATTCTGCCCTGCCCATATATGTTATTTTATATGCGCTGCTCGACGCATAAATTATGACATGGTAACTGAGGGAGTACTGATTAATACATCCAAGTATGGAATGAAATTCTGTCATTAGCAACATGCATAATATCGCCTGTCAAACAGATTGATTTGACATATATCAAGGCCGCGAAGTTCACACGTGTTAATATATGTGCGTAATTGAGAAAGGGAGGGATTCTATTGCCTAGAAAACCAACAATAAAAGATCAAAATATTGATTTGAAGAAACATATGGATATCCCCGCAACCTCGCCGCACGCGAAGTTTGAGCAAGCGACATATCCCTATCCTGACAAGATGAAGAAAAAGGAATACGAGGCCGAAAAAGCCAAGTTGCAGGTGGAATTGCTGAAAGTTCAGCAGTGGGTTGAGGATACGAATCAAAAAATCGTTCTTTTATTTGAAGGGCGTGATGCCGCGGGCAAAGGGGGCACGATCAAACGTTTTACCGAGCATCTAAACCCACGTGCGGCGCGGGTTGTTGCGCTCAATAAGCCAACTAACCGAGAGCGCAGCCAGTGGTATTTCCAACGCTATATCGAAAACCTGCCTGCCGCCGGCGAGATCGTATTCTTTGACCGCTCATGGTATAATCGCGCCGGTGTCGAGCGGGTAATGGGGTTCTGCACGCCCGCCGAATATCTGGAATTCATGCGCCAAACCCCCGATCTGGAACGCATGATCACCCGCTCAGACGTGCGCCTGTTCAAATACTGGTTTTCGGTCACGCAGGAAGAACAGCGCCGCCGCTTTGAATCGCGCGAACACGACCCGTTGAAACAGTGGAAACTCTCGCCAATTGACCGCGCCAGCCTTAATAAGTGGGATGACTACACCGAAGCCAAAGAGGCGATGTTCTTTTACACCGATACCGCTGATGCACCCTGGACAATCGTTAAATCCAACGATAAAAAACGCGCGCGCCTGAACACGATGCGGCATTTTCTGGCCTCTCTGCCATACCCTGATCGCGACGCCGAGGTTGCCACCCCTGCCGATCCGCTGATCGTAGGAACGGCGGGGCATGTCATCGGGAATGACGCGCATATTTTGGGGAAAACCCTGCATCCGGGCGTATAAAACCAGCCAAGTCCGTCAGGTTGGCACGCCCTTGTTTTATTGCCGTTTTCAAGATATATTCCTGCAAAATTAAACGGTTTGGCTTTGTATAAAACGCCCTAGGGGATTTTCATGTACAAATACTGCAAGATAGCCCTTGTTTTGATCTCGCTCGTTCTGCCTTCAGCACTGCTTGCACAGAATTTCAATGCAGGAATGAAGGCCGCTGAATCTGGCGATTTTGCAACTGCATATAAGGAATGGAAACCATTAGCAGCGCAAGGTGATGTCAATGCCCAGTACAATTTGGGTGTGCTGTATTACAGTGGCCAGGGTGTGGCACAAGATTTCAGCGAAGCTGCGCGTTGGTACCTGATGGCTGCAAAGCAGGGCGATGCCTCTGCGCAGTACAATCTGGGTTTGATGTATTATTTTGGCGAGGGCGTGTTGCAAGACTACAGCGAGGCGGCGCGCTGGTATCGGTTAGCTGCCGAACAAGACTATGCCATGGCCCAATATAATCTGGGTTTGATGTATTATTTTGGTGAGGGCGTGCTGCAAGATTATAGCGAAGCGGCGCGCTGGTATCGGGTGACTGCCAAACAAGGTGATGCCTGGGCACAGTACAATCTGGGTGTGATGTATCTGGATGGTCTCGGCGTTTTACAGGACAATATTCGTGCGTACATGTGGTCTGACATAAGCGCATTTAACGGCCATGAGGGAGCTGGGGAAATTCGGGACACGCTTACCACGACAATGACCCCCACCGATGTCGCAAAAGCGCAGGAAATGGCACGGGCCTGTTTGACCTCTGATTATCAAGATTGCGGCGAATAATTGGCTGATTTTGGCAAGATACCCAAGCACGGTAGGCATTAATCTGACCGCAGGCTAAATAATCCTATCGAAGATACCTAGCCTGCGCAAAATGCCTTGGGTTTCTATCCCGTGACCTTAATACCGATAATGTTCCGGCTTGAACGGGCCATCCGCGCTGACACCGATGTATTCGGCCTGTTCGTTTGACAGTTTCGACAGTCTCACGCCGATCCGGTCCAGATGCAGGCGTGCGACTTTTTCATCGAGATGTTTGGGCAGGATATAGACCTCGTTTTTGTATTTGCCCTCGTTTTCCCACAACTCAAGTTGCGCCAAAACCTGATTGGTAAAGCTCGCCGACATCACAAAACTGGGGTGCCCGGTGGCATTGCCAAGGTTCAACAAACGCCCCTGTGACAGCAGAATGATCCGCGCGCCCGAGGGCATCTCGATCATATCAACCTGATCCTTGATGTTAGTCCATTTGTGGTTTTTCAGCGCTGCCACCTGAATTTCATTGTCAAAATGCCCGATGTTCCCGACAATCGCCATGTCTTTCATCGCGTGCATATGTTCAAGGCGGATCACATCCTTGTTGCCCGTGGTGGTAACAAAAATATCTGCCGTGGCGACCGCATCTTCCAGCGTTACAACCTCAAACCCGTCCATCGCCGCTTGCAGGGCGCAAATCGGATCAACCTCGGTAACTTTCACACGCGCACCGGCCCCCGACAGGCTGGCGGCCGAGCCTTTGCCCACGTCGCCATACCCGCACACCACGGCGGTTTTACCGGCCATCATGGTGTCTGTGGCCCGGCGAATACCATCGACCAGACTTTCCTTGCAGCCGTATTTATTATCGAATTTCGATTTGGTAACGCTGTCGTTTACATTGATTGCAGGGAACGGCAGTTGGCCCTGTTCAACCAGTTGATAGAGGCGATGCACCCCTGTTGTGGTTTCCTCGGAGACACCTTTGAGCGCGTCACGTTGTTTGGTAAACCACCCCGGGCTGGCGGCCATGCGCTTTTTGATTTGGGCAAAAATTGCCTCTTCTTCCTCGGATTGCGGGTTTTCCAGCAACTCTGTCTCACCGGCCTCAACGCGCGCGCCCAGCAGGATGTAAAGGGTCGCATCGCCACCATCATCAAGGATCAGGTTACAAGGCGCGTCTTTGAACAGGAAAATCTGGTCCTGATAATCCCAATGTTCAACCAGAGACTGGCCTTTGATCGCAAAAACCGGGATGCCTGCAGCGGCCATGGCAGCAGCGGCGTGATCTTGCGTTGAGAAAATATTGCACGAGGCCCAACGGATATCAGCCCCCAGATGTACCAGCGTTTCCATCAAAACAGCCGTCTGAATGGTCATATGCAAAGATCCCGCAATACGCGCGCCCTTAAGCGGTTTGCTGTCACCGTATTCCGCGCGCAAGGCCATCAGGCCGGGCATTTCGGTTTCGGCTATATCCAGCTCTTTACGGCCAAAATCGGCTAGGGTGATATCTTTGACAATATAATCAGACATTCGCGGGGGCTCCTTTATGGTCACGCGATTAGGTTCGTGGTCCCCATAACACCCCGATACCCTATCGACAATACGGTGCGTTCCCCTTTTGTGGTGCATCACATAGTTTCGGGCTGTTTTGATTGCTTACAAGATTAATATGGGTGGAAAGCGTAATCAGATATGCTCTATAAATTTCGCTCAAAATCCATGCTGTAATGTAACACACGAACAACCAAAACCTGATCTTGAGCATGTTGATAAAAAATGACATGCGCTTGCTGACGAATGCGGCGCAGCCCCGGCGCCAATTCGTTTGCGCTTCTTCCAAGCTTCGGGTTTTCGCATAAAGAGTTGAAGCAGGCCTGAAAATTATCCCTATATAGCCGGGCCTGTATAATACCAAATTTGCCAACCGAGAAGTCGGCTATCTCTGCAAGATCAATTTCAGCTTTCCTACTGAAACGTAACTCAGCCACTGGCATCACGGCATCGATCTTCGGCAGCACCCCAGATGTCTTGTAAAGACTTTTCGCTCACGCCGCTTTCCAGTCCCTCTGATATTGATTGCCTTAGATTGGAAATCTGATCATGCTGTGATTGATCGCGACGCAAAAGGTCTCTGATGTATTCGCTGTCATTCATAAATAACCCACGTGATATTTGCAATTTAATCCAAGCATCCAGATTATCACTAAGGGTAATAGTTTTTCTGATAGTAGCCATGAAATATTCCTTTCGACACCCATCATACTATTGGTGCGCTTTCAAAATGTAAAGCTGCCCTCAAACTATGTGACATTTCACATCTTTAGGTGTAACTCAGCGCATCGGAGGGTAGATATATGACTACACGGGCATGGCAAAGGATGTTATCGGGGCGCAGGCTGGATCTGCTGGATCCCTCGTCGCTGGATATCGAGATTGAAGATATTGCCCATGGTCTGGCCTTTGTCGCGCGCTGGAACGGGCAAACGCACGGGGATTTCCCCTATTCCGTGGCCGAACACTCACTGCTGGTGGAGCGGATTTATGGCCTGCTTTCCCCCAAAACCCTGCCGAAATGGCGCATGGCGGCGTTGCTGCATGATGCGCCGGAATATGTGATTGGCGATATGATCTCGCCGGTCAAAGCGGCGGTGGGACCGGGGTACGGGGCAATGGATGCACGTCTTATGGCGGCAGTGCATCTGCGGTTCGGAGTGCCTGTGGATATCCCGAAAACCATCAAAACCCAGATCAAAAAGGCCGATAAAATTTCAGCCTGGCTGGAGGCAATCCAGATCGCCGGATTTTCCGAAACCGAGGCTAATAAACTGTTTGGCATCCCAATACTGCCCAATATCCGCAATGAGGTGTTGGTTCTGCGCAAACCAATGGCCGTTAAAGCGGATTTTCTGGCGCGACATACTGTCTTGATGAATATGCCTTGATACCTGCACGCTTTGCCCCCAAATAAGACACAACGGATACTTCGGAGAAATATTATGGAATTGCAAGATACTACTGGCTTGGTCAAGGACACAAATGACGCTAGTTTTGTGGCTGACGTGGTTGAGGCGTCAAAAGAAACGCCGGTGATTGTGGATTTTTGGGCGCCGTGGTGTGGCCCGTGCAAAACTCTTGGGCCGGCACTGGAAACCGCTGTGCAGGCGGTGGGCGGGTCGGTGAAAATGGTCAAGGTTAACATTGACGAAAACCAACAGATGGCCGCGCAGATGCAGGTTAAATCCATCCCGGCGGTGTTTGCTTTTGTCGATGGAAAACCCGTTGATGGTTTCATGGGCGCGCAAGGCCCTGCCGAGCTGAAAGAATTTGTGCAACGTGTCAGCGCCATGGGCGGCGGTGCAGGCATGGAGCAGGCGCTGGAAATGGCCGAACAGATGTTAACCGACGGTGATCTGGATGATGCAGTGCAAACATTCAGTGCTATTTTGGCTGAAGAAGATGGGAATATGGCGGCGATTTCCGGGCTGCTGCGCACTTATCTGGCCCAGGGCGACATGGATTCGGCTGAAAACCTTGCGACCCAAATCCCCGAAGATAAGAAATCCGATCCCGCCCTGTCGGCGGCTTTGGCGCAACTGGTGCTGGCTAATGCCGCCGCCGAAGTAGGGGAAACCGCTGAATTGCGCGCAGCCCTTGCAGCCAACGCCGACAATCATCAGGCACGCCTTGATCTGGCAACAGCGCTGGCAGCATCGGGCGATATTGAGGAGGCGGTAGACGAACTGTTAGAAGCCTTTCGCCGCGACCGTGAATGGAACGATGGCGCGGCCAAAGCCCAGCTTTTCACCCTGCTCGACGCCCTTGGGGCTGACAACGAGGTTGCGCAAAAAGGCCGCCGCAAACTCGCTTCAATGATATTGGTGTAACCATGCCCGAAACCCAGCCGCATAAGAGTGATCCAAAGATGTTGGAGGCCTTGGTCTGCCCGCTCACGCGTAACATGTTAAGCTATGACCACGCCGCGCAAGAGCTGATCTCCAAAGCGGCGGGGCTGGCGTTTCCGATCCGCAACGGCATTCCGGTGATGCTGATCGACGAGGCGCGCACGCTTGATGATTAACCTCCGATTTCGGCCTTCAGGTCCGTCATCAGCCTGTCGAGAGATTTTAGCGAAAGCGCATTAGTTAAACGCCCGTTTTCGTCAAATGCCTGCTCAACTCCGGCGATCATAACCTCTGGTCCTTGCAAAATCCGTGGATTAAACGGTGTCATACAGTGGCGCAGGGAAAACTGCGCGCGTGCACCGCCAGCACGACCACTGGCAGCAGACAGGATGGCAACAGGTTTACCAGCCCAAGGATGCGGGCGGATACGCGAAACCCAGTCGAGCGCGTTTTTCAAAATCCCCGACAGATTGCTGTTATATTCCGGCGTCGAAATGATCACCGCATCCGCAGCTTTGATCTGGGCGTGCAGGGTTTCTACGGCCTGTGGCATGCCCGCGCGGTCCTCAAGATCCCCGTCATAAAGCGGCAAACGCACATCGGCCATTGTGAAACTATCAGGCGCAAACAGGCGTGCGGCCTCTCGCAAAAGCATGGTGTTATATGAACCCGCGCGCAAGGCGCCGGATATCCCCAAAAGTGCCGTCATCTTGTTCTCCCTTTTAGCCAAACCTATGTCTTGCGCCGAAATCTACAAGCGGAAACCCGCAAAAATCACGATATCTTGTGGATAACTACGGTCTTTAGGGCATATCCTGTGGTTTCTTGTTGACTTTGCAGGGGTACAAACGGAATCCTGTCCTATCTAAATGGAATCATTAACGGCGGGCCGTGTGCAGTTTACCAAACTCAGATTATTGGGCTTCAAAAGCTTCGTTGATCCAACCGAGCTGGTTATCTCGCCGGGGTTAACCGGGGTGGTTGGACCGAACGGCTGTGGTAAATCCAACCTGCTGGAGGCCCTGCGCTGGGTCATGGGGGAAAACCGCGCCAAAGCGATGCGCGGCGGCGGCATGGAAGACGTGATCTTCGCCGGTGCCTCATCCCGCCCGGCGCGCAACTTTGCCGAAGTAACCCTGACGCTTGATAATTCTGAACGCCTTGCGCCTGCATCTTTGAACGATTCCGACAAGCTGGAAATCGTGCGCCGGATTACCCGCGACGCCGGATCTGCCTATAAAACCAACGGCAAGGAAGCGCGTGCGCGTGATGTGCAAATGCTGTTTGCCGATGCCTCAACGGGTGCGCATTCGCCATCTCTGGTGCGCCAAGGGCAGATTTCGGAATTGATAAACGCCAAGCCAAAAACCCGCCGTCGGGTGCTGGAAGAAGCCGCCGGAATATCGGGGTTGTACCAACGGCGCCATGAGGCAGAGCTGAAATTAAAGGGTACAGAAACCAATCTGGAGCGGATTGAGGACGTGCTGGAACAGCTTGACACACAGCTGAAATCGCTGGCACGCCAAGCCCGTCAAGCCGCACGCTACCGCGAAATTGCCAGTGAATTGCGCCGCGCCGAAGGGTTGCTTTTATACCGCCGCTGGCGCGAGGCGGATCTGGAACATCAACAGGCTGATAAGGCGCTAACAGAGGCGACAAAAGCCGCGGGGGCCGCGCAAACGGCGGCGGCCGCGCAGGGACGTGCACGCACGGATGCCGAGGGCGAAATCCCGCCTTTGCGCGAAGAAGAAACCATAGCAGGCGCGGTTTTGCAACGTCTGGTGGTTGAACGCGATTCCCTCAATGATCAGGAAAATCGCGCGCGCCAAACTATTGAGGATCTGCAAACCCGTATCACCCAGCTTGGCCATGATATGGCGCGTGAAAAGGGCTTGAACCACGATGCCGGTGAAACAATGGAGCGGCTGGCATGGGAAAAAGGCGCGCTGGAAAAAGCGCATGTGGATCACGATGAAAAACTGGATTTAGCCAAAGAAGCGGCGCGCAATGCCAGCACGGTTTTGAACGAAGAAGAATCCGAACTTGATCGTCTTACCGAAGACGCCGCGCGCCTTTCAGCCCGCCATCAGACAGCAACGCGGCGCTTGGAAGAAGCCCAAGAGATGATCGAAAAACTGGTGGTAGAGACCGATAAGGTACACGACAGCGCCACAGCGATTGAGGTCGAATTGAAGGCCGCTGTAACGGCGTTGGAGATGGCAAAAAAAGCCCAGTCAACGGCCAGTTCTACAGCCATAAGTGCTGAAAAAAACTTGTCAAAGGCCGAAATTATCCGTGCAGAGGCCCAGATCAAGGATTCTGAAGCGCGGGGAAATTTGTCCGAAGCTGACGGCGAGGCAAATGCCCTCAACGCCGAAGTTTCCGCCCTGGAACGCCTGATCGCACGCGATTCAGGGGATGGTGCACAATTGCTCGATTCTGTAGGGGCCCAAAAGGGCTATGAGGCGGCGCTGGGGGCAGCACTTGCCGACGATCTAAAAGCGCCTGAAGTGGGGCCGGATGGCTTGTCTGGCTGGGCGAAAATGCCGGATTATGACAGTTCTGCGCCCTTACCCGACGGGGTTGTGGCGCTGTCAGAATACGTGCAGGGCCCGGCGGTGCTGGATCGTCGTTTGGCGGCCGTGGGTCTGGTTGATCGCGCAAAAGCTGTGCAGCTGCAAAGCGCGTTGCGCCCGGGGCAACGGCTGGTCTCAAAAGAGGGGGATTTGTGGCGCTGGGACGGGTATCGCGCCGGTGGTGATGATGCCCCGACTGCCGCCGCGTTACATTTGCAACAGGTTAACCGTTTGCACGAATTATCAACCACTTTGGCCGATGCGCAGGGCCATGCAGACGCGGCACGAACCCAACATTTGGCGGCCCGCAAAACACTGGAAACCGCGCAATCGGCTGAGCAAGACGCCCGGGATTCGCGCAAAAAATCTGATGCGGATGCCAATGAAGCCACCCGCCAGCTTTCGCGCAGCGAGGCCGCTGAAGACATGCTGAAAGGCAAGTTGGAAACCCTGCATATGGCCGTTTCACGCCATGAAAATGAGGCCCAGGCAGCCCGCGATGCGCTTCGCGAGGCTGAACGCGCAACCGCTGATCTGGATGATCTCGATGCAAGCCGCGATACGCTTGAAACTCGCAAAATCAGGGTCGAAGCGGCGCGCCTGACCATGCTGACCAAACGCACGTTATCTGACGAGCAGCGGCGCGAAGGCGAGGCCCGCGTGCGTCGCATGCAAGAGATCACCAAAGAGATGAGCGGCTGGCGCCTGCGCCTTGAAAATGCTGCAACCCGTTTGGCGGAACTGGAGGCGCGCAAAGCAGAAAACGAGACTGATTTGACCGCAGCAACTGTCGCGCCGGAAGAAATAATTGCCAAACGTAGCGCGCTGGCAAAATCGCTGGAACAGGCCGAAGAACGTTGCCGCAAAGCAAGCGATGCGCTGGCACTCGGGGAAACGGTGTTGCGCGAGGTTGAAGAGGCTGAGCGCCAGTCTGAACGCGCCGCCGCATCCGCCCGTGAGGCCCGTGCGCGCGCCCAAGCTCTTAGCGAAGCTGCAAGTTCTCGCGTGGATACCAGCGCTGAGCGCATCCACGAAGAGATGGAACTGGAACCCACCGCACTGCTGGAAACGCTGGAGGCCGATCCCGATAAAATGCCGACCGCAGAGATGATCGAAAATGATGTGAACCGCCTGAAACGCCAACGTGAGGCCTTGGGGGCTGTGAACCTGCGCGCCGAAGAAGACGCGCGCGAAGTGCAGGAAGAATTTGACGCACTAAACAGTGAATCTCAGGATCTGGAAGCGGCCGTGAAGAAACTGCGCCACGGAATTTCCAACCTTAATCAAGAGGGCCGCCAAAGGCTGCTGGATGCTTTTGACGAGGTGAATAAGAATTTTTCAAGCCTGTTCAAACACCTGTTTGGCGGCGGTGAGGCCAATCTGGTTCTGGTCGAAAGCGATGATCCGCTGGAGGCCGGGCTGGAACTGATGTGCCAACCGCCGGGCAAGAAACTTTCCACGTTGTCCTTGCTGTCGGGCGGCGAGCAGACCCTGACCGCACTATCTCTGATTTTCGCGGTATTTCTGGCCAATCCCAGCCCGATCTGCGTGCTTGATGAGGTCGATGCGCCGCTGGATGATGCCAATGTCACGCGGTTTTGCGATTTGCTCGATGAGATGACCAAACAGACTGACACGCGGTTTTTGATCATCACGCATCACGCGGTCACCATGGCGCGGATGGACCGTTTGTACGGTGTTACGATGGCCGAACAGGGGGTCTCACAATTGGTCAGTGTGGACCTGCGCCAAGCCGAAGAAATCATTGAGGGGTGAGCGGCAAAGCCGATAAGCTGATCATTGATTTTACCAGCGGCGCTGTGGCGCACCGTTTGCGTTTTGGCGGCGGGCGCGGGCAGGCATTACCCAAAGCCGTGGGGATGAAACGCGGGCATACGCCGCAGATTGTCGATGCCACCGCCGGGCTGGGGCGCGATGCGTTTTTGCTGGCATCCCTCGGGGCTGAGGTGACGTTGATTGAACGCGCGCCCAAAATGCACCACCTGCTGGAGGAGGCTATGGCCCGGGCAAGGGCGGCAGGCGGCGAAATTGCCGAAATAATCACCCGCATGACCCTGTTGCAGGGCGATGCCTGTGATTTACTGCCTGATCTCGCCCCAGAAGTCGTTTTGGTTGACCCCATGCACCCGCCACGCCAGAATTCGGCGCTGGTCAAAAAAGAAATGCGGATAATTCGCGAAATCGTTGGCACAGACCCGGATGCACCGCGCCTTATGCAGGCAGCCCTTACCGCTGCGCGCAATCGCGTGGTGCTGAAATGGCCACAAAAAGCCGCCCCGATGGAAGGCATCCCCGCCCCCTCTCACCAGATAGGCGGAAAATCGACGCGCTATGATGTGTTTATGATAAACTGAGGGCCGATCATTTTAAATGTTTGGTTTAGATTTGGCATTCAGAATGACGGGGGCCAATCCACCAACAGCTACCAAACCAACGGCACCAAACGTTTGGTATGCAAAGCGTAGGCCTTGAATTCTTCACCATATCGGTTTGCCAGATAAGCATCCAGTTTTGGCACATTGAAGAAGACAAAGAAGCAAAAGATGAACAGAACTATTAGTGCCGCCCAGATATTTTGGCTTATTATCGCATAGCCCGCGACCCAGAGGATGTCGCCGAAAAAGTTGATGTGCATTGACCATGCAAACAGGCCTGAGGTGAATAGTTTACCCTTGTTATTTGGATCCCGTTTAAAGCGGTCGCGCTGCATTTCAGACGTGGTATTCAGCCAGCACCCAAAGGCAAAAAGGGCAATGCCAAGGTAATCAATCAAGCCTAACGGTGCGGCTGCGGGCAAGACAAGCATGGCGAACCCCAGATAATAGAGCGCAAAAGCAAACGGGATAGTGAATGCCTCTGACCAGGGAATGCGCCGCTTGATCATATAGAACATAGTGAAAATATAGCGCACAAAAATGACAATAGAGAATACCATAATCACGTATCGGCGCGCTGGTGAAGGGCTTATAGCAGCCCAGCCCAGCATATTGGAAATCTGCGCACTCCAAGGGCCAAACATAATTTGGGCCGCGATAAGCAGCAAGGCCAGTTCCAAAATCATTATCAATGTCTTTTGAGGCGTCGATCGTGCCTTCGTGCTGTACATATCCATTACGTGCCCTCCCGAAAGATTGATGCCCAAATGTAGATAACCCTGAACACAAATACCGTACTATTGTTAATGTTGATCCACGAGACCCAAACGCCGCCCCGATGGAAGCATCCCTATTGTTGTGTGCAGCATAGTTTGTCCCTTTGTGCGGCATAAGTTGTCCTTTTTTTGGGGATGACTACACAAAACAAGACATTCACAAAAACCGATGGACAGCCGGTTTGACCGGTGTGCCCATGTAGACTTTTCGCAGGCGGGAAAAATGGCCGGTGTTACTTCCGGTCCATTGCTGACCTTCAAGAAGTTGGGCTATGCCGCTTAACAGCAACTCAAAACCGGACATTCGGCAATTCAGATAAAGGCTCTTGGTTCAGACCAGCTAAACACAAATCTTTACCTCTCGCCGTAAGGGGAGCGAACTGTAAACTCAGTGCAACTCTAATTGAATGGCGCTACCATTAGGGGTTATCGGCGAACTATCAGTTCGGTTGAAAAACCTCTTTCCACCAGATAATAGATTCCTTTTTATTCAGAATATCGGTTTAATGTAGTTACTCAGCTTCACCGTTCTCACCATTATTGCGCCCGTGGACAAATAATCCAATGGCATTCAGCACAGCGGCACCTAAAAATAAACCAGCAACAATTGTTTGATCATTGAGGCCGGATATTAATGCAAAACATAAAATAACAAACAGTAAAAAAGCCCCCACATTCATACCACGCGTCTGATCTTTTATCGCCGCATCCGTAGTTTTAATTCTATCGGTTATACTTGCATTTGATAATTTTAGGTCCATTTCCATACCATGATTTTGCTGCTTTTCGGCCATTTCTACGATGCGTATAGCAAGTCCCGCAGAAATTTTCTCATAGTCAGCAAGTTGTTCTGGAGGTGGTAGAGGTCCAGAGTGGATACGAACCTCACGTCTTACGACTGTGGAAATGCGCGAAATAACCTTCAGTCGCACGTCCTCACTTGGGATTAATTCCCCAAGTGCATCACTAAGCTTTTCAGCCATTTCTACTGTCTCAGGTAGGTTTTCTGATTCCTCATCACCCGATTCGTTATTTTCGTCCAAGTAGTTTCACTTCTGCGTCAGAAGCCTCCTCAATTAGACTTCCAACTTTACACCAAGCTAAATCCACTCGTCCGCCTGACATGTGAACAATGTTTAGAGCTTTAGTTTTCTTTTGATGCTTTTGCCCGATGTCTGCAAAGGATGCAAAACCCCTTCTGAAACCTATCCTAAAGGCTAGCAGAGGCTTCGTTGGCTTGTGTACCTTGCCCCTTGATGTTTTAATCGTTTGATTCTGAATGCTTACAACTTTTTTGTCGAGTAAGACGTCAGTTTCTAGAAAATGATTCATTCATTTCTCCCGAACGGATTTTCCATATTTAGAAAATCGTATGAAAATCTGTTATACACTGTGTACCACTAGATAGTTATTAACAATACCTTGACAAGTAACGAATCGGCCATTCGGCAAGAAGTGAGGGGAGAAGGTTGGCAAAAAAACATGACTAGGCCGTTAATTTTCTTTACTCTCTTTCAACACAAGAATCCACCAAGCGAACGTCTGCTTTGCTGAAATCAGTTCTTACGCTAGCATCCGCAGCGAACTCCCGCTCCCCGCCCATATTACCTATGCGTCGATTGAGTCTATAAGGCTCTTGTTCATACAGCAAAAGGTCACTTAGTCCGCACAGCCGACATTAGCGATGTTTTGTTGAACGTCCGTTCTTAAAGGGGCCACGTATGTTGCACGGGACACCTATGCTATGATGTGTTTGTGATAAACTGAAGTCCTATCATTTCAAATATTTTGGTTTAGACTTGGCATTCAGAATAACGCGGGTGCTAACGTTAAGACGAGGATCAAGTGGAATTACCAGAGCCAGATCAGAGCATCCTTAAGCGCAAAAGCTATATCGTGGCGCAATTGCGATCGGTATTACCGGCCGCAGCGGTGATTGAGGATATGCATGCCTTAAAGGTCTATGAATGCGATGCACTCTCGGCCTATCGCTGTCCGCCTTTGGCCGTGGTGCTGCCGGGGTCAACTGCCGAGGTCGCGGGTGTGTTGAAAATCTGTCATGAAATGGGTGTGCCGGTGGTGCCGCGCGGGGCGGGAACGTCGCTGGCGGGGGGCGCTTTGCCCACGGCGGATTGTGTGGTTTTAGGGGTGGCACGGCTGAACGGCGTGCTGGAAACCGACTATGCTAACCGCTATATCCGCGTGCAGGCGGGACGCACTAACCTGTCTGTGACCAGCGCGGTTGAGGGGCGAGGGTTTTTCTATGCGCCAGACCCTTCCAGCCAGCTCGCTTGCGCGATTGCGGGAAATATCGCCATGAATTCCGGCGGGGCGCATTGTTTGAAATATGGCGTGACCACCAACAACCTGCTGGGGATTACGATGGTTACTATGGAAGGCGAGGTGCTGGAAATCGGCGGGGCGCATCTGGATGCGGCGGGCTATGATTTGCTGGGGGTGATTTGTGGTTCCGAGGGGCAGCTCGGCGTGGTGACCGAAGCGACGTTGCGTATTTTGGCCAAGCCCGAGGGCGCCCGCCCGGTGTTGATCGGATTTGACAGCAACGCGGGCGCGGGGGCTTGTGTGTCGGATATTATCAAGGCCGGAATCCTGCCCGTGGCGATTGAATTTATGGACCGCCCGGTGATCCGCGCGGCAGAAAATTTCACCCAGGCCGGTTACCCGGATGTGGAGGCTCTGTTGATCGTCGAGGTCGAAGGTGCGCCCGCAGAAATCGATACGCAACTGGCCCTGATCATGGATATCGCGCGCGCCCATAACCCTGTAGAGTTGCGCGAAAGCAAGAGTGAGGCGGAATCTGCCAATATCTGGAAAGGACGCAAGGCCGCGTTTGGGGCGATGGGGCAGATCAACGATTACATGTGTCTGGATGGCACGATTCCGGTCAGCCAACTGCCCCATGTCTTGCGTCGGATTGCCGAAATTTCGCAAGATTACGGGCTGGATGTCGGCAATGTTTTTCACGCAGGCGATGGCAATATGCATCCGCTGATATTATATGATGCCAACAGGCCGGGCGATCTGGAAAAGGCCGAAAGCATGGGGGCAGAAATCCTGCGGCTATGTGTCGAGGTTGGCGGCTGCCTGACCGGCGAGCACGGGGTTGGCGTGGAAAAACGCGAGTTGATGTATACACAATACACCCCGGATGATCTGGAAATCCAGATGGCGGTCAAAGATGTATTTGATCCCAAATGGTTGCTGAACCCGGCCAAGGTTTTCCCGCTTGACGCCAGTAAGGGGCGGCGCGCATGAGACCCGAAAATGAGGCCGAACTGGCCGATATGATCAAGGCTGCGAAAGGCCCGCTTAGAATTTGCGGGGGCGATACCCGGCAGATTGGCCGCGCGCAGGGCACGGCGCTAGAGACCTCGGGCCTCTCGGGCATCACCCTTTATGAACCCGGCGCGTTGACGCTGGTCGCACGCGCCGGAACCCCGCTGGCAGAGGTTAAGGCCGCGCTTGCAGCCAAGAGCCAGCGCCTTTCGTTTGAACCCGCAGATTATCGTCGTCTGCTAGGCCGCACCGGCGAGCCAACGATTGGTGGCGTGGTTGCAAGCAATTCCAGTGGCCCGCGGCGGATCACGGCCGGGGCCTGTCGTGACAGTCTGATCGGGGTGCGGTTTGTCGATGGTGCGGGGCGGATTTTAAAGAACGGCGGGCGGGTGATGAAAAACGTCACCGGCTATGACCTAGTGAAACTCATGGCGGGAAGTTATGGCACGCTGGGGGTTATTACCGAGGTGAGCTTTAAGGTTTTACCTGCCCCCAAAGCCTCGGCTACGGTTGTGCTGTCGGGGCTGGATGATGTGGCAGGTGTCGCGGCAATGTCGGCAGCCCTCGGCATGCCTTATGATGTGAACGGCGCGGCGCGCGTGGGCAATCTGACGGCGTTGCGGGTTGAGGGGCTGGAAGATTCCGTCAAGTACCGTGCGGCAGCACTGGCCGATAAACTGGGTGGGCAGATCGGGGCATTTGACTGGGCAGCGTTGCGTGATGTGCGCGCTTTTGCAGGCCACAAAGGCGATGTCTGGCGATTTTCGGTTAAGCCAAGCGATGCGCCGGGACTGGCAGCAAGGTTGAACGCAGACGCTGTGCAATATGACTGGGGTGGCGGTCTGATCTGGGCTATAGTCGCTGAGGGAACGGATTTGCGCGCGCGTATGGGGGATGTTTCGGGGCATGCAACGTTAGTCCGCGCCAGTGCCAAAACGAAGGCGCGTATTGCAACCTTTCATCCAGAACCCGCCCCGCTATCGCGAATTGCCGCCGGTTTGCGGGCAGAGTTTGATCCGCGCGGGATATTAAACCAGGGTCTGATGACAGGCCCGGATACATAAAACAGGAGATACCCCATGATTTTTGCATTGATTTATATCGGCCTGCCGCTGGCGATCTTTTTTGGACTTGTGGCTCTGCCAAAAGGGCGGATTGCCTTTTGGAGTGTGGTGGTTGTCGGGGATATTTTGGGGCTAATCTGGCTGACATATTTCATCAACATCGGGCCAATATTCACCGGTAATGCCAATGCCGATACCTATACGGTACTGGCCGTAGCAATATCGAGCGGGGCGTGGGCGCTGGCCAGCATCCTGCTCGCAGCGCGGCGCATATTTGGTGCCAACTGGCCACGTTGGGTATGGCCGGCGCTGATCATTGGGGCGTTAATCATCGTTGGCTTGCCGGCGATGAAAATCCTGGGGATCTAGCGCGTGCAGACGCATTTCACCGATGAACAGCTGGCAGATCCAGATATTTTGGAGGCCAATAATATCCTGCGTGCCTGTGTGCATTGCGGATTTTGCACGGCCACCTGCCCGACTTACCAGATTTTAGGCGATGAACTCGACAGCCCGCGTGGGCGGATTTACCTGATCAAAGATATGCTGGAAAATGCCCGTGTACCGGACGCAAAAACCGTGCTGCATGTGGATCGTTGCCTGTCGTGTCTGGCATGTATGAGCACATGCCCCTCGGGCGTGCATTACATGCATCTGGTCGATCACGCCCGTGCCTATATCAACGAACATTATAGGCGCCCACCTCTTGATCGGCTGATCCGCTGGGGTTTGGCGCGTATCCTGCCCTATCCAAACCGTTTTCGACTGGCGATATATGGCGCGCGGCTGGCAAGGCCGTTTCAATTTGCCTTTCCTGCCAAACTGAAAGCGATGATAGCGTTTGCGCCTGCAAAATTGCCGCCCCCCAGCCCGATGGACCGCCCGCAGGTATTTCCGGCACTTGGGCTGCGCAAAAAACGGGTAGCGCTGATGACGGGTTGCGCCCAGCGCGCCCTTGATACGGATATCAACGAGGCCACCATCCGCCTGCTGACCCGCCACGGCTGTGAGGTGGTAATTGCGCGCGATATGGGCTGTTGCGGGGCGCTGACCCACCACATGGGCAAAACCGACGAGAGCCACAGATCAGCCGCGCGCAACATTGCCGCGTGGATGGCTGAGATTAACGGTGACGGGCTGGATGCGATTGTGATCAACACCTCGGGCTGCGGCACAACGGTCAAGGATTATGGCCATATGTTTCGTGAACACGCCTTGGCAGCGGACGCGGCAACCGTGTCGGCGCTGGCCAAAGACATTACCGAAGTAATGGCCGAGGTTGGGCTGGAAAACATCCGGAAACACGACCTGCGGGTAGCCTATCACGCGGCTTGCTCGCTGCAACATGGCCAACAGATCAAAGACACACCTAAACGGCTGCTCTGCCAAGCGGGGTTTAGGGTTCTGGAACCAAGTGATCCACATCTGTGCTGCGGTTCGGCCGGTACGTATAACCTGTTGCAACCCGATCTGGCGCAGCAACTTGGCGCGCGTAAAGTCGAAACCCTAAAGGCTCTGACCCCGCAGGTAATCGCGGCGGGTAACATTGGCTGCATGATGCAGATCAGCGCTAAAACCGACGTGCCGCTGGTCCATACGGTCGAGCTGCTCGATTGGGCGACAGGCGGGCCAAAACCGGCAAAGCTGGAGTAGGCCTTGGAAATGATAGAGGATATTTCACGCGATATCAGAAAACTTGGCGTGAAGCCGGGCCATGTAATAATGGTTCATGCATCTCTTAAGAAAATAGGAAAGGTAAAAGACGGCGCACAGGGCGTTTTAAGTGCAATCGAGGTCGTTATCGGGGCAAATGGCACTATCATGATGGTGCTGGGGGCGGCAAATGACCGGGCGTGGGTGAATGACCACCCCGCGGATGAACGGGCGGCATTACTGAAAGGGGCCACGCCCTTTGACGCGGCAAAAACACCCGCAGATCCAGAGGTTGGCTATCTGGCCGAGGCGCTGCGCCTGCACCCCAAGGCGCTGGTCTCAAACCACCCTGAAGGACGGTTTGCAGCACTCGGGGCCAGAGCGGCGGAACTGCTCAAAAACCCGCCTTGGGATGATTATTTCGGCCCCGGTTCACCGCTCGACCATTTGTGCCAAATGAAAGGTGGTGTGTTGCGTTTGGGGGCTGACCCTGACACCACGACCCTTACCCATTTTGCCGAATATCTGCTGCCAAAGATGGGTAAGCGGCGTGTCGTGCGACATAATCTGGTTTCAGGTAGCTCGGGGCCGAAAGTACGAAAAACCCAGTCGTTGGACGATTCAGAAGGTATTTTTGATTACGCTGGCGAGGATTATTTTGCGGATATTTTACAAGCATATCTGGACGCGGGTCATGGCACGCGCGGCAAGGTCGGCAATGCCGACAGCCATTTTCTGGAGACCCGGGGTTTTGTGCAATTCGCTGTGCAGTGGATGACAAAAAACCTGTGAACCCTATTCAAACTCCACCAGCAAATCCTTGGCGTCTACTTGCGCGCCAGCGGTGACATGCACGGTCTTGATCACCCCGTCGCCGTCTGCGTGAATACCGGTTTCCATTTTCATCGCCTCGATGGTGGCCAGCAGATCGCCCTCTTTAACCTCTTGCCCGGCCGTGATCGACACCGTCGCGATTTGCCCGGGCATGGGGGCGCCGATGTGGTTAATGTTGCCTGCCTCGGCTTTCGGGCGTTTGGCCGTGGTGGCTGCGACTTTGCGGTTGGGCACACGAATATTACGCGGCTGGCCGTTGAGTTCAAAGAACACCTTGGCGTCACCATTTTCATCGGTTTCCCCCACCGCTTGCAGGCGGATTTCAAGGGTCTTGCCCGGATCGATCTCGGCGCTGATCTCCTCGCCCGGCTCCATGCCGTAGAAAAACGTTTTGGTGGGCAAGGTGCGCACGGGGCCGTAGGTGCGGTGGCGGCCCATGTAATCGAGGAAAACTTTGGGGTACATCAGATAACCGCATAGATCCTCATCATCCACTTTGAACCCGTCAAGCTGGCGCGAAACATCGCGCCGTACCCCCTCCAGATCAGTCGGTTCCATTGACTGGCCGGGGCGGGTTGTCACAGGGGCTTGCCCCTTTAGCACCTTGTTTACAATGCCTGTCGGAAAGCCGCCCGGAGGTTGGCCAAGATTGCCGCGCAGCATGTCCGCGACACTGTCAGGAAAAGCGACATCGATGTCCGGGTCCTCAACCTGTTGACGGCTTAGGCCTTGTGAAACCATCATCAGCGCCATATCCCCAACCACCTTGGACGAGGGCGTAACTTTGACGATATCCCCGAACATCTGGTTAACGTCGGCGTAGGTTTGCGCGACCTCGTGCCAGCGTTCTTCCAGACCCAGACTGCGCGCCTGTGCCTTAAGATTGGTGAACTGGCCGCCCGGCATTTCATGCAGATATACCTCGGACGCAGGGGCCGTGAGCCCGCTTTCAAACGCGGCATATTGGTGGCGCACGGATTCCCAGTAATCGGAAACTGCGCGGATGGCGTTGATGTCCAGCCCTGTGTCGCGTGCGGTGTGGCGCAACGCCTCGACCACAGAACCAAGACAGGGCTGCGAGGTGCCGCCGGAAAATGCGTCCATCGCCAGATCAACCGCATCAACACCTGCCTCGGAGGCCGCAAGGATCGTGCCTGCGGCAAGGCCGGATGTGTCATGGGTGTGGAAATGCATCGGTAAGCCGACCTCGTCTTTCAAGGCTTTGATCAGCACGCTTGCCGCAGCAGGTTTCAGCAACCCTGCCATATCTTTCAGCCCAAGGACATGCGCGCCCCCCGCCTGCAAATCCTTGCCCATCGCAACATAGTATTTCAGATCATACTTGGCGCGCGCGGGGTCCAGAATATCACCTGTATAACAGATCGTACCTTCGCAAACCTTGCCGTTATCCTGCACTGCATCCATCGCCACGCGCATGTTTTCCACCCAGTTAAGGCTGTCAAAGACCCGAAAAACATCAACCCCGGTTTCTGCTGCCTGTGCGACAAATTTCTGCACGACGTTATCGGGGTAATTCGTATAGCCCACACCATTGCTGGCGCGCAGCAACATCTGTGTCATCAGGTTTGGCATGCGTGTGCGCAAATCGCGCAGGCGTTGCCAGGGGCATTCCTGCAAGAAACGGTAGGCGACATCAAAAGTCGCACCGCCCCAGGCCTCCATGCTGAAAAGCTGCGGCAGGTTATGGGAATAGGTTTCCGCGATATTCAGCATATCAATTGAGCGCATCCGGGTCGCCAGCAAAGATTGGTGTCCGTCGCGCATCGTGGTATCGGTGACCAGCAGTTGTTTTTGTGCCAGCATCCAGTCAGCGACCGCCTGCGGCCCTTTTTCTTCAAGCAAATTGCGCGTGCCGTAAGCAGGTTTTTCAACCGCAAATGTCGGGATTTTCGACGTGCGCGCATGCGCTGGCGGTTTGGCCCGCCCTTCGGTTTCAGGATGCCCGTTAACGGTAATATCGGCGATATAGGTCAAAATACGGGTCGCGCGATCCCGGCGTTTGGTGAATTTAAACAAATCTGGCGTGTTATCAATAAACGTCGTGGTATACGTATTATCCAGAAATGTCGGGTGTTTCAGCAGATTTTCCACAAACGCAATATTGGTGGAAACGCCGCGAATACGAAATTCCCGCAAGGCCCGATCCATACGGGCAATCGCGGCCTCGGGGGTGTTGGCCCATGCGGTCACTTTTTCCAACAAACTATCATAATACCGCGTGATTACCGCGCCCGAATAGGCCGTACCACCATCAAGCCGTATCCCCATGCCCGTCGCACTCCGATAGGCGGTGATACGTCCGTAATCGGGGATGAAATTGTTTTGCGGATCCTCGGTGGTAACGCGACATTGCAGCGCGTGACCGTTAAGCGTTATATCGCTTTGAGTGGGTTTGCCCGTGGCGTCGGCCAGGGTCGCGCCCTCGGCCAGCAGGATCTGGGCGCGCACGATGTCGATGCCGGTGACTTCCTCGGTGACAGTGTGTTCGACCTGTACGCGAGGGTTAACTTCGATGAAAAAGAATTCCTCTGTGTCCATATCCATCAAAAACTCAACGGTACCTGCACATTCATAGCCCACATGGGCGCAGATTTTGCGGCCCAATGCGCACAGCTCTTCGCGTTGTTTTTGGGATAAATAAGGCGCAGGGGCGCGTTCAACCACCTTTTGATTGCGCCGTTGCACAGAGCAATCACGTTCCCACAGATGATAGATATCACCGTGGCTATCCCCCAGAATTTGCACCTCGACGTGGCGCGCACGCTCTACCAGACGCTCCAGAAAACCGGCGCCATTGCCAAAGGCAGCTTCGGCCTCGCGGCGACCTTCCAGAACCATGTCTTCCAGATCATCCTTCTTCATAATCCGGCGCATGCCCCGCCCGCCACCGCCCCAGCTTGCCTTAAGCATAAACGGATACCCAACCGCATCGGCCATGGCGTGAACCTTTGTCATATCGTCCGGCAACACATCCGTCGCGGGCACCACCGGCACACCGGCCGCAATCGCAACCTGGCGCGCGCTGGCTTTATCGCCAAGCTTGCGCATTGTTGCCGCTTTGGGGCCGATAAATGTGATGTTATGTGCGTCACATGCATCAACAAAATCAGGGTTTTCCGACAAAAGACCATAGCCGGGATGAATCGCATCTGCGCCGCACTCAAGAGCGACACGGATGATCTCATCGATCGAAAGATACGCCGCAACCGGCCCCATGCCTGCGCCAATGCGATACGCTTCATCAGACTTAAAGCGGTGCAGCGATAACTTATCCTCTTCGGCATAAACCGCCACCGTGCGCTTGCCCATCTCATTGGCCGCACGCATAACGCGAATAGCAATTTCACCACGGTTGGCAATCAGAATTTTGCGGAAATCTTTCATCACAGAACCTTTCAGAGTTGGGTGACGGGCCAGTCGCAGCTTTTTACCCGAGGCGCGCAGCTTCTTCAATGCACAACAATCAACAAAAAGGAACATATTGCGAACATTCCCCTTTATTTTTGCCCCGCAAGCAGATAGTTTCGCATCCATGAGTGACCATGATTTCGATGAAGATGCCGCCTTTGAGGCAGCCAGCCGCCCCAGCCTGTCAACGCAGGCCATGGCCGCGCGCCCGATGCCTTATCTGGACGATCTGAACCCGCCGCAACGCGAGGCGGTGGAAACGCTGGACGGGCCGGTTTTGGTGCTGGCGGGGGCTGGCACGGGGAAAACCAAGGCGTTGATTACGCGGGTTGTGCATTTGCTGAATACCGGGCGGGCAAAGCCGAACGAGATTTTGGTGGTAACGTTTACGAATAAAGCCGCGCGCGAGATGAAAACGCGAATCGGGAATGAAATCGGTGGCGCGATCGAAGGAATGCCGTGGCTCGGCACGTTTCACGCGATTTGTGTGAAACTGCTGCGCCGCCATGCGGAATTGGCCGGCCTGAAAACCAGTTTTACGATTCTCGATACGGATGATCAGCTAAGATTGCTCAAACAGCTTATCCGCGCCGAAAACATTGATGAAAAACGTTGGCCAGCGCGGATGCTGGCGGCCTATATCGACAATTGGAAAAACCGCGCCTGGACGCCGGAAATGGTCCCGGTGTCCGAGGCGGGCATGTATGACGGGCGCGGGGTGGAATTTTACGGGCAGTATCAAAACCGCCTCAAAACCCTGAACGCGGTCGATTTTGGTGATTTGCTACTGCATGTGGTGCAGATTTTTCAGAAGCATTCCGATGTTCTGGCGAAATACCAACGTTGGTTCAAATACATTCTGGTGGACGAGTATCAGGACACCAATGTCGCCCAATATATGTGGCTGCGCTTGCTGGCGGCGGGGCATAAGAATATCTGTTGCGTAGGCGATGACGATCAGTCGATCTATGGCTGGCGCGGGGCCGAAGTTGGCAATATCCTGAAATTTGAGCAGGATTTTCCGGGCGCAAAAGTCGTGCGGTTGGAGCAAAATTACCGCTCAACCCCGCATATTCTGGCCGCTGCCAGTGCCGTAATTTCCGGCAACGAAAACCGCCTTGGCAAGACGCTGTGGACGGCTGAAACTGAGGGCGAAAAGCTGCGCCTGATCGGCCATTGGGACGGCGACGAGGAAGCCCGCTGGATTGGCGAGGAGGTTGAGGCTTATCAGCGCGGCACCCGTGGTTTGGACCCGGTGCCACTTGATGGAATGGCAATACTGGTGCGCGCGTCTTACCAGATGCGCGCGTTCGAGGATCGGTTTATGAGCATCGGCATTGCGTACCGCGTGATCGGCGGGCCTCGGTTTTACGAGCGGCTCGAAATCCGCGATGCGATGGCGTATTTTCGAGTTGTGGTCAGCCCCGACGACGGGCTGGCGTTTGAGCGGATTGTGAACACGCCAAAACGGGGCTTGGGCGATAAGGCGCAAGCAACAATCAACACGGTGGCGCGGGAAAACGGCATTTCGGTGCTGGAAGCGGCGCGGATTGTTGTGGGTGAAAAACTGCTAACCCCGCGCGCCTGCAATTCGCTGGGCAAGCTGGTGGACAGCTTTGATCGCTGGATTGTAACCCATAAAGCTGGTGATCTGGGGCATGTGGAACTGGCCGAGGTTATTCTGGATGAATCCGGTTACACCGCCCATTGGAAAAATGACCGATCTCCGGATGCGGCAGGACGGCTGGAAAACCTCAAGGAATTGGTGAAGGCGCTGGAAGAATTTGAAAACTTTCAAGGATTTTTGGAACATATTTCGCTGGTGATGGAAAACGCGCAGGATGATGCGGGCGAAAAGGTTTCAATCATGACATTGCACGGGGCCAAAGGCCTGGAATTTCCCTGTGTTTTCCTGCCGGGCTGGGAGGACGGGCTGTTTCCAAGCCAGCGCAGCATGGATGAAAGCGGCCAAAAAGGGGTCGAGGAAGAACGGCGTCTTGCTTACGTTGGCATCACGCGGGCCGAGGAAATCTGCACCATCAGTTTTGCGGCCAACCGGCGGATTTATAACCAGTGGCAAAACGCGCTACCGTCACGTTTTATTGACGAGCTGCCGGCCGAACACGTCGATATCCTGACCCCTCCGGGGCTATACGGCGGCAATTTTGGCGCAGCGGCTCCAAAGGATTTTGACGGTATGATGCGCGGCTCTGATCTTGAAGGGCGGGTGGCCAAGGCGGATGTCTATAACTCTCCGGGCTGGAAACGCATGCAATCGCGCACGAAACGCCCTCACGCCAGCCCCGCACAGGCCCGCAGCATGATTTCAGACGCCGAAACCCTGCCGGATTTCGGCCTTGGCGACCGGGTGTTTCACCAGAAATTCGGTTACGGCGCCGTGATCGAGATCGACCATGACAAGCTAACGGTCCTGTTTGACAAGGCGGGCGAGAAAAAGGTGATGGCAAACTTTGTGACAACGCCGGATGCCGTACCGTTTTGAAATATAATTACGTATGCTCCCTTAAATCACCTGCCAGCGCAGGGTATTTCAAAACATGCATACCTAGCGATTATTATGTTCAGCGATCTGGGCCTGTCGGGCTTTCTTTTCGGTCGTTGAATTGGTTTGATGGCGCTGAAAATCAACCAGCAGCCGATTAAACGCCTGTGCGCCCATGGCTTGAACACGCTGGTTGACTAACGCATGCAATCGCAGATACGCACCCTGCTCGTCTTCACAAGGCCAAGAGATTGTAAGCTGCTCGTCAGGGGGAAGATCCTGCGGGGCGTTTCTTTTAGCCAGAGTAATGGGAGGAAAACTCTGGTTTGGGGTATTTATTTGCCGTAAACGGATTCGTATGCGACACCGTGCAACCCGCCGCGGCTTAAACCAAGATCGGCCAGCTCACGGTTGGACAATTGGTTTAATTCGTTAACTGTGCGCATGTACAAACGGTGGTCGGCACTGGCCTGACGAAAGTTTGCGAATGCGTTAATGATACGCGCGAAAAGCGAAACGGATGCGGTGTTGGCAGATACATAAGCCATGATATATTCCTTTATATGCGGGCGACCTTGGTTGTTATACGGTCGAGATATTCGTTGTTGTCATTCATATAGCCCCCTCTGCGCACATCACAACGCACAGTTTAACAGTCCCGTTATGCAAGGAGCGCATGGCTAAAATTGCGCTGGCCAAATCAGCGCAACAGGCATAACCCTGAGGGCATGAATCTTTCAGCGCTGCAATCCCCGGAATATCGGCTTTATATGATCGGTAATGTCTTTGGTATGAACGCCAACTGGATATTGCGGCTGGTCATTGGCTGGCTGGCGTGGGATCTAACCAAATCCGCCAGTTTTGTCGGGCTGGTCAGTTTTCTGAACTTTGCGCCGGTACTATTGGGTGGGCCGATATTTGGCGTGATCACGGACCGGGTTGATTTGAAAAAAGCGGCGGTGTTGGTGCAACTCAGCATTGCCAGTCTGGCGCTGATCTTATGTGCATCCCTGGCGGTGAAACTTGTCGATGCCCGGTTTATCGCAATCTATGCGGTGGTGATCGGATTAGCGCTGTCGGCGTATCAGCCGGTGCGCCTGTCCCTTGGCCCGCGTCTGGTGCGCCCCGAACGGATCTCGTCGGTGGTCGGTCTCGGGGCGCTTAATTTCAATATCAGTCGTCTGACCGGGCCAGCACTGGGTGGCGTTCTGATCGCGAATATCGGGGTGACATGGACCATTTTTGTGGTTTGCGTGCTGTATATTCCATTTTTACTTATCCTGTCGCGCTTAAATCCGCGCAAACGTTCTGATAAAACCATTCATCTGCCATTTTGGAAATCGTTCAAACAAGGTGTCGCGGTTATCCTATCGCACAGGATAATGTTGATAGCATTCACCGTAACCGGGCTGTTTTCCGTGGTTGTGCGTGGATCGTTAGAGATATTGCCGATCATTGCCGACGGTGTTTTTGCCAAAGGTGCCGTTGGGTTGGGCATACTGACGGCCGCCGCCGGGGCTGGTGCGCTACTTGCGTCACTGATCCAGATCATGGTCAGCCCTGTGGTCAAGGGGCGCGTGCCGACAAGGGCGTTATTGGCCACGACCGCCGGTACGGCGTTGACGCTTGCTCTGGGCATTACCCACAGTTGGCCGGTCTCGATTGCGCTGATTGCGGGCATTGGTTTTACCAGTACCATTGTCGGCGTGAATTTTCAGTCGCTGGTGCAAATGCATCTGGATGACGATATTCGCGGTCGAGTCATGAGCCTGTGGATGACTGTCGCGGTTGGTGGCACGGCCCTTGGCGCTCTGACGTTGGGCATATTGATTGATGCCATCGGAATTTCACTGACCTTAGGGGGCGTTGGCGGCGCAAGTCTTTTGGTATTCCTGGCTTTTTTGCCGCGCATCAGACGGTGAATGGGGGCAAAATGCCAGCTTGCCATCCACAATAAATGCGCCAATCGCCTCTTGTCCGGCGGGCGAGGTTAACCAGTCGCTAAATATCCGGGCGCTTTGATAGTTTACATGCGCATAACGTTCGGGGTTAACCAAAATGATGCCGTATGGGTTGAATAGGGTTTCATCGCCCGCGAAAAGCTGCACCAGATCCCCGTGGTTATGAAACGTTGTCCATGTGCCATCATCCGATATCGTATAGGCATCAGCCGCCGAGGCGAAATTGAGCGTCGTGCCCATGCCTGACCCTATCTCTTGATACCAGCCCCCTTTGGGGGTGATCCCTGCCGCCTGCCAAAGCTCCAATTCGCGTAGATGCGTGCCGCTGTTATCCCCGCGAGAGGCGAATTTGCTTTGCGATTGGGCGATCAGGGTCAAAGCCTCAGCCGCAGTTTGTGCGTCTTTCACTCCGGCAGGGTCGCTCAACGGGCCAATAATAACGAACTGGTTGAACATCACGTCGCGCCGCGCAATCCCGTAGCCCTCATTAATAAACGCATCCTCGGACGCGCGGTGGTGCACCAGCAAAACATCCGCATCTCCGCTGCGCGCAATGCGCAAGGCCTGCCCGGTGCCCACAGCAATAACGCGCACCGATATACCCGTTTGAGCCGTGAACTGGGGCAGGATAAACTCAAAAAGCCCCGAATGATCCGTTGAGGTTGTCGAGGCGAGCTTGATCACATCCGCTTTAGCCCAGACCGGCTGCGCACATAAAAGCAAAATCGCCAGTATTTTCCTCATAAGCGCCCCTCTATAAAATCCGCAACGGCGCCGGTTTGTTCCGTGTCAAAAAATACTGGCACCATTTCCTGAGCTATGATTTTTCCGGCCCCGAATATCAAGACATCACTGGCCAGTCGCCGGGCTTGGCGCAGGTCATGGGTTGCCATCAATACCTTGACACCTGTGGCCGATATCTCCTGAACCAGACCCTCCAGCTCTTTGGTCGAGGCCGGATCAAGACTGGCGCTGGGTTCATCGAGCAAAATCACCTGTGGGCGGGTAACCCAGGCGCGCGCCAAAGCAAGACGTTGCTTTTCGCCGCCCGACAGGCTGGCCGCAGGGGCATCGCTGTGATCTGACAGGCGTGCCTTAATTAGGGCTGCTGTCACACGTTCCATACGCTCGGATTTCACCACATTATATGCGATCAGCGGATATTCCACGTTTGCCGCCACAGAACGGCGCAGCAGGGGGGTGTCTTGAAACATGAAACTGCGGTTGCGGCGGGTGCTTTCTGCGGGTTGCCCGTTCCATAAAACCACCCCGTTAGAGGCTGCAAACTGCCCATGGCAAAGCTTGATAAACAGGCTTTTTCCGGCACCGTTATGCCCCAGAATTGCCGTGATCCCCGGTGTTTCCAACGTTAGATCAAGCGGGCCAAGCAAGGTTTTACCACCCCGTTTTACACAGACGGATTTCAGCACAAGGGATTGGAATTTACCCGCCATCAGGGGATCTCCTGATATTTACGGCCAATCTGGCTTATCGCATAAATAATAGCATTCACACTGATCGCAATAGAAATCAGAACCGCCCCCAGCGCCAGTGCCAGCTCAAGATTTCCCTTTGAGGTCTCCAGCGCAATCGTAGTGGTCATCACCCGGGTCAGTCCGTTGATATTGCCCCCTACAATCAGTACGGCCCCAACCTCGGCAATGGCGCGCCCGAAACCAGCCAGAACGGCAGTGCTGACACCAAAACGCGCGTCCCACAGCAAGGTGCGCAGCTTTAACATCGGGCTGACATCGAGCGATATCATCAGGTCTTGGTATTCACGCCGCAACGGGGCGACGGCCTCACGGGTGAGGGCCATAATAATCGGTAAGATCAAGACGGTTTGGGCGATAATCATAGCGTTTGGTGTGAACAACAGCCCGTATTCCCCCAAAGGCCCGGCGCGCGACAGCAGCAAATATACCCCCAGCCCAACAACGACAGGGGGCAAAGCCATCATGGCGTTGGACAGCACGACCAGCACTTGGCGCCCGGGAAAACGCCATATGGCCAGCGCCGCCCCAAGTGGCGCACCAATTATCAGACTGATAAGAACGGCCGAGAGGCTGACACGCAGGGACAATCCGATAATCGCCAGCAGGGCCGGATCAAATTCGGTCACAAGGACCCAGGCTGCGTGAAGTGTTTCCATGAGGACTCTTTCGAACTACCGCTGTTTAGGCATAATCCAATCCCAAGGGAAGCCCTCACAAAACCCGATAAGGACCGTAGTACCCACAAAAAACCCGAATCGTATTGCAAAAGTGGTATTAATATCGTGTTATGCGCACAGTTTGACGCAAGTCATTCATAAAACTAGGGAGAAAAATAATGAAAAAACTACTTCTTGCGACAGCCGCTTCTTCGCTGATCGCTACGTCAGCGTTTTCCGCTGGCCATGAAATCAACGTCGGGATCATCCTTGGCTTTACCGGCCCGATTGAATCGCTGGTTGCCGATATGGGTCCGGCTGCAGAATTCGCGTTCGCCGAGGTTAACGCGTCCGGCCTGCTACTTGGGGGCAAAACGCTCGTTGTTGTCAGCGGAGATTCTACCTGTATCGATTCCGCGGCTGCTACGGCGGTTGCTGAAAAGCAGATCACAGCTGACAATGTTGCAGCTATTGTGGGTGCCGATTGTTCTGGTGTAACCGGCGCGATTGCGTCAAACGTGGCCGTGCCTAACGGCGTGGTTATGATCTCACCTTCTGCGACATCACCTGGCCTGTCCACTATCGAAGACAACGGCCTGTTCTTCCGCACAGCGCCCTCCGATGCGCGCCAAGGTGCGGTAATGGCTGACGTTCTTATGGACAAAGGCATCAAAGAAGTCGCCGTGACCTACACCAACAACGACTATGGTAAAGGTCTGGCCGATGCGTTTGAAGCGTCGTTCAAAGCCCTTGGCGGTACAATCACGATTTCAGCTGCACATGAAGACGGCAAAGCCGATTACTCTGCTGAAGTTGCGGCACTGGCTGCTGCCGGTGGCGATATTCTGGCGGTTCTGGGATATGCTGACCAAGGTGGTAAAGGCATCATCCAGGCATCGCTTGATACTGGCGCATTTGACACGTTCGTAATGGGCGACGGCATGAAATCCGATGCGCTGATCGAAGCTATCGGTTCTGATCTGAACGGTTCCATCGGAACACAACCTGGTTCTGACGGTGACGGCGCTGCAATGTTGATCGAGATGCTGACAGGTACTGTTGGTCATCCCGACGGCCCGTTCACAGCCGAAAGCTATGATGCGGCGGCCTTGGTCGCACTGGCTATGCAAGCTGGCGGTTCTGCGGATCGTGCAAGCATTGCTGCAAACGTGATGAACGTTGCCAACGCACCGGGTGAGATTATTCTTCCGGGTGAACTGGCCAAAGGTCTGCAAATTCTGGCAGACGGCGGCGAGATCAACTATGAGGGTGCATCCGGCGTAGAATTGATCGGCCCAGGTGAAGCTTCCGGTTCTTACCAAGAGTATGAAATCATCGACGGCGCGTTTGTTACACAGCGCTACCGTTAATCGACGTTTTCGTTAACATGAGACAGCCCGATTTCGTTCGGGCTGTTTTCGTATTTAAAGGGTTGTAGGTATGATCAAGGTTGAAAACCTGCATATGCACTTCGGCGGTATCAAGGCGGTCAACGGGACCAACATTGAGATTGCCAAAGGGTCAATTACCGGGCTGATCGGACCGAATGGCGCGGGGAAAACCACGCTGTTTAACGTGATCGCCGGACATTACAAACCAACCTCGGGACGGGTGTTTCTGGACGGTGAAAATATCACTGGCCTATCCCCGCACGAGTTGTTTGGCAAAGGTTTGCTGAGAACCTTTCAAATCGCGCATGAATTTTCGACCCTCACCGTGCGGGAAAACCTGATGATGGTGCCTGGCACGCAAGCGGGCGAAACCCTGTGGAACGCGTGGTTCAAAGGCAAGGCCGTGCGTACCCAAGAGGCCGAAGTGGCACGCAAGGCGGATGAGGTCATCGAATTTCTGGAAATTAGCCACGTAGCCGATGAGCTGGCAGGAAACCTGTCTGGCGGCCAGAAAAAACTGCTGGAGCTGGGGCGCACCATGATGGTGGACGCCAAGGTGGTCTTTCTGGACGAGGTCGGCGCGGGCGTGAACCGCACGTTGCTCAACACAGTTGGCGATGCGATTTTGCGGCTCAATCAGGAACGCGGCTATACGTTTTGCATGATCGAGCACGACATGGATTTCATCAGTCGTCTGTGTGATCCCGTTATCTGCATGGCCGAGGGGCAAGTGCTGGCCGAAGGCACTGTGAACGAGGTGAAAAACAACGAGGCCGTGATCGAGGCGTATCTTGGCACGGGGCTAAAGAACAAAACGGTGAAGGCATGAAGCACCTTATCGCCACTCTGACCTTTATGATGGCGGCAAACGCTGGCGTGGCGCAGACCTGCACCCCGTATTTTGTCGTCGATTTTTGCATGGAGGGCACTTACTGGGACGGAGTTGGAACCCATGAGTTTGACCGGATGTTGTTTTGGGAAAATGAAACCACGCATCTTGAAGTCGGCTATATGGGCAGCATTGGATATGAGGAATTTATAGGTCCCGATTTTGATGCGTTAAACGCAGTCATGGACGGTATTTTCGACAACGCACCCAATATTAGCATCGACCGGTTCAAACCGCTTGGCGATGACATTCCCGCAATCACCAATACTTCGCTATACACAGCAGGCCATAGAGCACTGGTTCATACATTAATCGCCGTTAACGGTATGATGTTGTGGGTTATCACGTCTGAAACGGGCGCTGCGGTCAGCGAAACCCATATTCAACGCCATATTGAGGCCATCAATTCCATTCGAGCGCGGCCATGAAAATGTGGGGGGGAGTGTTAACGGTACTTTTGGCGCTGCCCGCCGTGGCACAAACCGTTCCTTATGTAACTTCGGATGGCACGGCTTTAATGATAGCACCGCCCCCTGACAGGGTTTACCTATTCGCGGATGATTGCCTCTATATCAACGGCCCGTTCTACATCTGCGATCAGCTGAACGCATGGGAAACGTTAGAGCTGCCCGAGGATTTGCAAGGCGTTGGTTTTCAATTTGAGGGCGGGATTACGGCATCGGTCGAGGTTATGGCGAGTGTATGGGTTGGCATTCAGGTTCGGGCGCAAAGATATACAAGGTATCAGAGTGACTCTCTTATTACCGAAGAATTAACCCGGATCGACGACTTTCCAGCTGTGACCGATATTCAGCTTAGGCAACGAGACGGGGTGGATGTTGTTATCGCCCGTACACACTTGTTGCTGCACGAACTCGACCTTACGGCCGAAACCACGCAAGTCGCTGACAGCTACACCCCCGAACACGCGGCACGACATGCCGAAATGTTGGCGGGCATTACCCATGAATGGAGTTTCGATTGAGCTTTCTAATCGGTGAAAATATGACCGGCGGTTACGGTGGTGCGGATATTCTGCATGACTGCACCATTGCCGTTGAAAAGGGTGAGATCGCGGTGATTGTCGGCCCGAACGGGGCTGGGAAATCCACCGCGATGAAGGCCGTTTTCGGGATGCTCGATATCCACAAGGGGCGTGTGATGCTGGACGGAAACGATATCTCTACCCTCTCCCCGCAGGATCGCGTCAAGGCAGGCATGGGGTTTGTGCCGCAAAATAATAACGTATTTACCTCGTTGAGCGTTGGCGAAAATCTTGAGATGGGTGCCTATATTCGCGACGATGATTTTGCCGATACGCTGGCGCAGGTATTTGATCTTTTCCCGATGCTGAAAGACAAACGGCGCCAAGCAGCCGGCGAACTTTCAGGCGGCCAACGCCAACAGGTCGCCGTTGGCCGCGCGCTGATGACCCAGCCATCAGTGTTAATGCTCGACGAACCAACCGCTGGCGTTTCCCCCATCGTTATGGATGAGCTGTTTGACCGCATCATAGAGGTCGCACGCACCGGCATCGCTATCCTGATGGTCGAGCAAAACGCGCGTCAGGCCCTGAATATTGCCGACAAAGGCTACGTTCTGGTGCAGGGCCGCAATCGTTTCACGGACACGGGCGAGGCGCTGCTGGCCAACCCCGAGGTTCGCAAATCTTTTCTGGGGGGTTAGGGCATGACTGACATTCTTAACGCGCTTATCCTGATCTCAAACTTTGTCCTTGTTCCGGCCACGGCTTATGGCGCGCAGCTGGCGCTTGGGGCGCTTGGGGTTACGTTGATTTACAGCATCCTGCGGTTCTCCAACTTTGCCCATGGGGATACGATGGCGTTCGGGACGATGGTTGTGATCCTGTTTACATGGTGGTTTCAGTCGATGGGGATCTCAATTTACCCGTTGCCAACGGCCTTGCTGGCGCTGCCATTCGGCATTCTGGCAACCATTGCTATGGTGCTGGCGACAGATAGAATAGTTTACCGGTTTTATCGAAAACAACGCTCTGTACCGATCATATTTGTGATGGCCTCGGTCGGGGTAATGTTCATAATGAACGGCATTGTGCGCTTTATTATTGGCCCTGATGATCAAAAGGTTGCAGACGGCGCGCGCTTTATTTTAAAGGCCAAAGAGTTCAAAGCGAGTACCGGAATGGCCGAAGGGCTGACGATCAAGGTGTCCCAGGCCCTGACCCTCGGAATTGCCGTGATTATCGTTATCGCGCTGTTCTGGTTTTTGCAAAGAACCCGTACCGGCAAGGCGATGCGCGCCTATTCCGACAATGAGGATCTGGCGTTGCTGTCAGGTATCAACCCCGAAAAAATCGTGATGATCACATGGATTATTGCCGCATCGCTGGCGACCATTGCCGGCACGCTTTACGGCATCGATAAAAGCTTTAAGCCATTCACGTATTTCCAACTGCTGCTGCCGATTTTTGCCGCAGCGGTTGTTGGTGGCATCGGCAACCCGTTTGGCGCCATTGCCGGTGGTTTCGTCGTGGCGTTTTCCGAGGTGACAATAACCTATGCCTATAAGAAATTCCTGAAATACCTGCTGCCGGAAAATCTGGAACCTAACAGTCTGATGCAACTGTTATCCACCGATTACAAATTCGCGGTGTCCTTTGTGATCCTTGTGATGGTGTTGCTGATAAGGCCGACAGGTATATTCAAAGGGAGGGTATCATGAACCGCAATGTCCTTTTGTTCAGCGGCATGTTTGCCCTGATCGCCATCGTTGGTTTCACCCAAAGCTGGTCGGTAGCCCTGACGATATTTAACCTGTGCCTGATTTCATCCATTATGGCGCTCGGGGTGAATATCCAGTGGGGTTATGCGGGGCTGTTTAACGTTGGGGTCATGGGGTTTGCGGCCCTTGGCGGAATTGCCGCGGTGCTGGTTTCCAAGCCACCAATCCCAGAGACATGGGCCGTTGGGGGCATCGGTATTGGCCTGACCTTGCTGGCCCTTATCGGCACTATCGTGGCCGTTTGGGCGACGCGGCGGTATATAAATGGGCGGTGGCGCAATCTGGCAACAGGTCTGACAATCATCGTCGGATTTTTCATCATCCGCGTTATTTTTGATCCCGCCGTTCACGCGATTGAGGCTTTTGAGCCGGCCAAAACCGGATACTTGGGCGGGCTGGGCCTGCCGATTATTTTCTCGTGGCTGGTTGGCGGTGTTTTTGCGGCGGCTGGTGCCTGGCTTGTGGGTAAAATCGCGCTGGGTCTGCGCACGGATTATCTGGCCATTGCTACTTTGGGCATCGCCGAGATTATCATCGCAGTCCTCAAGAATGAGGATTGGCTGACCCGGGGTGTAAAAAACGTCGCCGGGCTGTCGCGCCCTGTCCCGCGTGAGATCGTGTTGCAAAATGCCGACTGGTTTATCGCTTTGGCGGATCGGTTTGGCACAAACGTTATTACCTTTTCATCAATCTTTGTGAAACTGTCCTATAGCCTGCTGTTTGCCACAGTTCTGCTGATAATCCTGTGGCTGTCAGAACGCGCGCTCAAATCCCCATGGGGGCGTATGATGCGCGCTATTCGTGACAATCGCGATGCGGCCGAGGCCATGGGCAAAGATGTAACCGGGCGTCATCTTCAGGTTTTTATCCTTGGTTCGGCCGTTGTCGGCATTGCCGGGGCCATGTTGACCACCCTTGACGGGCAATTCATCCCAACCTCCTATAATCCACTGCGGTTCACGTTTCTGATCTGGGTGATGGTTGTGGTTGGCGGGTCCGGTAATAACTGGGGCGCTGTGCTGGGTGGATTTCTGATCTGGTTCGTCTGGATTGAGGCAGAACCGGCCGGCGCATGGTTTATGGACCTTGTGACCTCGGGTATGCTTGAAAGCAGCGCGCTGCGCGCCCATCTGATCGAGGCCGCGCCACACATGCGTCTGGTGATCATGGGTTTGATCCTGTTACTGGTGCTAAGGTTCAGCCCACGTGGTTTGATACCGGAAAAAAGCGGGCGTTAGCCACCCCCTCAGAAGGCCTTGAATGTCAGGGTGGTTAATGAGCGTTTAATCCCGGAAATGCTTAGCAGGTTTTCGTTAATATACTTGCCAATATCGGCGTTCTCGGGGATATAAACCTTAAGCATAAGGTCAAAGTCGCCACTGGTTGAGAACATCTCGGAGACGAACTCACGTTCATAAATCGCATCGGCAACTTCATAGGTTTTGCCCGGCTTGCACCGTAGCTGGATGAAGACACATGTCATGATTTACCTCCGTGCTATTGCTTTGATCCTGACATTTGATAGCCTGAATAAAGGGTAAAGGAAACTGTACAAATGGAGGGCGCCATGATTACCGATTGGGATGACGCATATGCAAATGGCGCCTATATTCCTGATGCCGACAGTTTTGTCGCGCACTGGCAGGGCGCATCCACAGAGTTTCGCGCCCATATGCTTGCAGCCGGGCGGGCTGAAATCGGTGTTTCCTATGGCCCACATCCGCGTGAGGCGTTGGATATTTACCACCCCGAGGGCCCACCAAAAGGGCTGATGATCTTTGTGCACGGCGGCTATTGGCGCGCGTTTGATCGCCATGTTTGGGCGCATCTTGCAGCGGGGGCTGTGGCCCGAGGCTGGGCCGTGGCAATCCCCGGATATGTTTTGTGCCCAGAGGTGCGCATTGGCGACATCACCCGGCAAATCGCGGCGGCTGTTGATCTTGCCGCAACAAAAATCCCCGGCCCGGTTCACCTTTGCGGCCATTCTGCCGGTGGGCATCTGGTGGCGCGCATGGGCTGTCTTGATGTTGATCTGGCATGTGCTACCCGCATAAAACGGATCACTCCGATCAGCGGTCTTTTTGATCTGCGCCCGTTGTTACGCACTGAAATGAATGCAGATTTTGGCATGGATATGACAAGCGCTATGGCTGAAAGCCCGGCATTGCTGACCCCGCGCGAAGGGTTTGATCTGACCTGTTGGGTGGGGGCCAAGGAACGCCCTGAATTTTTGCGCCAAAATGCCCTGCTGGCCAATATCTGGTCAGGGTTTCTCATAGAGACAACTGTTATCGAGGCCAAAAACCACAACCATTTCACCGTGATTTCAGACCTTTGTGATCCCCAAAGCCCCCTTACCCATGCTGTCATTGGGTAGTTGGTGTATCAAGATATTACGCGTTAAAACCGTGCCTAAAATTATTCACATTCAATTATTGCAATGTGTTCTCACCCGCCCTATATACCTCTCAACAAATATTAAAGGAGATACCGATGAACCCCGATATAACCGCATTTTTTGACGATACGACCAACACCGTTTCGTATGTGATCAAAGACCCCGACAGTACCAAAATCGCCATTGTTGATTCGGTTCTGGATTTTGACTATTCCACCGGGCACACAGACACAGGTTCAGCTGACGAGATTATCGCCTATGTTAAGGCTGAAAATCTGGATGTTGCATGGCTGCTGGAAACCCATGTCCACGCCGATCACCTGTCAGCCGCGCCATATCTGCAAGCGCAACTGGGTGGTGAAATCGGGATCGGCAGCAACATCACAATCGTGCAGGATACCTTTGGTAAGGTTTTCAATGAGGGCACAGAGTTTCAGCGCAACGGCTCTCAGTTTGATAAGCTTTTCGTTGAGGGTGACCAGTTTAACATCGGGGATTTGCGCGTTGACGTTCTGCACACGCCGGGTCACACCCCCGCTTGCATGACCTTTGTTATAGGCAATTCCGCCTTTGTTGGCGACACGATGTTCATGCCGGATTTTGGCACGGCGCGTTGTGATTTCCCGGGCGGCTCTGCCGAAATGCTATACGCCTCCATTCAGAAAATTCTGGCACTGCCCGATGATACCCGAATTTTTGTCGGCCATGATTACAAAGCCCCCGGGCGCGATGAATTCGCCTGGGAGACCAGCGTAGCAGAACAAAAGGCCCATAATGTGCATGTTGGCAGCGATAATGATGCCGTTGAATTCATAAAAATGCGTACCGAACGGGATGCTGAACTGGCGATGCCGAAGTTGATTATCCCTTCAATCCAGATCAATATGCGTGGAGGCAAAATGCCGGAACCTGACGCAGACGGTCAGGTATTTTTGAAGGTACCGTTGAACGCGCTTTAATAAAAGGGCACAGTAGGTGATACCAATCGCGGGGGTAATTGCATTTTGCCCCGCGGTTTGACTTTATGAAAGAGCAGGGTCATGCAGATCACAAAAATCACGGACACCTACAGCGTTGCTGGTCAAATATCGGTTGCCGATATCCCTTTGATCAAAGCGCAGGGGTTTCAGGTGGTCATGTGTAATCGACCTGACGGCGAAGAATTTGACCAGCCAGAGGTTGAAATAATCAGACAAGCGGCGCGCGATCACGGGTTGAAATTCCATTTTATCCCCATGGCGCACACAGGTCTTGGCCCGACGACCTTGCGCGATTTCGCAGATGTAATCACGCAGGAATCAGGCCCGATTCTGGCGTATTGCCGCACGGGAAATCGCTGCACTATACTTTGGAATGCTACCCAGAACTAACGCGCGCGCAGTTAAAGGCTGAACAAGTGAAACGGTATTTTCCAATATTACAGTGAGCGCAGCCGCCGTTGGCAATCTGGCCGCGCAGGGCACCCCGAAATTTTGTCGATCCACATCGACGAAAGCCTATTTTTCGCCAGCGTCCGGTTTTTGGAAGATAAAATCAATAACGCAGTCGCTGATAATCCCAAAATTGAACAGGTAATCCTGATGTGTCCGGCGGTTAGCTCGATTGATGCATCCGCACTGGAAAGCCTTGAGGCGATCGAGATGGCGCGCAGAAAATAGGAAAACCCTTGAAATATATGCGTAGACGCAAAACATTTGGTAAATACTGCCCATCGCCTCTTTGCATTTTTGTCAAAATATGGTTCAAGACCCCAAGACGCGTCCTTTGGCCCTGAGGATGGCACAGCTATTTGGATCAAACGACAAGGGGTATTGCATTGAAGCTGTTAAAATACACTGTTAAATTTCGTGCCGCATTTTGCACATCCACAAGATTTCTACGTAACGTTGGACTGTTTTAATGGCCGCGCGTATTATCCCCGTCCAGCCTTTCGATCTGGTGATATTTGGTGCCTCAGGCGATCTTGCACAACGCAAAATCTTGCCCAGCCTTTACCACCGTCTTATGGCTGGCCAGATGCCGCCAAACGTGCGCATCATCGGGGCAGCCCGCAGCAAGTGGAGCCGCGCGGAATTTCAAAACGCCTTCAAGAAATCTTACGAGGAATACGTAGCAAAACCTGAGCAAGACCCTGAAACTCTTAAGGTATTTCTGAATTGCCTGCATTATCTGCCCGTTGATGCAATGGGCGATAGTGGCTGGGATGATCTGGGGAAATTGCTTGGCGAAAACCCCAACCCGGTGCGCGCGTTTTACCTGTCTGTCAGCCCCTCATTATTCGGCCCGATTGCCAAACGTCTGTCTGAACGTAAGATTGCAACGCCCGACAGCCGTATCGTTGTAGAGAAACCTTTCGGGCATGATCTGGCCTCGGCACAGGAACTGAACCGCCAGCTTGGCACCTGTTTTGCCGAGCATCAGATCTATCGGATTGATCATTATTTAGGCAAAGAAACCGTGCAAAACCTGATGGCACTGCGTTTTGCCAATGCTTTGTTGGAGCCGGTCTGGAACTCCCAACATATCGATCATGTGCAGATCAGCGTCTCAGAATCCATCGGGGTTGAGGGGCGCGGTGGGTATTATGATACCTCTGGCGCGATGCGTGACATGGTGCAAAACCACCTGATGCAACTACTGTGCCTAACAGCGATGGAGCCGCCTGCGAAATTTCGTGCCAATGATGTGCGAGATGAAAAGCTGAAAGTTATCCGCGCACTTGACCCCGTTGAACCTGCTGACATCGTGCGCGGACAATACCGTAAGACCGAGCGCGATGGCAGCTATATGGATCATGCTGAAAACCCTGACAGTACGACGGAATGTTTCATTGCCCTTAAGGTGCATATCTCAAACTGGCGCTGGACCGGCGTGCCATTTTACCTGCGTACAGGTAAAAAACTGCGCGCACGTATGTCGGAAATCGCGGTGATTTTCAAAGACCCGCCGCATTCCATTTTTCCCGACGCCGAAAAACGCCATGGTGGTAATTCTCTGGTGATCCGCCTGCAACCAGACGAGGGGATCACCATGCATATGATCATCAAAGAGCCGGGCCAAGGCGGGTTTCGCCTGACCGAAGTGCCCCTCGATATGAGCTTTGCCGAGGCTTTGGGGGACAATGGCGCGCATGTCGCGGATGCGTATGAACGCCTTATGATGGATGTCATTCGCGGCGATCAAACCCTGTTTATGCGCGGCGATGAGGTCGAAGCCGCCTGGCGTTGGAGCGATCCAATCATCGCTGGATGGGAAGGCACGCGGCCCGAACCTTACGATCAGGGCAGCTCTGGCCCGGATGGCGCACTGGCCTTAATGCACCGCGAGGACCGCCGCTGGCGCCCCATAGAGGTATGAAAATGTTGAATAAAATCACTGATATCACCGCCCGCATCCAGAAACGCAGTACGGCCAGCCGCGCCGTCTATATGAAACGCATGCACGCTGCACGCGACGATGGTCCGCGCCGCGCCCATCTGAGTTGCGGAAATCTGGCGCATGCCTTTGCGGCCAGCTCTGAGGGTGACAAGGAAACGCTGACCAAAACCAGCGCCGGAAATATCGGGATTATTTCGGCCTATAACGACATGCTTTCGGCGCACCAACCGTTTGAGCGCTACCCCGACCTGATCCGCAAAGCCGCCCACACAGTCGGCGGCACGGCGCAGTTTGCCGGCGGAGTGCCCGCGATGTGCGACGGGGTGACCCAAGGGCAGGCGGGCATGGAATTATCACTATTTTCGCGCGATATTATCGCAATGTCAGCGGGCGTCGCGCTTAGCCATAATGTTTTTGACAGCACGGTTTACCTTGGTGTTTGTGATAAAATCATCCCCGGTCTGGTCATCGCGGCGGCAACATTCGGGCATCTGCCGGCAGTGTTTTTACCCGCAGGCCCGATGACTTCGGGCATGTCGAATGACGATAAAGTTGCGGTGCGTAAACGGTTTGCCACGGGGGAAATAGGGCGCGAAGAATTGTTGGAGGCAGAGCTGAAAAGCTATCATGGCCCCGGCACCTGCACGTTTTACGGCACCGCCAATACCAATCAAATGTTGATGGAATTCATGGGTCTACACCTGCCCGGCGCCAGTTTTGTTAATCCCAACACCCCCTTGCGGGATGCTTTGACGCTTGAAGGGGCAAAACGTTCGCTGGCGATCACGGCACTTGGTAATGACTACACGCCCGTATGCGATATTCTTGATGAAAAAGCGTTTGTTAACGGGATTGTCGGGCTGATGGCGACGGGGGGTTCAACCAACCTGCTGATCCACCTTTTGGCAATGGCACGCAGCGCAGGCATACTGCTCGACTGGGAGGATTTTTCCGATATTTCGGCAATAACACCCCTGATTGCGCGGGTTTATCCCAACGGCCTGGCCGACGTTAACCATTTTCACGCGGCTGGTGGCACGGGCTATATGATTGGCGAATTACTGGCCTCGGGGCATCTGCACAGCGACACGAAAACCGTGGTCGGCACGGGGCTGGCGCGCTACACCCAAGAACCAAAACTGCACAATGGTCAGCTGAACTGGGAGGCGGGTGCCGCCAAATCGCTCAACGATAAAATTCTGAAAACTGTCGCCGATCCGTTCCAGAAAACCGGCGGGTTATCCAAGCTTTCGGGGAACCTTGGCACGGCGGTTATGAAGGTGTCTGCGGTGGCTGAGGATAAGCGTAGCATAACGGCACCGGCGCGCATTTTCCACGACCAAGGGGCCGTGAAAGCCGCGTTTAAAGCAGGCGAGATGACCGGGGATGTGGTGGTTGTCGTGCGTTTCCAAGGCCCGCAAGCCAACGGCATGCCGGAATTGCACTCGCTAACGCCGCTGCTGACGATCATGCAGGAACGCGGGCAAAAAGTGGCGCTGGTGACCGATGGGCGCATGTCTGGCGCGTCCGGCAAAGTCCCCTCGGCGATCCATGTTTCCCCCGAGGCGCTGGCCGGTGGTCCGCTGGCCTGTCTGATTGATGGCGATATCATCACCGTTGATGCAACCCGCGGCACGCTGAATGTGCTAGCCGACGGCGCGCTTGAACGTCCAAAGGCCACCATTGATCCATCGGTTAACCAATACGGCACAGGGCGCGAAATGTTCGAGGTGTTCCGGCGTAACGTTGGCCCTGCCGAAACGGGCGCAAGTGTGTTATGATCGAAACGATTGAACAGCTGGAGGCCCTTTACGGCACCCCAAAAGCGGCCTCGGTGGTGAAAATCACGGACCATATCACGGCTGAATACGGCGCGTATATCAAGGTCTCTCCGTTTTGTGCTTTGGCGACCGTCGGTCCCGAAGGGCTGGATTGCACGCCGCGCGGCGATAACGGGCAGGTCGTTTTTATCGAGGATGACAAAACCCTCTCGCTACCTGACTGGCGCGGAAATGACAGGATAGACACCCTGCGCAACATCATCCGTGACCCGCGCCTGTCGCTGATGTTCCTTGTGCCCGGCTCAAACACCATCGTGCGGGTCAACGGCAGGGGCCGAATATCCGCGACGCCTAAATTGCTGCAACGTTTCGCCAAATCCGGCAAGGTGCCTCGCACTGTGCTGTTAATCACGGTAAACGAGGTGTATTTCCAATGCGCCCGTGCGGTGATGCGCGCCGGTCTTTGGGAGGGCAAACCCGCGCCTGCCTTGCCCACAGCCGGGCAAATCTTGTCGTCAATGACAGATGGCAAGGTTGGTGGTACGCAATACGACAAAACATGGCCCGCGCGGGCAGAAAAAACTTTATGGTGAAAAAATGATAACTGCTCAAGATGCTTGTAAAATGAACCGAGAGATCTGCGCCTTCGCCCCCATCGTGCCCGTTTTGGTTGTTCACGATGTAACGACGGCGCGCCCGCTGGCAGAAGCGTTGGTCGCTGGCGGGCTGCCCGCGCTGGAGGTTACATTGCGTACACCCGCAGCGCTCGATGTTATCCGTGCAATGGCCGATGTACCCGGCAGCGTGGTGGGGGCGGGAACTTTGATCACCCCCGATGATGTCAGGGCGGCCAAGGCAGCGGGCGCTAAATTCGGGGTTTCGCCGGGGGCCACGGATGCGCTGATTGCAGCCTGTGAAGACGAGGGGTTGCCGTTGCTCGCCGGGGCTGCAACAGCAACCGAGGCCATGAAAATGTTGGAAAAAGGTTATGATCTGTTAAAGTTTTTCCCCGCCGAAGCCTCGGGTGGGATAGCAGCGCTTAAGGCCATCGGCGCGCCTTTACCCCAGATCAATTTTTGCCCTACCGGCGGCGTCAACCTTGCCAACGCGCAAGGGTACTTAAGCCTCTCGAATGTCACTTGCGCCGGGGGCAGCTGGGTCGCCCCGGCCGATTTCGTCAAGGCTGAAAAATGGGATGAAATTCAAGCATTAGCCTATGAAGCCAGCCAATTGGGCGCTGCATGATGGAGGATATCTGGTCCAATCTAGCAGCCCACCGCAGACAGAATATTGACGTGCGTATCCATGATTTACTTAAGGATACGACACGGTTTTCGGATTTTTCCGCCACGCATGGTGATATGCTTTTGGACTATTCCAAAACCTCGATCGACGGGCCAGCGAAACGCATGTTGTTGAAATTGGCCTCAAAGGTTGAGAGCCGTCGCGATGCGATGTTTCGCGGAGATAAAATTAATACGACCGAGGACCGTGCGGTACTGCACACGGCCCTGCGAAATCATTCAAACGATCCACTGGTGGTAGAGGGTTCTGACGTGATGCCAGACATTCGCGCAACGCTGAAACGCATGAATTCTTTTGCCAATGGCATCCGTTCGGGTGCGATAATGGCGGCAGATGGTCAGCCTTTTACGGATGTTATTAACATCGGTATTGGTGGCTCTGACCTTGGCCCTGTCATGGTAACCCAGGCCCTTCAGCCCTATCATGATGGCCCGCGTGTGCATTTTATATCTAACATTGATGGCGCGCATATTTTGAGCATTATCAACAAGTTAAACCCAATGCGCACGTTGGTTATCATCGCGTCTAAAACCTTTACAACCATTGAAACCATGACCAATGCCCATACGGCTGTAAAATGGTTGAATACTAAACTAGGTGCTGAAACCCCGCAACATTTGGTGGCGATTTCATCGGCTACGGACAAAACAAAAGCTTTTGGCATATTGCCTGACCGTGTGTTTGGATTCGAGGATTGGGTCGGTGGGCGGTATTCGATTTGGGGGCCGATTGGCCTGCCGGTTATGCTGGCAATCGGGTCGGATAGCTTTGCGCGCTTTCTTGACGGTGCCTATGAAATGGATCAGCATTTTCAATCCGCACCCCTTGATCAAAATCTACCCGTCATGCTGGCTTTAACCGGCATTTGGCACAATAATATCTGTGATTACCCGACCCGTGCAATCTTGCCTTACGATCAGCATTTATTGCGGTTACCGGCGTATTTGCAGCAACTTGACATGGAAAGTAATGGTAAAGCTGTGTCTTTGGATGGCCCGGAAATACCCCGCCGTTCTGGCCCCGTTGTTTGGGGAGAGCCGGGCACAAACGGGCAGCATGCATTTTATCAGCTACTCCACCAAGGCACAGAAATTGTCCCTTGTGAGTTCCTGATTGCAGCGCAAGGCCATGAGGATGATCTTAAGCATCACCATGATTTACTGGTGGCCAACTGTCTGGCACAATCTGAGGCGCTAATGCTTGGGCGCAGCCTAGAGCAAGCTCAGGATATGCACCGGGTGTTCACTGGTAACCGGCCATCTACCACGCTGATGTATAAGAAATTATCACCTCATACGCTTGGAAAAATAATTGCCCTTTACGAACATCGTGTGTTTGTTGAAGGTTGCATATGGAATATCAATAGTTTCGATCAATGGGGTGTTGAGCTTGGTAAAGAATTAGCAAGCAGCATGCTGAACATGGTAAATAATGCTAGTAATAATAGCATGAAAGACACTTCTACCCAAAACCTTCTTACGGCTTATCACAAGTTAAAATAATCCAATCAAAGCCAGGCGGCGCCACGAACACCCGAGCTATCACCATGCATGTTTCGAACAATTTTAGTTCTCAATCCAAACGCCTTAAAATGCATTTTAAGAAGCGGCGGAACGGTTTCATATATCCGGTCAATATTTGACAAACCGCCGCCCAGCACAATGACATCAGGATCGATTGTGCGAATGATCGGGATAAGGGCGCGCGCCAGACGTTCCTCAAACCGGCTTAGTGTTTCCTCGGCAACCGGATCGGTTTCGATCATTTTAACGATATCGGCAGGACTTGGAGCATGCGCAACCTCTATGCCAGCGCGACGGGCAAAATCGGCGACAAAACCCGGGCCACTTAACCAGCTTTCAATATGCCCGTGCTTGCCGCAATTACACATTGGACCGGGGCGTTCATCATCCCTTGGCTCTGGCAACGGGATATGCCCCCATTCGCCGCCAAGCGCATTCAACCCCGCCAGTAACTTGCCATTAACCACGATGCCCCCGCCAACGCCGGTTCCCAAAATCGCGCCAAAAACAACCTCGCCACCAACGCCCGCGCCGCTTAGCGCCTCAGAAAGTGCGAAACAATTCGCGTCATTGGCAACCTTAACATCGCGCCCAAGCATAGCTTTCAGATCAATGCCAATATTTTTGCCGTGCATGCCAGCCTGAAATCCGGCCGTTATCTGGCCGGTTTTGCGATCAACCGAGCCGGGCACACCGATGCCGATACTGCTGGCCACAGCACCTGCTTTGGCCTCTAACGTTTCAACCAGTCCGGATATGGCCTTTAACGTCGCGGCATAATCTTTTGCCGGCGCCGCAACCCGTGCCACGCCGCAGGCATTGTCATCTGCATCCAAAATGGCGCCTGCGATTTTAGTTCCGCCTAAATCAATTCCGATGCGCATTTTGTTTTCCTGTCTGCAAGTTTTATACTGATCGCGCGCACTACTATAGGAAACATATCGATGGGTCAAAGATGCAAATTGAACCAGATTGCGCCAAAGTGCGACTTACTATGTGAAGAACGCTGAAAAAGGGGGGGTCGTGCAACGTAATCTAGCACGAATATTTGATGAATATCTGGTATCTGCGGCGCGCCTTGGGGATCAACAAGCGTTTTCGCAACTGGTAACCCATTGGCAAGTCAAGTTTTTTGCCCATGCTTATCGCTTGACCGGCAATAAGGATATGGCGCTCGATGTTACGCAGGAATCTTGGGTGCATATCGTCAGAGGATTGCCTAAATTGCAAGATACGGCAACATTTCCGGCCTGGGCCTACCGGATTGTCACCCGGCGTGCCGCAGATGCCATTCGTCAGATACAACGGCAAAGACGCACGAACGCCGCCTATGGTGCCGAGCCGAAAATGCCTGAAAACGCGGCGGAGAATGCCGAGATTAAAGCAGATGGCGCACCTCTGTCGCGGGCCATGGCGGCCTTGCCAAAAGCCCAGCGGGTGACCATCGCCCTGCACTATATCGAAGGATTTAGCATTGCCGAGATTGCGGCTGTGTTAGAGGTTCCGGCGGGGACCGTGAAAACCCGTCTGATGCATGCGCGGCGAAAACTGCGCGCCATTTTAGAAGGAGAAAACAATGGATGATCTGGACAAAAAAATTCAAGACATGTTGAACGCCGAAGAGCGCGAGGTAATGGAATCGTTTGAACAACACGGGTTGTTTGGGCAGTTTGCCAGCGTCTTTCAGGGTGGGCAGGCGTGGTTTATGATGGTGGTCTCTGTGATAGGCATAATCATGGCTAGTATTGGACTTTACGCGGCCATAAAATTTGCAACGGTTGCGGATTTAACCACCATGATCCGTTGGGGCGGCGTTGCTTGGTTCGGGTTATTCTCGATCTCTATAATCAAAGTTTGGAGCTGGATGCGTATGGAAACCAATCGCACATTGCGGGAAATCAAACGGCTAGAGCTGCAAGTCGCGATGTTGCAGGCAAAATCCTAATGCCCACCACCCATGCGCCCGATGCGCACATCATAATCAACGGCGACGCGGTAATCCGGGTCGTCGTCCATATCGACCATCAATTGCCCGGCCTTTGTCAGCAAACGGTGGCAATCGGGCGTTAGGTGGCGCAGTTGCAGACGTTTACCGGCAGCCTCGTATTTCGCGGCAACTGCCTCAATCGCTTGCAGGCCCGAATGGTCAACAATCCGGCTGTCCATGAAATCCAGGATAACGACCTCGGGGTCGGTTTCAGGCTTGAAAAGTTCAGTGAATTTTGTGGCGGAACCAAAGAACAACGGGCCTTCGATTTCATAAACCAGCGCCCCTTCTTCGGTTTTAGAGGGGCGCGGCAAAGCCTGAATGCGCGCGGCGGCATTCCATGCATAAACCACGGCTGAAAAAATCACACCGACGATAACCGCGATAGCCAGATCTTCGGCGACGGTCACGCCGGTTACCAGCAGGATAACCAGCGCATCAGACAAGGGCACGCGGCGCAAAATGCGGATGCTTTGCCAGGCAAATGTTCCGATCACGACCATGAACATCACGCCAACCAGCGCGGCCAGTGGGATAAGTTCGATTATACCACTGGCAAAAAGGATAAAGGACAGCAGGAATAGCGCCGCAACGATGCCCGAGATTCGGGTGCGCCCGCCGGATTTCACGTTGATCATCGACTGGCCGATCATGGCACATCCGCCCATACCGCCAAAAAATCCGGTCACAACATTGGCCGCCCCTTGCGCCACACATTCCTGCGAGGCACCGCCGCGTTTATTGGTCATCGTGCCAACAAGATTCAGCGTCAGCAGGCTTTCGATCAACCCGATTGCCGCCAGAATAAGCGCATAAGGAAATATGATTTGCAGCGTTTCAAACGTAATGGGCACTTGCGGGATGCTAAAAATAGGCAACCCGCCTTTCAGTGAGGCCAGATCGCCCACGCGCGGCACCTGTATATCAAATGCAATCACCAACCCTGCGATGATACCAATCGCAACGAGCGGTGCGGGGATAAATTTTGTAACTTTTGGTGTGAGGTAAATCAGCGCCATCGTGCCCATAACAAGCGCCAGTGTGATCCATAATGTGGCGCCGCTCATCCATATATGACCCCCGGCACCATCAGAGATTTTAAATTGTTCCAACTGTGCTTTGAAAATCACAATCGCAAGGCCGTTGACAAACCCCAACATCACTGGATGTGGAACCATACGGATGAATTTCCCAAGGCGGAAAATACCGGCCAGCAGTTGTAAAACACCCATCAAAACCACCGTGGCAAACAGATATTGCACTCCGTGATCAGCAACCAGCGCAATCATCACCACAGCCAAGGCCCCGGTTGCGCCGGAAATCATCCCCGGTCGACCACCAAAGAGCGCCGTGATCAGCCCAACAATGAAAGCCGCATAAAGCCCGACCAGTGGGTCAACACCGGCGACGAAGGCAAAGGCGACGGCCTCGGGGACCAAGGCAAGGGCGACCGTTAATCCAGACAGGATTTCAATGCGCATTTGTCCAAAGGTGAGTTCGGAAAACTGCACGGAGGTTTCGCTAAGCCGGATACGGTTGGCGAAATCAGCAAGGGTTGTTGGGCGGGGCAAGGTAAAATCCTGTTTTGAATACGCGCATTGAAAATACGTAAGAGCGGCGCAATACCTTATATTTTCCCACAAAAGAAAGCGACATTGCGTCGCAAGCTAATGGGTCCAGACAACTTTGCGATCCGGTGCGAAATTTTCACCATACCCGCCTGCCCGTACCAGTGGTTTGCGTTTATGGGGTTGTTGCACACGATAAGCGATACCTTTTGTTGTGGCAAAACTGATTGCGGCCTTTTCACTGTCAAATAGCATGCGAACCTGCCCGCGCATATCGCGCGACCCGGTCCAACCCATCAAAGGATCCAGTGTTTTTGCGGCCTCGGGTGCATATTCCAATATCCAGGTGCCGCTTGTCGCCTGCCCAGATTGCATGGCGTTTCGGGCGGGTTGGTAAATACGTGCAAGCATAGTCGTGCCTCATAAAGTAAAGCTTAGGTGCTTATCGTCAATCTGTGGGAAAACTGCAAGTCAGAAGCAAACGACCGCCAACTGAACACGAAAGGGAGCGAGGGGTGGGGTTAAATTATCCGTGCACCGCCGGCGGTCTACTTGCTGCTTGCCTGTTAACCATAGGGTGTAAGTATACGGCTTGGCAAGGAAAATCGTCCTTAAAGTTGTATTTAATACTAAAAATGCAATTTAAAGTGTTAACCTTTTGTTAACTTATCCCGCAGGTCGCAGATATAGCCATAGTATTATCGATCTCCGAACCACATACGTGAAAACAGCGAATCTTTGCGGATGTACTGGTGGTAAAGCGCCGCCAGAACATGGCTGGCAATTACTAGAATCAACACAATCGACAGCGCGCCATGTGCCGCGCGCGGTGCGATATCGTTGAAATCTACCGGCAGCGGATCACCCGAGCCACCAAACACGATCGCTGGCAATCCCGCAGCATTGGCAATGGCCAAACCGCTGGCACCCATGGCAATTACGACTGCATAAAGCGCATAATGCGCCGCAATCGCACCTTTGTTTAGCAGATCATTGCCAATATCCGCATGGGGTGGTTTTTTGGTCATAAGCCGGATGATCAGCCGGACAATCATCAGCACCAATATCGCGATACCAACCCCCATATGTAACTTGAGGCTGAGCATTTTTGCCGGATCCGAATTAGGTGTTTTCGCCAGAACCTGCCCGCCCATTACAAGGCCGCCGATGATCATTACGGCCAGCAGCCAATGCAAGGTAACGAGAATGGGGTGATAACGTTTCATGATAATCCTTTTACATGTAGTTTCCGGGATGATAAATCAATTTAATTGCAATTGCAACAGTTGCATTTGTTATACAGGTGCCTACACTGTCACTATGACTGACAAGAATATCCACTCAAACCCTGCCCGACAGGTGCGCACAAACAGTATTGGCTGGATGCTTTCGCGCATCACAAAAAACCAGCATACTGCATTGGCCGCAAAACTAAAGCCGATCGATCTGGTATTGAACGAATTTATCATCCTGATGACACTTTTGGAATACGAGGGGCTAACCCAGTCGCAAATCGGCGTGCAGGTAAGTTTACCAGCTTACAGCACATCACGCGCCATTGATTCTCTTGTAAAAAAAGGCATGGTGAAGCGGCGTAGCGACACGCGCTCACGGCGTAGCTATCAAATCCATTTAACACAATCAGGCTGGCAAATTGGCCCTCAGATTTTTGCGATTATCAATGACGTGAACCGGCAGTTGCTGGCAGAATTAAGCGTAAATGAAAAAACATTTTTAACCGCAATACTGCAAAAACTGACCTGATACGATCATTCCCCCTTGCGAAAGAACAAAAAGGGATCAAAATGGTGGCAGGGGAATCATCCATGCAAACGTCGCCGGAAATAGTGAATCATGTGAAACTGGAGGGCGGGCGCCCGATTGTGCTGCACTCTGAATTTTCCCCTGCAGGCGACCAGCCGACGGCGATCAAAGAACTTGTGGATGGCCTGAAAACCGGTGAACAAAACCAGGTTTTGCTGGGCGCAACCGGCACGGGCAAGACTTATACGATGGCCAAAGTCATCGAGGCGACCCAACGCCCTGCTATCATTCTTGCCCCCAATAAAACCCTTGCCGCGCAGCTTTACGGTGAGATGAAATCGTTTTTTCCGGATAATGCCGTGGAATATTTCGTAAGCTTCTATGATTACTACCAGCCCGAGGCCTATGTGGCACGATCGGACACTTTCATCGAAAAAGAGAGCCAGATAAACGAGCAGATTGATCGCATGCGCCACTCGGCCACGCGCGCGTTGCTGGAACGCGATGACGTGATTATCGTGGCGTCAGTGTCATGCATTTACGGCATCGGCTCGGTGGAAACCTACGGTGCGATGACTGTCGATTTGAAGGTTGGCGATGAATATGATCAACGCCGCGTCATGACGGACCTTGTGGCACAGCAGTATAAACGCAACGATCAAGGGTTCGCGCGCGGGACATTTCGGGTACGGGGCGACAGTCTGGAAATCTGGCCCGCCCACCTTGAGGATCGCGGCTGGCGGTTGTCATTCTTTGGCGACGAGTTAGAGAAAATCACAGAATTTGACACGTTAACCGGAGCCACAACCAACACGCTGGAACAGGTCCGCGTTTATGCCAATTCACATTACGTAACTCCGAAACCAACGATGAAACAGGCAATAATTTCGATTAAATCCGAGCTGCGAACACGTCTTGATCAATTGGTGAATGAGGGAAAATTGCTGGAGGCCCAGCGCCTTGAGCAACGCACAAACTTTGATCTGGAAATGTTGGAAGCAACCGGCGTTTGCAACGGCATTGAGAATTATTCGCGCTATCTGACAGGCCGCGCCCCCGGCGAGCCGCCCCCGACCCTCTTTGAATATATTCCCGACAACGCGATCGTGTTTGCCGATGAATCCCACGTCTCTGTGCCGCAAATAGGTGGCATGTATAAGGGGGATTTTCGGCGTAAATCTACCCTGTCAGAACACGGGTTTCGCCTGCCCTCCTGCATGGATAACCGCCCGCTGAAGTTTGAGGAATGGGATGCGATGCGCCCGCAATCAGTGTTCGTTTCTGCCACCCCCCAAAAATGGGAGCTGCAACAATCGGGCGGTGTGTTTGTCGAACAAATCATCCGCCCAACAGGTCTGCTGGACCCGGAAATCGAGATCCGTCCGGTGGAAACGCAAGTCGATGATCTGCTGTCGGAAATTCGTATTGTCGCCAAGCGCGGCCAACGGATTCTGGTCACTACCCTTACCAAACGCATGGCCGAAGATTTGACCGAATATCTGCATGAACAGGGCATTCGCGTGCGCTATATGCATTCGGATATCGACACGATTGAACGCATAGAAATCCTGCGTGATTTGCGCCTTGGTGTCTTTGATGTGCTGATTGGCATCAACCTTCTACGTGAGGGGCTGGATATCCCCGAATGTGGTCTGGTTGCAATTTTGGATGCTGATAAAGAGGGGTTTTTGCGCTCGGAAACCTCATTGGTGCAAACTATCGGGCGCGCTGCGCGCAATGAAGACGGGCGGGTGATCATGTACGCTGACCGTATCACCGGGTCGATGGAACGGGCCATTGGCGAAACGGATCGGCGGCGCGAAAAGCAGCATGCCTATAACCTCAAACACGGGATTACGCCAGAAACCGTGAAGAGAAATGTTAAAGACGTGCTGGAGGGCCTGTTTCAGGGCGATACTGATCAATCCCGTGTTACTGCGAAGGTCGATAAAGCAACGTTTGGCGCGAATCTAACCACCCATCTGGAGGCTCTGCGCAAAGACATGCGCGCGGCGGCCGAGAACCTGGAATTCGAAGAAGCCGCACGCCTGCGCGACGAAGTACAACGCCTTGAGGCCGTGGAACTGGCCGTTGCCGACGACCCGCTGGCCCGTCAATCGGCAATCGCCGCCGCCAGCGAAAACCCTCGTGGTCGATCATCAGCGGGCCGTGCGGGAACGACAGTGTTTAAAGGAAAAACCAAACGGCGGAGGTGACCCCATAGTTTACTCCAACGGCAACCTTAGGGACGTTGTGTCATCGGCCAGCATTGTGGTGCCATCAGGAAAAACGAGGGTCATTTTATTGTTGTCGATACGCACCTCTGTGACCAGATCAAAAACCGAGGCCGGGCTGGTTTTGATCAACTCGTTATTCTGGAAACTTTCCACCTCAAAACTATACCGGCCCGCCGAGGCTGTGCCGCTGGCATCGAGCGCACCATTCCAGGTGAAAACCTGGTCTTTGGGATCGAACTGTTGCCGGTAAACGGTTTGGCCATCGGCATCTTTCACCCGTAAATATGCTGTATCAGCCGTTGGGTCCGCCGCAACGTTTACCTCAATCGGGGCGCTGTCAAATTGGGTGGCACCGAAATGCCGCACTTCTTTCCCGATCCATTCAGCAAGACCCGTCGCCGGGCTGGCAGAAAATGCATTGATCAGCTCGGCCAATTGGTCATTTGTGCGAATCTGCTGTTCAACGGATGAAAAACTGGCAAGTTGTGCCACAAATTCCGTTGATTCCATCGGTTTTAACGGATCCTGGTTGCGCATTTGTGCGGTCAGCAACGTCAAAAATGTCTCAAAATCCTTTGTGCCGGTGCTCTCTTTGGCTTTTTGTGCGCCAGACGGGGTAAACGCATTTGTAGTGGCGGTAGCATTTGCAACATTTTGCATAATAATAGTCCTTAATTATAGGCGAATATCGAGGCTGCCGTTCAGATTGTGAACAGCGCTCGGCAATGCAGAATCGTTTTGATCCTGCGCGATTTCAGTGGCAATAAACTGTTCCCATTCCGGCTCAGATTCTGGGTTATCCGTTTGGTTTTGGTGATCGGCAAAGCTCAGAGCTGCCCCCTCAAGGCCGGATTTTGCCAGCTCTCTGGCCAAAATATCGGCGTTACGGCGCAAAAACTCTGCCATATCAGGTTTTTCGGCTGTGATATGCGCGCTGATATTTGCGTCCACCTGCGTGATGGAAATATGAATGCGGCCAAGTTCAGGCGGATCAAGCCGTAGCTCAAATTTTCCTTCAGAAGTGTTGGTAACGGCGACAGAAATCTGGTTGATAATCCGCTGTGGCGGTGTGCGCGTCGTTTGCAAAACCTCCTGCAACATTGGCATGGCAGCGCTAGTGCTAACAGCCCCAACAGTGGGTTGAACCATCAAAGTGCTATCGGAAATTTCGGCAAAACTCGCCTGTGAAAGCGCGTTAGCAACCTGAATATCCATTAAGGGGCGCGTTGGTATATTTTCCACAGTTTTTGGTGCAGGTATAATCGCAGGTTTTGCGCGCGTCGGGGCTGCATCGGGCACAACTTTAATATCACGTGGGGGCGGTGCATCGTGGTCTTTTGCAGGCGGCGCACGCCCTTTGATATCGTTTTCAAGGATAGGTGCCGGAATCAGCATCGGTGGCGCATTATCTTTTACGGTCTCAATAGGGTTTTGACTTCGCGCCACTGTCTGTATTTCGTGTTTAATGGTTGGTAACACATCGCGAATAGGGGTCTGAGCTGCCCTCTTTGCCTTTTTTGAAATCGGCTGAGTATCCGAAATTTCAGGCGCCTTAGGTATGGATGTCAGAGGCGCAAGAACCTGCAAACCCTCTATAGGGACGGTGATATCATCGCGCGGTTGCACATCCTCAGGGGCAGATACCTCAGTCTTTTGGATAAGTTGCGCCCCTAAATCCTGCACCATTGTCAGCACATCTGATATAGCGGCAGAACGCGGTTGAGGGATATCGGCGCCCTCAAGCGGCAAAATTTGGGGCAAAACATCAAGGCTGAATTCAATCTCCGAATCACCTTCCGTTTCGCTGACAGGTACGTCTTTTGCAAGGCTAGCGGTTAAAACCTCAAGAATATTCATATGCGTGTCCATCCTAGATTCGCGTTTAAAAACAACTTTCCACCCCATTAGTTACGATTTCTTTACCGAAGTGGGGCAAAGTCGGATCAATTGTACGTATTTGGAGCATAAAATGGACATCGCCCTTCCCCCAATCCAGCTAGGTTTGCCTGCAAATTCTGCCAAAACCGAATCGGAAATCCGCGATGTTGCAGTTACATTAGAAGCCAGTTTTCTTGCGGAAATGTTAAAGCATGGCGGCCTTGGTAAGACGCGTGACAGTTTTGGCGGCGGAGCAGGTGAGGACGTTTTTTCAAGCCTTTTAGTGCGCGAACAAGCAACATTAATGGCAAAGAACGGTGGCATCGGCCTGGCAGAACATATTGTCAGCGCATTACTAAGGAGTACCGAAAATGATTGATTCGTTCATGAATAAAAAGCGGTTTCAGCAAATTCGAGAGCTATTATTAGCCGAGCGCCAGAGAATCCTCGAAGGGCCACTTACAGATATTGCCGTGCTGGCTGAAAAACGCGAAAAACTTGTTGAAACTTTGATGGAAAATGGTCCGGAAATTTCACTGACCGATCTTGAGGTTCTTAAACGCGAATCCCAGCACAACCAACGCCTGTTACAGGCAAGTATTACTGGCATGAAAGAGGCACAGATGATTATCGCCCAGCAACGTAAAGCGCAAACATCGATGGGCACCTATACGCAGGAAGGGCGTCGTCTTGAGACCCCGGCACTGGCGGAAACCAATGATCGTCGAGCGTAATAGGAACAAGTTTAAGTATTTAAGATTTGGGCGTTAAGACTCTTTTATCAAACACATGAGATTTTGTTTTTGCGGCCACCATTGGTCGGCGCAGGTTCGAAAGTGAATTACCTGCATACGTCAGAAAGGCGATCACCTGTCACAATAATGTGGCAAAATTGAAATGCGATGTCGAATGCATCGCTCGCCAAAGGAAAATATAATGTCTAGTATTCTTACCAATAACAGCGCGATGGTTGCGCTTCAAACTTTAAAAAGCATCAACGGTAATCTTGCAAAAACGCAAAGCGAGATTGCAACGGGTAAATCGGTTGCTTCTGCAAAAGATAACTCAGCCGTTTGGGCGATTTCCAAGGTTATGGAATCCGACGTAAGCGGGTTTAAGGCGATTAGCTCTTCGCTGGCTCTGGGGCAGTCCACTGTGGCTGTTGCAACGGCTGGTGCCGAGCAAATCACAAACCTGCTTAACAGCATGAAAGAAAAAGTCGTGGCTGCAACGGGTGAAAACGTTGATAACGCCAAAATTACGGCTGACGTGGATGAAATGAAAAATCAGATCACGTCCATCATCAATGCCGCTCAATTCAACGGTGCAAACCTGTTGAATACGGCTGGTGGTGACATCACTGTTCTATCGTCTCTTGATCGTGATGCTGGTGGTGTCGTAACGGCGTCTAACATCACTGTTACGTCGGTAGATTTTCAGGCTGGTCTGGATTTGAGCACGATTGACGTTAGCACATCTGCTGCGGCAGACACATCGCTGGCGGCTATGGAAACATTGATTCAGGCTGCTGTTGATGGCGGTGCGGCGCTTGGTGCGTCACAAAGCCGCATCGAACAACAGAGTGATTTTGTGTCCAAACTTACGGATGCAATGAAATCTGGTATCGGTGCCATGGTTGACGCGGATATGGAGGAAGCATCAGCTCGCCTCCAAGCTCTGCAAGTCCAACAACAGTTGGGTGTACAGTCGCTATCCATCGCTAACCAAGGCGCACAATCCATCCTGTCGCTGTTCAGGTAATACCTTCGATTCGGGCGGGGGTAATCTCGCCCGAATCCCTTAATCAGCGCCAAACCTGATCGAATGTCAGGTAGTAACAGGAGCATTCAGAATGAACATCGCGGCACTGGCTCAATCAGCCTACTCAAACGCACAAACCCCGATTAAAACCGAACGCAGTACGGAATATCAGATTTTTGCCCGCATTACCCGCCAGCTTTCAACGGCATCTGCTGACGGTATTGAAAATTTTATAGAATTAGCATCGGCAATTCACGATAATCGCAAACTCTGGAATATATTGGCAGCTGACGTTGCCGAAGCGGAAAACGGATTACCAAAGGAATTACGTGCACAGATATTTTATTTGGCCGAATTTACGGAACACCACAGCCGCAAAGTCCTTGCCCGCGAGGCAAGCACAGCAGCACTCGTGGAAATCAACACCGCGATTATGCGTGGCTTGCGGGCAAACCGCGAGGTATCAGCATGAGCGGCCTCGTCTTAAAACTGCGCCCCGGAGAACGGATATTAATCAACGGAGTCGTGATGGAAAACGGCGATCGTCGTGCAAAGCTCAATATACTGACTGCCGACGCACATGTTTTGCGCCTGCGTGATGCAATCCACCCCGATGAGGCCAACACGCCTGTGCGACGGGTCTGTTACATCGCTCAAATGGTGCTTGCTGGCGAGGCGGAACCGGCAAAAGGGCGCCTGCAACTGCTCAGCGGTATTGAACAACTTAGCCAGGTTTTCACCGATTCTGACAGCCGCTCGCGTTTGAATTTGGCAACAGAAAACGTTGTCTTAAGCCGGTTCTACCCGGCCCTAAAGGCCCTTCGCGGGCTTCTTGCACGGGAACAGCGACTTTTGGAGCGGGTACAATGACTGGTTTCCAACCTATAGTCCCACTATCTGGCTACTCTGGTTGGCAATTTCTTGTGCGCACGGCTGACACTCAAAAAACGGCGTTTGACAACTCGGCGCAAATGCAGCGTGACATTGCCTATTTTAAAGAAAATATTGGTAAAGCGACAACTGCCAAGGAACTGGTCAGCGATTATCGTCTCTTGAAAATAGCCCTTGGGGCGTTTGGGCTGGATGATGACATTGGCAAAAAAGCCTATGTTCTAAAGGCGCTGGAGGAAGGAACGGACTCTGATGATGCGTTCGCCAACCGGATTGTTGATAAACGCTACCGCCAGTTTGCCAAGGCTTTTGGCTATGGCAATCAGTTTGGCGCCAAGGTAGGGCAATCAAATTTTGCGCAAAGTATCATCACACCTTATAAAACCCGTCAGTTCGAAATCGCAGTGGGTGATAGCAATCAGTCCATGCGGCTTGCCATGAGTTTCACCCGCGAAATTCCTACTTTTGCAAATTCCAACAGCCCGGATCAGGCTGCATGGTTTGAAGTAATGGGAAATCCGCCCCTTAAAAAGATATTTGAGACCGCATTTGGGCTGCCGCGCACTTTTGGGGCGATTGATATCGACAGGCAGCGCCAAATTTTCAAGGAAAAATCCGAGAAAATGTTCGGCAGCAGCTCGCTTGAAGTGTTTAAAGATCCGGCGAACGTTGAAAAACTGTTGCGCACATTCTTTGTACGCAAACAAATTGCCGAAGGGCCAAGCAATACTGCGCCGGGTTCGACTGCACTGACGTTATTGCAAAACGCAGCCAGCGGAATGAACAGCTTATTCCAGTCCCGTTTGTGATGTTTCTACCTCCGTGAAAAGTTGATGAATTTCCGTATCCGGATCCACAATCTTAGCAAGTTCCGCAAAACTGTCTGCGGTTGGCTCCACGATATTTCTGGCAAAAAATGCATCAAGTTTAGGCCATAAATCAATGGCCATATCGATCTCGCTGTCAGTACCCGCTGCATAAAGCCCTGTTTGTACCATCGGGGCTGCTTTTTCATATGTGCTGACAATTTTTCGAGCACGATCCAGCAGTGCATTTTCCTCGGCCGTTGCAATTGCCGGCAAGCTGCGCGATACGCTGCGGTTAGTGTCAATCGCAGGGAAACGCCCGCGTTCTGCAATTTCACGATCAAGTACAACATGCCCATCCAAAACGCCGCGCGTAATGTCGGCCACGGGTTCTTCCATGTCCGAACCGGCAACAAGAACCGAAAAAATCGCGGTGATATCTCCCATGCCCTCGGGGCCAGGACCGGCGCGCTCGGCCAAACCGGCAATCAAATTTGCGGTTGAAGGGGGATAGGCGCGAAGGCTTGGCGCTTCGCCAGCGGTAAGTGCAACCTCGCGGTGCGCTTCGGCAAAACGGGTCACGGAATCCATTAACAATAACACATGCCGCCCGCGGCTTTGGAAATATTCCGCCACCGCCATTGCCATCCATGCCGCCCGGCGCTTGACCAAAGGGGATTGATCCGAAGTGGCCGCAATAACAATCGCGCGCTTCATGCCCTCGGTTCCCAGAACCGTTTCAGTAAATTCGCGCAACTCACGCCCACGTTCACCAATAAGCGCAATTACCGCGATATCAGATTCAAGCCCACGCGCCATTTCAGCCAATAAGGAGGATTTTCCGACACCTGATCCGGCAAAAATACCGATTCGTTGCCCGCGCGCGATGGGCAAAACTGTGTTAAAAACGGCCAATGATGTGTTCAGACGCGGCCCCAATGCCCGGCGTTTTGTGGCCTTTGGCGGGGCGCGGCGCAAGGGAACGCTGACCTCACCGCGAAACAACGGGCGCCCGTCAAGCGGCTGCCCGAAAGCATCAATTATCCGCCCCACCCAGCTGTCTGACGGGCGGATGCCAACGGGTTTTTCCAGCTCTACGGCGTCCCCGATTGCGACACCGTCACTGGGCCCATAAGGCATAATTAATACGTGATTTGGGAATAATGCGATGATTTCACCACTGATAAATTCCCCGTTACGTTTGCGAATATCGACCTGATCCCCCACGTGTCCGTGAAAGGATAAACCACCGACGCGAATCGCAGCAGGCTCCACCGCGACAATGCGGCCAAAATGGCGAACGGCCGGAATCTCGCGCAATGCGGTTTCCAATGGTTTGAAGTCAAAAAACATAAAATTTCCTCTCAACAGGGTTTGCTTACCTTTTGTTCATCAAAACTAGTTAAGAATCACCTTACAAACCCGAGGGAGAAGCCCCGAGATGAAATTTGATATTGGAATTTTGCGTATGGCCAACGATTTGGCCGTCCATGCTGCGGCCCGTCAGGCCGTGATATCCGAAAATATCGCCAACGCCGATACGCCTGGGTATAAGGCGCGTGACATCACCTCATTTTCCGACAGTTTTGTTGAGGCCGTAGATGCCCCCAAAGCGATGCGCCCTGCACGCGCCGGGCATTTGGCGATTAATACCAACATGCATAAATATGATATTTTTGAGGACGCGGCCTTTGGTGCGGAATCCCCCAACGGCAATAGTGTTTCAATTGAGGATCAAATGGTGCGGGCAGCCGAGGTGCGCCAGCAACATCAACTCGCGCTCGGAATTTATAATAAATCGATGGATATTTTACGCGCCGGCATGGGCCGTATCAGATAGATGAGGTATTTTGATGAGTGATCTTTTAAAAACAATGGCCTCCAGCGTCAGTGGTATGGCTGCGCAATCGGCACGCCTACGGTTAGTATCTGAGAATATCGCCAATGCCGACACACCAGGATATCGCCGTAAATTGGTGCCATTTGAACAGGTTTTAGAGGGCCACGGGCAAGCTGGCGCTGTCAGAACCGGCAAAATGCACCTTGATACTTCCGAGCTTGAAAGTGTCTTTCAGCCCAGCCATCCGATGGCTGATGAAGACGGGTATTATCAAGGCTCAAACGTTAATCTGATGCTCGAAATTGCCGATGCCCGAGAGGCGCAGCGATCTTACGAGGCAAATTTGAAAATGTTTGATCAGGCCCGCCATATGACATCTTCCTTACTTGAACTTCTCCGTCGCTAGAAAGGCGAAATTATGGATAAAACAGCACATATTGCCTCGCAGCTTTACACCAATGCGCAGAATGTTGCACGCCCGGAAAAGGTGGAATCCACCAATTCAAATATGTTCGCGCAAATCGCGACGGATTTCATGCAAACTATGCAGGCTGGCGAAGAAACGGCTGCCGCTGGTATGATCGGAACGGCCGATGCGCATTCCGTTGTGCAGGCGCTTGCCGCCAGCGAACTGGCAATTGAAACGGCGGTAACGGTGCGTGACAAGGTTGTTGAGGCTTATCAGGAAATCCTGAGGATGCCGGTCTGATGGGCGAAGCTGAGGTTCTTGATGTTTTGCGCGAAGGGCTGTGGGTTGCCCTGATTGCGGCCTTGCCGGTTTTATCTATCGCGCTGACGGTTGGTCTGGCGATTGGCCTTTTTCAGGCGCTTACATCCATTCAGGAAATGACCCTGACTTTTGTGCCCAAACTGGCCGCGATTGTTGCGGTTTTTTGGGTGTCCATGGGGTATTCCGGCCAGCTTTTGGTGAATTTCTATAAAGATCAGGTGATCGACCACATTGCGCGCGGATTTTGAGAGAATATTAACTACCCCGCGCGCATAACGATTCTGTAACGGCAAGAATTGCCATATATAAGAGGTATCAGATATGGACACATCGGGATATATTGCCCTGACGCGTCAAACTGGTTTGCTAAAAGAAATGCAAACGGTGGCAAATAACATCGCCAATATCTCTACGTCTGGATTTCGCCGCGAAGGTGTTGTCTTTGCCGAGGCTGTTCAGGCGCTCGACGCCGAAGGTGGTGGCATTGCTATGACCACCGCGCGCGGTCGTTTTACCGACGCGCTTTCCGGCAGTATGACCCAAACCGGGGGTGTGTTCGATCTGGCCATTGATGGCCCGGGCTTTTTCATGGTTGAAACACCGCTTGGCGAACGTCTTACCCGTGCGGGGACTTTTACCCCAAACGGTGAGGGTGATCTGGTTACCATGACCGGCTACCGTGTCCTGGATTCTGGCGGTGCCCCGATTTTTATCCCGCCCGATGCTGGCAATATTGGTGTGTCCGAGGATGGCACAATGTCCGCAAATGGCAAACTTTTGGCACAAATCGGCATTTTTGAAGTTGAAAACCCACAGATGATGCTGCGTGAAGACGGTGTTATGTTTCTGTCTGAAACCGAAGCTTTGCCAGCTGAAAATTCCCGCGTCAAACAGGGTTTTGTTGAAGGATCAAACGTTAATCCGGTTATCGAAATCGCCCGTATGATTGAAGTACAGCGCGCTTATGAGCTTGGGCAAAACCTGCTTGATGCCGAAGATAAACGCATCCGCACCAGCATCAAAACCCTCGGTCAGTCCTAGTATAAGGAGAATATCATGAACGCCCTAAAGATTGCAGCAACCGGAATGGCCGCCCAACAAATGCGGGTCGAAGTAATTTCCAATAACCTCGCAAATATGAACACAACTGCCTATAATGCGCGGCGTGCCGAATTCTCAGACCTGCATTACCAACAAATCCAGCGTGCCGGTACGATCAGCGCCTCGGATGGTTCCGTTTTACCCGCAGGCGTGCAACTTGGCATGGGCGTGCGCCCCTCGGCTGTGGCAATGGATGTTTCGCAAGGGGCTGTAAAACAAACTGGCGGACCGCTTGATGTTGCCATTGAAGGCGCTGGATATCTGGAAATATCGCTGCCCTCGGGCGGCACCGCCTATACGCGCGATGGTGCGCTTAAACTGACCGGCGACGGGCAGGTTGTGACCTCGGATGGCTATCCGATTGTTCCCGATATCACCATCCCGGATGATGCCCGCGACATATCCATCAACGCCAACGGCGAGGTTTACGCCTATTTTTCTGGTCAGGTTGATGCCCAACTGCTTGGCCAATTGACGCTGGCAGGGTTCACCAATGAAAAGGGTTTGGAGGCGATTGGCGGCAATCTTTACATTGAAACCGCGGCCTCGGGCAGTGCGCGCGTTGGCGAGGCGGGTATCGATGGGCTGGGGAATTTTCGCCAAGGCTACCTTGAACAAAGCTCTGTTGATGCCGTGCGCGAAATCACTGAACTGATTGAGGCCCAGCGCGGTTATGAGCTGAACGCCAAAGTTATCACCGCAGCGGATCAAATGCTAGGCGCAACGACGCAAATCAGATGATCAGAATTTCCCTCATAATCCTGGCCCTGTTGATATGCAGCACCCAGGCATACGCACAAACCGTCGTTGCATCCGGCCCCATCCGTGCGCGCGCCATCATCAGTGAAACCGATGTAACCTTGTTGGCCAAAACCATGACCGGCGCCATTGAGGACGCCAGTTTTGTCATCGGCATGGAGGCCCGCGTAAACCTCTACCCTGGCCGTCCGATCCGTTTTTCAGATATTGGCCCGCCCGCAATTCTTGAGCGAAATCAGTTCGTTACAATGGTCTACAGCACCGGTGCTTTGGCAATTACAGCTGAAGGGCGTGTTTTGGAACGCGCAGGGGTTGGCGAGCGTGTGCGGGTCATGAATATGGATTCCCGCGTAACCGTTATTGGCCGCGTGATGGAAAACGGCACAGTTGAGGTTGGATTATGAAAATTTATTTAAGTGGTATTATGTTTATTCTACTGACCTTATCAGCCTGCGAACGTCTGGCGAATGTCGGACAGCCCCCGCAGATGAGCATGATCAGCAATCAGGATTCTTACGTTTCTCAGGAACGTGCGGCCATCGCCGTGCCACCTCCAACAATGCCGCGCCGCGCCTATAGTCAGGGTTCTTTGTGGAACGCCGGCCCGACCTCGCTGTTTGGGGACAGGCGCGCGCAACATCTGGGAGATATCATGACAGTTGTTATCGAAATCGACGACAAAGCCCAGATATCCAACCGTTCCGGGCGCAGTCGCTCGGGTTCTGAGGTGGCCAGTATTGGCGCTTTGATGGGTATTCCCTCAGTTGTTGAAGGTTTTCTTCCGGCAGGGACAAACCTTGATCCTGCGGCTGATTTTTCCTCAACCTCATCGTTTGCCGGTGACGGTACCGTTGCCAGAAACGAAAAAATTACATTACGAGTCGCAGCCACGGTGGTTGATGTATTGGAAAATGGACATCTTGTGGTGCGCGGGTTGCAAGAGGTGCGTGTAAATTTTGAGCTGCGTGAACTGCAAATTGCCGGGATTGTGCGCCCGGAAGATATCTCGCGGCGCAATGAAATTACGTATGATAAAATCGCTGGCGCACGAATTTCATATGGCGGGCGCGGTCAGATAACAGACGTGCAACAACCGCGTTATGGTCAACAAATATTTGAAATTATTTCACCGCTTTAGAGGGTAATATGGCAAAAATACTCCCCATTCTGTTAATCGTCATCGGTCTTGCTGGTGGAATCGGTGCCGGCCTGTTTTTGCGCCCCGCCGCTGAATCAGGAATGGAGGCCGCCTGCGAAGATGCGCACGGCTGTGAGCCTGCGGCGGACGATCACGCCGAACCTGCATCATCCGGCGGTGGGCATGGTGCTGAAGAAAACGGTGATGCAAGCTATGTAAAGCTCAGTAAACAGTTTGTGGTGCCAGTGTTAAAGGCCGGTAAGGTTTCCGCATTGGTTGTCATGTCCCTATCACTCGAAATTGAGCCTTCGCTCAGAGATACGGTATTTACCAAAGAGCCAAAATTGCGCGATGCTTTGCTTCAGGTGATGTTTTTGCACGCAAATTCCGGAGGGTTTGAAGGGCAGTTTACGGGTGGTGAAAAGATGAGCGATCTGCGCGGTTCCTTGAAAGAGGCGGCGCGCAAAATCCTTGGTGACTCTGTATTTGATGTGTTGGTCACCGATATTTTACGCCAGGATGTGTGATTTGTTAATCAAGATCAGGAATACGCAAAAAATCCGGTTCACTTTGCAAAGCTAATGCGCGTTCTAACGTATCAAACCCGTCATCCAGAAATTGCCCGTAAGATTCGATCCAGAAAGCGGCAGGGCTGAAGGCGTCCATTTCCAAATGGCACAGCTTTGTGCGCCCGATTTTGGTTTGAGTAACCAACTCTGCTTTAGTCAGAATCTGAATGTGTTTAGAGATTGCCGCAAGCGATATATCAAATGGCGCGGCGATATCCTTGACGCTCAGATCGCCCTCCAGCAAGGTCAGCAATATTGTTCGCCTTGTCCTGTCAGACAAAGCGGCAAAAACGAGATCCAGATGATGTTCACTATCCTCAACCATATGATTGATTATATAATCTTGCGAGGAATGATCAACCATATGGTTGATTTTAAATTTGTTCCACGCCTGCACAACTTACCCGTGCCAGCATGTTGCACTATGAAATAATGCAGCAAAATCAATGCCCTACGGAAGTTTCAGCATAGACAATACATTCTTGACAGCGGCGATCTACACGCCTAGTGTCCGCCCAAACGTGCCCAAGGGGAATCTTCGTGTTTGAAGTTTGAATCAATAGGAGTGTTGGATGCCCGATACGCCTGATTTAGAAAAACTCAACGCGCTGGATATGCGGATTAAGGCAGCTCAGGCTGTTGATGCGCCCAGGCAAAAGCACGAAAATAAATATCAAAAGGCCAGCGCGGCCTGGCGAATGGTACTAGAACTTGTGGTCGGAATGATCATGGGGCTTGGGATTGGATACGGGCTGGACAGCCTTTTCGGGACGCTCCCGATATTTCTAATCTTGTTTTCTTTGTTGGGTTTCGCGGCCGGTATTCGCACAATGATGCGCACCGCCGAGGAAATTCAAAATAAATAAGGCCGAAACACCGGCCAGGGATGAAACGGTCCGTTAGGGCCAAATACGAGGGTAGACTGTGGCTGGAACAGAGCATTCGACAGACGGCGAGGCCGCAGGCGGTTTCAACATCCATCCTATGGAACAGTTCGAGATTCATCCGCTGTTTGGCGATGGTCCGATCCATATGTATACCCCAACAAACGTCACACTTTGGATGGGCCTAACCCTGCTGGGAATTATTTTACTGATGGTTATCGGTTCGCGAGGCCGCGCCATGGTTCCCAGCCGCACGCAATCCATCGGTGAGATGATCTACGGTTTTGTCTATAAAATGGTTGAGGACATCGCGGGCAAAGAAGGCCTGAAATATTTTCCGTGGATGATGACAATCTTTCTATTTATCCTGTTTGCCAACGTGCTCGGCCTGCTGCCCTACAGCTTTACGGTTACGTCCCATATCGCCGTAACCGGCGTGCTGGCGATGGCGGTTTTCCTAAGCGTCACCATTATCGGTTTCGTTAAAAACGGCACTAAGTTCTTGAAAATATTCTGGATTTCTGACGCACCTCTGGCGTTACGTCCGATTCTGGCGATCATCGAAATCATCTCGTATTTCGTGCGCCCTGTCAGCCATTCTATCCGACTTGCGGGTAACATGATGGCCGGGCACGCGGTTATCAAAGTGTTCGCAGGCTTTGCCGGTGCGATGGGATTAGGCGCCGTTGCCCCTATCGTTGCGATCGTTGCAGTTTACGGGCTTGAATCACTTGTTGTGGTTATTCAGGCCTATGTTTTCACCATTCTCACCTGTGTTTACCTCAATGATGCGTTGCATCCGGGGCACTAGGGGAACTCAATTTTAGCCATTCTTAAAAGGAGCAATCAAATGGCAGTAGAAGGCGATCTGGTACAAATGGGCGCACTGATCGGTGCGGGTCTTGCATGTACAGGCATGGGTGGCGCGGCCATCGGTGTGGGCCATGTTGTGGGTAATTATCTGTCGGGTGCCTTGCGCAACCCTGCCGCCGCTGGCGGACAGACAGCCACCATGTTCATCGGTATTGCATTCGCAGAAGCACTGGGGATTTTCTCATTCCTCGTTGCGCTTTTGTTGATGTATGCACAAGGCTAACGAACCACAACAGACCGGCGATCCTTATGGGGTCGCCAATGGTCTAGGGGTTTGCCACCAAGCTGACGGAGGGATGCATGGCATCTGAAACAACAGCGGTTGAACACGTCGCGGATAATGCACCCGGCATGCCACAGCTAGATTTTTCAACGTTTCCCAACCAGATATTCTGGCTGGTGGTCACGTTTATCGTGCTCTATTTCGTTATCAGCCGCGTGGCTTTGCCGCGTATCGGTTCTGTTCTTGATGACCGGCGCAATGCTATTGCCAATGATATTACCCAGGCAGCTGAGTTCAAAAATAAGGCCCAGGATGCTGAAGCGGCCTATAATACGGCCCTTGCCGAGGCCCGTACCGAGGCGATGCGCATCGCTGATGAGGCCAAGGCCGAGATCAAGCAGGATCTTGACGTAGCAATCGCCAAAGCTGACGCAGAAATTGCTGTGCAAGCAGCAGAATCCGCGGCCCATATCGAAGAAATTCGTGAATCTGCGGTTAAAAGCATTAAAGAGGTTGCCGGCGTGGCTGCCCCGCATGTTGTTGCCGCGATTATGCCGTCCGTTAAGGATGATAAAGCGCTCAAAGCAGCCATTGCTGCACGTCTGAAAGGGTAACTATGAAAAACCGTATTTCCCTGTTTATCGCAGCAAATCTTGGGGCGAGCCCGGCTCTCGCATCAGGCGATTTTGCATGGTACGACCTTAACAATACCGGCACTGTGGTTCTGATCGCTTTCGTGATTTTTATTATCGTGCTGATCTATTTCAAGGTTCCCGGCATCGTTGGAAAACTGCTGGATGACCGCGCCGAGGGTATTAAATCCGAGCTTGATGAAGCCCGTGCATTGCGCGAAGAAGCCCAGACGATCCTCGCGTCATTCGAACGCAAGCATAAAGAGGTGGAAAGCCAGGTTGAAGGCATCATCGCCCATGCTAAATCTGAAGCTGAAATTGCCGCTGAAGCTGCAAAAGCCGATCTAAAAGCCAGCATTGTGCGACGTTTGCAAGCCGCCAAGGATCAGATCAAATCTGCGGAAATCGCTGCTGTGCGTGAGGTCAAAGACAAGGCCGTTAACGTTGCGATTGCTGCGGCGCGTGACGTGATTGCCGATAAGATGTCTGCCACCGATGCGAGCGATTTGATCAAGGATGCTATCACCGAGGTCGGTGAAAAACTGCATTAGACTATCTTTAATACACAGATCAACCGGCCTTTGCGCCGGTTTTTTGTGCGCCTATGCCTGCTCTAATTGGCTCAATGCCCACTCAGCCGCATCCATCACCACCGGATTTTCATCGTGCAATAATGGTAGCACATTGCCGCGCAGGTTAGCGTCTTTTGCATTTCCAATAGCGTAAAGAACATTGCGCACCAGACGGTCCCGGCCAATACGTTTTATGGGCGATCCGCGAAAAACCTCACGGAATTCGGTGTCATTCAATGCCACTAAATGCGAAAGCTTCGGGCATTGCAATTCAATTCGCGCCCAGTAATTGGCGTCATTGCTAACTTGGGCGAATTTATTCCACGGACAGACGGCCAGACAATCATCGCAGCCATAAATCCGGTTGCCTAATTTCGGCCGCAGATCCATATCAATCGGCCCTTTGTGCTCAATGGTAAGATACGAAATGCATTTTCGGGCGTCCAATTGATAGGGCGCAACAAACGCATCCGTCGGGCAGATATCGAGACATTTTCGACAGCTTCCGCAGTGATCAACCTCAGCTCTGTCTTTGGGTAAATCGACTGTCGTGAAAATTGCCCCCAGAAAAAACCAGTTTCCAAGCTCGCGGCTAACCAGATTACTGTGCTTGCCCTGCCAGCCAATTCCCGCCGCCGCGCCCAGTGGTTTTTCCATTACCGGGGCGGTATCAACAAAAACCTTAACTTCGCCGCCTACCTCTGCCAACAGCCATCGGGCCAGACGTTTCAGGCGTTTTTTCACCGGATCATGGTAATCTTTATTGCGCGCATAGACTGAAATATTGCCACGATCTTTCATGTTTAACAAATGCAACGGATCATCACAGGGGGTGTAATTATCGCTCAACATGATGATCGATTTGGCCTCAGGCCAGAGCGCCGCGGGGTTGCCACGCCAATTCTGCCGCTCGTCCAACCAGCCCATCTGCCCGTGATATCCGCCGTCTGTAAAAGCTTTTAGACGCGCCGGAGCTTGTGGAATGGCGTTAGGGGCACAGATGCCCATGCTGGAAAATCCCGCGTCTTTAGCCGCAATGCGTAAGGCTGCCAGCACAACATCTGTCGCAGCCGTTCCCATCTAGAAATCAAGATCAGAATAATGCGCAGGCGGCACAAAGCCAGGAATCAGATCAGCCAAGAGCGGGCGAAAGGCAGGACGTGATTTTATCTTGGAATACCAATCTGTTACCTCTTTATTGCGCGTCCAATCCACATCACCGATATAGTCCAGGCAGCTAAGTTGTGCCGCCGCCGAAAAGTCAGCGATTGACATACTGTCACCCGCCAACCAGCGCCGTTCTTCCAGCAGCCAGCCCATATAATCAAGATGATATTTGATGTTTTTAGCACCGGCTTTGATGCGCGCACTGTCGGGATGACCGGTTTTCATCAGCTTCTTGTTGATCCGCTCATACAGTAAATTTGCCGTCACCTCATGGTGAAACTTATCATCAAACCACGCGGCCAAACGTCGAGCTTCGGCCCGTTCCGCGGGTTTTTTGGGCAATAACCGCGGGTTTGGATGAACTTCTTCGAGGTACTCAAAGATCGCACTGGATTCGGCCAAAACCAGATCATCAACCTTCAGCATCGGCACTTTACCCGAGGGGTTCTGGCGTAAATAATCCAGCCGTCGTTCCCAGGGGTGTTCAACAACCAAGTCTACCTCAATCTTTTTTTCACCCAAAACCAACCGAATTTTGCGGCAAAAAGGCGAAAGTGGCAGGTGATAGAGGCGGTGCATGGGCGTATCCTGAAAGTTTCAATACCCCTTCATGCCCCCTGTCGCGGCATATTTCAAGGTATGGATTTTGGCAAAAAGCAATCCGCGCGCCCCTCAGCCCGCAAGGTGTTTGCACCGATTCCGATCTGACTAACCCTGCGGCGCAACGCCCCTTGCAGCTTATTGGGATTACGCCTGCGTGGATTTGGCAGCACAATTGCCAGACGGGCCGCATCGGAAATCAGCAGGTTTTCGGGACCATTGCGAAAATGCTTGGCGACTGCGATATCAATGCCAAAAACCCCTTCGCCAAACTCGGCAACATTCAGGTACACCTCCATGATCCGGCGTTTACCCCAAATGCTTTCGATCATCACCGTCAACCCCGCCTCAAGCCCTTTGCGCAGCCAGCTTCGCGAAGGCCACAGGAACACATTTTTCGCAACCTGTTGGGAAATGGTTGAGGCCCCGCGCCCGGAACCATCGCTCATCGCCGCCTCAATCGCGTCAAAATCGAACCCGTTATGTGCACAGAAATTCGCGTCCTCGGCCGCAGCAATCGCCAGCGGAATATTGGGTGACATGTCCTCTAAATCCCGCCAGTTATATTGGACGTGTCCAAGGCGTTGATATTCCATCCCCATCAGGAGGGTAACCGGCGGGTTAACCCATTTTAGCAGGACAATCAGCAGCACAAGCGCCAGAAAAAGACCTGCCCAAAATTTCAGATACGCACGCAGTAGCCACCAAAACAGCCGCAAAATCAGTGGACGTTTACGCGGCTCATGTGCAACTTTCTGGGGTCGTTTTGCCATGCTTTATTGTGCAACAGCGGATGCCGCGTCGTCAATCAAAGGGTGCGCAATCCGCTCCAACATTTCCTTTGGGCAAAGTTGCTTGAATTTGGGCAAATAATCGGCCCAACGGCGCAAAACCTCGGTGCCTTTCGGACTGCCTGTTTGGGCGACATGCTGAGTGATCAGGCTTTTCAACTGCGCTTCCCAATGGGTGGATTGCACGGGCTGAACGATCAGGGTTTCTGTGTTGACACGGGTCTCAATCTCGCCGCTCAGGTCCAGAATATAGGCCATGCCGCCGGTCATGCCAGCACCAAAATTGTCACCAATAGTGCCTAAAATCACCGCAACCCCGCCGGTCATATATTCACACCCGTTAGAGCCACAGCCCTCAATCACCGCCTCAGCGCCGGAATTTCGCACGGAAAACCGCTCGCCGGCGCGCCCGTTGGCAAATAGTTTTCCCGCCGTTGCGCCATATAAAACCGTGTTGCCGATGATGGTATTATCCGCGGCGATCAATGGGCAACCAAGGCGCGGGCGCAAGGTTATCATGCCACCAGACAGCCCTTTGCCGACATAATCATTCGCATCACCCGAGATCTCAATCTTAAGGCCAGGCACGGCAAAAGCCCCCAGTGATTGCCCCGCCGAGCCGGTTAGTTTCACGGTGAGATGATCCTCTTGCAGCGCATTTTGCATGCCAAATCGCCCGACGATATGGCTGGAAACGCGCGTGCCGACGCTGCGATGGGTGTTTTGCACAGCATAAGAAAGTTGCATTTTTTCGCCGTCCTTAAAGAACGGTTGCGCATCCTCGACAATTTGGGCATCCAGCGTGTCGGGCACCGTTTGACGCGGGCGTTTGCGATCATATGTGATGGCCCCGGCCTCGCTGGCAGAAATCAACAGCGGGTTCAAATCAAGGTCATCCAGATGCGCAGAGCCGCGCGAAACCTGCGTTAACAAATCAGCGCGCCCGATCACTTCGTCTAGTGTTTTCATCCCAAGCGAGGCCAGGATTTCGCGGACTTCTTGTGCATAAAACGTGATCAGATTAACCACTTTATCAGCAGAACCTGTGAATTTTTTGCGCAACTTCGGGTCTTGCACACAAACGCCAACCGGGCAGGTATTTGACTGACATTGGCGCACCATGATGCAGCCCATGGCGATCAGTGCCGCGGTACCAATGCCAAATTCCTCGGCCCCCATCATTGCCGCAATCACGATATCGCGCCCGGTGCGCAGGCCGCCATCGGTGCGCAAAGTCACGCGGTCGCGCAGATTATTCAGCGCCAAAACCTGATGCGTTTCGCTTAACCCCATCTCCCAGGGCAGGCCGACATATTTGATCGAGGTCGCCGGGCTGGCCCCCGTGCCGCCGTTATGCCCCGAGATCAAAATCACGTCCGCCTTGGCCTTGGCAACCCCGGCCGCAATCGTGCCAACCCCGCTGGAGGCCACCAGTTTTACGCAAACCTTGGCGCGCGGGTTGATCTGTTTGAGGTCGTAAATCAGCTGTGCGAGATCCTCAATTGAATAAATATCGTGGTGGGGCGGCGGTGAAATCAGCGTGACCCCGGGGGTGGAATGGCGCAGGCGTGCGATCAGTTCCGTCACCTTAATGCCGGGCAATTGCCCCCCTTCGCCGGGTTTGGCGCCTTGGGCGACCTTGATTTCCAGCTCTTCACACTGGTTCAGATATTCCGCCGTCACCCCGAACCGCCCCGAGGCCACCTGCTTGATTTTGGCGCTGGGATTATCGCCGTTTGGTTCAGGCACGAAATGCGCCGGGTCCTCGCCGCCCTCACCGGAATCCGATTTTGCACCGATCCGGTTCATGGCAACATTCAGGGTTTTATGGGCCTCTGGGCTAAGCGCGCCCAAGGACATCCCCGGGGTCACAAAACGTTTACGTATCGTGGTGATGCTTTCAACTTCATCCACCGAAATCGGTGTATTTGCCGGTTTGAAATCCAGCAAATCACGCAGATGAATCGGCGGACGGGATTGCATGTTTTTAGCGTATTGTTTCCATAGGTCATAGGAACCGCGATCACAGGCAGATTGTAAAATATGCATGGCTTGGGCTTCCCACGCGTGGGTTTCGCCCGATGCACGGGCCTTGTAAAACCCACCGATTGACAGCACATCCTGCCCGTTCAACCAGCCTTTTGCGTGTACATCCGACACAGCGCGCTGAATGCCGGTGATACCGATCCCCGAAATGCGGCTGTGCATGCCGGGAAAATATTCCGCAACCATAGCACGCGAAAGCCCGACGGCCTCAAAGTTCAGCCCGCCGCGATAAGATGAGATCACCGAGATCCCCATCTTGGCAATAATCTTTAGCAACCCTTGATTTATCGCCGTGCGATAACGTGCTTGGGCTACCTCAAAAGTGCAATCCAGCAAGCCGCGCTCTACCCTGTCGGCCAAGGAATCGAGCGCTAGATACGCGTTTACCGTCGTAGCCCCAGCACTGATCAACACTGCAAAATACTGTGGATCGATACATTCTGCGGCACGTACATTCAACGACGTAAATGTGCGTAACCCCTTTTGCACCAGCCAGCTATGCACCGCCGAGGTCGCAAGGATCATCGGCATTGGCACGTTCGTAGCATCCTGCTGCGCATCGCTTAAAACAATATGCCCAGTGCCGGCGCGAACGGCCTCTTCGGCCTCGGCGCGGATACGGTTGAGGGCATCTTGCAGGCCTTGCGGTGTGTCGGTTGGAAACGTGCAGTCAATTGTCATAACTGTGTCGCCGAAATATGCCATCATCGCATCAAACCGCCCGTTGGAAACAAATGGGCTGTCCAATGTTAAAATTTCGGTCTGGCTGCTGTCCTGGTCCAGCACATTCTTCAAATTTCCGAACCGCGTCTTCAGGCTCATCACCCGAAATTCGCGCAAGCTGTCAATTGGCGGGTTGGTCACCTGACTGAAGTTTTGGCGGAAAAAATGGCTGAGCGGACGGTATTTTTCTGACAAAACCGCGCTTGGCGTGTCATCCCCCATCGACGCCAGAACCTCTTTGCCGTCCTCGGCCATCGGGTGCAGGATCATCTCAAGTTCTTCCAGCGAATAGCCCGCCGCAATCTGGCGTTTACGCAGCGCATCGCCTGTAAATTCAGGGGTCTCAACGGCACCTTTGGTGATTTCTTCAAGGTCGGTAATGCGTTCAACCCATTCCCCGAAAGGTTGTGCTGCGGCCAGCATATCCTTCATATCAGTGTCATGCCACAGCTTGCCCTCCGCCATATCAACGCCGATCATCTGCCCCGGCCCCAGCGCGCCTTTTTCAACCACGTGCATCTCATCCGTTGGCACCATGCCCGCCTCGGAGCCTGCCAACAGCAGCCCGTCGCCTGTCACAACATAGCGCATCGGGCGCAGGCCATTGCGGTCGAGACCCGCGCACACCCAGCGCCCGTCGGTCATCGCCAGCGCTGCCGGCCCATCCCACGGTTCCATCACGGAATTGGCGTAAGAATACATGTTTTGCCAGGCCTGCGGGATAGCAGTCGCCGCATTCAGCCAGCTTTCGGGCACCAGCATGGTTTTGGCCATCGGCGCATTACGCCCGGCCCGCACCATCATTTCAAACACGGAATCGAGTGCCGCTGAATCAGATGACCCATGCGTAATAATCGGTTTGATATCCTCGGCCATGTCGCCAAACGTGTTGGATGCCATGCGAATTTCATGGCTTTTCATCCAGTTAACATTGCCCTTAAGCGTATTTATTTCCCCGTTATGGGCCAGCATCCGAAACGGCTGCGCCAGCCACCATTGCGGGAAGGTGTTGGTCGAATAGCGCTGATGATAAATCGCGTAAGCGCTCTCAAATCTCGGGTCCATCAGGTCGGGGTAAAACACGGCCACCTGTTCGGCCAGCATCATACCTTTGTAAATGATCGAGCGGCATGACAGCGAGCTGATATAAAGCTCATTGACTTGCGCCGCCGCCGCTGCTTTCTCAATCCGGCGGCGAATAACATAAAGTTCCCGCTCAAATGTTTCCTCGTCCACACCCTTGGAATTTGAGATAATAATCTGTTCCACCTCGGGGCGCGTGGCGTTGGCTTTGTCGCCAAGACATGAAATATCCACCGGCACATGGCGCCAGCCATAGATATAATAGCCCATGCGCAAAACTTCGGATTCCACAATCGTACGGCAGGTTTCTTGGGCTGCAAAATCGGTGCGCGGCAGGAAAACCATGCCAACTGCGATCAGGTTATCGTCCGGCTCATGGCCAGTACGTCGGATTTGATCATAGAAAAACTTGACCGGAATTTGCAATAAGATACCGGCCCCGTCGCCGGTTTTCCCATCCGCATCCACCGCCCCGCGATGCCAAACTGCCTTGAGCGCCGCAATGCCGTTTTTCACAACCTCGCGTCGCGGTTTTCCGTCAACTGCGACAACCAATCCGACGCCGCAGGACGCATGTTCATCGCTCTCGCGGTACAACCCGTTTTCTGCCAGCAATTTGCGCGCAACCAGATGCTCAGCTGCCCATTTGGCGTCAAATGTTGCCATGGTTATGTTTCCTTATCCGCGGGGGCGTATTGTGCAAACACCTCTGCACCCGTCATCATTTTTCGCGCACCGTCAAAACTAAAAGCACCGGATTTTTCATCTATGAAAATCTCACGCACCATCGTCAGCCCCGACGTGTCATCCAGCAGGCCAATCGGCATGTGATACGTCCCCTGTTCCGGCCCCTTAGCGGTTACCCGGTACCAAAGACCTGCGCCGCACGCATCGCACCACGCCCGTTCGGCCCAGTCGGATGTTTGGCGGCGTTTGACATGTTCCAAGCCTTGAAACGTAATTGTTTCTTTCGGAATGGTGAGGCTCAGCAAAGCGGATCCGGCCCATCGTTGGCACATTTTGCAATGGCAGGCGCCAAATTTCGGGTTCATATCTTTGATCTCAAACGAGACCGCGCCGCATAGGCACCTACCGATATTATCCATGATCACCTCCATTAAGAAATTTTGCGATGCTGTCCGCCGCGTCGCGCCCGTCTTTGATCGCCCAAACCACGAGGCTAGCGCCGCGTACGATATCCCCCGCAGCGTAGACCCCGGGCAGGCTGGTTTCGAACGTCTGAAAATCGGCTCTGATCGTGCCCCAGCGGGTAACCTCCAGTTCGGGCGTGTCCCACAAGGTTGGCAGCTCCTCGGGTTCAAATCCCAACGCTTTGATCACCAGATCAGCGTCCTCGACATACTCAGAATTCGCAATCGGCTCGGGGGATTGGCGCCCGGATGCATCCGCCGTTCCAAGACGCATTTTTTGTACCATAACGCCGGAAATTTTGCTTTCACCAGTGAAGCCTTTGGGGGCTGCCAGCCAGACAAATTCAACACCTTCTTCTTCGGCATTTTCAGTTTCGCGCACAGATCCCGGCATGTTTGCACGGTCGCGGCGATAGAGACATTTCACCGATTTTGCATTTTGACGCACGGCCGTGCGCACACAGTCCATCGCCGTGTCCCCGCCCCCGATAACCACCACGTTTTTACCTTTTGCGTTCAGCGCACCGCTGTCATATTCGGGCACAGCATCGCCAAAATTCTGCCGGTTACTGACGCTCAGATAATCAATAGCCTTAACAATTCCACTTAAACCCGCGCCCGGTCCCCCAAGGTCGCGCGATTTGTAAACCCCTGTGGCGATAAGCAAAGCATCATGTTTTTTATGCAGTTTTGCAAAACTGATGTCCGTGCCAATCGCGCAATCGTTAACAATTTCAATGCCACTGTCGGCTAGTTGTTTGATCCGGCGCAGCACGATATCTTTTTCCAACTTAAAGCTGGGAATACCATAGGTCAGCAGGCCGCCAGCGCGGTCATTGCGTTCATAAACGGTCACTTTGAAGCCCATGCGCCGCAGCCAGTCAGCCGCTGCCAGCCCCCCCGGACCAGCCCCGATTATGCCAATGCTTTCATCGCGTTCAATGCCGGGCGTGACGGGTTTCACCCAACCGTTTTCCCAGGCCGTATCCGTAATATATTTTTCAACAGCACCGATTGTCACCGTGCCGTGGCCTGATTGTTCAATCACACAATTACCTTCGCACAGGCGATCCTGCGGACAGATACGGCCGCAAATTTCAGGGAAAGTATTGGTCGCCTGACTAATCTCATAAGCTTCGCGCAAACGCCCCTCGGCGGTCATGCGCAGCCAGTCGGGAATGTTGTTATGCAGCGGGCAATGGGTCTGACAATAGGGCACACCGCACTGCGAGCACCGGCTGGCTTGTTCGGTAGCTTTTTGTGAAATATATTCCTGATAAACTTCGAGAAAATCCTCGCGACGCACCTCGGAATCCCGTTTTTCGGGCATATCCCGTGCAACATCGATAAATTTCAACATAGGTTGTATTGCCATAGCTATTCTCCATCCAGCCTTCTGTTTTACTTTAGGTAAAGATCACTATAAAGACAGGAATGCTTACCTATTATACATAAAAATGCACAATAATAAAAATATCCGTGTTTGATAAGTAAAAATAGGTACGTATCCTTACCTAAATTCCCAAATGACCTTTGTTTAAAGGCGCGTTAGGATAGATGATTGATTCGAAATCCAAGGTTCTATCCTAATGCCCTTCTATTATTTACTGCTGTTAGCCTTGATTCAAGGCATTACCGAGTTTTTGCCCGTATCTTCTTCGGCCCATCTTATCCTGCTTCCCGCTCTGACAGGGGCCGAGGATCAGGGGCTGATGCTCGATATTGCCGTGCATATCGGGACGTTATGCGCTGTAATTCTGTATTTCCGTAAGGATGTAATGCTTGCCTTGCGCGGTGTCGGGGATTTTTTACAAGGCGATCGTGACACAGAAGGTGCGCGCCTTGCTACATTGCTGGTCATCGCCACGATTCCGGTGGTGCTGCTTGGCCTGATCCTGAAAGTAACCGGATTAATCGACGCCATGCGCTCCATCACTGTGATCGGCTGGGCAATGCTGATTTTCGGGCTGGTGCTGTATTGGACAGACCAACGGCCGACCCAAAAAGATCAACCGAAGCCTTGGACGCTGCGGGATGCCATTATCATGGGGCTTTGGCAGGCCTTGGCATTAATTCCTGGCACATCACGTTCAGGGGCCACGATCAGCGGCGCGCGGTATCTGGGATATGGGCGCGAGCAAGCCGCACGTTTGTCGATGCTTATGTCGATCCCGACGATCATGGCATCGGGGGCGTTACTGGGGCTTGATGTGATTAAAGAGGGCGATTGGAGTCTGGCGAAAGACGCGAGCATTGCCGCCATTTTAGCGTTTTTCGCGGCACTATTTGCATTAACCCTGATGATGCGATTGCTAAAAACCGTTAGTTTCACACCCTATGTGATCTATCGCATCGGGCTTGGCATCGTTCTTTTATGGATAGCCTATAGCTAAATCTACAGATTTTTGCCCGAGGCCGTAATGGCCGTGAACTGCCCATGGGGGCGATAGCAATAGAGATAATCCTCAATCACCCCCTCCATCGCCGTTGGGGTAATTCCGAAATCTGCAAACCCTGCGGCCCCGTCATGCACCACGTTATCAACCCGTAACTGCTTGACCTGATCCCGGCTGATCATCGCCGGAATAAGCCCGCGGCTGAGCAGGGCGACCATATCAAAGCCCCAGGCTTTAAGCGCCGCAATCCCAAAGGGGATATTAATTATCAGACGTTTGCGCCGGATAATATGCAGGGTATTTTGGATAATTTCACGCAAAGTTTTAACCTCAGGCCCACCAAGCTCATAGATCCCCGAGCGGATATCGCCCGCTATCGCCATCGCAGCGGCCGCGGCAATATCATCGACATAAACCGGTTGAAATCTGGTTTCTGCGCCAACCAGCGGGATGATCGGCGATATCTGTGCAAGTGCGGCAAACCGGTTCAAAAACTGATCTTCAACCCCGAATACCACGGAGGGGCGCAAAATCACCGCCTTGGGAAAATGCTTGCGCACCAGATCCTCGCCCTCGGCTTTGGTGCGGGCATATATACTGCTGCTCTCATGATCCGCGCCAATACTGGAAAGATGCACAAACTTCCCGACCCCGGATGAGGTCGCAATGCGGGCAATCCGCCCGGCGGCCTCGGCGTGAACAGCCGCAAATTTCTGCCGGGGGTTTTCGTGCAATATGCCAACGCAATTCACCACAGCATCCACCCCGGCAATCGCCTGCTTAACCGAGGTCGCGTTACGTACATTCGCCAAAATTGGCTCGACCTGACCGACGGTACCATATGTTTTAACGTACATCGCCTCATTCGGGCGACGCACAGCAACCCGCACACGCCACCCGGCCCGCGCCATTTTAAGTGCGATATAACGGCCAACAAAGCCCGAGCCACCAAAGATTGTAACGATTGGAGGGGTGTTTTTCATGGCGGACTCCTAAAAACAATGTGGCAAATTCATACGCTTCATTATAAAGATGAACAAGGTGTAAATCCATGGGGGACAACGTGTTAGAATCAAAATTGGACGGTCAGCTGCGCATGTGGCATTTGTGGCTGATGCTCGCTGTAACAATCGGTATTGGTGCAACGTTGATAAATATCAGCATGCAAATCGCAGCCCATGGTGGTAGCAAGCCGTTTGATATCATGATTGACGGCTATACCCTGGAGCAGTTTGAGACCAATCTCGCGGCTTGGGGAGATGTCGGAAAGCGTCTCTATCTGATGCGTATGATCCCGCTTGATATGGTATTTCCATTCATCTACGGGTTTACGCTGCTTATCGCCTGGGGGATTTTTGTTGGCCGCAAACGCCCTATACTTTATTGGAGCGGCACCATAATTACCCTTGCAGCCGTTATTTGCGATTACGCCGAAAATATGCGCATCGGTATGCTGCTATCTGATATTTTGCCGATAACACAGGACAATGTAGCGACCACATCAATGCTGACAATGGCCAAATGGGGATTTTTCGGGCTGTGTATTTCGATGCTGTGCATCGTGCTGATCCACAGGTTCTGGACAGGCAAACGCAATTAGCCGCAAAGGCCCCGTTGACACCCCACCCACAGCAGTATAAATCCCGCCCACACGACGACACTTTGCCCAGGTGGCGGAATTGGTAGACGCGCTAGCTTCAGGTGCTAGTATTCGCAAGGATGTGGAAGTTCGAGTCTTCTCCTGGGCACCATCTCACATTTTTGGTTGTTGAAACCACCTAACACCTTGAATGGTAAGGTAATTTCTGTAGTTCGATAACCTGTTTCACGGGAGTATCGAAGGGGCTCTGCAAAGGCTAGTCTTTGCACTGTTTTCTTAAGGGCTAATCCTCCATTTGTGTATATATCATAAGGGTTTGCAAGGAATTGTAGCGATAGTTCGATAAATTCTTCCAGCCTGCCTTTGGGTGGCACGGATTTATCGGTTTTTTCGGTCAGTAGAATCTTCTCACGCTCCAGTTTTTCAATTCTGGCCTCGTAAGCGCTGATCACAGAGGCGTTGGTGGCGTCCACTATGCGGTCCAGCAGACTTTCTACTTGCTTGCTGATCGCGGTAAGCTGCCTTTTTACGACCTTCTGATCGTTCTGCGCCTGCGCCAGCCGCATGTCCCAAGCGTCAACAAACATCGCCCGCGCAATGGCAAAAAGCTGTTTCGTTGGCTGCAACGCTTGAAGGATGCCTTCAAATCCGTCTTCGATCTTCGCCCGCGAAATAGACTTGCGATAGCTGGCGCAGCCTTTGGTGTCGCAAAGGTAGTAAGGATAATGTTTGGTTGCGCCCTTGGACCAGCAAGAGGTCATCGGTTTGTCGCAGTCATCACACATGACAAAGCCGCGTAGCGGGAAATCTGCATTGATATCTTTGCGCGCCGGGGCTTTTGACGGCTTGCGCAGCCGATCCTGAATGCGCTGGAAAGTCTCAAAGCTGATCAGCCCTTCATGATGACCCTTGCGCAAGGATACGTTCCAGTTGGGTCGTTCGATGTATCCTGCATAGGTCGAGCGGGTCAGAAGATCGGTGATCCTCTGTGCACGGATTTCGCCGTTGGGCAGTTCTTTGGGGTATTCTGGCCTGGATTCCAGAAAGCGTTTCACCTCGGCCTGCGAGGCAAACCGACCACTGGCGAACCCTTCCAGAGCTTCCTGAATGATTGAGGCATGCGGTTCATCGCGTACCAGCAGCTTTCCATGCCCGCCAATCCTTTCGTAGCGATAGCCAATCGGAGCCCTGAATACCCAATAGCCGTTCATAACCCGCCCGCGCATTCTGTTTTTGGTCTGTTCGCCGTTTTTCTCGCGCTGATGTTGGGCCACGCTGGCCAAGAGGTTCTCGACAAGGATTGAATCGCTGTCTTCGCCAAATTCAATAGACGGGCTTTCAAGCCGTCCACCTGCGCTTGAGAGTGATGTTCGCAGCGCCAGATGCGCCTCAAGTCCGCGTGCAAGGCGACTGATATCGTCGATGATAACGACAGGATTGTCCCTGCGGTGCGCGCGCAGCCAAGTCAGCATCGCCTCCATACCGGGGCGGTGGGCCAGTTTCCCGGTGATATCGTCTTTAAAGACGTCTGCAACCGTATGGCCCTTATAGGCCGCATATTCACGGCAACGGCTTTCTTGTGATCCAAGACCATCGCCCTGCGTCATCTGTTTCTTGTTAGAGACGCGGCAGTAAACTACTGCCACGCTTCCAGTTTTATCGTTTCCTTTGCCCATCTAAATATCCTTGTCTATATCCTCTGAGTCTATCAGGCCGTCCGGGCTTTGTGCAGGCTGAGTGCCATTTTCCAGCTCTTGCCCACAGATTTCTTGCATGGGGTGGACCCCAAAGCCCAGATCAACAAATGCAACGATCATCGACCACAGGGCTTCCAACACTTCGCGCTTCTGCGCATTATTCATACCGGAATCATCCAGCAAATGCTGATATTTCTCTACATCCACATGAATGATGCGGTTTTGCGCTGCCTTGGCGGCAGCTTTGTTGAAGCTTTGCAGCAAATCTCTGCTATCAGTGCCGTCCATCAATTTCATCTCCTTCAAACTGCACAGTAAATATTTTTCTGACCCGTTGGCCGAATGAGTTGGCGTTTGATCGCCAAAATGGCTGTTGAAAGGATTCCGGTTTGTATGCGCGATACTGGCGCTCCGAATTATTGGCCACGATTTGGGTGGAAATTCTTTGCAAGCCGCTACTGGCTTGCGTTTCACCCGGACCATCAATTACCATTTTACCACTATCCGGTGCATTTCCGCAAAGAACACACGTAAAACTGTTTTCTTTCAATATATTAGTCATGGCTCAACTACCTCTCAAAATCCCTGTTTCGGCTTTGATCTGCCGTTCTGAAATCATCCCGTGCTTTCCGCGATGGCGCTCGCAAACGGCCCTTTAGCGCCGCTATTCGCTCACTATGGTCGCGCTCTAAATCGCGCACGGATTCCTCGCGAATACCCTGATCATCGATATCATAATCCAGCGCGGGTTCCTTCGGATTACCTCGCTCTTGAAAGGCTATGGACTCACGGGTGAGAATACCGCGTTTCACCAAGAATTCCGGTTTCGGCAATCCTTCGCGGCGAAATCTGGCGGCCATATCGGCGATGGCCTTAAAACTTTCCCGGATTTTCATCCTGAAATCCTTCTATTGATCAACATTTCGGTTTGAACCCTTCGACGTAACGCATGGGGCGACCGCCTGAGTATTGTGGCAAATGCGCCAATGATTGCGGCGCTGCCGCCTCGATCATCCGGCGGCGACGCATTCCCCAAAGAGTGCGTACACGGACAGATTGCATATCCTTCTCTTCGGTGGGATTAGGCGCAAAATGTCCGGCAAATCTGCGCTGCAGGAAGTAAGGGCTCTTATCGGCAATGAACGGATGAAGATGATAGCCGCGCGCCATCACCAGCATTTTCCCCGCATCAAGGTTCAAGAGCTGCTCCGGCTCCATAAGCGCTTTGCGCATCCTTGTGCGGTGCTGCGCTTCGTAATCATACTGCCGCATCTTTAGACCCGCCTGATAGGGGTCGGCCCCTTCAAGCATCACTTGTCTCCATTGCTCAGCAGCAGCGACTTCGGCGCGCTTTTGGATCAATGGATCATCGACAGATATAGTCTGGTAGCCGAGAGACTGGCTGCGGGCATTGGCCGTTTCAAAGTCACGGATACCGCCACCAAGATCGAGAGTGAGCGCAGCATTTGCCTCTATTGTGGTTTTGCCGGTGGGGCCAAGGTTGCGAATTATCTGCCCGTCATCCTGATAGAAAACGTATGGGGTAAGTCCGGCCCCGCGACCGATGGCAAAGAAGTCAATTAGTTCACCAAACCGGCCCAGACGCGCCACTTCATCAATCAGGAGATTGACCGGTGGGCTTTGGGGACTGCGTTGTTTTATCATACGGATACTGGAGAAGAACGTGCGCACCACTGGGGCGACAGCTTCCAAAAGCTCTTCAGGAATAGCCAGAACGATGATGACCGGGCCATCTGATTGATCAAGAATTACATCAAGGGAGAAATCCGCAGCACGATCATCGACGAAAGTATCCTGCAAATTGGGATCAACCATAATCCCCAATGCGTTGCTGATCCCGCCCATAATACCGTCAAAGGTCTTGGGCGTTCCGCTATACATGTCCTTCATCTCGGCGAAGGTGCTGATCAGGTCGGGCGTGCCAGATTGGACGGCAGTGTCTGCCCATGTGATCCACGCTTCGAAATCAGCGCGCAACATGGAGGTAATTTCGTAAAGAGACATGAATGATGTGCCGCCTGTCAGGTGAACACCACCGCGCGTAATAGCATCGCCAAAGCGCCGACCCGCCTGATCGAAGAATTTGTTGTCCCCGCCGCTATCCGGCAACAAGGCATTCCACAGCCGCACAGAATCTGGAACAAGTGTGGTTGAAGTGGGTTTTAGGTGAGAGAGCAAAGAAACCCGAAGGCGCGGAAAACCTGTCTTGCCATACGGATCAATGACGTAAAGAGGAATTCTGAGCAGAGCGCAATGCGGCTCAATTACCGGTGCAATTTCGGCTTTTGGGTCAAGAATAACCATGACTTCGCGGCTACCAAAGATCATGTTCATTAAGACTTGCGATGTCTTACCGCTACCTGCGCCGCCGGTAATTTTTACACCAGCGCGGTTGCTGTGAAAAAGTGGACGGCTACCGACCATCCCGAATTGGGTGCCGCTGCGCTTTAACAAACCTGCTGAACGCACTTCATCCAGCGTGGCGAAACGCGCAGAGCCGTAAGGGGCGTTCTTCTGGTAAGTCATCTAATAAATCCTTAGGTTGGGGTGGTATGGCGATGCACCTAGGCGCACCGCCATACCAAGACTTCACTGTCTTGGTGTGAGAGGCTGGATCGGCTCAAATCGAAACCAGCTTCTCACTTTTCGTTGTATTGGTTTTTCGCCGGAATTAACGATGCAATCCCGTAGATTGCTGCACTGATTACGCCTGGAATTATCGCTACGATTAAGCCCTCAATGAGTGCGCCACTTGCGAAGGCACCCACGATAAGAATAATTGTTACGACGGCGAAGAAACCGCCTGTGCCTTCGATGAAAGATTTCACAGGACCTGATATTTTTGTATGAGTATATTTGGCCACAAGGACCTCCTTTTGGTGTTTGCCCTTTCAGGCGGGTTTAACTTCTGACGGCATTGTCAAAAGCCAAGAACGGGCAGCGGCGAGCCACTGCGAATTGTGAATGTGATTGCGGCAAGGATCAGGGCGGTCAAAACGATCTTAAAGAACTTGTAGGCGATACCGCCGCCAAGAACGTAAGTGCCAAACGTTGCGACATAGGCCAGCTCCGTAGGGACTCTTGCTTTGAAATATCGGAGAACCGTATCAAAGTAGCCGTCAAAAGCGTTCACCATCACGAAGATTGTAAGCGCTGCCGCAATCATTGCCGCCAGATGCTGTGCATCCTTGTTTTTGCCATCGTTTCTTTCGGCCATTAGAATTTCCTTTCTTGCCAATTAGGCGTAGTTCGAGCGTCACCGGAATCGTGTGTTTCCGGCGGGGATCATCTTCATTTTAAGTTTTGGTTCGGGCCCCGGAATTGGGGCGGTTTCAATGGTTTGGCCTGTTCACCGGGCTCTTTAAATTCGCGTTACTACTAAAAGTCTTAGTATCGATGTTTCGTGGCTCAAGGGTATTTGCGAAAAAAAATAAAACCACCTGGCTTTCGTCCTCCTTATCAACTGGGAACATTGGTGCCGGTTTGAAACCACCGAAGAGCCAGATGATTGAAAGCTGGAGAACTCTGGTGTACTGAGGCATTGATTTTGTTGAATATTTTTTCAAAGTGATCAGAAGTACCACTGCTACCCGAACGCCGTGAAATCACTGCATTGCCCCTAAAGACGGACCAGTCAACAAAAGTTAGGCCCTGCTCATGCCACGTAAAAAATATCTGCCAAAGAACCGTTACTGCCACAATTCGAACCTTTCGGAGCATGAGTTTTCAATGGTTCTGTGGTGTTGGGTACAGGGCGCATCGGCACCGGAAACCGTTCAATTCGTGGCGGATGATCAGCAAGGCGGCTTTCAGATTAGCACCAAGACCATCTCGCGGTATTTCAAGATGTTCGGAGATTTCTTGTTCTCACGCACCATCGAAGGGGCTTGGTTGATTATATTCCTCCCTCTTGCAGAGTTGAAAGCCGACATGCCGCAGGATGTCTATGAAGACACGATGGACAGTATGGCAAATATTGTCATCGATGCGCTGGAAAAAAGTGTGACCTACGAAGCTTTTCGAACGCTCGTGGAAGATATTCCATTCGCAATTCTCAGCAGTGAAGAAGCAGTGGAGCTACGCAAAATCCGGTCTGCGAGAAAGGGTTTAAAAAGCACCGCTCGTGGCGACCTGGCACTCGCAGAATTCAGGGCCTACGTTTTCCGGATTGCAGAGGCCGGAATGACAGAAAAAGAAAAGCTCATGAAAGTCTATCTCAGCATCTTGGAATGGATGACCGAAACGCCGCTGTAATCCAACTAATTTTTCACCCGGATATTCAGTCACGCGCAAAGACGCCTTGAGCACGCATACCTGCGCATGACCCATGCAAAGCCCCGGCTCCAATGCCTTAGCTGGAACTATCCACAGGCGATCAATCTCTACTACTTGGAATTAGTTTATCGCGAACGAATGCGCGTGTAAGATGTTTTGTCTTGGAGGATTAGATTAAAAGAAATGATGAAAAAGAAGACCAAAATGCTGGCTGCTAGTTCAAGAAGATAAAAAGAGCCGCAGCAACGCTTCAATAGACGAAAGCGTTTTTCAGAAGGTGCGCAAAAAGGAAATTGAATTTTGGAGGTTAAATGAATAGAAAAAGTTTCTTGGCGGTTACGATTTTAACGGCAGCGGTTGTCTCAGCATCAATCTACGTTGTGCAGCACCAAAACCAGAATCTTTACTATCAGCAAAGCACTGATCCGATAATCTACGGCCATCCGTTGCACAGATACATTGGCGCCTATGTTCATGAAAACTTCAATCATCTGGTAAAAAAGGAAAAGATTCCGCTTCGAGATATTAGATTCAATAGGAAGGAAAACATCCACAAATTGCTGCAAGGGCAAAGGTCGGTGTTTTCTGATCCATGGAAGAGCTTAGAAACGGCGGCGTTCTATAAATCGCTTGAGTCATCCAGCATTAAATCCTTAACCCACTACATGGCCGAGGGGCGGAAACCGGCTTGGTTTTTTAATGCTGAACTAGCCCTTCGTGGAAATTTTCCAAGAGGTGAAGAGAATACAGATCAAGAAGAAACGGGGTTAAGTGAAGTGACCGCATTTCTTCCGGGGATGAGTGAGCATTTTTGCAAGACATTTGGTAGGAGAAAAATACCAAAACTGAGGTCTGAGCAGGGCCGTTTCTATCAATCCAAAATGATCAATGACGGCGTCGATGATTACGCGGCTCCGAACGAACCGGTTCAGTATTTAGATATTCAAGACGACTCGATTGGTGGCGAAGGGTGTTTCGAATCTTATGATGGCAGAGAGTTTGTCTATTTTTATGTTTTACAAAACCGATAATAGCAGGAGAAAATTATGGCGACAGAAAGCAACTACAGTGAGTTACTACATACACCACTTCTTGGCAGCACCTACGATACCGTGGATGAAATTTGGAATGACAGCGGCAATGATGACGAGATTAGTAATGCGTCCGTCATCAAGCTAACAAACAGTACCGAGATTAAGTATACGTTTCTAGATGGAGTCCCTAATTATTACACAGACAACAGTGAACCGGAGGCTGAAACAGGGGAATTCATTTCGGTTTCAAAAACATCAGATTTGGGCAAGGCCATCGAATATATTCTTGGGAATAACCCAAGTCTAGAAACGGGCTATGAATCGTTTTTTGCAGATGTGGCCAACGTCACCTTTAGCCATAAAGACCAACCATCTAGCACTTCGAACGATGTGGGGGCGATAACATTTGCGAACTATGATGGAAATAACTCCTACAATACATCCCGAGATAATGCTGGTGGATACGTGGCTGATTTTGAGTGGAGCTCAAACGCCGATGATTATCGAGCACAGGCGGATGTATGGCTAAACGATCAGCAGATGGATGACAGCACTATTCCAGCGTTTCTTAATCTCGGTGACTACAATTTTACAACTGTGTTTCATGAAATTGGCCATAGCTTAGGGTTGGTCCATCCCGACTCTTTGGCGGTTGGGGAAAGGAATTCTAAACACACTTTAATGGTGAGCGCTTCTAGCGGGTCTAACCTCGATGAAGAGCACCCAGACATGTACTATGACTCTACGGCAGGAACAAATTATGACTATGTGACGAGCCTTGGATTATATGACATTCGCGCTCTACAGGAAATATATGGTGAAAACACTTCGACCCGAAATGAAAACGGTTCAGTCTACAAACTAGGCCAAGGTTTAGGGCGAGATCAGGATGGTGACGGAAATTTTGTCGAAGATGTAGATGAGGCGTTTATTTACACTGTTTGGGACGGCGGCGGTGATGATGATGTGATTGACGCATCGGATTTTTCTGATGGCGTTCAGATCGACCTGCGTGAAGGTCATTTCAGTTCAATCGGCAAAAACGGAAATCCCAACGGTGATAAAGTTGTATGGGATAGCGGTAGCTATGATGCAGGGAATGTCGCCATCGCTTATGGTGCAGAGATCGAAAACGCCATCGGCACAAGTAAGGCTGATCACATCATTGGAAACAACCTAAGTAATACCATCATCGGCGGTGCTGGGAATGATATTCTGGATGGTGGTGATGGGGATTACGACCGCGCGGATTATAGCGGAGCAACGGAGGCAATCACGGTCACGCTTAACGCTGATACTAATTTTGATTTTGAGGTAACGGGCGGGGCGAGTACCGGCAGTGATGATCTGGTTGATGTTGAAATTATCAGAGCCTCAAGCGGTGCCGGGGATATCATAAATATCGATCCGTCCAAAATTCAGAAAATTTATAATGATGGGGAAGGGTTGCTGCTGGATATTCAAGACGGGGCCAGCACCTTAATCTATGAATTTGAAGGTTTTGAAAAAATCACCTTTACGGGCGGCGATGATACCATTGCCATTACAGGTGATCTGGGGATTAATTATGATGGTTTGGGTGGTACGGATACGGTTGTTCTAAAGCACCCGGATTTGCATGGTCTAAAGGCACCAAGGTTTGAGAGCGGTCAAGGGCTGCTTGTGACCGGAAGCAGTATTACAAATACAGTGGACGGTAGCACTTTTACAGGCATTGAGCGTTTCGAGAACGTTGCTTATGCGAAAATCACGAATATTGGCGGACGAGAATACTACGGTGCCGAGAATACAGGTGATCCGCCTATCCGTACGGTTTTAGATTATAGTGATTATGGCAGCTCTTTAGCATTCGATTTTTCCGGTGGTACTATCACCAATTCCAGCAGCGCATCTGACACGTTTTCATGGGCGGATATAGTTGGCACGAACTTCGATGATACTTTCAATTTAACTGGCCTGACAGCGAATTTTACCGCAAATTTATACTCTGGAACCGGCAACGATGTAGTGAATGCTGGACAGTCTATAGTGTCCTTTCGGTATCACTATACTGGCGGGATCGATGTCATCGATGCAAAAGCCGTTAGCGATGTGTTTTTTGCAACGAACGTTGATTATGCCAGTTTTTCTTCAAGCATTGTGAATGGCAATGATTTAAAAATAAGCGTGGCTGGTCAGGGCAGCGTTACGCTGAAAGATTTTTATGATAGCACTGGCGGAAATAACTTTATAAACATTCACTATAACGGATCGGGCAATCAAGCCGTGCGTATGTCGTTTTACGGTGAGGATGTTCCATCCAGTGTATTTACCGGATCATTCCCCGCCTCTCCGGGAACGGATGGGTATTCCTACTTCAATACGCATGGAATTACTCTATCTCGGTCCGATAATCCGGCGATGTATTTCAATGATGCCAGCAACACGGTCGATCTTGATTTGGTTAATATAGACCCATTACCTCTTTATTCTGGTTTTGGGGGTGACGATACTATTTCCGGTACTCAGTATAGCAATACGCTCTACGGGGGTGAAGGTAATGACACCCTGAACGGACGTGGTGGAAACGACTTCCTTGTAGGTAATGACGGTAACGATAACCTCAATGGTGGGGATGGTAATGATTACCTGCTTGGTGGTGCAGGAAGCGATACGCTGGACGGTGGCCTTGGCAATGAAGATATAGCCTATTATGGTGACAGTGCTACACGTGTTTATGTTGACCTAGCGACCGGTCAGGCGGATGATGATTACAATAAGACGAGTGTTACAAACGATGATACGCTAAGTAATATTGAATGGGTTGTTGGCTCTCGTTTTGATGACACGCTTAAGGGCGACGACAATAACAACCAGCTTCATGGCCTTAATGGTGATGATACGCTTGTTGGGGCTGGCGGCGCGGATAAATTTTTCATCGGCTCCGGCCTTGATGTTATTGAAGATTTTGACAGGGTTCAGGGTGATAAAATATCAGTAGAAACGCCAGAGATAGCTGGCTTTTCAGACCTTACGATTATTCATACAGATACCTTAACGAATACGCTGGCGAAAATTTTTACACCATCTGGTTTAGAGATCGGCAATGTATATTTAGCGCTTGGTCAAACGCTGATTGCTTCTGATTTTGAATATAATGCGTATGGCGATCTGGAAAATCCATTTGGTCCGGCAAATAACGATCCGAATGCTCCGGCTTACGAAGTTCTGAATGGTGACATATCATTTACAGATAATTTCAATCCTAATGTGGGCCGCAAAACTATTACATGGAGTCCCGATGGAATCGTAGGAACCAATAATCTAATCTCTGCGGATTACGGGTTTACGGAATCTTCCTTCATATTTGAAGACTCCACAATACACACTGACTCAAATCACATGCCAATTTCATTTGGAAGTACTCAATCAAGAGGAGATGGCAGCAGCCTTTCATCTGGTGGCTGGGTACCAAGCGCTGATGGAAATGACTATCACACTGATTTTTTTGTCGATGCTAATGATTGGTCTATTGCCACGCCAGAAAACTTCACTGTCTACGAAAACACTCTTGCTGGAAATGATACACTAACGATAAAAAATCTTGATTTTACCGATGCAACATTCAGCCTTGTGAGCGGCTCACTCGTTATTGGAAAAAACGATAGCAGCACTGGAAATGTAACTATTAATGGAAACTATATTTCTGGATATGGGTCCGACATTTTGATGCGTATTGATGAAATTGTGTTTGAAGATCGAGTTTGGGATTTATCTAAGGGATTGCCGGAGTTAAATGACAGCAATGCATCTAATACAGTGAACGGAACTGTATTAGATGATGTTATTAACGCAAATGGCGGTAACGATATTATTTACGCCGGTGCAGGTGGTGATACGCTGGATGGCGGCGCAGGTAATGATATTATTTATGGTGAAGGTGGTGATGACACGCTAGATGGCAGCGCAGGTAATGATTATCTTTACGGTGGTTTTGGAAATGACAGTTATCTGTTGAATACCGGCACTGGCACCGACACTGCGACAGAATATTTGAGCCAAGGCTTTGATAAGCTGGTAATAGAATCCGGTTTAACAACGAGCGATGTATACAGTTGGGCAGATAGCCTTTCTTATCACGTGCAGATTGTCTCCACGGGTGATCAAATCTCTTTTGCGAACACTCTCGATACAA
>JAZGFN010000002.1:0-12573 GCA_036479695.1 Paracoccaceae bacterium
GCGCTTTGATCTTCAGCAACGGCTGCGCACGCCAGGCCCGTAGCCAGCATAAACGCCCCGATCATGGTATATATTTTTATCTTCATAGTGACTCTTTCTATCAAACAGACGGTGTTAAAATATCAGAGCTATGAAATAGCCCATGGAATATTCGCTATGCAAGTGCGCAAACAGCCGCATTTTGACGCGCAACTCTTAACAATTGCCCCTATCACAGAAACGAGGGAATTTCGATAGCCAAAGGAATGGACATGCGCGCACTGGGTTGTTTCGCCGACAATTTTAATCCATAATAAGTTGCATAACTAGTGTTCTTTGTACCCGTTAAATACATGACCCATTCATCAAATTTGCGGAGGACTGCATGGCTTGGACTTTCAGATTAAATATCACGAACGGCACTGATCGTGAATTAACAGTATCACACCCGGATTTGAAATGGGGATGGTGGTATACAGACAATGAATACGAAAAAGCACCGGTCAGCATAGGGGCCGGGGAAACTGTTTACGCAATGGGTATTTGCGCGTCAAATGGTACGGCCACCGGGTATGAGGCTACATGTACATGGCTGGACAAAAAACCTGATTCATACGGTGCGATAACAATCGATATAGACGTCCCTTACTGGTCTGGGAACGTCTCGTCATTGATTGCTTCTGGCCTGTATAATGTCGATGGCTGGTCCGATTTACCGTCCGGAGGACATAATTTCACCCGCAATATCTCGATATTTTCAATCCAAGGCGCGCTTCAGATGGTCGATGAGGGCTGGTGCGAGCCGGAAGAAGAGGATCCCGATTACCTGCGCCTTTTGGATCTCATCGAAAGCGCGAATGAAATGATCCAGAACTGGCCGCAGCTTGAGGCAGAGTTGCCGGTCGAAAGCTTTGATCCCGTGAGCAAAATCCCGGAGACATATATATTCCCGCCGGAACGGATACTTTTGGCAAGGGGGGATACAATTTCATTTGAAAAGAAAGATTGGGATGGGATAGGTGATCCCGTTTATACGTCAAGATATGTGAAGTATAATAGAGCAAAGAGTTATTTCGCTGTTCCAGTATATTCAATCAATACAAATCCCCGCGACGCGGAATCATTGCCAGCTGGCGTTCACAAAACCAGAATGCATTCTGTTGAAGTCACATCAGCAATCAAATCCACCATGGAATCAAATTTTTCGCTCAAAACTTCGTTAAGTATCGAAGCTCCAATTCCCAATCTTGGCGCAAAAGTTGCTGCAAAGATTGAGAGCGAATTCAGCATTCATAATGCACGCGTAGAATCAACAAATCGTGTCGTTAAGGATGAAGAAACTATCGATATACCGGCCGTTGATTATGATCGCTTGTTTGTACCTTGGGTGTTTTCAACGGCTGTCGCGATTTATTGCGAAAGCAAATCGGGCGATGTCCGTCTTGTTGCAGTCTCAGAGTGGGCACAGCTACAGTTGCATAAAACCTACAGGGTTTAAGTATTTAGGGTGGGGCGATAACGCATGAATGGTGCCCCTCCCTGATTATGATTTAACCAGTAAGCAGTTGTCTTTGACATCTTCGAGCGGGGCAGGCAGGTCTATACAGAGATCATATCCGGCTACTCAAAGGGTACGTTTGCGCGGGGTAAGGTTCATATCAACGGAATTAAATTATTACGCTAGAAACCGCATGTAAATACGCGTATCACAAGTGCAATTTTTACCGTAAAGGATACGGGCATGCGCACACTGGATTGCTTTAAGGCTTACGATATTCGCGGGCGTTTGGGTGCTGAGCTTAACGAGGATATCGCCTATGATATCGGTGCAGCGTTTGCCCAAGCGCTTGGACTGAAAACTGTGGTGATTGGCGGCGATTGCCGTGCCAGCAGTGCTGCCCTAAAGGCCGCGGTTGCCCGTGGGCTGGTGGATATGGGCGTGCATGTTTCAGACATCGGCATGTCGGGCACCGAAGAGATATATTTCGCCACCCAGCATCTGGGTATGGACGGCGGGATTGAGATCACGGCCTCGCATAACCCCATTGATTATAACGGTATGAAGATGGTTACCAAGGGCGCGCGGCCTCTAAATCCACAGACCGAAATGCCAAAGGTACGCGCAATCGCCGAGGCGCGCAGCTTTACGCTTGCCCAGACGCAGGGTAGCGTGGTTGATGTCGATATCCGCACGGATTACGCCGCCAAAATTTGTTCGTTCGTCACGCCAAACGCTCTTAAGCCACTGAAAATTCTAGTGAATGCCGGCAATGGTACGGCGGGCGAAGCCTTTGATGAAATCGCTCGGCAGCTTGATATTTTAGGCGCGCCGCTCACATTTATCCGCATGGATCACGAGGCTGATCCGACGTTTCCAAACGGCATCCCCAATCCTTTATTAGAGAAAAACCAACCCCGCACCTCGGCGGCGGTTTTGAAACATGGTGCGGATTTTGGCGTGGCCTGGGATGGCGATTTTGACCGCTGTTTCTTTTTTGACGCCCAAGGGCAGTTTATTGACGGCTATTACATCGTCGGCCTGCTGGCACAGCAAGCCCTGATGGCGCATCCCGGTGCGACCATCATCCACGATCCGCGCATGATCTGGAACACGCAGGAAATTATCGCAGATCACGGCGGCAAGGCCGTGCAATCGCGCACAGGCCACGCTTATATCAAGGCGATAATGCGGGAAAATAACGCTGTCTACGGCGGTGAGATGAGCGCACATCACTATTTCCGCGATTTCATGTATTGTGACAGCGGCATGATCCCCTGGCTGCTGATTGCCGGACTGGTTTCCAGTACAAATACGCCGCTCGGGGATTTGGTGGCCAGCCGTCAGGCGAAATTCCCGACCTCTGGCGAGCAGAATTTTGAGATCGCTGATCCGACGCTGGCCTTAAGGATTGTTGAAGATGCGTTAAGCGGGCGCGCAAAAACGGTGTCGCATGCGGATGGGCTGAGCATGGATTTTGGCGATTGGCGTTTAAACCTGCGGCCCTCTGGTACGGAACCTCTGGTGCGCCTGAATATTGAAACACGCGGGAATGTGGCGGCTGTAGAAACCCATCTCGCGCATGTTGTTGGATTATTGGAGGCCTGAATGCCGATCACAAAAGATGAAATCCTGAACGCCCTTCGCCAGATTGAAGACCCGATCAGCAAGAAAAATATTGTCGCCGCCGATCTGGTGCGCGCTTTGAACATTGAAGGCACCGAAGTGCGTTTCGTGATGGAGGTAGCCCCCGAACACGGCGCCGCCATGGAGGTGGTGCGCGCCAAAGCTGTCAGCGTTCTGGAATCCCTGCACGGCGTTGAAAAAGCCAATGTTTTGCTGACCGCACATACCGCCCCCAAGGCGCCACCCAATCTTGGTGGTGCCAAACGGCGGGCGCCTGCGGGGCCGGTGAAAATTCCGGGCATTGATAAAATTCTGGTCGTGGCCTCGGGCAAAGGCGGGGTCGGGAAATCGACGGTGGCCTCTAATCTTGCGGTCGCTTTGGCGCAGGCAGGCAAACGCATTGGCTTGCTGGATGCCGATATCTACGGCCCCTCGCAACCCCAGATGTTGGGCCTGTCGGGGCACCCGAAATCGCCCGACGGAAAAACCATCATTCCGATGAAGAACCACGGCGTAACCGCCATGTCGATCGGGTTGATGATGAAAGAAGGCGAAGCCGTGATCTGGCGTGGCCCGATGCTGTCTGGCGCCTTGCAACAGATGCTCAATCAGGTGGAATGGGGGGCACTTGATGTGCTGATTATTGATTTGCCGCCGGGCACGGGGGATGTGCAATTATCCCTGTCACAAAAGGCCGAAATCACCGGCGCGATTGTGGTTTCTACCCCTCAGGATGTGGCGTTGCTGGACGCGCGCAAGGCGCTTGATATGTTTCGCAAAACCAAAACGCCGGTGCTGGGGATGATTGAAAACATGTCCACACATATCTGCACGAACTGCGGTCATGAGGAACATATTTTCGGCCATGGCGGCACCCGCTCTGAGGCCGAAAAACTGGCGTTGCCGTTTCTCGGAGAGGTTCCACTGGATATTTCCATCCGCGTGGCAGGCGATGTCGGCACCCCGATTGTCGCCGGGGATCCGGGGGGCAAACAGGCCAAAGCATTCCGTGACATTGCGCAAAACCTGATCGATAGCGGCGTTGTTTAACTTACTGGCTCATAAAGCAATGAGTATACACAAAAGAAAATGGCCGGAAGGGTTGGCCATTTCATGAGGGGTCTCTCCAACGGTTGGCGATAGGGTAGCGGCGGTCCAGCCAGAATGCGCGTTTGGTCAGGCGCGGGCCGGGGGCCGATTGAAAACGTTTGTATTCACTGATGTTTAACAGATGTTCAACCTTTTTCACCGTTTCGCGTGCATAGCCTGCCGCGACACAATCGGCAACCGAGGCATCACCTTCCATCAATAGGGTCAAAATACCGTCAAGAATATCGTAAGGCGGTAGGGAATCGGCGTCTTTTTGATTTTCCCGCAGCTCGGCTGTCGGGGGTTTGTCGATGATATTGACCGGAATTACCACGCCTTTGGGGCCAAGCATCCAGTCGGCGTGGTTTTTATTGCGCCAACGGCATGTCGCGAAAACCCGGGTTTTATAAAGGTCTTTGATCGGGTTATAGCCCCCCGCCATGTCGCCGTAAATCGTCGCGTAGCCCACGGCCACCTCGGATTTATTACCCGTTGTCAGCAGCATCGATCCAAGCTTGTTCGACATCCCCATCAACAGCAACCCGCGCAAGCGGGACTGGATATTTTCCTCAGTGACATCAGGTTTCATGCCGTCAAATATCGGGGCCAGTGTTTGGGTGATTGCCGCGCGCCCCGCCCCGATTGACAACGTATCATAGCGACACCCAAGCATGGCAATTACATCCGCCGCATCATCCAGCGATTCTTTTGAGGTGTATTCAGATGGCATCATCACACAATGCACATTTCCCGCCCCGAGCGCATCGGTGGCAATCGTTGCGACAATCGCCGAATCCACCCCACCAGAAAGCCCCAGAATGACGCTTGAAAAGCCGGTTTTGCGCATGTAATCGCGCAAACCCTCGACCATCGCGCGATATTCCTGTTCTTCCAGCGAGGGGTGCTCGGCCAAAGGGCCATCAATGGCCCGCCAACCGTCCGGCGTTTGTTGAAAATCAACCTCGACGCAGGCCTCATCAAACAGGGGCATGCGCAGGGCCATCTTGCCGCCGGGGTTCAAAACAAAGGAGCCACCGTCAAATACCTGGTCATCCTGCCCGCCAACCATGTTGAGGTAAATCAGCGGCAGACCTGTCTCAATGACGCGACTGACCATATGGTTCATGCGACGATCAAACTTGCCGCTGTAATAGGGCGAACCATTGGGAACCATCAGCAATTCCGCCCCGCTTTCAGCCATGGTTTCGCAAACATCGTCAAACCAGGCATCCTCGCAAATCGGGGTGCCGATACGCAAAGGGCCAAGACTGAACGGGCCGGAAACCTGCCCGGGTTGAAACAGCCGACATTCATCAAAAACCTGAGTGTTGGGCAGATGATGTTTGTGCGCACAGGCATGGACCTGACCGTTTTTCAGTATAAAATAGGCATTAAACACCTGATCATCAACCAATACAGGTGCGCCAATTCCCAGCGCCGGTCCGCTGCTACATGTCGCCGCCAAGGCATCAAGATGCCCGGCCACATCAACCAGAAAGGCGCGTTTGGTGACCAGATCCTGGGTTTGGTAGCCTGTCAGAAACATCTCTGGCAAAGCGACAAAATCAGCATTTTTTGCAATGCCACGCTGATGGGCGCGCTGTGCTTTGGCCATATTGCCTGCCAGATCACCCACGGTTGGGTTCAACTGGCAAAGCGTGATGCGAAAATCTGCGGGCATGCAAGCCTCCATCATATCCTGCCTTAGGAAATACCCTTTAAAAAGGGGGAAATACAAGCCAATTAGACAGGTGTTTTATACCTGTCTGGCATATCTTGTAAAAAGACGTTGTCACAAGGCTTCATTCCCCATACACTTCGGCCTTAATTGTGGGTAGATATCATCTATCGTGTATCGAAACGAAGGAGACCGGGAAGAAAACTTTTCGGGAGAACGATTTGAAGAAAATAATCTATTTTGGAACTGCTCTGGGAATTTTGGCCGCGACAGCTGTTATTGCGCAAGATGGTGTTCAAACCAAACAATACGATACAGGTGGCATTTACGAGGGTGAATTCCTTGATGGAAAACAACACGGGCAAGGCTCCTATCGCCTGCCTAATGGTTATGAATACAGCGGTTCCTGGGTTGAGGGACGTATTGAAGGTAGCGGCAAAGCAACCTATCCCGATGGTTCTGTCTATGAGGGCGCGTTTATAAACGGGCGCCCCGAAGGAGAGGGCAAGATCACTTTTGCAGATGGTGGTACATATATTGGCAACTGGACCGATGGCAAAATTGCCGGGGATGGTGTTGCGCAATACGCCAATGGCGTGCGCTATGAAGGCCAGTTTCAAAACGCGGTCCATCACGGCAAAGGTGTTATGACCAGCGAAAACGGCTACCGCTATGAGGGCGATTGGGTTAACGGCACCAAAGACGGGACCGGCAAAATTACCTATTCTGACGGGGCCGTATATGAGGGTGCGATTGTTCAGGGTGTTCGCCAGGGGCAAGGCGCGCTAACGCTGCCCGACGGGTTAGTCTATAATGGCAGTTGGGAAAGTGGCCAGATCAATGGTGCCGGTGTGCTGACGCAAGCCAATGGTGACCGCTATGAGGGCGCTATGGTTAATGGCCAGCGTCAGGGACAAGGCGTTGCCACCTATGCATCCGGCGACCGTTATGAGGGTGCCTTCGTTGGCGATTTACGCCACGGACAAGGCGTATTTAACGGCGCTGATGGCTATATTTATAACGGTGGCTGGGTTGAAGGGCGCATTGAAGGCGCAGGCGAAGTAACCTACCCCGACGGCTCAATCTATGCTGGTGCGTTTGCGAATGACGTAGCTCACGGGCAGGGTAAAATCACCTATCCCGACGGCAGTTCATACGATGGCACCTGGGTTGACGGTGTGATTGATGGTGCGGGTATTGCAAAATACGGCAATGGTCTGGTTTATGACGGCGAGTTCAAAAATGCCAAAAACCACGGTAAAGGCACGATGATTTATCAGGACGGCTATCAATACGCCGGTGACTGGGAAAACGGCCTGCGCCACGGCGATGGCGTTGCCACCTATGCAGATGGCACGATCTATAAGGGCGCGTTTCAATCCGGTCAACGTGAGGGCACAGGTACGATCACCATGTCTGACGGTTTTGAATACATCGGCGGCTGGACCGGTGGCGAGATTGACGGCAATGGCACCGCCAAATACCCCAACGGCGACGTTTACGAGGGGTTTTTCCGCAAAGGCCAACGTCAGGGTCGCGGCGTAATGCGCTATGCCAGTGGCGAGGAATACGATGGTTTCTGGGCCAACGGCCAACGGGCAACCGAAGAAGAAGCCGCCGCAGCTGAGGCGAACAACTGATCACACGATAATATCTATCAAAAACGGCATCAATTTTGGTGCCGTTTTTGTTTTAAATCTGATAATAGTCGCGATACCAGCTGACAAAACCTGCGACACCCTCGCGTACAGAGGTTTGTGGCTGATATCCTGTCAGATCACGCAGCAAAGATGCATTTGCCCAAGTTGCCGGCACGTCGCCTTTTTGCATATCCATGTAATTTCGCGTAGCTTTCATGCCCAACGTGTCCTCCATGGCGGTGATGAAATCCTCCAGCGCAACCTTGTCGGAATTGCCAATATTCACCGTGCGGTACGGCGCAACCGGGCTGAGGCTGTCACCCTCGGGAATATCCGCGCGCGCCTCTGGTTCAACCGGAGCGGCGTCAATCAACAGGCGGATACCGCGCACAAGATCGCTGACATAGGTGAAATCGCGGGCCATTTTCCCGTGGTTATAAACGTCGATCGCTTGGCCCTCTAACGTCGCTTTGACGAATTTGAACAGGGCCATATCGGGGCGTCCCCAAGGGCCATAAACCGTAAAGAACCGAAACATAGTTGTCGGCGTTTTCCACAGGTGAGCATAGGAATGCGCCATGCCCTCGGTGGCTTTTTTTGTGGCGGCATAAAGGGTTAGCGGTGTTTCAGTCTTGTCGGTTTCTGCGAACGGCATCACATCATTGGCCCCGTAAACTGAGGATGTCGAGGCCATCAACAGATGCTCCACCCCGTGTTCGCGCGTCAGCTCCATCAAGTTAAACGTCCCCATAACGTTGGCTTCCATATAGGCGCGCGGGTTCTCAAGACTATAGCGCACACCGGCTTGCGCTGCGAGATGCACAACCACGTCAGGCGCCGCCGTTTCATAGGCTTTGCGCAGGGCAGGCGCGTCCTCAAGCAGGGCTTTATGGGTCGAAAAATTAGGGTTTTGCAGCAACATCTGCTGGCGGCGTTCTTTTAGGGTCACGTCGTAATAGTCGGTCATGGCGTCAAAGCCGATCACCTGAAATCCCTCCGCAAGCAGAAGTTTACTGAGGTGAAAACCGATAAATCCGGCGGAACCGGTGACAAAAACTTTACGCATCGGGGTTTTTTCCTTTGCCAATCCCTGTGAGCACCAAACCGGCACCAAGGACTTCGTCTTCGGGGTAAATATTGCGCAAATCTATGAAAATGGGCGCGGATAAAAGACTGGCGATACGGGCAAGATCAAGACCGCGAAAGGCGTTCCATTCGGTGATGATCACCAGCGCATCGGCCCCGTCTGCGGCGCGATAGGCGTCATCCACCCAGTCCACACGAGGCAACAGGCGCGCAGCTTCGGCACCACCTTCGGGATCACACGCCGTGATGCTGGCCCCTGCGGCCATAAGTTCGGGAATAATAACAAGGCTGGGCGCATCACGCATATCATCGGTGTTAGGCTTGAACGTCACCCCCAGAACAGCGATGCGCTTACCTTTGACATGCCCCCCGCAGGCCGCGATAATTTTCTGCGCCATCTCGGATTTTCGCGCGTCATTCACAGCAATTACGGTTTCAACAATACGTTGCGGTGCGCCGTACTGGTTACCGCTTTGCACTAGTGCCAGCGTGTCTTTGGGAAAACAGCTGCCGCCATATCCCGGGCCTGCATGCAGAAATTTACCCCCTATGCGACTGTCCATGCCGATACCTTTGGCGACTTGCTGCACATCGGCCCCGGTTTTTTCGCAAAGGTCGGCAATTTCGTTAATAAAGGTGATTTTAGTCGCCAGAAACGCATTGGCGGCATATTTTATCGTTTCGGCGGTTTCCAGATCCGTGATTAAAAGGGGCGTATCACGCAGGCTCAGCGGTCGGTATATATTGCGCAGAACCGCCTCAGCCTCAGTACTTTCAACCCCGACAACCACCCGATTAGGGCGCATAAAATCCTCAATCGCGGAACCTTCGCGCAGGAATTCCGGGTTTGACGCCACTTCAAACGCCGCCTTTGGCTGGCAGGCAGAAATAATCCGGTGAATTTCACGATTAGTACCAACCGGCACGGTGGATTTGGTAACGACCACAGTATCAGTGCTTAGCTTACTGCCGATTTCGCGTGCAGTATCATAGACATACGTCAGATCGGCAAAGCCATCACCGCGCCTTGACGGTGTGCCAACGGCGATAAAAACGGCGTCAACATCCTTGATCGCAGTCGCCAGATCATCCGAAAACCGCAAGCGCCCTTCGGCAATATTCTTGGCCATCAAGGTCTTGAGGCCCGGCTCAAAAATAGGCACCTCGCCTTTGTTCAAAGCCGCAAGTTTCCCCTGATCTTTCTCGACACAGATAACATCATGTCCGAAATCGGAAAAACACACACCTGAAACAAGACCCACATAGCCCGCGCCGATCATCACAATTTTCACGGTGTATACTCCTGCAAAATTCGGTTTTGCGTTTCTATCGCATAAAATGGCAGAATGGTTAATAGATTATGACTATATTGTCATTCCTTGCGTAATCCAGTCAAATTGTGCGCTCGTTTCCACCGCTGCGGGGCGCTGGGCACGCAACCGCGTCAAAGCGGCACCTGGGTTTTCCCCGCGCTCCACCAAAAGCCGTGTGATCACCATGCCCGAGCGTCCTTGCCCGCCAAGGCAATGGGCCAGAACCTTGCCGTCTTTATCCAGAATCGCCCGCGCCTGCGTAGATATTACTGGCCATTGCATCGCAAAATCCGCGGAAGGCACGCCGAAATCCTGAATGGGCAGGCTGTGGGCCGACACACCTGCGCGCTTTAGGTCAGCTATCAAACCTGCGGCGGCACCCATTTCCTGTGGTTCAGTTAAGGACAGGATCAAATCAGGCTGCCACGCCAAAATCTGCGCCAGATCCTGTGCATAGGCACCATCACGCCCGGGCAGGGCGCATATCGCCACCACTCCGGTTTTTCCCGCCGAAATATCGTAAATTTCAAATCCCATAACGGCCCCTTGATGGTAACGACACTGCACCATAGAATAGCTATAACGATTCCGAAATGCGAGCGACAATGACCACACCTGCCTATCAAGTTCTGGCCCGAAAGTACCGCCCTGAAACCTTCAAGGATCTCTTTGGTCAGGATGCCATGGTGCGCACCTTGCGTAATGCGTTTGAAGCGGGCCGGATCGCGCATGCGTTTATCATGACGGGTATTCGCGGCACGGGTAAAACCACGACCGCGCGCATTATTGCCAAAGGGCTGAACTGTATCGGCAAGGATGGCAAAGGTGGCCCGACGATTGAGCCTTGCGGGGTTTGTGACCAGTGTATCTCGATCGCCGAGGGGCGGCATGTGGACGTGATGGAGATGGACGCGGCCTCACGTACCGGGGTTGGTGATATCCGCGAGATTATCGAAAGCGTGCATTACCGCGCCGCATCTGCGCGCTTTAAGGTCTATATCATCGATGAGGTGCACATGCTGTCAACCTCGGCGTTTAACGCGCTGCTAAAGACGCTTGAGGAACCGCCCGAGCATGTGAAATTCATCTTTGCCACGACGGAAATTCGCAAAGTGCCGGTGACGGTGTTGTCACGCTGCCAGCGTTTTGATCTGCGCCGTATGGAACCTGAGGTGATGATTGATTTCCTGAAAGGGATTATCAAAAAGGAAAAGGCAAAAATCACTGATGATGCTTTGGCACTGATCACGCGGGCCTCGGAAGGGTCGGCGCGCGATGCGTTGTCGCTGCTCGATCAGGCTATCGCACACGGGGCCGGGGAAACCACCGCCGATCAGGTGCGCGCAATGCTGGGGCTGGCGGACCGTGGGCGAGTGCTCGATCTGTTTGATATGATTATGCAAGGCGACACGCCGGGCGCGCTCAACGAGCTGTCATCGCAATATGCTGACGGGGCTGATCCGATGGCGGTGCTGCGCGATCTGGCCGAGGTAACCCATTGGATCAGCGTCGTAAAAATTGCCCCCGAAGCCGCCCAAGACCCTACGGTTAACCCCGATGAACGCACCCGTGGTTTGACAATGGCCGAAGCGTTGCCAATGCGCGCGCTCACCCGTATGTGGCAGATGCTGCTGAAAGCTTTGGAGGAAATCGCCATTGCCCCCAATGCCATGATGGCCGCCGAGATGGCAATCATCCGCCTGACCCATGTGGCTGATCTACCAACCCCCGAGGACCTTGTGCGCAAGCTGCAAAATACTCCCGCCCCCCCTAGTGACGGTAACGCAAAGGGCGGGAATTCTGGCGGGGGTGGCGGGACCTCGGCAATTTCCAACACCACAACGCACGCCGGTTCTAATGGTGGTTCCAGTGCCATGCTGGCCACTGCCCCGGCCGCTGATGCACTGGCACGCTATGCAACGTTTGAGGATGTCGTGCAGCTTATCCGCACCCGACGTGATATGAAGCTACTGGTTGAGGTTGAGGGCTATCTGCGGCTGGTGAAATACGCCCCCGGGCGCATTGAATTTGAGCCAACCGAGCAAGCCCCGACAAACCTTGTGCCCCGCCTGTCCGCGCGTCTGCAAAACTGGACCGGCGTGCGCTGGGCGATTTCGGTCGTCAGCACAGGTGGCGGCAAAACCATTGCAGAAATAAAAGACGCTGCGCGCGATGATATGCATGCCCAGGTTCTGGCCCACCCCATGGTGCAATCCGTACTTGAGGCTTTTCCAAAATCGGAAATCAAAAATGTGCGCACCACCGCATTTGAGCATAACACCAATGAGGAAATAGTCCCGATTGATCCTGACGATTCAGACGACGATTGGACTCCGCTTGATCCCTTCAGTGATTAGGCGCAGGATTTAACTGTTTATAACAGATTTTTGAAAACTGAAAACTTTACTTTATAGCGCACTTATATTAGCAGACAGGTTCCTGAATGTTTTTTGTATAAGAGGATTATTATGTATTTTTCGTACCTGATACGCATTAGCGCCATATTTGGAATTGCAATCACCAGCTTTACTTTGCCTGCTTTTGCACAAAATGAGACCCATGAAGAAACCGCTGAAGAGGCAAAACTTCGGGTTAATCTGGCTGGCCGGCAGCGGATGCTGACACAGCGAATGACCAGCGCTGCATGTTTTATTGAGCTTGGTG
>JAZGFN010000003.1:0-167886 GCA_036479695.1 Paracoccaceae bacterium
GCTGCAAAACTGGCAGAACTGGAACAGCGCCGGAAAGAACTGGAAGACGCTCTGATGCGGTTAGCCCATGACGAAGCCGAAGCGCAGGAAGTTGCTGAACTGGCCCAAGAGGTCGAACAGCTCGAAAGTCAAGTTGAAAGCGCCCGAGCGGCTACAAATATGGAGAAGACCATGACCAAGAAAAATGACATCAAGAAAGCCGCTGCCGACAATCGGCGCAAGGCAGAGGCCGAACTCGACAATCTGGCTAAGTCAATGCGGCAGGACGATGAAACGTTCGAGAAGGCCTATTTGCGGGCGCTTGATACAGACATGGGCAAAGCCCTCATGCAAACCCGCGATGATGCCCAGGAACTGGAACGCGGCGGCATTACTTCAATGGATGTGGCCGATGCTCACAAACGCTTAAACGCCTAAACGTCAATAAATTCAGAAGCCTATCAGGCCCGTGCCATCAATTGGTGCGGGCCTTTTAGTTGCCAACATCTTAATGCCCCGAACGCCCATCGCAAATAAGGATATGCCGGGGCTTGACGTTTTCCTATTAAATGGACTGTTCACGCGAATCGCTTGGACGATAACTTTAACCCATGACTAGGAAATACCATGAAACATGTATCCGAACACTTCATTCGTTCTGACGACTTTCGCCCAAAAATCGAAGAGGTAAAATATACTAGAATAACCTTTACACTGCCTGAACATCTAGTTTGTTTTGGTGACGAGTATGAGGAACTGGCACACCGTAAAGTTCCCTACGAGGAACAGCATTTGCTTGGGCTGATGCTAAGAATCGCAAGGCATAATGGGTATCGCGTCAAGAAAATGCTTCTTGAGGAATTATTTAGAGGCATGAACGCATGGGGTGAATTCGAAGACAAAGACGCCGAGGAAATTCGCAAATTTGTTGACGAAGGCATTCGAGAATACCACGTCCATGGACCGTTTGATGCGAAGTCTTACGAAACGCACCGCGCGGAATATCTCGCGTCTAAGGTGGGGGCTTCTAAACCATCTTTAGCCGAAAAAGCAGCCTAGCTATTACCGGTGGGCGCAAAAGCACCTGCCGGACCTGAGCCTGCCTCATAGGAACAGCATACGATAGTAGAGGTCTATATTGGGCTATTAAAACCCAACCAAATCGCAACTCATTGATATTACTTCAATATACAGAGTGAACCAGGGGATTTTATATCCCTTTGCCACAGGTTTCACCAATTCAACGCTGAAGCAATTCGTCGCCAGCTACCGGCGTTTATGGGGTTCGCGGTCTCCCAGCATCACGACAATCTGATCCTACCAACATAAGGAGACAGACAATGACCAACACCGTTATTTACCCAACCAGCCTATTCCCAGGGAACTATGTGAATGAGGCCGAAGGCATCGACAAATTTGATGCCTTTGATCTTTGCGCCAAGGACCTTGATGCGGCGTTGCAGACCGCACGGCTGGAACTTGAGGGCGATGGCTTCAAGGGCTTTGAATTGGGCAAGGCCAGGTTTGAACAATGCGACAGCGGCAACATTTTCCACGCTGGCGCACATTTCAGCATCGAAGTTGTAAGCGGCATCAGCCAACCCCAAATCGACGCAATTTTCGCCTAACCCCATTCAGAAAGCGTGAACCATGACAGACAGAAAACCTCGCGGTGCCAAGACAGCGAACAAGCCCAAGGCAGCTTCGACCGAAAAGACCGACACAGCCCCAAAACAGACGGTTGGGGCGCTTGTGGCAAAGCTTTTAGCCGATCCGAACCTTAGCTATGACGAAATCATAGCATTGGTGAAATCAGATTTCCCACAGGCCCAAACCTCCACACGATCCGTGGCCTCCACAGCAAGCGTGCTACGCCGCAAAGGCTTCGATATTCCGACCAGAAAACGCACAGCCAAGGCCAAATAGACGGTTATTCTGACAACAATGCCATGACTGCCGCTTCCATTCCTGCAAGGGAGTGGTTGCGATAGCAGGTATATTTGTCGTTGGAGCTTTCAAGTATGCTGGGCGCAAGGGCGTATTTCTCGGGCCTATCCGTCCCCACAGTTGAAATATCCTTGATTGGAATAACCCAGCTTACCTTGATTTCAAGCGTTTCTGGATCAAGCACAACGCAGATCACAGCGCCCAACTGGTCCGAAGAATGAGTGGCTTTCCGCACATCAAACTGAACCGTGTTGCCTTTTTTGTTGGGCATCAAAAACCATGCCTTCACTTGGATTGGCAAAGCTCGGCCTGTTGCCTTGTCCAACACCACAAGATCAATTCCGTGATCGTCTGACATCGGTTCAAATGGCGAAATCTGTCCTGCTGATTGAGCCATAAGCGCCGTTGCCACATGAAGTTCGGCAATCTTGCCTCTTTGGGTTGTTGTCAATTTAACTTGGTCAATCATCTCTAACATCCTTTTTTGGGATAATCCCAAAACCGAATTACCGCTTCTCGCACAACTGGTCAAATGGAACGTGCGATTGTCAAAGAGTATCTACAACGAAGAATACCGCAAACTTATCGATGCGCTGAAGTCCGCAAGGATCAGCGCTTGCATGACGCAGCAACAGGTGGCCGAGCTTTGGGCAAACCGCAGTCGTTTGTCGCCAAGGTCGAAGGATATGAACGGCGGCTGGATGTTATTGAAATGCTTCATATTTCAACCACCATTGGCTTTGATCCATTCCCTCTGCTGCAAGTAATTCATAGCAAAACCCCTTCAGAATAGGCTTTATTACAGCTCTGCCGTGTTCTATGCTGGCTAAAATTTGGAGAATTTTATTATGGAGAGTTTACTCCAAGGCCGATTGCGAAACACCCACCTACCTTACAGCAAAGGCCTTATCCCGCTTTTTGAAGCGGTTGTGAACTCCATTCAATCGGTTGAAGAACTGAATGAAGGAAAAAGCAAGCTGCTATCCAAATACAAGATTGAAATAGAGATTCTCCGCGATGCCCAAGAATCTCTTCCGATAAAGGGCAACAAGAAAACTGATAGTTCCATTCATGCGTTCCGGATTACAGATAGTGGAATCGGATTCACAAATAACAACTGGAATTCATTCAGCACACTGGACAGCCTATGGAAAGCTCAGAAAGGTTGTCGCGGCATTGGGCGCCTCATGTGGTTAAAAGCGTTTCGAAAAGTTGAAATCGATTCCAGCTATTTTGAGGATAAAGAAGTAAAGAGACGTAAGTTCTCATTTGACGCCCAGAATGATGTTTCAGACCCAGAGCCAAAACTGGAGGGAATTTCACCAATTTCAACAACGGTTTTGCTTTCTGGGTTTGATCCAAAATTTGCAGCATCGGTCCACAAATCATTGGAGACAATTTCCACGGGTCTACTGGAGCACTGTCTTTGGTATTTTGTTAGAGACCAAGGTGTTCCAAGCATTCAGATTCACGACGGTCCCGATACAATTAATCTGTTCGAACTTTTTGACAAGCACATGCATTCTTCCGCCTTGTCAGAGTCTGTCAATATCAAAGATCATGAATTCCAAATCACTCACATCAAATTTCGTGCATCGCAAAACAAACCGCACAATCTGAGCTACTGTGCCGCTGGCCGTTTGGTCAAGGACGAGCCTATTCAGAGCAAAATTCCAGGCCTCTCATCCACCATCTCAGATGAAAATGGTGACTTCACTTACGCTGCCTATATTACTAGCACATTTCTGGATGAACGTGCTTTTGAACAGCGAATTGGATTTAATATCGAAGATGAAGTTGACGGCCTGTTCGAAATGACTGATGTGTCTTTCAAAAATATTCGTGACGCAGTTTTGCCAAAAATTCAGGATTTCTTAGGCACAAGCCTCGATGAAAACATCAAGGCTGGCAAACAACGCGTTGACGAATTTATAGCAAAGGTGGCTCCGCGTTATCGGCCAATGTTAAGCCACATACCAGAAGCCCAGTTAGCTGTTGATCCGAAAATCTCTGATAAAGACTTGGATATGACATTGCATCGCCACGTCTTTCAGGTCGAGCAAAAATTATTAGAAGATGGCCATGAGATAATGGTCCCAAAAGCTGGGGAAACGGAAACGGCATACTCCAAGCGCTTAGAAGAATACCTGCAAACTGCCGCAGACCTGAAACAGTCTGATCTGGCAAATTACGTTATGCACCGTCGAGTAATTATCGACCTTCTGGAGAGTGCAATAAAATCAGATGGAAACGGAAAATATGCCCGCGAAGAAGTTATTCACAAACTGATCGTTCCTATGCGCATAACGTCGGACAGCTTGGAATTTAGCAGGCAAAGCCTATGGTTGCTTGATGAGCGGCTCGCCTTCCATAATTTTCTAGCTTCTGACATGCCATTGTCAAGCCACCCTATCACCTCAAACAAAACGACCAAGGAGCCTGACATTTCCTGCTTGCAGGTCTACGAAAACCCCTTGTTGGTTGCCGACACGGATCAGGCACAACAAGCATCACTCACTATAGTCGAGATTAAGAGGCCCATGAGAAACGGCTACAAAGCAATCGAAAGTGAAGAAAAAGACCCCATATTGCAGGCCCTCAACTACCTGAAACGCCTTCGTGAGGGGGCTAAGACAAAGAATGGGCGCAGCATTCCAAATGCTGACAGAATACCTGGGTTTGTATACGTGCTGGCTGATCTAACGGATCATCTGATTGGGTGTTGTGATCTTTGGCAGTTGCAGAGAACTGCGGACGGTATGGGTTATTTTGGATATCATCCAAACGCGAAATACAACGCCTACATTCAGGTAATGTCATTTGATGGATTGCTTGCATCTGCAAAAGAACGAAACAGAGCGTTTTTCGATAAGTTGGGTTTACCATCCAAGTGAAGGCAAACTCCACAATGCTTTGGTTTTATTGTATAATTTTGGTGCGGGCGGTGGGACTCGAACCCACACGGCCTAGGGCCCAGAGATTTTAAGTCTCTTATGTCTACCATTCCATCACGCCCGCATCTGGCGTTATCTCTAAACTTATGCATCGGGCCTATATCGGGCCTGAAAACTGATCTTTCTCCTTAACGCCTTGTTTTGTATACGTTTAACCGCACGAAACAAAGGATTTTAAGTCTCTTATGTCTACCATTCCATCACGCCCGCATCTGGCGTTATCAGGGGTGTTTGGCGCCCTGAAAGGGTTTAGTTAAACCCCGTGCATTTACCACACAGGACTTAGGTTTTTTGGCCTTCTATGTCTACCGATTTATATCTCAAGGGAGTATTCATCAGAATACCCTTGATAAATTGCATAAGCATCTCACGATATTTTGGTGTTTTAGTTGTCGGCTATGCGACAGGTTTATCATTATGGGCGCACGATAATTATAATTATCTTTACATTGCAATATGTATATATCACAATATGCGAGTGCTTAGTATGTAAGTTTACATAAATTAATGCCAAAAAACAAATGTATAATCCGATGCATAATCGGCAGCTTGAAGAGTGAGAAAAATGAAACCTGTATTTATCGGGTTGTTTACAGCCCTTTTTGTCTCGTCTGTTGTTTTGGCAGATGAGGTGCAGATAACCGCAGAAATCCCGTTTATCGAAATTGAAATCGGCGATGAGACTATTCTCATTGAACGCATTCAGGATCAGGATAACCGTCTGGAGGGGGATTTTACGAAAACCTCGCGCGCTTGTCCGCCGTTCTGTATTCGCCCGATGGAGGTCGCAAAAGGTGTGATCACGGTTGGTGAGCTTGAGGTTCTGGACTTTCTTGAAACCGATGTTGCCAATAAAGAAGGGCTGCTGATTGATGCGCGCATCCCCAGCTTTTACACGAAAGGCACTATCCCGGGTTCGATCAACATTCCTTTCAACATCCTTGCCCCCGACGATAACAAGTATATCGGCGCGATTCTGGCCGCCCTTGGTGCCGTTGATAATGGCGATGACACGTGGAATTTTGCGAATGCCAAGACCCTGATGCTGTATTGTAATGGTCTGTGGTGCGGGCAATCTCCACGCGCGATTAATAACCTGATTTCAATGGGTTATCCGGCTGAAAAGCTGGTGTATTACCGCGGTGGAATGCAGGCCTGGCAATCCGTTGGCCTGACGGTATTCGTTCCTAATCAGTGATGGAATATTTTTGCGGATAGTCTGGGTTTCAGCCTATCCGCGCGGAAAAATAATTAAGGAAAGTAACATGTATTTTTACCACAAAATATCCATCATTTCAGTTGTAAGTCTGGCTATTGGTTCGGGTGTTGCGGCGCAATCGCCGCTTAGCGATGCGGAATATGAGGCCTCGACCAATAGTATCCTGTCAGCTCTTGGAGTTGCGCCAGAAACCGATGCCGAAACCGAAGCCGAAGATTTCAAAGCGGCGTTGCTGGCGCTTGTCGGGGATGCCATTGCCGAAGGGAAGTCGGGCGACTATATTTCTGCGCTTATGCAAGAAGCCAGCGATGACGGCAGCCTGATTGTGCCTGACGCCATGCTGAACACTGAGGGTGAAATTGACATCGAGCTGCTGCTTCAGGCGGCCATTAATGCGGCAATTGAAAGCGAAGCGGATGACGATGTCACTGAATTTGAAGCGGCTCTTGAAGCAGAGGCTGCCAGCGGTGACGCGGTGGTTGCCCCAACACCGCCTGAACCAGAGGTTGTCGCGGATCTGGAATATACTGTGCGTCCGGGGGATACTCTTAGCCGGATAGCCAATAAATTCTACAATGATTCATTCGCCTATCCGCGCATTTTGAAAGCAAACAGTGGCAGTATTTCAAACGCAAACCAGATCAGGGTTGGTCAGGTTTTGCGCATACCACAATAACTGAGGTAATCGCAGGGACGGGGTTAAGCCGCCCCTGCGAATTTTATGCTTAGGGCCGCGCGGGCCTCATCGGTGATTTTTTCAAATAATACCTCTGGCACTTCAAAGCGATGACCTGCGCCTAAGGTATTGAGCGCACCATCCAGATCATCGGGCCACGCCGCCCCGTTTGCGCCCATCGCATTTAATATCCGCGCGGCTGCGTCAGGGATGAATGGGGCTGACAAAACGCCGTAAAGACGGATCAGATTAAGGGCAAACCGCACAATTGCTGCGGCCCCGTAGGGATCGGTTTTATGCAGGCTCCAGGGTGCGGCGGCTTGCAGGTATTCGTTGCCCGCCACCCAAATGGCGCGTAATTCCACCGTGGCTTTGCGAATTTCGATGGCTTCCATGTGGGTTTCATATGCCTTTAGGCGTTTGGAAATTTCCGCGCTTACCGCAGCTTCGGCCGCGCCGTATGCACCGCCATCGGGCACGGCCTCACCAAATTTACTGCGGCAAAATTTGGTCACGCGGGACACAAAATTGCCCAGCACATCCGCCAGATCCTTGTTGACGCCGCCCTGAAAACTTTCCCAGGTGAAATCACTGTCAGAGCTTTCGGGCGCATTAGATAGCAGCCACCAGCGCCAGTAATCCGACGGGAAAATATCCAGCGCCTCATTCATGAAAATCCCGCGCCCTTGCGAGGTTGAAAACTTGCCGCCTTCATACGTCAGCCAATTGTAGGATTTGATGAAATCCACCAGTTTCCACGGCTCATCTGATCCCATCAAGGTCGCCGGGAAACTGAGTGTGTGAAACGGCACGTTATCCTTGCCCATGAACTGCACGTAATGCACATCGTCCGCACCCTTGTCGCGGCGCCACCAGCGTTGCCATGCGGCATCATCCAGCCCATTTGCATCGGCCCATTCGGCCGTAGCGGCGATATATTCAATCGGCGCATCGAACCAGACATAGAAAACCTTACCCTCCATGCCCGACCACGGCGCGCCATCGAACTGCACCGGCACCCCCCAGTCGAGATCGCGCGTAATGCCACGATCCCGCAACCCGTCGCCGTCATGCAGCCACTTTTTCGCAATCGAGGTGGTCAGAATCGGCCAACCTTTCTGGCTGTCAATCCACTGATCAAGCTGGTCACGCATGCTCGATTGTTTCAGGTAAAGATGTTTGGTTTCACGCACTTCAAGGTTGGTTGATCCAGAAATGGCCGAGCGTGGGTTGATCAGATCAACCGGATCAAGCTGCTTTGTGCAGTTCTCACACTGGTCCCCGCGGGCGTTTTCATCGCCGCAGTTTGGGCAGGTGCCCTCAATATAACGATCCGGCAGATATCGGCCATCAGCATGTGAATACACCTGCTTTTCAACCACTTCCTCGATCAGACCGTTTTCGGCCAACTTGCTGGCCAGATGCTGGGTCAGATCACGGTTGCGCGCGGAGCTGGAGCGCCCGAAATAGTCAAAAGACAGGCGGAACCCATCGGCGATATCCTTTTGCACCTGCCACATATCGGCGCAAAATTCGCCAACATCGCGGTTGGTTTTTGCCGCCGCCAATTCCGCCGGCGTGCCGTGTTCATCCGTCGCACAAATAAACATCACCTCATGCCCGCGCGCCCGGCAGTAGCGTGCATAAACGTCCGAGGGCAATTGCGAGCCAACAAGGGTGCCCAGATGTTTAATGCCATTGATATAGGGCAAAGCCGAGGTGATCAGAATACGAGACATAATATGTTCCTTAGTGATGTCTTGCGGGGTCTATAACAGTTCCCCACCAAGGGCCAGTTCTAAGCGCAGCTTGACCGGCGGGAAATATTGCGCACAATACACATATGTTTCCAATTCGCGATCATAACCCGTCCAACCGCACGCCTTATGTAACTTATGCGTTAATCATCATTAACGTAGCGGTATTTTTGATCAATTATCCGATAATGAACAATGCCGCCGCTATGTCGGCGTTTTATTATGACTGGTCCACGGTTCCGGCGCTGATTATGCAAGGTGAACAAACCCACACCATTCTTACCAGCATGTTTTTGCACGCTGGCGTGTTTCATATCGCCGGTAACATGCTGTTTTTGTGGATTTTTGGCGATAATCTCGAGGATTCCTTTGGCCATGTCGGTTTCTTGCTGTTTTATCTGGCTTGCGGGGTTGCGGCTGATCTGGCGCATATTCTGTCAGAGCCGGCCTCCAATATCCCGACCGTCGGTGCATCCGGTGCAATTGCCGGGGTTATGGGGGGGTATCTACTGCTGTTTCCCAAGGCGCGCGTTGATGTGATTTTCTTTATTTTCGTGTTTTTCAAACGGTTCACCCTGCCCGCTTGGGGCATGTTGATTTTCTGGTTTGGCATGCAGATATTCAGCGGCGTCGGGGCCGATATTTCAGCCGGTGGGATCGCCTATTGGGCGCATATCGGTGGGTTTATTGCCGGGCTGGTGCTGACCATACCCTACTGGATGCGGCACCGGAATAAACCTGCGTGGCAAGAAAACAAGGGCCGCCCGCCGAATCCTCCACGCCAATATATTGAGCGCGAAACCACCGTTCCTACCGTGCGCCGCCGCAAATAAAGGTTATTTGCCCAAACACCACCGCATGATGGCTTTTTGGGCGTGCAGACGGTTCTCAGCCTCGTCAAAAACCACGGATTGGCCGCTGTCCATGACGCTCGAGGTTACCTCTTCTTCGCGGTGCGCGGGCAGGCAGTGCATGAATAATGCCCCCGGATTTGCCTGTTTCATCAGGTGGTCATTCACCTGATACGGTTGCAGCAGATTATGGCGGCGTTGGCGTGAGGACTGGCTGTCGTGCATCGAAACCCAGGTATCCGCCACCACCAGATCAGCGCCCTGCACAGCTTTTTCCGCGTCGCGCTCGACAGTAATTGTAACACCTTTACTGCGCGCCAAATTGATGAATTCCTGTTCAGGTTCAAGGTCTTGCGGGCCAGCAAAGGTCAGATCAAAGCCAAATTGCCCGGCGGCATGCACAAAGCTGGCGCAGACGTTATTACCATCCCCCGTCCAGACAACTTTCTTGCCTGCGATCGGGCCGGAGTGTTCCTCAAACGTCATGACATCAGCCATAATCTGGCAAGGGTGCGTGCGGTCGGTCAGCCCGTTAATCACCGGCACACTGGCGTGTTCGGCCATTTCCAACAGGGTGCTTTCCTCAAACGTGCGGATCATGATCATGTCCACATACCGGCTGAGAACCCGCGCTGTATCGGCAATGCTTTCCCCGTGGCCAAGCTGCAAATCGGCGCCCGAAAGCACCATGGTTTCCCCACCCATCTGGCGCACGCCCACGTCGAAACTGACGCGCGTGCGGGTCGAGGGTTTCTCAAAAATCAACGCCACCATATGGTTGGCCAGCGCTTGATCCGCGTCCGGCGTGCCTTTGGGCAGACCCTTGCGCGCGTCCTTCATGACACGCGCCTGATCAACCATGGTGCGCAGGGCGTTAACGTCTGTTTTGTGGATATCCAGAAAATGGTTCATAGGGTTTTCTCCACAACCAAGGCCGCCTGTTCCAGACGTCTAAGCCCTTCGTCAATTTCATCAATTTCGATATTAAGCGGCGGCAATAACCGCACCACATTGTCCGCAGCCGGGATGATCAGGATATGTGCGGCGTAGCTCGCGTTAACCACGTCCGGCACGGGCACTTTGCAGCCAAGCGCCAGCATCAGGCCCTCGCCGCGCACGAATGTAAACACGTCCGGGTGGCTGGCTACGAGTCTTTCCAGACCCTGGCGTAAATGCCCGGCCAAACGGTTAACATTTTCCATAAATCCGTCCGCGGTCATTTCGTCCATCACTGCAGCGCCAACCGCGCAAGCCAGCGGGTTGCCACCATAGGTGGACCCGTGCGTGCCCGCAACCATGCCCGACGCCGCGCGTTCAGTTGCCAGACAAGCGCCCAGCGGAAAACCCCCGCCGATGCCTTTGGCGACGGTCATGATATCAGGGGTTACCCCAAACCATTCATGCGCAAACAGCTTGCCAGTGCGCCCCATGCCACACTGGATTTCATCCATGATCAGCAGTAGATCATGCTCCTTGGCCAAGGTCTGAAGCTCTTTGATAAAACAGCCGCGTACCACACGAATGCCGCCCTCGCCCTGAATAGGTTCAAACATAATCGCCGCCGTATGCGGGGTAATGGCCGCCTTGACGGCCTCGATATCATCAAAAGGTACGTGCACAAAACCCGGTAACAACGGCCCAAACCCATCGACCATTTTCGCCCCACCCGAAGCCGCAATTCCGGCTGAGGAGCGCCCGTGAAACGCCCCTTCAAAGGTGATGATTTCCACCTTGTCGGGCTGGCCTGTATGGCTGAAATACTTGCGCGCCATCTTGATCGTGCATTCCACAGCCTCGGTGCCGGAATTGGTCATAAAAACCGTGTCGGCAAAGGTGTTTTCCACCAGTTTTTCAGCCAACGCTTTTTGGTTGGGGATTTCATACAAATTAGACGTGTGCCACAATCGCTTAGCCTGATCCGCCAGTACTGCGATGAGTTTGGGATGCGCGTGGCCAAGGGAATTCACGGCAATGCCCGCCCCCATATCCAAATAGCGCGTCCCATCCTCTGTCTCCAGCCAAGGGCCCTGACCTTTCGTAAAAGAAAGCGGTGCGCGCGTGTAAGTTGGCAAAACGGGGCTAATCACGTCAACATCTCCTGTGGTTGGTTTAAGAACTTGGGCCTGCGTGAAGTGCAAACATGAATATCGCTCATGACCTAAAGCTGCGTTTAAGTCAATCAAATAAGGCTGCAAACGCTGCGTGACTAAACCACTAAACCGGTTTAGTGGTTTAGTTACAGACGTGGAATAGCCGCATGATTTTCTGAAGCCATCCCTATGCCGTTGTGCACTTGTATCTGGCGTGGCAAAGGTTACAATACGAGCTAACAGCCTACCCCGACAAAACAATCATATTTGCATGGGGTGATAGATATGGAAAAGACGGAGCGGCGATATGTCCTGGACTGATGAGCGCGTAGCGACCCTGGCAAAAATGTGGGGCGAAGGAAATTCGGCGAGCCAGATTGCCAAGGAATTGGGGGGTGTCACGCGCAATGCAGTGATCGGCAAGGTCCATCGTCTGGGCCTGTCAAACCGCACGACGACTAAAAAACCGGCGAGTAAAACCGCCAGGCCCGCACCAAAAGTCAAGGCAAGACCCAAGGCAACGACTGTAAAATCCGTACCGACGAAACCGCTCACGGAAATTCCTGCGGTCCGGGATATCCCGCGCAAACGCCCGATTATCACAGCCGGTAAGCCACTGCCCCCGCAGCCCTCGGCCTCCGAAGTTAGCGCCGAAGCGTTGGCAAATGTCGCCGCGATTGAGGGGAAAGCCAAAAAGCTGACCCTGATGCAACTGACAGAACGCACATGCAAATGGCCCATTGGGGACCCCGCCACCGAAGAATTCTGGTTTTGCGGCCATCCGGTGCAGGCAGGCAAACCCTACTGCGAAACCCACGTCGCCGTCGCCTTCCAACCCATGAGCAGCCGCCGCGATCGCCGCGCGCGGTAAATACCGCAGTTTTCAGGCTTAATAATACACCCTAGGGTAATCGACCGCTTCTTGCTTTGTGCGTGCATATTGATACTATCAATCAACCATTGATTGTTGAAAATATGTCAGGACATATCATGATTGATACTCGCCCGGATTATCTTGCTCAAGGCGAAACCGCCCGCCTGTTTCCTGTGCTTTCAACCACATCAAAAGAGGGGCGCACAACCTCAATCGTTCTAGCAACGCTAACTAAAGTTGAAGAATTCGGCGCGGCCCTTCTTAGATCAGTTGGACTAAAAATCGGCAAAACTGCCAAAATATCTACGTTTACCGAAGTGGTATTCAAAGGGCAAAAAACCGATACGAAAGACCGGCCCGACGGGCTAATCGTTGTGAAGGTCGGGAACCGTGAATGGCGCGCATTGATCGAGGCCAAAATTGGGAACTCAGTATTTCGCACGCGGCCACACCTCTTGAAGTTACTGCTGACATCAAACGCCGTTCGTTTGATATCGGAATGACGTTACGGGCGCCCGAGGATAAAGTATCCTCAAAAGCTCGCTTAAACTGGCTGTTGCGGCAAATCAAGCGAACTGAAACAGACGACATATTTATACGACTGAGCTGGCCCGGTACAAGTGAACCTACACAATTTCCACTTTTGCAATTGCTGCAAGACCCAGGTGTCATAAACGAGGGCAAAGAGCGTTTAGCAACACATAGTTTTCACATATTTCTATCAAAACGAACTGGTGCACGTTTCACACAACAAACCAATTTTATCGTTGATCTTGAAACCTACGTACCGGATTTCTATGACAGAATTGGATCAAAACTCAGCGCGTGGAAAAAACCGGCTCCAAAGATTAAACCAGACAGGCCATTAGCCGATGATGTAACGCCAAAAGCTATTTCTGAAGAGTCAGGTTCATTCGAAATATCATAGTCGATTCAACTGTAGCCAAAGGCCATAAATTCCGGCAAAATAGCAAGCGGAAACCTGCCATTGCGGTTGTTAAATCATCTAAAATACATCAAAAGATAGAGACTTACCCGCAGAGGTTGATATGATGGCGATTTTAGAATAGGGGTATGCGAGGTATATTAATGTAACTCGGCAAGTATATTTGAGGCAGGGAATTCGGACAGCCTAACGTGCATTACCGAGCGCCCTGAGGCTTTGGGAGTTTGTTATATTGCATAATTTTTTAATCCAGCTTTCAAGAACAACCAAGCGCGCCATTCTGTTTTCTGTGGATATGCTGCTTGTATTAGTCAGCCTATATGCTGCTTTCGCTCTGCGTTTCGGAACGCCAACGCCGTTTGAATTTATAGGTCGCAGTTGGGTGCTATTCCCGGCACTCTTGCTTGTATGTGGCACACTGGCCTTTATGTTGCGTTTACCCAGCATCAAGCTAAACTCTTTTGAAAACAATGCGGTGATACGGATTGGCCTTTGTGCAGTCGGCATATCTCTGGCTGCTATGGTGATAAGCTATATTTTGGGTTTGGGGGCACCTCGCTCGGTTCCCCTTATCCTTGGTGGGGCATTTTTCTTTGGATCAACTGTAGCTCGACTGCTTGGCTATTTGTTTCTTTATGTCTTGCAGAATAATAATGGCGGTGCGGTACCGGTTGCGGTTTACGGGGCAGGAGCGGCAGGTATTCAGCTGGTCTCGGCGTTACGCCAATCACAAGAGGTCAAGCCAGTTGTTTTTGTTGATGACAATCCAGCGTTGCGTGGGTTGTTGGTGGCAGGGCTTAAGGTTAAATCGCCAGATTGTTTGGGCCGGCTTGCTGCAAAGGGAAAAATTAAAAAGGTGCTGTTGGCGGTGCCTTCTGCATCGATATCTCGGCGGGATGAAATGATGAAGAGGCTGGAAGACCTGCCTCTCGAAGTTCAGGTTCTACCTTCTTATGTGGACATGTTTGCCGGTAATGGGCTTGAAGATAGTTTTAGAACGGTTTCTCCGGATGAGTTGCTTGGGCGTGACAAAGTGAATTTGGATATTCCTGATATTGCAAAAGTATATGCTGGCCGCGTTGTTATGGTGACGGGCGCGGGTGGCTCTATCGGTTCAGAATTGTGCCGCCAGTTGATCAATTGCAGTCCAGCCCGAATTATATTGTTTGAGCAGAATGAATTTGGTCTTTTCGAAATTGATCGCGAACTGCGTTCAATGGCTGAAAGGGTCGGAATCGACGTCCTTGCATGCTTAGGATCTATCACTGACAAGGGGCGGGTCCTGCGTGTTATGAAAGGCGAGGGCGTGGAAATTGTCCTCCACGCCGCTGCATACAAGCATGTGCCACTTGTAGAAGAGAATGAGTTGGAGGGCGCCCGAAATAACGTTATCGGCACGCAGACCATTGCCGAGGCGGCGATTGAGCTGGGGCTTGAGCGGTTTATCCTGATATCAACCGATAAAGCGGTGCGCCCGACCAATATTATGGGTGCAACAAAACGCATGGCGGAACTGGTTGTGCAAGATTTACAAACCCGAAGCCATGACACCAAACTGACGATGGTCCGCTTTGGAAATGTGTTGGGGTCTTCCGGTTCGGTGTTGCCCTTGTTTCAACAACAGATACAGGCAGGTGGCCCGGTGACGGTTACCCATGCCGAAGTAACGCGGTTCTTTATGACCATTCCCGAAGCAGCCCGATTGGTTCTGTTGGCCGGTGCCTATGCAAAGGGTGGGGATGTGTTTGTGCTGGATATGGGTAAATCGATGAAGATTCTGGATGTTGCCAAGCGTATGATCACACTATCAGGTAGAACGATCCGCGACGAAACAAACCCCCACGGCGATATGGAGATTGTGATCACCAAGTTGCGACCGGGGGAAAAATTGTATGAAGAGCTGCTGATTAATGACGAAAACCTGAAAACAACACCACATGAAAAGATTATGCGCGCCGAGGAAAATATGTTGTCTCAAATTGAGGTGGCGGGGATGTTGAAAGAGCTATTGGTTGCAGTGTCTGAAGGGGATCAGGAAAAACTAAGGAACCTGGTTGAAGCCCGCGTTGACGGGTATCATCGGCAAGGTGAAGTGGCTTGAGGGTGCATGAATACTTTGAATTTGGAGCGAAAATTGATTGACGAGAAGAGTATGGTTTCAACAAATTCATGGTATTTGATACAACTGAAACCAAATGGCTATGCCTGCGGCACGGAATCCTAAACATACTTGCAAGGCCGGCCCAGGGCATGCTTTGAGCAAAGCTATTGTAAAAGTATCCGTAAAAAATACTGCACTGCGATTATGGGTTTATCCAATCTGGCAAACAATTATTAGATTCTACCGGGCAAATATCCAGCCTATAAATATATTCCATTGACAACGCACACCATTGCACCACATCTTCCCGCGCAAGCGGATATGCCGCAACTCTGGAGAATTTTGATGGCTGTTGTAGTAGTAGAATCCCCCGCCAAGGCGAAAACGATCAATAAATATCTTGGGGATGAATACACCGTTCTGGCCTCATTCGGGCACGTACGCGATCTGCCGGCCAAGAATGGTTCGGTGGATACGGACAATGATTTTGAGATGAAGTGGGATGTGGCTACGCAGTCCCAAAAGCACATCCGCGCCATCATTGATGCGATGGAATCTGACACGGACGACAAACTGATCCTCGCGACCGACCCTGACCGCGAAGGCGAAGCGATCAGCTGGCATCTTGAGGAAGTTTTGCGCAAACGCCGCGCCATCAAGAAATCCACCAAGGTTGAGCGCGTCGTTTTTAACGCCGTCACCAAATCCGCCATTCTTGAGGCAATGGACAACCCCCGTCAGGTCGATCAGCCGCTGGTCGATGCCTACCTTGCGCGCCGCGCGCTTGATTATCTGGTCGGGTTTAACCTATCGCCGGTTTTGTGGCGCAAACTGCCGGGTGCGAAATCTGCGGGGCGGGTACAATCGGTTGTGCTGCGTCTTATTGTCGAGCGCGAGATGGAAATCGAGGCGTTCAACAATCGGGAATACTGGACGGTTACTGCTGATCTCGCCACCCCGCGCGGCAAGAATTTTGCGGCCCGTCTGACGGTTCTGGGCGGCAAGAAGCTCGATAAATTTGATATAGAAACCGCAGCCGCCGCAGAATTGGCCGTTGCGGCGATCAATTCGCGCGACTTGAAAATCGCCAGCGTCGAGGCAAAACCCGCCAACCGCAACCCCTCTGCGCCCTTCATGACCTCGTCATTGCAACAAGAGGCCAGCCGCAAATTTGGCTTTGGCGCGCGCCAGACCATGTCTACGGCGCAACGTTTGTACGAGGCAGGCTACATCACCTATATGCGGACCGATGGCATCGATATGGCCCCCGAGGCTGTGATGCAGGCCCGCGAGGTTATCAAGGACCGTTATGGCGCAGATTACGTTCCGAAATCGCCGCGCATGTACAAAAACAAGGCTAAAAACGCCCAGGAAGCCCATGAATGTATTCGCCCGACGGATATGGCGGTTGACCCGGCAAAACTGGCCAAGCTGGAGGCCGATCAGCGCAAGCTTTATGATCTGATCTGGAAACGCTCGATTGCCTGCCAGATGTCGGGCGCGCGTCTTGAACGCACAACCGTTGAAATCCGTTCTGATGACGGGCAAATCGGCCTGCGGGCCACCGGGCAGGTCATGCAGTTTGACGGTTTTATGAAGGTCTATATGGAGGGACGTGATGACGCTGTTCTGGATGACGATGACAAGACGCTGCCCCAGATTATGGAGGGCGAACCTGCCGATAAACGCAGCGTCACCCCCGAGCAGCATTTCACCCAGCCGCCGCCCCGCTATTCTGAGGCAACGATCGTTAAACGCATGGAAGAACTGGGCATCGGGCGCCCATCGACCTATGCGTCAATTGTCACGACGATTCAGGATCGCGATTATGTGCGCAAGGAAAAGGGCCGGCTGATCCCCGAGGATAAGGGGCGGCTGGTGACGGTTTTTCTGGAAAGTTATTTCCGCCAGTATGTTGGTTATAATTTCACCGCCGAGCTGGAAAACGACCTTGATAAAGTCAGTGCCGGTGATGAAAGCTGGAAAATCCTGCTTGGCCGTTTCTGGAAAGATTTTTCCGCGGCGATCGGGGAAACTGCGGATCTGCGGATCACAGAGGTTCTTGAAAAAATCAACGACGTGCTGGCGCCCCATATTTTCCCACCCACCGAGGACGGCGCCGACCCGCGTATCTGTAAAAACTGTGGTAACGGCAAACTTTCCATGCGCACCTCGCGCGCAGGCGGGGCCTTTATCGGGTGCTCCAATTACCCCGAATGCCGCTATACTCGCCCGCTGGCAGGCGAGGTCGAGGGGGGTGATATTGCCGGGCCTGACGGAAAATTGCTGGGCGAAAATGCTGATGGCATCCCGATTACGCTACGCTCCGGGCGCTTTGGCCCTTATGTGCAGCTGGGCGAGGCGACGGAAGAAAGCCCCAAACCCAAACGCTCGTCCATCCCCAAAGGCATGGAGCTGGACGTGGTAGATTTACAAAAGGCGCTTGATCTGTTGTCCCTGCCCCGCCTGATCGGTGAACACCCCGAGGGCGGCCCGGTCGAGACCAGCATCGGGCGTTTTGGCCCCTATGTGATGCACACTATACCCTTGGAAGAAGGGCAGAAAAAGCCGGTCAAGATTTATGCCAACATCAAAGACGCCGAGGAAGTGCTGACCATGGGCATGAACCGCGCGCTGGATTTGATCGCCCAAAAAGCGGCGCGTGGCGGGCGCGGGGCTGCCGCGACACCCTTGCGGGAATTGGGCGAACATCCCGACGGTGGCGCGCTAAACGTCATGGACGGGCGCTATGGCCCTTATGTGAAATGGGAAAAGATTAACGCAACCCTGCCCAAGGATGTGGAACCCGCCGACATCACGCTTGAGGCGGCGATAGAGCTGGTAAACGCCAAGGCTGCCACCAAAGGCAAACGCAAAAAGCCAGCAGCGAAAAAGAAGCCGGCGAAGAAAAAAACTGCCACAAAAAAGAAAACAGCTGCAAAAAAGAAAACAGCTGCAAAAAAATCCTGATTTTCGTCAATTTTCTGAATTATTCTTACAAGCCCCACCCAAACGGATGGGCGGGGGGTATGTTGCTAAGCGGCAACAACCCTCGCAGAAATTCAACCCCGCCTTGCATTCAGCCGGTATTTCAGCTTTGATAGACCCGAATCGTGCGTATCTATTTTATATTTGTTCACATTCTTGAACTAGAGATAAACGTATGAAGACTGTAATTCTCATAACGGCAACTGCCCTGTTTTTCGCCAGTCCCCTCTGGGCTGGAAGCATGGAAACACCCGTTTATGCAGCGCCCCAGATCACCACGCCAATATCCGTTAGTTTTGGCGCAGATTGGGGCGGATTTTATGCTGGCGGTCTGGCCAGTCTTGATCGTGGTGATCAGACGTATTACGCAGGCGGGGTGCTTAGCAATGGCCCCTGGGATCTGGAAGGCAACACATATGGCGCGTTTGCCGGTTACAATTTTCAGACCGACCTGTTCGTTTACGGGCTTGAGGCCGCTTATGTCGCCGGAGCCATCACCTCGGCAGCGCCAACCACACCCGAGGTTGAATATTCCAGCATCATCGATGTAAAAGCCCGCGCCGGTTATGCGGTAGGCGCTGCCCTGATTTACGGTGTCGCCGGGGGATCCATCGCCAAATGGGAAGACCCTGCGGGCATTCCGGAAACAATATCAACAACAGGTTTCAACTATGGTGTCGGCGTTGACCTTCAGGTCAGTGACAGTGTTTTCATTGGTGCCGAATACCTGATCCGGGATCTGTCTGGCGATTTTGTCTCAACCGTGGATACCAGTATCAAGACAACCACAACATCTGCCCAAATCCGTATCGGCATGCGATTCTAGCAATTTACCAATGCTGCATCGTCAAAGCCTAATAACTGATCGCGACGGGCATTAAATTCGCCAAATTCACTTTGATATACAACGCACAATATCTGTAATTACCGTTTAATTACAGCACGTTATCTCTACCACACCCAATCTACTAAACTAGTTTAGTAGATTGGGTGAAAATCCATTATCCGACATTTCAAGAAGGGCCAAGCAGCACGGGCAAGCAGCACCTCACTGCCCTTTAGTATTTGCGCAATTACCAGTTTCAGGATAAGCGGCGCTTATGAAGCATTTCCCGACCAAAGAACAAATTCTTGAATGGGTGCAGGCCAATCCGCGCACCACGTCAAAACGTGATATCGCCAAGGCCTTTAACATCAAAGGGCAGGCGCGCATTGAGCTGAAACGCATTTTGCGCGAGTTGCGAAACGACGGTCATCTGGCCAAGAACCGCAATACTTACCGTGATGCGGGCAGTTTGCAAAATGTTGAGCTGCTGCAAGTCACGGCGATTGATGCGGATGGCGATCTGTTCGGGGAACCGGCCAACTGGAAGGGTGAAACCCCTGCCCCCGGCGTTCTGATTATCCCGACGAAAGGCAATCCGGCGCTGGGCGTTGGTGACAAGCTTTTATGCCGGATCAGCAAATCGGGCGATGAACATGTCCCTTATGAAGGGCGTTTGATTCGCAAAATCGGCGCCTCCGCGGCGATCATGCTGGGGATATTTCGCACGGGCGACGCGGGCGGGCGAATCATTCCGGTGGATAAAAAATCCAGCAAGGAATGGCAGGTTGCTGCGGGGGATCAAGGTGGTGCGCAGGATGGCGAACTGGTCGAGGCCACACAGTTTGGTCGTGCGCGCATGGGTCTGCCACAGGCCAAGATCACCGCGCGTCTGGGGGATGCTTTGGCCCCTAAATCCGTATCCCTGATCGCCATTCACGAACACGGCATTCCTGACCGTTTCCCCGACGATGTCGTGGCTGATGCCGCGAACGCCAAGCCGGTAAAGCTGGGTAAACGTGAGGATTTGCGCCATCTGCCGTTGTTCACGATTGATCCGTCAGACGCGCGGGACCATGATGATGCAATCTGCGCTTTGCCGGATTCGGACCCAAAGAATAGCGGCGGGCATATCGTCTGGGTGGCGATTGCCGATGTTGCACATTACGTGCGCCCAAACTCGCCGCTGGACCGTGAGGCGCGCAGCCGCGGGAACTCATCGTATTTCCCTGATCGTGTGGTGCCAATGCTGCCTGACAGCCTGTCGGGGGATCTGTGTTCACTGCATGAAGGTGTGGACCGCCCGTGCATCGCGCTGGAAATTCGCCTGAATGCTGCGGGGCGCAAAATTGGCCATCGTTTCACCCGCGCCATGATGCAATCGCCAGCCTCGCTATCGTATGAACAGGCGCAGGCGGCGGCTGATGGCAACCCGGATTCTGTGGCTAAGCCGCTTATGGCGCGCGGTATCACGCCGCTCTGGAACGCTTATTTTGCTGTGCGCAAGGAAACCGCGCGCCGCCAACCCCTGCATCTTGATTTGCCCGAACGCAAAATCATTCTTGGCGATGACGGGCAGGTGTTATCGGTGGCTTTTCGCGACCGCTTTGATGCTCATAAGCTGGTTGAGGAATTCATGGTTCTGGCCAATGTTTGCGCCGCTGAAACCCTTGAAAACAAACGCATGCATTTCTTGTACCGCGCCCATGAAGAACCCAAACCCGAGAAACTGACCGGCCTGCGCGAAACCGTTGAAAGCGTTGGGTTGATCCTTGCCAAAGGACAGGTTTTGAAAACCGCGCAGCTAAATAAACTGCTGGATTCAGCCGCCGGAACCGAGCATTCCGAGGTGGTCTCGATGTCCGTGTTACGGTCCATGACGCAAGCCTATTATTCAATGCAGAATTTTGGGCATTTCGGGTTGGCGCTGCAACGCTACGCCCATTTCACATCCCCCATCCGTCGTTACGCCGACCTGATCGTGCACCGCGCGCTGATTGCGGCCCATGGCTGGGGGGACGATGGCCAAACACCCGAAGAAGAGGCGACGCTAGAGGAAACGGCCGAGCATATTTCCAAGACTGAGCGGCGCTCTATGTTAGCGGAACGCGACACCACGGACCGGTATCTGGCGGCCTATCTATCTGAGCGTATCGGCAATGAATTTGAGGGCAAAGTATCGGGTATCGCGCGGTTTGGCATGTTTGTAAAACTGAATGAAACCGGTGCCGATGGTATCATCCCGATCTCGCATCTGGGGCGGGAATATTTCCATCATGATGTTGATGCCAACACATTAACGGGCGAAAAATCCCACCTGGTTATCGGGCTTGGCATGCCAGCAACTGTCAGACTGGCCGAGGCCGCCCCCATCACCGGCGGTTTGATGTTTGAACTTCTGGCTTTGAATGGTAAAGCGATGGAAATCCCCAAGGGCGTGCGGCGCGGCCCATCGGGTAATCGCAAGCACGCAAGGGCAAAAATCCGCCGAAGCAAAGAGGCCAAGCGTCGAAAACGTAAAACTTGAACGAAAGTATGGTAGTTTGCAGTTCCGAGTAACCTAAAGACGCAAGGCATGCCGAATGTTCAGGGCGCCCCAAATATGGTTTTTGGCTATACTGACAACGCTTTACGGGCTGTCCAGCAGCGCTGGCGTGGTCTTACCTGTTGTGATTCCCAATATTGAACAAAACTTTGTCGTTTACCTTACCGGATACAGTAGCGCGCCCAGTGCCACGCAGGTTTCACACCCGATCGTGCACCGTAATGCCGGTGGTACAGGCACATTTTCTGACCCAATCACCCTTGCTGTTGGCCATGATGTGCGCAGCGGACAAAATATCCTCGACTTTCCCGCCGGAACGCGATTTTACATCAGGAACCTGCGAAAATATGCAATTGTCGAGGATACCTGCACTGATGGCTCCTGTCATTCCGGCTATCAGGGTGCGCCATGGCTTGATATTTATATTGGCGGTAAAGACGCATCCCAGCAATGCGCGAACAGACTGCGGGATTTCCAAACGATTATCATGACCCCAAAATCCGGCTATCCGGTCATTGTCGGCGCTTTAGGCGAAACCGGCTGCAAAGTGTTTGGGCGCTGATCTGCGATTTATATCGCCGCCATAGATATTTTATTATAGAGACCTCATAGATGTCATACGGTGTAAACGGATTCAGCATGAAAATACTTGTCATAAACCTGCCCTCCGCAACAGAACGGCGCGCGCGGTTGCAGGCCCGCGCAGACCAGCTCGGATTAGAAATCGAGTTTCTGATTGCCAGCGGATTTGATGATCTGGATGAGGCAACGCTGAACCGTTTAGCCTCATATTGGATGCGCAAAATACCCGGCAAGGATATTGGCTGTTTTCGCAGCCATTTTCGGGCGTGGGAACAGGTATCCAAACTTGATGTGCCGGTTTTGATTTGTGAAGACGACGCCGTTTTGGGTGATACGCTTGCCGAGACGCTTAACCATATTGAGAAACATATAAAAGACGACCATGTCTATGATCTGGAAACTGTGCCGCGTCGCCATCTGCTCGCCAAAAAGCCGCTATGGACCAGCAATGGTGATCCTGAAATTTCCGCGCGCAGGATCTATCAAAATAAAATGGGTGCGGGGGCGTATGTCCTTATGCCGTTCATTGCGCAAAAACTGGTCAGAAAAACGGCCGGAAAATACGTGATGGTAGACGCCTATCTTTGGACCCGGCCTTGGATAAAATCGTACCAGATAGAGCCGGCACCAGCATTTCAGGACCGATGCCTGGATGCGTATTTTGGCATTACACAAGAAGAACAGAAACCTTCAGGCCAACCCAATGACAAGCGTGTTTACGGCGCCGGGCGCTGGACATTCAAATCCCGTATGCGACGCCTTGGTTTGGAATTGGCCACGGTGCCTTTGATACTCATAGGTCTTGTCAGAGGGCAACATAGACATATTGCAATCAACCCCGAGACATTTGATATCGATGTAGAAAGATAAGCCGTGCGCACGATTCTTCTTCTTGCTGTGTTGATGATTTCATCCATGTCTGTTGCACAAGAACAGCGCCCGGTGATGCGCGCACCTAGCGCGGGCGATTCCTTTGCAACTTGGCAAAATCAATTTCGCGCACATGCGCTGGCGGCGGGAATTTCTGCGCAGGTTTTTGATTTGGCCTTTCAGACCGTGCATTATAACCCCAAAACCCGCGCCTCAGATGCCAATCAGGCTGAGTTTATCCGCCCGATCTGGGAATATCTTGATGGTGCCGTTTCTGCGCGCAATATTGCGACGGGGCGCCAGAAAGCGGCGGATTATGGCGCGATTTTGAAAGCGATTGCGCAAGAATACGGTGTTGCCAGCAACATACTTCTGGCGATCTGGAGCATGGAAACCAATTATGGCGGCTTTCGCGGCGCGACCTATACGATTGAGGCGCTGGCCAATGCGGCCCATGATGGGCGCCGGCAGGATTTTGCGCAATCTGAATTGATCGCCGGGCTGAAAATCCTTGCCAGCGGGGCCATTTCGCAAAGCCAAATGATTGGCGGTTGGAGCGGGGCGATGGGGCACACCCAATTTATGCCCACAACTTATCTCGCCTATGCAGTTGATCATAACGGCGACGGGCGGCGTGATATCTGGTCGGATGACCCAAGCGATGCGCTGGCCTCAACCGCGCATTATCTCAAGCGGCTTGGCTGGGATAACAGCATTCCCTGGGGGATTGAAGTTACGTTACCGGGCGGCTTTGATTATGCGCTGATTGGCGAGCATCAGACCCAAAGCGCGCGGTTCTGGAATATTCGCGGGGTGCGGGTGATGAGCGGGGGAAAACTGCCTGACCACGGCCCCACGGCCTTGCTGGTCCCGGCCGGTGCTGGCGGGCCGGTGTTTGCGATATTTTCCAATTTCCAGGTGATCCGGCAGTATAACATGTCAATTTCCTATGCGCTGGCCGTCGGCCATCTGTCTGATCGCATCGCGGGGCTTGGGCCGTTTCAGGCCCCGTGGCCACGAAATGATCCACCGCTGTCGCGCGCAGAAATCCGCGAAATCCAGCAACGCCTGATCGCGATGGGCCTTGATACCGGCGGGGCTGACGGCATGATTGGCCCCAAAAGCGTTGAGGCCATACAGGTTTTCCAGACCTCCAACGGCATGCTGGCCGATGGCTATCCAACACAAGAATTGCTGGAAATTCTGCGCTAGGGTTTTCTGGAAAATATCCGTTTTCGCAGACCTTGCAGGTTCTGGATTGCCTCACCTTTTACCAGCCATGAGATCGAAAACGCCCAGACGGCAATGCTTTCTAACCAGAATAACCAGTCGTTCTTGGGATCCGGTATCATCTTTTTGTCGATCAAAAACATTATTATACCGATCACGATAAGGCAGGCAAAGATCACAGTCCCCATCACACGGTATGTCCATTTACGGAACAGTTTATCACACCCCCACTCACTTTTAGGCGTATTGGAACGGGTAAATTTGAAGAATGAGAATATCCCGAGAGAAAAAAGGAAAATCGCAGCAAAAATGAAATGCAGAGTGCTGCTGGCCTCAGACGTCGCATCCAAAGGTGCCGTTGGGAAAAATGCCACCAATATTGCGGCTCCGCCCCCTATCCATCCTAATTTACGATCCGTCAACCATTCGCCTTTTTCAGGTTTAAAGCCACGGTAAGACATCAAAAACAACCCGATCACACAAAGCGAGCCGACAAAGTAATCCTGCATACAGGTGTAATAAAAATGACTGATTGAGGGTTCAATATCCCCGGCAAACAGTCCGGCAATGATCAGCACAATCGGTAACATAAATCCGACCCCGCCAATGGTTTTGCGCAAACCCAAATATGAGACAATCAGAACTTCATCATTCTCAGCCATAATATCCCCCGATTTGAGTAATAATGATTGAGATTGTGCTATCTAAGATAGAAAATCAAGAGGCCAGTACAATCACTAAGAAGGGTTTGTGTGAGGGCAATTCGCTATTTGGTATTGATTTCTTAACCTTTACCTATCATATTGATAGGTATGAAGAATGTGGTTCAGTTCAAAAAACCAATGCGGGCAGACGAATTCGAAAACACTGTGAAAGAACGATCTAAGTTTTCACACATGGTTTTTATGACAGATCATATTAAGGCGCAAATGGCAAAAAGAAGGATATCTCAACGCCAAATTATCAATGTGCTTAGAAAGGGTAAGATGGCAAATGATCCACAAGAAAACCAAGCGCATGCGAGCATCGAAGGAAAAATGAAATACCACGGTACTGGGCGAGAAATTACCGTGGTGTGCGGCATTCAGCAAAGCAACCTTCTTGTTTTTGCCATCACAGTTTACTAGGAGAGAACTATGGAAAACCATAATATACATCACTACAAAGAGTGTGGCTTGGACAATATTTATCTGACCAATGGTGTTAACATTTTGGAAACACCATATGGTCGAACAACATCAATTAATGATCTAGATGGCCTGCATCGCGCTATTGGTTTGCATGTTGCAAATACAAAAAGCAGGTTAAGTGGCAAAGAGGTTAAGTTTTTGCGACATGAACTTGATCTGTCACAAGCAGTACTAGCGACCTTACTCAGAACAACAGAACAAACATTTGCGCGGTGGGAGAAGGGTAAAATCAAGCTGCCAGGCCCAGCCCAAGCGCTTTTAACCGCATTTTACATGGAGAATGTCAAAGGTGGCAGTACTTTGGCTAAACATCTTGAGCATTTGGCACAGCTTGATGCTGAAGTGCACGAAGATTTGTGTTTGTCCTATTCCGATAGTGAATGGGAGCAATGTGCGGCCTAACCATTCGGCGCCACAACCTCACATGAGGAATTGCGGGCTTGCAGGCGCGCGCAGGCTTTGGTGGCGTCTGTCTGGCTTAACCCTATGAACTGGGCGCGGTACATTGTGATGCCGTTTACTTGTGTTACTGCAACTTTTCGCAATGCGCCCTGCAAGGCGTCAAGGTCCATCAAAGCGGTTTTCAGCAGCAGTTTTTCGGTGTTTACCCGGTTGCGATAAGTACCCAGTTGCACGCCCCAGTCACCGACCTCCTGCACCGGGCTTGCGTCTGTGATACTAACGGGTGCGATGCTGGCAACCTGCACAGGTACGCGGAAACCTTTGGGGCGACGCAGGGGTTGGGCCATAGTTATTTGGGGCATGTTGTCGGGGGGGATTTCAGCCTCAACAGCATCCCCCTGACCAAGGGCGCTTAGAACCAGCGCATCAATGTTGCCGGGCGTTTGCACATCGGGCGCGGCCAAGACCAGCATGACGGGGGCCGCGGTTTTGGCCGTGCCACGCATCACCGGCGCATAGGCGCGCTTTACCACCCCTGAGGTGCGCGTAATAACTTCGCCGGGTTGGTTCATATTCAGGTTCATATTCAAAGCTGGCGGGCGAATGGTTGCCACCCGGCTGGGCGCGCGATCAAACCCCATGTCCAGCAACTTTGCGACCTGCGCGTTCCTTTGTGCCGTCGAGGTGCCGCCAAACATCGTGGCAATAATCCGCTCCTGACCGCGCTGCGCGGACGCCACCAGATTAAAACCGGCGGCATTCGTATAGCCGGTTTTGATACCGTCAGCGCCACGATAAGCCCGCAGAAAACGCCTGTTTGTGTTGTAAACCGTGCGCATCGTTGTTTCGGTCGTGATCCGGCTGAACAGGTTGTAATATTGCGGGAAATCGTAAAACAGCCGCCGCCCAAGCGTTGCCATATCGCGCGCCGTCGACATATGCCCGCTGGCCGTCAGACCGTGGGCATTTTTGAACGTGGTGTTACGCATGCCCATCGCCTGCGCGGTCGAGGTCATATAGCGCGCAAATTTCGCCTCGGAGCCGGAAACCGCCTCGCCCAGCGCGGTGGCGGCATCATTGGCCGATTTCACCGCAGCCGCACGAATAAGATAGCGTAACGCGATTTTTTGCCCTCTTTTCAAACCCAGTTTCGAGGGCGGCTCGCTGGCGGCATTGCGCGAAATGGTGATCATCTGGTCAAGGCTCATCCGTCCGGCCTCTACCTCGCGAAAGACGATATAAAGCGTCATCATTTTGGTTAAAGATGCCGGATGCAGCCGCGTATCGGCGTTGCGCGAATGCAACACCTCGCCGCTGCGCACGTCCATCACGAACGCCGCATAGGGGGCCGCACTACTGACGCTCGCCCAAACCACAACAAAAACCGCGAGGAAAAATCCCCGCATCACTGTAAAAAACATCGGAATGCCTGCCGATCGATTAAATGTCTGCCTCAATGGCCCGATTTTTCGGTGCCGTATTATTGTGCCAAGACTCTAACACGAGATTATCCCGTAAGAAAACATATATTTTTCAAATAGTCTCAAGAGAACATGAATGTGAATAAGTTTACACAAAAGTTAATTTCGCAAGTTCCGTTAACATTGCCCTAACCAAAGCCCCCCTTTGCCCCCTTTTCTATTTCTGTGGGTAGATTATACAGTCCGCATAAAATACCCGCAGGAATGATGATGATCGACATGTTACAGACAAGATTGATGGCCTCGGATGATGATCCCGAACAGGATACATCTGTGCTGACAAAACCCAAGCCAAAGACGTCTAAACCCCCGCTTTACAAGGTTATTTTGATCAATGATGATTATACTCCGATGGAGTTTGTGGTGCTGGTGCTGGAACGGTTTTTCGGCCTTAGCGGCGAACAAGCCACCGGAATCATGCTGACGGTTCACACCAAAGGTCTGGCCGTGGTTGGGGTTTATTCGCATGAAATTGCTGAAACCAAAGTGACCCAGGTGATGGATTACGCCCAGCGCAACCAACATCCGCTGCAATGCACGATGGAAGAAGAATGAACCATAAAATGGTGTGCAAAAATGTCTGATCCAGCCCGTATTCTATTGCCTTTTGCCGAAGGTCTGCTCGATTTTCCGGACACAGAGGTGTTGTATATCCGCCCGCCAGCCCCGATGCCACGCGGCTTTGCAGAGTTTCCCCATATCGTCTGCGAACAGGGTTTCAAGCCTTTCGCTGATGACCTTGGGGCGGAAAACCTGTCCGTTGTGCCGGCTGCACACGGGGCATTTTCGATGGTGCTGATGGGCCTGACCCGCAGTCGGGTCGAGAACATGGCCAATTTCGCGCGCGCGTGTACGATGGCGGGTGATGGTGGTCGTGTGGTGGTAAGCGGCGATAAAACCGCGGGCGTCGATTCTTTGCTGAAGGCTGTGAAAAAACACGGTGCGGTGGATGGCGTTTTATCTAAATCCCACGGTAAGGTTTTCTGGCTTACGCCAAGCGCGCTTGATTTGCCAGACTGGCAGCAGGAGGCAATCCCGCGCCTGAACGCACACGGGTATGTGACAGCGCCAGGGATGTTCAGCCCGGAAAAAATTGACGTTGGATCAGAAATGCTTACCGCTTATTTCGACAAATCCATTAAAGGGCCAGTGGCAGATCTGGGGGCTGGCTGGGGCTATCTGGCCAAAGCGGCGCTGGCAGCGTGTGAAAAAATCACAACACTTGATCTTTATGAGGCCGAGCATAGCGCGCTGATGGCTGCCAAACAGAATGTCACCGATACGCGCGCATGTTTTCACTGGGCCGATGTAACGACGCTTGGAAAACCAAACGATCCATACCACAGCGTGATTTGCAACCCGCCTTTTCATCAAGGGCGTGCGGCAGAACCAGCGCTGGGGATTGCATTTATTGCAGCCGCCGCACGGATCATGCGCCCCTCGGGGCAGTTTTTGATGGTGGCAAACCGGCAATTGCCCTATGAGGTCGCGATGGCGCAATATTTCAAAAAATGGGAAATCCTGCATCAGGACAAAGCGTTTAAAATAATTCGCGCACGGCGCCCATTGGGCCGACAAGCGTAAAACCATTCGGAAATCCACAAAACTTGCGCTAAACTTCTCAAGAATCACGAGGGTATTATGGATACAACTATCGCCGGTAAAACGGTCATTGTAACGGGTGCGGCAAACGGTATCGGGTTGGCAATTGCCCGCCGCTTTGTTGAATGCGGGGCTAATGTTACCTTTGCGGACATGGATGAATCGCGCCTGATGTCCGAGGTTGATGCCCTGCAAGGCAGTGACGGCAAGGCCATGGCCTATTGCGGGAATTTGCAGGAAAAACTGACTGTAAACAACCTGATGGCCGCAACGATTGACGCATATGACGGTATCGACGTGTTGGTAAATGCCAGCCGCCAAATCCTGCCATCCGACGCGCTTAGCGATGATGACGGCGTATTTGAGCAACTTATGCATCAAAATGTCACCGTGAATTTGCGGCTTGCGCAGGCGGCTGCCAAACGGATGATCCGGCAAAATCCGAAACGCAAGCGTGATGAGGTTATCGGGGCGATTGTCAATTTGTCCTCAATTGCTTCAACGCGTACCTTGCCTGAATTGATGGCCTATTCGGTGTCTACGGCGGCACTTGATCAGCTCACCCGCTCGCTGGCAGTGGCCTATGCCAGCCACGGTATTCGCGTAAATGCCATTGCCATTGGCAGCCTGATGAGTGCCAGCCTACGCGACGCTTTGAAAGATACCGAAGCCCTGCACGACATGATCGAAGACGCCACCCCGCTTGGCCATATTGGCGAAGCTGCCGAGGCGGCCGATGCCGCAGTTTTCCTGGCTTCCAGCAAGGCTAATTTCATCACCGGACAGATTTTAACAATCGATGGCGGCCGCAGCTTGCAAGACAGGGTGACAATTCCGGCACATTGATTTCAAGGGTTGATTCATGAAGATTGCTGATCTTAGCTGGATGGACATAGAGGCGTATTTGCAGAAAGACGACCGTGCGATCCTGCCTCTTGGCAGCGTTGAACAGCATGCGCAGCTAAGCCTTAACACCGATAGCATCCTTGCTGAACGCATCGCGATTGAGGCGGCTCAGCCGTTGGATATCCCGGTTTTCCCGGTGCTGGCATATGGGCTGACGCCGAATTTCATGGCCTACCCGGGCACGGTTACCCTGCGCTTTCAGACCTATCTTGCGCTGCTGCAAGATATCCTCGACAGTCTTTATGCCACGGGTTTTCGTCGAATTTTTATCGTTAATGGTCATGGGGGTAACATGCCTGCGCAACAGTTTTGTGCGGAATGGATGATGGATAATACAGGCGCGCGCGTGCGGTTTCACAACTGGTGGCTGGCGCCCAAAACCTGGAGCTATGTGCAATCGCTCGACAAAGATGCCAGTCACGCGTCTTGGATGGAGAATTTTCCCTGGACGCGCTTATCCCAATATCCTGCGCCCAAAGGTCATAAAAACCCTGTCGATAATGCCGCCACCAAAGACCGCCCGCCAGCAGCCGTGCGCCGCATCCTTGGGGACGGGGTTTATGGCGGGGATTATCAGCGCGATGATGCTGAAACCGATATGTTGTGGCAAATCGGTGTGCGCGAGACCCGCGCCGCATTGCAACGTCCTTGGGACATCTAGGGTTAGGCTTTCATGCGCGCAGATGTCGGGTCATACATGGGTTTCAGGCTGGCTTTTGCTGCGTAGCGTTTGCCGGCAACGTCGATTTCAAATGTGGATTTCAGTACATCAGATGCAGATTCCCCGGCACATGGCACATAGCCAAGCCCGATAGCAGCCCCCAGATGATGCCCGTAGTTTCCGGAACTCAGATGCCCAACCACGCGCCCGTCACGAAATATCGGCTCGTTATGATAAAGTAGCGGTTCCGGGTCGTTCAGCATGAATTGCACAAGGCGGATTTTCAGCCCCTCAGCCCGCTTGGCCAATACCGCATCACGCCCGATGAAATCGCCCTTGTCAGGTTTGAGCGCAAAGCCAAGGCCCGCCTCCAGCACGTGATCTTCATCGGTAATATCATGTCCCCAGTGGCGATAGGCTTTTTCGATCCGGCAGCTGTCAAGCACATGCAACCCGCATAGTTTCAACCCGATATCGTCACCCGCAGCCGCAATCGCCTCAAATATATGGGCCGCCTGATCTGTGGGGGTGTAAATCTCCCATCCCAGTTCACCAACGTAAGAAACACGGTGCGCGCGGGCCAGCCCCATGGCGATCTCAATCTCGCGCATGGTACCAAAAGGATGGGCAGCGTTGGAAAAATCACCCGGGCTGATTTTTTGCAGCAATTCGCGCGACTTTGGCCCCATGATCGCCAGCACCGCCTCGCCAGAGGTAACGTCTGTGATCACGGCAAACGCATCATCCAGGTGACGGCGTAGCCATGCCAGATCACGTTGCAGTGTTCCGCCAGGCACAACCAGCAGAAATGCGGTTTCACTTAGGCGGGTGACGGTCAGATCGCATTCAATGCCACCGCGAGGGTTCAGCATTTGTGTATAAACGATATCGCCGGTTTTAACGTCCATCTGATTGGCGCAAAGCCGTTGCAAAAAGGCACAGGCACCCCGCCCCTCTACTCGGATTTTGCCAAAATTTGTCAGATCAAACAGCCCGACACCACTGCGCACAGCCGCATGTTCACGCGCGGCGTTTTCAAACCAGTTCTGGCGTTTCCATGAATATTCATAGGCCGGTTTTTGCCCTGTATCGGCAAACCAGTTGGCGCGTTCCCAGCCTGAGGATTCGCCAAACACCGCCCCGCGCGCTTTTAGCTGCTCATGAATCGGCGAGCGTCGAATACCCCGCGCGGTTTCCACTTGGCGATAAGGGAAATGATCGGCGTAAAGCAGCCCGAGTGTCTCAGATACCCGCTCTTTCAGATAGGCGCGGTTGTTCTGGAACGGCTGCATGCGACGGATGTCCACATCCCATAAATCAAAGGGGGGCGCGCCATTTTCCATCCAGGCTGCCAGCGCCATGCCAGCCCCGCCTGCCGATTGGATGCCGATAGAGTTAAATCCGCAACAGACCCAGAAATTCTCCACCTCGGGGGTCTCGCCCAGATAATAACGATCATCTGGCGTAAAACTTTCAGGGCCATTGAAAAACGTGTGGATACCGGCCTCGGCCAGCAAAGGCATACGGTTAATGGCTTTCTCCAGGATCGGTTCAAAATGGTCAAAATCCTCGGGAAGCTGGTCAAAACAGAAATCCTCGGAAATCCCGTCCATACCCCATGGTTTTGCCTTTGGTTCAAACGCGCCAAGCAGAATTTTTCCGGCATCCTCTTTGTAATATGCGCATTCGTCAGCCACACGCAACACCGGCAATTGCCCCAGACCTTTGATGGGTTCGGTAACGATATAGAAGTGCTCGCAAGCATGTAGCGGAATATTCGCGCCGGCCAGTTTTCCCACATCCTGCGCCCACATGCCGGCACAATTGATGACGTGATCACAGGTGATTTCATGGGGTTCGCCATCTTGTTCGGCATTAACCCCGACAATGCGGCCATCCACGGTTTTTATATCGGTAACTTTAACGTTTTCAAAAATCTGCACACCTTTCTGGCGCGCCCCTTTGGCCATTGCATGGGTGATATTCGCCGGATCCCCTTGGCCGTCATTGGGCACATACACGGCCCCGACGACATCCTCAATGTTCAGATGCGGGTAACGGACTTTGGCCTCTGCGGGCGAGATTTCTTCAACCTCCACACCAAAAGCCCGCGCCATAGAGGCCGTGCGGCGCAGCTCTTCATGGCGCGCATGGGTCAGGGCAACATTAAGCGAGCCGTTGCGTTTTATACCCGTGGCAATGCCTGTTTCAGCCTCAAGATTGAAATATAATTCCTGCGAATATTTCGCCAGCCGCGTCATGTTGGAACTGACCCGTAGTTGCGCGATTAATCCGGCGGCATGCCAGGTGGTGCCGCTGGTCAACTGCTTGCGCTCCAACAAAATCACATCCTGCCAACCGAGATGTGCCAGATGATAAGCAACCGATGCGCCAGCAACGCCGCCACCAATGATCACAGCGCGTGCATGTTTCGGGAGAGTTTTGTTCATGCTACCACCTTCGTCTCAATTGCCTGCCAGATCATCTCGGCGACGTTGATGCCGTCAAACTGGTCAAGTTCCATAATACCTGTCGGAGAGGTCACGTTAATCTCTGTTAACATGCCACCAATCACGTCAATACCAACAAAAATCTGACCTTTTTCACGCAAAATTGGCCCGATACGTGCGCAAATCTCAAGGTCGCGCGCCGTTAGCCCGATTTTCTCGGGCCGCCCGCCTACATGCATGTTTGAGCGCGTCTCGCCCGCCGCAGGCACCCGATTGATCGCCCCCACAGGTTCGCCATCGATCAGGATCACCCGTTTGTCGCCCGCAGCAACATCCGGCAGGAATTTCTGGGCAATCAGCGGCTCATTATTCATGCCCGTGAACAGCTCATGCAGCGAATTCAAATTACGGTCATCAGGACCAAGCCGAAACACCCCTGCGCCGCCATTCCCATAGAGCGGTTTAAGGATAATATCCCCGTGCTTTTCCTTGAAGGCCTTAAGGGTTTCAAGATCACGGGCAATCGTTGTTGGCGGGGTAAGGTCTTGAAATTCCAGCACTAACAGTTTTTCGGGATAGTTGCGCACCCAGAATGGATTGTTCACGACCAACGTGTCGGGATGTATCATATCCAGCAAATGGGTGCTGGTGATATAGCCCATATCAAAAGGCGGATCCTGACGCAGCCAGACCACATCCCAATCAGCAAGATCAATCTGCTGTTCATCCCCAAGAGTGAAATGATCACCCACCTTGCGCCGCACGCTCAGCGGCCAGCCCCGTGCCGTCACGCGACCTTCCTGATAGGCCAGTTTGTCGGGGGTGTAATAAAACAATGTATGCCCGCGGGCCTGCGCGACCTCGGCAATGCGAAAACTGCTGTCGCTATCGATGTTAACATCCTCAATGGGGTCCATTTGTATGGCAATTTTCAAGGGCATCGGGGATTCCTTTGTTGTTTTATCCAGATTTGAACCATGCGCGCATCACTTTCAACCCTACCACCCTTGTGTAAGGGCATTTTCGAGGATTTCGGTATTGCCATGACGGTCAACCAGCACCACATCGAACCGGGTGTCGGCGTTCATACCGGCGCGCCTTTCGGCCAGATAGAGCTGTGCAACTTCAAACATCCTGAGCTGTTGCTTTTGTGACAGGGATTGCGCGGCAATTTCCAAAGTTTTACGGGCCTTTACCTCGACGAAAACAATCACGCCTGCCTGCTCAATGATCAGATCAATCTCACCTTCACGACGTTTCCAGCGGCGCTCCAGAACCCGGCCTTGGCGATCCTCGTAAAGACGTGCGGCGATGTCTTCGGCGGCCAGCCCGTTCAAATATGCGGTGCGCCCGGATTTCATTTTCCACTAAGCTCCAGCGCCCGGGCATAGAGTTGTTTGCGTGGCAGGTTAAGCATTTCAGCAACCCCGCGCGCCGCATCTTTCAGCGAGGCATTTTGCAGCGCGTCCAGCAATGCCGCATCAACATCCGCGGAGCTGGCCGCGACCTCAAGCGGTGGGCCAAGCACGATCACAACCTCGCCTTTGGGTGCGGGTTCATCGGCGTATTGATCTGCAAGCTCGCCCAAATTACCGCGGCGAACCTCCTCGAATTTCTTGGTTAGCTCGCGGCAAACGGCTACCTTTCGTTCAGCACCGTAAACGCTCTGCATCGCGGCCAGACAGGTGGCCACACGGCGCGGAGATTCGTAAAATACCAGCGTCGCAGGGACATTTTCAAATTCGCGCAGGAACTTTTCTTTGGCCACAGATTTAACCGGCGGAAATCCTGCAAACATAAAACGATCCGTCGGCAATCCAGCCACGCTTAACGCCGCCAACAGCGCTGACGCACCGGGCGCAGAGGTGACGGTCAACCCTTTCGCTATCGTTTCCGCCGCCAGTTGATACCCCGGATCGGCAATAAGCGGTGTACCTGCATCAGACACATAGGCCACCGATTTCCCTTCCTCAATGGCCCGCATTAGGCGCGGGCGTTGGGCCGCACCATTATGATCATGATACGGCAGGATCGGGCGGCCATTCAGCTTAACGGCGTGAATATCCATCAGTTTCAGTGTGTTACGCGTGTCTTCAGCGGCCAGCATGTCGGCATTGGTCAAGATATCCAGCGCGCGCACCGTGATATCCGCCGCCGTTCCAATCGGCGTTGCCACCAGATACAGCCCAGCCTGAAGCGGGGGGGATAGTTTTGCCACAGTGTAATTCCTTTGCCAAACCTGCCGTTTACTTGTGCGCATAAGGCGCATATCCTTGCCCGCAGCTTTCGAGTCTACCCAGACCCCAACCAATTTGCGAGGGAATATGTCAAAATATCGATTTTCATGCGCGGCATTGCTGCGTCCGTTCGTTTTAGCGCTAATTGCCTTTGGCCTTGTAGCTTGCGATCAAACCATGATCAGCGGCACGACCGAGGTTGATCCAACGCAGCCGGTAATCGTGGCTTTGATGGTACCTTACGAATCTGGTGATGCGCTGAATGACCAGCTTGCCGATAATCTGGTTAACGCCGCCCGCATGGCCTCGCGCGATGTACAAGGCGCCGCGATTGATCTTAGGATTTACCGCACAGGTGCCGATCCGACCCGCGCCGCCGCTGAGGCCACCCGTGCAATCACGGAGGGTGCGCAAATATTCATCGGCCCATTGTTCAGCAACACCACGAGCGCCGTGGCAGCCGTGGCAGTCCAAAGCAATATTAATGTGCTAAGCCTGTCAAATAACGCCGCGATTGCCGGTGGAAATGTCTATATTCTTGGCGTGACCTTTGAGGACGTAGCAACCCGTCTGTTCAGCTATGCGGTTAATAATGGCATGCCCAACGTCGGTGTGGTCTATCCTGACGGGGTTGAGGGCGAGGCTGGAAAGCTAGCGGCTATCAACGCGGCGCGCAATACAGGCGCCAACCTTGCGGGCAGCGCGTCCTATCCGCTGAATATGCAAGGTCTAAGCGAGGCGGCACCGGCAGTGGCGCAAACCATGGCCTCTAATCGTGTGCAGGCATTGCTGTTTACCGACACTCCGACACGCGGTCTGGCATTCATGGCAGCGGCGCTCGGTTCCGAGGGGATCACACGGCGCAACACCCAGTTTATGGGGCTGGCACGCTGGGATAAATCAACCGAACTATTGGGGCAACCCAGCATGCAGGGTGGAATTTTCGCCGTGCCTGATCCGGTACTGACGGCGCAGTTTGATGCACGTTATCTGGCGGCGCATGGCACTGAACCTCACGATCTTTCGGCCCTCGCCTATGACGCGGTTGCGGCGATCGGGGCGTTGATTACCAGCGCCAAAGCCCAAGGAGCGACCGACACTTTTGATGCCGGGCGACTGATTAACCCGGCGGGGTTTGTCGGGGTTAACGGTGTGTTTCGCCTAACGCCACAAGGTTTGAACCAACGGGGTTTGGCGATTTTGAAGGTGGATAAGGGGGACGCGGTTATCATCGATCCGGCTCCGCGCAGTTTCGGTGGCTTTGGCTCTTGATGGCATGACGCTTAAGCAAGACCCGGATGCGCTATGGTGTGATGGCAACGAAATTCTGGACCCAGCGGCGCTGTGGCAGAAACTTGAGGCAAACATATCGGATGCGCGGGATGCCAGCGACATCCGTGCCAGGGCCGTGGCGGTGCTGCGAGAGGCAAATGACGCAGGGCGCGCGGCGATTGCTGAGGCCTTGCTAAACGCTCCGCAAGATGCCTCTAAGACCATTAAATCCTATGCCTGTCTGACCGATGAAATCGTTAAAGCCACCATAGAAATGGCAGGCCGCTGGTTGCATCCATTAGCCACGCCCACGAAATCCGAACGTATTTCTGTGGTAGCGGTCGGGGGGTATGGACGTGCAGAAATGGCACCGTTTTCCGATGTCGATCTGCTATTTCTGACGCCCTATAAGCAAACCGCCTGGGGTGAGAGCATGATCGAAAGCATCCTCTATACCCTTTGGGATTTGCGCCTGAAAGTCGGCCATGCTGTACGCACCGTGGATGATTGCATCCGTCTGGGGCGCGAAGATTTCACCATCCGCACTGCCTTGCTGGAAAATCGGTATCTAACGGGCGATGCCGCGCTGTTTGAGGATCTCAACACCCAGCTTTGGGATAGGCTTTTTGATAATACCGGCCCGGAATTTGTTGAGGCGAAGCTAAAGGAACGCGACCTGCGCCATGCCCGCCACGGAGGCGCGCGCTATGTGGTTGAGCCCAACATCAAAGAGGGCAAAGGCGGCTTGCGGGACTTGCAGACGTTGATGTGGATCACGAAATACCTCTATCACGCCGATAGCCCCGATGAGCTGATTTCGCAGGGGGTTTTCCGGGCTGACGAATACAAGGTTTTTGCGGATGCGGCAGCATTTTTATGGAAAACCCGTTGCCATTTGCACCTGCTGAGCAACCGTGCCACCGAGCAGCTAACCTTTGATAATCAGGTCGGGGTGGCCGAGGCTTTGGGCTATCATGATGCCAAGGGTCGGCGTGCGGTTGAATATTTCATGCAGGATTACTTTCGCCACGCCACTAATGTGGGCGATCTTACCCGCATCTTTCTGACCGCCCTTGAGGCGAGGCATGTCAAAAAACGGCCCAGTTTCGGGCGCGCGATTCTGAATGCCGTCAGTTTCGGGCGCGATAAAACCGCCAAGGAATATACGATTAATCACGGGCGTCTGGATGTGGTTGATCCACAAGGTTTCCTGAATGACCCGCTTAACCTGTTGCGCCTGTTTGAGGAGGCCTTGCGCTCTGACATTCTGATCCACCCCGATGCCATGCGGCTGGTGACGCGTAATTTGCACCTTATTGATGATAATTTGCGCCAAAACCCCGAGGCCACGCGGATATTTCTGGATTTACTGCTGTCCCATAATAACCCCGAACGCGGTCTGCGGCGCATGAACGAACTGGGGGTTTTGGGCGTATTTATCCCGGAATTTGGCCGTATTGTCGCGATGATGCAGTTCAATATGTATCACCATTATACGGTTGATGAGCACACGATTCAGTGTATCTCAAACCTGTTTCAAATCGAAAAAGGCGCGTTGGTCGAGGATCTGCCGGTGGCCTCGTCCATTTTGAAAAAAGGCGTTAACCGCAAGGTACTTTATGTGGCGTTGTTGCTGCATGATATTGGCAAGGGTCTGCCGCAGGACCACTCCATTATCGGGGCCGAAATAGCCCGCGAAATTGCGCCGCGACTGGGGCTGGAGCCGGATGAATGTGATATGGTTGAATGGCTGGTGCTGAACCATCTTCTTATGTCGGATGTGGCGCAAAAACGTGACCTGTCTGACCCGCGCACCGTGCGTGATTTTGCCAATGCCGTGCAAAGTCGAACACGCCTTAAGCTACTGACAGTGTTGACTGTTTGCGACATTCGCGGGGTTGGGCCGGGGGTTTGGAATAACTGGAAGGCCATGCTGCTGCGTGATCTTTACGCCCAGACCCGCGCGTTACTGTCAAACGGACAGGTTATCCACTCTGGCCCTGAACGCGAGGCCGAGGCCAAGGCGGCACTGGCCGCGACCCTCACAGATTGGGCGGCTGCAGATATTACCGCAGAATGTGCCCGCCATTACCGCCCTTATTGGCTGGGTCTTGATACGGTTACCCATAAGATTTTTGCCGGGCTTGCCAAATCGGTAAAACCCGACGCACCCGTTAGCCATATTGAGGCCGACGAGGATCGTGATGCAACGCGGGCCTGTTTTGTGATGCCCGACCACCCCGGTATTTTCGCGCGCTTTGCGGGCGCGCTGGCGCTGGCGGGGGCAAATGTGGTGGATGCGCGCAGTTACACCAGCTCTGACGGGCTGGCGACGGCGGTTTTCTGGATCCAGGATATGGCAGGCAGACCTTATGATAAATCGCGCCTTTCACGGCTGCGCAAAATCATTATCCGCACCTTGCAAGGGGATGTAATCGCGCGCGATGCCCTTAAAATAAAGGATAAAATCAAGAAGCGTGAACAAAAATTTATTGTGCCAACTACGGTGATTTTTGACAATGACGGCTCGGACATTTTCACAATTATTGAGGTCGATACCCGTGATCGCCCCGGCCTGTTGTTTGATCTTGCGCGCACATTAACCGACTGCGGGGTTTCAATTTCCTCGGCGATTATTGCGACATATGGCGCGCAGGCGGTGGATGCGTTTTATGTCAAAGACCTGTTTGGTTTGAAAATTCGTTCTGAAAGCAAGCAAAGAATGATCACGGCGCGCCTGCATGAAGCCATCGAAGCGGCCCAAAAAGGAGCGGTGTCATGAACCGTAAAATCCACCTTTTATCCAGCTTTTTTACCGTTGGCGGCTGGACATTGATCAGCCGGGTACTGGGCTTTGGGCGCGACATCATGATCGCGGCATTCCTTGGCTCCGGCCCGATTGCTGAGGCGTTTCTGATTGCCTTTTCCCTGCCAAACATGTTTCGCCGCTTCTTTGGCGAGGGCGCGTTCAACGTAGCCTTTATCCCGATGTTCGCCAAAAAAGTCGAGAGCGGCGAGGATGCAAAAGCTTTTGCCCAGGACGCTATGTCCGGGCTGGCGGCGATCCTGATTGTGCTGATGCTGCTGGCGCAGGTATTCATGCCGTGGCTGGTACTGGCGATGGCCAGTGGATTTGCCAATGATGGGCGTTTTGCGATGACGGTTGATTTCACCCGCATCACATTTATCTATATCCTGTTCATTTCAATCGCAGCCCTGTTAAGCGGTGTGCTGAATTCGCTGGGGCGGTTTGCAGTCGCTGCGGCGGCACCTGTGTTGCTAAACCTGATTTTGATCGGCGCGATGGGGCTTGCTTACGTCGGTGGCGGGGATATCGGGCGCGCGCTGGTCTGGAGCGTGCCGATTGCCGGTATCGCGCAAATGGCGCTGCTGTGGTTCGCGGCGGCACGGGCAGGCATGCGGTTGCGTCTCAAAATACCCCATATGACGCCCGAGTTGAAACGGCTGGCGATTATCGCAGCCCCGGCTGCACTGGCTGGTGGCGTGGTGCAGGTTAACCTGCTGGTCGGGCGTAACGTGGCCTCGTATTTTGACGGGGCCGTGGCATGGCTGAACTATGCGGATCGCTTGTATCAATTGCCCCTCGGGGTGGTTGGCATTGCCATCGGGGTGGTGTTATTGCCGGACCTCTCACGGCGTTTGCGCAGCAATGATACCGAGGGGAGCCGCCAAAGCCTTAACCGTGCGACCGAGTTCACGTTGCTATTAACCATCCCCTCAACCGTGGCCTTGGTGGTTATTGCCCAGCCTTTGGTCTCGGTGTTATTTGAACGCGGCGCGTTTAGTGCAGTGGATGCTGCGGCCACGGCGCAAGCCTTGCAGATCTATGGTTTCGGCCTGCCTGCATTTGTTTTGATCAAGGTGCTGTCGCCAGTATTTTTTGCGCGCGAAGACACCCGCACCCCGTTTCATTACGCGCTGATCTCGATGGTTGTTAACGTGGCACTAGCCATTGGGCTGTCTGTGCTGGCCGTTAAAATGGCTTCAACCTCGGGATTTTTAGCTGCCGCAGTTGGAACCAGTATCGCGGCATGGGTGATGCTGGTGTTATTGTGGCGTGGTTCACGCAAATTCGGGCAGGCAGTGCAGATGGATGAAAGGCTGCGGTATGTCCTGCCTCGTATCAGCGGGGCAAGTGTGGTTATGGGCGCGATGATCTGGCTGGCGGCGCGCGGCGTTGAAAACTGGTTGATAATGCCCGGCTGGCGCTATGGCGCACTTGGGGCTGTGATCATAATCGGGGTGATCAGTTATGGGGCAAGCGTGCTGCTGAGCGGTGCGATAACGCCTGCGGATTTACGCCGCTACATACGGCGCACCTAACGACGACGCAGGAATGTCAACCAGCGTTTCATGCGTATCCGCCCATCCGGGGCCAATACGAAAGACAGCAAAAACCCGGTGATAAATCCCGCTAAATCGCTGATCCAGGCATTGGGGAGAGGCGGCTCGGTGCTGGTAATAAATGGTATGACAATGCGGAAAATAAATTGCAAAACCACCAAAAACCCGATCAGGCGAAAGGCGGTCAGGCCGCTTTCACCTGTTGCTGCAGCGTTCTGCCATAACATCCATGTATAAGCCCCTAACAAGCCGTAAACGACTGGAAATGCCCCGATAAACGGCTGCAATGTATGGTCGATCATCCCATAAGCAATGGCGCCGCTAATGGTGCAGGCCACGAATAATATGATAACTGAAATAGTGTGGAAGCTTTCCGCGACCATCTTGCCAAGCGCCAGGATCATAACGGCTGCAAACGCGGCGTGTGACAGGGCGTAGTGCAAAAACGGATAACTTAGAAAACGGCCGATATACCCAAAGTTATAGGTGTCGGTCGTATACATATATTCCAGCATACGCCCCGACAGCCCGAACTGTTCAATCAAAGATAACCGCCAGCCAATCGCACTTGGGCCACCGATCAAACCACGGCTGCCAAGTTGCAAGACCACCTCGATCAGTATAATGGCGAGCGCCAGAAAAACGATCACCGGCGGGACCGGATTAAACGGCGAGCGATCGGCATTTGGGTCAAACATCGGATACTCCTGTTGACTGAGCGGGCAAGGGTCGCGATAAGTCACTCATAATTGCAAGCAATGTAAAGGATGAATTGCTATGACCGAAGCGGTCCACACGCGTCGCGTCTTTTCCGGAATCAAACCCTCAGGCGGGCTGACACTTGGAAATTACTTAGGTGCCATCAAAAAATTTGTGACCATGCAGGGGCAAGGTTTTGAGACCGTTTACTGCATTGTTGACATGCACGCGATCACCGTCTGGCAAGACCCGGGCGCGCTGAAATACGCGACGCGCGAGCTGACGGCGGCCTATATTGCCAGTGGTCTCGACCCGGCGAAATCCATCCTTTTCAATCAGTCACAGGTTTCTGCCCACGCCGAATTAGGCTGGATTTTCAACTGTGTCACCCGCGTTGGTTGGATGAATCGCATGACCCAGTTCAAGGACAAAGCGGGCAAGAACGCCGAGGCGGTTTCCCTTGGTCTTTATGCGTATCCCAGCCTGATGGCCGCAGATATCCTGCTCTATCATGCGACGCACGTGCCCGTGGGGGATGACCAGAAACAGCATGTTGAACTGACCCGCGACATCGCCGCGAAATTCAACCATGATTTCAACGCGCCCGATTTTTTCCCCATCACCGAACCGCTGACCGAGGGGCCGGCCGCGCGGATCATGAACCTGCGTGATGGGACAAAAAAGATGTCAAAATCCGGGGAATCCGACATGGAGCGGATCAATATGACCGATTCCGCCGAGCTGATTATGAAAAAATTCAAAAAGGCGAAAACGGATCCTGAACCGTTGCCCGACAATCTAGATGACCTGAAAACCCGCCCCGAGGCGCGCAATCTGGTCGATATTTATGCCGCCCTGTCGGACAGCAGTTCCGAGGCGGTGATCACCGAATTTGCCGGGGCGCAGTGGGGGCGTTTCAAACCTGCACTTGCGGATTTAGCGGTGGCCAAACTGGAGCCTATATCAACCGAAATGACCCGTCTGATGGACGATCCCGCCGAGATCGACCGCATTCTGGCCAAGGGTTCTGAAAAAGCTCGCGCTATTGCTGAACCGATTTTGGAAAAAACCTACGAGATCGTGGGGTTCGTGCGCGCACGTTAGTTAGGACAGCAGTTTATACATCACATGGGCATCCACCAACCCAAGGCGTTTATGCATAAATGCCTTGGGCAGAGTGCCGATGATGTCAAACCCTTGCCGTTGCCACAGATTGACAGCACCATCGTTGCTGGAAACCACCAGATTATACTGCATGGCGCTGAACCCCAGCCGCAAAGCCTCAATCTGTGAGAACACACACATTTGCGCCGCCACCCCCTGCCCGCGCGCAGCCCCATCCACCACATACCCACAATTGCAAACATGCGCCCCCAGTTCCGGCTGGTTGGGTTTTATATAAAACGTACCCACCATCTTATCCGCACGCAGCGCAACATAGGTTGCCATAGGTGCATCAACCCAGAGCGTGCGCGCCTTATTTTCAGGGATATCCGGGGCAAAAGGATAGGTCTCACCGGCCCGAAAAACCGGCTTTAGAATACCCCATGTTTCGGGCCAGTGTTTGGCTGTATATGGCTCTATTAACATGATCCAACCCCCCGTTGCCGATCCTACCGGAAAAATTGCCGGGAAAGCCAGCCCTGACACTCTGACGCACTCGTGATTTCCATCTGGCAGCATTATATGCAAATTAACGAATTCAACATAAGAGGGTAGTATGCAGAGTTTATTCAAAGTATTTCAGATATCTATCTTGGTTGTCTTCGCAGGAACACTTGCGCAGGCCGAGGTTGTTAAAATGACGCCAGATGTGGCACGGGCTAAGGCGCTGGCGGGTGAAATCGTGCTGATTGACATTCGCCGTCCTGACGAGTGGTCACAAACAGGCGTGCCGGATGTGGCACTTTTGGCCGATATGACTCAGCGGAATTTCCTGGATAAAATCAAGGCAATTCGCGCACAATCCCCTGATATTCCTTTGGCATTTACCTGCCGCACGGGCAATCGCTCCAATTATCTGACGGAACAACTGGAACGAATCGGGATGTCTGACATCATCGATGTTGTCGGCGGGATGTCTGGTTCAGATGTTGATCAGGGCTGGGTTAAACGTGGTTTACCCGTGCGCCCGGCCAGCACGCCGGTTAATGCTGCGATCAGCATCACGCAACCCTAGGCTCAAACGTCACAGTTGCACCATTGGCGCACATAAGCGATGATGACGCTGTGTGAAACCATATGGAGTGCGAGCCTTGCGCAAATTTCTTGTTGTGATGGACGACAGCCCCGAATTCCTGAACGCCCTGCGTTTTGCCGCGATCCGGGCCAAGAAAACCGGCGGCGGCGTTGAAATCCTTGGGATTATCGCCCCCGAAGAATTCCAGCACTGGATCGGCGTCGGTGAGGCCATGCGTATCGAGGCCCGCGAGCGGATTGAGGAACATTTCAAGGTTTTTTCCAAATGGATGATCGACAAAGAGGGTTTGGAACCCGAGCTGGTGATCCGTGAAGGCGAGCGCGCCACCGAAGTTCTAGCCCAGATTGAAGAAGACCCCGAGGTTGGCATTCTGGTGCTTGGTGCAGGTGCCACGGGGGATGGTCCGGGACCACTGGTCACACAACTGATCACACGTCAAAGCGTAAACATGTCCGTGCCAATCACCGTCGTGCCGGGCGGATTGACCAAAGAACGCATCATCGCGGTTTCTTAAAGTTCCGTGAGGCTCCAACGTTCCGCGCCCTTGGGTGGCGGCGCCAGATAAACGGGCGTGGCGTTTGGCAGCTGTTTTTCAAGGCCCAATTGCATATGGCTGTGCACCGGCCAAAAAACTGCACCATGGGCAACAATCAGCGGTGTGCCTTCGTTTTCCAAAACATGGTTAATCGCCACAAAAACCCGCGCGGTGAAATCACTATATGTCTCGGCATTTTGCGGTGTGATCCCGTTGCGCCAATTGTCAGAATGGCTATCCTTGGTCTGGCGCTGGGTGCCCTCCAGCACGCCGAAATTGCATTCTTGCAGGTCGCGCACATTGCTGATGCCCACATCCAGAACGCTATTGGCAATATCTGCCGTAGCCCGTGCCCGTTGCAGTGGACTGCTGTAAATATGCGTGATTTTCAGGTCTTTCAGACGGTTTTTTGCCCGATGTGCCTGCTTGATACCCTCAGCATTTAGAGGAATATCCTGGCCCCCCTGAAAACGTTTTTCAAGGTTCCAGTCAGTTTGACCGTGGCGCATATAGTAAAACGGTTTGCGAATAATCATATGCTGGATTTAGGCATGATCGGGCCAGACTGCAATCGAAATTATAAACTTAGAAAGATTCCAGTTTACTTGACTTTTTTGCTCAAGCACGCCACATATAGATCCTGATCTGAAAGGGCGAAAATATGTTTATTCAAACCGAATCCACCCCGAATCCCGCGACGTTGAAATTTCTGCCCGGGCAGGCTGTAATCGCGGCTGGCACGGCAGATTTTGCGACAAAAGCCGCGGCTGAAACCTCGCCTCTGGCAACACGGGTTTTTGCGGTTGAAGGGGTTACGGGCGTATTTTTCGGCCCCGATTTCGTGACCGTAACCAAAGGCGAGGCAATCGACTGGTCACATATCAAACCTGCCATCCTTGGCGCGATTATGGAGCATTATCAATCCGGCGAACCTGTCATGACAGGCGAAACAGGCACCGTTGGGCATGCCGATCACGATGGCCCGGATGGTGAAATTGTCAATCAAATCAAAGAGTTACTTGACACTCGCGTGCGCCCGGCAGTGGCGCAAGACGGCGGGGACATCACCTTTCACGGTTTTGAGCGCGGGGTGGTTTATTTGCATATGCAAGGGGCCTGTGCCGGGTGTCCGTCCTCGACCATGACGTTGAAAAGCGGTATTGAAAACCTGCTGCGCCATTATATCCCCGAGGTCACAGAGGTGCGCCCTGTTGCCGTCTGACCCCCCTTTAATTCTGGCATTTGACACATCGGCCGCGCATTGCGCGGTCGCTTTGCTTAAGGGCAATGAATCGCTGTCGCACGCCACCCAAGACATGATCAAAGGTCAGTCTGAATGCCTGATGCCAATGTTGGAAAATACGCTAAAAACTACGGGGCATACCTGGCAGGATCTTGATTTGATTGCCGTTGGCACCGGGCCGGGCAACTTCACAGGTGTGCGTATTGCCGTGGCAACGGCGCGCGGGCTGGCGTTGGCTTTAGAGGTTCGTGCATTGGGTGTTTCAACGTTTGAGGCGCTCGCTTACGGTACAAAAGGCGCGTTTCGGGTGGTTCTTGACGGGCGGCGGGATCAGGTTTTTGTGCAGGATTTCAAGGACGGCGTGGCAACGAATGCGCCGCGCGTGCAACAGGCAGATATGGGTGCCAGCATCAAAATCCACGCCAGCGCAGAAAGTATAGCACGGTTTGCCGCTGCAAATTTAAAGGCAGACAGGCCACGCCCAGCGCCTTTATATCTGCGCGCACCAGATGCGGCACTGCCCGCCGAGCCTGCCCCGATAATCCTGCCATGACGCCCGTTGAGCTGGCAGATATCCACCACAAAAGCTTTGAACACGCGCCGCGCCCCTGGACAATCGCTGAGTTCCAGTTCCTGTTATCGGCCCCCAACACGCATCTATTTCACGCCCCCAACGGATTTGCATTTATCCGTGTCGCTGGCTCCGAGGCCGAGCTGCTGACAATCGCCGTGCATCCAGATTTCCGCCGCCAGCGAATCGCGCAAAATTTGCTGAAACAGCTTGGCAATTTTGCACGAGACCGCGATATTTCTGAAATATTCCTTGAGGTATCCGCAGAGAATGAGGGCGCGCGCAGGCTTTATGATTCTTGTGGATATGCGGTTAGTGGGCACCGAAAAGGCTATTACACTGAACCGGGCGGTAAAAAAATCGATGCAATTGTCATGCGTTACGTTCTTTAAGGCAAAAAAGTGTAAATTAACCGTTGACCCTCGTTACCAGCCCCCTTTTACTACACGAGTTATAAATTCACGCCACCAATTTGGTTGCTGACGCAGTCAGAACATTTGGGCGATGCGTGTGAAGATCAAAATGGAGAATCTTATGAAACTTATGAAAACGCTTTTGAGCGCTGCGGCCATTGCCAGCGTTGCTACAACAGCATTTGCCGGCAGCCATGCTGGTGCAAACCCGGCGATCATCTTTGATCTTGGCGGGAAATTCGACAAATCCTTTAACGAAAGCTCCTTCATGGGCGCCGAACGTTTCAAGGAAGAAACCGGCATCGAATACCGTGAATTCGAATTGCAATCTGACGCCCAACGCGAACAGGCGCTGCGTCGTTTCGCACAGCAAGGCAACAACCCGGTTGTGGTTGCAGGCTTTTCCAACGCTTCAGCGATGACCACGGTTGCGGCAGAATTTCCCGACACAGATTTCGTGATTATCGACATGGTTGTTGATCTGCCAAACGTGCGTTCGGTGGTATTTTCGGAACATGAAGGCTCATATTTGGTTGGCGTTCTGGCGGCGATGGCCTCTGAAACTGGCAGCGTTGGTTTTGTGGGCGGCATGGATATCCCGCTCATTCGCAAATTCGCCTGTGGCTATGTGCAGGGTGTGAAATCGGTTAACGCCGATGCAACCGTTTATCAAAACATGACCGGCACCACAGGTGCTGCATGGAATGATCCGGTTAAGGGTGGCGAGCTGGCAACAGCGCAGATCGAACAAGGCGCTGACGTTGTGTTTCACGCAGCTGGCGGCACGGGTCGCGGTGTTTTGCAAGCGGCAGCAGACGCTGGCAAGCTGGGCATTGGCGTTGATTCAAACCAAAACTACATGCACCCCGGCTCAATCTTAACGTCCATGCTGAAACGTGTTGACGTTGCTGTTTACAATGCTTTCAAGGATGTAAACGACGGCAATTTCACCCCCGGCATTCAGGTTCTTGGCCTTGCCGAAGATGGTGTTGGCTGGGCGCTCGATGAAAACAACGAAGGCTTGATCACCGATGAAATGAAAGCTGCCGTTGAGGCTGCAAAAGCTGCAATCATCTCTGGTGAGGTCAGCGTGCACGACTATATGTCCGACAGCACCTGCCCAGTAAACTAAGCTGCGCATGTCGAGTGACAAAACAGATCAAGGGCAGTTGGAAACGGCTGCCCTTGTTGCACCTGCGATCGAGTTGATCGGGGTTAGCAAAAATTTTGGCCCGGTACAGGCCAATAAAGACATTGATATGACCGTCGCCAAGGGCGCAATTCACGGAATTGTCGGGGAAAATGGCGCGGGGAAATCGACTTTGATGTCGATCCTTTACGGATTTTACAAGGCCGACGCGGGTGAAATAAAGATCAATGGTGTAAAAACCGAGATCACTGACAGCCACGCCGCGATTGCTGCCGGAATCGGGATGGTGCACCAGCATTTCATGCTTGTTGAACCCTTTACGGTGCTTGAAAACGTTATCATGGGGGCCGAGGATGGCCCGCTGCTGCGCCCCTCGCTTAACAAGGCGCGCAAGGTTCTGGCTGAGTTGGCGCAGGAATACGAACTTGATGTGGATCCCGATGCGATCGTTGGTGATCTGTCGGTTGGCCTGCAACAACGCATTGAAATTCTGAAAGCGCTTTATCGTCAGGCTGATATCCTGATTTTAGACGAACCCACCGGCGTTTTGACCCCGTCCGAGGCCGATCATCTGTTTCGAATTCTGGAAAACCTCAAGGCGCAGGGCAAAACGATTGTCCTGATTACGCATAAATTACGCGAGATTATGGCCGTGACAGACACGGTCAGCGTTATGCGACGGGGCAAGATGACGGCGACAGTGCAAACCGCGGATACCTCGGCCTCAAAACTGGCGGATCTGATGGTCGGGCGGCATGTTTTACTGGAAGTTGATAAAGCGCCCGCACAAGTTGGCGAGACGATTTTAGAGGTCAAAAACCTGTCTGTAACCGACCGTCAGGGCGTGCAAAAATTGAAAAACGTGTCTTTTGAGCTGAAAGCCGGTGAGATTCTGGGCGTCGCAGGGGTGGCTGGCAACGGGCAATCAGACCTGCTGGAAATCATCAGCGGTATCGCGCCGGCCAACAGCGGCGAAGTTCTGATGCGCGGGCAATCCATTGATCTGACCAATAAGGCCAGCGCCGCCCAGCGCCGTGCGCGCGGTATTGGGCATGTGCCCGAAGATCGCCATCGCCGCGGGTTGGTCATGCCCTTCAAGACATGGGAAAACGCGGTTTTTGGCTATCACAACAACGTGGAATTCAGCGGGCCGATGGGCTTGGCGGATCAAAAGGCAATGCTGGCAGATACCAAGGCCAAGATTGAGAAATTTGATATTCGCCCGACCAGTCCTTACCTGCCTGCCTCCAGTTATTCCGGTGGTAACCAGCAGAAAATTGTCATTGCCCGCGAGATCGAAAACAACCCCGATGTGCTGCTGATTGGTCAGCCGACGCGCGGCGTTGACATTGGCGCGATTGAGTTCATTCACAAACAAATCATTGCGTTGCGCGACCAAGGCAAAGCGATCCTGCTGGTCTCGGTCGAGCTGGATGAAATTCTGGCGCTGTCTGACCGTATCATCGTGATGTTTGACGGCGTTATCCAAGGCGAACGCCTGCCCGCTGACACAGGCGAACAAGAACTCGGCATGTTAATGGCCGGCATGGACCCAGAGGCAGAAACATGAATACATCGCTTCCAAAATGGGCGGATATCCTGTTGGTTCCGCTGCTTAGCCTGATCCTGGCCTTTCTGGTTTCGGGGCTGGTGGTGTTGTTCATCGGTAAAGACCCGATTGAGGCCGTGCAGGTGATGCTGTCCGGTGCTTTTGGTAAATTCGGCATCGGTTATACGCTCTATTACACCACGAATTTCATCTTTACCGGGCTGGCTGTGGCCGTGGCGTTTCATGCCAGCATGTTCAACATTGGTGGCGAGGGGCAGGCAGGGCTGGGCGGTGTTGGTGTGGCCGTTGTAGCGCTGTCACTTAACTGGCCCCACTGGACGTTGGCGATCCTTGCGGCATCACTTGGTGCGATGTTGTTTGGTGCGGCATGGGCGGCAATCCCGGCGTATTTACAGGCCAAACGTGGCAGTCATATCGTGATTACCACCATTATGTTCAACTGGATTGGCTCGGCGTTGATCGTGTATTTGCTGGTAGGTCCGATGCAGGCGCCGGGCATGGTGCCGGAAACGCCCGCCTTTCCTGCGGGCGCATCTATCCCGACTTTGCATGATTTTCTGGCTGTGTTCGGCGTAGAATTTGACAAACACGCGCCTGCTAATATCAGCATATTCATCGCCCTTCTGGCCTGTGTCCTCGTCTGGATCCTGATCTGGAAAACCCGCATCGGCTATGAAATCCGCGCCTTTGGGCATTCCGAAAAAGCTGCCGTTTATGCTGGTATATCGCCCTTAAAAATCATCATGGTTTCCATGCTTATTTCCGGTGGGTTAGCCGGATTGATGGCCGTGAATACCGTTATGGGTGAGGCCGAACGGCTGGTTCTTGACTCCGTGCAAGGGGCGGGATTCGTTGGCATTGCCGTAGCCTTGATGGGGCGCTCGCACCCTTTGGGCGTGCTGTTGGCGGCGTTTTTGTTCGGGGTCTTATATCAGGGCGGCGGCGAGCTGTCGTTTACCATGGGCATCCCGCGTGAAATGATCATAGTCATTCAGGCGCTGGTGATCATGTTCGTGGGTTCCCTTGAAAATATGGTCAGAATCCCGGTTGAGCGCCTATTTTTGCGGTTCAGCAAAGGAGCCGCGTGATGGATTTCAACACGGTTTTACAACTGCTCGATTCCTCGGTTCGCCTATCAACCCCGCTGTTGCTGGCCTGTCTTGCCGGTCTTTATTCCGAACGCGCCGGTATTTTTGACATCGGCCTTGAGGGCAAGATGCTGGCAGGTGCTTTTGCGGCTGGCGCATTTTCAGCCTATGCTGGCATGCCGGCGATTGAGGGCGGTTTGGGCATGACATATGGCATGGCCTGGGTGGGTGTTCTCGCGGCAATAATCGTGTCGATCATTCTGGCGCTGATCCACGGGTTTGCCTCGATAACGTTGCGTGGCAATCAGTTAATTTCCGGGGTTGCGATCAACTTTTTTGCTGCCGGTTCAACGGTTTTAATCGGGCAACACTGGTTTCATGCAGGTGGGCAAACGCCAAGCTTAGCAGGCGCTGAACGGTTCCTGCCAATCACCCTGCCATTTGCCGACAGTCTGAAAACTGTGCCCATACTTGGCCCAATCTATCAGGGGTTAATTTCAGGGCATAACATTCTGGTTTATATCGCGTTAGCATCGGTGCCGCTGACATGGTGGCTGCTGTTTCGCACCCGTTTTGGTCTGCGCCTGCGGGCCGTTGGGGAAAACCCCGGCGCAGTGGATACGGCCGGTATCTCGGTGGTGCGCCAACGTTATGCGGCGGTGCTGATTGCGGGCCTTTTATGTGGTCTTGCAGGGGCATATCTTAGCCTTGGCACCTCGGCGGCGGGGTTTGTGAAAGACATGAGCGCCGGTAAAGGTTTCATCGCGCTGGCGGCGTTGATTTTTGCAAAATGGCAACCCAAAGCGGCCCTTTTTGCTTGTTTGTTATTTGGATTTCTTGAGGCTATAGGTAATAAGTACCAATCCATCGATCTGGGCATTTTTGTCGTGCCCGTGCAATTCATGCAAGCACTGCCTTATATTTTAACCGTAGTGATTCTGGCGGGTTTCATCGGCAAAGCCATCCCGCCAAAAGCCGGTGGAGAGCCATACGTTAAGGAACGGTAATCACTTATATGCGATTATTGGCATATCTAAGTGAAATCGCTCCGATTTGTCGCAGGCAGGTAGGTGCCATTGCAGCTGCTTTGTTGTAGAGGATGGGAACGAATCCCAATAGGTGACGCATGCAAATTTATCTTCCCATCGCCGAGGTCTCGGTAAATATATTTCTGCTAGTCGGTCTTGGCGGACTTGTCGGCATTCTTTCAGGCATGTTTGGCGTCGGCGGTGGTTTTTTAATGACACCCCTGCTGTTTTTCATCGGCATTCCCCCGGCTGTGGCTGTGGCAACTGAGGCAAATCAGATCGTAGCCTCGTCCTTTTCCGGGGTTTTGGCGCATGTCAAAAAGAAAACCGTGGATTTCAAGATGGGTACGGTGCTGTTGTTTGGCGGTCTGCTGGGGGCGGCAATTGGCGTGCAAGTGTTCAAATACCTTAAAGAAATCGGGCAGGTCGATCTGCTGGTAATGCTGTCTTATGTGGTGTTTCTGGGGGTCATCGGCTCGTTGATGTTTATCGAGAGTCTCGGGGCTATTCGCCGGTCAAAAAAACCCGGACCGCCCAGAAAAATCAAGCGCCATACTTGGGTACATGGCCTGCCGCTTAAAATGCGGTTTCGCACATCGAACCTCTATATCAGCGCGATTCCACCGTTTATTGTCGGGGCGCTGGTTGGTGTTCTGGCAGCGATCATGGGGGTTGGTGGCGGTTTTATCATGGTGCCTGCGATGATTTATGTACTGGGAATGCCCACCAAAGTCGTGATCGGCACGTCGCTGTTCCAGATCATTTTCGTGACCGCATTTACCACGCTGATGCACGCCACACAAAACTATACAGTTGACGCGATGCTGGCGCTTTTGCTGTTGATCGGGGGCGTTGTTGGCGCACAAATCGGCACGCGGATCGGCGTTAAGATGAAAGCTGAACAGCTGCGGATTTTGCTGGCGATCATGGTGTTAGGCGTTTGCCTGAAGCTGGGTCTTGATCTGGTTTTAACCCCGACCGAGTTCTTCTCTATTGCCAGAGGGGGGCACTGATATGCGAGTATTATTTCTAATCCTCGGCCTGATTTCTGCAAGTATCGCAGTTGCGAATGAAACCGTTGTTTCCGAGCTAAGCCAGGACGGTGTTTCAATCACGGCGAATTTCAACGGCTCTGAAATTTTCATCTTTGGGGCCATAAAACGCGATAGCCCGGTTAATCCCAGCGCCGGTAATCTGGATATTATTATCGAGGTTTCCGGCCCTCCGGTCGCGGTTTTGGTGCGTAAAAAGGCACGTAGATTCGGGATTTGGGTGAATACGGACAGCGTCACGGTTGAGCGCGCGCCAAGTTTTTATACGATCGCTGCCACCGGCGCGCTGGAAAATCTGGTCAGCAACAGCGAGCGGTCTTTGCGCAACCTTGGGCTTGAATATGCGGTGCGGGTGGCGGATGAAAAAGACGAAGCTTTTCGCCAGGCCGTGATCCGCATTCACCAGAATGGCGGTACATATGCCCGCGAAACCACCCCCGTGACCCTGACTGAGGAAACCCTGTTTACGACCAAAGTTGCGTTGCCCTCAAACATCGTTGAGGGGGATTATACGGCGAAAATTATGCTGGTGCGTGACCGACGTGTTATCAGCACGTCGCGTTCAATTATCACGGTGCGCAAGGCCGGGCTAGAGCAGTGGATATATGAGTTGGCCCATGAAAAACCGCTTATTTACGGGCTGTTATCGCTTGCGGTAGCCCTGCTTGCAGGCTGGGGTGCGTCCGAGATTTTCCGTCTGATACGCAAATAATCATTCTGCCTCACCGCTTAATTCCAAGGGCGGGGTTGGCGTATCCAGATCGGCAATTCCCAAGGGTTCAGTGGGGCGCGCCAGCTTGTAACGGGTTACCCAGCGCAGGCGGGTTTCGGCCCGGGTGATAGCAACGTAAGCCAGACGTTTCCAAAGTGGGATACCGGCCTCTGAGCGCCCCGAACGGTAGGCGGCGTAAATGTCAGGGGCAAAAAGTTGCACCTCGGGCCATTGGCTACCTTGGGCTTTATGGATCGTTACGGCTGCCCCGTGCAAAAATGTCGCCCCCATCCGTGCCGCCGAGGGGATGAACGGCTCTTCGCGGTCGGGGGCCTCAATCTGGATGATGGTGGCAGCATTAACGCGCGGGTCTTCGGCGCCAACGACGTGTAGGCGCGAAAATCCGGGCTTGCGTCCCGGTTCCAAATAGATCACCTGCGCGCCTTTGATCAGGCCCCGGGCCTCAAGATCAATCCGGCTTTTGCGGTGTTTCAGGGGCAGTTCAATACCGTCGCAAATAAGGGGTTCACCCGATAACAGCGAATCCTCGGGGGCATCATAAGCCGCGCGAAACGCGTGGATCAGTCGTATGCGCGTGGCATTTCGCCAAACCAAAACCGGGGCGCGCGCCATTTGTCCCGCATCGACCCGCGGGCTGACAATAACACGCGCGTCGCGCGCCGCGGCAGCCTCAATCATATGTTCAAACTGCGCAAACTCCAGATCTGGATCCCCCAAAGCGTGGGCCAGATCAAGGATTGGATTCCCTGCCTCTTGGCGATGAATACGGTGTAATACCTGTTTTTGTTTGTCCGGCAGCTTGTTAAAACTCATCGCGCCCGATTGCCCGACCGGGGCCAATTGCGCAGGGTCGCCAAACAGGATCAACGTTGAAAAAATCTCGCGCAGATCATCCAGTTGTTTGTCGTCAATCATTGAGCTTTCATCCACCAGCCCGATATCAAGCGGATCATCGCGGCGGCTCCAACCTGTGATGAAATCGGACCCGCGCAAACCTGCGGCCGCCAGTGCGCCGGGGATGGATTTATGGGTTTGGTAAAACCTGAATGCCCGTTCAAGCGCTGCCTCTGTCAAACCTTCAATCACCGGTTTTTCATCACCACTCGATAGCCATTCGGCGATTTTCTCATACTCTGGATCATAGACAGGCGTGTAGATAATCCGGTGGATGGTTGTGGCAGGCACGCCGTGGCGGCGCAAAACGCTGGCCGCTTTATTGGTTGGCGCAAGAATCGCCAGAGTGCGTTTATCCTTGCGCGCGCGGCTTTCAAAATCCGCCGAGATCGTCTCGATGCCTGCCTCATTCAGGGCCTCAACCAGCTTGGCTAATAGCAGCGTTTTACCCGATCCCGCTTTGCCCAAAACGGCCATAACCCGGGTTTCTCCACCGCCTTCAGGCAGCAGGGTTGCATTATCAAGATCAACCCCGGCACTTTTCAGAACCTGCGAAATTGCATCAAATGCCTGTGCCTGATCGTCTGAAAACTGCATCGCCCGCCCTTTTAGGCTTTGTAACGCCAGTCGCTCTTGGAAACCAGCCTTAGGCGACGGCTACTTTCAATATTTCCGGGGTTGTAAAGGATGTTTCAAACCAGTTTTCCACATCCCGGGGCGAGATTTTGAATTTTGTGCATAGCCGCAGCTTGGCTTTTAGGGAAAATTCCCAAAGGCCCACGGATATTTCATCTGCGCCACTACCCGCGCTTCCGATAATTTCTGGTGACCAGCCAATGCGGCGATAAATGCGCACCATGCATGCATCAAACACACCAACGGAATTTTCAAGACCAAACTGCAAGCCCAGCTCACAGGCTGCCAGCATAAGTTTGGCTGCAACCTCGCCGCTATTTACCACATCGGGCGAAATACAAAACCGGGTGCATTCCCAAATCAACGGGCTGGTGATGGTACCGCCACCGCTTAGATGTGTGAAATGGTCATTAACCATGGTTTGGCCAACCGTCGGTAAAAACCGCATTGATCCGGCGTGCCGCCCATCGGCCCCAACGCAAATCACATAAAGCGGGTTCATCGCATCATATGCGTCAATTTCCTCCCCTTTAGTATTTACATCTAAGTCCCATTTCTGGCGCTCTTTGAATTGAATGCGGCGATCCTGAAACATGCCCGCGCGCAAAACCGGGTCAGCGGAAAGATTATCTGCATAAATATATTTGATCATTGTTATGTCCCTTCTCATTTAGCGCTCAATACCCGCCAAAAGTTAAAAAAGACCGACCGTCCGCCTATATAAACGCTGCCGCAACAGGGGCGTTATAATACAATCACCCCGCGTGAAATTGCTTGTGCTACAGCGTGTGTGGTATTGGCTGCGCCAAGTTTATAGCGCGCGGAGTCTATATAAACCCGCAAGGTATGTTCAGAAATTCGCATCTTTTCAGCAATATGGCCGCGCGCATATCCAAGCCCGAGGTAGATCAGCGCGTCGCGTTCGCGAGGCGATAAATCCCGCATTTGCGTGCTTTCATCACTATTATGAATGTGATTTGCCCGTTGATGGACGTAATGGGACAACAGCAAAAAATCGCGGGCGTATTCATTCGTGAATTTAGCCCAATTATCATCATTGGAGTTTTTATTAACCGTAAACAGCGCGAACTGCCCGTTCGGCCCACGGATGGGGATGGAATAGCCCTGATTGCCGACCCCGGAATCGATCGCCTCGTTCAGAAACTTCCGGCTGGTGGGATGGCTCCAGTCCAGGCGTTTCCATTCCATCGGATGAAACTGCCTGAGGGCACCCAGAACCACCGGGTCAAGTCTTGTGTAATCTTGTTCAAGATATCTCTCGACCCAGTTAGGGTCATATGTCAAGGCACCGTATTGCTTACCGGTACCACTGACAGAATGATAGATAACATGTTCAACATCATAAACGTCTCTGATGTGTTCTATTGTGCGCTGAAGATCATCCAACGTGTCCGTTTTTTTCAAGCGCTCCAGAAATGCTTCCAGCTTTTGACTCATAGGAACCCACAATACTCACTTGGTTTTCCTTTTGATTGCTAATTTCTGTAGCAGCCACAAGGATGGCATCATCCAGATGCTCCGCCAAATCCAACATTGTTTGATTCAAAGCAAACTTGCGCAGGTCCGCAAGAACATCAATCATCCACTCGTTACTCATATCAATACTCCCGTAGGTTGTAAATACTATACGAACACAAACTTTACGTGAAAGTCAGCTTCATGCCACTCCCCATTTCATTTTCCCCATTTATGGGTAAGGCAAAGATTGCATGTTATTGATATCTAACAAAGTAACAGTTAATTTACCAAAAGTTACTGTAAATATTGACGTGGCGTCAACCCGCTCTACTGATTCTGTTTATGGTTAACGAAGCGCGACCTCCCGGGCGTCTTCCAATGTGCGTAATCCGGTTGTCGGGGCGCTGACCAAAACGGCCATATTTCCCGGCTTATGGGCATTTTTCAGCATCTTCATATGGGCCGCAGGAATGTCGGTCCATGGGAAAACTTCGGACATGCTTGGATCAAGGCGGCGTTCCAACATCAGCTTGTTCGCCGCACTCGCCTGCTGAAGATTAGCAAAATGGCTGCCTTGCACGCGCTTTTGATGCATCCATAAATAGCGCGCGTCCATTGTCAGGTTATACCCAGTCGTGCCTGCGCAAATCACAACCATGCCGCCCTTTTTGCACACGAAAGTCGAAACCGGAAAGGTCGCTTCGCCGGGGTGCTCAAACACCATGTCCACATTCACGCCTTTGCCGGTGATATCCCAAATCGCCTTGCCGAACTTGCGCGTCTCATTGAACCAGTCTTTATATTCCGGCGTGTTCACCGTGGGCATCTGCCCCCAACAGTTGAAATCCTTGCGATTAATCACGCCTTTGGCCCCGAGACTTTGTACAAAACCCCGTTTGCCCTCATCTGAAATCACACCGATTGCATTGGCGCCAGCCGTGTTGATCAACTGGATGGCAAACGACCCAAGCCCACCGGATGCCCCCCAGACCAGCACGTTTTGCCCGGGTTTTAACGTGTGTGGGCGATGGCCAAACAGCATGCGGTAAGCGGTTGCCAGCGTCAGCGTATAGCATGCACTTTCCTCCCATGTCAGGTGCTGGGGGCGGTGCATAAGTTGCTGGGCCTGCACGCGGGTGAACTGCGCAAATGATCCGTCTGGCGTTTCATACCCCCAAATCCGCTGGCTGGCAGAAAACATCGGATCACCGCCGTTACATTCCTCATCGTCGCCGTCATCCTGGTTGCAATGCACCACGACCTCATCGCCGACCTTCCAGCGTTTCACCTTATCCCCGACGGCCCAGATAATCCCCGAGGCATCCGAGCCGGCGATGTGATAATCCGCTCCGTGCACATCAAACGTGGAAATCGGTGTGCCAAGGGCCGCCCAGACCCCGTTATAATTCACACCGGCCGCCATGACAAAAATCAGAACCTCGTGGCTGTCAATTTCAGGAGTTTTAAGCACCTCAAGCTGCATGGCTTTATCAGGATCACCGTGACGTTCCCGCCGGATCGCCCAGCCATACATGTTTTCAGGCACATGTCCAAGCGGCGGAATTTCCCCGATTTCGTAAAGGTTTTTTTCTATTTGTGTGTTTTGAGGGGCCATGTTCGTATCCTAGATGCTGCACTTCTTCACGCAAGAATATTGCGCAAACCATTCGATACAGGTCATTACATTATAAGGCCAGCCCTGCAACCTGTTTTTCCCTGCGCGCAAAAATCGGCCTAGGCCTCAAAATAATGGGCGATAGCATTAGCATAATAAGCGACTGTTGCATGGCTTTGGGTGTTCACGCTGAATTTCCCGTCTATCTCATCCACCAGATGCCTAAGCGTCAGCATGCGCAAGCCAACATTGACCGCGTAATCCTCATCCGTATGGGGGATATGGCTGTAGGCCCCCGACTTGGCCAGATCACGCCAAACCCCGTGGCATTTGGCTTTCAGTTCCAGCAGGTTCAGCGGCGTGGCATTTTGCAAAAGCACGTGCGAGACCAGCGATACCGGCAGCACCGGCACGACCTCGGCAATGCGGTGCATTAATTCCTGTCCCAGGTTTTCCGTAACGTCACCCCTATCCGCAACCGCCGTTTCCGCCATATAGGATTTCAGCGAAATTGGCCGCCCAAAACTGACGCAAGCATAGCCAAAACGGTAGAACTTACCCGTCAGGCGCAACCAAAGCTGTTTGCCGACAAACTTGAAAAAGGCCAACGGTTGAAACCGGAATTTCGGCATGCCTTCCTTGACAACGGCGGTTAAGACCCGATCCTCCAGCACGCGGTCATAGTTTAATCCAACTGGAATAAACACGACATCGCGTGAAGTTTCAGGGCTGTAATCCCCCAAAATATAGCTAAGTAATCCAAGTTTTGCTGCCCCCAGCCGCCCGTCACGGCTTAACCCGCCTTCGGGAAAAATGGCCTGCGTCACCCCCGCCTCGGTTGCCAATTGCACATAGCGCGCCAGCACCCGACGATAGAGCAGATTGCGCGATTTACGGCGGATAAAATACGCGCCCATCGCGCGAATAAGCTGTTGCAAAGGCCACACCCGCGCCCATTCCCCGACGGCATAAGACAAGGCTGAACGTTCCGCGACCAGAAACGTCACCAGCACATAATCCATGTTAGAGCGGTGGTTCATCACAAAAATAACGGTCGAATCCGTGTTTACCTCCCGTAGGGCCGCATCATCGATAAACCCCACCCGCACCCGGTAAAGGCTGTTGGAAATGAACCGCGAGATCCGGATGGCAAACCCAAAATAGGCTGACGCCGAGAACGAGGGGACAATTTCGCGCGCATACTTTCGGGCCATTTCCTGCGCCGTATTTTGCAACATATTTTCAGCCTTAGCATGCTCTGCCACGGCCTCCATCACCTTTGGATCATGAACCAGCCGGTCAATCATCACTTTGCGGCGTGTTAATTTAAACGGTTGAATTGACAGTTGCAAACGATCGTTCAGACGTTCAATCACGCGGTTCACCCGGCGGCGCAGATACCAGCGCACAGAGGGCATTAACAATCTGTCAAGCAGCCCGATAAAGGCCAGAATACCCAGAACAATCGCCAGCCAGATCGGAATTTCAATGCCTGCACCCATAAGGGTACGCTCGCAGGAAAGCTTGCGAAAGTCTAGGAAATCATACCAGATCATAATTTTGCCACACTCGGCAATTAGTTTTGTGCAGTGATCTTACCCTTCCTGATGGAATTATCAGCATGGGCGTATGTAACGAGTAAACAAATGAGAGGGATATCAATGACTTTCCAAAAAAACGTCGCCACTTTGATGGCCACCTTTTTCCTTGTATTTACAATGCTTAATCCGGCATTAGCTGCGGATCGCCGTGTTAAAATTGTCAATAATACCGGCTATACTATCGTTGAATTTTACGGCTCTAACGTTGGCTCCGATAGCTGGGAGGAGGACATCCTCGGCTATGATGTGATTCCCTCTGGTCGCGCCATGATGATCAATTTCGATGATAATTCCGGCTATTGCATGTTTGATTTCAAGGCCGTGTTTGATGATGGTGACGTGTTGACCAAGAAACGCATCAATGTCTGTGAAATCGGCACATATACCTACCACTAAGAACGAAGGTAGAGCGGATTACTTTAAAGGGCGGGCTATGGCCTGCTCTTTATGTAATTATATGTCCTGAATATTGCCTCTTGCGAAATATTGTTAGTTCGGTAGATAGTGCCGTGATGCAACAAACTTGCCGAGGTATCGCCCATGCCCACCCCCAAAGATCGCCCATGGCTCTTTCGTACATATGCCGGGCATTCCACCGCCGCGGCCTCAAATGCGCTTTACCGGGCTAATTTGGCCAAGGGGCAAACGGGGCTGTCGGTGGCCTTCGATTTACCAACCCAAACCGGATATGACAGCGATCATATCCTGGCGCGCGGCGAGGTTGGCAAAGTCGGCGTGCCGATCAGCCATCTGGGCGACATGCGGGCGCTATTTGCCGATATTCCACTGGCAGAGATGAACACGTCCATGACAATCAACGCCACTGCTGCCTGGCTTTTGGCGCTGTATATCGCCGCCGCAGAAGAACAAGGCGCGGATATAGCAGCCCTGCAAGGCACAGTGCAAAACGATATTATCAAGGAATACCTGTCGCGCGGCACCTATGTTTTCCCACCCGAACCCAGTCTGAAACTGATCGGGGATATTGCGCAATACTGCTATGAGAGCATGCCCAAATGGAACCCGATGAACGTCTGTTCCTACCATTTGCAAGAGGCTGGTGCTACCCCCGAACAAGAGCTTGCCTTTGCCCTGACAACCGCGATTGCGGTGCTTGATCAGGTTAAAACCCAGGTTCCGGCGGCAGATTTTCCGCAAATCGTGGCGCGGATATCGTTTTTTGTGAACGCAGGCATCCGTTTTGTTACGGAAATGTGCAAAATGCGCGCCTTTGTCGATCTTTGGGATGAAATTTGCGTGGATCGTTACGGTGTTTTGGACCCCAAACAGCGGCGTTTTCGCTACGGCGTTCAGGTGAACTCACTTGGTTTGACCGAACAGCAACCTGAAAATAACGTCTACCGGATTTTACTGGAAATGCTGGCAGTAACCCTGTCCAAAAAGGCCCGGGCGCGTGCCGTGCAGCTGCCCGCCTGGAACGAGGCTCTGGGCCTGCCGCGCCCCTGGGATCAGCAATGGTCGCTTCGCATGCAACAAATCATGGCCTTTGAGACCGACCTTCTGGAATACGATGATCTGTTTGATGATAATCCAGCCGTAGAGCGCAAAGTCGAGGAATTAAAAGCCGGTGCGCGGGCCGAAATTGCTCATATTGATGATATGGGCGGGGCCGTGGCGGCGATTGAATATATGAAAACCCAACTGGTGCAGGCGAATTCCGCGCGTTTGGGGCGCATAGAGGTTGGCGAGACGACCGTGGTCGGGGTTAATAAATTTGCCCAAGGCGAAAGCAGCCCGCTGGTTTCAAGTGACGGCGGCATCATGATTGTTGATCCAAAGGTCGAGCAAGATCAGATTGATGCGCTCAATATCTGGCGCGAAAAACGTAATAACAAGGACGTGCAGGATGCCCTTTTAGCACTGAAACGGGCTGTGAAAAGTGGTGAAAACATCATGCCGCCTTCTATTTTATGTGCAAAGGCCGGGGTGACTACGGGTGAATGGGGGCAGCTTATGCGTGATATTCACGGCGAATATCGGGCACCGACGGGCGTTAGTGATGCGCGCTCAAATGCGACTGAGGGGTTGGGGGAAATTCAGGCAGAGGTCAGTGAATGCGCCGGAAATCTGGGGGCGCCGATCCGGTTTCTGGTCGGAAAACCCGGCCTTGACGGGCATTCCAACGGGGCCGAACAAATCGCCGTGCGGGCGCGCGATTGCGGGATGAAAGTTTTCTATGAAGGTATCCGCATGACCCCCGAAGCCCTGGTTGAGGCGGCGCGCACAAACGCCGTGCATATTGTCGGGCTATCGATTTTATCCGGCTCACATTTGCCACTGATTTCTGAAACAATGGAACGCATGCGCGCCGATGGTTTGGGCGATATCCCGGTTATTGTCGGCGGTATTATTCCCGATGAAGATGCTGAAAAACTGCGCAAGTTAGGGGTGGCACATGTCTATACACCCAAAGATTTTGACCTAAATCGGATCATGTCGGACATAGTAACGCTGATTTCACTAACCAAAGGGTGACATTCGCGCAACAGTACCCTGCTGCAACGTGTGATTTTTGCCGATTTTGATGCAGAACCTCTTTGCGATGCACCACTGATCATAGAGTCCGGGTAAAACTCACATACAACATGTTGTGGCGTAAAATTTATCTAACCTATTGATTCAAAAAGAAATTGACGTCGATTCCGTTTTGAATCATCTTGGGGCAGAGACATCAAAACATAAAAAATTGTCCAAAGGCAGACACATGGTAACGAAAAACACAGCAGCGGCGCACACCACGTTGCCGCTTAATCAAATATTAGCGGGCGATTGCATTGACGTGATGAACAGCCTTCCGGAGGGTTCGGTCGATCTGATTTTCGCAGACCCGCCCTATAATCTTCAGCTAAAAGGCACACTGCATCGCCCGGATAATTCTAAAGTTGATGCCTGCGATAATGATTGGGATCAATTCTCCAGTTTTGCCGCATATGATGAATTTTCGCGCGCATGGTTAAAAGCGGCGCGACGGATACTGAAACCCAATGGCGCGATCTGGGTGATCGGGTCCTATCACAATATTTTCCGGGTGGGCACGGCCCTGCAAGACGCCGGTTTCTGGATTTTGAATGACGTTATTTGGCGCAAATCCAACCCGATGCCTAATTTTCGTGGCAAACGCCTGACAAACGCCCATGAAACGATGATTTGGGCGGGGAAATCGGATACGACGAAATACACCTTCAATTATGAGGCCCTGAAAGAGCTGAACGATGGTATCCAGATGCGCAGCGACTGGGTGTTACCGATTTGCAACGGCAATGAACGTTTGAAAAATGCCGCCGGTCAGAAAGCCCATCCGACACAGAAACCTGAATCCTTGTTGCACCGCATTCTGATTGGCAGCACGAAGCCGGGCGATGTGGTGCTCGACCCGTTTTTTGGCACTGGTACCACGGGTGCGGTTGCCAAAAAGCTTGGCCGTCATTTTATCGGTATTGAACGCGAGGCTGAGTATCGCAAAGTTGCCCAGAAACGCATCGATAATACCCGCCAGTTTGACCGCTCCTCTCTTGAAGTGACCCAATCCAAACGTTCCGAACCACGAGTGCCGTTTGGCCAGTTGGTTGAACGCGGCATGTTGAACCCGGGCGAAGAATTGCGATCCCTGAACGGGCGTCACCGCGCCAAAATCCGCGCAGATGGCACCCTGATTGCCCATGATGCGCGCGGCTCAATCCATCAGGTTGGGGCCGCACTTGAGGGCGCACCCAGTTGTAATGGCTGGACATTCTGGAGCTTTAAACGTGATGGGAAAAGCCTGCCCATCGATATCCTGCGCCAGCAAATTCGGGCGGAAATGCGCGAGTAATAACTGCCGCCGAACGAATATTTGAACATAATTCAATAACCCTCGCGGCGACTGCTGCGAGGTTTTTATTTTCGTGATGTAACTCATGTTAGAATCATTGTAATCTGTTGAAAATCACAAAACGGAGTCTGAAATGTCTGGAAAATTTGAAGATCGTCTGGCGGAGCTGAATATAGTGTTACCAAATTCGCCCGCCCCCGCGGCCAATTATGTGCCTTATGTGCAAACCGGAAAGTTGGTTTATATCTCAGGGCAAATCTCAATGGATTCAGGTGGGTTGATTTGCGGAAAACTCGGTGACGGGTTTTCAGTTGAAGAGGCATATAGCGCCGCGCGTACCTGCGGGATCAACCTGATTGCGCAGCTTAAATCAGCCTGTGGAGGGGATCTGGATCGTCTGGTGCGGGTGGTAAAACTGAATGGATTTGTCAATGCCGCCGAGGATTTTACCGACCATCCCAAGGTTGTGAACGGCGTTTCTGATCTGATGGTTGAGGTGTTTGGCGATCAAGGCCGCCATGCCCGTGCCGCCGTTGGCTCATCATCTTTGCCGCTGGGTGTTGCGGTTGAGGTCGAGGGGATTTTCGAAATTGGCTAAATTGGCCGAGGTTTTCCTGCAAACGCCAATTGCGCATCGTGGATTGCACGATATTGAAAGCGGTGTGCAGATTGAAAGCGGTGTGCAGGAAAATTCGCGCAGCGCCTTTATTGCGGCCCTTAAACATGGTTATGCAATTGAGCTGGATTTGCAGCTATCGCGTGATGGCGAGGCGATGGTCTTTCATGATTATGATATGGCCCGTCTGACGGATGAAACTGGTCCGGTACAGCAACGCATGGCGGCTGATTTGCGCAAAACACCGCTGAAAATCGGCGGCGAAGCCATACTTGATCTGGGCGCAGTATTACGCTTGATTAATGCAGAGGTTCCCATATTGATCGAGCTAAAGGATCAGGACGGCGGGCTTGGCCCAAATGTCGGGCGTTTGGAGGCGCGGGTCGCCGAGCTATTAGCCAATTACACCGGCCCTGTCGCGGTGATGTCGTTCAACCCGCATTCGATGATTGTAATGTCTGAACTGGCCCCTGATATCGTGCGTGGACTGACCACCAGCGATTTTTCTGCCGAAATGATTTCACAAGACCGCGCGGCTGAATTGCGCGATATTTCTGATTTCGGACGGGCGAAATGCAGTTTTATTTCGCATGATTGGCGTCAGCTCGACAGTGCGCCGGTAGCAAGGTTAAAAGCGCAAAACACCCCAGTTTTGTGTTGGACAATACGCAGCAGGGCCGAGGAAGAAAAAGCGCGCAATATTGCCGATAATATCACGTTTGAGGGGTACTTACCCGCCTCACTGCATAAATCCATAAGGACCGCGTAATGCCAGACACAGTAATTTCTGCCACAGATGTGCAAAAACCGAGCGACCATCCTGATCTGCCCAAGCCAAAGGTTGGTATTTTAGTCGCAAATCTGGGGACACCGGATGGCACGGATTACTGGTCAATCCGGCGGTATTTAGATGAATTTCTATCCGACAGACGGGTCGTGGATTATCCGGCGTGGAAATGGCAACCGATCCTTAAGGGGATCATTTTGACCACGCGGCCGCGAAAATCCGGGGCGGCTTATCGGAAAATCTGGAATACGCAACGCGATGAAAGCCCGCTTTTAACCATTACGCGCGCTCAAACTGAAAAAATAGCCGCGCAGTTGGGTAAAAAATACGGGGGTCAGATTGTGGTAGATTTCTGCATGCGCTATGGAAATCCATCAACTGAAAGTGTGATCCAGCGTCTGAAAGATCAGGGCTGCGAACGCATCGTGTTTTTCCCGCTTTATCCGCAATATGGCTCTCCAACCACGGCATCGGCGAATGATCAGGCGTTTCGGGTGTTGATGAAGATGAAATGGCAGCCGGCTATTCGCACGGTCCCTGCATATTTTGCACATCCTGATTATATCAAAGCGCTGGCAAATTCGGTCCGCGAAGTTTACGAAAACCTGCCCGAAAAACCGGAACATCTGATCGTTTCTTATCATGGCACCTATGCGCGATATTTGCACGAAGGCGATCCCTATTATTGCCATTGTCTAGCCACTACACGCTTGTTGGCGCAACAGCTTGGCTGCGCGCCGGATCATCTGATCACGACGTTTCAATCGAAATTTGGCCCTGAAAAATGGGTGGAACCGGCAACCAGCGATACGGTCACCCGGCTTGGGCAAAACGGCATCAAAAATATTGCGATCATCGCGCCTGCATTTTCCGCTGACTGTCTGGAAACCCTCGAAGAGATCAATGATGAAATTTGCGAGGAATTTAAAGCTGCCGGCGGGCAGGATTTTACCTATATACGGTGTCTGAATGACCGCGATGATCACATTGCAGCCTTACTGGCTATACTTGAAAACGAAATGGAAGGGTGGGTTTCTTAGGCATGAAATATCTTATTTTTGCAGTTATACTCGCAGGTGGCGCATATATTTTTCCACAGTTTTATGAGGAAGTTGACAGCCCGTGCCAGGCGCTTGAACGAAAGGCATTACGGGTAAATACGGATGCGCAATCTGCAAGTTCAGGCCTTGCCAATCTGCTTTTATCCGCAACATCCGGGAGCTTGGGGCGGGAAATGGCCGCGGATGAATACCCTGACCTGCCTGCGCGCCTTGGCTGTCTGGCAACCTATTACAACTTTCCCGAGGATTGGCGCCCCTAAACTCCGTTTTCCATTACCAGGACTTAAGATGCGCAACCAGCTTGTCCATATTGCCGCCAAAAGATTCCAGCATTGCGCCAATTTCCGCCCGTTCAGTAGCCAGCATCGAGATACCCTCAATAATCAGGTTAATAAACTTGGGCCGCCCACTGCGATCACTGACATTCCATTCAACCGAAAAAGGTGCCTTGCTGGGGGTGTCGATTGTTGATTCAACCAAAATACCCAGTTTCCCGGCATCCCGGCTGCGGATAATCATAATTTCCGCACCTTTGAAACTGCGAAATTGTTTGCCGTATTTGCGCGAAATATACCGTTGAAACGCCGGAATATATGCCCTTTGCTGAGCCGACGACGCATTGCGCCACGGCGCACCAAGGCAATAGCGCGCGATAGTTGCAACGTCGGCGTATTTTTTAAAAATACCTTCAAAATCTGCGAGCATATTCGCCTCAGGCTTGCCAGAATTGATAATTTGCTGGACCTCGGCGATGACCTTATTGATAAGATCAACGGATTGTTGCTCGCTTAGCGCTGATGCGCGAAACGGCAGGGCCGTCAGAATTACGGTGGCAGCACTGGTTTTCAAAAAACCCCGACGGTTGTTCGTTTTATTCAAATGCATATGGATCCTCCAGATCCTCGACAATTGTTTCACCTTGTAAGTTACGCCGCTTATTTTGCAAATACGTCAAACGTTGTGAGGCGTAACTGTCTGTAGATTCATATAGTAACACATCAACCAAATCGGAATAGGCATGCCTGTCACCAACCATATCCATACCTTTTAGCAAAAACAAATATTCCCGTTCAGGCGATGGAATCACATAGCGCAAAGGGTCAATTGCGAAATCAACGACGATCCCAACAGTCCCGCGCACAGTGCTTGCCCCAAGCAAAGGCAGCTCAACATACGGTCCCTCGGCAAAACCCCAGGTGCCGAGCGTTTCGCCAAAATCGGTGTTATTTTCAAAAAGCCCTACATCGGTCGCAGGATCAAACAACCCGGCTAGCCCAACCGTGGAGTTCAGCAAAAACCGCGCCGCTAATTCCAAGGCATCAGGAATATCCCCTTGTAACAAGTGGTTAAGCGCATGTCCGGGCAGCGCCAGATTATTGGCACTATTGTCAATAACATCCCGCAATTCTTCGGGAACGGTGGTTCCGTAAACAGCGGCAACGGGGCGCAAGGCCACTACATCCACCAGTTTATTGAACTCATGAACCTGGCGGTTGGCTTGCTCAAATGGGTCATTAATATGGCCTGCGGGCACAGGGCCGCTGGCGCAGGCCGAAACGCAGACTGCCAGTATTATCAGTAGGTTGATACGAAATATTCTCAATGCTCTAATCACCCCTTCACACAAAGATATAATTCCCGTAAAGACAAATTCAATATATATCGATCACCTTATGATAAACACGCCACGTGAGTTTGCCAACTTTCAACTTTCCGTAACCATTTTACTGTGGCTGGCAAGACGCATATAATTTGGGATAGGAAAATCGTGGCTAGAAAACAAAAATTTGATGCACAAAGCGGGTATCGGGAACTTCGCAAGGCGATGTTTGGTAAATCCGGCTCGTTTTTGTCGATCGGTCTGTTCAGCTTTTTTACCAACCTTCTGATGCTTACCGGGCCGTTGTTTATGCTGCAGGTATACGACCGTGTACTGGGTAGCCAATCCGAAGAAACGCTGGTGGCACTTTTGATCTTAGTTGCTGGTTTATATACATTAATGGGGGTTCTGGATTATGCGCGTGGGCGCGTTGCAGCCCGTATTGGCGCGCATTTTCAGACCCATCTTGACGGGCGTGTTTTTAGCGGAACATTGCAGCAAACATCTGCTCCTAACGGGTCCGCTTTGCGGGATTTGGAGGCGGTGCAGAAGCTGCTCTCCTCGCCAGCTCCATTTTCTTTGATAGACATTCCCTGGACGCCGATCTTTATATTGGCGATATTTATTTTTCACCCGATGCTTGGCTTCCTTGCCCTTGTCGGCGGCATTCTGCTGATTGCTATCGCGATTGTGAACCAGCTTTTGACGTTTCGCCCCGTCGGTAACGCGAATCTTAAGAGTCAGGCCAGTGATGCCATGGCCGATTCGCTACGTGCGCAGGGGGATGTTATCCGTGGCATGGGCATGCAATCTGAGGCGCTAGGGCGCTGGCAGGCCTTGCGCGATACTGCACTTGTGGCCCAAATCAAATCCTCCGATATGACTGGCACATTCAGCACGTTGTCAAAAACTTTCCGGTTTTTCCTGCAATCGGCGATTCTGGCGCTGGGTGCATATCTGGTGTTGCAGGGCGAGGTTACGGCTGGTGCAATGATTGCAGCGTCCATCCTGATGGGACGCGCGTTGGCCCCGATTGAACAGACGATCGGGCAATGGCCGTTGATCCTGCGCGCACGCTATGGCTGGCATAATCTGGCGCGGTTCTTGGCACAGGTTCCCGCGCCCGTAGCCCCGACCAAGCTACCAAAACCGCGGGCGATATTAGTGCTTGAGAAAATTGCAGCCGTGCCACCCGAAAGCGATATCGCCACCCTGCGGATGATCAGTTTTGAGCTGGCGCCCGGGCAGGCGCTTGGCATCATTGGGCCGAGTGCTTCGGGAAAATCGACCCTGGCGCGAATTCTCACCGGCATTTGGCACCCCGTGTCGGGCAGCATCCGGCTTGATGGTGCAACGCTTGATCAATATGGCCAAGACCTTGGACAGCACGTGGGGTATCTGCCCCAGGACGTTGTGTTATTTGAGGCAAGTGTCGCTGAAAACATCGCGCGCCTTGCCCAATCCCCCGACCCCGAGGCCGTTGTAACAGCCGCGAAAAAGGCCGGTGCCCATGAGATGATCCTGAAATTACCCGATGGGTATGACACGATGCTAGTCGGGGCGCTGGGCCAACTTTCGGGTGGGCAAAAACAACGCATCGGGCTGGCGCGTGCCATATATGGCGACCCGGTTTTGCTGGTTTTGGATGAACCAAATGCCAGCCTGGACGCTCCGGGTTCAGATGCGTTAAATCAGGCGATCCGTGGGTTCACAGCCGCTGGAAACGCCGTGATCATCATGGCACACCGCCCCTCTGGCATTGCAGAATGCGATCTGTTGATGGTTTTGCAGGATGGTATGGTGCGCGCATTTGGTCCCCGTGACGAGGTTCTGAAAAAACAGGTGCAAAATCATAACGATATCACCAAGGCAATCGCACCGGAGGCCGCACAATGAGCACGCAAAACTGGAGCACCCACCGCCCGCTTACCCTTGGTTTCATGGCCCTCGCCCTGTTGGTGCTCGGCCTTGGTACGTGGTCGATAAAGGTTAACATTGCCGGCGCGATCATCGCATCCGGGTTGGTCGAGGTTGAGATAAACCGTCAGGTTGTCCAGCACCCCAACGGCGGTGTGATAGGCGAAATTCTGGTCGATGACGGCGATGTGGTTGCCCTTGGCGACATATTAATGCGGTTTGATGACACGCTTTTGCGCTCGGACCTTTCGGTTACCACCGGGCAGTTATATGAAATCACCGCCCGCAAAGCCCGCCTTAAAGCAGAACGTGACGGGGTCGAAACACTGATATTTCCCTCTGATCTGCTTGAGGCTGCAAATGCGCCGTTTGTTAAAGAATTAATCGACGGGCAGGCCGATTTATTTGCCGCACGCCGCGATTCCCTTGCGCGCGAGGCAGCATTGCTGCGGGAAAAAACCGCCCAGATCAATGAGCAAATTACCGGCAAATTTGCGCAAATAACGGCCGCACAAACGCAGAAAACCTTATTGAACGAAGAGTTGGTCGATGAATTGGCCCTGTTGGAAAAAGGCCTGTCACAGGCCACAAAAGTACGAGGATTGCAACGCGAAGCGGCCCGTGTCGGCGGGCTTTTGGGGGATTTGACGGCAAATATTGCCCAAAACCGTGGTCGTATTGCTGAAATTGAAATTGAAATACTGCGTTTGCAAACACGTCTGCGTGAGGATGCGATCACCACCCTGCGTGATCTGCAATTTCGCGAGATTGAGCTGAATGAAAAACGTATAACCCTGCTGGAAACCCTGCAACGCATGGATATCCGTGCCCCTGCCTCGGGGGTGATTTATGGTAAAAAATTCCATGCTCTGCGCGCCGTTGTCCGCCCTGCCGAGCCAATTTTATACATTGTCCCGCAAGATACGGCGCTGATTATTACCGCGCGAATCCCGGCGGTGCATATTGATCAGGTCCACCAAGGCCAGGCGGCCAACCTGCGGTTTTCAGCGTTTGACATGCGCACGACCCCGGAAATTCCGGGCCATGTTGTCAGGGTCTCGGCGGATATATTCACAGATGAATTCACTGGCGAAACATATTATTCTGCCGATATCAGCCCCAACGCCGAAGGGTTTGAAATGTTGAAAGACCTTGAGGTTATTCCAGGAATGCCCGTGCAGGCGTTTATCAAAACCACGGACCGCACACCGCTGAACTATCTTATAAAGCCTCTGATGGATTATTTCACCAAAGCATTTCGCGAAGGCTGATTATTTGATCGACGATGGCGGCATCGGGTTGGTGGCGTCCCTATAGGCGCTCCAATCGGTGATTTCGGGGTAATACATCCCGCGCCATTTACGCACACGCGGGTTCATCACCCGGCGCCAGAGCGGCGGGATAAGCGCCATCGCGGCCATGATCGGATAGCCAAACGGCCCTTCGGGGGCTTGGGAAGTATCATGGGCTTGCAGCAGAGCAAAGCGGCGCTCGGGTTTATAATGATGGTCCGAATGGCGTTGCAGGTTAATCAACAGATAATTGGTAAACCGGCGCGATGAATTCCACGAGTGATGCAGTTTTATGGTCTCATATTTACCATCGCCAAGATGTTTGCGCACCAGCCCGTAATGTTCGACATAATTGGTTAATTCCAGAAAAAGCACGGCAATAAAGGCCTGAACGCCATAAAGCCCGACCCCTTTCCAGCCCCCAATAATCCACGCAAGCACCAAAAAACCCAAGGCCCACAGCGTATAGCGCCAAAACGGGTTGCTACGATCCCAAAGCGTCAATTCACGTTTGCGTAAACGTCCGGCCTCCATATTCCAGGCGGCCTTTAGCCCTTGCGACAGCACACGTGCAAAAAATCGATGAAACCCCTCATTATAGCGCGCCGTAACCGGATCGGCTGGTGTGCCGACATAGCGGTGGTGGATCAGGATATGTTTGGTGCGAAAATGCCCGTAAAGGACCATCGCCAGCAGTGCATCCCCCAGGTTTCGCTCCAGTTTGTTCTTTTGGTGGACCAGCTCATGGGCAAACACAATGCCAATCCCGCCGGTTGCTACGCCAAGGGCCATCATCAAATAAATACCTTCGCTGGTTGAGAGATGATCAAACCGCGTTGCGGCGGTCAGGGCAAAAAATACGAATATTATCTGAAGAGGGAGCCAGATTAATGTAATCAAATTGTGCCAGAACAGATGCGAAACCTCGGTATTTGGGTCATTATTCTCGGTATTGTCGCCCAGTATTCCATCAAGTATTGAGCTGAAAACCATGCCGTAAAACGGCACCAATGCGATCATCCAGCCGCCAAAAATCGCGGCCAGAAATACGGTCAAAGCCAGTATGATCGAGACCCAAAATGGCGCCGCTGATCCAAGTTTTTGTATGTTTTCAGGCATAATGCTTACCTTTATATGTCAATTTCACCCCTTACTATCATGTATTGCCAAAATTCCGAGCTGATATATTTTGCGCATCACGCTTGGCAAAGCATCTGGATCAACCCGCGCCACGAAATTTCCGCGCAGTGGTTTAGCGTTTTGCGCAACCTTTGCTACATGAACCGTTAAGGCCAGATGAAAATGTGTGAAAACATGGTTTACGGGCGTGTTTATGACTTGCCACTCAGCTTTAAGCGGCGGGCTTTCAATGGGCGTTTCTATTTGCCAAGTTGAGCACGGCAAGCAAAGCATCCCACCTAACAACCCTTTTTCAGGACGTGTTTCCAACAGAATCGCCCCATCCGCGCGGCAGACAAAATAGGCGATCCCCTGTCGGTGAGGTTTTGCAACTTTCGCCCGTTTTTTAGGCAACTCAGCCGCCGTTCCATTAGAAAATGCAGCGCAGCCATGCCGCCAGGGACATGCATCACAGGCGGGTTTTTTACCACATAATGTCGCGCCCAAATCCATGACGGCCTGCGCATAATCGCCCGGACGGTACTTTGGGGTCAGGGTCGCGGCGAAATCGCGCAAGGTCTGTTTGCAATCGGGCAAGGGGGTGGAAATTGCGTAGATACGGGCCATGACCCGCTCAACATTTGCGTCCACAACCGTTGCCGGGCGCTGAAACGCAATCGCGGCAATCGCAGCGGCGGTATAGGGGCCGATGCCTGGCAGGGCGCGCAAGGCATCCTCGGTATCAGGAAACTGGCCTTCCATATTTTTTGAGACAACCCGCGCACATTTCAACAGGTTACGCGCCCGCGCATAATACCCAAGCCCAGCCCATTCGCCCATAACGGCACTGTCTTTTGCGTGGGCCAACGCATGGACATCGGGCCAACGGGTGGTGAAGGCCAGAAAATACTTATGCACAGCCGCCACAGTCGTTTGTTGCAACATAACCTCGGACAACCAGATATGGTATGGATCGGGTTTCTTTCCGGCTTTTGCCTGCGCCGGAGGCACGCGCCAGGGCATTTCGCGGGCCTGCGCGTCATACCATTTCAACAGATCATCAGCATTAACCATTCGTTCACGTAAGGTTTACAGCCCGCCATCCCATAAGGGTATGGACGCAGGCTTTGGGCGCGTTACTATGGACCATATGGAAAGACGAGAATCTCATGTTGCGTAAATCTGACGTAAATTCTGCAAAAGGCAAGCCCAAACGCTATGCGCGAGGGTTTGTGCAGACCGGCGGGCTGTTGCACAGGCGTATTCGCAGTGCTGGCGAAAAACGTGGATTTGCCGAGATGCGGCTGCTTACCCATTGGGTGGAGGTTGTCGGAAAATCCATTGCGGCCATCGCGCAACCCGTTAAGGTTTCTTATGCCCGTGAGGGGTTTGGTGCGACTTTAACGGTGTTAACCGATGGTGCCCGCGCGCCTGAATTGCAAATGCTACTGCCAAGTTTACGCGAGAAAGTGAATGCCTGTTATGGCTATAATGCCATATCGCGCATCCGTATCACCCAAACGGCTGGCGAGGGGTTTGCGGAACCAAACGCGACGTTTAAGCATGAAAATGCCGCACCAAAAACGATGTCTGCCCCGCAAGCCAATGCGCTGAAATCCGCCCTTAAACCCGTCAAAGACGACAGCTTGCGCAGAGCACTGGAAATGTTGGGCCATAACGTATTAAAAGAGCACTAAGTTTTACTGCAAAAGGAAAACCAATGACACGCAATCCAATTTTTACCCGCCGTTCAGCCATCGCATTACTGGGTGGCAGCGCTGCTGCAACGGCCCTTCCTGCGTTTGCACAAGATGCAGTACCTACAGTCGAGGTGATGGCTTTTGGCGCTGAGGATGCGCCAATTACGATGGTGGAATACGCCTCGTTTACCTGCCCGCATTGCAAAAATTTCCACACAGATGTTCTGCCTGATATTCGCAAAAACTACATCGATACCGGCAAGGTTCGTATGATTTATCGCGCGGTTTACTTTGACCGTTCCGGTCTTTGGGCCGACATGCTGGCGCGTTGTGGCGGGGTTGATCGTTATTTCGGGATTGCCGGGATGATCTATGAAAAACAGCAGGAATGGGCCGTTGGCGAGACCGCCAGCCAGATCGTCGATAACCTCTATGGTATTGGCAAATTGGCGGGGTTAAACCAGGAAGATATGGCGGCATGTATGCAAAATAATGAAATGGCGCAGGCACTGGTTGAGGATTCGCGGGAAAAAATGCTGGCCGATGAAATTAATGCCACACCAACATTTGTGATCAACGATCAAACCATGTCTAACATGTCGTATTTGCAATTTGCTGCGGAATTTGACCGTCTTTTGGCCGAGTGATTTCAGGCGTCGGGTGGAACATTGTTTTGCTCGGCGCGACGACGGTTAAGGATTAATTGTTCAGCCAGAGCTTTTTTCAATAACAGTTCAAGCGCCTGAACGCGGGCCGATGATTTCACGGCCAACTTGCGCGCCAGTTCTTTGTGATGGGCGGCGTCTTGCGCCTTTTCTTCCAGCTTTTGCTGTTCACTTTCTGCCCAGGCATGCCAGCGCGCGCTTACGGCCAGATCATGGCCGCTCGACAATGCATTGCGCCGTACATCTGCGTTCAAATCGTGGATTTTCCGATTTATAGCTTCGGTTTTTTGCACATGGTTTGCATAAATCGCGAGGTCTTTTGACTTGCCGTATTCAGCCAGTTCAACCAATTTGTGGATTTCCGATGGGGTCATGCCCCCCCTCTTTCACGTGCTTTTTTGCGCATAATATCAGCGAACCGTAACGCGGCAGCGATGGCTTTGTACTGCTCGGATGCGATCTCATGGCCGACTTTTATGGTTGCATGAATGGCGCGGGCTGTGGGCGGGTCGCTGTGCACGGGTACGCCGGATTCATGGGCGATTTCACGGATGCGCGCGGCGATTTCATCCTCGCCTTTGGCCACACAAATGGGGGCGGTGCCGGGTTTGCGGCTCCATTTCAAGGCGACCGCGTAATGGGTTGGATTGACAACAACCACATCGGCTTTGGGCACTTCCAGCAGCATCCGGTTGGTCGCAATTTCACGCCCACGCTGGCGACGTTTAGCCTTGCTGTGCGGGTCGCCCTCGGATTCTTTGTTTTCATCTTTCATTTCTTGCAATGACATACGTTGCTTGCGGGCGTGATCAAATTTTTGCCACAGCAAATCGGCAATCCCGACCAGAATTGCAAAGATGCAAATCAGAATCAGCAGATCCATGAGGACCTCAAACATGGTCCCGATTAACGAGACGGGAGTGGCGCGCGCCAGCCCGGCGATCTCATCCAATTTGCCACGAATGTAAAACCCGACTGTCAGTGCCACCGCCAGCATTTTAATGAAGGTTTTTCCAAATTCCACCAACCCGCTGATGCCAAATTTGTTTTTTGCCCCGGAAATCGGGGAAATCCGGTTTAGTTTCGGGGCAAGTTTGCTGGGGGCAAATATGAATGCCCGCTGCGCGAAAACTGATAAGATAACGGCCAGAAACGGCAGAGCAAAAATCGGTAACATTGCCCCGACAACACGCCCCAGGATGGATGCCGACAGTAAAATCCCGCCGGGTGCGAGGATCTTGTCGCTTAGCAGGTCGGGCGAGGCCAGAAATATGGTTAACCCGTCCGCCGCTTTGGTAATTGACAGGGTGCCCACGACCAGAAATGCGAGCAGCAAGCCCAGATAGGCCGCCGCGACGGAAATATCGTTTGACTTGGCAATATCCCCTTTTTTACGCGCTTTTTCAAGCTTCTGCGGGGTGGCGTCCAGTTCCTTTTCGCCGGTGCTGTCATCGCTCTCGCCGGACATTAGGGCATGCCCAGCGGGTTTTGTAAAACCTCGTCAATGTGCGCATTCCAGAACGTCAGGATGATCGGGGCTGTAAGCGCCAGCAAAAAGATCGCGCCCGCCGTAATCGCCGGTGCACCGATAAAGGCAACCATCAATGAGGGCATGGCCCGGTTGATCGCGCCAAGGCCGATATTATAGGCAAAAGACATCACTACAAACGGCGCGGCCATGCCCAGCGCCAGCGAGAATGCCGATGCAACATGCGCGGTGCCCCAGGCTGCGACTTCACTACCGGCCGGCAGCACGCCTTGGGGCAAAATGCTGTAGGATTCAATCATCGCCATGGCCGCTTTGACATGCAGGCCAGACACTAAAACCAGCGCCAGCCCGGCCATAACCAACAGGTTACCAACGGCTGGCATCGGGTCGGGCGTGGCCCCGGCGCCTGCGATTTGGGCAATCGAGGTGCTTTGGGCGGCGATAGAGCCAGCCAATTGCAGTGCCATCACCAAAAGCCGGATGGAAATGCCGATCATCAGGCCGATCATGGCCTCGATTATCATCAACATGGGCATTTCGGCCAGCGTGTTTGGCGCCTCTGTGAACAAGGGGGAAACGGCAGGCCAGACGATTGCGGTGAATGACAGTGTCACCAGAATGCGCACGCGCATCGGGATGCTTTGTTCGCCAAAACCGGGCAGCAAAGCCGCAACAGCGCCGATGCGCATAAGCACCAGAACAATGCCGGTAAATGCGGGGGTGCTGAAATCCAGCAGGGCGGTTAGTTGCTCCATAAGATCAGGCGACGCCAACAAGGGCGGGTTTGGTGTTCGCGCCGATTTCCTCAAAGGAAAACACCGGGTTACGGATGCCTTTGGCGGTTAAAACCGTTTGCAGGAACCGCCGTCTGCGTGTCGAGGTAACGATCGCCGGATAGCGGCCTTTTTCCCCGGCATTGGCGATTTTTTTGGCAACGGAATCAGCCAGACGGTTGAATTCATCGGGGGGCAGGGCCACATCGATCGTGCCCGCCTCGCCCTCAATCTGGTGCTTTTCAAACAGCTCTTCCCAATCATTGGAGAGCTGGATTAAGGGCAAAGCGCCGCCTTCTTCTTGCAGCTCTGCAACGATTTGAAATCCAAGGCGATGGCGCACATGTTCGCCGATGGCCTCAACCCCTTTAAGATAGCCGTTAACCTCGGCGATGGATTCCATGATCAAGGGCAGGTTGCGGATGGAAACCCGTTCTTCAAGCAAAATGCGCAGCACGGAGTGCAGGATATCGACCGGCACCTTATCGGGCACCAGCTCATCTAGCACCCGGCGGTTTGCTTCGGCGCGGGCAGGGTCAGAGACGGACACAAATTCATCCAGCAATTTACGCAACGCGCGGCGTGAGAAAAGTCGGGCAAAATTCTGCTTTATGACCTCCAGCAAATGCGTGGCCACAACCTCGGTCGGGGTAACTACGGACAGGCCGCGCAAGGAGGCTTCTTCTTGCAATGCAGGGTCAATCCAGCGCGCGGGGGCACCATAAACCGGTTCTTTCACATCTTGCCCTTCAGGGGGTGGGGTCGCGGGATCGTTCAATAAAACCAATACCTTATTGGTTTCAATCAACGAGCGCGCAATCTCAACCCCTTGAATACGGATCACGTATTCACCATCGTCCAGCATCCCGGAATCGGTGAGGCGGATTTCCGGAATGATCAACCCATAGGTCGCGGCAATATGGTTGCGCATGTTGATAATTCTTGTATCAAGGCCAGTCGCCTGATCCATGACGGTTGGCACCAGATCCGAGGCAAATTCGATGTGGATTTCATCAAGATCCAACATGTCCCCAAGGGTTTTTTGCGTCGCAGCTGCGTCAGGTTCAACAGTGTTCACAGCCTCGGCTTTTGCCTGTCTTGCTTTCCTTTGAAACGACAGGTATGCACTGCCCCCTAGTGCCAGCGACCCGATCATAAACGGAATGAAAGGCAGCCCCGGGATCAGCGCAAACAGCGCCAGCAGCCCGGCAACGGTTGCCAATGCCGCCGGATGTCCGCCAAGCTGCCCCATCAGCGCCTTGTCGGTTGAACCATGCGCGCCGCCCTTAGACAGCAAAAGCGCCGATGCGATAGAGATAATAACTGACGGAATTTGGCTGACCAGCCCATCGCCGATGGTTAAAATACTGTAGGATTCAAAGGCTTCAGACAGGGGCATTTGATGCATGAATATGCCCATCGCCAGCCCCATCACGATGTTGAGCATGGTGATCAAAAGTCCGGCAATGGCGTCACCTTTCACGAATTTTGAGGCCCCGTCGAGCGAGCCGAAAAATGTCGTTTCCTCTTGTTCGATGCGGCGGCGTTCCTTGGCCTCTTCGTGGCCGATCGCACCGGCGGCCATGTCGCTGTCAATTGCCAGTTGCTTGCCGGGCATACCATCAAGCGCAAAGCGCGCGCCGACCTCGGCCATACGGCCTGCACCTTTGGTGATAACGATAAAATTGACGATCAAAAGCACGCTGAAAACCACCAGCCCCATGAAAACCGAGCCACCCATGATGAACATCGCAAACCCGTGGATGACCTCGCCAGCCGCCCCCGGGCCAGTGTGACCTTGCCCGATGATCAACTTGGTTGAGGAAACGTTAAGCGAGAGGCGCAGCATCAGGCTGGCCAGCAGGATCGTCGGGAAGGACGAGAAATCCAGCGGGCGGTCGATGAATAATGTGATGGTGAAAATCAAAATCGCGAGGGCAAAGCTGATGGCCAGGCCGATGTCCAGCACCCATGCGGGTATTGGCAGGATCATCATGACAATCACTGCCATCAGCGCCAGTGCCAGCAATATTGTCGGCTGAAACAGCATTGATATGGTGAATTTCGGGTTCATATTTAGAACAACGCTCCGTTGGCTGAAATCAACAGCGGGCTGGAGGACGTGGTTAATAACCCCCCGGCAAGGCTGCCGTTTTTCACAGGAATATCTTCCATATCAAGGGGTTGAAACGGTCCCCATGTGGAAAGCCGCGCTGTGTTCTGGCTTCTTTCTGTTGCCGCTATTACCACTGGCAATTCAATTTGGGTTGAGGCGTTGGGCAGGTTGGCAACGATGCGTTCATAGCGCGCGCGGTACTTGGAGGCCAAAGATTCAGTGCGCGAGTGATAAGCCCCGGCGGCCCAGGACCATGAACCACCCTCGTTAAAGAGCGAGGTCATGAATTTGGCGGCATAGCGCGCATTATCGAGGGGTTCAAACATTTGATTAAATGAGGTGAATGCCTCTCCGTGCCAGCGATGGTTGATCTGGAAACAGCCAACATCAAAACTGCGCGCGCCGCTGGCATAGCTTTCCTCAACAAAGGTCAAAGCCTCGGCGCGGGTATCAAACCAATAGCCTTTACCCTCCATATTAACGGTCCAGGGCCAGGGCTGAAACTGCCCACCACGTTTGCGCCCGGTTTCAACCAGGGTCAGGGCCAGCAATACCTCTTGGGGCATTAACGTGTCCTGGGATATCCGCATCGCTGCGGCATTACACAATGCAGCATCATCCGCAGCTTTCACAAGCGCGGGGAACAAACAGAATATCAAAATTCCCACAATTCTTGCAGGGCGCATTTCCGGGGTCTCCCAAATAGTCGTGATTCCTGCCTAAAGGCAAAGTGTTACCAAGATGTAACCGTCATGATATTTAGCTGGTCCCCACCACATTCCCCCGATAGACCTCTGGTATGAACAACACGCATGCCCTCCTTAGTTCCGTTTTTGGTTTTGACAGTTTTCGCCCCGGGCAAGAGGCGATTGTCGATGCTGTGAATGCAGGCGAGGACGTGCTGGCGATCATGCCCACAGGGGGCGGAAAATCCTTATGTTTTCAACTGCCTGCCCTTTGTCGCGATGGTGTGACGGTAGTGATTTCCCCCCTCATTGCCCTGATGCGCGATCAGGTGCGTGCGCTGCGCGAGGCCGGGGTCGAGGCGGGTTCGCTAACCTCTGGCAATACTGACGAGGAAACCGAAGAGGTATTTCAAGCCCTTGATGCGGGACGTTTAAAGCTGCTTTATATGGCGCCGGAACGGCTGGCGAATGGCGGGGCTATGGGGCTGCTTAGCCGGATAAATGTCAGCTTGCTGGCGGTGGATGAGGCCCATTGTGTATCGCAATGGGGGCATGATTTTCGCCCCGATTACCTGAAAATCGGAGCGTTGCGCAAACAGTTGAACGGTGTACAAATTGCGGCGTTTACGGCGACGGCGGATGCGGAAACCCGGGTGGAAATCGGCAATCGTTTGTTTGACGGGCAAAGCCACCGCACTTTTCTGGAAGGGTTTGATCGTCCTAATATTACGCTGGCCTTTCAAGCAAAAGATCAGCCGCGCCGCCAGTTGATTGACTTTGTTGCCGCGCGCAAAGGGCAGTCTGGCATCGTTTATTGCTCAACCCGCAACAAAACCGAAGTTCTGGCGCAGGCCTTGCGGGCCGAAGGTCACGTGGCGCTGCATTATCACGCAGGCATGGACAGCGAGGATCGCCGCCACGCCGAAACCCGTTTTCAGCGCGAAGACGGCCTGATTGTCTGTGCGACTGTCGCCTTTGGCATGGGCATCGATAAACCCGATATCCGCTATGTCGTGCATGCGGATTTGCCGAAATCTATCGAATCATATTATCAGGAGATCGGACGGGCCGGGCGCGACGGTGCGCCGGCTGACACGCTGACGCTTTACGGGGCCGATGATATTCGCCTGCGCCGTTCGCAAATCGATGAGGGGCTGGCCCCCAATGACCGCAAGGGTGCGGATCATACACGCCTCAATGCTTTGCTGGGCTTGGCCGAGGCCTTGAAATGCCGCCGGCAGGTGTTGCTGGCGTATTTTGGCGATGATCTACCGGAACCCTGCGGGAATTGTGATTTATGCGCCACGTCGCCCGAGGTTTTTGATGGAACGGATGCTGTGCGTAAGGCGCTGTCAGCGATTTTACGCACGGGCGAACGTTTTGGCGCCGGGCATTTGACTGATATTCTGCTAGGCAATGAGACGGATAAAATACGTGCGCGCCGCCATGATATTTTGCCGACTTTCGGGGTGGGCAAAGATTACAACCGCAAGCAGTGGCAAACGATTTTTCGCCAGATGATGGGCCATGACCTGATCCGCCCCGATGTGGAACGCATGGGTGGGCTGGTGATGACTGAGACGGCGCGCCCGATTTTGCGCGGCGAGACGCGTATCACACTGCGCCTGGACACAATCCGCAAGGCTGGTGCCGCGCCCGCACGCCGCGCACCCGCCGCGTTGATAGCCGAGGAGGATGCGCCTGTTTTGAGCGCGCTCAAACGTAAACGCCGCGAATTGGCCGAGGAAATGCGCGCACCCGCTTATGTGGTTTTCCCCGATAAAACCTTGATCGAGATGGCAACGCACCGGCCGGTGACGCTCGATGATTTCAGTCGTCTTAACGGGGTGGGGGCGAAAAAGCTGGAAAAATACGGCAAGGTGTTTCTAGAGGTTTTGAATGATACGGTTGAGGACGTGCATCCCACACGTCGCAAGCTGGCAGGCAAACCTGCGGGCGATGTTTTTGATCAGCTTAAGGCCGCGCAAATCATTTTGGTAAACGGCCCGCAGGGAACTGAAAAACCCATGTCTTGCAGCACCGCACAACTGGCCAAAATCGCCGGACAACGCCCTGATAGCATGCAAACACTGGCGCGCATTATCAATGAGGCCAAAGCCGAGAGGTTTGGGGATGCGTTTCTGGAAATTCTGCATATGAAAGATATGTGATGCGGCCAGTTTCAACTTTTGAGATATATAACTGGATGGAAGGCAGGTGCTGCCCCCTAAATCACAGCCCACAATCGGCAAAACTGCGGTCAACAAAATTTGCGACATGTTGCCAGGCCAGTGGGTCATCCAGAATATAGTGATCCGTATCCCATGCAACATGTTCAGCCGTATGGGTAAAATCATGTGCGCTTAGCCGTTCCATAACCTGCTCTGCCATATATTTTGAGGGCCACATCTGATCATGCTCGCCTGAAATCAACAAGACAGGGCCGTTGATATTTTCAACCTTTATACGCGCGCTATTCTCTGCAACTTTATCGTTTAGGGCCAGTACGTGCATATCAAGATAGCTTTCCCCGTCCAGCACACCTTTCAGGGTTGCACGCGAAAGCCGCGGATAGGGCACATAGGGGATCTCACGGCCATTTATCTGCCAGGAAGAGTTGGAAAACACCGTAATATTACTTGCCTGAAACGCAACATGAGAGGGGGTTACGCCAACAACGAGATGCAAATCCGGGTAATAACTGCCCAGCAATAACGCCAGCTCAGCCCCCTTAGAGCCACCGATCACGCCGATGCAATCTGGCAATACGCTTGGCTCTCTTTGCATGGCATCGATCAGCCCTTGAAACGCATCAAGATTAATACGGTTTAGCTGTGCAGATATCCCCGGCATCTTGAAGTATCCGACACTCAGGACATTATACCCGCGCTCTATCAGGTCTTGGGCCTCATAGCTGGCGCCATCCCACATACCCCCCTCAGAGCCGCCCAGCAGGATCAAAAGCGGGGCTTTGCTTTCGCTTTTGTATAAGCTCGTAACCACACCGTCTTGCGGAGCCTGTGGCCATAGCGCCCATAGGGCTGCACCCAGCACCAATAGTATGGCGATAAAAGAATTCCGATATTTTCTCATTAGATTACCTGTGGTTACTTGTTTTGCTAGCAATCTCGGCCACGCGCTCGGCATTATCGAGGGCACAACTACCATCCATATTCCAAAAACTGTTTTCAAAACCTACACGCAATTTACCCCCTGCGGCGTGGGCTGCCAGCAGGCATTTTGTCTCATGTTTGCCAAAGGCACAAGCGGCCCAGTCGGGGGACAGGTTCAATTGCCGCATCTGCGCCAAATATGGCAATAGCGCCTTTGGATCAGCCGCGCCGTTTGGCCCGTATCGACCAATAACAAACAGTAATTGCAAAGACGGGGCATTGAACTGTTCGTGGCTGAGGAATGTTGACAACAGGGGCAGATCATCGGGATGATAAAGGATATGTTGCACGGATATTTCTTGCGCAGCGCACGCCTCGTAAAAGCTGCGCGTACATGCATGATCGGCTTCTGCCCGCATTTCGCCCACGGCTATGGAAACCAGCCGTGCACCGCTACTAAGGGCGATGTGGCGTTGCGCGTGTGGGGCGTATTGCCCGACGGCTTCGGTTGTGATTTGCACGGCCATATCCGGCAAGATCCGGCGCATTTCCTCAACGGCCTCGCGGTAAAGGCCCGCATCCAGCAAATGCCCGCCATCTGCTTTGCGTAGGTGCATATGTAAACCGTCCGCACCGGCGGCAAAACAGGCCTGTGCCGTGCGCAGGGTTTGCGCCAATGTCACCGGCAGTTTGGGGTGGTTATTTCTGGTGTGACGCGCGCCGTTTGGGGCAACCATCAGGCGCGGCAAAGGGGTCATAGAACTGCCTTGAAGGCGATCTGCAGCTTATCAACGATCTCATCTATGTGCTGGTCTTTCAATATGAACGGCGGGGCGAGCAGGATGTGATCACCGTTTATCCCGTCAATCGTACCGCCCATCGGATAGCAGATAAGACCCGCCTCAAATGTTGCGGCCTTGATGGCGCTATGGATTTTGCGATCAGCGGCAAAGGGGGTTTTGCATGCGCGATCTTTGACGATTTCCAGTCCGCAAAACAGCCCACGCCCGCGGATATCGCCGATATGAGGGTGCTGGCCAAAGGCGGTTTTCAGGGCTGTTTGCAGGCGTGCACCCATTTCCTTGGAGCGCGCGACCAACCCGCCATCTGTCAGCTTTGTCAGCACCGCCAGCGCCGCCGCCGAGGCCGTTGGGTGGCCAAGATAGGTGTGTCCATGTTGGAAATATCCGCTGCCAGCCGCAATGGCGCCGTATATTTTGGCACTGCACAACATCGCGCCAATCGGCTGATATCCGGCCCCCAAACCCTTGGCGATAGCAATCATATCCGGGACGATTCCGTCTTGTTCGCAGGCAAACAGGCTGCCGGTACGCCCCATGCCGCACATGACCTCATCGAGAATCAACAACACGCCGTATTGATCGCAAATCGCGCGGATACGTTTGAAATACCCCGCCACCGGCGGCACGGCCCCAAGGGTTGCGCCAACCACAGGTTCAGCCACAAACGCCATGACATTTTCCGGGCCAAGCCGCTGGATTTCGGCCTCCAGTTCATTGGCGACGCGCTGGCCGTAATCATAATGGGTCTCGCTATCCCTGCGGTCACGGTAGGTATAACAGGGGGCAATATGGCTGGTTTCAACCATCAGGGGTGCGAAAGGTTTGCGCCGCCACATATTGCCACCGGCTGCCAGAACACCCAGGGTATTACCGTGGTAACTTTGCCGCCGGGCAATAATTTTATGACGCGCAGGCTGGCCGATCTCCAGGAAATACTGACGCGCCAACTTTAGCGTCGCCTCCATCGCCTCGGAACCGCTGGAGGTGATCATGACCTTATCGATTCCCTTGGGCGCATGCGTGATCAGCATATCGGCAAGAGCCTCGGCAGGGTGAGATGTGAAAAACCCCGTATGAGCAAAAGCCAGCGCATCTACTTGCGCTTTTATCGCGGCGATTACATCCGGGTCACCATGGCCAAGACATGAAACCGCAGCCCCGCCCGAGCCGTCGAGATATTGTTTCCCCGCCCTGTCATAGAGATAAACCCCCTTGCCCGCAGTGGCTGTGGGGGGAGTGGATTTGGTCTGGCGGTGAAAAATATGGGTCATGGGGATGCTCTGTTATCGTGCGCAAGCAAGTGAAACAAATGTTTCATTCAGTGTCAATAGCTGAAACAAACGCATCCAATTTGAAACAAACGTTTCATCTCTTGACAAGTTGTGAAACAAGTGGAAACATTCCGTTAACCACGCGGAGACATGTATGTTGGCAAAACCCTCATTTGAAGAAATCCTTGCTAGAGAATATAGCGGACTTAGTCTAAAGCAAAAGGCGGCCGCCGATTATATTACGGCTAACAAGCTGGATGTTGCCACGCGTAGCCTGCGAACGATTTCTGCAACCAGTGGTTTGGCCCCCGCCACGTTCTCACGCCTTGCGCGCGCGCTGGGATTCCCGGAATATGAGGCGTTGCGCGAAGTACTGCGCAACACAGTTGAACGCCAGGTTGCCACATTTTCAGAAAAAGCCGGTAAGTTGCAACATGACGCCGAAAACAGCGACCATCCGCCGTTTTTGTATCGTCAGACCAATGCCTGCATCGCAAATATCAGCGCGCTGAACACGGCCATTGATCAGACCCGTCTAGAGGATGCGGTGGAACATCTGCATAAAGCCCGCAATGTGGTTTTGCTGGGCGCGCTCGGGTCTACCGGCATCGTGGAATACCTGTCATATCTGGCGAATTATTTCACCACGAATTGGCAATGTGCCAGCTCAATGGGGGCCTCTCTTGGCAGCTCTATGGCTGATCTCAACGATCAGGATGCTATGATTATCGTCACAAAACCCCCCTTTGCAAAACGCGCCATTCAGGCGGCTGATATGGCGCGCGCGCAGGGGGCATATGTTATTGTTATCACCGATACGCATACTTGCCCGGCTTTGCCTTTTGCCAATGCGGGGTTCATTGTGCCCTCTGATAGCCCACAGTTTTTTTCCTCTTATGCAGCGACGCTTGCGCTGGTGGAAACCATCATCGCCATGTTGGTTTCGCGCAGTGGCAACAGCGCCAAACGCCGCATTGAACAAGTGGAAAACCGCCATCGCCGTCTTGAAGAGATTTGGGACAAGTGATCATTTCAATTTTAAACATCAATCAGGGAGAATAAAGATGTTAAGCAAACTGAAACTAGGAGCCGTTGCATTCGCAGCCGCCGCAATACTGGCCCCAACGGCCCAGGCCGAGGAGTTTATCACCATCGGTACCGGCGGTGTAACAGGGGTTTATTACCCAACGGGCGGCGCGATTTGCCGGTTGGTTAACAAGGGTCGTAAGGAACACGGGGTGCGCTGCTCGGTGGAATCTACGGGCGGCTCGGTCTATAACATCAACACCATCCGCGAGGGTGAACTGGAATTTGGTGTGGCCCAGTCTGACTGGCAGTACCACGCTTATCACGGCACCTCGAAATTTGCCGATGCGGGTCCGTTTGAGGACCTGCGGGCGGTATTTTCCGTGCATGCCGAACCCTTTACCGTTGTGGCACGCGCCGATGCGGGGATCACCAATTTCACTGACCTTAAAGGCAAACGTGTGAACATTGGTAACCCTGGTTCGGGCCAGCGCGGCACAATGGAAACCGTTCTTGAAGCCATGGGTTGGAGCACGGATGATCTGGCACTGGCAACAGAGCTGAAAGCGGCCGAGCAATCCTCGGCGCTTTGTGACAACCAGATTGACGCGATGGTCTATACGGTTGGTCACCCCTCGGGATCCATCCAAGAGGCAACGACTGCGTGTGATTCCGTTCTGGTAACCGTGGACGGTGATGTTATTGATCAGTTGATCGCTGACAATGATTACTATCGTTCGGCAACCATTCCGGGGGGCATGTATCGTGGCAATGATGCAGATACCCAAACCTTTGGTGTTGGCGCAACATTCGTAACTTCGGCCAGTGTGTCCGAAGAGGTTGTTTATGTGCTGGTCAGCTCAATCTTCGCAAACTTCGAAGATTTCAAAAAGCTGCACCCAGCATTCGCAAACCTTGACCCACAAGAAATGGCGACGGCTGGTCTGTCGGCACCATTGCACCCGGGCGCTGCGAAATATTATCGCGAGCAAGGCTGGATTGAGTAATATCTATCGGCGAGAGCGGGTGACTGCTCTCGCCTACCCAAAAGTGTGATTTTATACTATAAAATAAAAAACCGGCAAAAATGCACGGTGTTGTGGGAGGGATGATATGTCTGAGAATACAGAGAATGGCGATGGCCTAAGCGAGGAAGAGCTACAGGATCTGGTAGCTGCAACCGACGCAGGCGCGCGTAATCCGGCGGGGAATGTCGGGCTGTTTTTATCCGCTGTTGCGGTGGTCTGGTCAGTTTTTCAGGTTCTTTTGGCATCGCCGATTTCCAACCTCGTTTTGCCTGGCGACATCATCAATAATTCCCGGCAAATCCATCTGGCATTTGCCTTGTTTCTGGCTTTTATGGCCTATCCAATGTTCAAATCCAGCCCGCGTGACTATATCCCGATTCAGGATTGGATTATGGGGTTGGGAGGTGCGGTTATTGCGCTTTACGGGTATATTTTTTACACAAAAATCGTGAATTCCGGCGGCTTGGCCGATAATACCGACAAATGGTTTGCCCTTGTCGGGCTTATCCTATTGTTTGAAGCGGCGCGCCGCTCGCTTGGGCCGGCAATGGCGATTATTGCGACGATATTTTTGCTTTATGTCTTCTTTGGCGACTCTGCCCTCGTGCCGGATTCAATCCGCTGGGCGGGCGCATCTTTGAAAAAAGCCATGAGCCATATGTGGATCACCTCCGAGGGGGTGTTTGGCATTGCACTTGGAGTTTCGACCCGGTTTGTGTTTCTGTTCGTGCTGTTCGGGGCCTTGCTGAATAAAGCGGGCGCTGGCAATTACTTCATCAAAATGGCCTTTGGCGCGCTTGGGCACTTACGGGGTGGCCCGGCCAAAGCGGCTGTGGTCGGGTCCGCAGCCACAGGGCTGATTTCGGGATCAAGCATCGCCAATGTGGTAACCACCGGCACCTTTACCATTCCGCTTATGAAACGGGTTGGGTTTAGTTCTGAACAGGCGGGCGCAGTTGAGGTGGCCTCATCCGTGAACGGTCAGATCATGCCGCCCGTTATGGGCGCCGCGGCGTTCCTGATGGTCGAATACGTGGGTATTTCCTATGTCGAGGTGATCACGCATGCCTTCCTGCCTGCGGTCATTTCGTATATCGCGCTGGTCTATATCGTGCATCTTGAAGCGGTGAAACGCAACATGCCGACCATTGGCAACAAGGTGGTGAACCTGACCCGCACAGTTGTGGGGATGTTCCTGTTTTTCGCCGGTTTTGCGATGCTGTGTTACGGGATGAAATACCCCGTGCAGTTCATCACATCCATGGTGCCCGAGGGCGCAGGATGGATTTTGGCGCTACTGGTATTTGCGGCCTATGTGTTCTTGGTGAAGATCGCGGCCTCGGTTGATGATCTTGAGGTCGATGACCCCAACGCCGCCGTGGTAGAGCTGCCGGATATTCCGAAAATCTACAAGGCCGGGCTATATTATCTACTACCGATTATCGTGCTGGTCTATTTCCTGATGATTGAACAAAAATCCCCCGGGCTGTCGGCCTTTTGGGCGACGTTCCTTTTGTTTGGCATCCTTTTGACCCAACGTCCGCTTAAAGCAATGTTTCGCGGGCAAGGTGGTTTTGTCTCGGCCATGAAAGAGGGTGTTGCAGACTTGATTGGTGGGCTAATTGAGGGCGCGCGCAACATGATCGGTATTGGTCTGGCCACGGCCACGGCAGGCGTGATTGTTGGTACCGTGACCTTGACCGGCTTTGGGCTGGTGATGGCTGATTTCGTAGAGTTCCTGTCAGGTGGCAATCTGGTGGCCATGCTGTTCCTAGTCGGGGTTTTATCCCTGATCCTTGGCATGGGGCTGCCGACGACGGCGAATTATATCGTTGTGTCCTCATTGATGGCGGCCGTGATTGTTGAACTGGGCGCGCAAAACGGCCTGATCGTGCCGTTGATTGCCGTGCATTTGTTCGTGTTCTACTTTGGCATTATGGCGGATGTAACACCGCCGGTGGGGCTGGCCAGTTTTGCCGCGGCCGCCGTTTCAGGGGGCGATGCGATCAAGACCGGGTTTATCGGCTTTTTCTACAGCCTGCGCACGGTTGCCTTGCCGTTTGTGTTCATCTTTAACACCGATCTGTTGCTGATTGATGTGGGATGGGCCAAGGGCATACTGATCTTTATAACCGCAACTATTGCGATATTGTCCTTTACCGCAGGCACCATGGGCTGGTTTTTAACCCGCTCGCGCATCTATGAAAGCATCGCGTTGATATTGGTGGCATTCATGCTGTTCAGGCCGGATTTCTTTATGAACCGTATCCAGCCGCCGTTCAGTGATTTGACCCCGGCCGAGCTAAGCGAGGCGATAGGTAATGCTGAAACCGGCGCGAAGATGCGCATTGTTGTTTCAGGGCCGGATTATGATACGGCGGTGGTTAAAGAAACAACGCTGGTGCTGCCGGTTGGCGATGAAACAGGCGGCGATGCACGGCTTGCCACGCTTGGTCTGGTGCTGATGGAAGAGGACAGTCAGATCAAGCTTGACGAACCTTTCCCCGGCACGCCCTATTTTGCCACAATGGGCGGGTTTGATTTTTACGGCGATGATCCCGTGGTCGTGAAATCGGTGCAGGCTCCGGCCAGCCAGTTGCCCAAGGAACTGGTGTTCATACCGGCACTCTTGCTGCTGGGCCTTATCGCCTTGTTGCAACGTGGCCGCATAAATCGCAAAGGAGAACCCGCATGAGCAATTCTGTTTTATGCGCTGTCGATATCAGCCAGCCCAAAATTGAAACCGAAGTCCTGAAAGTCGCCGCCAAACTGGCTGCGATGGATGGGGGCAAACTAGATGTTATCACCGTGGTGCCTGATTTCGGCATGAGCATGGTCGGCAGCTTTTTTGAGGCCGGCCACACCGATAAAGCTATTGCCAAGGCAAAAGAGGCTTTGAATGATTTTACCGAAAGCGTGCTTGGGGCTGACAGCAACGATAAGGTCCGCCATATCGTAGCCATGGGGTCTGCCTATGAGGAAATCCTGAAAATCGCGAAAAAGGCTGGCTCTGACCTGATTGTCATCGGCGCCCATAAACCGGATTTCAAGGATTACCTGCTTGGCCCCAATGCTGCAAGGGTGGTGCGCCACTCTGATTGCTCGGTCTACGTGGTGCGGTAACGATCGACGGTTTTAGGGAAACCCGGCCTCGATCGCTGTGCGCAACACAAGGCTTACAAGCTCATGTTGGCGCGACGTGTCGGTTTTTCCAAAAATTGCCTGCAAATGCCACTTGGCGGTGTTGCGGCTGATCCCGCGCATCTCGGCGAATTCGCTAAGACCGCCTCCTTGCACCAGATTGCCTGCTCAAAGCCATCAAACCGATCCTGCAACGTGATTGTCCGGTTCAGATGCCGGTTAAGAATGCCCATTTTTGTAAAAACATTTGCATCAAATTCTGCCTGTCTGGCATGCCACAATGCCACACAAAATGAGCCGTGGGCACCATTGCGGACTAAAATAGACATAACCTTGCTGTGAATACCCCACGGCGTACTAAGTTCTTGGATCATTGCGTGGGCACGCGGATTATCGTCTGGAATAAGAGAGGTCAGAAATACCGATTTTTGAATTTGCAACTGTCTGAAATGCTGAAGGGTGATATCATTGCTATTGCCCAGCTGGTTGCCAAATGCGGTTACGGACACAGGCGGGGCATATTATAAGCCCCGAATTTCCGCGCCCAGTGGTAAATTCAGACGTTTTGAATTAGCTGGCACACCTTGTAAATATACGGCCTGAGGGTATCGCTTCAGTCCGTATTACAAATCTGAATTCCGCGAAACCTTCCTTTTTTTGTGCGACCAGCAGTATTCCGCCACTATATTACGATAAGTGTATGCTGTTAACCTTTTATTAACTATTATACAGTCCGCGCTAGGCGCTGTGTTTAGTGTGGAGTACTTTTTAAAGGGGTGTGGAAATGTATAAGATGTCTATTGGGCTAGTATGCCTGTTTTTTGGTTTTTGGGGTGGCACTGCAAGCGCTGGTACATGGGTGCTTGATGAAACTGTCTCAACAATCTCGTTTGGGTCGATCAAGAAAGACGCAGTCGGAGAATCTCACAGTTTTACGGAACTATCGGGGGATATGGACAGCGACGGAAATGTCACGATCTCTATTAATCTCGCCAGTGTCGAAACCTGGATCGATAAGCGCAATGGCCGTATTATTGAACATGTTTTTCAAGATACCGCGGCGGCCAATATTACAGCTTCCGTCGATATGCAGGCGTTTGCAACGTTGAATATTGGCGCCATATTACCCTTAGACGTTACGACAACCTTAACGTTTCTGGATAAGGACGTCCGTTTTGATGCCGCTTTGATTGCGGTACGATTGAGCGAGAGCAAGGTAATGATCGTATCAGATGGAATGGCATTTTTCTCTACCGAGGAACTGGGCGTTGATGCTGGTGTAACGAAGCTGATGGAGCTGGCAAAACTGCCAAGCATCACCCGCGCCGTGCCAGTGACTGTGCGTCTGGTTTTTGATGCCGCGCAATAATACTTGCGACCAGCGTATCCAAATGCGCTGGTCGTCTTATATCTGCGCGCGGCATGTCGAAAAAAACTGTTGCATCAGGCCGTTTTCATAATATCGGCCACCGCATCAATCGCCATCACGTATCCGGCTACGCCCTGACCCGCGATAACCTTATCGGCGGCGGGTTCAATGAGTGAGGTGTGGCGAAAAGCCTCGCGGGTTTTGGGGTTGGAGATATGCACCTCTATGATCACCCCGTCAAAACTGCGCAGCGCGTCCAGTATTGCGATCGAAGTATGCGTATAGGCCCCGGCATTGAGGATAATCGCGCAGGCGTTTTGGCGCGCCTCTTGTATCCAACCTACCAGATCGCCCTCGTGGTTTGACTGGTGACAGATAACCTGAAAGCCGCGCGTATTGGCGTGTTCCTGACAGGCAGTTTCAACATCTTGCAGGGTCTCGTGGCCGTAAATCTCCGGCTCACGGCTGCCCAAAAGGTTAAGGTTCGGGCCGTTCAGTAAGAAAATCACCTGTGTCATAAGGCTTACTTATATCCATTCGGGCACATAACGCTAGTCGGCATAATGGATTTCAACGTTTGCGGGCGCGTTGAGGATGGCGCGGACAGGGGCTTGCGTGGCGGGACCCTCGATAAGGGCCTGTTCCAGCGCCGTTTTCTTATCCGCCCCTGTCAGCAGAATATGGATGTGCTTGGCAGAGCGCAGGGTTTTGGCGGTCAGGGTCAGACGTGGTTCATCGGCGCCGCTGGCACGCATGGGCAGCAGGTTATGGAGCGTTTCAGGATCAAGGGCCTCGGCCAACCTGTCAGCCTGCGGAAACAAGCTGGCGGTGTGCATATCTGCCCCCATACCCAATACACAAACATCAATCGGCAAGGAACGTGCGATGTTTTTGGCAAGGTCATCCAGCACATCCTCGGGCTGTGCGGCTGGCTTATAAAGGGGGATAAACCGGGCTGCTGCCGCAGTATTTTGCAACAGTGTTTCGCGGATCAGACGGGTGTTTGAACGCGGCGAGCTTTCGGGCACAAAACGTTCATCGCTTAGCATAACGGTGATATTCTTCCATGCCAGCGGCGCCTTTGACAGCAGTTTTAAAAACGGACTGGGGGTCGTGCCGCCGGGAACCACCAACGTAGCTTTGCCTTTCATTTCCAGCACATCAGCCAGTTGCGCGGCCACATCCTCGGCGAGGTTCTCCATCAATGTCGTGCGGTCGGGATAGTGCATGAAATCAGGCATTCGGGTTTCCAATCGGGCTGTTTAGGGGCGAGTATAAAGACGCTCGCGCACGGCGTCATCCACAGTTTTGAAAGTAATAGATGCAATCAACTGCGGATATTCAGGTGAAAATACCCAGTGGTTCAGGGGTGAACGCAGGGAACAACAGCCCAAGATCATCAAACCTCATGTGATGCGTCATGATTTCTGAGAGCACATGGCGATAATCTGTGGTGATATCCAGATCAGCCCCGTCATCAAGCGCATCATTTTCCAGCCCCGGCCATTCGCCATACATTTTGCCGCCCTTAACACCGGCCCCCATAACCATCATCGCATTGCCAAATCCGTGGTCCGTACCACCCGATGTGTTAGAGCGCAGGCGCCGCCCGAATTCGCTCATGATAACCACGTTTACCCGGTTTTGCTCCGCGCCCAGATCACGCCAGAATGCCATAAGGTTGCCCGACAGCATCCGCACCTGCGCGGCAAAATCATTCTCTTGCGCGATATGGGTGTCCCAGCCGCCAAAATCGACCGTGGCAACCCGCAAGCCCAGATCAAGTTTGATCGAGCGCGCGATGGTTTTGAACGAATTTGACAGGTAATCATCGGGATAATCCCCCAAGGGTACATATGTACGCACATCCCCTGTAACACCATCGATAATGCGAGATTGCAACGTGTCTGATAGCTGGATAAGCCGCCGTATGGGCGCGCCGATCAGAGGGTGCGCACCAAACCCTTGCCCCATGCGCTGACGTAAAAGTGGCGCAATTTCATGGCCTTGTGCCATCATCAATCCTTCTAGCGTTTCCGCCACGGCAACATCGCCGGTTCCGCGTAAACTTTCCGGCGCATTAGAGCCAACCGCCAGCAACGGCAAAATTGCCTCGGATTTCTGGCTCGCAAACCAGCGCCCCAGCCAGCCCCCGGCAGTGCTGCTTTTGGTAGCGCGTTCCATACGGGCCTCGGCGTCAAAATGGCTGCGCGTGCCATCGGTCAGGCCCGAGGCATGGATCACCGCCAGCTCTTTTGCGTCAAACAGTTCCGACAGGCCGCGGGCATGTGGACTGAAACGAAAATCGACGTCTGCGGCCATTTCGGCCATAGCAAATCCCGGAGCATCACCATCCCGCAAAACCCGCAGATTGTCAGGGCGCGCATTGATATAATCAGGGTCACCCGTTGGGCTGATCAGGTTAAGACCGTCCGCTCCGCCGCGTAGAAATACAACAACAAGAATGGGTTCTTGGGACATTGTAATACCTCCTATCGGAACATGAACTGGGACGATAACGCGGCCAGCCCAATCGCGGTTGAACTGCCCCAGGAAATGTATTCGGGATCCTGTCTGGGTAGTTGTTCATCAACGTCCAGATCAAACCCGCTTAGGAATGCATCTACCGTGTCAGGGGGCGCGGCAAAGCGTTCGCTCCAGTGTTTGGCCAGATCAGCCCAGGTTTTCGCGCCCTTGGGGGCAGGATCAAATTCAACGCCTTCAAAGTAGTCGTTATGGCTGTAAAGGGCGAAATCCACCATTGCATTCAGCGCGCGCGTATTGGCCCAATCGGGCGAGGCATCCGAATGCCCGGTGGGGGGTCTGACCTGATGTTGACGCCATCCGGCAACCTGCAATGACCAGACCAGATCATCCTGCGGCGACACAATCTCGGCCCCGGTTGCCCGGAACATCGCGATCAGAAATTCATAGGGGCGGCGTAGTTTTTGGGCCGGGGTTTGGGCAAATTCCGCATGCAGAACAACCGCGCGCAGCACATGGGCGATTTGATCTGTGGATCGCGTATGGGCCAGAAAAACCTGTGCGATATGGTCCAGATATCCCGGACTTGGAGTCTCAATTCCAAGGCGACGCAGAATTTTACGCCCTATAAACCGCGCTGTTGCAGGATGCGCGGCCAGCATGTCAAGCACGTCCTCGCCATCCGCCTCGGGACCACGGTTTGGTGCAAACTCACGGCCCAGAATGCGTTTTTGATAGGGGTCATGCCAGAAATCAACATAGTAGAATTTCCCGGATGCAGGAGCGCGGCGACCTTCATCGATCCAGCGCCCGTCCCCGACGCTCCAGCCGGTAAAGGCGCGCGCGACCTCGTAAACATCCTGATCAATATACCCTTTCGCGATCCCATCTTTGTCCTTGGGCACATCTTTCCAGTCGTCATATTGATCATTGAAATAATTCTCGGCCCCGAGGGTATGTAATTCAAGCAGCTCACGGGCGTAATTTTCATTGGCCGGACTGGCGCGCGAGGCCTCATTGTTGAGGTAAAACAGCATGGAGGGCGCATGGGCAACCTTACCCAGCAGCGTGCGAAAATTGCCAAACGCATTCTCGCGCATGATCAGGTCATATTGGGCAAAAAACGCGGCGGTACCTTCGTTTTTGTCGGAATTTACGCTGAAATGTTCGTGCCAAAACGCCGTCATCACCTCGCGCAATTGGGCATCACTATGGGTAGCGCGAATGAACGAGGCCGCGATGACCTCATAGGCCGGGCGGCTGCGTTCTGTATAGGAAACGGGCAATTCGTAATTCAGCAGATCGACCAGTTTTTCCGGATCACCATCCAGATATCTATAGGGGCGCATTTCATTGACGGCAGCCCATTTCTCACCGGTTTCGCTCTCACCTTCGTCATATTCCATACGCAGGGTGGCGGCTTTCAGGCGTGCCGTAAGGTCAGGGTTTTCCACCGGCTTTTCAAGCTCGCGTGCCAGCCATTTTTCCAAACCAAGGCTGTTGAATGCCGCGCGTGATTGCAACGTTGCGCCAAATGTCAAACGGTTGAGATAAAACAGGCTGTCATCCTGCGTGGCCCCCTGCACCGGCCCGGCGGCCAGCTTGGCCAGCGCCAGCGCAACGACGCCTTTGTGAAATTCCCTGCGTGAAATCATTATGCACCCCACTTTACTTTCAGTCCAGTATACGGCGCGCGCATAACCATTCAAGTAGCCTCGATTTTATCAGCGCCATCATGCCCATACACCCAAGTTTTTTTATATCTTTCCAAGATAAATAACAGTATTCTAATATACGCATGAATTATGGACCCGGGGAAACCACATGGCTGACAGTTTGAATAACCGTATATTGGGCGAATTGGCGCAGATCGCTGTGCCCGGACTTGACGGAGACCTTGTGTCTTTGGGCCTGGTCAGTGAAATCACTGAAACGGGCGGCAAGGTTGTCTTTTCGATCACTGTGCCGGATGCGTTCCGGGGGGATTTTGACCCGCTGCGCGCTGCGGCCCAAGAACGTGTTGAGAGCATGGACGGTGTAAAATCGGCGTTAATCGTTTTGACAGCCGCGCGGGATGCGCCAACGCCCAGCCAACAACTGCCAGAGCTTAAGGCCTCAAAACCTGTGGGGCGCGATATGCGACCGGCGGCGGCAGAACTGCCGGGGGTCGCGGCGATTATCGCTGTTGCTTCGGGTAAAGGCGGGGTTGGGAAATCCACCACGGCGGCCAATATCGCGCTCGCCCTTGCCAAGCTTGGCCAACGGGTCGGGTTGCTGGATGCCGACATTTATGGCCCCTCGATGCCGCGCCTGATGGGGATCACCGGGCGGCCCGATATTGTCGGTGAAAAGATTATGCCTATGGATGGGCATGGCATCAAAGTCATGTCGATGGGTTTTCTGATGGAGGAGGACAATCCCGTTATCTGGCGTGGTCCGATGATTGTTTCAGCACTGATGCAGATGGTACGTGAAGTTAACTGGGGTACGCTCGATGTGCTGGTTCTGGACATGCCACCCGGCACGGGGGATGCGCAATTAACCATGGCACAACAGGTGCCGCTGGCCGGAGCTGTGATTGTCTCAACACCCCAGGATCTGGCGCTGATTGATGCCCGCAAAGGCCTGAAGATGTTTGAAAACGTCAAAGTGCCGATCCTTGGCATTATCGAAAACATGAGCAATTTCACCTGCCCGCATTGCGGTGAGGTCTCGGATATCTTTGGCCATGGCGGCGCGCAGGATGAGGCCATCAAGCTTGGCGTGCCGTTCTTGGGTGCGATACCGCTGCATATGGATATCCGCAAACATTCAGATGAGGGTACGCCGACCGTAGTTGTCGACCCGGACGGACCGCACACCAAGATTTATACCTCCATCGCCCTCAATATTGCGACGCAATTGCGCGGCACTGAGGATGAGGCGTAATTTAGGCGTCTTTCATCAATAAATGTTCCATATATTTCATGCCGGCAACCGCGCCGAGCACGATAAAGATGAAGGTTATCAGCGACCCGGCGGCCAATGTTGACATGCCGGTAACGGCCTGACCAAGCGTGCAGCCCAAAGCAACAATACCGCCGATGCCCATCATCGCCCCACCAAACATATTGCGCAATGTGTCTTTGGTGTCAGCAAAAGTTATCAGCGCAAACCGCCCCTTTGTGAGCGCACCAATAAACCCGCCCAAAAGCGCCCCGAAGGTAGTAACGACAGCAAAGCTTGGCGCGCCGTATGCCGTGAATCGCATCAGGTAATCCAGTGTCTCACCCGATGGCCGCACATAGGTCAGTGACGTTAATGCCACCGGATTATCGGCCATTTCATCAAATGCCAGCCCGGTTAACAGCCAGCCTGCAATAACACAAAGCCCGATCCCGACCCCTGAAATAATATGCACAGGCGCCGCCCTGAAATCTTTGTCCTTGAAAATATACCCAAGCAACGCGACCAAAAGGATGGCGAGCACAATATACGTCGCAGTTGCGATGCTTATACCTGTCATACTAGCCAGCATTTCGCCCATGCTTTGCGTTTCCATGCCGTATTCGGTTAGATCAACAGTAAGGGGGGTAAATATGCTGACCCGCAAAGGCGCAAGCAGCCCACCGTTGGTCATATAGCCAAAAATGGCAATGAACAGGATCACCATGAGTGAACGCAGATCACCAGCCCCGGCGCGCACAAGATTACGGCTTGTGCAGCCCCCGGCAAAGACCATGCCAAAGCCGAAAATGGTTCCACCGGCAATGTTTCCGGCCCAGTTGAATTGCGGTGTCAGATAAATCGAATCTGCAAAATATGCAATTTCCTGCCATGAGATGATGGCCGCCCCGGCAATGGCAGTCGCGGCTGCCAGTAACCACGCCCTAAAACGCCGAAAATCCCCGAATGTCAGCATGTCTGAGATTGAACCCATCGTGCAAAAATTCGTACGGTAAACGATGAACCCAAAGACGATACCGATTAGCAGCCCGCCATATCCAATGTAGACCCCCGAAGACTCAACGACGATTTCTTTCCATGTTTCCAGCATTTTATCCCCTGTCTATTCCCCACCATCAATCATTTATACTTTGCGACCAAAGCCCGCCGATGGTTTCCAAAGTCACATTAGCACATTTAGTTTTGTCAATGTATTGAAATCTTCGGAAAATCAGATTTTATGTAACAGCTTGATCACGCAAGCATTTTCGCCATTTCTTCGGTGCAGTATAGCTTATGCAATGTGCCAAGAATCTGCTCTGCCTCGGGGCTGGCGATAGAATAATATATGGATTGGGCTTCGCGGCGCGTGTTCACCAGACGTTCATGACGCAAAATTGCCAGATGCTGGGATAGCGCGGATTGCCCTAACCCAAGGCGGTTTTGCAATTCCTGCACCGAGGATTCACCCTGCATCAAATTGCATAAGATCAACAACCGCCACTGGTTTGACATGATTTTTAGCAGGTTACTTGCCTCAATGGCCTTATCTTCAAGGTCAGTAATATTCATGGCGCACTCCCCAGCATACGTCTGACTTTTGGTCAGTATCAACAATATTAACTCAATTTGTTTGTACATAATATCAAATAACACACGTTGATGAAAGCAAAATACCGCTGTTTTCTTGACTCTTGCGCTTCATAGTATTAAAATATGCTAATTAAGTAAACTATTATCTATTAAGGAGGTTTGATCATGCTGGATGAATCAAATAGCAACGCCAAAGGCATGTCTATCATTGCAACCAAAGGTACGCTTGATTGGGCATATCCGCCGTTCATTCTTGCAACATCTGCGGCTGCACTGGACATGGAAGTAACGATGTTTTTCACGTTCTACGGCCTTAACCTTTTGCGTAAAGATTTGGACCTGAAGGTTTCGTCACTAGGCAATCCGGGTATGAAAATGCCGATGATGGGGATGCACATGGCCATGCCTAATATTATATCGACAATTCCGGGTGTTGACCGCGGGGCCACCACAATGATGAAAAACCTGATCAAGAAAAAAGGCGTCGCCTCGATTGAGGATTTGCGCGAAGCAGCCGTGGAAAGCGACGTGCGCATGATTGCCTGCCAAATGACGCTAGATCTGTTTGAGATCAAAAAAGAAGACCTGATCGACGGCGTTGAACTTGGCGGTGCTGTCACCGCGATTGAAGTTGCTTGTAAGTCTGACGTCAATTATTACATGTAAGAAATGAACAACAGAAAGGTTTAAGATCCAAAATGGCCGAACATGTACTAGACGCGAAAGGGCTGAACTGCCCGCTGCCCATCCTCAAAGCCAAAAAATCCCTCAAAGCGATGGCGACAGGGGATACACTGAAAATTGAATCTACAGACCCCGGATCAGTCGCCGACTTTGCCGCATTTGCCCGCCAAACCGGCAACGAACTGCTAAGTTCTGAATCCGAGGGTGATATCTACAAGTTTGAGATCAAAAAAGCCTGATTGTCACCCATATCTAACGTTTGTACCTCGCTTGCAAAGGCGGGGTATTTTTTTGTTTCATATGCCTATAGAGAGGATAGCATTTCTCAATATTTAATAAGGCACAACATGATTATCACGCAAACTTCTCCAAAGACCAATGATAGTGCAGTTATTTTATGTGGTGATAAAAAAGTCGTTGATTTTGCACGGTTTATATTTTGGCAAATCGCGCAACATGAACCCGAACGAAATTACGACTTGGTCTTTTGCACACCTGATGCAGGGTTGGAACTTAACCACCCAAAATTACCGGATATTCGTGTATGTCAAATCAACACAGAATTTCTATCCGGGATGCCCATCAAGGCAAACATACCGATTGCCAACCATATCAAAGCATCTCTGCCGGTTTTGTTTCAAAATGACTATAAGAAAATAATCTATCTTGATACCGACATGTTTATTCGTAGGGGTCAAATATCTGACCTTTTTACCCTTGCCAAAGATGGCACGCCAATCTCAGCTGTACTTGATGTTATGCAATGGCGTCCGGTTATAGCGCCGGTTTTCATTGCCGGTTTTCAAAAGTTGGGTCTCGAAAATACGAAATACTTCAATGCAGGTTTTCTGGTTTTTGATGTGAAAGCCTATTGTCAAGAAAACATACTGGAAGGCGTGATGAAATATGCCGATGATAACCAGCAGGACTTCCAATTCACGGATCAAGATGCGCTTAATGGCTACCTGAAGGGGAATTGGGCGCCGCTACCCCTACAATGGAATTGGCAGACAAACCCCTTTGCTGCGCGGTTTATTGAGAGGTTTGATCCGAATATCTTGCATTTTATTGGTGCAAATAAGCCGTATCTGCACAACACTCCACAACATACACAAAAATACCTGAAAGAATATGAGACCTTTTTTACGCAAATACTAGGTAAAGAGCCTGTTCGCCTGAAGTGGAACACATCACAGCCTAAGGGTACGGCTGGCCAGGATGGGAAAATGTCCAAACTTATGGGCAAATTCAATTCTTATTACCTGTCAGCACAAATAAAAAAGCTGTTACTGGGGGATAAATCCGGGCGTTATCTTTCAAAGATTGATCGCGCGATTGGGTCTGGTAACAAGCTTTGGCCGCCCAGCGCATTGTTATCGGGTGAAAAAGATACACCATAGAGTTTGATTTACCTGACCTTTTTTACCTGCCGCAAAAACCGCTCGACCCAGGGGTTGGCCGAAGTGTTGCGCATGTGGCAAAACCCGGCCAGCAGGTTATTCACAACTATGCCGTCCTGCGCGCCGGTAATTCCGGCACCGCGCGTGAGGCTAAAGGCGAATTTTGTGTCCCTGGGCAGATTTTCGATACGGGCATAGTGGAATTCATGGGCCTTGAGCGGCGTTTGCCCAAGGGGCCACGGGCAATCCGGGGTGGCTTTCAGACGGGTATATCCGCGCCCTTGCGGGCGTTCGCACATCACCGCGTCGCCATTAATTGCACCAACCATCGGGTAGGTTTTTCCCTGCCACTGCAAGGTTTTGCACAGATACATCAAGCCGCCACATTCGGCATATGTCGGCATACCTGCGGCGATTTTTGCGCGAATGTCCTCCATTAACCCAGTATTTGCAGATAGGGCTGCCGCCGAGGTCTCGGGGAAACCGCCGCCGATAAACAGCCCGTCGATGTCGGGCAACTGCGGGGTGGTTAGGGCGTCAAAAAACACCAGCTTGGCACCCATACCCTCCATCGCCTCAAGGTCATCGGGATAGTAAAATCCAAAAGCCGCGTCGCGCGGAATGCCGATACGCAGGTCGGTGGCAAAATGGGGCGAAGGTGCAATCGGTGCAGGGTTAAGCAGCCCAGCCGTTTGTGCAATTCTTTCCAACGCATCAAGATCAACTGAATCCCCTATCCGCTGCCCTAGACATTCAATCATTGCCGATAATTCGCCGGTTTCGCCCGGGGTTGTCAGGCCAAGATGGCGCTCGCCGATTTCGAGATCCGGGTGGCGCAGAACGGCCCCCAATACCGGCAGGTCGGTGTATTCAGTGACAGCTGCACGCAACTTTGCCTCATGGCGCGCGCCGCCGACCTTGTTTAAAATCACCCCGGCAATGCGCAGGTTCGCATCAAAATTCTGATACCCCAGCAGCAGCGGCGCAATCCCGCGAGTTGTGCCGGTAGTATCGACCACCAGCACCACGGGTACCTTCAGCAGATGCGCAAGTGCGGCGTTGGAATCCGTGCCGTGCAGGTCAACCCCGTCAAACAGCCCCTTGTTGCTTTCAATCAACGTAATATCCGCGTCGCGCGCCCGAGCACAAAAGAAATCGCGGATTTCCGTGCTCGTCATGGTGTTGAAATCAAGGTTATAACAGGGGCGACCACTGGCGTGCTTCAGCCACATCGGGTCGATATAATCCGGGCCCTTTTTAAAGGTTTGCACATGCAGCCCGCGCTGTTGCATTGCCCGCGCCAGCCCTGTTGTAACCACCGTTTTGCCCGAAGATTTATGCGTGGCCGCGATCATAAAGCGCGGGGTCACCGGGCCACCGATAGGTTACCTTTGTCGCGACTGTCCCACATGGATTGCGCCAGTTTTTGCGCCGCCTCAACCGTATCTGCGCGCCCTAAAGATTTCAGCGCTACGGCCAGCGTGCCGGTGACCGAGGTGCTTGCATATTCGTTTTGCTCAATGCCCTGCCAGATCGCAACAAGGTGGTTAACATCCATACTTTCATCGGCTGCAGCATGGCCATCAGCCAAAAGGGCGGGCCATTGTTCTTCGGAAATGTTGTCGCCTTTGCCCGTCCAAACGACGGTGGGCTTGTTTGGCCGCCGCTCAATCTCACCGCCTTCACCGCGAAAAACCGTGGTGCAGGGCTGGTCGAGCAGCAATCCCGCACCTGCATGAATATCCATGAAACCACGGTGAAAAATGCCTTGCATCATCACGGGCGCATTAAACGGGTTGAGCATGCGCGAAAAGCTGTGCACCGGCGAGCGCAGGCCAAAAAGCGGGCGCATTTCGATCAATTCGCGCAGTTTTGGCGACATGACCTCAAGCGGCAGATAGGCAAAATTGCGCGCAGCGAGATCCCGGGCGGCGGCCTCAAAGGAGCGGGCAATGGGGAACCCCAGTTTCTGCAAAGTTTCGCGGGTGTACATGCGCCCCGGCGTATGCCCGCCCGTGCCATGCATCAACACGCGCACGCCGTTTTGCGACAGCAGCAGAACCGACAGGATAAACCACGGCAATTGGCGGCGTTTTCCGGCGTAAGACGACCAGTCGATATCGACCTCGGGCAAGGCCGCCGGCAGATTAAACGTGGCGCGCGCACCCATGGTGAAACCGGCGATTTCCTCGGGGGTTTCCTCTTTTAAGCGCAAAAGCATCAGGAAGGCCCCGATCTGTTCAGGCAAGGCGGTGCCGTTCAGGATCATCTCCATCGCCTCGCGGGATTCTTCCAGCGTAAAGGCACGGGTTTTGGTCTTGCCGCGTGCTAAAATTGCGATGAATTTCGCGAAGGGATGCAGTTTTTGTTCCATGATATGCCTATTGTCAGCCGTTTTCAGCCACAGTGACATCTGAAAGGGAATTGGGCAAGATGCGCAGGATTTTTAGGCCCAAAACCGTGATTGCAAGGGCCAGTGCGACGCCGCCAAAGCCAAGGGTCAGCTCTAACATGCTGGGGGAGTATGCGTTGATGACACCGTCGGCGAAACTACTGGAAACCTCATACCCCGGGAATATGTCCAGCGGGAAAGCCTGCCCGCCGATAACGATGACATATAGCTGCGCGAACCCGCCGATGACGACCAAAATGGCTGAAAGCACGACCATGCCAGCGCGCGAACCAAGCGTTGGGTGAAACAGGATTGCCATGGGCACCAACCCGCCAGCCAGCACCTGAAGGCCCCAAAACAGGGTGGTATAGATGCCGCCATCACGCAGGATAAAGGCCTCAACCGCGCTGTGTTCGGCGGCGTAGAGGTTGGTGAGGTGCTGTATGGCGGTGAAATACAAAAGGGCGGCGATGAATATGGCCAGCAGGCGGGCCAGACGTGTGCGTAATTCTGCGCCAAACACCCGACCGCTCAGGCGGCTGGCGCCCATGATCACCAACAGAAAAATTGCCATGCCTGTGGCGAATGACATGACGATAAACAAAGGTGCCATAATCGCGGCGTCGTAAGCTTGGCGTGCGACCAGCCAGCCAAAGATTGACCCGGTGCCAGTGGTCAGGATCAAGCGCCAGATAAACGCCGCCATTCCGGCAGCCTTAACGATATGCGCAGGTATCCGGCGCGCCATTTGCGTATAAAGATATATGCCAACAATCGCGATAAAGCCGGTATAAAGCAGGATATTCCAGGTGAAAATCGAGGTAAAGTTAAACGTGGTCATCGCCACGATCAATCGGTCGGGCCGCCCCAGATCCAGCACCAGCACCGCCAACCCGCCCACCAGCAGCGCAATCGCCAAAAGGGCAGACAGGCGCGACAGGGGTTTATAGGCAAGCTTGCCAAACACCGAGCCGATAGAGGCAATGTTCAGTGCTCCAGACGCGGCCACGATCAGGAAAATCGCGAACACATGCGGCAGCCCCCAGACGATCTGGTTGTTCATGCCGGTCACGATATGCCCGTGGTGTTCGATGTATAAAACAACCGCCCCCGCAGCCGCGACAAACACGCCGAGCAGCACCAGCAGCCCCCAAACCAGCGGGGTGCTTTTGATTTCGCTGTACATCACACGTTCCATCGGGTTCCCCTAAATATTCTGGTAGCGCACACCAAGGTTCAGCCCCAGATCCCCACGCAGTTCGATGCTGGGATAGGCGGCGAGTGCCTTGGAAATGTCGCTGTCAGGATCGTTGAGATCGCCAAAAATCATCGCATTATTTCCCGTAGCTGTGCAGGCCTCAACGCAGGCGGTGGTTGCGTCGCCCCGGTCGATTTTATGGACACAAAGGTTACACCCTTCCACCGTGCCAACGCCGCGCGGGCTGGTGGTTTTCTGCCCCGTTACAGGCTCATGCACGAATGAGCGCGCCTTGTAAGGGCAGGCCATCATGCAATAACGGCACCCGATACAGGTGTGGCGATCCACCAACACGATCCCGTCAGCGCGTTTAAACGACGCGCCCGTTGGGCAAACGTCCACGCAGGGCGGGTCTTCGCAGTGCTGGCACATTACCGGCAGAGAATTGGTATATCCGGTGTCGGGGTCTTTCACTGTAACCTTGCGGATCCACTGCGGGTCGGTATCAAGGCCGGTATTTTCCCAGCCGTGTTCTTGTGAACAAGCCGTCACACAGGCCGAACAATCCACCGGGCATTTACCCGCGTCGATCAACAGACCCCAGCGCGCGTTCGGATTGGCCGCTGCCCCAACACCTTGCCCCATCGCCATCAGTGTGACCCCGGGCGCGAGCGAAATCGTTGCCAGGGCCGCCCCGGTTTTCAGAAAGTTGCGCCGATGCATATCAGCGCCTTTTTGTGTTTGTCCACACCCGGGTATTTTCATGGCGAAACCCTCTGGAGATAACTTAGCAAGACATCCAGCCCGTCTGTTGTCGGCTCTTTGAACATAAGATGCGCTTGGCCCTGTTCCTCGGGGACCGAGGCGTGGCATTGGAAACAATCGATCTTTACGGCTGCATATTCATGGCAGGTGCGGCAAAAATGCTGGTCGCTAACAATCGTCACCGGCTTGGCGTCGGGGCCGTTTACCGCATGACAGGTGATGCAATCGCTAAGAGATGCGGTGGTATTTCGCGCGCCCTCATGCACAGTCATATCGCGCCCGTGTTTCAGCAAATCGGGGTGGTTGATACGCCAATACGTACTACCTTCGGGATGGGGATTACCGCTGGCTTTGGGTACATCTGGATAGGTCTCGCCGCCCAACATGGGGGTTGCCATCAGGCCCGTCATCATTGCAATGATAAACAGCCGTTTCATGTCTATTCCCCAAGACCCATTTTGATGTACCCCGTCGGGCAAACGTCGGCGCAGATGTGGCAGCCGATGCATTTTGTGTAATCCGTATCCACATATCGCCCGACGGTGCGGTCTGATTTTTTGATCCGGAATACCGCGTCTTGCGGGCAGTAAATCACGCAGTTATCGCACTCAAAACACATGCCGCAGGACATGCAGCGCTCGCCTTCTTTTTGGGCTTGCTCTTGGGAATACGCAATGATGCGTTCCTCAAAATTTCCCAGAACTTTATCGCCCTCGATATGAACCTCGTCGCGCACTTCACGCGCCACAAAGGGGAAATGACCCTTATAAAGCTCGGTGTGCGGGATAATCTGGGAATCCGAGCGATCCTCATAATTATGCACGGCAAAACTATCGGAATCCGTGCCGCGTATCGGTGTGTGATCATAAGGTGACGGATCGTGCCCACGCTGGTGCAATTCGTTCAGCAGATTGAAATGCGGCGTGTCAATGCGCGCACGTTTTGCGATTTCACCGCCCTCCAGAAAATCGGTGATCGTGTCGGCGGCGATGCGGCCGTGGCCAATGGCTGTGGTCAAAAGGTGGGGTTTGATGATGTCGCCACCGGCGAAATGCTTGCCCTTGTCTTTGACCTTGAAGCCGGCAGTAATGTCGATGAAACCATTGCCGGCGTTCATATCCTCAACCCCGTCAAAATCGCCCATCTGGCCGATGGCAGAGATAATAATATCGGCCTCCAGCTCAAATTCCGTGCCCTCAACCGGCACCGGGCGCCCGCCATCCATCGTGCATTTGCACATCTTTAGCGCGCGCGCCTTACCTTGCGCATCTTTCAATACTTCAAGGGGCATCACGCTGCCACGCAACTCAACACCCTCGCGTTTGGCATCCTCGCGCTCATGTTCAGCGGCGGTCATTTCTTCAATCGGGAAAAGTGAGGTCAGCGTCGCCTTCATACCCTCGCGGGTCAGCACATGGGCTGCATCCTGCGCGGTGAAATCGATAAGTGATCCATCAGCGTGTTCAGTTTCAGCGACATGGGTGATATGTCCCAAACGCCGCGCCACCGAGGCCACATCGATCGAGGTATCCCCGCCGCCAACCACGACAACTTTTTGCGCGGTCCCCAGCACCCAACCCTTGTTAAAGGCGTCCAGAAACTCAATCCCGTTGATACAGTTTTCCGTACCATCCCAGCCGTCAATCGGCAAAGGGCGGCCGTTTTGTGCGCCCAAAGCCCAGAAAATAGCATCGTAGTTTTCCTCAAGATCAGCCATGGGAATATCTTTGCCAACCCGGGTGTTAAGATGAATTTCAACGCCCAGATCAACGATCCGGCCAATTTCCGTGTCGAGCATATCGCGCGGGGTGCGATACCCCGGAATGCCATAACGCATCATCCCGCCCAGCTGCTCATTGGCCTCAAACAGCACCACACGATGCCCGGCAAGACGCAGGAAATACGCCGCCGAGAGGCCCGCAGGCCCACCGCCGATCACCGCGATTACGCGGCCCGTGTCAGCCCCGGCTTTAAGTAGTTTCACATTGTTCTCATTAGCCCAGTCACCGACATATTGTTCAACCGCATTGATGCCGACGTAATCGTCTACCTCGTTGCGGTTGCAGCCTGCTTCGCAAGGAGCGGGGCAAACGCGGCCCATGGTGGCGGGAAACGGGTTGGCGCGCGCCATGCGCTGGAACGCATATTCCTGCCACGCCATGCCCTCAACCACCGGTTTGTCCATGCCGCGCGCGATCGCCAGCCAGTCACGGATTTCATGGCCCGAAGGGCAAGACCCTTGGCAGGGCGGTGTTTTATGGATGTATGTGGGGCATTTATAGGATGTATCTTGCTGAAAGATTTTTTCCTCAAGCTCCCAGTCAGAATGATCCGCATCGTCTTCAAAGCGCCGGAATGTGGGTTGTTCGTTCATGGTGTTTCCTCCGCTGTGGCCGGTTCGGCCTCATCTTCTTGCCCGTCGAGCACGACGGCATTGGCGACCAGTTGGTGCACCGACATTATATTATCCATTTCATAGCCGTATTTCGGCATAACCTTGGAAAACTGGGTTTTACAAATCGCACAGATCGCTGCCATATGCGTGACGCCGTGATCCGCTGTTACCTGTTGCATTGCCATCATCCGCGGGCTGGCTCCTTTGATGCGCAAATCCAGCAAATCATCGGTCAAAAGCCCGCCACCGCCGCCGCAACAAAAGGTGTTTTCGCGGATCGTGTCACGCTCCATCTCATGGTAATGGTTGCACACGGCCTTGATTACCTTGCGCGGCAAATCGAACTGCCCGCCCGGCTTATCCCCCATTGCGGACCCTCGCGCCACGTTGCAACTGTCATGATAGGTCATCACGTATTCATCGTTTTTGGATTTGTCGATTTTCAGCAGGCCTGCGTCAATCGCATCAGAGGTGAATTCCATGATATGCTGGGGGACGGGATAGTTTTGATCGAGAAAATCAAACGGCCCGGCCAGCGTATTCAGGAACGAATAGCCCACCCGCCATGCATGCCCGCATTCCCCGAAAACAATCCGTTTGACACCCAAATCCTTGGCCGCTTGCCGGATGCGCCAGCTAACCTCGCGCATATTTTCGTAACTGCCAATAAACATCCCGAAATTCGCGGCCTCTGAGGCATATGAGCTGATCGTCCAGCTAACCCCGGCTGCATGGAACACCTTGGCATAGCCCAGTAATCCGTCGATATGAGGTTCGGCGAAAAAATCGGCCGAGGGGGTGATCAGCAGGATATCGGCGCCCTTAACATCCAGCGGCAGCTTGACGGGAATGCCGGTTTCTTCCTCCAGATCTTCCTCCAGATCCTCAAGGGTGGCGCGCAGGGCTTTGGGGTTCATACCTAGATTATTGCCGGTTTTTTTCAGCTTGGCGATAATCTCGTTGCAGTACTTTTGCCCTACACCAACGCTATCCAGAATCTCGCGGGCCGCCATGGATATTTCGGCCGTATCAATACCAATTGGGCAGGCAACGGCGCAGCGACGGCATTGCGAGCATTGGTGGTAATAGGTGTACCACTCATTCAGAACTTCGCGGGTTAAATCACGCGCGCCGACCAGCCACGGAAAGTATTTCCCGGCAAAAGTATAATAGCGCCGATAGACCGAGCGCAGCAAATCCTGGCGCGCCACCGGCATGTTTTTTGGGTCAGACGTGCCTAGAAAATAGTGGCATTTATCCGTGCAAGCCCCGCATTTTATGCAGGTATCAAGATAGACCTTAAAGGCACGGTTTTTGTCGGCCAACTCACCCAGCCTGGCAATCGCAACCTCTTGCCAGTTGTCCAGCAGCTCACCGGGAAAACCCAAGGGCTCGTTATGTTGAGGTGCGGCTTTGAACGAATTCGTGTCCATCATCGCGCCGCATTCAAGCTTTGGGATTTTCAGCGGATCGCCGACAAATTTAGGTCCGCCCTTGGCGTTCATATCAAGATGCGCCATGGCCTACCCCTCCTCTTTTTCGGGAATGTGCTCGGGCAAGGGGGGCAACTGGCTGGCCCAGGCGGAAAGATGGCGAAATTTTCGGGCGTTATCGACCTGCGTGCGGCTGGGCGAAAAGAACAGACCGGGGGCATGGATCAGCTTGGAAATCGGGAAAATGATCATCAGCAACGCCACTGAACCGAGGTGCACCAGCAACGGAAATGTCGTTGGCAGCGCGTTGATTTGAAACCGCATCAGGCCCAGCATGAACGCCTTGACCATCAAAATATCGGTGTGACTGACGAATTTCATCATAAAGCCGGAAAACCCGATCAGCATTAGCAACGCCAGCATCAGATAGTCCGACGGGGCCGAGATATAGCGGATGCGTTCCTGAAAAACCCGGCGTGCGAACAGGCCGAGCAAACCGGCCAGCATCGCAAAACCGGCATAAATTCCAATGGGTTGGATGATTTCCACCCACCACCAGACCGGCTGTTGAAAATAGCGGAAATGGCGCAGAACCACCAGCAACATGCCCCAGTGAAACAGGTAACCAAACAGCCAAATCCATTTGTTGGATTTGAACAGGCTTTCAAACAGCAAGACCTCGCGCAGCATGCGAAACACGACGCCGGGGCGGGTACGCGGGGCGGGGGAAATCGGTATCTTCAGAGGTTGGGGGGTGCGCGCGTATTTCAGCACTTTCATGCCGGTCCCGACGACCAAAAGGATCGTCGCGACATAAAATAACACTGCATATACCGTTGCAATCACGGTAAACCCTCCCAGAATTACCCCTAATTTTATTTATTACAGGGCGTTAGACGCAGCCCGTTGGTTTTGGCAGGCCGGCAATTTTGCACGCCTGTTTGGCCGGACCGTAGGGGAACAATTCATACATGTATTTGTTGTTGCCAACCTCTGGTCCCATGGATTTTTTGATGGATTTGATCAAAACCCGCACGGCTGGCGCGATTTGATATTCCTCGTAATAATCCCGCAGGAAATTCACTACGGCCCAATGTTCGTCGCCCATGTCGATTGCTTCGGATTTGGCGATCACAGATGCGAGATCCGAGGACCATTGGCTGAGATCGGTGATGTAGCCTTCCTCATCCGTTTCGATTGTTTTTCCGTCTACTTCGTAAGCCATTGTATTTCCTTTCGATTATCAGTTATTCTGTGCTATCTATAGCCAAGCCTGTACGCGCGCGCTTGCCGCTGCCAGGTCAACAAACCCGTCATAATCAACGGTTTCAACGCTGGCAAGGATATGGGCGGTGTCAATACCGCGCGCGGATACATCTGGCCCCAGCACGCAGATTTTTGCGCCACTTGCCTGCACTTTGTCGCTAAAACCTGTGCCGGTCAGCGCGCCGTAAATGCCGTCCTCGATCATCAAAACGGTGTCACCCTCTTTGATGTGCGCGAGACAGCTGCTAAGCGCGCCTGCTTGAAACGGGGATTTATTAACTGTGTGTAAAGTTGCCATTCTACCCCTCCTAAAAGCTCAAAACGACGTCTTGATCGGCCATGACATCCGCCATTTCAGCGCGACTGATCAGGCGGATAGAGGGTTTTTCGGCCCAATCGTCGTCTTCATCCTCATATTGGATATCTTGCAGATCATCGAGGCTTAGCCCGCGTTCCTCCAAAGATTCCCGCTCAACGTATAATTTAGTGACCTCGTAATCGCCAAGGGCACGGAAAGTCGGCGAAAAGTTTTTCAACCCGATCCCCTTGGTGTCTTGCCCTTTGGTCAACTGAAACACGCCGTCATCCAGAAATGCCATCGACACGTCCTGATCAAACGCCGCGCCGATCAACACGACTTCCAGCGCTTCTTGTGCGTAAATCGTGCCATATGGCGCACGGCGATTGACATAGAGGAATTTTTTTACAGTTTCGCTCATAATAACTCCCTAATCGCCAAATGTGATCGTGCGGTCACATTGAATGCCCATCTCGATCAACTGGCCGAGACCCGAAATCCGGAACCCCTCGGCGATGTTATTGGCGTCTTTGCCTTGGCGTGTCGCCTCATTTTCATCGAGCAGCCCGCGACGTTGCGCTGCCGCAATGCAGATCACCAGATCAACGCCGTGATCTTTGGCAAGTGCTGACCATTGTTCCTGAATTTGGCGATCATCCTGGGGCGGGATCGACAGGCGCGTGCCGACATTTACCCCGTCATGATAGAAAAACACCCGGGCGATCTCATGGCCCTTAGACAGCGCAGATTTGGCGAAATTATAGGCCGTATCAGACGCTTGATGCGTGTACGGCCCTTCATTTACGACGATTCCGAATTTCATCGCGCGAAGCTCCTAGAAATGCACATGGGCAGAGTGGTTCATGGTTTTGCGCGCGCCGGTCCAGGTGTCAATATGGTGTTTGGTAAAGGCCATATCGGTCATCTCGAAAAAACGGCTCCAACCGATGCGCTCAATCCATTCGCCCATACGTTCCCAATGTTTGGCGTCTTTTTTATAGGCGGCAATGATTTTCATCACGACCTCGGTAACCTCCGGCCAATGGGGCGGATTGTTGGGCAGGTTTGCCACGGCCAGCTTGTGGAACGTCGGCTTGGTGCGCGCGTTGGAGTGTTTACCCCCGACCCAGATCGCGATTTTGGTACTTTCGGCACTGTTGATTTGCATCGGCGGGCACGGCGGATAGCAGGCGCCACAACAGATGCATTTTTTCTCATCAACCTCAAGGCTCGGCTTGCCGTTAACCATTGCCGGACGGATCGCAGCCACAGGGCAGCGGGCGACCACGGCGGGGCGTTCGCAGACATTGGCCACCAGATCATGGTTAATCTTTGGCGGTTTTGTGTATTGCACATTGATCGCGATATCGCCTTGCCCGCCGCAGTTAATCTGGCAACAAGACGTGGTGATGCGCAGCCGGTTAGGCATATCCTCGCGGATGAAATCCTTGTGCAAATGGTCCATCAGGGATTTCACAACCCCCGAGGCATCCGTGCCCGGAATATCGCAGTGCAACCAGCCTTGCGTGTGGCTGATCATGGAAATAGAGGCCCCGGTGCCGCCGACCGGAAAACCGGCCTCGGTCAATGCGTCAATCAGCGGCTGAACCTTGGCCTCATCCGCAACCATATATTCGATGTTGGAGCGGGTGGTGAAACGCACGTGACCATCGGCAAACTCGTCACCGATATCGCAAAGCTTACGGACCGTATACACATCCATCTGACGTTGGGTTCCGGCGCGCACGGTAAACAGCTCGTCGCCGTTTTTGGCAACGTGGCGCAAAACGCCCACCCGGGGGCGTTCGTGCCAATCCCATGTGCCGTAATTCTTAACGCTGACGGGGTGCATATAGGGGAATGGATCCGGGACACCGGTTTCATCAGGGGTACGTGGTTTGGCGCTCATCTCGTTCATTGTTTTTCCTCCCTACCCTTTGTCCAGCAGGACTTTGGGCGTATTAAATCGGTTAATCCGGGCGTGCGGATCAGTCGTCGACCGCGACTGACATGCCAGCATCAAGGGCCTTGCGTTCAAAGTATTTCGCAGCCTCAACATCAAAATCATCGGTGCGTACATAAGAAGATGTGCGCGGATGATTAACCATGTTTGGATCGGCAGGAATATCCATCGCCTCAAGAAACGCGGGCACGCCGATACGGTCGATACATTCACCGATACGTTCGTGTTCCAGCGCGTTATCGGCAAAGAACTCCATGGTTTCCTCGGCGAATTCCTCAAGCTTTTCGAAATCCTCGTCGCTTTCCAATTTCATGAACGGGATGATCATAGTGCCCATCAGATCACCGACTTTCAACGAACGCTTACCCCCGATCATAATCGAGGCCCCGCGGTCATCGCCCGGGCTAAGTGCCTTGGTCATCACGTTGATGCAGTGCATGCAGCGCACGCAGGATTTATTGTCGATCTCCATCGTGTCATCGTCATTCAGGGATATCGCGCGGGTCGGACACATGGAAACCACGGTGTCGATCGTGTATTTACGACCCTTCGCGGCAACGTGCTCCTTGACTTTTTCCTGATTGATCTTGATGTCATCGCGCCAGGTGCCGATCACCGCAAAATCGGCGCGGTGGATGGCGTTTACGCAGTCATTGCCACAGCCGGAAAACTTGAATTTGAACTTATAAGGCATTGCAGGGCGGTGCATTTCATCCAGCAGACGGTTGATAATGCCGCGATGCGCGCGCACCCCGTCAAAACAGGACTGTTCGCACCGCGCGTGGCCAACACAAGACATCGCCGTGCGCAGCGCCGGGCCAGCACCGCCAAGATCGAAACCCATTTTATTAAGATCATCAAAGGCCTTTTGCGCATTTTCCGAGGTGCAGCCCTGAAACATGATATCGCCGGATTGCCCGTGAAAGGCGATGAGACCGGAACCGTGTTCCTCCCAGACGTCACAAAGCTGGCGCAAAAGATCGGTGGTATAGTGGTTGCCCGCAGGTGGCATGACCCGCAATGTATGAAATTCTTTAGACGCCGGGTAATCGCCCGCAACCTCAGAGAACCGCGGGATGATACCGCCGCCATAACCAAAAACCGACAGCGTGCCGCCCTTCCAGAAACCAAGGCGTTCTTCATAGGAATGTTCAAGCTGGCCCAACAGGTCGTTCATCATCGGGGCGTATTGTTTGTCGTCAGAATCACGAAGACGCTTAAGGCCGGTTACAAAACTTGGCCAGGGGCCGCCTTCAAGTTCGTCAAGCATCGGGGTTTCGTGGATGCCATTTGCCTTATCGGCACCGGTTTCTGCATCTTTCATCATGTTTCTCCTAATTGGGGCGCGGCTATTTTCATGCTCTTGCTTATCATTAAGATATTAATGCTCGACAAAGACAGTAATCGTCGCAAAGCGTCACCTTAAATTTATATATCATAATTTACGAATGTAAAGTAAAACGTGGTCAAATGCCAAATGGAATTCTATATTCTTTCGAGTGCTTCACACCATAAGATCACGATTATTATCGCAAAAACAGGCTTAAGATGGAATATTCACGGGAAATAATAACGGACTCCCCATTTTCACTTACCCAATCTGACAGTTATTCTGCGTGGCGCAATGCGCGTCTGCAAGATGCAAAAAACGCACAGGATTCAGGGTTTATCCAAATAAACGACCCGGGTAAACTGCAAGAATCAGAGCGCGCTGCGATTATTTCCAGTTGTAAATCCACCAATATCGCCCTTTATGCGCTGACCGGCGGGCGGGCTGAAACAGCGCTGCGCACCTCACTCGGCGCAATGGCAAAATCTTTGGGCATGGGGCTGGCCGAGGGGCATCGTTCAGCGGGTAATCAGGGTGTTGTTGCGCTGACCGTTTCGGATAAATCCAGCCAGCGCGGTTTCATTCCCTATTCGCGCAAAGCCATGAATTGGCATACGGACGGTTATTACAATCCCCCAAAGACCGCAATCCACGGGTTTATCCTGCATTGTGTGCAAGACGCGACAGAGGGCGGGCATAACCAGATACTTGATCCTGCCATTGCCTACATTCGTCTGCGTGATGAAAATCCGGCCTATATTGGCGCGTTAATGCACCCAGAGGCCATGACTATTCCCGCCAACACCGAGGCTAACGGCGCTATCCGCCCTGCCTCAATCGGGCCGGTGTTCAGCGTGGATCGGCAAGGCAATTTGATCATGCGTTACACGGCGCGCACGCGATCTATTGCATGGCGTGATGATCCCGATACGCAGGCTGGCGCGGAATTTTTGCGCAATCTGTTGATGGCTAGTGATCCCCTGATGCGTGAAATTAAATTGCAACCGGGGCAAGGGATCATTAATAATAATGTCTTGCATAACCGCACGGGTTTTGATCCCGATGAGACCGGAAACCATAGCCGCCGCCTTATCTATCGCATAAGGTTCCATAAACGTATTGCGGAGGAATAAAATGGCACGACTGAGTGATTTGATCATCGGCCACCCCGAGGTCACACGATTTGGTGAGTTGGAAAAACTGGTGGCCCATGCCGCAGAATCCGGCCATATGTTCATTGAATTTGACGTAAAACCGGATTACCGCGACACGCCCAAGAAATGGGAATGGAAGCTGGAAACCGTTTTTACACGGGGGCTGAAATATGACTGATGGCGCACAAACCTTGCTGACAGAATTTGATCTGCCGTTTCAGCGCAAGGGGCGGCTGCATGACATCACGTATGACGCGGGTTTTCATATGCTGCGCATGACTTTTCAGGAACGCAAACGTTTCACCACGATTGATCTGGATAAACAAAGCGCTGCGGCACTGGCGCAAGAGCTGTTTAATTGGGCGCAGCAACAGGACATTTAAATGGATCATCTGCCAATATTTCTGGATGTTAAGGGGCGTAAAATCATCGTCGATGGTGGCTCCAGCATGGCTGCGCGCAGGGTCGAGCGTGCCTTGCAGGCCGGGGCCAATGTACATGTTTTCGCTCGCGAACTGGACGACGAGTTTCGCACGCTTCGCAAGCATGCAAACCTGACGCACCACGCCCGCACCCCCGAATTGCCGGATTTTGTCGGGGCGGCTGTGGCCTACGGTGCGGCCGATGATCCGGCGCGCGACCGGGCTTTATATGAGATGGCGGACCATAATCATGTGCTGGCCAATGTCGCGGATGTGACGGAATATTGCGATTTCATCACGCCCTCCATCATTGACCGCGCCCCACTGGTTATCGCCATATCCTCGGGCGGGGCAGCGCCGATCATCGCGCGGATATTGCGCGCCCGCATTGAGGCGATTTTACCCACAGCCTATGGCAAGCTCGCGGCTTTTTCGGGACGTTTGCGCGAAAGGGTTATGGCCAAGCTGAAAACGCCAGCAGCGCGGCGGGCATTTTGGGAAAACACCATTGATGGGCCGGTCGCGGATATGTTTCTGGCCGGTGATCCGAAAGCCGCCAAAAAGCAGTTTTTGAAAGAACTCGACGCTACGGCGCTGGGGCAGGATATTGAAAAACGCGGCGAGGTGTATCTGGTTGGTGCGGGGCCAGGTGACCCTGATTTGCTGACATTTCGCGCACTGCATCTGATGCAACGGGCCGATGTGGTGCTCTATGATCGTCTGATCGGTGAGGGGATCATCAACCTTGTGCGCCGCGATGCCGAACGGATTTATGTCGGCAAACTGCCCAAACAACACACGATGGAACAAGGGGATATTTCAGCCCTGATGGTCAAGCTGGCGCAGGAGGGCAAACGGGTGTTACGCCTGAAAGGGGGCGATCCGTTTATCTTTGGGCGCGGGGGCGAAGAGCTGGAAATGCTCGCGGCCGCCAATATCCCGTTTCAGGTGATCCCGGGGATTACGGCGGCGTCGGGGTGTGCCTCATATGCGGGTATTCCGCTGACGCATCGGGACCACGCGCAATCTTGTGTGTTTGTCACAGCACACGGCAAAGGCGGGGTGCTGTCGCTCGATTGGGAAACCATGGTGCGGCCCGGACAGACGGTCGCGATCTATATGGGGCGTTCGGCGCTGGAGTTCCTGATGGCCGAATTTATGCGCCGCGGTGTTGATCCTGAAACCCCGGCGGCGATTGTTGATAATGGTACGCGGCCAAACCAGCAGGTGGTTACGGGAAATCTGCGCAATCTTTATGCCCGCACCGCTGCCGCTGATCTGCCCGGTCCGGCGCTGGTGATCATCGGCTCTGTCGTTGGGCTGCGTGACAAGCTGAATTGGTATAATGCCTTTGCAGGGGATAAACACACGATGAGTTTAGGTGCGCAGGTGGATTTATAACGGATGATTGTGCAGATATTAGAGATAATCCAAAGTAACCCCGACTGGGTTTTATACGGTCTGGGGGTGCTGGTTTTGCTGATGCTCGCCCTTTTGATTTGGCGGCGTGCGGATCGTTTGCGGGATGCGCAAGATGTGATCACGTCGCAGGATATGCAGCTAGAAACGCTCGAAGGCCATGCGGTTGAGCAGGCCCAGATTCTGGCTGAACTACGCGAGGAAATCGTGCGTCTTGAAACAACGCTTGCGCATCACAAAGAAACCGAGGGCACGCTTAAGACCCAGTTCACAAATCTTGCAAATGAGGTAATGCGCAGCCAGCGCGCCGATTTCAAACGCGAAAACGAGGGGCATTTGACACAGGTTTTGCAACCCCTGAAAGAACATATTACCCGTTTTGAAACCGAATTGCGCGAAGTCCATAAATCCGCCGACAAAGACCGCGTAGCCCTGAAATCGGAAATATCAAACCTGATGACCCAGAGTTTGCAAGTGTCTGAAGAGGCGCATAATCTGACGCAGGCCCTAAAGGGTGACACCCAGAAACAAGGCGCGTGGGGCGAGATGATACTGGCCTCGATTTTAGAAAGCAGTGGTTTGCAAGAGGGCACGGAATATGAAACCCAAGCCCATCACCGCAATGAGGATGGTGCGGCCCTGCGCCCTGATGTGATCGTAAATCTGCCCGGCGGGCGCAAATTGGTGATCGACAGCAAGGTCTCATTAACAGCTTATGAACGTGCGGTTAATGCCGAAAACCCTGACGCGCGTGCGGTGGCGATGGATGCCCATATTACCTCAATCAAGGGGCATATTAACGGGCTTTCGGACAAGAAATATGGTCAGGTGGATGACGGTGCAATTGATTATGTGATCATGTTCATGCCGATCGAGAGTGCATTTTCCGAGGCCGTGCGCGCCGATAGTAAATTGATGCTGCATGCTGCCAAAAAGAACGTGATTATCGCCACGCCGAATATTCTGATGCTGGCCCTGAAAACCGTTGAAAACCTGTGGTCGGTCGAAAAACGCAACAAGAATGCGCTAGAAATCGCCAAGCGAGCCGGCCTGCTTTATGATAAATTCCACGGGTTTGTCGAGGATATGGATAAAATCGGCACGCAGCTAAATACGGTGCAAACGACGCATGCAAAGGCGGTTAGCAAATTGAAAGATGGACAGGGAAACCTGCATTTTCAAGTGGAAGATTTGAAAAAACTCGGGGCGCGGGCATCAAAGCAACTGGATGTGGAAACCCCCGATACCCCGCATTTGCCTGAACCTGACGAGGGGGCTTGAAACCGTGAAATCCTGACATAAGTATTTGTTACCGGACGCCAAGATGGGTTCGGCAATCCTTGGCCCGTCCATACCGGAGGGCCGACTATATATCGCTTTCAGGAGGATATCATGCGTACTTATGACCTTTCACCCCTTTACCGCTCGACCGTTGGGTTTGACCGTTTAGCCGGAATTCTGGATAACGTTATGTCAGCCGATTCCAGCCAGAGCGGCTATCCACCCTATAATATCGAAAAAACCGATGAGAATGCCTATCGCATCACGATTGCGGTCGCCGGGTTCACCGAGACGGACCTCAATATCGAGGCCCGCGATGGGCAGTTGGTGGTTTCTGCTAAGAAGATAACTGAAGAAAAAGGCACCGAATATCTGCACCGTGGAATCGCCACCCGTGCATTTGAAAAACGGTTCCAGATGGCGGATCATGTGCGTGCGACGGGCGCCCTCACAGAAAACGGTTTGTTGCATATCGATCTGGTGCGCGAAGTTCCCGAGGCGCTAAAACCCCGCACCATCGAAATCGCCACCGGCCCGAAGATGGGAAAAGCCCTTAACGCCTGAATGACGTTTAGAGACGGCGCGTCCGTCCTGTTTGATTTCTACTGTTTCATCCCCAGTAAGGGGTTGTTGCAGGAAATCGCGGGCCAATTGCTAAGGTTGATCGCCCTGCCAGAAGGGCGATCTTCGCCTGGGTATCGGGTGGTAGTATCCACTTATTGTCATTATCCCGCTTAAGTCGGCATGATCATAGTATCGGTGAGGGTACTGAAATACGAATGCGATTACCTATGGACATTTGAAATCGATTTTAAAGCCGAAATCGGAAAACGGTATATAACAACTCCGGTCATCCATTGCCCTATTTGAACAAGTATTCATGGCCGCAGTTGTGTTCATGTTTAATTGAGGATCAGCTGTTTACATGTGCCTTGGCAAGCAATCCTCGAGTAACGAGGTTAAGAATATCCGATATCAGCCTCCCTAATCAGAACAATCGCGCCCGGTCGTTCGTGTGATACAATATATTCCTCGATTGATGCGCTGACAGTCTTATCCACAGTTGGGTTAAAGTTAGGTTTATGGGTTTGCAATAATGCATTACGCAGCAACAAGGCTGCCACAGTATTACCACAAACTGGACGGCGGGCGAACTGCCCGGCAGAGTATTCAAATACTTGTGGCGCCTCTGGCAAGTTCCACACAATCTTTTTTATCCCGTGAATGCGAGGCTGGCCGGAGTGGAAAATATCAAATTGTTGACAAATAGCGTCATACAGAAGCTTGCTTTGCTCAAGCAAAATTGACGGGTCAGTTTCAAACCGCTCCAGCAAAGCCTGGTCAGGCGAAACGATGGCGTAAAACCCGCAGCTAAAGACAACATCAAACCGGATTTTACCAATGGCAGCGCTGTGAATCTCAAGACCGACACCATCCAGAAAAACTGGCGCACGAGTGGTTTTCCGATCAGGCAGAATGACTTTATCACAGCTATAGTTCACCTGAACCAGCCCAGCAGGGGTCTCATATTTCAACAGCCCATCAATAGCAGGTACCACAAGTTTGCGCTGCACCAGTTCTTTGGCTGTCGCCAGCAAGAACAGTTCGGGTATTGGAGAAAACGCGTCACCTGTCCAAAAGGCTACAGCAATATCCGCTAGTGGTATTTGTGGCGCAAAAACTAGGCAAATCCCCACACATTTGGCATTCGGGGCTTGGCTGAACCTGCGCTCCAAAAGCTCCGCATATTGGTGCATCATATTCGGGATTTTGGCGTCGGTGACAGTGAGGGTTGGCGCAGATAATGGCGCAGTGATAACCCTGAACCAACGGCCAAAACTGACGATATCTATACTGTTGGTAATTGGTGGAAATGTGAGTTCCATGTTGTTCTCCCTATTCTGCATTTGTACGATACAGTTTTGGTAGGCTCACTAGCGGTCCGGGTGTCAGGGGTAATTCTGTAGGTGGATCAATTTGACCGATAGTGAAATGAATGGCTAACCCCAACGTATAATTTCCGCAGGTTATTAATACCTGATAGAAATTGATCACTATTTACAGAATCTGTAATCTGGCTGAATAGGCACGGCTCTATCCAATGCTTGCGGTTGATCGGTCAGGACGAAAATCTGGATTTTCTATGATAAAAGACTACAACAACTATCCTTGTTTTAGTTGAGTATTGCTGTCAGACCACCTGATAGCATATATGCCGTATCCTATTGACCTGTATCAGGATATTTACATATACTATAAGTTGTTACCCCCCTTATGTCATTGTAAGTCTTTATTGAAAGCGGATTTATGCTAATACGATATGCCTCGCGTCTAAGTGGATTACGCCGCCGAATGGATGAAACCAACACGGACTTGGTTGTGCTTGGCCCGTCAGGTCATATGACATGGCTCTCCGGTCTTGATCCACATGGGGATGAGCGGACGGTCATGCTGATGATCTCTAAGGATTATGCAGGCTTGATCATCCCGGCTCTAAACGCTGATGCAGCCCGGCAGCATACGGATATGCCTTTTCATGTATGGAATGATGAAGAAGGGCCAGAGGCTGCGCTTTGCGCGTTGATTGACAAATGCAACCTGCCGGATGACACACCAAATCTGGTGCTGGATGAATGTATGCGGGCGGATTTTGCCCTAAGTGTGCTGGCCGTTTTGCCTAAGGCGCGCCACCGGTTTACAGATGATACACTAGGGGTACTGCGCGCATCCAAAGATGCGCAGGAGTTTATGGCGCTCAAAGCCAGCGCTTTGCTGAATGATCGAGCAGTCGTAACGGCATTTGACGCGTTAAAACCGGGCATAACCGAACTGGACGTGCAGAATATTATCCATGCGGTTTACAAGGCTGAAAATACCACGCCGGAATTCACCATTGTCGCCTTTGGAGCCAACAGTGCGCTGCCTCATCATCATACAGGCCCAACCATATTGACCGATAATATGCCGGTGCTGATTGATACCGGGTGCCGGTTACAGGGCTATCCGTCTGATATGACCAGGTGCACCTGGTTTGGCACGGCTGACCCTGAGTACTTGCGGATTTATGGCATTTTGGAACAAGCGGTCAGCGCGGCTGTGGCTGCTGCCAAGCCCGGAGTTCTGGCCAAAACCGTAGATCAGGCTGCCCGCACTGTGATCACCAATGCCGGATACGGTGGAAACTTTCCGCACCGAACCGGGCACGGAGTTGGGATTAATATCCACGAACTCCCCTATATTACCGCTACCAGCAATACGGTTTTGCAAGAAGGGCATGTTTTTTCAATAGAGCCGGGGATATATCTGGAAAACACCTTTGGCATTCGTCTGGAAGATGTAGTTATTCTGCGCAAGGACCATGCTGAAATTCTGTCTGGACTTCCAATAAATATGCCGCAGTAATGGCATCAAGATAAGCGTGACCGGTCGAACTGAACACCGTTTTTTCGGCAGTGAAATCGCGGGTTTTATCCTTAATAAGCTTCTGTAGATCAAGGGCGTTTATGTGGGCGGGACCAGCCTCTTCTAAGGCTGTATTAATATCTTCGACGATCGTGGTGCTGTTGCGGATCAGGCTGTTGGGCAACTCACGCCCGGCACTATCATGAGCGCCCATACAGTTAAAATGCACATCGGCGCGCGTGTTGGCAAATTGATCAAGCGGGGTTTTTGAACTGGTGGTGGTGCTAATAATATCAGCGTCCCGGGTAACTTTTGCAATGCTGGAGTATACCTTTATATCCAGTTCCGGCATTTCTTGTCGTAACGCGGCAGCAAATCGCTGGGCATGCTTGGGCGTGCGGCTAAAGATCCGGATTTCGCTGATATCGCGCACCGTACAAACCCCGCGTGCCTGTTCCAGCGCCTGAACTCCTGAGCCGATGATCGCCAATATTTTGGCAGATCTGTGCGCACAGCGTTCGGTTACCACTGCTGTAATAGCGGCGCATTTAAAATTAGTAAGAGCCGCGCCATCAATGATGGTTTGGCGTTGCCCCGTTTTGGCTGAATAGACCAAAACATCCGCATGTATGGTCGGCAGGAGGCAATTTGGACTGCGTGCAAAAAATGTACCTATTTTGACCATAAACATGTCTTTGGTCTGATAATACACCGGCATGGTTAAAAATAGTGACCGAGGCGTTCCTCCCGCGATTACGGTTTTGGCAGGCACCTCCAGCCCGCCTTGCCCATAGGTTTTATAGGCCTCAACCATACGCGCTGCCAAAGCCGAAATTGTGCCATGTTGATGGATAAATTCGGCGGACAGATAGCCCTTGCTAGTGTCAGGATGCATGGGCGGCTTTGGGTTTATTTCTCGGCATCAGTTTTTTCTTCAAAAACTGCGCCACACGATCCAGTGCTTTTCGTCCATCAGAAAGATCAGTGGCGTAAAAATGCCACACATGGATCATCCCCGGCCATTCCTCAAACGACACATCAACCTGTGCTGCCCGTGCTTTATCGCGCAACATTTCTGCGTCGCTGAACAGGATTTCGCGTGCGCCAACCTGAATAAGCAGTGGCGGCAGGCCGGTCAGATCAGCAAAATAGGGGGAGGCAACCGGGTTAGTGGGGTCAGTGTTGCCCAAATAGTGATCTGCAACTTCGATCACAACGCTTTCTTGCACTGCCGGATCAATGGATTTGCGCGTGATGTAGCTATCGCCGGAAAGCGTCAGATCAACCCATGGCGATATGCAAACTGCGGCAGCGGGCAAAGGTTTCCCCGCATCGCGTAACGCAACAAGCATTGAAATGGCCAACCCGCCACCGGCGGAATCGCCAACAATAGCAATTTTTTCAGACTGCCAACCCCGTTGGATCAGCCAGTTATAAGCGGCGCAGGCATCTTTAACGGCTGCCGGGCAACGGTGTTCTGGGGCCAATCTATAATCCAACACCAAAACGGAGCAGCCCAGCCGCAAGGCAACTTGCGCCGCCATTGCACTGTGGCTTTTAGATGATCCAAAAACATAACCACCCCCGTGTAAAAACAGCACTATGGTTTCAGAATCGCTATTTGGCGGTGAAACCAGCACGCCTTTCACTTGGCTTTCATCGATGTGTTTTATGTCGATATTGTCGGGTATCGGACCGCCAAGATTGTCATAATGCTCTCGGCAGAGTTTAACCCCGTCAGGCCACGGATTGGCCCCTAGCTTTTTGATCAGGGCCTCGACCTCTGCATTGCTGGCGCAGCTTTGTTGGGGGATAATACGGGTCATGTTATAGCCACCAACTCGGCAAGTGCGGCTTGCAAGCTGTCAATCAGTCCTTGGGTAACCTGGGTGGACATATCGCCACGTAGCATGATCCTGATACCGGCTTTACCGCGGGGCACAATCGGGAAAAATACAGCCGAGCAGTAATATCCCCGCCGATACATCGCCTTTGACAGAGCCACGGCTTTGTCCTGCTCTTTGACCTCGATCACCTTGATATTCAACCCGTTCCCGCGTTGGGGTGATTCAATGTTGCTGTCAAAAAGAGAAATGTTATCAACGAGCTGCTGTTGTCGCCGCCCCAACTCAGGGGTTTTATGAACTTTGATACTGCCAAGGCTTGTGCCGATAGACGCGGTGCGCAAGCTTTGGGACCAGCCCAGTGGGCCGGTGCGATACAGAAAGTCATAATGCTGCTCTGAACCGAGCATAACAATGCCACCTGTACTGCCAAATGCCTTGGCCGTTGACGCGACAATCATGGTCTGATCATTCATTTCAGTTAGCTGGGCACGAATATGCCCTTGCCCGTTGATCCCTTGCGCTGACAGTGAATGCGAATCGTCAATATATAAAAACAGCCCATACATTTCCTGCAGTGCCAACAGGCCCGATATGTCTGTCATACCGCCAACCGAATAAACGCCATCGCAGACATAAGCTACATCGGGGTAACGCTTGCAGATATCTTCGAGAAAATTCAAATCATTATGCGGCGCGGTGATTACCATGGTTTCATCCGCAACAGTTGGTTTCATAAATGCCATGGAAAAGTGCGCGAATTTGTCGAAAACCATCACCCTTGGCTTACCACCGGTCAGGTGCCCAGAGCCAAGCATTGGCAGGACCGCCGCAGTAATTGCGCTGCTGCTGACTGCGGGTAAAACCGGGCCACCAAACAGATCCGACAGTTCAGTTTCCAATTGTTCCATCAAGCCCAACCGGATACGAAATTCCGCCATGGCCAGCCCGGTTGTGCCCTCGTTTCGTAGCGCATCAATGCCACCCTGAATAACATCCGGATGGCCATTTAGCCCAAGATAGGAACATGAACACATGTTTACAAATTCATGCCCGGTATCCAGGTTTATAAAGCTGTTTTGCGAGCCATTAAAGGCAACCCTGATTCCGAGCATGTCATTATCGCTGGCAATGTTCCACGCCTCTTCGCTGGCGGGCACCATTTTTTGGTTGTTGCGAAATACGTGCGGTCCAATAACCGTAGACTGTATGTTCATGACATCCGACCCTAAAATATTGATGGTACTGCCAGTTTAGTCATTAAAAATTATATGTATACTAAAAAATTACATTACCGTGAATAATAACTAGTTACGGACATATCCCCAACTGACTTTGGACCCCGATGCCGCATTGACAATCGCTGTTTTGACCGATGCACGGGTCAATAGTCCGCTAATCTTTCCTGCGTAAGAATAAAGCCCAAAAACCGCAGACATGGGTAATGGTTCGCCAAAGGTTTCGACTGGGGCATATTCATCAAGTATCGGCACAATTTCCTGAACCGAAAATCCAGTGATGCCATCACTTGCTAATCGCTCGGCTAGTTCATCGGTTGCCCATTCGTGACCGATATAAATGCCCTCGCCGCCATAGGAGCTGTTCCATTTGAAAACCAGCCGGTCTTTGTCTGCCAGCGCAGAGTCTAGGTTGTGCGGGGACAGCGCATAGGTATCGGGTAGAAAATCTTTGATCGCCGCTATCTGTTCGGGGTTAAATAACACGTGGTTATCTGGGTCGCAAAGTAAGCCAAGCCAGTGCTTGTTCATGCAAATTTCGGCTTCAAACCCGTTGGTTAGTCGGGCATTGCTTTCCTGTAGTTGCTCTAAAAATGTCAGATCTCCCTTTAAATCCCCTAAGGTAAAAACCCGATGCACCAGTGTTCCACAGCCTTGATCAGGCTGCAACCAGTCGCGAGGATAAGTTTTTTCGGTATGCGTAACAATCTCAATATCAGGCATTCTGGCGTGCAGAAACTCTTGCAGTATATCAAAATTTGGATAACCGCGCGATTTATGCTCCTCCCAATCCAGCAACACCAACCGGGTGATATTATACCGCTCAACTTGCACAGCGTAATGGTCTGCCAGCGCAACAAATGGGGATTGATTAAATGGATGGGCGTCAAAACGTGGCAGTACAGAGGCAAAGGTACTTTGCAAATCCGGCCCCCCTACGCCGCAAAACACGTTGAATTCCACGATTTTGGGCCCGGTAGTGCCGCGCAAAAAGTCAAATCGAACAATTCTTTCATCGGGGTTAACCAGAGCGTCCCAATCAATAAACCGCGCTGCCGGCGCTGGAATGTCAAACATTGTAGCGAATTCGGCGCGGGAATGCTTTTTACACAAATCCCTGGCTAGTACTGCTTGCGCTGCCAACAGATGCTGTGTGGCTTTGGCCAGTGCCCTGAAATCTGCCTTTGGGTATAAAAAAACGATAGGAAGCGGGTTAAGCAGGCTGGCACCGATTTGATCTAGACATTGTTGGATATCGGGAACTGATGCTGAGATATCGATCCAGTTGAGGGGGGCATGGTGTGGGGGGCTGTCCGGGCAGCTCATGGCGATTCCTTAGTTTGACAGTGTGAAATTAGGCAAATATCCGCCATTTTTGACGCAGATAAAGCCCTAGGTATACGCAGGCCATAAACGCTAGAAACGCCGACATAGCTGCAAAAACAGTGCCAAAAGCAGCAGCGTTTTGTGTTGTATATTCTACGGACTCCAAAACCGTGTCCGGCTTGAGCGACAAAACTATATTGCGTAAAATGGCGAGCCCAAAGGCTCCACCGAGGCTGCGAAAAATATTGAATAATATAGAGGCTGACGCTGCCTGATCTTCAGGCACCGATGATGTGGCCATAACCCCCAATGGGTTCAGGATCAGCGGTGACGCCAAGCCACGCAGTATCTGTGCAATCACTGCAACAGTTAAGATGAAACTACTGGCAATATACGCCCAGAACCCGGTAGTCAGTGCAAATAGAACAAACCCAGCCGAGATAAGCAGTATATGGTTATACCTGCGGGTCAAATGCGTAATGACTGGTAATATCAACAAGTGCCCTAAGCTTATCCAGATGAAAAATTGGCTGATTTGTATTGGCCGGTAATCTAGAATTTCAACTAAATAGAATGGGATTAAAAAGAACCCGCCATACATTGCTGCACCAACAAAAATGTTTGACACCGCCGCCAGTAAAAACTGCGGGTTTTGCAGTACAGAGAAATTGATGAGTGGGTTGCCGGAATGTAGCTCCAACCAGACAAAAGTCGGCAGCAAAACAATTGCGGCTATAATGGCCCAAAGGATGATGGCGGATTGGAACCAGTTGAAGGTGTGGCCTTCCTCGAGAACGAATTGCAGGCAGCCCAACCCGATAATGACAGTAATAATACCAAGATAGTGCACCTGAACCCGCTGTTTTGGGGCAGCGGGCTCTACCGGTTTATCTGCGCTCAACCCAGACAGGATCATAGTTAATGCAAGTATCCCAATGGGGATGTTTATGTAAAACAGTGCGCGCCAACTAAAATATTCGGTCAGATACCCAGCCAGAATTGGGCCTGCAACCGGGGCAAATGCTAAAATGGCCCCAAATACGGTTATAGCGAGCCCTTTTGAATCGTTTGGTAGTTTTTGTATTATGAGCACATAAGAGAAAGCCATAAGGGCACCACCGGCAAAACCCTGCAAGCTACGCGCCGCCACTAAAAAGGGAAAACTACTTGCTTGCGCACAGAGGATGGACCCCAGCAAAAACAAAAATAAAAATACAACCGCATAACGTTTCAACCCCAAGAACTGCAATAACAGCCCCGTAAGAGGAAGGCAGATGACCTCGGCAATCAGATAAGAGGAAGATATCCATGAGCCGCGACCAAGCGAGCTTTGCATGGCCGACTGGATATCACCGATGGCTACATTGGTAATCTGGATGTCCATTATTGCCATAAACACTGCAATAATTCCGCCGATCACGCAGATCCAGCCAGCAGATAGTTTAGTAGTCATCAACGCCCCGTTTGTTTTTCAATATCACACTACAACCAGCGGCAGTAAACAAGACTTTTTACTGCCGCTATAGAAAATTGTGTTACTGCGTCAGGTCGACAAAATTATCATAGGGCTTTTGGTTACTTCCATGATAATCAAGCACCATTTTAACGATTTCATCATCCTGATCTGTAGCTTTATCTAGATCAAGACCATAAAAATCATACCACAGCTTTAGCGAACCGGCGTCGGCAAACTGGTATTCGATATGCCTAATTGGCCGTTTGGCCGTCTTGCTGGCATCGGTTTTCCCTGGCGGAGTGGCGGCGTGGGCCACGCCACCCACCACTTCGTTGAAAAGCGCCACCATGACCAGATCATCGGTAAAATCCAGTTTGATGCCAAAGGAATAATCGTTCAGGATTTCCTCATAATATTCTGCGCGCACTGCAACGTTGTAGTTATTGGGTATATTCTCAATCAGAGACCGGGGATCAATGCCTTTGTTTTCACAAAACCTCTTTGTGTCACATACAATCGGATAACCATCGCTGATGTTCTCGTTCGGGCCATAGAGGTTGGCAATAAACGGTGTAGCGGCGTCAAAATGGATGCATTTTGTTGTCACGAATTCCCGGCTTTCGGTATGGTCGGTATTTGGCGAAAAATTCACATTCGGATTAAACCCGTCAGCATCCATTTTGGCGATATGACTATACCGCGCGGATTTTACTACGGAATAGTCGGTGACATCAAACAGAGCGTTGGCTTTGCGAAAGATGTCTTCATAGAATAAACGGCCGATTTCGGCGTCAGATTCGTTATGTATATCCATACCATTTTTGGCCAAAATACCTTTCATATTATGACAGATGGCATAGCCGTTTGATGCACTGATCAGCCGGGCGATTTCGGTTGTTAAATGCGAGTCAGCATCTACCAGCTTGCCATCAATCAATGAGATATCGCGTGTCGTTAGGTCGATAAAAGCCTCGTTAGTGTTATTTGAATCCAGATAGTTCATTGTATTCTCCTGTTGTTGAAATAATGGCCGGGGTTAGGTGGCAGATTTATCGCGACTGAACAGCGCGTCCATTTTTTCCAGCGAAAAATCTTTGTAGACAATCGGCGGATATTTTGCTCTGCGGGACTGCGTGAATTTCGGAAAGGATTCGATAACCGTGTCATCATTTGCCAGTTTGAAGTATACGATCGATTGACGCTTTTGGTCTGATAAAACTACGCGATGGCGAGTTGAAACATACTCGTCATTTGACCAGCGCATCATCAGGTCTCCGATATTCACCAGGAAATGGCCCTCTTGCTCTAGCATTGGGCGGACCCATTCGCCCGATGCCAGCTTGACCTCAATTCCTGGCGAAGTGTCGGTAAGAATAGTCATCAAGGTGCCATCGGTATGTTCGGCCATGCCCTGCCGATTGGCAAAATCATGACTAAAGCCCGGATAGGTCTGAAGGCGCAGTGAATCATTTGAACGGTCGGTTTTGGAGGCAAAGAAATCTTCGGGCAGTTCCAAAGCCAATGCAAAAAGTCGAGTCAGTATAACCGACAATTGCTCACAGGCTTGATAGTAAGTTTTCACATCCTGGCGGAAGCTCTTGGCAACGCCGGTTTTTGGGAATGGTAGCGGTTGGGAGTCGTCAAGTATCAACCTGCCGGTCGAAAACTTCTCAACATAATCACTGGGCTTTCCCTTTTCTCCCATATAGGCAAACGCATTTTCTTCCAGCAAACCACTATACCCGTATGGCGTGTAATCGTCTTTGGCCATCGTAAACCCGCTATCGAGTTTGCATTTTTGTTTTTCTTCAATTGGTAGATTAAAAAATGTTTCCAACCCGGTATACATCTGCGTAAAAACATCAGGACTGATATCGTGACCATGTACCACAATAAAGCCGATTTCTTTACAGGCTTTGTCAATCTGCATTGCCACCTGATACTTTTCCTCGGCGCTACCATGCAGCGCCGGGCTCAGGTCAATAATCGGAATCTGTTCCATGATGGGCTCCTGTTTGTGTTGATGAAACTCGGTGTCAGAAGTGGATGAACAGCTACAGCCGGCACAAGCCTTCTGGCAGCGTTTAGCGGTAGTGTTATGGGGAGGGGATTTTGTGAGTATCATGCGTCTATCCTTTCATCCCGACATACGATCTGGGGTCACTACACTTTATGGAGTGATGCGTATCCATCCCGAAAGCTGTCATTTTTGTAATCATTATTGTAGTACTTAAAATTTAAGTCAACTATAAAATATGACTGAGCGGGAAAGTGTCAATGCACTTGCTCAAGTTTGGTGGGATTGCGCGCAAGTTGTTTTGCAGGGAACCAGAACAGTCCTATCGAACGCGATTACTTTGTTGGCTTTTTGATTCGTACCTATGGTTGATATGCTAACAATGCCCTGGCCCTGTCTGGAGCGTGACAAACGTGTTTTGAGCACAGTGCTTTGCGCATATAATGTGTCGCCAATAAAAACTGGAGCCAGTAGGCGAACGCGATCCCAGCCCAAGTTTGCAATGCCTTTTTGGCTTATGGAGCGCACAGTCATACCGTTTACTATCGAAAATGTAACCAAACTGGAGACAAGGATCTGTTTGAACTCGGTCGATTCGGCATAGACGGAATCGATGTGAACTGGATGTTGATTCATAGCCAACAATGATCCCCAAGTGTTGTCAGTTTCAGTGATTGTTCGCCCCGGCCTGTGTTGAATAACCATCCCTTCAGCAAAGGTTTCGAACCAAAAGCCAGTATCTTCCCGATAGGTTCCAGGGCAGATTTCTATGTATGATTGCATTACTTTTCCTTTTGAAAGGTCGATAAAAACTGACATTCATAGCTAACTCTAGCGAATTTATGCCAGTTTGCGCAATACTTTACTTTACTTAAAAAATTATATCAGACTATAATAATGCAATGATCACCGGATGTAAGGCATCCAAGTTCCGGTCTTGGTTTCTGAAGAAAAGGAGCAGGAAATGGATTGTTGTTACCTATTTGCACCCGCGCTACGTATCGATTCCATCGTGAAGCATCGGGCCTTTGGCTGTGAACGTGTTATAATTGATCTGGAGGATTCGGTTCACCCTTCGCAGAAACAAACTGCCCGGCAAAACCTGATAGATTTTGACCTGTCTTGTATAATTGAGATGGGAATCAGCATTGGGGTCAGAATAAATTCACTGTCGACGATGGATGGAATTCGCGACATTGAGCTGTTACATCGGCTTTTTAATCGAGGGCAGTTCCCTATCGATATGATAAACGTACCCAAGGTCAAATCCGCTGATGATTTTCTAGTGTATAAGGAACTGATTCAGAGATTTGATACACGCATAAGGATAATGCCTCTTATTGAGACCGTCGAAGCAGTCGACAATATTGACGATATCGCCAGCATTTCAGACGCCCTGCTTTTTGGACAGGCGGACCTAACTGCGCCAATGTATTTTCCTAACCAGCATTTTGTTGATTATGCCCGTGCCCGGCTTTGTATTGCCGCAGCCAAGTACAAGATCCCTGCCGTGGATACGAATTCTTTTGAGATCAGCGATATGGCAGTTTTGGATAGTGAATGCCGCGCAGCACTTGAAAACGGGTTTATTGCTAAAGCGGTAATTCACCCACAACAAGTTAAGACTATCCGTGATGTATTTGCTGTCACCCAAGAGAAAATCGAAGCATTTTCCAATATTGTTGATGCGTATGATCAGCGTAAAGATGGATTTGCCATCGACCTAGAGCAGGTGATAGCACCGCCGTTTGTGGCCCGGGCACGCAGCATGCTTGACCTTTATCGTGGCCAGCCAATTACGTTACCCCCAAGCGAGCTAACGCCATGAATCCTGTCAAATATTTTCGCCCCAACCAGGTTACTTTTTTGAGTACCGATTTGCGGGACGGATCTCAAACGCCGGGTATAAACTTTCATCATGCCGAACGGGTTTTGATTGCTCAACATCTTGCAGATGCCGGGATTGATGTTATCGAGGCTGGGTTTCCGATCAGCAGTAAGACCCACAACACTTCGGTTACAGAAATCGCTAAAACTGTGGGAGTACTGCAAAATGCGCCTGTTATTGCTGGCTTTGCGCGCACCGGGCGCTTTGATAAAGCCGGCCAGTTTCTGACCGAAGACATTGACGCTGCCTGGGATGCAATCCGATTTGCGCGTTTCCCACGTATCCATATTGTGGGCACCGGCAGTGATTTGCATCTGCGGGAGAAATACCGTTCCGAAGGGACGAACGGCCGCAGCCGGGCAGATAATCTAAAAATTGTCGAAAAAAGCATCCGCCACGCAGAAAATCTTATGGTCAGCCACGGTTTTGAGCCTGATATTGAATTTTCCCCCGAAGATTGCGGACGCGCAGACCTTGATTATCTGACTTTGCTGTTTACCCAAGTTATTGACGCCGGGGCGACTACCCTAAATGTACCCGACACAGTAGGCCGGATGCGCCCCGAGCAATACGGACATATGTTGGGTGCGCTAATCAATAATGTCCCCGGTGGGCAGACGGTTCGCTGGTCAACTCATACTCATGACGATCTTGGTCTCGCCACTGCCAACGCGCTGGCCGGTGTGCAGAGCGGCGCGCGTCAGGTCGAAGGCACGTTTCTTGGTATTGGCGAACGCGCGGGGAACACCTGCCTTGAGCAGATTATCACAATAATTGGCCTCTACGGCATGACTGAGATGGGCGTGAGTACCGATTTCCAGCTTGCCCGGATGCAAACTGTCTCGGCGCATATTTCACGGCTTTCCAACACCTCGATCTGTGCCACGGCGCCGGTAGTTGGCAAAAATGCCTTTCGGCACAAGTCGGGGATGCATCAGGATGGTATTCTTAAATCGCCAGAAGTGTATCAGGATATTCCGCCCGAACGCGTCGGCCGGCGTATCGAACTAGAGCTTGGTCCCGATTCCGGTCGGGCTGGACTTTTTTATTGTGCTGAACAACTGGGCTATACTATTGCGCCCAAAGAACAGAACCGCGTGTATGCAGCGTTTAAAATATTAGCGGACCAGATTGGATTGGTTGAAGACGAAGACCTATCGAGCCTTCTTAATCAGGTTTTGGCGACACCCCCACAGCAGAGTATCCATGTACAAAAAGACCTCAACTTAAAAGTTAAACCAGCTAATATTCGAGTATGATGTTTTCTTTTTAACTGTATTCACCTACACTTCACGGCCATATCTGTGGAGTTAGATGAATATGACAGACAGCAACATTCATACAGAAGAGTCCCAACTTGATAACGAGATCAGAGTCGGGGCAAAAGTCCGGGCTTTGCGCCGGGAGCTGAACATGACACTTCAGGATGTTGCAGAAAAGTCTGGCTTGTCAGCCGGATTTATTTCGCTGGTTGAGCGGGATATGTCTTATCCGTCGTTGACTACATTGATGAAAATCGCCAGGGCGGTCCAAACCAGCGTACAGAATCTGGTTATCATTCCCGAAGGGAGCGGCGAGATTAACCTTGCGAAAGATCGAAAAGAGATCGAAGTAATAATCGGGAATGTGCGATATGCGCGGTTGAATTCACAATTTGAGGGTAGCGTAATGAACGCTTTTGAAATCACCCTGCCGCCCCACTACAGTTCGCAGGTTGCCACCCATACTGGCGAAGAGTTCTTTTTCATCCTCGAAGGGACACTCACCCAGACCCTAGGCGAGGTTGAAAAGCAGATGCAACCAGGTGATGCAGCACATTTTCAGTCAAACCTTCCGCATATGTGGAGCAACCCGAGCGATTTGCCTGTGCGGATTTTGTGGGTTGGTGATATTCCTATTAAATAGGGGCCGAGTGGCTGGCATGCAGCCATAGAGGTGTTGTATTTATTTAACACTTCAGTGGATCCTGTAACTCTCGGTTCTTCTGATGTCTTATGAGTGGCAGGGTATCTGCATCTGGTGAGATAGTCAGAAACCCATAGGCGGCATTACCTGGCGGACAGACAGGGATTCGAACCCTGGAGACGGTTCCCCGCCTACACACTTTCCAGGCGTGCGCCTTCGACCACTCGGCCACCTGTCCGTGGGGGCGTCTATATACTGTCGGCGCGGGGCAGATCAAGCGGATAAGCTTGGGATCCCTGAAGAAACCCTATGCATCCAGAAAAAGGTTAATGCGGCGGTTTTGCCGGCCTTTTTTCTCCATTTTTCCCAGACGAATGGGGCCGATCTCACCGGTTGAGCGCACATGGGTGCCACCGCAGGGTTGCAGGTCAATCCGGGTGGCTGCGTCGCCAATCCGGATAAGGCGCACGCGCCCCGCACCCATCGGTGGCCTGACAGACATGGTTTTTACCAGCCCCGGATTTGCCGCAAGTTCTGCATCGGTGATCCAGCTTTCCGTGATGGCATAATCTTTTGATATTAAGGTATTAAGTGCATCTTCAACCGCCTGTTTATCTTCAAGTGTCTCGGGCATATTAAAATCAAGCCGCCCCTTAAGTTCAGTGATAGAGCCGCCGGTTACCGGCAGGGGAATAACGACGGATAGCAAATGCAGGGCCGTGTGGATGCGCATTTTGGCATGGCGGGCCGGCCAGTCGAGCTTTTGCACAACCTGCACGCCGATTTTCGGCAAATCTGCACCCTCAGAGGGCATATGGATGATAGTGTCACCTTCGCCTTTGATGGTGGTGGTTATCGCAATCTTTTTGTCGCCAAACGACAAGATTCCCGCATCCCCGGTCTGCCCGCCGCTGGTTGGGTAAAAAACCGTGCGGTCCAGAATTATACCGCCTTCATTGCTTAAGCCAGTAATCTCTGCGCGGCATTCCTGCAAATATGCATCGGTGCGAAACAGCATTTCTGTCATGGGTTTCCCTCTTTCGGTTTTGCCATTGCACCGCTTAGGGCCGTAGCTATCTGGTCAACATTTTTCAATGTCACTTCGCTTTGATCAAACGGAATCTCGATATTTTCTTCGGCAAAACGTTCAGCGATAGCAAAGTTGATGTCGGACTTTATGGATAACATCTTGTTGACATCTCGCAAGAAAACCCGGATTTCGAAATCAAGCGAGCTGGCCCCGAAATTGAGAAAAATGACCGAGGGCGCAGGGTATTTCAAAGCACCCGGATGCGCCTCGGCAATGCTTAACAAAATCTCTTTGACCTGTTTGGGATCACTGCCGTAAGCCACGCCAATTTGGACTTTCAGGCGCCCGGTTTGATCGGGTGCTGTCCAGTTCGTAACGCTGCCCGCGATCAGGTCAGAGTTGGGAATAATCACGGCGCAGCGATCAAACGTATCGACCAGCGTCGCACGGATAGAGATTTTGCGCACGATCCCTTCAAAGCCGCCTGCGGATATCCAGTCGCCTTCTTTTATGGGGCGCTCGACCAACAGAATAATGCCGGACACAAAATTTGACACGATCGTTTGCAGACCAAAACCAATACCAACCGACAGCGCCCCTGCGACAATTGCCAGACTGGAAAGGTCAAGCCCTGTGGCGGAAATTGCGGCAAGGGCGGCCAGGAAAATTCCACTATAGCCAATGCCTGCCAAAATCGCGGTGCGCCCGCCAATATCCATCTTGGTCTTGGGTAAAACCGATTTTCGCACAGTTTTTTGAACCAAGCGCGTGATTGTATAGCCAAACCCGAAAACCAGCACAAAGACCAGCAGGTCAGACAGCGAGAACCGCCCCTCGCCAATCGCGATACCATCGTTTAACCAACCCCAAATTTCCCATAAATCACTGGGGCGCGCGCCCCAGATCAACGCCAAAGCTGGCAGGGCGGCGAGTATCAGCAAAAACCCGATGAACACTGGAATCAGGCGGGCGTTGTCACGACGGGTTTCCTTGCCGTCACCTTCAATCCAGTGCGCAAGAACGGCGCGTACCAGATCAAACAGCACCAACAGTCCGGCCAGAAAGCTGAGCGTGATGATTGTTGGGAAAATCAGGTATAACGCGGCCGCGAAATATCCGATTGCCGCCAGAATTGGTGCCGATATGGCAACCAGAAACACCAGACGCGCCAGAAAACGGGTAAACGCCGCAATGGACGATTCCTGTTCTTCCTCGTTTTCCACAACTGGCTCATATTTCCCCCGCATGATTCGCGAAAGCCGAAACAGCATGATCGCGGCGACAATGAGCAGCGGAAATTGTGTAACCGCTTGCGTTTCAAGGCTAAAGCTGCCCCGGTCTGCGATTGCATCAAAGGCAACAGAAATGGCATAGATAAGGCCAAGGGCAATGCTGATGCGATAGCCATGCGATTTGGCGGCTCCGGGTGTGCCAAGCATGCCCTTCTCATCGCTTTCGGGCCTAAAAATACTGCGTCCCAGCCAGGGCGCGACAATAAGCGCGAAAGCGGCGTGGGGGGCAATGCTCAACACGGCCTGCCCCCAAACCCCAACCAGATCAGAGCTTTGCAGGGCGAATATTACGGCTGCTGCACCAGCGGCAGGTACGATGAGGCGGGCAATATTTGCCAACACATATTGCCAGTGTTTCGCCTCGCCGCCAAAAGCCAGCGTGCGGCGCACCATTTCTGCAAACCCACGTTGAATGCCCAGCAGCATCCATATGCCAATGGCTGCGATCAACAGGGCAAGCGGTGCTTTTTGTTTTAAAGCTTTGCGGCTGGCCTCCAGGGCAAATGTTTCCGTGATTTCACCGGAAACCCGCTTGGCATAATTGCTCAAATCCTTTAGCGCCGTTGGCCAAAGGGTAGGGGATAAGGGCGATGGTCCAAGCTCGCGCAGCTCATCGGAAAAGCGTGCGCGAATGATGGCGTTGATCTCTGCGATCAGCCCATCTGCGCGTCGATATGAAGCTTGTGCAATGCGCAACGGCACACTGGCGGCGGTAATGCTGCCGTTTAATTCACTGCGCCGTCCAGCCAGCTCCACGGCCTCGATCGCGCCCTCTTCAGGGGCCGGGCCAAGGGCGGCCAGTTGATCTTGAAACGGCTTCAGTTTCTCGCGGCTTAAGGTCTCAAGCTCCAGCGTTTGCGAGCGCTGTTCCAACAGTGTATTACGCAAAGTTTCCATGGCAGGCGTAGAGGCAAGCTTGGTTTCCAGAATGTCCTCGGCCCTTGAGGCCGTTGCCATCCAGCTTGCCATCATTTCAGCCGTACCGGTCTGCGCCACGGCGCTCGTTGAGATAACCAGTGCAACCATTAACTGCATCAAAAACCGCATCAAAAACTGCCCCTGCATAAGTTATTCATCGACTAAAACATCAGGAATATCAGATATATCACTTGTCAGCCAGTCAGGTGTTGGCAGGTCTTTACGGCGCAAAAATTCGGGGTTGAACAGTTTGGACTGATAGCGCGTGCCGTAATCACACAGCATGGTCACAATCAAATGCCCCGGCCCCATGTCGCGTGCCATCGCCATCGCGCCGGCAATGTTGATGCCCGATGAGCCGCCAAGACACAGGCCCTCATTTTGCAAAAGGTCAAAGATTACCGGCAGGGCCTCAGTGTCAGGAATGTTATAAGACATATCAACCGCCAGCCCTTCAAGATTGCCGGTGATCCGTCCTTGCCCGATACCCTCCATGATCGAGCTGCCCTCTGCATAGAGCGCGCCCGTTGTGTAATAGCTGTGCAAAGCCGCGCCATCCGGATCAGCAAGGCCGATCTTGATGTCTTTTTTCTGTGCGCGCAGCCCTGTGGCCATCCCTGCCAACGTCCCCCCGGTGCCAACTGCACAGATAAATCCGTCAATCGTGCCGCCTGTCTGGGTTAAAACCTCAGGCGCTGTGGTATCAATATGGGCCTGCCGGTTAGCATTATTGTCAAACTGGTTAGCCCATATAGCCCCGCCTGGTAAGGTCTTATCAAGTGCTGTAGCTAAACGTTCAGAATAGCGCACAAAGTTATTGGGGTTTTTATAGGGTTTGGCCGGAACCTCGATCAAAGTCGCGCCAGCCAGGCGGATCATATCCTTTTTCTCCTGACTTTGGGTGTCAGGAATAACGATCACTGTCTTGAAACCCATCGCCGCACCAACCAGCGCCAGCCCGATGCCGGTATTGCCCGCCGTGCCCTCAACAATTGTGCCCCCTGCCTGCAAACGCCCTTTGGCAATTGCATCCTTGATGATGCCAAGGGCCGCACGATCTTTGACCGATTGCCCGGGGTTCATGAATTCAGCCTTGCCGTAAATCTGACAACCCGTGATTTCCGAGGCTTTTTTCAGCCGGATAAGCGGGGTATTCCCGATGGTTTGGGTGATATCATTGAAACGACGCATGGCTGTACTTTCAGCTTATTAGTTTAGATATCAGCAGGTAGGCTTTCTAAGGCAAGAATCAACAGTCTGTGGGTAAATTTGAGGCGTAAACGGCATAGTTTTTACAATTCAGTCAAAGTAAGGCTGATCCCAGCGCAGAAATGCCCCTTTGCTTACCCAGCCTGCAAAAAGCGACAGCCCGATTATCGTACCCATAATCGGAAAATTCAACGACGCCTTGCCATATTGTATCATCCGGATAGGCAGCTGCAAAACTGCCGACATCGGTTGATAATATGCTTGGTCCAACATGCCTTCAATCATGTGATTGATAGCAAATACGGCCAAAGCCCAAATAAACGCCGAGAGACCCGCCTTAACCCCAAGGTTTGCGGCAGAGTGTTCGCCCTGTGCCACTTTTTTCCCCAGACTAAACCAACCAACAAACATGCTGACAATCGCTCCGGCGATCATCATCTTCAGGCCCTCTCTTGAAAGTCCCGGATAGACGTTAAGAACAACGAGAACGACCACGCATGCGGCCAATGCCATGAATATGGCGGCGACAAACCTTGCTGCTGTCATCATTGTTTTTCTCCCTTATCCCAGTTTATGCTTTGTAATCTTAACATTAAATACGAAATCTGCAATATTTCTGTCTGTTACACACGTATTAATCTCAATCAACGCAAAAATGCTCGGCAAGTTTGGCAATACCCGGGGTGATTTTTGAAATACTTGGTAAAGAATAACTAAGGCGCAGCATATTGTTCGCGCTTTTGTCGGCAAAAAATGCATGTCCGGGTACATAGGCCACCCCGCATTGTGCAACAGCTTTTGGCAGCAGCGCGGCTGTGTCAATGTCCTTGGCAAGGGTCAGCCAGATAAACATACCTCCCTTGGGGCGCGACCAGATCGTCCCATTGGGCATGTATTTTTCCAGCGCCTCCAGCATCACGTCACGTTTTTGGCGGTAATGCGCAATGGTTTTGCTGACCTGTGTATCGTACATCCCGCGCGCTAGGTGCAGCATCACCAACTGGTTTATCGCGGGGCTGTTCAGGTCACTTGCCTGTTTGATCAGACAAAGACGCGCAATAATATCCTTGCGCGCACAAACCCAACCCACGCGCAGTCCCGGTGTAAATATTTTTGAAAATGTGCCGCAGTGAATGACCTTTGAACGTTCAATCCCGCCACATTGATCAATATCCAGCGCCATAATCGAGCGCACGGGTTGGCCTTCAAACCTAAGGGGGGCATAGGGGCTGTCCTCGACAATCGGGATGTTCAGCCTATGGGCCAGATCAAGCAATTTACCCCGCGCCCCTTCAGACATGGTTTCCCCGGTCGGATTGGCAAAATCGGGCACCACATAGGAAAACCGCACATGGCTGTCATTGGCTTTTGCAGTGCTGCGATATGAGCTGCTAGTGCGGTTGGTGTTTTCAAGTTGCAGATCATCGTAAATCGGTTGATTGGGCGCAAATGCTTGCAAAGCCCCCAAATATGTCTGCGCCTGAACAAGTGCTGTATCCCCGGGCGAAATAAAGAGCTTCCCAAGAAACTCAAGTGCTTGCTGTGCGCCGTTGGTGATCAGAATATTGTCGGGCGAGCACGCAATGCCTTTGCTGCCCATATGGGTCGCAATCCAGGCCCGCAGGTCTGCATCCCCCTCGCTGAGCGAATATTGCAATGCTTTGCCTGCCAAAATCGGGTCAGATAGAATTTCGTCATAGGCCTTCCGGATATGGTTTTGTGGAAACAACGCCGGATCAGGAATACCCCCGGCAAATGAGATCACATCGGGGCGTTCAGCCACCTTAAGCAGCTCACGAATTTCCGAAGCCTGCATACCTGCCATTCGGCTGGCAAAACACGGTTCCCAGCTCTGGTTTTTTTGTACGGCCATGAGATTAAAATAACGCGCGCGTGGGTTATGTCAATAATACAGACCTATTTTGGTAACGCTATGTTGCAAAACCTGGACGCAGTGCGGCTAGGTGGGCGCGTAGAACGGTGGCACGAGCAACAAAATTTTGTGAATTTTACATTAAATCCATTGCGTTAATAATCGTTAACCTTTATTTCAACAAGCGTCAGTTTATTAAAATTCATATGTAAAATCGTGCTCGTGTTCTCATTAACCTAACAAAATCAGGAAGATATACAATGAAGCAATTCCATAACACCTCAACGTTAAGTGTAGATTTCAGAGCAAACATATTTGAAACTACCCAGGAATCCATGTTGCCATCACTACAAACTTATTCCAGCCAGCCCTCATATGCCCGCGGTTCAACAAACCCAATATATGGAACAGACGGCAATGATCGGATTGTTGGCACCAGCTCATATGATAGAATTTATGGCAGAGATGGTAATGATGAAATCTACGGCGTGAATGGTGATGACACAATATATGGGAACAATGGAGCGGATAAGTTGTACGGCGGCAACGGTAAAGATGTATTATATGGCGGCAACGGACATGACCACTTATTTGGCCAGGGTGGTGATGATTGGCTTTATGGTGGGAACGGTAATGACAAGCTTTATGGCGGGAGCGGTGCAGATGTACTCAACGGCGAGTATGGAAACGATAAACTATATGGCGGGAGTGGAGCTGATACATTAAATGGTGATGCAGGTGATGATCGCCTCTATGGCCAGAATGGCAACGACACCCTTAGTGGCGGTAGCGGCGAAGACAGGCTTTATGGCGGGAATGGTAATGACAGGTTATATGGTGGAGGCGGCAAAGATAAATTATATGGTGGGAGTGGTAACGACACTCTATATGGCGGGAATGGCGATAACATATTAACTGGTAATGATGGCAATGATACATTTGTTTTTTATTCATATAGTAGCAACAATACACATGTTATTGGTGATTTTGACGGGAACCACGATACAATCCAGTTCAAATATATTGCTAAACATAACGTCTCGATCCTTTGGGCTGATGATGATATCACGTATATTCGTTACGGCCAGGAAACCCTTATTGTGAATTCTATTGCCGGCCCTGCCATTACAATGGATACCTTTGAATTTGTCTGATACCCCCATTTCGGTGAGGTTGAACTGAACAGTTGGATATCCCCTTTTTAAAGGGGGATATTTTAGGGTTGGCAGCATTTTACAAATTCCGACTTTGGTAACGCTACGTTACAAAACCCGGTCCAACCCTTTGATCAGTTTATCAATCTCGCCACGAGCTGTGTAATGCACAAAACTCAGGCGCAGCACGCCGTGAGTGGGGTCGATGCCCAGCGCCTCCAATAGGCGGACCGCATAAAAATCGCCACCCCCTGCCATGATCCCCAGTTTGCCAAGGTCGCGCGCAACTTTTTCAGCCGGGTGAGACAAAGCAACGGCAATAGTTGGCACCCGCCCCTCGGCCTTGTCAGAACCAATCAGGCGCAGATCATTGCGCGTGCGCAGGTATTCCAGCAATGGGGCCAGCAACGTGCTCTCGTATTTTGTTTGTAAATCCAGCACCGCGCGCGCCCGTTTTGCAGGATCTGCCGGTGTTTCAAAGTGATGCGCATAAACGGCATCAATATAATCCGCCATACCCGCCGAGGCCGCAATTTGTGCGTGATCCGGCCCCGCAGGGGTAAAGCGTTTATAGGGTGACGTGGCATTGAAATAATGCCCCTGATTGGGCAATTGCGCCCCAAGCTCGGCGTTAATATACATGATCCCCTGATGCGGCCCATAGGTTTTATAGGCTGAAAACAGGTAGATATCCGCGCCCAGCGCCGAGATATCGGGCAAGCCATGTGGCGCATATGAAACCCCGTCAACACAGGCGGAGGCACCCGCAGCATGGACCATTTTGCAAATGTCAGCAACAGGGTTGATCTGCCCGACAATGTTGGAACAATGCGGAAAACACACCAGTTTTACCTTTTCATCCAACAGGTTAGCAAGGTTACCCACGCCCAGAAACCCGGTATCCGTATCCACCTGCCACTCCCGCACCTCAATGCCGCGATCTGCTAGGCGCCGCCAAGGGCCGGAATTTGCCTCATGATCCTGATTGGTGACGATAATCGCATCGCCCGGCACCAACATCTGCCCAAAAGCCTGCGCCAGAACGTAAGTGTTTTGCGTAGTTGAAGGGCCAAAACTCAGGTCTTGGGGGGCGATATTAAGGATCGCGGCCAGGCGAATGCGCGCCTCGTCCATCTCGCCACCAGCCAGTTCTGAGGCGGCATAAGGCGCGTAGGGTTGCACCTTGCGTTCGTTGTAATACCGGTTCAGACGATCAATCACAAACTTGCTGGTATAAGACCCGCCGGCATTTTCAAAAAACGCTTGCCCCTGTAAAGATGGTGCGTTGAATGCAGGAAATTGCGAACGAATGAAATCAATATCTAATGCCATGAAACACCTCAAAGACCCCGGCAGATGCGCCGAGGTCCATTGTTTTCAGAACACCTTGATCAGATCAAGACGTTTCTTTCTTAAGCTCAGCCCGTAACCCGATCCAAATGCTGACACACATCAACAATAGAACGGCAGCAAAGGGGAAGCCCGTTGTTACAGCCATTGCCTGCAAAGCCGCCAAACCACCCCCCATTAACAACGCTATTGCCACCAGCCCTTCAAATATGCACCAAAACACACGTTGTGGCATTGGACCGTCGGTTTTACCGCCAGCGGTGATTGTATCGATCACCAATGAACCGGAATCTGAGGATGTTACAAAGAACACCACCACTAGAATGATCCCGATACCCGAGGTGATTTGGGTGAGAGGCAGTTCTGCCAGCATTGCAAACAGGCGCAGCTCTGTCGCGGCAACCTGCGCACCTGTATAACCATCCTGCACAATCTGGTTCAGGGCGGTGCCGCCAAAAACAGTCATCCACAACACGCACACCAGTGACGGGATCAATAGCACACAGATAATGAATTCCCGCACAGTGCGCCCACGCGATACCCGCGCGATGAACATGCCCACAAAAGGCGACCACGAAATCCACCATGCCCAATAGAACGCCGTCCAGCCCTGGCTAAAGTTCGCATCCTCGCGACCAAATGGCATAGAGAGGGCCGGAAGGTTAACAACATATGCGCCCAGACCTGCGAAAAAGCCTTTGATCAGATCAACCGTTGGCCCGACGAACAGAACAAATAGCAGCAGCAAAAATGCCAGAACCATATTGATTTCCGAGGCACGTTTTACGCCGCCATCCAGCCCCCGGATCACCGAAAACAACGCGACACCTGTGATTACAATAATCAGTATGATCTTGGTTGCATCACTATCTGCAACACCGAACAAAAAGTTCAACCCCGCGTTGGCCTGCGAAGCCCCGAACCCAAGTGAGGTTGCCAGCCCGAATATGGTCGCCAACACAGCAACGGTGTCAATGATATGACCAACCCAGCCCCAAACCGCATCACCAAAGAGTGGGTAAAATGCTGAACGCAGTGAAAGCGGCAGCCCCTTGTTATAGGTAAAGAATGCTAAAGCCAGACCTACGATTGCATACATTGCCCAAGGGTGCAGCCCCCAGTGATATATTGTTGCCGCCATACCCAGTTTTATAGCCGCCTCAGGGTCACCTGCAGCACCAGCCAATGGCGCCCAGCTTTCCGGGGATCCCGCACCTTCTGCGACCGAGCTGCCAAAATGCGAAATGGGTTCGGAGACACCAAAAAACATCAGACCAATGCCCATGCCTGCCGCAAATAGCATGGCAAACCAGCCAAGGTATCCGTAATCAGGCCGCGCATCAGCGCCCCCCAGTCGAATTTTCCCCATCGGGGTTACGATCAGCAACAAACAAAACAGCACAAAAATATTGCCTGCCATCAGGAAAAACCAGTCAAAGTTGACGGTCACCCAGTTGCGCATCGATTTGAATAGTTCAGTTGCAGCCTCTGGTACCAGCAAAGTGCCGATAACAAACGCAAAAATACCCAGCCCTGAAATCAGGAATACCGGGTTGTGAATATCAAGACCAAAGGGGCCGATTTTTGTCGTAATATTGTCCCGCCCGATCTCATAGTCGGTTTCATTTTCAATAGACATTACTGTTCCTCCACAGTTGACATGCGGCAAACTTACCTTACGGCAAGGTGCGACTGTCAAGTCATTACGACGCTAATAACGCCGATTCCGACATGTAAAATGTGGCGGTTTTGGGTATTTAGGCTCAAATTCTAGATAGTTGGCACCCAAATTCCATCGACATGCGTTGCCTCAGTATCCCCGGGCCATGGCGGCATGGAAATGCAGATAAATTTCAAATCCACATCGCCAATGTTACGATACTGAAACGCGGTGCCAAGCGGGATATCGATCGAGATGCCAGCCTCCAGCCGTACCACGCGTTCGGTGGTTGCATCTTTACGCCAAATTTCGCCAACACCCTCAAGAATATACCAGAATTCACTGACGCTGGCATGCACAGTTGCGCGGTTAACCTGCCCCATTGGCACGGTACTATGGATCATATTTCCGCACGCCCCATCCATAATAAACCGAATATCCGCCCCTGCAGGCGAACGCGCATCCGGGGTTGCAGGAAGCTGTGTTTCTTTCATGGTTTTCCCTTATCACGTGCAATTATCATCCATTTCAACAATTTAGCTCCCAGGCTTAAGGCCAGCAACTTTGATCGCAGTCTAAGAGGGATAAAGATCGAAAACGCATTAGCCTTCACTATCGTCTTCCCCCGGCACCGGGTCATATCCGTCGCGCCCCAGCGGGTGGCAGCGGCCTATGCGTTTTATGGCCAGCCAACTGCCCTTTATGGCGCCGTGTTTTTCAAGCGCCTCCATGGCGTAGGCAGAACACGTTGGTTGATAGCGGCAATTACGCCCGACCCATGGGCTGCCGATCACGCGGTAGGCGCGCACGGGCAGGCTGATAATAAAGGCGAACGGGGTCATTCGCGGGGCTTTCGCGCAGTGTGGATGCGTTTAAGGGCGATTTCAAGGTCTGTCACCAACAGATGGAATGGCCGTTTGGCGGTTTCAAGGTGTCGCCCGATTATCACATAATCCCATCCGGCCTGGCCCTGCACGGGCAAAACCGCACGCGCCACCTCGCGCAAGCGGCGTTTGGCGCGATTGCGGGCGACGGCATTGCCGACCTTTTTGGAGCATGTGTAGCCTACACGGATCAGGGTGGGGGCGGCCTCCCCTAGGTTGCGGCGGCGGGCTTGCAGCAATAATCCTTGGGCAGATTGGCGCCGCGCGTGCGATGCCTGAACGAAATCACCGCGTTTGCGTAATGTTTCGAGCGGGCAAGGCAAAACCGCCGGGGGCGTTTCACCGGCGTTCCCTGTATGGGGTGCGCGGCCTGCCTCCGACGGTTTCATATTGTAACCGGATGTCTTATGCGGTCAGGCTTTTGCGACCCTGTGCACGACGACGATTAACGATCCTGCGACCGTTTTTTGTAGCCATGCGGGACCGAAAGCCGTGACGGCGTTTGCGAACAAGGTTGCTCGGCTGATAGGTGCGTTTCATCTTAAGTCTCCTGCGCGGTTGGGCAAAAGGATTCGCCGGACCGGAAATTCTGAAATGGCTTTTTAGGGCGGCTGATCGGGGAAGTCAATTCGCAATCCGGTAAAAAACAGCGGTATTTTCGAAATATTCTCCTGCTAAATGCAGCGAAAAGGCGGGAATATTGAAACAATTGCTAACGTCTGATCAAGCACGCGTGAGGGGCCTTTCGTAATAGCGCAGAACCCGTCACATAGGCAAATGCACGATTTAACGAAAGAAATAGTAATGCGTGAAAAAACAAACGGCACTCTGTCGCTGAAAAAACTTATGCCGCTACTGGTGATTGCCATTGTTGCGATCGCCGGGGCTGTCTTGCTGCGCGATTACCTAAGCTTTGCGGCCCTGCGCGATAATCGTGAGGCATTGCTAAGCTGGCGCGACCAGAATTATCTGGTGGCGGCGCTGGTGTTTGTTGCAATTTATATCGTTATCGTGGCGTTTTCTCTGCCGGGGGCGGCTGTGGCCTCGCTGGCGGGCGGGTTTTTGTTTGGCATTGTCAATGGCGCAATTTTCAACATTGGCGCAGCAACCGTTGGGGCAACGCTGATCTTTCTGGCCGCGCGCATGGGGCTGGGGGATTTTCTGTCGCGCAAGCTGGAAAATGCCGAAGGGATCGTTGGCAAAATCAAGAAAGGGCTTGATGAAAACGAGATCAGTTTCTTGTTGCTGATGCGTTTTGTACCGGCGTTCCCGTTTTTTGTCGCCAACCTTGTGCCGGCTCTTGTGGGTACGCGCCTAAGCCGGTTTATCTGGACCACATTTGTCGGAATCATCCCCGGTGGTATTGTGTTCACATGGGTTGGCGCCGGGCTGGGCGAGGTGTTCGCACGCGGTGAGACCCCAAACCTTGGCATTATTTTTGAATGGCAAATTCTTGGCCCGATACTGGCACTTTGTGCGCTATCGGTCTTGCCTATTATCCTGAAACTCTTTCGCAAAAAGGGCGCGTGATGGAACATATTGAGACAGATATCTGCGTGGTCGGTGGCGGCTCGGGTGGCCTATCAGTTGCAGCGGGTGCTGTGCAGATGGGCGCGCGGGTTGTGCTGCTGGAGGGGCATAAAATGGGGGGCGATTGCCTGAATTACGGCTGTGTTCCTTCAAAAGCATTGATTGCGGCGGGCAAGCACGCGCATGCAATGACCACCGGCGCGCCTTACGGGGTGACGCCCGTGGTGCCAAAAGTCGATTACGCGGCAGCGATGGAGCATGTCGCGGCGGTGATTGAGGGGATCGCCCCGCACGATTCCGTGGAACGTTTCACCAAGCTTGGGGTCAAGGTTATCAGCGAATTCGGGCGGTTTATTTCGCCAACTGAAATGCAGGCAGGCGACATTGTAATCAAAGCCCGCCGCTTTGTGATTTCCACGGGATCGTCGCCGTTTGTGCCGCCAATTCCAGGACTGGATAGCGTGGATTATCTAACCAATGAAACCCTGTTTGATCTGCGTGCACGCCCTGATCATCTGTTGATCATCGGCGGTGGTCCGATTGGCATGGAAATGGCGCAAGCGCATGTGCGGCTGGGATCCAAAGTGACGGTGTTGGAGGGGTTAAAGGCCCTTGGGCGTGACGATCCAGACATGGCCGCGATTGCGCTGGAAAACATCCGCGCCGAGGGGGTGGAAATTGTTGAGGGTGCCATGGTTTCCGAGATTATCAGTGGCGATGGCGTAACCGTCAAAACCAAGGATGGCGGTGAATACAATGGCTCGCACATCCTGATGGCAGTGGGGCGCAAACCCAATATCGCGCGGCTTGATCTGGATAAGGCAGGCATTGAAACCCACCGCTCGGGGATTGTTGTGGATGCAGGCTTGCGCACAACAAACCGTCGGGCTTACGCGATTGGCGACGTGGCTGGCAGGCTGCAATTCACCCATGTGGCGGGGTATCATGCGGGGATTATCATCCGCTCGGCACTGTTGAAATTACGATCCCGCGCGAAAAACGATCATATCCCCTGGGCGACCTATACGGACCCGGAAATTGCGCAAGTTGGCCTGAGCGAGGCCCAGGCGCGCGAAAAATATGGTGATAAGCTTGAGGTGCTGCGCTTTGAGTACGCTGAAAATGACCGTGCGCGGGCTGAAAGGGCGACCAAAGGGTTGATCAAGGTGATGGTGTTGCGCGGCAAACCGATCGGCGCATCGATTGTCGGCGCCCAAGCCGGTGAGCTGATCCAGACATGGGCGCTGGTAATGGCCAACGGGCTGAAAATCGGGGCCGTGGCGGCAATGGTTGCGCCTTACCCGACGCTGGGCGAGATCAATAAACGTGCGGCAGGGCAGTATTACACTCCGCGCCTGTTCGAAAATCCACGCCTGAAACAGCTTGTCAGGCTGGTGCAGCGCTTTTTATAGCCGTGAAATTACCAAGCTTGTGAAAAACCTGCCAAATGCCTAATGTTATGCATAATTATAAAACTACGGGGCATTGATGTTTTTCAGGACGTTATCAGGGCGCTTCTTTCTTCTCAGCTTTCTCTTTGTGATGCTGGCAGAGGTCCTGATATTCGTGCCTTCGGTTGCACAATTTCGGGTCTCATATCTGCAAGAACGTCTTGAGCTGGCGCAACTGGCCACATTGGCGTTGCTGGCAACACCGGATGATATGGTCTCGCCGGAACTCTCCGAGGAACTGCTGAAAAACGCCGAGGTTTTAAACATCGTGTTAAAGCGTGATGAGGTCCGTGAACTGGTGTTAACCATGCCGATCACCGGACCTGTGCGCGAGACGTTTGATTTACGCATGATCGGGACATTTCGCGCCATCCGCGAGGCCCTCGCCTGCGCGGTGTCGCCACATGGTGAGATCATCCGCGTGATCGGGCAGCCCATAAAAGGTGCGGGCAAAGAGATCGAAATCGTCCTTTACGAGACCCCCGTAAAACAGGCGATGCTGGAATACGGGCGCAATATCTTTTTGCTGTCGGTCGTGATCTCGCTGGTCACTGGCGGGTTGCTGTTTTTAGCGTTTCAAGTGTTGATTACACGCCCTATTAAACGGGTGGTAACCTCTATGATACGGTTTCGCGATAGCCCAGAGGATGTGCATAACGTGTTGACACCTGACGCCACGATCGTGGAACTGCATGCGGCCGAAACCGCGCTGCACGACATGCAAAAACAACTGATCGCCTCGTTGCGCCAAAAGGAACGGCTGGCAGCGCTGGGCGGGGCAGTTTCCAAGGTAAGTCATGATTTGCGCAACATTCTGACGACCACCCAGATTTTGGCCGACCGTCTGGAGGCCAGCAATGATCCCGGTGTGCAAAAGATGGCGCCGAAACTGCTGAACTCGTTATCGCGTGGCATTAACCTTTGTGAACGTACCCTTGCCTTTGGTAAAGCCGATGAACCGGCCCCGGAAATTCGCATGATGGCGCTCAAAACGCTGGTGGATGACGTGATTGACAACGAAAAAATCAGCGGGGCCAGTGACAAGGTACAACTGCTGTCCACGATCAGCCATGATCAGGAAATTGCGGCTGACCCTGACCAGATGTTCCGGGTATTAACCAACCTTATCCGCAATGCCCGCCAAGCCATTGAAGGCACTGAAAAACGCGGCGTGGTGACGATTGCTGCGGATAATCAGGAGGGCGGGGTTGAAATAACCATCCGCGACACCGGCCCCGGATTACCTAAACCCGCGCAGGAACACCTGTTTGAACCCTTTCAGGGCAATGCCCGCCAAGGGGGCACCGGACTGGGACTGGTGATTTCGGCGGAATTGATCAAAGGCCATGGCGGTACATTAGAGCTGCTTGAAACCTCATCCAGCGGCACAACTTTCCGGATGTTTTTGCCACGGGCTGAAGGATGAGTTGGCAGCCCGGGCGATTCAAAACAGATAAAAGTGATTAACCCAAATCTGCATTAACAACAGGTTTACCATGTTACGCCCCCCAATCCGCGCCTTGCATTTCCTCTAGCCTAGAGGCCGTGCGGGCAAATTCAAACGCGCCCGGACCTTTTTTATAAAGGTATTCCGGCGTGGCTGCGGCGGAACATATCAGGCGTACTTTGGCCTCGTATAATGTGTCAATCAAGGTCACAAACCGTTTGGCCTCGTTATTGCTGGCGCGCGATAGTTTGGGAATGTTGTCCAGTAACAATACCTCAACGCGCTGCGCAATTTCCAGATAATCGGCAGCCCCCAGCGGCCCCTCGCAAAGATCGCCAAAGCTTGCCCTTGCCACGCCGTTGGCGAACTGCGGCAATATCACCTCTCGCCCCTTGACCCTAAGCACCAAAGCACGCGCCTGCCCTTGTGTAAGGGCATTCCAGGCAGCATCCATTGCCTTTGTTGCCGTGGGTCCCAGCGGTACATGATAGGTTTTTGCGGCCTTCTGGACGCCCATGCGATGATCGGTCTCGCTTTCCAGATGATAGACCTCCAACCTGTCTTTCATCATCTCGATGAAGGGTAGAAATAGCTGACGGTTCAGCCCGTTTTCATACAAATCATCAGGATGACGGTTTGATGTGGTAACGATCACCACGCCGCGCGCGAACAGTTTTTCAAACAACCGTCCGACCAGCATTGCATCGGTGATATCGCTGATCTGCATCTCATCAAAACACAGCAACGTTGCCTGATTGGCAACAGCGACGGCCACAGGTTCGATCGGGTCTTTTTGCTTTTTGGTGCGGGCTGCACGGATGCCTTCGTGAATTTCCTGCATGAAAGCATGAAAATGCACCCGGCGTTTCTTTGCAATCGGGGCGCTATCGAAGAACATATCCATCAACATGGATTTCCCGCGCCCAACGCCGCCATAAAGATAAAGGCCAGGGATAGCGGCCTGCGTGATGCTATCGCGCCCCCAGCCAAACAGCCCGAGGCCTACATGTTTAGGGTGCGCGGGGTTATACCCCTTAAGACGGGTGTGCAGCAGTTGCAGTTTTTCCACGGCCAGACGTTGTGCGGCATCATCAAACAGCGCACCTTTGGCCACCAGCGCACGAAAGTTATGTAAAGGACCTTGGGGCATATGTTCTCAGCGGAGGTTAGATCGATAAAATTACGGGCAGCTTAATAATCCTCTTCAAGCGCCCAGCCGTAGGTTGCATCCGACATCCCGTCACCACAAGTGGAGCGGCGTAAAAACCCGATATCCTCGGCATTAGCATCTGGTTCACGGCGGATATTGAGGATGTCGTTCTGGGCTACATCAAACACTTCAAATATTGCAGGAAACAACAGGAATTCGGCCTGCGCAAATGTCGGCAGGAGAACCACCGCAGCTAACACGATAATTTTAGTCTGTCTAACAAGACGCGAAAAATACACATGCATTGGCAATCTCCTGTTTCCATTTCACCAGGTCGGGCTATTCTAGCGAAAAATCCAAAAGGGGCAATGGATATGGCTGATCTGAAACTTGTGATTTTTGACTGCGATGGGGTGCTGGTGGACAGTGAGGGGATTTTCAACCGCGCGCTTGTCGATGATCTGGAAACACATGGGTTTACTTTGGCGTTTGAAGAGTGTGCCGCGTTGTTTACGGGCGGTACGATTTCCAGCGCAAAATCAGTGTTAGAGGCGCGCGGGGCAATATTGCCCGACACTTGGGTTGAGGATTTCTACATCAAAGTATACGCGCAATTGCATAAGACTGTGACGGCGATCCCAAATGTAAAACTGGCCCTTGAGCGCATAAAAACCGCAGGTATCCCCTATTGTGTGGCCTCAAATGGTCGGGTTGAAAAGATGGAAATCACGCTGGGGCGCACAGGTTTATTGGGGTATTTCAAGGATGTGATGTTTTCAGCGCAAACGTTAAGTGCGCCCAAACCTGCGCCAGAATTATTCCTGCACGCCGCCACGACATTTGGCGTTTCACCAGCAGATTGTGTCGTGATTGAAGATAGCTTAACCGGCGTTCTGGCGGCAAAACGGGCGCGCATGAAATGTTATGCCTACACCCCACATGGCGGCGGCAAAAACCTGGTTGCTGAGGGGGCGATCCTGTTTAAAGACATGGCAAAACTGCCTGCGTTATTGGGGTTTAACCCTTAAAAACCCGTTTCCCGTAAGCGCTGTAAGTATGGTCGACAGCATCGGTTGCATCGCGGTTCATGGAATGCGTTTCAGGATTGGCGGCATAGTTAAAATTGACACCTGCGCCCTCAATAATCCGGTTCATCATGTTGAAAAGCGCGCACACCTGTGTGGCCTCATATAACGCCTCCTCGCTCCAGCCGGCATCATATACCGCTTGCGCGTCGGCGGTGATAATTTTTGCCGGCAAAGTGTTGAGCTTTTGCACGTAGCGCAGAATGGGTTTGAGCTTATCAAGCCCTTCAACGGCATCAAGATCGGCGACCAGCGTTTCGATCATTTCTTCGCTAATGCCAAATGCTTCAGCGTATATCTTGTGAGCCCCGTAACAAAACGTGCAAGCGTTGAGGGCCGAGGTGTAGGTCGCAATCAGCTCACGTTCGGCGATGGACAGCTCGCCATCTGCACGTAACACGGCGTCAGTATAGGCCATCAGGGGCTGCACACCGCGCGGGAATCGGGTAAATAAATCAGATAGATGGGCAGGATCAGACAGACTGGGCAAAAACGGCATGAAAATCTCCTTTAGCGAGATATTATGCTGCTATCCCCGGTCGCGCAACAGACGGGATTGCTGGCGTTTCCAGTCTTGTTTTTTATCTGCTGCGCGTTTGTCTTGTTTTTGCTTGCCCTTGGCGACACCCAGTAACAATTTAGCGCGCCCTTTGTCATTGAAATAGATTTTCAGCGGCACGAGGGTCATGCCTTGCCGTCCGACCTCAGCCCATAACTTCGACAGTTCTTTCTTGGAGACCAGCAGTTTACGTTTGCGCCGTTCCTCATGCTGAAAGGTCTTGGCCTGTTCGTATTTCGGGATATGGGAGTTGATCAGCCACAGTTCCCCATCCTCGATACTGGCATAGCTTTCGGCGATGTTCACACCGCCTTCCCGCATGGATTTCACCTCGGAGCCTTCCAGCATCAAACCGCATTCCAGCGTATCCTCAACCGCATAATTATAGCGCGCCTTACGGTTTTCCGCGACGGTTTTGTTGTTGGGATCAGATTTCTTATGTGCAGCCATGGCCTAGTTGATCAGCCCCGCGTGGCGCATGGCGGATTCAATCGCGACTTTGGTTTCTGGCAACAGTTCTGTCAGCGGTGAGCGGACCTCATCGGTGCATTTACCCAAAACCGACAGGGCATATTTCGTGCCAACAACGCCGGGTTCAAGAAAGAGTGCAGTATGCAGCGGCATCAGGCGATCTTGCAGTTCAAGGGCTGTTGCAAAATCCCCGGCCAGCGCGGCGTTTTGAAATTCTGAGCATAGCGCCGGGGCAACGTTGGCCGTGACCGAGATACAGCCGACACCCCCATGGGCATTATAGCCCAGCGCCGAGGCATCCTCGCCTGAAAGCTGAATGAAATCCTTACCACATGTGATACGTTGCTGCGAGACGCGCGCAATATCGGCAGTGGCGTCTTTGACCCCGACAATCCGGGGCAGACGCGCCAGTTCACCCATGGTTTCAGGGGTCATATCGATGACTGAGCGCGGCGGGATATTATAGATAATGATCGGAATGTTACTGCCATCATGCAGGGTTTTATAATGCGCGATCAACCCGCGTTGCGTGGGCTTGTTGTAATAAGGCGTAACCACAAGTGCGGCATCTGCACCGGTTTTTTCAGCAAACTCTACAAACCGCATAGCCTCAACCGTGTTATTTGAACCGGCCCCGGCAATCACCGGCACCCGCCCGGCCGCGGTTTTGACCACCAGTTCAACCACATGTTCGTGCTCTTCGTGGCTAAGGGTCGGGGATTCCCCCGTCGTGCCAACCGGAACCAGCCCGTGGCTACCCTCAGCAATTTGCCATTCTATCAGCGCCTTTAACGCATCATCATCCACCTTACCGTTCAAGAACGGGGTGATAAGTGCGGGCATGGAACCTTTAAGCATGAGGGCCTCCGGAGGGTTGTTTCTGCTATGCAGAGGGTTAACGGCGATTTGATGCTACTGCAAGCAAGCAGGGCAAGACAAATCGGCTTAAATGCTATAATGAGCGACAAAACAATAATATGTTGAGGTAAAATGCGGGTATTTTCAATATTCATCAGTGCTGCGGTGATGGTTTTTTGTACAGTTTCGACGGTTTTGGCGCAGTCTCCGGCGCAAAATGGCGCAGGTTTGGCCGCAGCGCTTGAGGCCGTGGCCAAAGACGACTGGGAACAGGCAGCGCGTATTGCAGAGGGCAACCATGACCCGCTGGCCGCCGAGATAGTTGAATGGCACCGTTTGCGCGCAGGCGGCGGCAGGTTTACCGATTACGCGCGGTTTTTAAGTGCAAATTCTGATTGGCCCGGCCTCGCATTATTGCAAAAAGAATCCGAGCACGTGATGCCAGCGGGATTACCGGCAGGGCAGGTTATCCAGTATTTTCAAACGCGCCCCCCGCAAACTGGTCGCGGTGTGCTGTTGCTGGCGCTTGCCTATCAACAATCGGGGCAGCAAAATGCGGCCAACGCTGTGGTTACGCACGCCTGGACCGGCATGTTGCTGACGGGCAGTGAACAAAATGCTTTATGGCAGGCTTTTTCCGGCACGTTAAAGGCCCATAATGCCACGCGGCTTGACTGGTTACTATGGCGTTCGCGCATCACCGAAGGGTCGCGGATGCTGGCGCTGGTCAGTGCTGATCAACGTAAACTCGCCGAGGTGCGTATTGCTTTGCAGCGCAACAAAAACGGCGTTGACGCGATGATAAAGGCCCTGCCCCGCACCCTTAGGGATGATGCCGGGCTGGCTTATGACAGGTTTCGCTGGCGTATTTCCAAAGACTACTGGGATAGCGCGGCTGAAATGTTGGTTGCGCGCTCCAGCTCAAGTGAAAATCTGGGGCGGCCGGAGTTTTGGTCCAATAAACGCCGCACCTATGCGCGCCGCGCCATGCGTTTGGGCGATAATCGCACCGCCTATCTTTTGGCCAGCCAGCATTTTTTGACGCCCGATCAGGCCGGATACAAGGATCTGGAATGGCTGGCGGGTTTTCTGGCCTTGCGCAAGCTCAATGACCCGGCGCGCGCATTGGTGCATTTCCAGAAATTTCGCGCCTCGGTAATGTCCCCGATCAGCGTTGGGCGGGCTGGATACTGGCTGGGCCGCAGCTATGAGGCCTTGGGTGATAACACCAACGCGCGTGCGTTTTATGCACTGGGCGCGCAATATCAGACCAGTTTTTACGGCCAGCTTGCCGCAGAACGTGGTGGCCTGCCGGCAGATCGCGGCATTACCGGCAGCGGTTCTTTTGACTGGACCAACCAGAATTTCCTGCAACAGGATTCCGTGCGCGCGGCGTTTTTATTTCATCATGCCCGTCAGGATTTGCTGACCCGCCGGTTTTTATCCCATGCCTCGGAAAGCCTTGATCTAAGGGCGCGCGGGGCCATTGGCCAACTGGCGCTTGATCTTGATTTGCCAAATACGGCCCTGAAAATCGCCAAACTGGCGGCGCGAAACGGGGATATTATCCAGCATGCGTATTATCCGCTAACGCCGCTGTCCACCTTCAAAAGCCCGGTTCCCGCGGAGCTGGCGATGTCTATCGCGCGCCAAGAGAGTGAGCTGCACACGATCGCCCAAAGCTCCGTTGGCGCACTTGGTCTGATGCAGGTGATGCCCGCCACGGCTAAAGCCGTGGCCAAAGGTCTGGGGCTGCCCTATTCCAAAGCGCGTCTGGCGACGGACTGGGAATATAACGCCACGCTTGGCACGGCCTATCTGGCTGAAATGCTAAAGCGTTATAACGGTTCTTATGTGCTGGCGGCGGCGGCCTATAATGCAGGGCCACACCGTGCAGATCGCTGGATACGCGATTACGGTGATCCGCGCCGCATTGATGTGGATGTGATCGACTGGATCGAAACCATCCCGTTCCGTGAGACCCGAAATTATGTGATGCGCGTCAATGAGGCTCTGTTTACCTACCGCGCCCGTATCTCTGGGCGCATCCCCAAGATGGAGCTGACGCATGAGCTGAAACGCGGCGGTTAAGCGGTTCGGCGCGCACGCCACAGTGTAAACAGCCCCGAGCTGACAACAATACCTGCGCCAAGTGCGATCCACGGATCAAGATTTTCGTGAAATATAGTCAGGCCGATGATGGCGGCAAATACCAGTTGGAAATAGGCAAACGGCTGCACGGTTGAGGCCTCGGCGATGGCATAGGCCTTGATCAACAGGTAATGCCCGCCGACGCCGGTCACGCATAAAATGCCCATGATCCACCAGTCTGCCCGGGCAATGGGCTGCCAAAAGAACGGCCCGATCAGGGTGATGGCAACGGCCCCGGCAATGCCTGTCCAGAAAAAACTGGTCTCGGCACTGTCTTTGCGCGCCACATAGCGGGTTAACAGACCGTATACGGCAAACATCAGGGATGCGGCCAGTGGGATAAGGGCAATGGGCGAAAAAACCATGATGCCCGGGCGCAGGATAACCAGCACGCCGATGAACCCGATGCCAATCGCCACCCAGCGCCGCCAGCCGACCCGCTCGCCCAGCATTGGCCCTGAAAGGGCAGCAATCAGCAAGGGGTAACAGGCAAAAATTGCATGGCTCTCGACAAGGCCGAGTTTGACAAAGGCAAAGACCGTTACGCAAATCTCGGCAACCAGCAACACGCCGCGCAGAATTTGCAACATGGGCAGCTCAGTGCGGGCAACGCGGCAGATACCGCCCTTGCGCATGGCAAAAAGTGTAACCACGAAGGCGGCAAAAAACCAATACCGCAGCATGATGATCATGATCGTGTTGTACTCACCCGCCAGATAGCGCGACAGGCCGTCCTGAACTGCAAAAACAAAGGTCGTGGCAACCATCAACAGGATCCCGAGGCGGGGGTTGTTCTGGCTCATGCTAAAATACCTGTGCTCATGTGGCGTTTGGCGCCAAACCCGGGGCGGCGTGTGACCACAAATCCGGCATCCTGCAAGGCCCGCCGGACATGCCCCGCCGCTGTGTAGGTGGCAAAAGTGCCGTTTGGCGCAGTATGTCTGGCAACAGCACGCAAAATCTCGGGCGACCAAAGCTCGGGGTTTTTTGTCGGCGCGAATCCATCCAGAAACCACGCATCTGCCTGGCCCTGCCACATCGGTAAGGTTTCGCGGGCATCGCCAAGGATAACCTCAAGGTGCAATGTATCGGTTTCAAGAGTGGCCCCCGCGCGCCAGACTGTTAGCAAACGGCTGGCATAAGGGGCGAGTTCCGGCCATGCCTGCAAAGCGCGCGCCATGTCATCGCTTGTCATGGGATAGGCCTCAAAACTGGTGTAATGCAACCGCGTTCCGGCACCGCTTTCCTCGCATGCTTTCCATGCGGCTAACAGGTTTAATCCGGTGCCAAACCCCAGTTCTGCGATGTGAAAGCCATCACAAAACCGGCCCGGCAGGCCATTTCCATCCAAGAATACATGCTGCGTTTCAGCCAGACCATCCCCATCCGAAAAATACGCATCGCCAAATTCCTGCGCATATGGCACGCCAGTATCGGACCATCCTAGATCTGCCTTTTGTGTTTTATTCAAATTCATGTTTTACCCCATATGACAGGCACAATGGGCAAAAGGCTGAGGGATGGCAATGAAATACGATGCGGATGTGATTGTGGTTGGTGCGGGGATTTTCGGGCTGTCTTGTGCATGGGCCTGCGCACTGCGCGGGATGTCGGTGATTATCGTCGAAAAGTCCTGTGTTGGCGCAGGCGCGAGCGGTGGCCTTATGGGGGCAATGTCGCCCAATGTGCCTGAAACATGGAGCCCCAAAAAGCAGTTCCAACTGGATGCTCTGCTGGGTGCGCCCGCTTATTGGCAAGCGGTTGAGACCGCATCGGGCCTGCCCTCGGGTTATGGTCGGGTTGGGCGGTTGTTGCCGTTAACCAGCGAAAAAGACCGCGCGCATGCAGAGATTCGCGCGGGTGACGCCAAGGTTTTATGGAAAAATGCCGCCACATGGGATGTGATCGCACCGGATGCATATGCCAATTGGCTGACACCCGCGGCGGCACCTTTCGGGGCTGTGCATGAAAATCTTTCCGCGCGCATCGCCCCGCGCCTTGCGTGCCGGGCGTTGGCGCAGGCGTTAAAGATGCAGGGCTGTGATATTCACGAGGGCTGGCAGGTGACGGGTTTTGATGCGCATTGCGTACACGGCCCATCAGGCAGGCTGCGCGGGCGGGCCATTGTTTTGGCGGCCGGTGCGGACAGTTTTGCGTTTTTAAAGGCCGCGCATGGCTTGCCTACAGGTTTTGGCATCAAAGGGCAGGCGCTGATGCTTGGGGGTATTGATGCGCAAAACATGCCCCTTATTTTTGGCGCAGGGACTTATGTGATCCCGCACGCCAGCGGGGAGGTTGCGGTTGGTTCGACCACGGAAAATACCTGGGATGATCCGTTTGAAACCGATCAGAAACTTGATGATATACTGGAAAAAGCCTTACGCATTTGTCCGTCTTTGCGACAGGGGGAAATCCGGCATAAATGGGCCAATTTGCGCCCCCGTGGCCGTAAACCGGACCCGATTTTAGGGCCAGTCAACGGGGTTGATGGGGTGTTTGTGGCCACGGGTGGTTTCAAAATCGGATTTGGTATCGCCCATAAAATCGGGGCGCTTTTAGGGGCGATGATTGTTGGTGAGGACGTTGATCTGCCCGCCCAATTTTATGCCGATCACAGCTTATGTAACGATTAACTTTGTTCTTTCACGGCCAGAAATCACTGCCTGCACAATATGTCCGATGGGCTGATCATTATCAAAATGCACCTCGCTGAAAGCTTCTGTGCGCCCCATATTCTGGCTTTCCATCAATATGTTATGGGTTTTCCCTATCTGCGCTTTCAGATGCTTTTCAACCTGCATTTCCCCCAACGCACGCAACCGCGCCGCGCGTTCTTTGATAACCCCGCCATGCACAGGCGGCATTTTGGCAGCCGGTGTACCAATGCGGGCAGAATAGGGGAATATATGCAGCCACGTCAGATCACATTCCTCCACCAGTTTCAGCGAGTTTTCGAACATTTCATCGGTTTCCGTGGGAAATCCGGCGATAATATCAGCCCCATAAACAATATCCGGGCGCGCACGGCGCATATCGGTGCAAAACTGAATGGCATCATCCCGATTATGACGTCGTTTCATCCGCTTAAGGATCATATTATCGCCCGCTTGCAGCGACAAATGCAAATGCGGCATCAGACGGTGTTCCGAGGCGATGGCATCAATCAAGGCGGGATCGGCCTCGATGGAATCAATAGAGCTGATACGCAAGCGCGCCAGATCCGGCACCAGCCGCAAAATCCGTTGCACCAGATCGCCAAGGCGCGGCGTGGCGGGCAGATCGGCGCCCCAACTGGTCATATCAACGCCCGTCAGCACCACCTCATTAAAGCCCTTATCCACCAGACGCTGGATTTGTTCCACCACAACCCCCGCAGGCACCGAGCGCGAATTCCCCCGCCCAAACGGGATAATACAAAAGGTGCAGCGGTGATCACAACCGTTTTGCACCTGCACATAAGCCCGCGCACGGGTGCCAAAACCGTCAATCAAATGGCCGGCGGTTTCAGTGGCTGACATAATGTCATTAACCATAATGCGTGGCGTTTTTCCGATGAAATCCGGTGCTTTGGCGAGGGTGTTCCACGTATCGCCCTGCATTTTCTCAAGGTTACCAACGACCAGATCGACCTCGGGCATGGCGGCGAATGTATCTGGCTCTATCTGCGCCGCACAGCCGGTGACGATCAGACGGGCCGCAGGGTTTTCACGGCGCAACTTGCGAATGCGTTGTTTGGCAGAGCGCACGGCCTCGGCGGTAACTGCGCAGGTGTTGACGATCACAGAATTTGACAGCCCGGCAGCTGCGCCAAGCTCGCGCATGGCCTCGGTCTCATAGGCGTTCAGGCGACAGCCAAATGTCGCGAAAATCGGCGAGGTTTCACAGGTCATTTTACGGCTTTCAGGAAATCCGCTGATAAAGTGCCGCGCGCGACAAGCATCGTTGGCCCTTGCATCCAAACGCCGTCATTCTGCCAGTCGATTTCCAGCTTTCCCCCCTCAAGATGCACGCTTGCCTTACGCCCCATCAGCCCCAAACGCGCCGCCGCAACCACCACAGCACAAGCACTGGAGCCACTGGCGAGCGTGCGCCCCACCCCGCGCTCCCAGACCCGCATGCGGATGTTTTGTGCATCCATAATCTGGGCAAGCTGCACATTCGTGTGGGCGGGATAAAGTGGGTGTTTCTCAATCATCGGCCCCAAAATATCCAGATCAACCGCACCGGCATCCGGCACAAAAAATGTACAATGCGGGTTGCCCATACCCGTGGCCACAGGTGCGCCCTCAATCGGTAGCGCAAGGGTGTCAACATCACGGGATAAAGGTATTTCCTGCCAGTTCAGTTGCGGTATTCCCATGTTGACACGCACAGACCCATCCGCCGTGCTTTGACATACCAGATCCCCGCGCCCGGTGCGAATAACAACCTGATCGCGCCCGGATTCCTCCATCAACAGGCGCGCCACACAGCGCGTGGCATTGCCGCAAGTATCCGACAGACTGCCATCGCTATTCCAGAAATCCACCGCCGCATCGACCCCGTCCGCGGCGCGGATGAGCGCCAGTTGATCAAAGCCGATCCCGAAATGCCGGCCCCCGATTGCGCGCGCTAACGCCTGCGACATCGGGTTGTCACGCCCACGCGCATCAACCACAACGAAATCATTACCCAACCCGTGCATTTTCAAAAAATCAAGCGTCATAGCCGCTATATAGGGGGTTCGACAAGGTTCGTAAACGTCGTGATATCAATATGCGTTCCGGGTACTCTTAGAGGGCTTGGCGTTCTTTGCGCCCAGAAACGGCAAAATCCTGCATTCCAACCAAGATTCACCCTTGACCCCAAACCCAACCCCGCCTAGTTAGACCCTCGTTGGGCCGGTAGCTCAGTTGGTAGAGCAACTGACTTTTAATCAGTAGGTCCCGGGTTCGGATCCCGGCCGGCTCACCATCACATTTTACTGAAAGTGTGAGTAATCACGACTGGACCTGTCGCGGAATTGTGCCGCTCCTTTAACCGCATATTATGCGCAAAAGGAGAACTACTATGGGAACGAAACGCTTATCACAAGGAATCTTTTATATGGTGAAGCGCAAATTACATAGGTAACCTGTGCATAAATCACATCGGAGGAACCTTATGCCTATCACTGTTTGCACCTGGAATATTAACTCGGTCCGTCTGCGCGAACCGCTGGTTTTGAAGCTGCTAAAAGACGAAGCGCCGGATGTTTTGTGCTTGCAGGAATGCAAATCCCCCACGGATAAAATTCCAACCGAAAATTTCGCGGCCCTTGGCTATCAACTGATTGCGCGCGGGCAAAAGGGTTATAATGGTGTGGCCATTCTTTCGCGTCTGCCAATGCAGGATGCGGGGCATCGGGATTTCTGCGCCAAAGGGGACGCGCGCCATGTGGCGGGGCGGCTGGAAAACGGTGTGACCATCCATAATTTCTATGTGCCCGCCGGGGGTGATGAACCGGACCCTGCAAAGAATGAAAAATTCGCCCATAAACTCGATTTTCTAAGCGAAATGCGCGACTGGCATCGTGCTGAACCGCCCAAAAAATCCATTCTGGTAGGGGATTTGAACATCGCACCACTTGAAGACGACGTTTGGGATCACAAGAAACTGGTCAAGATTGTCAGCCACACGCCCATTGAAATTGAACATCTGAAGGCCGTGCAAGACGCCGGTGACTGGGTTGATATCACCCGTCAGGATATGCCGGGTGGCAAGGTTTACAGCTGGTGGTCGTACCGCGCCAAGGATTGGGATGCGGCGGATAAAGGGCGGCGGCTCGATCATATCTGGGCGACGGGCGATATCGCTCAGGCGGGGCACTCCAGCCGCGTTTTACGGGATGCGCGGGGCTGGGAACGCCCCTCGGACCACGCGCCGGTATTTGCGAGCTTTGATCTATGATCGCCGCCAAACTTGAAAATCGGATTGGTCGCATCACCCTTAACCGGCCAGAAATGCATAATGCCATTGATCTTAAAGCAATGGATGATCTGCGCGCGGTTCTGGCGCTCTGGGCCACAAAAGATGTGCGCGCAGTGGTTCTGACGGGGGTTGGCAAAAGCTTTTGTTCAGGTGTGGCGCTTGACGATGTGGAAAGCACAGATTGGTCAAACAGCCCGCTGACGGTGCTTTGCAATGCCCTGGAGGAATTCCCCGCCCCCACGATTTGCGCCCTTAACGGCAGCGTTTTTGGTGGCGGGATCGAGCTGGCAATGTCATGCGATTTTCGCATTGGCGTGCAGGGCATGCAGATGTTTCTGCCTGCGGCAAAGTTTGGCATTCACTATGATCCAGTGGGGATTGCAAGCATTATACAACGGCTGGGCGCACAATGCGCGCGACGGATTTTTCTGCTGGCTGAAAAATTCGATGATCAGGCCCTGAAAGATTGCGGATTTCTTGACCATCTGCTTGCACCCGATCAGCTGGAGGCGGCAACATCCAAAATGTCAGAAACCCTCGCCGCACTGGCCCCGATGGCGGTGCGAGGCATGAAACAATCAATCATCGAAATCAGCCGTGGAACGCTGGACCACGGGGCGGCTACAAAACGGATTGTGGCGAGCCTGACCTCAGACGATCACGCCGAGGGCATGGCCGCCAAACGCGAAAACCGCCCGCCGGTATTTTGGAATAAATAGGGAATGGGTTGATACCCGCCCCCGCCTCTTAAACCTCCAGTTCCACCCATACTTTCATGCACATTCGCCGCATCGCTTTCTTTGACGAGAACGGCGGAGAGCAGAAGTTCGCCGCAATGCACGCGAGATTTGAACTTCTTATCAGAGCAGACATTTATTCAGGAATCCAAGTGCAATACCTGCTTGACTGACCTCTACTATGTCGCTAATCTGGCTTGATAGTTTTTTGTGAGACAGATGCCTGTTCCGGCGATTACCAGAATACGCCTTCTGGGCCATATTTAGTCAAGTTTTCACAACGTATTCTGGAACACAGCTCTGACCACAAAATCAACAAATTAGACGAAAAGATGCCTTGGAATTATAGCTCAAAACTGTAGGTGGCGGGCGCTTACGCCCTTAGTTCGAATGCTATCTATATGAAAGTTAATCAATGTTTCTCAAAAAACTGGTCGTGATTTCTAGTCTGTTCGCATTTATGTCGACAGCAGCCATGGCAAATGAACCACTTGCCTACTTAGCGGATGCGCCGCATCACTATGCGAGCCTGGGGATAGATCAAAATGAAACCGCCATATGGGAAGACGGCATGCGCACAGATGGGCGTGAGGGAAGTTATGAGTGGTGGTATACTGACGCTGAATTTGATGATGGGACCACCGTTGTTGTCGTATTCTATACCAAAAATATATTTGACGTTTCGGGGCCAGCTCATCCGACCGCAGCTATAAACGTAAACTTTCCTGATGGCGAAGCGCTGGAATATATAATTCACGGCCCGAAAGGGCAGGTTTTGCAGGCTGCAAAGGATCATGCAGATGTAAGCATTGATGAAAGTTACATTCGATATGTGGATGATCATTACGAACTGAAATTCGTCATTGACGATTTTGTTTTTGAGGCCCGAATGGACTCAACGCTGCCAATGTATCGACCAGCAAGCGGACATTGGTTTTTCGGCAAAAAAAGCGAGGATTACTTCGCATGGTTTGTTGCGCAGCCGTCGTCGAACATTACCGCAACTTTGACTCGAGATGGCAGTGTCATGGAACTGAATGGCACGGGTTATCATGATCACAACTGGGGAAATTCTCCAATACACGAGGGGATTAACCATTGGTATTGGGCGCGGGTAAAAGTTGGTGAGTATGATGCTATTCTGGTCGATCTTATTGCTGCAGAAAAATACGGGTACGAACGCGTGCCCATTGTCATGTTGGCTAAAGATGGCGAAATATTGAAAACCAATGAACATGCGCCTGAAATAATCCGCACGAATACCCGTATCCATCAGGGTACCGGGAAATTCTTTGACTATACGTTGACATTTATCCAACAGGCGAATGATGGCGTGATCTATCAGATCGACTTGAATGCGGAGCAAGATCTTGAGGTGTATAGTTTCCTAGAGGCGTTGCCTTGGTACCAAAAAATACTGGCAAAATTGGCAGGTGAAAACCCGACGTATCTTCGGGTTTTAGGGGGTGCCACATTAACCATAACGGATGAAGATGCCGTTGAAACTTTCACGCATAAAGGCCTGTGGGAGCAAATGTTTTTCGGTTCTAACGAGCATGCGATTATCGGTCAACAAAGGTAGATTCCCTCAAGCGCCCGTTATTGAGCACGTCCGAGTTTTTTGTAAAGTTTATTGATGATAATGGCTTCACGCACTGACCTGGTATTTGGGCTGAGTGTGTGTGACGTCAGCACCTATGGGTCCAAATAGCGCCATTTACTCCACCCACCCCCGCCCTTAAACCTCCAGTTCCACCCATACCGGCACGTGATCGGATGGACGCTCGCGGCCGCGAATATGCCTGTCGATCTTGGTTACGGGTATTTCCGTGTCGATCACTCAAGGGGCGAATTTGTGTGTAGACAGGTACATATTAACAGCATCGAAGGCTATTAGAGAAAGGAACGAGGGGAATAAGTAACATAACCCAAAAAGTTATTGCATGTGGAAATCGTGTGAAATTATCTACACTATTTTGCAAGTATGTTGCGATGTTGGAAAATTATGATACTCTTATGCGTGTATTGACATAAGGATATTAGATGGTTTTTAGAAAAGCGGAAGGGGCCTTAACTTCTGAAGAGAGCAAAATAATTAAGGCACTTCTTTTAAAAGGCTGGCGTAACCAAGATATTCAAGCTTTGGTGAATATAGGGCGCTGTGCAACCATTAATAGTGCAAGAATAACAGAGATAAAGCAGGATGCGTCAATCCTGCCAGCATCGACGGCTGATGTGGAGTTTTATGAGACTAGCAAAGCCAATTTTGACATGCAGACAGGGCTAAATCTTTACAATGATGAACGGCTTATTCGATCTCGGGAATCTATGCTTCTCGCAGTTCAAGTTTTTAACAGCCCGTCATTGAAGTTTAAAACCGAAATATTTGCGATACTCGCCAATGTCTCGTGGACTTATCTCCTCCATGAATATTATTTGAGAAAAGGCGTAAAAATAATTCAGGATGATGGTCGGTCGTTGTTATTAAGTAAGATGTTAAAGCGCGATGATTGCCCTTTATCACAAGGCATTAAAGATAACCTTGAAAGTATTAAGAAAATACGTGATGCCGTGGAACATACATTATTTAGAAAAAGTGACTTGAAATGGCTCTCCATATTTCAGGCGTGTTGTTTAAATTTTGAAAAATCAATTTGTGACCTTTTTGGCGAAAAACTTACGTTACAAAACGAATTATCATTTGCTTTACAATTTGCCAAAATGGATTTTGATCAACTTTCTGAACTCAATAAACATGATATTCCTGCAACCATCGAAGCACTTGATGGGCAGTTAGAAAAAGACTTGGGCGTAGATCGGTTGTCCGACTTAGAGTACCGATTTAAGGTAGTGTACACCATTGAAAACTCAACCAAATCTAAAGCACATGTTCAGTTTTTACACCCAAGTGATGAAGATGCTGAGGAAATTAGAAACGTATTGATAAAAAATATAAGTACAGATAAATCACACCCTCACAAAGCAGGAAAAGCAGTGGTTGAGATCCAAAATAAATCGGGCAAGAAATTTACAACGCATAACCATGTGCAAGCATGGAGAAAATTTGATGTCCGGCCTCGTCCCGGAGTTAAACAACCGGATAATACCAAAAAGGAATGGTGTATTTTTCATCCGGCACACAATGATTACACCTATTCGGAGAAGTGGATCAATTTTGTTGTTGGATATATAGCCAATAATGACAATTTTGAGGAACTGAAACGATTTAAGACGAATTAACTCCACCCCCCCATCAAACCTCCAGTTCCACCCATACCGGCACGTGATCGGATGGGCGCTCGCGGCCGCGCATATGCCTGTCGATCTCGCAGGTTTTCAGGCGGTCGGCGGCTTGGGGGGTTAATAGGAAATGGTCGATGCGGATGCCGTCGTTTTTGGGCCATGCGCCGCGCTGGAAATCCCAGAATGTATAGGTCATCGGGGCGGGGTTTTTGGCGCGCACAGCCTCGGTAAAGCCAAGGTTCAGGATTTTGCGATAGGCCGCGAGGCTTTCAGGGCAGTACAGCGCATCGCCCCACCAATCGTCGGGGCGGGCGCAATCCTCAGGCTGCGGGATGACGTTGTAATCCCCGGCCATCAGTGCGATTTCTTCACTGGCCAATAGATCAACAGCACGCGCGTACAACCGTTCCATCCACGCCAGTTTATAGTCAAATTTAGGCCCCGGCAGCGGGTTACCATTGGGCAAGTACAAGCCGCAAATACGCACGGTATTTATGGTCGCCTCGATCCAGCGGGCCTGTTCATCCGCATCATCGCCCGGCAGGCCACGCACCACGTCCTCAATCGGGAATTTTGACAGAATGGCGACACCGTTAAACGATTTCTGGCCGTGGGTTTCGATATTATAGCCCAGATCTTCAATCGGCTCCCGGGGGAAATTCTCGTCTATAGACTTGATTTCCTGTAATAATACGACATCCGGCGCGGCCTCTTCCAGCCATGTCAGCAGGTTTGGCAAGCGCGCCTTGATACCGTTGATATTGAACGAGGCAATTTTCACGATGGCTTCCTTTTTCTGGTCTATACCCTTGATAAAGGCTAGAAAAGGATTTTGAAACCTTTGTGTATGCGTGAGGCGCCAATGGGGCAGGAACAGACATTTATCCGGGTTTTTGGCGAACGCAATACCGGCACGCGCGCGTTATTGCTGATGCTGGAGGCCCAAAAAACTGTGATCACCCGCCAGGTTGCGGTGCGCAAAATCTATGACAGGCCCGAAAATGCCGGTCTTCGGGCGCAAATCAGCCAAAGTTTTGATCTGCCCTGGCGACGAATTTACAGCGATGCCATACGGGATATGGAACATACAGACCTGTGTCCGACCCAGATGTGGAAGCATACGGCCATTCGCTGGGACACGGTTTTCGCTGCGAAAAAGGCGCATGTGGTGTTTGCCGTGCGCAATCCCTATTCGTGGTTTATCTCGCTCGCCAAAAATCCCTATCACATATTTGGCCTGCGTCCTGAAACCCTCGCGGCTTTTGCGACACAGCCGTGGATGACACAATTGCGCGATAACCTGGCGCCGGTCCTGCCCTCGCCGATGGCGCTATGGCAGCAAAAAAATACCGCATATCAGGCGTTTCAGGCGCGCGCAGAGGTGCCGGTAACGGTGATACGCTTTGAAGATTTCGTGGCCGATACGGTTGGCGAGATCACCCGGGTGCTTGATGGGTTTGGCGTGGCGCATGAAAATATTCGCGATATTGCGGGTTCCACCAAAGAAGACGGGCAAAGCTTGCAGGAAATCACCGCGTTTTATGCGCGTGAAGGTTGGAAAAGCCGCTTAACGTCGGGTTTGGTGCAGATAATAAATGAACAGATCGATTGGGATTTGGCTGCAAAATATGGCTATACACCGCTGTCCCCGGTCGATTTTCCAGATAGGCTTTCCAAAGAAACCATCAACGAAATTCGCGTTGAAATGGGGTTTAAGCCGTTACCATAGCAAAAATCTAGATCGAAAAGCTCGTACCGCATCCGCAGCTTGATGTCGCATTCGGGTTCTCAACCACGAACCGCGCGCCGATCAGTTCTTGGGAATAATCGATCACCGCGTTGGACAAAAACGGCAGTGATATCGGGTCAATCAGGACTTTTACGCCACCCTTTTCCAACACAAGATCATCCTCAGTCGGCTCGTCCAGCTTAATCTCATACTGAAACCCTGAACACCCGCCGCCTTCAACCGCTACGCGCAGGCATTTGGCCGCGCCGCTGGCGGTAATGGCGTTGATCTGCGCAAACGCGCGGTCGGTGACCTTGGGGGGGAGGGAAAGCTCCATCTTTCGATTTTGTCCTTATTGCTGTAAGGATAACATAGGCCCTTGAGCGGCCTTGGACAAGACCGGAGCCAGATATGCACGCAATTTACGCAAGTGACCCCGACCAAAGCCGTGGGCGGCTGTTTGACGAGGGCGGGTCAGCCCATCGCTCGGCGTTTCAGCGGGATCGTGACCGGATCATCCATTCCAGCGGATTTCGCCGCCTGAAACATAAAACCCAAGTGTTTGTTGAACATGAGGGCGATCATTTTCGCACCCGCCTGACCCATTCCATCGAGGTAGGGCAAGTGGCCCGCACGATCGCAGGGACGTTGGGTTTGAACCTTGATCTGACCGAGGCCGTGGCGCTCGCCCATGATCTGGGCCACACGCCCTTTGGCCACACTGGCGAGGATGCTTTGCATGCCTGCATGGCGGGTTTTGGCGGGTTTGATCACAACGCGCAGGCCCTGAAAATCGTGACCAGTCTGGAGCGCCATTACGCCGATTTTGACGGGCTGAATCTGACGTGGGAAACCCTTGAAGGTATCGCCAAACACAACGGCCCTGTGCTGGGCGCTCTGCCTTTTGCCTTATCGGAATATACCGCGCGCCATGATCTTGAGCTGAACAGCCACGCCAGCGCCGAGGCACAAGTGGCGGCTCTGGCCGATGATATTGCCTATAATAATCATGACCTTGACGATGGTTTACGCGCTGGCCTGTTCACGGTGGATGATATTTGCACGTTGCCGATTATCGGTCAGTGTTTCACCGAAGTTGATGATAAATACCCCAATCTTGATCCCCTGCGCCGCCGCCATGAAGCCCTGCGCCGTGTGTTTGGTGTGATGGTCGAGGATGTTTTGGTCACCAGCCGCGCACGCCTGGCTGTTGCAGGCGCAAAATCCGCGCAGGACATTCGTGATCTCGATGCGCCGGTCATTCAGTTTTCCGATGGGCTGCTGCGCGACCTTAAACAAATCCGCGCATTTCTGTTTGAAAACATGTATCGACACTGGAGCGTGCGGCGGATGCGGCGCAAGGCGGCACATATCGTCACCGAAATATTTGAGATATTCATGGATGACCCCGGCATGCTGCCACCGGAATGGCCGGCCCTGACCATGGGCGATAAGACAGCGCGCGCGCGCGTAATTGCCGATTATATCGCCGGAATGACCGACCGTTTTGCCCTGCAAGAACATGCGAAATTGACGGATATGAACCTAAAAAGTTAACAAATTCCGGATTTTTGTTGATTTATTACGCAAGCACCATTATTTGCACGGCCATGAACCGATACTCCTATCAGGTAAGGAAAAAATCATGGGTAAGGAAAAGTTTGAGCGTAATAAGACGCATGTTAATGTTGGCACGATTGGTCACGTTGACCACGGCAAGACGACGTTGACGGCGGCTATTACAAAGCAGTTTGGGGATTTTCAGGATT
>JAZGFN010000004.1:0-3936 GCA_036479695.1 Paracoccaceae bacterium
GTCTCCACCGCTGATTTCCGCGAAGGCGCAACCGACGACCCCGTGCAGCGCCATGTGCTCAATCGAGCCTTCCATCAGTTTTTGGTCGCCAATCAACGTCTGGAAATCCGCCATCGCGAGGTTGGCCTTTGGAATAGAGGCTTGAACAGGCTGGAGCGCGATCAACAACGAGAGGAGGATGCAGTATATTTTTTGTGTTATTGCAGCCAAAATGGTGTGCCCTCATGTTCGGCATATTCTTGGTCCGAGCGCCGTTCATAAACCATAAATCCGGGAATGTCGGTCGTGCCGATCAGAATGCGGGGGCGTTCAAGTACATCTCTCTCAATCCACCCTTTTGACATAAACAGAGAAGTACATAAATTTTTAAAACACTTCTCAAACACTTGATCCAATGTCTTTTGCTTGAAATCAAAAACTGTATGTTTGATCCACGGATATTTCCGTCGCGAAATGCGCCATGTTTTCATCTTGGAAAACCTGCCTTTGATTTCGGCAAGTTCGCGCTCAAAATTGATCAAATCATCCTCAAATACGGCCTTGCGGTACAGTTTTTCCGTTACCATCGGATATTTTGAACCCCTGACACCGCCTTCAAGGCGATCAACTATGAGATCGAAAAACAATGTGATGTCTTCTTTTTTGCCGATCACCGATAAAGTGTTGGGACCAATAAATCCATATTTCATATTTGACTAATCCACAAATCTGATTTGACCATCAGTCAAAAGCCCATTTGATCGCTCAACCAAGCGATTGGTTATCCGATCCCTAGTAGCATCCGACACCACCTGCCCCCTGATATCAATAACAACCCGCTGCGTCATACCATCGGGCAGATGCACGGCACGTTGTTCCACTTGCCCGATCACATTGTTAACCAAACCGGAACCATTTGTGTTTACATCATAATTCTTGACCTCAATTGAACAATTCGCGTCACAAAAGTCCGGGCGAACACTGCCTCTTGTACCATAAGGAACCTCGTCACCATCAATAAAGCTTTTCTGCGGTGTAAAATCATCCCCAAGTCCATCACCAACGTCAAGCTCCGATTGTCTGGGTGTTGGCCGCCCGGGTTCTACCACCTCGACCCTCTTAAACGGGTTGCCGTTGCTGGTTATGCGGCGGTAGGCGATGCCGCCGACGGCGCCTAGGGTGACGCCGATGATGTCTCCGGCAAAGCGTGTGGCGACGGAACCGGTGTAACGCCCGCCGCCGGTCCAGCTGGGATCAAACGAGGATAGCACGTCCGTGCCAGCGGTGGAATTATACGGCCCCGTAGGCGTGTCAATTCCGCGGGCTGAGCGGGCGTAGCCGTCCTCAAAACCGACCGCTGCAATGTAGGCACCCCCGCCGCAACCAGCGGCTATCCCGGCCACGCTTGCCACGCCGGCTGCGCATATAGCACCGCCGCCAGCAACCGAACCAACCGCCTCGCCCGCGCCCAGAATGCCCTCAATACCGCCGATTGTGCGGTCAATTCCTTCGCGATGGCGACCGGCATAATCATCCCAATCATCACCCCAAGTGTATTCAAAAAGCTTAACAGTTTCGGTTTTTTCAACATCGCCCCAAAGCAGACTATGGTATGATTTGTCAATATCAAGGCTGACAGATTGCAGGGCCGTCTGTTCTGCAAGATAGCCTGCACCGGCGTCCTGAAGGCGTTTCAGGGTGGCATACTGTGCGTCATATTCCGGCACACCAGCGGCGCATTTCACCAAGAAACAGGCGGCGGCCTGATAGCGCAGGCGTTCCTCGTCGCTCATATCTTTGGTTAATTCGGCCAGATATTGTGCTTCAATGCGATGCAACTGGCGGTTATTTGCAACGGCTGAGCGGGCGATTGAACCGCCAAGCGAGACGTTTTCGGCCCTTCCGCTGGAGGCAAAGAATGCTGCGATAGCACCAACCATCGCGCCGGTATTTTGCTCGTACTGCTGGCGTGCGGCCTCATTCTGGGCGGCGGATTTTGACGGATCCGCTTTGAAACCATCGTCGAGATACCCCGACATCAGGGATGTTCCCACTGCCGCCATCGCCCCGGCCGCGCAGTCGCCGCCGCTGATTTCTGCGAAGGCGCAGCCGACTGCGCCGTGCAGCGCCATGTGCTCAATCGAGCCTTCAACCAGTTTTTGATCCCCGATCAGCGTCTGGAAATCGGCCATCGCGAGGTTGGCCACGGATGCGCCGAAGCTTTTCAGGAAGCCGGACTCGAAATCCGTCCCGTAGACCGCCGAGGACATCGCCGACGAAATCGCTGCATCAATCGCCCCCTCAACCATGTTGGCCTTTGGAATAGAGGCTTGCACGGGTTGGGTGGCGATCAGGACGGAAAGGAGGAAGATGGTTAGGGTTTTAATGAATTGCCGGGGTTTGTGTATGGGTGAATTATGCATGATGAGTGGATGATGTATATATAGTAGTTACACCTGATACTCTACTGAGTAGGTATCACCCAGATTGATTTGTAGCTTTTTTGCCAATTTAGCGCCTTGCTGCACGTGTGTTTTTTCTAGCTCTAGTGAGGAAAACCCAGAGTCTGGGGGGTATTCCTCATTGAAGGTATCTTGATACTGTTGGTTCCACTCAACAAGTTCCTGCCTTAATTCATCAGAAATTGGTAAATCCCCTAGGTTAATATGTCCCATATTTTCTGGGTCAGGGCAGAATACGGGACAAGTTAAATATTCTTTGGCTAGTCGCAATTTTATCATGGTAATGGCTTCCAAGAACTAACAGGGTTTGCTCTAACCACAAATCCATTAGAACCTACACCAATAGCGATATTATGCTCTATACCATTATGTGTAACTCGGTAAACATTCGCGGAACCGTTTGTCCCGACTACATTGCCTCGCTCAAGAGCATTCATAATAACGTTTGGCACTTCGCCCCTTGGTATCCCCTTGTTTGCAAAATCAACTTCATGGCGCTTATAAATGTGCTGCAAGCCAGCACTATCACTGCCCGTTTCCAACCAAACGGTTTTTCCATCTATTTGGCGTATATCTACTACATTTCCTGGTGTTATGCGGGTACCACTGGCGGCAAGGTTATCAATAAGCTCTACCCTTTTCAATACCCCATCCGGCAATCTACCGACCCGCGTAAACACCCCCGTGACATCATCCACCAGCCCGACAACCTCGTCGCCGTATTTCACCACCGTTTTGCCCGCGATCACCCCGACGACCGGCACCAGTGTGGCGGTTCCCAATGCGTCGCCAGCGGCGGCTTCGGCGATGGCTGTGCCCACTTCAAGGCGGCAAATCGGGTTGGCATAGCATTGCGCCAAACTGCGCGCGCCAAAGATGCTCGTTGCCACCAACGCACCCGAGCCAGCCCCAAGGCCAAGCGCGTTCAAATTGCGCTGCGTGAAATCCATCCCCTTGCGTACAGCCGCCTGCATCGCCAGCCTGTCAACGGCTAACCCCGAGTTGAATTCATCCTGAACAGCCTCGAAAAGTGGGCTGCCCGGTGCACCATAAGCGCCCACATATCCCGCATCCCCAAGGCGGCGATTCTCGTCCATATACGTCGCTTCGGCCAACTTATATTCGTGGCGTGCCGCCAAACATTGCAAAGCGCCCTGCTGCGTACAGGCGTAGATATATGCCTGATCCCGCGCTAAATCGAGCGCGTCAAGCAGGGTGATTGCACCACGCAACGCCGCCATTTCATCTGCCGTGCAGTTTTGAGGATCAGCCTCACAGTCCGCCAGTTCCTCGCGGGCCAGAGCACGGTCAACCGTTTCGTTGTGCGTTAAGTAATTATTCGCAATCCCCGACCTTGCAATAGAGCCGCCCAAAGACACGTTCGCGGCCTTGCCACTGGACGCGAGGAACCCTGCCAGTCCGCCGATCAGGGCGGCGGTGTTTTGGATGTCCTGGTCGCTCAACTTCGTGCCTTGCAGCGTCCCCGCATAAACCG
>JAZGFN010000005.1:0-171044 GCA_036479695.1 Paracoccaceae bacterium
TATCGTCGCGCCAATAGTCGTTTCCGCCACCCTTGCCCGGCGCCGCATCCTTGTCGCCAAAAAACACCCCCGCGAGGTTCATCCGCCCGGTTTCCTTGTCGCCCGCAAGCCAGGCGCCGGGGTGGGCGCTGTCGATCAGGGCGTTGCGGATACCGGCGAAAAGGATCGGGGAGCCTTTGTCAAAATTGACCCCACCGGCGGCGGTAATGGCGTTAAAAGTCACCCGCTCCGCAAGGTTTTCCGAGCGGATATCGGTGGTGATAATCCCGTTGTCGCGATGCTCCACCAGATAGCGGTAATCCATATCGATGGCGGCGAGCATGTAGGTGGCGCCCGCGACTTCGGTTGAAAACTGCCCACCGACTTTGAAATCGACCGAGGTTGCCGTGAAGTCAGCACCTGAATTAATCAGCATATCGCCGGCAATGTCGGCGATGGAACCCAGCGAATCTGTGACCAGCGTGCGCAGGTCTTTGGTGTTGGTGATCAGCCCGCCAAGGATCTTGCGGCTGACGTAGTGGTTTTCAGCGCGGATGTCTGTGGGGGCGGTAAAACCAAGGTCGGCATTGACCGAGATCAGCGCCAATGCGCCGGGGTTGAGGGTGCCGTCCGGCAGGCCGGGGACATCGAATTTTGTGCCTTCAATGACCAGCTCAAGTGCTGAGACCCCGGTGATCGACTGGCCGGTAATGGTGGTGACTTTGTGCGAGATATCAAAAATCTGGTCGCGTTTGACCTTTTTGTAAAAGAACCCTCCACGAGAGCTGGCACGGTCCGTAAAGCTAATGTTCTGCGCGGCAGCAAAGACCAGATCACCGCCCTGTGCGATGATACCGATATCGCCGTCGGCATAGATGTCGGCACCTTCAAAGACGATATCGTTTTGGCCCGCAGCTACGCCAGAGGATAAGAATGTGATATCCCCGCCCGAGGTAATGCTGCTGGTAAGATAGAGCAGACTTTCACGCCGGTTATGGTTTTTGCCGGTTCTACGCCCCATCTCGGTCGCCAGTTCCAGTGCCCCGACGGTAATGCCACCACCTGCGATAAAGACCGCGCTTTTACCTGCCTCGATCGTCGTGCCGGCCATGGTGATATCGCCCGTTGCACGCAATACCAGCGTATCGCCAGCAACAAGGGTTGAGGGGCGGGCGGGAAGTTCGCGAAAGGTTACCTCGGGCTTGGCGTCGGGTGAATTGCCTAAAAGCGCGTTGAGGGCCTTATTGACTAGCAAAGAGCCAAAGCGCGAGGTTTGGCCTGAAGATGTGTTTGTAATGCGGATTTTGCGGGTAGAAAGGTCGATCGTATCAGCGCTGATCATGATATCTTGCGCCGAGACCTGCCCGCTGGACTGGAAGGTATTCGCCACGTTGATCGTCATGCTGCGTTCGGCTGACAAGGTGCCACTATTGGCGAAATCATTGCTGACAAACGCCATGTCGCGCGCCCGGATCATCGCGCCGCCAAGGGATGCGAACCGGATCTCGGGGTTGGCAAGGTAAACGCGTGGCGCGAGGACCCTTTGACCGTTGATCACGACCTCTTCCATCCAGATAATATCGGTGGTCAGGGCAGAGATTTGCGTTGGGGTCAGGGCGACACCAACGGTCAGATCAAGGTTAACCATTGCATCGATAGCGTTGTCGTACATCGCCTGAATTTGGGCGCGCTCGTCAATGCCTGCGGTCAGGATAAGCTGGCCAAGCAGGGCTAAAAGCTGCTGGCGGATGTATAAGGCCTCGGCGTAGGCATCGCCAAAACGTTTCAGTTCGGGGTCGTATTTTATGATCTCAAGAAAGTAATCTGACGAGATAAATTGATCAAGATCGACAAACCCGGGGCGGGTTTCGATCAGGTATGCTGCGTTAGGGTCAACATTGGTGACCAGCAAGGCCGGGTTGCCGATAGAACCGGAATCCCCGGCACCTATTTCCCCGGTGGCGACAATGCCGCTCACAGCGTCCAAAACGGAGGCGTTTTGCACATAGCCAATCACCCCGGAAAGCGTTCCTGCGGCCTCGATTGTACCAAACACTGCCCCGATCAATTGCAATCCGCTGCCGGTATCCTGATAAATATTCAGCCCGATATTTTCCAGCGAATTTGCCGTAAGCGCAATGTTTCCCCGTGCTGAAATCAGGCTATAGCGGTTGGACAATGTATTGCCGACCAGGGTGATGTCTCCGGCGGAAATTATCTGTGCAGCCTCACCATCATGGGTAACCGAGTTGCCAATGACCGCATCGCAATTTGGCACGCAGCTCTCCCCGGTCAGGTCGGTGCTATCGGATACGACAGTGCCATCAACCGTTGGATCTGCGCGCAGGTTCTCAAAGGTCAGGGCCGCTATGGTGATATTGCCACTGATCGTTTCCAGCAGGCCGCCGTTTTGGTTGGTAAACCGGTTTGCACTGGCCCCGGTGCGCCCGCGAATAGACAGGTTACCATTGGCCATAATGGTGCCGCCATTGTTCAGGATCGTAGCATTGGAACGCAGGTTCGTGCTCGTATCACCAAAGATCAGGCCGCCGTTGTTTTCCATGTTATTGATGGTTTGCAGCGTCAACGCCCCGCCGGTCGCGGCAATCGTGCCGGCGTTATCGATACTGTCTGCGACCATCGAAAACGTGCCGTTGGAGATGAAATTCGCAGCACTGGCAACCCGCACAGCCCCGGTTACGCTGGCATCAATGTTGCTGCCAGCGGCAAGCTCGGCACCCGCCTCTAAGGTCAGGTTATTGCCAATCGTCAGATCCGCAATACTGTCGGCTATCAGCGCGGCGTTAGCCTCCAGGATCAGATCCTCGGCCGTGGTAATATTGACGTTTTGACTGGCAACTACGGTGCCTTCAATTACTACGTCATCACTGCTGTTAATTGTGATATTACCGCTGGCGCTGGCGCTGGCCATAACCAGACGGCCGTCCGCCGTGATAGTCATCGCACCGGCATTAGCTGCCATATTGGTAGGCGCACGCACCCCCACACCGTCCTCGGTCGAGGTAATAGTGATCGCGTCGGCATACATGCCGCCCAGAACGGTGGAATCGATCGCCAGTGCTGGCTTGGCCGACCCGTCGTCAGCTTTTTCAATAACTTCACCGGTGGCGTAGATCACGTCATTGCGCCCGGCGACAATCCGAATACGGTGGCCCTGCACCGCGCCCGCTACGGAAATCTGGCGGGAAATCAGATCAAACCGGGTGGTATCGCCTGCATCCAGCCCGTTTGCCCCGATATTAATCGCGCCATCGTTAACCGAAAGCCCGGTGAACGTGCCGGATTCATATGTCGGCGTGCCCGTGCTCATGGTCAGCGCATCGGTGTTGATAAACCCGCAGCCGTCACAGGTAATGCCGTAAGGATTGGCGATAATCACATCGGCGCGCTGGCCTGCGACCTCTAGATAGCCGGTCATGGTTGAGGGCAGATTGCCCGTTACCTCATTGAGGATAACCGTCGCAGCCCCGCCTGCAAGGTTGCTATTACCCTGCACCTGGCCTGCAAGCTCGGTCAGGGTTATGTTGGTATCAACATTATTAAGGATCGCCCCGTCAGGGCCAACGCTGAATTCGACATAAACGTTATGAGAGACACCATTGGCATCGGGCACCGCGATCATCACCATGGTCGTGCCATTGGCAGCCTGAATGACATCCGGGCCACCCTCAGCCGCGACAATAGCCTGCGCTAAAACCGGCTGCACAGCCAGCAAATAGATACTAAGAGCAGAAATAACCTGATTGAAAAGCTTTTTGATTCTATGCGTCATAATTTTGTCCTCAGTAATTTACAATGCCCTCAATACCGGGCGGAGACTGATAACAGCAGTATACCATCGGGCGCAGACACCCCATTTGGAACCAGTAATACCTGATGCCAAGCAACATCGGCAGAGATCATTCCGCCTATAGTTCTGACGCCAACAGCCGACCCAAGTGCCCCACCACCTGCAATGCCAAGATCAACGTCACGGTGTATATACCCTAAATCCAACGCGCCATAAAGTTGTATTTGTCCAAATGTTGCAGGTAATGTGATATTCGGGTTCCAGGATAGCTCATTTCGCCACAAAACACCGCTGTTTCCGGCAATAACACTACCTTTTGCACCCCGCAGCGTTGATATTCCCCCCAGCGCAAACTGTTGTGCTCCGTAAAGTTTGTCAAAGCCCCACTGCCCTTTTATCGCGCCGTTATAGCCAATGTTACCGATGCCGGTTTCCCACGTCTGCGCATATTTTAACCCGAAATCCACCAATGTGAACTGTGCATTTGGCTGCCCGTCGGGTTGTTCACTGAAAACCTCGGCCCCCAGAAAATCCAGACCCTTGCTGACACCGGCCCGCGCTGTCAGCTTGCCTCCCCACAAAATACGTTCATGTTCCAGATCAATGCGCGCTGTGGTCAGGACGCGGCTGGAACGAATAATCGTAATCTCGGCAATCCGGTTAACCGCATCACGCCGTGCCAGTTGGGCGGATAGGGTGGTTTTGCTGTCCTGACCACGGCTGATAACACGCGACAGGGTCAGATCGGCGCTATGGGTCCAGCCATCGGTGCCAATCGTGGTGATCGGTCCCAGATGATCGGTGTTATAGGCCGAGTATTTATACGTCGCTTTCAACAACCATGGTCCATAGGGAAATCTGGCTGTGGTGCCAATGCTGTAATTTGCCTCGGGGCCTTCCTCAAAGGAAAATGGAAAGGTCGAAACCCCGCGTGAAAGGTTCAGCGCCCAGCTTTCGTTCATGCCCAGCAGGTGGTCATAGGTCAGATCAAGCGTGCTGAGGTATTCACCTGAATTCGGACTGCCGTGATTGCTGGCCCCGAGGCGTGCGCTCCAACGTTTTTCGGCCTGTGCGGTGACATCCAGAATGGACTCCCCCTCGGCAGTGCCGGCACTGACTTCCATCTCGGCGCTATAGCTTGGCATAGCGCGAATGCGCTCCAACCCCTGTTCAATTTCGCGCAAGTTTGCCGTGCGCCCGATCATATCGGGGAAAACAATTGCCTGCCACAGCTTGCGGGTCTCGCCGTTGAAACGGATCGCGGAAAGCTTGCCCTCGACAACCCTGATATCGAGCACGCCATCCGCCAGGTTTTGTTCAGGCAGATACGCCCGTGCCGTGATATAGCCCTTATCCACATAGGAAAATGTGATCGCCTCAAGGGCGGCGTTGATTTGCGGAATACCCAGACAGCGCCCCTCATATGGGGCAATTGTGGCCGAGACCTCGGCGGCGCTCAACAGGCTGGTGCCGCGCACATCGATGCGCTCAATCGGCAGGCACGACACTTGCGCAAAAGCGCTGTGCGCGCCCAATGCCGACGCCAATACTGTGGCAAATATTACACGACTAAAACGCACCATGACGGTTTAATTACCGTCCGTAGCGCTCGTGCTTTCCAGTATGCGCATCTCTGTCCACTCACGCGCCATGGCTTGCCCCGCCAGCACATCTGCGGCACTCATCGCGGCCTCCAGATCGTCGCGCAGACCTGCCGCTGTGTTCAACCCGCGCACAACCGCAAGGCTGGCATAGGCATAGGCGGTAATATTATCCGGCGTCTCGCCAGCCGCCAGAAGTTTGGCATATTCATACATGCCCCCGGCGTTGCCTTTATTGGCTGATTTGGACAGATAATCCTTTGCAACTGCAATATCTCCGGCCTCTAACGCATTTTGCCCCAGCACATTCAACGCCAGAATATTGTCCTGATCCGCGGCTCTTTGCAGATATGTCGCAGCAAGAGTTGCATCCGCGCCGACCCCGCGACCAAGTTGATAGGCCATGCCACAATTGAGCTGCCCCTCGGCTTCACCAGCCTCAGCAGCCGCACAAATCAGACGGGTGCCCTCAACATAATCGCGCAGCAAAACGCGCCCCTCGTGATACATTAACCCAAGACGCACCTGTGCTTTGGTCGATCCGGTATCTGCGGCTGCACTGTAAAGATTGGCGGCGCGCATCTCGTCTTTCTCGGTGCCAAGCCCCAGCTCAAACAACCGCCCCAGATAAAACGCCCCTTCGCCGTCCCCGGCCTCATAAGCAGCAGCAAATTCCTTGGCCGCCGCTGAAACATCACCCGAATTAAGAAGTTCAATCCCACCGGCAACATCAGCCTGCGCTGGAAATGCCATAAAACCCGTTACAAACAACGCACCTACAAAATTATTAACCCTACGCATAATACCCCCTCAGTAAATATTAACAAACAATTAATTCCCGCTAAACGGGTAGTGGAATAAGAGAGATTCGGCAAGGGAAAATAAAACCCGGCGAAATATTTGGAGCAATCCCGTTCCCCCTGACATCGGGCAGTGGGGTGTTTTTATTACCGCGTTTCCGGGTAACGGCGTGCTTTGTCGTGGCGCTGCCATGTAAAACTTATCCCTCAATCGGCAAAGCAACCTTGACAGCGCCCGGCGGGATGCCGAGATGTAGAAACCATGGCCACAAAATCGGAGCTTTCATGTCTGTTGCAAATCCTGTCGCGCTTGATTTTCTGCTTACCCGCCGTTCATGCCCGGCAAAAACACTGGCCCTGCCGGTGCCGGATGCACAGGCGCTTGGTAATATTCTTACGGCAGCAGCGCGCACGCCGGATCACGGGAAGTTGGAGCCGTGGCGCTTTATTGTTTTACAAGATGCCGCGTTGCAGCGCCTGGCTGCGCGCGTAAAAATACGCGGAGCGGCGCTAAATCTGGATGCGACCAGGTTGGAAAAATCATATCGTCAGTTCGCAGATGCATCCCTTGTGGTAGCGGTTGTGGCCGCACCAAAACCTTCCGAAAAAGTCCCGGAAATTGAACAGATATTATCTGCAGGGGCAGTTTGTTTATCCTTGTTAAACGCTGCCCTTGCCTCGGGCTGGGGGGCGAATTGGTTAACGGGCTGGATGGCAATGGATCAGGATTTCCTGGAAGGCCTTTCCCTATCAAAAACCGAGTTCATCGCGGGTTTCATCCACATCGGCACCGCACGAAACACACCACCTGAACGTCCTCGCCCGGATATTTCCGCCATAACCAAATGGGTGTCAGCATGACGATATTTCAAGATTTTCAAGACGCGCTGGCCCAGTTGAGCGATCGCAAGTTTCAAAGGATATTCTGGCGCGCGCTCAGCCTTACGATACTTGCGTTAATCGCAGTATATATAGGTTTTACCTATCTTATTGATTGGATCGTTCCCGACACGATGACGCTGCCGTGGGTGGGTGAGATTGACCTGCTTAGCACCGTTCTTGAGGCTGGCGCCCTGATTGCCATGTTTGCACTTTCGGCGTTTCTGATGTTCCCGGTGGCCGCCATCGTGATCGGCTTTTTCCTTGAGGATATCGCCGAAGCGGTCGAAGCCAAACACTACCCCCACCTGCCTACCGCCAAAAGAATCCCGTTAGGGCCAGCATTAGTGGATTCCCTCAAATTCATGGGGCTGTTAATCTTAGTTAACGCACTGGCGTTGCTGATATATCTGGTATCCACAGTGTTTGCGCCCTTTGTCTTTTGGGCCGTAAACGGCTTTCTGCTCGGGCGCGAATATTTTCAACTGGTTGCCGCACGGCGCATCGGTATGAAAGCCGCAACGAACCTGCGCAAAAAGCATTTCGCGCAGATATGGCTGGCAGGTATCTTAATGGCGATTCCACTGTCGGTGCCTGTTATTAATCTTATGGTGCCGTTTCTCGGGGTCGCTGTTCTCACGCACCAGTTCCACCGTCTGAAAGATCATGGATAAAGCACGAAAAAACCTCTTGTAGAACCCCTGCCCAAAAGGCTAAACACCTCCTCGGAGACGTGGCCGAGTGGTCGAAGGCGCTCCCCTGCTAAGGGAGTAAACGGGGAACCGTTTCGAGGGTTCGAATCCCTTCGTCTCCGCCACTTTACATCTTTCTATGAAAAATCCACCTAACGCCTTGAATGGCAAGGTGGTTTTGGGGTTCGAAGTCCTTCATTTCGGCAGTATGCAATACGCTCGGAAAAGGCCAATCTCAGCACAGTTCTTTTGAAGGTCAACTGACCTGATTCCTATAGTTTACAAAGGTTTGCAAGGAAGTTGGTGGCGAGTTCGAACAAGCCGCCAAGGCTTGCGCGAATGTGATCGGTAAAACAATGAAACATCTACAGCAGGCTGCAAGCTGTGTTTTGTATTACAAAACGCTTGGCAAGGGCGCGCAACGCCCCCGTTGCATCCCCCAAGAATGTAGCAATGGAAAACTACTTTAAGTTGACCTGCCCTCTGTGCCTATGGCACGTTGTAGAGAATTAGGAAAAAGCTATGCGATTAGAACAAATTAAAATTAGTGCCTTACAAGTAAATCGGGCAAATGACCGTCACGGAGAACTTGAAAACGAAACAGCCGCGATATCGTGGCTGTTTAATACACGCGAAGCTCACATGAAAAACCTCGCGAAAGACATAGTTGATGAAGGCAGGATATTTGTGCCGCCTCTGGTGGCGCCAGAAAACGATACCTTTTTGGTTTTTGATGGAAATCGACGAGTGACATGTTTGAAGTTGCTCGAGAAGCCGGAAAGGGCTCCAACCGTACAGCTACAAGAATTTTTTAAGTCGTTGCGTAAAAAATGGCGGGGCAACTTCCCCAGCACCATTCTTTGCCAAGTAGAAGAAAATCGAGATGACATAGATAGCATCCTTTATCGCCAACACACTGGAACACAAAATGGGGTTGGTCAATCCAATTGGGATGACCGAATGAAAGACAATTTTGTAGCTCGGTCAGGAAAGGCAGCAGGCTTTAATCTAGCAGATGAAATTGAACAACGGTTGGAAGCAGCTGGGTTGCATCCGGCAAAGAAAATCCCCCGATCCAATTTAAATCGGTTTTTGTCTTCCGAAGCTATTCGGAACCGTATTGGTATTAGTGGCAAGAATAAGGAATTTAGCTACACACATAAGCCAGACGTTGTACTTGAAACTCTCCGAGGAATTGCGGAGGATTTTGCCAACGGGCGCGTTGTCCTTGGTGATATATGGGACAACACTGGCAAGCTTTCTTATCTTGAAAAGCTAGATGGGGGCGGAAAGCTCCCAAAAGATGAGGATATTCTCGATAAAGAGAACGGTAAATCACCGGGCAAACCTAAGCCAAAAGCAAAACCTAAGCCGAAACCTAAGCCCACAAGACGAACAACTCTTATCCCACAAAAAGAGTTTGGTATTCTTTGGACGGGAAAGCAGCAACGACACCATGCTATTTGGGAAGAACTTCAATTTCACCTGAATACCGAAAAACACCCAAATGCTGTGTCGGTGTTATTTCGTGTGCTCTTAGAGCTATCCATTGATCATTATGTGGATGAGCACAGCATTCCCGTTAACACAAATGATAAACTCGCACGTCGTGTTGAAAAGGCCGGCAAAGTGCTTTTCAGCCACGGTAAAATTGATAAAAAACAATTGGACGCAACAAAGAAGTTTTCTCAAAGTTATCAACTGATTTCGGCGGATACATTGAATAGGTATGTTCATTCACCAAGTTTTGCACCCTCACCAAAGGACTTGGAGGCATTGTGGGATACATTGGCAGATTTGATTGTTGCATGCTTGAAGGGCTAGCTTGAGAAGTACAAATGAGTTCGAGGTTACTCCCTCTAACTCCGCCATTGCCTTCCTCTAAGTGTTTGATTGTATTAAATTAAAGTTACCTATTGGAAAGCTGAACCCACTTTGAGGCAAGCATTCTTCAATTATTACAATTTGGTAACCTTGTGGCGTTTCATGTTGTATTACTCTGTCTCACAGCTTGATATAACATTGTCGTAACCATCCGAGGTTAGCTCTGAACCCGATATGATCATTTCGGAGACATTGGTTAAGTCTGCTTTGGGGGCAGAAGCGGACGTAAGCCGTGCTTTATGTGAAATCGCAGACCGAATATAGATTATCATTCACCCGACGCGTTCCTATTCATCAAGGATAGCACACAAAAAACGATACCCCCAACCAGTGCTACAGCGTGACCAATTTTAATGTGCCTCGCAAAGAAGAGGTCAAGTCCAAGTGCCGGTAGCAACGAAATCGCAACGATGGATGTTGGTAACGCTCCTTTCATTCTACCCCTCGCTATAAGAATAATCGCGCAGCCCACATGGAATGAGCAGTGCCGCGTTTTATCAGTGGCGTTCAAAGTTTGGCGGTATGCCCGCAAATATCGCTATGTGCCCGGCATTTAGCTCAATTTGTCTGCAAGTATTTTTCTATCCTAATTATCCGGTAAGGTTTCTGCGGCAACTTCTCTGCACATCAGTGGAGAGTTAAAACATCATGGCCGTAAACAATGATAAAGCGCCGATCATTATCAAGCGCAAGAAAATCATCAAAGGTGGCGGGCATCACGGCGGCGCGTGGAAGGTTGCCTATGCCGATTTTGTGACCGCTATGATGGCGTTTTTCCTACTGATGTGGTTGCTCGGTGCCACGACTGAGGACCAGCGCAAAGGCATTGCCGATTACTTCAACCCAACGATCCCTATCCATCAGGTCTCAGGCGGGGGCACGGGTGCATTCAGCGGGGGCAGTCTTTTTTCTCAGGATGTATTACCCGATGAGGGTACGGGTGCCACCTCGACCTTCACGTCAGATGCCAACCGGGCCGATGGTGATACAGGCGTTACAATCAGCGATATGGTTGGTGGCGAGGAAGGCGACGTTGAACTGAAATTCACCGACATTGAAAATATGTTCCGCGGGGATAGTGGCGAAAGTACCGTTGCCGATGACTTGCTTAAACATGTATTTACGCGCGTTACGGATGAGGGCCTGATCATTGAAATCTTTGATCTTGAGAGCTCGCCCCTATTTGTAAAAGGCACGGATATCCCCAACCAAAAGATGGTTCTTTTGTTAGGTATGGTTGCTGATGTCACCGGGTTTGTCAGCAATGAAATCGCCGTGTCAGGGCATACGGATACATATGCAAAGGACGGTAATGATTCGTTTGTGTTATCCGCACGTCGCGCTGAAGTTTCGCGCCAACAATTATTGTCTGCCGGTGTTCCTGCCACCCGTATTGCGCGGGTTACCGGAAATGCGGATCGCGCACCAAGCAGTAAAACGGCAAGTATCTTCAGAAATCGCCGGATCGAAATAACGCTTTTGCGGCGTTAAGGCAAGAAAATACAAACAATTGTATATGTTAGCAGGATGTTAAGGGTATCTCCCTGATAGTCGTGCCTGACAGATCGAACAGTTCAGAAGGACATAACATGACGATTTCTTCCTCTTTAAACGCGGGCGTGACCGGGTTAAAGGTAAATGCCAGTAAATTGGCTACAATTGCCGATAATATCGCCAACTCGTCTACCTATGGGTACAAACGTGCGGATGCCGATTTTTCCTCTGTGTCCTTAACCCAAAGTAAAGGGCGATATACCGCTGGCGGTGTGACCGTTAAAACCTTCAGAAACGTAAGCCAACAAGGCGCATTACTGACAACGTCTAATCCGATGGATATCGCCATTGCCGGGCGCGGCATGCTGCCGGTTACGCGCACCTCTGCGTTAGAGGGTCCCGGCACCAACTACCCGTTGATGATGACCTCTACAGGGTCATTTTCGCCAGATAAAAACGGCATTTTAACATCGCAAAGTGGCCTTGTATTGATGGGTTGGCCCGCAGCACCGGATGGAACTATTCCCGCGCAACCACGCGACAGTTCCGCAGGGCTGGAACCCGTGTTCGTAAATCTCAATCAATTTGCCGCCAACCCGACCACATTGATCGGCCTTGGCGTAAATTTGCCTGCAACAGCCACTGCCGCAGGCTCCTCGGGGGATCCATTTGAAATCTCGATGGAGTATTTTGACAACCTTGGCACGCCCCAAACCATGACCGCGCGCTATACACCTACGGTGCCAGGGGTTGGGCAATCCAACACATGGACAATGGAAATCATCGATCAGGCAACCGGCCCGGCGGCAATCGCTGAATTTACGCTGACATTTAATGATACCCCCACCACAGGTGGATCAATTGCCACGGTGGTTCCAAATTTTGGCGGGGCGTATGATCCCATAACCGGTCAGATAACCGTGACTTTTGCAAGCGGCCCCGTTGATATCGAGGTAGGCTCACCTGGCACCACCACACGCATGACACAAATGTCAGCCCAGTTTGCACCGATCACGTTGAGCAAAGACGGTGCACCCACCGGCAATCTTACTTCGGTTGAAATCAGTGAAACCGGGGTGATTTCCGCAATTTATGACAGTGGATTTTCCCGCGTTATCTATCAGATTCCGCTGATCGACGTGCCAAACCCCAATGGTTTGAATGCACTCAGCAACCAGACATTCACCCTCTCGCAGTCCAGTGGGCCGATGTATTTGTGGGATGCGGGCTCCGGCCCGACAGGGGAGACCGTCGGCTATGCCCGGGAGGAATCCACGACCGATATCGCTGGTGAGTTGACGGCACTAATTCAGACCCAAAGGGCGTATTCGTCAAACGCCAAAATAATTCAAACTGTCGATGAAATGTTGCAGGAAACGACAAACATCAAACGCTAGATTAAGGAGGTACCCCCGTGAGCATTTCGAGCGCGCTATCCAACGCATATTCAGGCTTGACGAGCATGTCGCGCTCGGCCGAGACGATATCGAATAACGTCTCGAATGCGCTGACCGAAGGGTATAGCCGGCAAGAAGTCAGCTATGCTGCAAGAGTGCTTGCCGGAAACGGTGTAGGCGTCAAAATCGACGGCATTAACCGAAGCGTTGATGTTGTCCTGACCACAGCGCGCCGTCGCGCAGATGCCAGCACCGCCGGCACCACCAGCATTGCCGATGCAAACGCCCGGATTTCCACATTAATGGGGCAACCCGGCGATATCGATGCGCTGGCAACCCGCATGTCTGCATTTGCCGATTCCCTGCGGAGCGCGCAAACTGCCCCGGATTCCGAAGCATTGCAAAAAAATATCCTGACCAGCGTCAGAAACCTTGCAGGAAATTTTAACCGTATTTCAAATGAGACAACACGCATTCGCGTTGATGCAGATGCAAATATCGCGCGGCAAGTTTCTATTGTGAATAGCTCACTTAAGCAGATCGAGGGCTTGAACGCCGAAATCAGAATGTTCGCGATGACCGGCCGCAGTGTTGCTGCACTTGAAGACCAGCGCCAGATCTTGGTCGATAAAGTAAATGCAATAATTCCCATTCGCCAAACCCAAGTAAATACTGGTGAAATTGCCCTTTACACGACTGGTGGAGAGATTTTGCTGAACGGTTCTGCGCGGGAATTGGGGTTTAGCCCCACGGGCATGATGACCCCTGATATGACCCTCGCTTCGGGCGCGTTATCCGGCATTACACTTAATGGTCACCCGGTTCCCATTGGCGAGGATGGTGCCCCGCTTGAAGGCGGATCGCTGGCGGCAAACTTTCGCATCCGAGATACAATTGCCCCGGAATTTCACCAACAACTTGACGCAATGGCACGGGACCTCGTTGAGCGTTTCCAAGACCCCGCCGTTGATCCAACCCTTGTCCCGGGGGCCGCGGGCATATTCACAGATAACGGGGCCGCCTTTAACCCAGTCGATGAAATCGGCCTGGCCGCGCGTTTGTCGGTAAACTCATTGGTTGATCCTGCTCAAGGCGGCGAATTATGGCGCCTGCGGGATGGGTTGGGCGCGCTTGTTCCAGGCTATGCAGGCGATAGCACACATCTGTTGCGCCTGTCAGATTCTCTTAACGCTTTGCGCCCGCCTTCCTTAAACATGGGCATTATTTCCCCGATGAGCGCCGCTGGATTCGCCGGGGAAATCACATCATTCTGGGCCTCAGAAACATCGCGAGCGCAAGAGGACTCAGCGGTAAATCGTGGTCGTCAGACAGCTCTGCGAACGCAGGAACTGAACGCAACCGGCGTGGATACCGACCGGGAAATGCAAAACCTTTTGCTTGTTGAACAAGCCTATTCGGCCAACGCGCGCGTAATTTCCGTGATCGATGGTTTGATGGCAACTTTATTGGAGATGTAAAATGATTGGTCTTGGACAATCTGATCTGGCCTCGGCACTTGGATTACGCACACAGCATGCAAAAATCCGCGCGGCGCTGGATATAACAAGCAAAGAGCTGGCCAGCGGCAAGAAAACCGATCTGGTTAAGGCCACCGGTGGTGATCTTGGACGGTTGTTTTCAATCGAGCGGTCGTTGGCGCAATTTTCCACCGAAAAGCATGCAATTAATATCGCGCAAGGCAAGACGGCATTGATGCAATTGAGCATGGGTCAAATTCAGGACAACCTGTCAGATTATGGCCCGGAACTATTGTCAGCCGTAAACCGAGGCGACCAAAACGCCATGCGGATTATTTCAGCAGATGGGCGCAACAAACTGGACGCAGCCGTTAGCGCAATGAATGCCCGCTATGGTCGCCATAGTGTTTTTGCCGGTGCCGCTGTTGATCGGGCAGCCCTTGCGCCTGCGGATGATATTTTTAACGATATTGCCGTGATTGTAGCTGCTGCCGCAGATGCACCAACAGCAATAGCCGCGATAGATGCCTATTTTTTCGCACCTGGCGGTGGGTTTGAAACCAACATTTATCTTGGTGCTCCAGCAGATTCTCCGCCTTTTATCGATGAAGGCGGTACAAAAACCGATTATTCAATCCGCGCAGATTCCCTTGAGGTCAGACAAAGCTTGCGCGCATTTGCCATGGCAGCCGTTGCTTCGCAGGACCCAGGTTTTGCCGGGACAAACGATCAGGTTTTGCTTTTACGTGAGGCGGCGATATCTTCGATTTCCACAACGGGTGACATCATAAAATCGCGTGAAACTCTGGGCTTTGCAGAGGGGAGCATCGCCGATGCACAGGCCCGAAATATCGCCAAAACCAGTGTGTTTGAACTTGAGCGCAATGCAATTCTGGCGGCTGATCCTTACGAATCAGCAACTATGTTTGAGGCTTTACAGGGGCAGCTCCAATCGGTTTATACGATCACAGCGCGCCTCTCGAATTTGAATTTAACGAATTTTTTGAGGTAAACAGTGACATTATTACAGGTATTATTTCGTGGATTAACCATATGTCTTATATCGCTGTTCGCACCGCACGCTTATGGGGCTGAGGCCCGCATCAAAGATTTGGTCGAATTTGACGGCGTCCGCGGGAATGACCTTGTTGGATACGGGTTGGTTGTCGGGTTAAACGGAACTGGCGACGGGCTGCGTAATTCTCCTTTTACTGAAGAAGCATTGGTGAATCTTCTGGAACGTTTGGGTATTAACGTGTCGGGTGAACAGTTTAGGCCAAAGAATGTTGCCGCGGTTCTGGTTACTGGAATGTTGCCGCCATTCGCGCGAGCTGGCGGGCAAATAGACGTTACAGTATCCGCAATCGGCGATTCCAAGAGCCTGCGTGGCGGGACATTGATCATGACACCTCTAAATGCGGCTGACGGAAATATCTACGCAGTTGCACAAGGTTCTATCATTGCCGGCGGTGTTTCTGTTTCTGGCGACGGCGCTGAAATCACAAAAGGCGTGCCGACATCCGGGGTTATCCCTTCGGGGGCACGTGTGGAACGCGAGGTTGAGTTTGCACTTTCAGACGTTCGGAACATGCGCATGGCCTTGCGTAACCCGGATTTCACCACGGCTGCGCGTATTGAAAAGGCAATAAATGAACGGTTTGGGAAAAATGTCGCCAGTATGATGGATTCAGGAACGATTGGTCTGGATATCAGAGCATCAGGCGCCCCCAGTGCGGCACATCTAATTAGTGTTCTTGAAAATATTGAGGTAGCACCCGCGCAAAAAGCCCGCGTAGTTGTCGACCAACGCTCCGGAACGATCGTGCTTGGCTCTGATGTGCGGATATCCCGGGTGGCGATTTCGCAGGGCAACCTGACACTGCGCGTTAAAGAAGAACCGATAGTCGTGCAACCGAACCCGTTTTCGCAAAACGGTGAAACAATCGTTGTTCCGCGCACCACTGTTGGTATCGAGGAAGAAAAAGGCATTGGACTGGCGCTTGTTGATGATGCGGTTTCATTACCTGAAGTTATCGAAGGCCTGAATGCATTGGGTGTATCTCCGCAAGATATGATTGATATTCTTAAGGCAATAAAAGCTGCGGGCGCGCTCCATGCCGAATTTATTGTGCAGTAAGCGAAATAACACCTCAGAAATCGGAGCACATAAGCAGGCAAGAAAATTCTTGCTGGGGAATTTATAAATCTCTATCACAAAATAATATGATCGGTTAGCTAACTGCGCATATGAAATGCTGTGGGGTGAAAGATGCTTGATGCTTATATTTGCGATGCAATTCGCACACCTATTGGAAAATATGGCGGGGCGCTTTCGTCTGTTAGGGCAGATGACCTTGCCGCTTTGCCAATTGCGGAATTGATTGCACGAAATCCCGATGTGGATTGGGCAAAAGTTGATGATTTGATTTACGGATGTGCAAATCAATCCGGTGAGGATAACCGCAATGTTGCCCGTATGGCCGGACTATTAGCCGGATTGCCAGTTGAGGTTCCCGGGACAACGATCAACCGGCTTTGTGGATCAGGCATGGATGCTGTTGGTATGGCGGCACGTGGAATCAAGGCAGGCGACTATGACCTGGTGCTTGCAGGTGGTGTCGAAAGCATGAGCCGCGCACCGTTTGTTATGCCAAAATCCACCGCCCCGTTTAGCCGGGAAAATGCAGTTTTTGATACAACAATCGGTTGGCGGTTTGTGAACCCGGAAATGGAAACAGCGTTCGGTGTGGATTCAATGCCCCAAACAGCTGATAATGTTGCCCAAGATTTCAATATCTCGCGTAAAGATCAGGATATGTTTGCGACCCGTTCACAACGGCGGTGGGCGAAGGCCCAAGCGGCAGGAGTTTTTAACAAAGAAATTGTTCCCATATCTGTGCCACAGCGTAAAGGCGATCCTATCGTTTTTGACCAAGATGAACATCCCCGCCCGGGAACCACGGTTGAAAACCTTGGAAAGCTAAGGGGGATAAATGCTGCGGATATGTCTGTTACTGCGGGCAATGCATCTGGCATAAATGATGGGGCTGCTGCTTTACTTTTGGCATCGGCTGTCGGTGTGAAAAACCATGGACTCTCGCCAAAAGTGCGGGTTGTGGCAATGGCGGCCACTGGGGTTGAGCCGCGCATTATGGGTATTGGGCCTGTACCCGCCGCACACAAAATTTTGGCCCGAACCGGGCTCAAACTTGAACAGATGGATGTGATTGAATTAAATGAGGCGTTTGCCGCGCAAAGTCTGGCGGTCATGCGTGCGCTTCACTTGCCAGATGATGCACCCCACGTGAACCCGAACGGCGGTGCGATTGCTATGGGTCACCCGCTGGGTATGAGCGGTGCGCGCATTGTGATTTCAGCGATGAATGAACTGCGGCGAACTGGCGGGCGTTATGCGTTGGTCATGATGTGTGTCGGGGTCGGGCAAGGAACGGCCCTTATCCTTGAGCGGGTTTGAAGGCGTATTGCACCCAAAGGTAGGCTTTGGGGCAATATCATACACCGATTTATGCCGTTCCCGCCATAAATTGTGACACTGTGGCTGTGGCCATGATCGGCAGAATACATGAAATAGTGCGGGGATATGCTGTGTCATCCAGCACCCAATCTGCACCGCCACCAGCCTGCCTAACCAATTGACGCAAAAGACTGTGGGAGAGGTGGTTATTTTGATTGATCAAAACCGCATCTTCGCTAACGGTGCAAGTGATTTTCACGCTCTTTTCACTCATAGAGGATGTAAGAGATATCTCACCACCATTTTGGCAGTTATTTGAGGCCGCGAGGGTAAGGTACCAAAGGATCCGGCGGGTTTTCGTTTGCTCTAAGCCCTCGGGGTGATCACGTGAAAACCCTTCTGCATTGAGGGTAATATCACGTTGTTTCAAAAAGTCGGCCAGGCCGTTCAGGTTTAATGTATCAGTCATACTCGTACTTTCTTTAGGATCGATAAACATTGCATCTGCAATTTGGAATAAGGACATAATTTGTTGACTGTCCGTGGCGATTTTTGGCTCTGTGAAGGACACAAGTGTAGAGCCGTCAGGGAGGGGAAATACCTTGGCCTGCTTACTGATGGGTGGTTCCAGCAGAATCTCCCAGGTCATGCGCTCGCTGGATTGCGAGATAAACTCCCGCAAGCGCGCCCAAAACGCTGTAAACCGCGCTGTTTGGGGCCATTTTTCAGCCAAGGTGCTGATGCCGCAAATATCAAGCGTATCTGTTGATGCATGATCAAACAGGCGGTCAAGTTCGGCATTGGCAAACCCGATATTTCCGGCGGGGGTTATGATAACTAAAGCATCAGACACATGATCCAGAACAGCCTGATTTAGGACCATTTCTGCGTGTTGACGACGTTCAACCGTGATCTGGGCGGTGATATCTTGAAATAAGAATGTGGCGGCGCCCTGACTATGCGGTTGTCCGCTGACTTGCAAAATACGGCCATTTGGTAGATTCCATTGATCAGAGTATCCTTGATTTTGCGCAGCCGATTCCATGTCTGTCAAAAGACGGCGCCATTCCAGAAAATTCAGTTGTTCCGGCAAGTGCTGATTGTCGCGCAATTTTTCCAGAACGCTTGCCATGGTGGGGCGCATCGCCAGCCATGTCGGATCAAGATTAAGGAGTGCAGACAACGCCGGATTGAACAGCTTTACCGTATTATCCGCGTCAAAAACGGCCAGACCTACAGGTAAATGGGCAAATGTTGTCGACAAGGTTTCCATCAGGCGTTTCATGGCTGTTTCAGCCTCGGCCAAAGCGTTTGAGGGCAGGGCAAAGGTGAAAATCTTTCCACCAACTTCATTTTGAGCAAAGCTGAACCAACAGGGCGCGCCATCAAGGATGATTTTTTGTTTTTTATCCGGCTCTACCGCCGTAAATAATTTTGAATTATTGGTTTTTTCAGCGATTTCACGATACCGCGCGTTCGTGTAATCCAATGTGGCATCTGTGTCCAACGACCAGATTGGGAAAGGGGCATTTTCAAGGATGATCTCAGCGGGATTGATTGTAGGTTTTTCCACCTTGGGCACAGCCCTGGGCGCAGAAAGCCGTGTTCGATGGGTCGCGGCTGCTATCAAAAAACCCAGCCCGCAAAGCAATATAAACCCCAGAAACATTGGTCCTGTGGGAATATTGTTCCAAATATTGGAACCTTCGCGAATCATATCCAAAGCTGTCATGTGCCCTCCAAAATCAAAGAGCAACCTATCCAACTAAGATTAACAGCGGTTTAATTTGTAATATGCTGGTTTAAACCAAGCGGGCCACGGGTTTGAGTTTCATCAGATTCTATCTCGGCGCGCTTCCAGGTAACCTCGACCATAGCGCCGGTTGTGGAGGTATCTACAGCCGTAGTTTGGCCAATATTTGCAAATGTCAGGCGCGCGCCCGAGCGTTCCAGCAACGTTTTAGCGATAAACAGCCCCAGACCCATGCCTTCATAATCGGCACGCGCAGCTGGGCGTTTCCTTTTGCGTCTGCGTACAAAAGGATCACCGATTTTGCCTATAATATCAGTAGGATAACCGGGGCCATCATCGCGGATATGAATGCGCAAATCCCGCACATCCCAGGTGATATCCACCCAGACGGAATGCGTGGAAAAATCGACGGCGTTCTGGATCAGGTTTCGCAAGCCATGGATGATCTCGGGATGGCGTGGAATCTGGGGCTGGGGTTGGGAAAATGCGTCGACCGATATGCCGTTAATGCGGATATTTATCTTTTTCCCACGTTCCAGATGTGGCTCTGCTGCTTCGGAAACGACGGTGGAAACCAAAGCGTGGTGCAGGTGCATATCGTCCTTACCACTGCGCCCCATGTCGCGCAAAATATCGCGGCAACGGTCTGCCTGGGTGCCGATCAGTTCAGCATCGCGGTAAAGCTCGGGGTGGTCTGACAGTTCATCCGCCAGCTCGGCGGCGGTAAGTTTTATCGTGGCAAGCGGCGTGCCAAGCTCATGAGCGGCGGCGGCCACCACGCCCCCAAGCGCCGTGAGTTTTTGTTCACGCCCAAGCGCAAGTTGCGTGGCGGTAAGGGCCTCGGACATCAAAAATGTCTCTAATGTCACTCGTCGCGCGTATGTGGCCAGGAACAGAGCCGAGATAATCAAGGCGCTCCAAGTGCCGTAAATCAACAGTTCAGGCATTTGGATAAGCTGCCCGAGCCGGGTGGTGAGGGGCATAAAATTCTGTATCAAAACCGTGATAAGCCCGAAAAAAACCAAAGCCAAAAGCGCCGTTGCCCGCAGGGTTAATGTCGTGGCAGATATGACCACAGGGGTCAGCATCAGCACGGAAAACGGGTTGGAAAGCCCGCCGGTTAGGAACAACAACGCGCTTAGCTGGCAAAGGTCAAACAGTAACGCAAGGGTCGCGGATCGTTCACTTAGACGGTTGTTTTCAGGGAAAATAACTGTGGCAATAATATTGAACGCTGCGGAAAATCCAATGGCCGTTATGCATAAATCCAGCCGCAAATCCAGGTTCAGCACCTCTGTTGCCATCAACAGGGCTGCTGCTTGCCCGCCAACAGCCAGCCAGCGCAGCATGATCAGGGTGCGCAGCCGCAACCAGCCGCTTCGTGCAGTACTGTTAAAGAAAAGGGCGGGCAGTTCACGCATGATGTAAAACTAGCAGGGCGACAGGGCGCCTCCAAGCATAAATGCCGCAGTTTAGCGAAAGGGGTTGAAATTATCGGCGCAGGGGCAGAAATTAGGCCCGGAATATACAAAAAGGATGTGATATGCGCCGGATTTCTATAATTCTTATTGCGGTAGTTGTTCTGGTTAACCTCGGGATCGGTTTGGCCGTTTTCTTCTGGCCGGGTTCGGTGAAATCCCTGTTAAACGGCACAGGCTGGGCACAGGTTGAGGATCAATTTGCCCAGTGCCGCGCAACATCGGTGGCTGGTGGGGCCGCGGCGATTGGCGGGCCATTTTCGCTGACGGATCACACGGGCAAGCGGGTGACGGATGTTGAGGTGATTGACCGCCCGACGCTGCTCTATTTTGGCTATACATATTGCCCGGATGTCTGCCCGCTTGATACTTACCGCAACGCCGAAGCCGTAAGCCTGCTGGCCGAGCGCGGGGTTGAGGTCAAGCCGGTGATGATAACCATCGATCCAACCCGTGACACGCCCGAAGCCATGCGGGCATTCGTGGAATATCTGCATGAGGATATGGTCGGATTGACCGGCACCGAGGCTGAGATCAAGGCTGCAATCAAGGCGTACCGTGTCTATGCCGCCAGAAATGGAGAGGGTGAGAATTACCTTATGGATCACTCAACCTTCACATATCTTATGGCTCCTGAGCACGGTTTTTTGGAATATTTCAACCGCGACGCAACGCCTGAAGACATGGCCGATAGTGTCGCCTGTTTTGTCGATAAACTATAAACGCTGGACGGTCTGCCCGATTAGACGTAGTAAATAACGGTAAAACCACGAAAAGGGGATCGGCATGGCAGGGAATGCTCTGCAGGATATTGGCGATGACAACACGCTGTTACTGCTGGATGACGACGAGCCGTTTTTGCGCCGCCTCACCCGGGCAATGGAAAAGCGCGGGTTTGAGGTTATTGCGGCCCAAAGCATTGCCGAGGGTAAGGGCATTGTTGTCAATTCCCCCCCGGCCTATGCGGTTGTGGATTTGCGGCTTGAGGATGGCAACGGTCTGGATGTCGTTGAAATGTTGCAAGAAAAGCGCCCGGATGCGCGTATTATCGTGCTGACGGGTTACGGGGCAATTGCAACCGCTGTTGCGGCTGTAAAGATCGGCGCGACCGATTATCTGTCCAAACCGGCGGATGCCAATGATATCATGAACGCCCTGCTGGCGCGCCCGGAAAATAAGCCCCCGCCACCCGAAAATCCGATGTCTGCGGATCGTGTGCGCTGGGAACACATCCAACGTGTGTTTGAGCTGTGTGACCGCAATGTCTCGGAAACCGCGCGCCGCCTGAACATGCATCGCCGCACATTACAACGTATTTTAGCAAAACGCAGCCCGCGTTAAAACCTTGAAATGGATGCATTAATGTCCAAAAAACCCAAGATTTACCCGGTTATTCTATGTGGCGGCAGCGGCAAACGTCTGTGGCCGGTATCGCGCCAGGCCTATCCCAAACAGTTTGTCCCCTTTGTTGAGGGGCAATCCCTGTTTGAGGCAACCCTCGCCCGGGTCACAGGACCTGATTTCGCCCCGGTTATGTCGATCACCGGCAATGATTTTCGCTTTATTGTTGCCGCCCAGCAACTTCAGGCCGGCTGTAGTGACGGTATAATCCTGATCGAGCCTCAAGGGCGCAATACGGCCCCCGCGATCCTTGCGGCAGCGCAGGTGATTGCCCAATCAGACCCTGACGGGATTATCCTGGTTCTGCCCTCTGACCACATCCATCAAGATGAAGCGGCTTTCTTGCAAGCGGTGCGCGTTGCGGCAGATAGTGCGGCCAAGGGGGCGATGGTGACGTTCGGTGTGAAGCCCACCCGCCCCGAGACCGGATTTGGCTATATTGAGCTGGAGACCCCACTGGAAGACGGTGCTGTGGATGCGCAGGATTTCGAACAGTTTGTTGAAAAGCCCGACGTAGATACGGCGAAAGATATGCTCAAAACCGGCCGGTTCCTGTGGAATTCCGGCATGTTCTGTTTCTCGGCCCAAAGCATTCTGCAAGCCTTTGCCAAACATGCCCCCGATGTTGTTGCACCTGTCAGCAAAGCCGTTGAGGAAAAGAATGCGGATCTCGATTTTATCCGTCTTTCAGATGCCTATAACGATAGCCCTGATATCTCGATTGATTATGCAATTATGGAGCATGTTACCGGTGGCAAGCTTGTGCCTATTGATAGCGGCTGGAATGATCTGGGATCATGGAAAACCGTCTGGCAAGAGAGCAATCCCGATAGCGCCGGGGTTGCAACCACCGGGAATGCGTTATCGATTGAATGCGAAAACACGTTGCTGCGCTCGGACGAACCGGAAATCGGATTGGTCGGGATCGGGTTGAAAAACATCATCGCTGTGGCGACGCGCGACGCAGTGCTGGTCGCGGATATGGATCGCACGCAAGACGTAAAAATCGCCGTGGAACAGCTAAAGGAATTTGGCGCCAAACAGGCCACGGAATTCCCGCGCTGCTATCGCCCGTGGGGCTGGTATGAAACCCTGTCACTGGGCGCGCGATTTCAGGTCAAACGCATCATGGTCAAGCCGGGCGCGAAACTGTCCTTGCAAAGCCATGTGCACCGAGCTGAACACTGGGTGGTGGTTACGGGGGCGGCGCTGGTGACGGTTGGCAAAGATGAAAGCCTGCTGGGCGAAAACCAGTCAACCTATATCCCGCTCGGCGCCGTGCATCGCCTTGAAAACCCCGGCAAGGTTGATTTACACCTGATCGAGGTGCAAAGTGGGGCGTATCTGGGCGAAGACGACATCGTGCGCTATGAAGATATCTACGCGCGGGTATAGGGGGAAATATGGCTGAGAATAAAACCAAAGAAAATGGTGCAAGCGTTGAGGGTTTTCTGGCTAGTGTCGAAAACCCCAAACGCCGTGCGGATGCAGAGCTTGTTGTGGAAATGATGACCCGGATCACCGGCCTTTCACCAAAGATGTGGGGCACGAAAATCATTGGGTTTGACCGCTACCACTATAAATACGCCAGCGGCCGCGAGGGCGATGCTTTGATGATTGGCCTGTCCCCGGGCAAGGCCGCGTTGTCGATCTATATTATGCCAGGGTTCAAAAAATATGCCCATCTGATGGAAAAACTGGGGAAGTTTAAAAACACGGTGTCATGCCTTTATATCACCCGGCTGGAGAACGTTGATCTTGATGTTTTGGAAGAACTGATAGCCGTGTCAGTCAAAGACATGCGGGCGCGTTATCCCAAAGACTGATGCAGCTTTTAGGCGGTTTTTTCCTCAAAATCACATAGATCAGCAATGATACAATTCGCGCAAACGGGTTTTCTGGCTTTGCAGATATAGCGCCCATGCAGGATCATCCAGTGGTGCGCGTGGTGCTGAAACTCCGCCGGAATGTGATCCTCAACCGCGCGTTCCACGGCGACCACGTCTTTACCCACTGCAACGCCGGTGCGATTGCCAAAACGGAAAATATGGGTGTCAACGGCCTGTGCTGGCTGGTGAAACCACATATTAAGCACCACATTCGCGGTTTTACGCCCCACCCCGGGCAGGCTTTCCAGGGCTGCGCGCGACGAGGGCACCTCGCTGTCATAGACATCAATCAAGCGCTGGCAAAGCTTGATCACGTTTTTCGCCTTGGTGCGAAACAGCCCGATGCTTTTGATGTGTTCAATCAGACCTTCCTCACCGAGCGCCAGCATGCTTTCAGGCGTATCAGCGATTTTAAACAAGGATTTCGTTGCCTTGTTCACCCCGATATCCGTGGCCTGCGCTGACAAAGCCACAGCTACCACCAAGGTGAAGGCATTCACGTGGTCAAGTTCACCTTTGGGTTCCGGCTCACTTTGTTGAAAGCGCAGAAATATCTGTTTGATCGTGTTGTAATCAAGTTGAGCAGGCATAAGCATCCCTTTAGGCGCAAGATTCGGGTGGAATTTTATCGACTTTGCTTTAGCTTGGCTATGATTTTAGAAAGGACATAATGGATAGTTCAGACCCATACCACTACGGCGTCATCGCCCGCGCCATCGCCTTCATCGGGGATCGGGTGAATGATCAGCCCTCATTAGAGGAAACGGCCAAAGCGGTTGGTCTGTCGCCCGCACATTTTCAACGGGTTTTCAGCCAGTGGGTCGGGGTCAGCCCGAAACGGTATCAGCAATATCTGACGCTGGATCACGCAAAAACCCTGCTGGAGGACCGCTTTACGTTGCTTGAGGCAGCAGATGAAACGGGCCTGTCGGGCACCAGCCGCCTGCATGATCTGTTCGTGAAATGGGAGGCCATGTCACCCGGGGAATATGCGCGCAAAGGGGCGGGGTTAACCATCAACTGGGGCTGGTTTGACTGCCCGTTTGGCGAGGTGCTGGGCATGGGAACCTCTCGCGGTCTTTGCGGTATTGCTTTTGCCTCTGATCAGGGGCGCGCGCTTGTGATGGCAGACATGACCAGCCGCTGGCCCAACGCGAATTTCGTGCAAAACCCCGCAGCGATTGCCCCGTGGATCAGGGCGGCGTTTGACACAAACGCAACGACATCCCTGCATATGATCGGTGCACCTTTTCAGATCAAAGTATGGGAGGCTTTGCTGGCCATTCCGCCCGGTCATGTCACCACATATTCTGAAATCGCTCAGCATATCGGCAACCCCAAAGCCGTGCGCGCTGTGGGGACAGCGGTGGGTAAAAACCCCATAAGCTGGCTAATCCCCTGCCACCGGGCGTTGCGTAAATCGGGTGGGCTTGGCGGGTATCACTGGGGCCTGCCGGTGAAACGTGCGATGCTCGCCTATGAGGCCGCGCGCGTCGATGCGACTTAGGCGGAATTTCGCGCAGATTTGTAATACGAGGTAATTTCACTTGTAAACAAGACCATAGCGCCGAAAATAGGGCCAAGATTACCTTAACTGTAAAGGATCATTAAAATGGGTATAGCTAAATCACTGAGCGTTGTCGTTTTGTCAGGCACATTGGTTGTTGCCGGATGTACGAATTCTGATGGCACAGATAATAATACCGGCACTGGCGTTGGTGTTGGCGCACTTATTGGCGGCCTGTTCGGGCGCGCGGTTGCTGATGACAAAGGCAAAGGCACCGCGATTGGTGCCATTGTTGGCGGCGCAATCGGCGGCGCAATCGGGGCTGATCTCGATCGTCAAGAGGCCGCGTTGCGCTCACAAATGGGTAATTCTGTTGGTATCGTTAACACCGGCAGCCAGCTGATTGTTTCCCTGCCCGAGGATATCACATTTGCCACCAATAGTGCAGTTGTAAAATCAAGCCTGATTGGCAATCTCAACAAACTGGCGGCCAGCATGAATGAGTATCCCAACACCCGGATCGAGGTTGTTGGCCACACCGATAACACCGGCACATCTGCCTATAACCAGGCGCTGTCCGAGCAACGTGCCCGTGCAGTACGCGGTGTTTTGGTTAGTGGCGGTGTTAGTTCCTCAAGAATTGCGGCCTACGGTGTCGGTGAAACCCGCCCCGTTGCCTCAAATGGCTCCGCATCCGGGCGGCAACAAAACCGCCGGGTTGAGATTTTCATCACGCCTAACTAAGTAAATTAACGACAAAGCAAAATGAAAGCGCCCTCGATGATACTGCATCAAGGGCGCTTTTTCATGTCAGCCTAGGATTTAATCGACAACATAAAACCCGCCAGCATATATATCGGTTGCGTTATTTCCATGGAACGCGCCAATAGCTCGATCGCTGCCAACCAAGCCGGTTAATGATCCGTTCAGGCCACGATATACAACACTGCCTCCCAAGGTTTCCCCTGAAAAGGTTCCGTTAACTGTTAAAAACGGACTTGAACCAGCTAGGGTCCCGGCGCCAAAATCTGCTGTTAATGTAATTGGGGCACTCACCGCAGGAACTGGCGTTCCGGTTAGCAGATTTCCGTTAAGAGATATCCCCGTGATACGTGCAACCTGGTAAGTTCCGGCCATTGCCGCCGTCCCAGCCGCTGGTGGTGCGATAACTGTTGCGCCAGGAATAAGCCCGGCATACCCCTGAAACGAATTACCATCTCTAATTCCAACAATATAGGCATAACCTCTTCCAGTTACATCAACATCCTTACCACTTTCAGTGCTCGTAAGGGATGTAGAATAATTGCCCGATGCATCTGGCGCATTAAATGAGGAATTTGTAAGTGAATCCACATCCGGTGTACAGGCTGCTATGCCGAACATGGGGATGAGTAGTAAGTAAAATGGACGTTTCATAATATCTCCTAACAGACTATTAACAATACTTACGATAATATAAACATTGGCACAAAAGTCCATAGAACCAGCTATCAATGCAGTAATACTTACTCCACATAATGCGAGAACGCAGATGGTATCGAAAATTCCCAACACGCTTTTGATCTTTGGTTATGGGTATTCTGCGCAGGTTCTAGGCCAACAACTGCATGCCAAAGGCTGGCGGGTATTGGGCACGACGCGCTCTGCAACAAAGGCCGACGCCATGCGCGCGTGCGGGATTACGCCGATTATCTGGCCGGGTAATGATATTCTGGGCGCGCTTGCTGGCGCCACGCATATCCTGATTTCAGCGGCACCCAATGCAAATGGTGATCCGGTTTTGTCGGTGCTTAGCGCAGAAATTCAACGGCGCGCGGCGCAATATGCATGGCTTGGCTATCTTTCCACCACTGCCGTTTACGGGGATCGAAACGGGGGCTGGGTGGATGAAAATTCAAGCCTGACCCCGGCCACAAAACGCGGCGCTGAACGTGTGGCGGCAGAGCATGCCTGGCTGCAACTGCGCATCGATCACGCCTTGCCGGTGCATATCTTTCGCCTTGCCGGTATTTATGGTCCCAATCGCGGGCCGTTTGCCAAATTGCGGGCCGGAACTGCCCGGTGTATTATCAAAAAAGGACAGGTTTTCAGCCGTATCCATGTTGAGGATATCGCGCAGGTGCTGCAAGCCTCGATCAGGCAGCCCAATGCCGGTGCGATCTACAATGTTTGTGATAATAACCCCGCCCCGCCCGAGCTTGTCATGGCCTACGCTGCCAAGGTTTTGGGCCTGCCCGTGCCGCCCTCTGAGCCGTTTGATCAGGCCGAAATGACCCTGATGGCGCGCAGTTTTTACGCCGAATCAAAGAAAGTCTCGAATCGCAGAATTCTTGATGAACTGGGCGTTACCTTGCAATATCCGGACTATAAATCAGGTCTTGATGCTCAAATTGCCGCCGAATCTACGTGATTTCACCTCCATAGTGGCTGGCTGCCGTAAAACCCATCGCAAGGGACTCGCAATGAAAATGCGGGCGGTGTAAAAAGATGTGATGAGATTAACTTGGGTTTGGTTCATGATGCATATTCTTTTCCGCACACTCCCCGCTGGTCTAATTCTGGCAAGCTCCACCGCAACTTTGGCCGATAGCCCCAGTTTTTCGCTTTACGGCACGGCGGGCTTGATTGATATGCCGACCGCGCAAATGTTGCCTGACGGCGAGACCGCCTGGACGTTCACGCAAACCAACACCATGGTTGGGGGCACAATGGCGTTTCAACTGTTGCCAAATCTGGAAACGGCTGTGCATTTCGCAACCGTTGATGAATGGCTTGGCGGCACGCTTTATGACCAAAGTCTTGATCTGAAATACAAAATCATGGATGAAAACGGCTATTTTCCATCCCTCGCCATCGGGTTTCGTGATTTTCTCTCTAACGGGGCGTTTAGCAGTGAATATATCGTGGCAACCAAGAATGTCGGCTATGGGCTGGCGGTTACCGGCGGTATCGGCTGGGGGAGGCTTGGCAGTTACAATTCTGTCGGGTCACTTTTCGGATCACGCGCGCCATCAATCAGCACCGGCGTTGATTTCAACCATTTTTTCCGTGGTGACGCCGCATTTTTTGGCGGTCTGGAATGGGAGACACCTGTTGACGGGCTGATCGTTAAGGCTGAATATTCCTCGGATGCTTATCTGGGTGAACAAACTTACGGCAGTTTTTCCCCGAAATCTCCGTTTAACTTCGGCGTTGATTATGAACCTTTTGGCGGCATCTCAATGGGGGCATATTACAATTACGGCACCGATTTTGGCTTTCGTATAACTCTGTCCGGCAACGCCAATCGCCCGATTGTAGCGCCTGATCTTGGCACTGGTCCCGTGCCGGTTAATCCACGCCCTCAGGGGTATGACAGGAATACAGCCTGGGCCAATAATCCCGCTGCACAAGATGCAATCGTCAAGGGCCTGATCCCGCTTTTTGAGACTGAGGGCGTGGTTATTGAGGAAGTTCGCCTCACCGGGAATTCCATCGATCTTTACGTGCAAAACACCAAAATGCCGATGACAACCAAGGCCGTTGGGCGCATCACCCGCATGCTGTCCGTGGCTCTGCCCCATTCGATTGAGGTCTTTCGCATAACGCCGGTTTCCAGCAGTCTTGCAACCACAACGATTGAGATTAAGCGCAGCGATCTTGAGGCGCAGGTTGAGCGCCCGAATGCCGGCCCTGAAAGCTTTCGCACAACACAGTTCAGTGATGCAGAAAATACGCTGGGCGACGGGGCCTGGAAACGCGATATCTATCCCGATTTCAGCTGGTCTTTGAACCCGCGCATTCCGGTCAGCCTTTCCAGCGGCGGCTCTGCGGCCAGCTTTGATCTGCTGTTGAACGCTTCGGCGGGCTATAGAATATCGCGCGGACTTTCGCTTAATACGTCGCTGACACAGAAAGTATACGGCACGATTGATACGGGCGACGGGTTCTCAGATTCCAAAGGCCCAAGCCTTGACCGCCTGACCGCAGATTATCTGTTCAAGCTTTCGCCAGCGACCTATGCGCGGGTATCGGCGGGATATCTTGATCGTAAATACGGCGGGATTGACGCCGAAGTTCTGTGGAAACCTACCAACCAAAACTGGGGTTTAGGGTTTGAACTGGCGGCCGTGCAAAAACGTGCGCCGGACAGTTTCCTTGGCTTTGGCGATGACCAAACCCTAAGCGCACACGCCTCAATCTACTGGGATACCGGGTTTCATGGTCTAGAAGCGCAGGTTGACGTTGGCCGCTATCTGGCCGGTGATCTGGGTTCAACCGTCAAGCTTTCGCGCCGGTTTGCCAATGGCTGGGAGGTCGCGGGTTTTGTCACCGTCACCGACATGCCGTTTGCCGATTTTGGCGAGGGCAATTTTAGCAAAGGCATCTCCGTAACGATCCCGCTGCGCTGGACCATGCCGCTTGAGACACGTTCTTCCACCAGTATTTCGCTTGGCACCTCTGGCAATGGCGGGCAGCGGGTTGGCGTTGGTAACCGTCTTTACCCGATCATTCGCGACTATGACGTTCTGGACTTGCGCGAAACATGGGGGGCCTATTGGCAATGATCCGCCAGAGCCTGCTTTTCTGCTTGGCGCTAAGCCTCGGTGCATGCTCATCAGGGGGCACCAGCCCGGTGTTTTCTGCGATCAAGGGCGTGATTTTACCGTCAGATGAGGATGAAAAACCCGCCAAAGCCCCGGCAACTATCACCCGCGCCCGTATTGAGCAAAGCGGCCTTGCGATTATCCGCGGACGTCTTGAGGGTGAGGATATCACCAATATACTGTCGGCCACATCGCTGAACGGCACCTATGTGACCTATGTCTCGGCGTTTAAACAAACCGTTACCATGAACGGCAGTCTGGTTACTGCGACCCGTGGATTGGGCGGCGATTTGCTGGCCGTGCGCAATGATGCGAATGACCCGGTGGCGGTTCTTACCCCCCCCAAAGACTGGCCCACCCACCTGACCCGGGACTACCGTTTTCCTGCCGATGGCCCTGCTGGGAATGTGGTTACGCTTGATTGTGCGTTAACGCGCGGTGGTGAGACCGAGATAACCATCGTAGAGCTGGACTATACGGTCACAGCGTTTTCCGAGGTTTGCAGTGGCAAGGGCGTGAATTTTACCAATATCTATCTGGCGGATGCAAAATCCGGGCAGATATGGCAGGCACGCCAATGGGTTGGGGAAAAACTGGGGTACCTCAACATCGAGGTGCTGGAACCCTTTACGCTGGATTAGCATATAAAAAGGGCGGCGCTTTGCGACACCGCCCGATTGAATTTTATAAAACTAGGCGGGAGTTAACGGCCCGGGATCCACCAGCGTATCACCTTGCGGCGGCGTGTCATCACTACCACCACAAATAGCCAGGCAAATCAGGCCGATGGCGAGCAGCGGGATGATCCAGGCGCCGGAGCTACCCATGGAGCCGGATGGCTCTTCCATCATGACGGGGGCGGCGGGGGCGACGTAAGCTACGGCGCCAGCAAAAGTGGAAGTGGCGGCAAGGGATGCGGCCAGTGTAAGTGCGACAAGTTTCATGTATACTCTCCTAAATTCGCCCGTTGCAGTTTTTTTGATGCAAATCAGGCACTTCTATTAACGGGGCTATAGTACAGTCTATTCTTTTATCATGCAATGTTGCGGTAAGAATAAGAAGGTATTCGTGGAATTGTGTTGGATTAGCATATAAAAAGGGCAGCACCTTGTGGCACTGCCCGATTGGATTGGGAAAACTTATCCCGAAATTATTACGCTTGGATTAGATCAACCGTCACCTTGCGGCGGCGTGTCATCACTACCACCACAAATAGCCAGGCAAATCAGGCCGATGGCGAGCAGCGGGATGATCCAGGCGCCGGAGCTGCCCATGGAGCCTGATGGCTCTTCCATCATGACGGGGGCGGCAGGGGCGACGTAAGCAACGGCACCAGCGAAAGTTGAAGTGGCGGCAAGGGATGCGGCCAATGTAAGTGCGACAAGTTTCATGTATATTCTCCTAAATTCGCCCGTTGCAGTATACTGCGGCGCAGGTTGGGCATTCCTATCGATGGGATTCTGATACAGAATACATTTTTACTATGCAAATTTATGTAAGGAATTAGAAAACAATCCTAGGTGTGTGTTAAATAAGCAACACTTGTGTGCCGACTTTAACCATACCGAACAGCTCCTCAATGTCCTCATTATAAAGCCCGATGCAGCCGTTGGATGATTGTCTGCCGATTTTACGTGTGTCATTTGTGCCGTGAATACGATAATATTTCCACCCCAGATAAAGCGCATGCGTGCCAAGCGGGTTCTCGGGGCCAGCTTCGATATAGGGGGGATATTCGGGGTTTCGGATCAGCATAGATGGTGTCGGGCGCCAATCGGGGCCAACTTTTTTGCGTACAACGCTGGTGCGGCCAAGGCGGGTCATTTCGCGCGTTAAAGGCACACTGACGGGGTAAATCATATGCGTGGATTCATCAGAAGGCCAATAATGCAAGGCCCGGCCCCTGATATCGACAAGGATTGCGCCGTTCCTGAGGCTGCTGAAATGCCCCTCCCATGAACGAACGGAATAGTTGTTCACGCGAATATCAACCGTTCCCAACGGATTTTCTGCACCCAACGGATTTTCTGCACCCAACGGGTTTTCGGCATCTTGCGCGCGCAAAATACTGGGGGCGAACAGGCCAAAAGCCGCAGCACTTGTTGCAAAGCCACGTCGCGTTATCTTTGTATTATGTGAATCACTCATTGAATTAATCCCTATACACGAATCTGGCGCACATTATGGGATCATAGCCATTAAGGCAATTCACAGAAAGTTCAATTTTCTTTGTGTGAAACTGTTGTTTGAAACCTGTGGATAAAAATTGTAGACAGAGTCGAATGAGATTCTTGGAGTAACATAATGATCCGTAGTAGTATAATTTTGTTTTTGGCCCTGTTCACCCTTTCTGCCTGTGGCGAGCTGCCCTCCAGCAGTTATGACGGCAACGGGGATTCAGGGTCTATTTCGACGTTCAGCAGCAATGGCCTGCGTCTGCGTCACCTTGACAGCATCAATGCCTTGCGGGTTGAGCGCGGTTTGCAGCCCTTGCAACTTTCCGCCCAGTTGAATGCCGCCGCCGATACCCATGCGCGTGATATGGCCGCCCAGCAACGTGCCTGGGATTTTGGGTCTGACCGTTCCTCGCCACAAGCGCGGGCCACGCGGGCAGGGTTTAAGGGGGTCGTGCGCGGTGAAAACGTTGCCGAAACTTTCAAGGGTGAATTTCTGGTGCTGCAAACCTGGCTTAACAATACGGCCTCACGCGCCACGATTTTGGACGCAAAGTCCACGCATCTTGGCTATGGCTGGTATCAGGAAACTAACGGCAAGTTATGGTGGGTGCAGGTGGTCGGGCAGGCAATAGTGGTCGATCCTTTGGTTATGGCACAATCACAATAGGCGTGCCCAGCGGCACCATTGCCCATATTTCCTCAATCTCGCGGTTGTTAACCGAGATACATCCGGCCGTCCAATCCTGCTTAAAGTGATCCCAAAACCGGGTTGGGCCACCGTGGATGAAAATATCCCCGCCCGGATTAAGGCCAAGCGCGGCTGCTTCGGCGCGATCTTCGGCGTTGGGGTAGGAAATCCCCAGACTTAAATGATAAGCGCTGTTGGCATTACGTCGGTCAATGAAATACGTGCCCTCAGGCGTGCGCCCATCGCCAAAACGCCCCTTGTCGCCATCTGGCGAGGATCCTAGATCAACCATATATATGCCCAGAGGCTTACGGTTATTGAATAAAACCAGCTTACGGCTGGACTTATACAGCATGATCAAATCTGCCTGCACGGCTGGCGTATTGGCTACAGTGGATTGGGCCAATGTGCTATTGGGTATTGCGTAAAATGCTATAAGGGCCGCAAGGGCGGCGCGTCTGGATATTGTCATGTGTACTCTGCCTGAAGGGGCTTTTGCCCGTTATTGATACCAGATATAGTCGGTTTTTTGGATTAATCAATCGCTTTACGTTTCCTGCGCACCCGCTCGGTCTCGGATTTCAACTGCCCGCAAGCTGCCATAATATCCTCGCCGCGCGGGCGACGGATGGGGCTGGCATAGCCGGCCGCGTTGACGATATCGCCAAAACGTTCAATCCGGTTCCAATCCGAGCGCTCAAACGGCGCGCCGGGCCATGGGTTAAACGGGATCAGGTTGATCTTGGCGGGGATCCCAGCAATCAGTTCCACCAGACGGTGCGCATCTGCATCACTGTCGTTAACCCCTTTAAGCATGACATATTCAAAGGTGACCCGTTCAGAATTTGACAGACGCGGATAGGCGCGAAGGGCCTCTAAAAGCGTCGCGATGTTCCATTTTTTGTTGATCGGCACCAGCGTGTCACGCACCGCATCGGTCGTTGCGTGAAAACTGATCGCCAGCAGGCAGCCGATTTCCGCCCCGGCCCGAATAATCTCCGGTACCACACCTGAGGTAGACAAGGTAATGCGGCGGCGCGACAGGGAAATACCCTCATTATCCATGACAATTTTCATGGCATCGCGCACATTATCAAGGTTATACAACGGTTCACCCATGCCCATCAGCACGATGTTGGACAATTTGCGTTTATCAAACGGCGTATTGCCCCACTCATCAAGATCATCGCGTGCGACCAGAACCTGCGAGACAATCTCCCCCGCCGTCAGATTACGCACCAGCGTCTGCGTGCCGGTGTGGCAAAACGAGCAGGTCAGCGTGCAGCCAACTTGTGACGAAATGCACAAAGTCCCGCGATTTTTCTCGGGGATATAGACAACCTCTACCTCATGACCACCAGCAATGCGCAACAGGTATTTGCGCGTGCCGTCCTTGCTGGTCTGTTTGGTGACGATTTCGGGGCGCGCCAGCGTGAAATGCTCGGCCAGTTTGGCGCGGTACTCCTTGGCAAGGTTGGTCATTTGGCTAAAATCCGTGACCCCTTTGAAATAAATCCAGCCCCAGATCTGCCCAACCCGCATTTTTGCCTGCTTTTCCGGCGTGCCGATGGCAATCAATGCGTCCAGCATCGCTGCGCGACTCATGCCAACAAGATGCGGCAGCCCGTCGGGAATTTTACGCGGGATTGTTATGCTATCAGGAGTGATTGCAGCGGGTGTCATCCGGTTTCCTTAAACGCAACACGCCCCTCGTATATCTGCGAGAGGCGCGAATACTAACAGTATGTGTACGCCAATGGCGTTATTTGCACAGCTCATTAGCTTTTTCGATTGCCGCCGTAAAGCCGCGCAGAGAAAGCGTATCAATCGTGGTCGTGCCGCGCTTTGAGACGCCTGTTATCACCGCATCAGAACCTTTGCGCATGGCGGCAATCAGCTTGGCGTCGTCACTTGGGGCAGGCCAGGCATATTCTGCGTGCACGGATGTATCCGGGAATAGTGCAAAATTTACCGCCCCGATTTCCATCTTGACGGCCCCGTCGGGTTTCAGCGGATATCCGGCCAGAAACGCCGGTTCGCCTGCAACGCTCTGGCTGGGAATAACCGAGATCGTAAAGCGGATTTCGCTACGGCTAACAGTTACCACCTGACCATTGCGGCGCGCCTCACTTTTGGTGGGCTGGGTGATGATGAAACAGACTTTGGGGTCTTCGCTTACGACCTGAACGGTCCAGTCGCCGTGTTCTTCAACCTCGGTGGCTTCAGGCGTCGCCTCGGGCGTGGCGTCTTGCGCAAAACCCTGTGTGCTCGCACTTAACATCGCCACCGCCAACGCGGTCGAGAGAATAGCGCTTTTAGAAAATTTCCAGCTCATAATTTAGCCTCCTGGTCCAACCATTTGCCCCGTTGTTCGCATTTCTTTCGCGATTTATAACAGGACAGCTTGTATTTCAATCACCTGCGCGCCTAATCTATCCGTATCAGGGGGTGGTTTGCTAGCCCAAAACGTGGATTTATCGGGTAATCGGCAGGCATTTGCCGCTGTTGCACCCAAAAACATACAAAAAGGACTGTGAAAATTGACGCAAGCACATAATTTTGTCGAGATCTGGCGTGGGGGTTTTCTGGAATCTATCCACCAAGGGCATGCCGTTATTAGCGATGCGGCTGGCAATACCCTTGCAAGTTGGGGCAATCCTGATCAGGTGATCCTGCCGCGCTCGTCGTGCAAAATGCTGCAAGCCCTGCCTTTGATTGAAAGCGGTGCAGCCGCGGCTTTTGGGCTGGGTTCTGCGCAACTGGCACTGTCATGCGCCTCTCATAATGGTGCCGCAATTCATACGGACCCGGTTAAAAGCTGGCTGGATCAGCTTGGCTTGCAGGATGCCGATTTTCGCTGTGGTCCCCAGCCACCAAACGATGCCCCCGCTCGCCACGCTCTGCGCGATGCTGACAAAAACCCTTGCCAGATGCACAATAATTGTTCTGGCAAACATTCGGGATTTTTAACCCTTAACAAGCATTTAGGCGGTAATCCTGAATATATCGATCTGGACCACCCAGTGCAAAAAGCTGTTAAAACCGCCTTTGAGGAAATGACGGGCATGGACAGTTTTGGCTATGGTATCGATGGCTGCTCGGCCCCGAATTTTGCTACCACTGTTAGCGGATTGGCGCGCGCAGCGGCGCGTATGGCAGATCCGTCTGGCTTGGGTGAAACCCGTGAAACTGCCGCCCGCACGTTAGTTGCCGCGATGATGGAACACCCGTTACTGGTAGCGGGCAAAGGGCGCGCATGTTCGGAACTTATGGCCGCAATGGGCGGAAAAGCTGCCGTTAAAACAGGCGCCGAGGGGGTTTTTCTAGCGATATTGCCCGAACGAGGCCTTGGAGTCGCCTTGAAAATCAACGACGGTGCAACCCGTGCATCAGAATGTGCCATGGCCGCGATTCTGGTGCGCCTTGGGGTGCTGTCGCCAAACCACCCACTAGCCCAAAAACGCCTGAGCCCACCAATTCTGAACCGGCGTGACATCAACACCGGCACCATGCGCCCCGATGCGGTCTTTTATAATGGCGGTGGGCGTCTGGGGTAAGATATGTCGTAATAATAGGCGCGAGCCGTTTATTATAGGCTGACACCCCTACCTACGACCCCAGGTTTACGTATGACCTGGCGGGAATATGCGTCAGTTGGACGGGCGGGATCTAAGGCAATGATTGCTCCAACGTGGCAATTGACGAGAGCACACACGCAATAAAATTGAAAATAGTCGCGCGATTCTATTAGCGAGCTCCATTAAAATAGGGGATTACCATGAAGGGATGAGCGTGATTTTGGATTTGGGGATGCCGAGCTGTTTTGAAAATCGTTTAAGTAGTGTCAGGTTGGCCGCTCCATGACTATTAGTGGCGCAGACACCCGGGCTTTGAGAACGGGTTTGTCATATCTATTGGCTCTGGTGTTTGCCAAGTTGCCTGTGCGCCTCGGCAACTGTAATGCCTGCGGATATCGCGACGTTCAAGGATCGCCCGCCGCCGGGCATCGGGATTCGTATGGCCGCATCGCTTTGGGCTTGAACCTCGGCTGGCACGCCAGCGGTTTCACGGCCCATCAGGATCGTATCGCCCCCTCGAAATTCAAAATCCCACAGGCAGGTCGCGGCTTTGGTGCTTAGCAAAACGATGCGCCCTGCCGGTTTGTCAGCGCGGTATTGATCCCATGAAGCGTGATGCGTGATATCGGCGATATCTGCGTAATCCATGGCGGAACGGCGTAAAGATTTGATCGAAAAAGGGAATCCGCAAGGTTCAATCACATCAATCGGTACCCCAAAACAGGCCGAAAGACGAATCATTGCCCCAAGATTTTGCGCAATATCGGGCTGAAAACAGGCTAATCTGAGCTTCATGGCAAAAAATAACCTTTCTATAACCACTGCGGCGCAAAGTCCGCTGGACCAGAGCGGATTGCAAGTGTATTCCACTAGCAAGCGTGTTCGCATGTTCGCGGACGTTTTGGATATCCGCCTCAATCCCGGGGCCGTTATGAAGAGGAGATGATCTTTTGTCTCAAGCAGAAGACACAGGCTCGCGCCGCGACTTTTTATATGTCGCCACAGCCTCGGCTGGTGCGGTTGCCACGGGTGCTGCGGTATGGCCGCTGGTGCACCAGATGAACCCCAGCGCCGACGTTTTGGCACTGGCCTCGATCGAGGTTGATATTGACGGGCTGCAACCTGGCACGCAGTTGACCGTGAAATGGCGCGGCAAGCCGGTTTTTGTGCGCCGCCGCACGGCTGACGAGATCAAAGCGGGGCGTGCGCAGGATGTGTCCGCGCTGCCCGATGGCGCCGCGCGTAATGCAAATGCCTCATCTACCGCCGATGCTGCGGATCAAAACCGCACGTTGGACGAGGCCGGTGAATGGCTGGTAATGATGGGCGTATGCACGCATCTTGGCTGTGTACCGCTGGGTAATGCTGGGGATTTTGGCGGCTGGTTTTGCCCCTGTCACGGCTCACATTATGACACCGCAGGGCGTATCCGCAAAGGCCCCGCACCTGAAAACCTTCCGGTTCCTGTCGCGAGTTTTATCTCCGACACCGTGATCAAACTAGGCTGAGGGAGAAAACAATGAGTGGTATCCCACACGACCATTACGAGCCAAAAACCGGCTTTGAAAAATGGCTACACGAGCGTCTGCCAATTGTCAGCCTCGCCTATAACACGCTGATGATCCCGACCCCGAAAAACCTGAACTGGTGGTGGATATGGGGCATCGTTTTGGCGTTTTGTCTGGTGTTGCAAATCATCACCGGCATCGTTTTGGCCATGCACTACACCCCGCATGTGGACCTCGCGTTTGCGTCCGGTGAACACATCATGCGTGATGTAAACGGCGGCTGGGCGTTGCGATATATCCATATGAATGGCGCGTCATTGTTCTTTTTGGCCGTCTATATCCACATTTTCCGTGGTCTCTATTACGGTTCCTACAAGGCCCCGCGTGAGATCACATGGATCATCGGCATGCTGATTTATTTGGCGATGATGGCGACCGGGTTCTTGGGCTATGTTTTGCCATGGGGGCAGATGTCATTTTGGGGCGCGACTGTGATCACCGGCCTGTTTGGCGCGATTCCGTTTATCGGCGAATCCATTCAGGCATGGTTGCTGGGCGGACCTGCCGTTGATAACGCGACGCTGAACCGCTTTTTCTCGCTGCATTACCTGCTGCCTTTCGTGATCGTTGGCCTTGTGGCCGTGCACATGTGGGCTTTTCACACCACGGGTAACAACAACCCAACGGGTGTTGAGGTGCGGCGCGGTTCCAAGGACGAAGTTGAGAAAGACACCCTGCCGTTCTGGCCATATTTCGTGATCAAAGACCTGTTCGCACTGGTTGTCGTTCTGGCAATTTTCGTGGCCGTTATCTGGACCATGCCAAACTATTTCGGCCATCCGGACAACTATACCATCGCCAATCCCTTATCGACGCCAGCGCATATTGTGCCGGAATGGTATTATCTGCCGTTCTATGCAATCCTGCGGGCCTTTACGGCTGATGTCTGGGTTGTACAGATCGCCAGCTTCTTCACCGGCGGGATCGTCGATGCGAAATTCTTTGGTGTGTTGGCAATGTTTGGTTCCATCTTTGTGATGGCGCTGGTGCCTTGGCTTGATACCAGCAAGACCCGCTCGGGTGTCTATCGCCCGCAGTTCAAGTGGTGGTTCTGGTTCCTGGTCATCGATTTCATGGTGCTGATGTGGTGTGGCGCAATGCCTGCCGAACCACCCTATTCCACGATCTCGCTGATTGGAGCTGGTTACTGGTTCGGGTACTTCTTGGTCATTCTGCCCGTCCTTGGCTGGGTTGAGAAAACCAAAACGCCTCCGGCAACCATCGAAGAAGATTTCGATGCCCATTATCCGCCTAAACCGGCTGAATAAGAGACGAAAAGGAGACATTATAATGTTGAAGAAAACCATCCTTTCCGCGCTCATGGCGGCAGTTCTTGGCACCGGGGCATATGCCTCGGGCGCTGAGAGTCATATCGAGGATTTCGACTTTAGCTTTGAGGGACCATTTGGCACCTATGACCAGCACCAGTTGCAACGGGGCCTTCAGGTTTATACCGAAGTTTGCGCTGCATGCCACGGCCTGCAATACGTAGCGTTTCGCACCCTTGGCGACGAAGGCGGCCCACATCTTGAGGCTGATCAGGTTAAGGCTTACGCCGCACAATTTGATGTCTATGACGCCGAACTTGACGAAGATCGCGCCGCCAAACCTTCGGATAAATTTCCGCAAGGCACCTATGAGGGCGCACCCGACCTTAGCCTGATGGCCAAAGCGCGCGCCGGTTTTCACGGTCCCAACGGTTTGGGGATCAACCAGGTTGTTAAAGGCATGGGGGGCGCGGAATATATTGCCTCAATTCTGTCGGGTTACACTGGCGAGGAAAAAGAAGAAGCTGGCACGACATTTTACGAAAACACCGCCTTTCCGGGCGGCTGGATTTCCATGTCACCTCCGTTAGAGGATGAGCTGGTCGAATTTCGTGATGGCCATGAAAACAACGTGCACCACATGGCGCAAGACGTGGCCGCATTCCTGATGTGGGCCGCCGAACCCAAGATGACAACCCGCAAGGAAGTCGGATTTTTGGTGTTCGTATTCATGATCTTTTTGGCGGCACTTTTGTACCTGACCAACAAAAAACTCTGGGCGCCACATAAATACAAAGATTGAATATTTTGAAAGGGCGGGGGAAACCTCGCCCTTTTTATGTGCCCAGATATGCATGCAACGCAGGTGGTGGATTATCCAGCAAATTTTTCGTGGGACTGGGCGCTATGGCCTGACCACCGGCCACAAGAATTGTATTTTCAGCGATTCGGCGCGCATCATCGGGGTTATGGGTGACCAACAACAGCGTGGCATTTTGCGCCGCCCTGATTTCGGCAACCAGATCCAGCATTTCATGGCGAAGCGCAGGACCGAGGGCGGCAAAAGGCTCATCCAGCATCAACACCGGTTTGTTGCGCAATAGCGCCCGCGCCAAAGCTACCCGCTGCCTTTGCCCTCCCGACAGCGCCGCTGGCAGGCGGGTGCCCGTATTGGATAACCCCACCCGGCTTAAAGCATTTTCAACACGATCCGTCTCGGCACTTGTTAGTTTCAGGTTTGGGCGCAGGCCAAGGGCCGTATTTTGAAATACGTTAAGGTGGGGGAAAAGGTTGTTTTCCTGAAAAAGCAGAGTAACCGGGCGTTGTGCGGGGGCTACATTGCTTAGGTCCATCTGATCAAAAAGCACCCGCCCCTGCGCCGGTTTGTCAAACCCGGCAATGGCTAAAACCAGCGAGGATTTACCGCCACCCGAGGGGCCGATAATTGCTGTCGTGCCGTTATTAACGGTAAAATTCGCATGTAACGAAAAGGTATCATGGCGGATTTCTAGGTTTTCAAGAATGACGTCCAAGGCGGCCTCCGCGATCAAAAATCCAAAATACTGTCAAGGTCAGGGATACCAGCAAAAGGGCGACACTTGCCGCCGCCTCCATGCGATAGGCCCCCATCAGGCGATACATCACTAGCGGCAATGTTTCCACATCCGGCGGGGCAAAAAGCGTGATAACCCCCAAATCCCCCATCGAAAGCGCCGCCGCCAGCCCGGCTGCAAACCCAAGGGGCGCTTGAAGTGTGGGCCAAAGCACGATGCGAAATCGCGCGAATCCGGTGATGTCTAAACTGTCCGCAAGACGCCCATAGTTCTGCCGATTCTGCGCCAACGCCGGAAGTATCAGGCGCAACGCCAAGGGCAGGCTGATGGCGGCGTTAACCAACGCGGTGACCGGCAGGGCCAGTGAAAACGGGTTGGTGAGGGGATGGATCAGGATGAACAACCCGGTGCCCAACACGAAAGGTGAAGCGGAAAGGGTTAGCAAACCCAAAACCTCCGAAAGGCCAGCCATCGGGGATTTTCGGGCTTTAAGCCTATCGATAAATCTTGCAAGGCTTAAGGCCAAAAGTAGGGAAAATCCCGCAGAAAACAGGGCGACCAGCAGACTGTTTAGCGTAGCTGGCCAAACGGAGGCGGGCATATGCCCCAGTGATGGTGCCCCGCGCCAAAGGATCATGACAAGTGGCGCGCCAAGAAATAAGGTGACAGCGATCAAGATGATGCTGTCTTGCCAAAGCAAGTATCGCGCGCCCGTATCCCAGCGTTGCACTTTATTTACCAAGCCTGCGCCAAAATCGGCCTGAAACGTGATGCGCAGGGATAAAATCGCGATGCCGGCACAGATTGCAAACTGGACCAGACCAAGTATTGCCGCCTTGGAAAGATCAAAATCAAAGCGCAGGGCCTGATAGATCGCCAGCTCGATCGTCGTGGCTTTGGGCCCGCCGCCAAGGGTTAGGGCGACAGCAAAACTGGTGGTGCAGAGCAGAAAAACCAACAGGAAAGCGCCGGGCAGGATGCCTTTGAGCATCGGCCATTCCAGACGTTTCTGGATGTCACCGGCCGTCATGCCCAATTGTGCTGCAAGGCGGAAATGTTCCGAAGGGATAGCGCTCCAACCTTGCAAAATCATGCGGGTGGCGAGCGGCAGGTTGAAAAACACATGTGCCAGCAACACGCCCGACAGCCCGTAAATATTCAGACGATCCGCACCGAAATTCAGCAAAATATGCGACACGATTCCAGAGCGCCCCCATATGGCAAGCAGGCCGAGGATAGCGACGATAACCGGCAAAAGAAACGGCGCGCCGAGCAGGGTGATTATGGCGCTACGGCCATAAAATTGGCGTCGTGCAAGGGCGCGGGCAACGGGAATGGCCGCGGCCACACTGATAAATGCAGACAGTATTGCCTGAAAAATCGTGAACCGTATCGCCGCCCAATCAGAGGTTTGCAGGCCGCTGGTCGCATCGGCGCGCAGCCAAAGAGCCACAAGCGGGCCGAGCAGCAGGAACGCCACAACTAGCAGCGCCCCCACACCAAAAAATGTGCCTAACGGCTGAGCGCGGTAAGCCATTCGGCCAATGCCTCGGAACGCAGGGTTTCAACGGCCTTTGGCGGCACCAACAGTGATTTTTGCGGGGTTATAAGGGTTTCAAACCCGTCCGGCAAACCCTCTGTCGGGGTGATGGCGGGGTACATCCAGTTGCTTGTCGGAATGATCGATTGGAACGCATCTGACAACATGAACGTCAAAAATTGATCCGCTAATTCAGGCTGATCAGTGCTGGCAATTTTCCCCGCAACCTCAATTTGCAGGTAATGCCCGTCAGAAAAGGCGGCGGCGGCTTTGGTGTTATCCTCCTCGGCAATCAGATGGTAGGCGGGCGAGGTGGTGTAACTTAGGACCATGTCGGATTCACCTTCCAAAAACATGCCGTAAGCCTCGGACCAGCCCTTGGTTACGGTGACAATGCGCGGGGAAAGTTTGGCCCAAACCGCAGGCGCCTGATCCCCAAAAATCTGTTTTACCCACAGCAAAAGCCCAAGCCCGGGGGTAGAGCTGCGCGGATCCTGGATGATGATTTCCACATCACTTTCCAGAAGTTCGGCAAAACTGCCCGGCACGGTTTCAAGCTTGGTCTTATCATAGATAAAAGCGAAATACCCCCAGTCAAAGGGCAGAAAAATATCGTCACCCCATGTGATGGGCAAGGCAAGATTGGCAGGGATGCCAGCGTGGGGCGCAAACAATCCGGTGGCTTTGGCGTTTGTGATAAGGTTGGTATCAAGGCCAAGCACGATGTCGGCCTTGGTGCGTTCACCTTCAAGTTTCAGGCGCGTCAAAAGGGCGGCACCGTCACCGGCGCTGACAAATTTCAAGTCACACGCGCAGGTTTCTTCAAAGGCCGTTTCGATCAAAGGACCGGGGCCCCAGTCGGCAACAAAACTGTCATAAGTATAGACCGTCAAGGTCGGAGTTTCAGCCAAAGCCACACTCGAAAGAGTGGCAAAGGCCGCAGCAAGAAGCGTATTTTTCATCATTTTCTCCTATTACTGCGACGCAAAGAGGAGGCGGATTTTCCGCACCTTCCCTACGCCGGCATGATCCGGTTCAGGTTCAACGGGTTCGCGGTATGCATCTCAGCCAAATAGGCCCCCCGAGGTAGGGTGAACATCAGCCATACGGGGAAAAATTGCAAGAGCCGTAATAAAAGGGGTTTTTACGGGGCTTTTCATGGGGTATTGAGCGATAAAGGAGTTTTCCCATGTCCATGAATTCATTCGGCCATATGTTTCGCGTAACCACTTGGGGGGAAAGCCACGGGCCTGCGCTGGGCGCGGTGGTTGATGGCTGCCCGCCCAATGTCGCGCTGGATGCCGATATGTTGCAAACATGGCTGGACAAACGCAAGCCGGGGCAAAATAAATTCACAACCCAGCGTCAGGAGGCGGACCGTGTTGAGATTTTATCGGGCGTTTTTCAGGGGCGCACAACGGGCACACCCATTCAGCTGATGATCCGCAATACGGACCAGCGTTCTAAAGATTATGGGGATATTGCTGAAAAATTCCGCCCCGGCCACGCGGATATCACCTATTTTCAGAAATACGGCAATCGGGATTATAAGGGTGGCGGGCGCTCCAGTGCGCGTGAAACGGCGGCCCGCGTGGCGGCAGGTGGCGTTGCGCGCGCGGCGCTGAAATCCTTGCTGCCGGATTTGAACATTACCGGATATATGGTGCAGATGGGACCGCATAAAATTGATCGGGCGCATATGGATATGGCCGAGATCACCAAGAATCCCTTTTGGACGCCTGACGCATCGGCCGCCCGAATTTGGGAGGAATACCTTGCAGATTTGCGCAAATCCGGCAGTTCTGTTGGCGCAATTGTCGAGGTTGCGGCCTCAGGCGTGCCTGCGGGTCTGGGGGCGCCGATCTATGCCAAGCTTGACACTGATATTGCCGCTGCGATGATGTCGATCAACGCCGTTAAGGCAGTTGAAATTGGTGCTGGCATGGCGGCGGCGAGTTTGCGGGGTGAAGAAAACGCTGATGAAATCACCATGGGGCCGAATGGGCCGGTGTTTTCCAGCAACCATGCCGGCGGGATTTTAGGCGGGATTTCAACAGGGCAAGATGTGATTTGTCGTTTTGCGGTCAAGCCAACCTCGTCAATCCTGACACCCCGCCAGACGATCACGAAATCGGGTGAAAACACCGAAATCATCACCAAGGGCCGCCATGACCCTTGCGTCGGCATTCGTGCCGTTCCGGTGGGTGAGGCGATGATGGCCTGCGTTTTGCTGGATCATTTCCTGTTGCATCGCGGACAAATTGGTGAAAATCAGGGCCACATTGGATAAATTGAAAAGGCGGATGGTATGGAATGGTTTTTGGCTTTATTGACAAATGTCGTGGTTGCCGCAGCGATCATGGCGGCAGCACTGTGGATTTCGGCATTTATCGGGCGGCAATTGCGCGCGCTTGGCAAAAGGCATGTTGAACTGGATGAAACCTTGTTTGGGTTTCTTGCCAGTGCGGCACGCTATACCATTCTGATATTTGCCGGTGTGTTCGTGCTGGCGCGGTTTGGCGTGCAGACAACCTCCCTTGTGGCGCTGATTGGTGCGGCGGGGCTGGCGATTGGGCTGGCGTTGCAGGGCACACTTTCCAATCTGGCGGCGGGCGTGATGCTGCTGGGCTTTCGCCCTTTCAAGGTTGGCGATTATATTATGGCGGCTGGCGAGAGCGGCACCGTGGTGTCGATCCGGCTGTTCACGGTTGAGCTTGTCACGCCCGATAATGTGCAAATTACCGTGCCTAACCGCGATATCTGGGCCTCTTCGATCATGAATTACTCATTCTATGAGACCCGCCGTGTTGATCTGGTTTTCGGGGTTTCCTATCAGGCTGATCTGAAAAAGGCCGAGACAATTTTGCGCAAGATAATCGAAAAAGACGCACGCAGCCATGCAGAACCTGAACCTTTTATCAAAGTAACCAACCTTGGTGACAGTTCGGTGGATTTCACGGTTCGGGTCTGGTGTGATCGCGAAGATTACTGGGATTTACACAGTGATCTGACCCGCGCAGCCAAGGACGCCTTTGACAAGGGCGGGATTGAAATTCCCTATCCGACGATCACGCAAATTCAGGTTTCGGGCTAGATTCCGGCGCGTTTGCGAATGTCTTCATCGCGCAAGCTAACCTCTTGACCTTTGAACGCGTCCGCGTCTGGCGTGCATAACCACGCGATGATTTTCGCGGGCCATTGAGGGGACACATGCACCGATGGATCAAGCTGGCTGACCGGATTGATCCCCGAGGCCTTGATTGCAACCTGCATGCCGGTGGCAACAGTGCCGGGGCTGAGGCCGAAAACTCGAATATTGTCGCCCTCATGTTCAAGATGGGCGGCGCGCGTTAACATGGCTGCCCCGGCTTTAGCCGCGCAATAATGGCTCCAACCCTCCAAGGGGGCGTGGGCGGCACCGGAACTTATATTAATAATTGTGCCGAATTTTTGCGCCTGCATATGGGGCAGTGTTGCGCGCAACCCGTGGTAAATCCCTTTGAAATTAATATCCGCAGCCTGCCCCCAACTGTCAGGGTTAGAGGTCACAAGCGCCCCGATCGGGTCAATTGTGCCAGCATTACCGACAAAAATATCAAGCCCGCCAAAGGTATTGATGCAGGTTTGCACCGCGTTTTCTACCGACGCGTAATCGGCAACGTCACAAGCCACCGCTTGCGCACGGCCACCGTCTTGGATGATATTTTCGGCCAGTTCCTGAATTTGATCTATGTTGCGCGCTGCCAGAACAACCGCAATGCCGCGCGCTGCCAGCTCCAGCGCTGTTGCTGCGCCAATCCCACGGCTTGCCCCCGTGATAATGGCTGTTTTTCCCAGTATATCTTGCATATTTATCCACCATAGCTACGTACCAAGGCACCGGCCAGCAAGGTCCAGCCGTCGGCGATAACAAAAAACGCCAGTTTGAACGGCAAGGATATTACCGCCGGGGGCACCATCATCATGCCCATGGACATAAGCACAGCTGCGATGACCAAATCAATGACCAGAAACGGTAAAAATATCAAAAACCCAACCTCAAAGCCACGCTGGATTTCGCCAAGCAAGAAGGATGGCAATAGAATTGACAAGGGCACGACCTCATCGGGGGCAACGTCTGTTGGGGAAACGTCGATCATCATTGCGAGTGTCTCAGTTGATACGCGCCCTTCCATGAATATGCGAAACGGAGCGATGGTGCGGTTAAACCCTTCTTGGGCGGTGATTTCCTCTTGCATTAACGGCTGCACGCCGACCTCCCAGGCCTCAGAAAATACCGGCTCCATCACGAACCATGTCAGGAACAGTGCAAGGCTGACGATCATCATGTTTGGCGGGGCCTGTTGCACGCCGATGGCCTGGCGCAGGATCGACAGCACCGTTACCATGAACGGAAAACAGGTGAGCATGATCGCAAGGCCGGGCGCGAGGCTAAGAACGGTCAGCAGGACAAACATTTGCACTGCGCGTAACGAAATGGAATCGCCGCCCAAATCAAAAGATACTTCTTGTGCGCTAAGTGGGGCGGACTGGGTTGCCCATAACAGTATCGAAATTGCTATAAATTTTATGAAAAGCGTGGGGATTTTCATGAAACTTACAAACCATCAGAGAGATCAGCAACCTCGGTCAAACGTACGGCAAGGCGGCCACTGTCATCTTCAGTTTCCTCCAACTCGCCACGCGCAACCAAACGGTCGCCGACATAAATATCAACGGGGTCTTCGATGTTGCTATCCAGTTGCAGCACGGAATCTTTTTCCAGTTTCACAAAATCCGCAAGGGCCAGATGGGTTTTCCCGACAGAGATCGTGATTTCAATTTGTACACCCATCAGGGATTTCCCGCGCATTTGTGACAAAATATCACTGCCGTTTTCAGCCGGGGTTTCAGTTTCATTAGTTTGCATGGGGCACCTTGGTTTTTGAGAAATGGTCTAGTTCTGAAAAGAAATCGGCGATGGCGTTTTCGGCGGCTTTGGTACTGGCAGACAGATCAATCACGTCAAACCCGTCTTTCCATTCAATGCGCGCACCCTCTGGTTCAAGGGTTGTATCCTCAGCCACGGATATTTTATCAGAAGGGTTCGTAAGGATTTTTGACACTTCTTCAGCCATGCCTTCGGGCACGAAAATATTAAGATGGTCCTCGGGGCGGCTTTGGGCGTAATGGGCGACAATTTCGGCAATTTCAAAGGACAGCCCTGCGCGACCAAGGGCCGGGGCCAGCGTTTCGACAAGGGATGTCAGCAGCGGGTGAAATGATGTGAGGGCGGCGCGATGGGCCTCTTCGCGGGCGATAAAAGCATCACCGATCATTTCCTGAATATAAGAGAGGCTGCGGGATTGTTCAGAGGAAAATGCCTCCGAGGCGGCGTCGGCACCCTGGCGAATACCGGCCTCAAACGCCTCACGTTTAAGGGCCTCGATTTCGTCGTGGCTGATCAGGCGCGCACCTGTATCAAGGCGTACGGGGTGGATAAATTTCTCAAGGCGAATGGCAGACATCAGGTAACCGGCTCCTGTATTTCGGGGGAATCAGATTCAATCCAGTTGCGCAAAAGGTGGCTGGAGTCATCCGCCCTCTGGGCAATGGTTTCGCGCAATATTTCCACAGGATCTTTGGTTTTATCCTCAATCGCGGGGGGGGCGTTGCCCGCTTCTACGGCAGTTGCGTTGATCAGATTTGGATCGGCGCCCATGTCACCCAGTGGATTTAGAGGCAGCTGCGCCAGTTGCGGGGTGGGATTAGTCAAGATCGGCTTGACCACGAACATGCCCAAGACCAGCGCCACAACGGCGAGAATAAACATCTGGATGACCAGCGGAATATTAATCAAAAAGCCTGAAAACATGCTGGCCGTGGCCGCAGTGCCCAGCGGTGTGGCTTGTGGGAATTGCATGGTTTCAATCGTAACCACATCCCCGCGCTCGGCATCAAAACCAACGGCGGACTGCACCAGCGCCTGAAACGCTTTGACCTCGTCATCGGTTCGCGGCGCATAGGTTTCAGTGCCGTCAGCCGCTTGCGTATATTCGCCATTGACCAGAACCGCGACGCTTAGGCGGGCGATATCGCCGGGCAGGCTGGTACGTTCACGTACGGTCTCAGAGATTTCATAATTGACACGTTCGCGGGTTGTTGTCTGGTTTCGACTGTCCTGCCCGCCGCTTGTATCGCCGGTATCGGGCAGATTGGATGAAACGGTCACCGCCCCGCCTGAACCGCCCGTGCTGCTTTCGGTATTGCTTTCGCTATCCGAACTGATGGGAACTGAACCATCTGGGTCAATGATACGTTCGGTTATAACCTCACTGTCGGAACTGGCCTCGACCATAACTTCGACGATGACATTGCCCTGACCAACACGCGCGGAAAGCAGACGTTCAACATTTGCGCGTAATTCCTGGGCGCGCGAATCCAGATTGCCGGTATTGCCGATAACTGCGGCGGTCTCACCGGGTTCCAGAATTACGCCGTATTCGGAATCAATCACGGCGACCTGCTCAGGGGAAAGCCCGGAAACGGCGGCGGCAACCAAATGGCGGATTGCTTGTGCCTGGCTTGCGTCAATCACCCCGTTGCGCCCGGAAACCGTAACCGAGGCTGAGGGTTGCGCGCCACGATCAAAGGGCCGTTTAACCGCGTTAGCGATGTGCACACGTGCCATGTTTATACGCGCGGATGCCAGAATTGTGCGCGCCAGCTCACCTTCTTTGGCACGCCAATAGGCGGCATCAAACATTTGCGATGTTGTGCCAAACCCTGACAGACCATCCAGTAATTCATATCCGGCAATACCGTTTGAGGGCAGGCCTTCGCTGGCGAGCGACAGGCGCGCGCGGTCTCTTTCGGAGGAATCTATATATATAGCGTCGCCGCGAATCTCAAAGACGATGGACTTTTGTTCCAGCGAGGCGACGATCTCACCCGAGGTTTTCGAATCAAGTCCGGAATACAGCAGTGCCATATTCGGTGTGCTCGCTAATCTGCCCAGCCCGACGACCGTCACTAGAATAGCAATAATGCTTAGCACAACAACGATTTGTTTTTGTGCCGGCAGCATGTTCCATGAAATCAGTATTTGTCTCACGAAAGACCCTTTGTATACCCCAGCGCCGTTCTGGCGGTGGTTCCTTTTCTGCACAAGAACGCATGAGCCTTAATAATTGGTTAGTGCTCGGTGGATTAATACAGGGCATGAGAATTATTTATTGATTGAGGCAAGAATGTCTGACGCTGATGTAAAAAATGACGGTGAAGACCCCCCCAAAAAGGGTAAAAAGGGCTTATTAATAGGGGTAATTGGTGCGCTGGTCCTGGGCGGAGGTGGTTTTTATGCGACCTATTCGGGGATGATTTTGGGTGCGAAAACTGATTCGGGGCACGAATCAGCGTCGGAGGATAGCGGGGGGCATGGGGCCAGTTCGGATGATCATGGCGGTGGCGAATCTATGGCGTCGTCCTCTGACGTGGCGTTTATCGCACTTGAACCTCTGATTATTACGCTGGGAAAATACGCAACCTCGCGGCATTTGCGGTTTCGCGCACATCTGGAGGTATATCCGGCGGCGACAGCAGATGTTGAACATCTGGCCCCAAGAATACTTGATGTGCTGAACACATACCTGCGAGCGATTTCCGAAACTGAACTCGAAGACCCTGCTTCGATGAATCTTTTGCGCGCGCAAATGTTACGCCGGGTTCAGGTTGTTGTGGGCGAAGGCAAGGTCAAAGATCTACTGATTACAGAATTTGTACTTAACTAGAAAGGTTAACTATGGAACTTATTGCAAATGGTTTGCTGTTGGCAGGAACAATGGCGGCGGCGTTTTACTGTTATATTCTAGCGCGACGTGTCAGGGCACTTACGGATTTGGATGCCGGATTGGGCGGTGCGATAACCACGCTTTCCCATCAGGTGGATGAGATGCGGGTATCTGTCGATGCTGCGAAAAAAATATCAGGCTCTTCGGGAAAGGAACTGGTGGCAATGACGGCGCGTGCCGAAATCGCGGCAGGCCGGTTGGAGCTGCTGCTGGCAACTATACATGAAGGTTCTGAAGAAATGGCGGTGAAACCAAAGCCCAGGCGGGCGCGCAAGGCCGTGAAGGGATAATAACATGCAAGGTAAACGGAAATATGTACCCGGGCCTATGATGCTGATAATGCTGTGCTTTTTTGCATCTGCCAGCATTCGTGTCGGCACGCAGGGCATGGCGATTGCATCAGAAACGCCAGTATCAAATGAAATCACCCCGGATACGCAGACGGCCTGTACCCCCCTTGAGGATCAGGACGGTCTTTTGGCGTTTATTAAAGAACGACAAGCCCAGCTTTTGCAGCGCGAGGTCGAAATTACGGAACGTCGCGAGATGCTGGATGTCGTTGAAAAACGAATCTCTACACAGCTGGCAACCCTTAAAGCCGCAGAGGCGAAACTGGCGAGCACGCTGGCAATTGCCGATAGTGCCGCAGAGAATGACGTGGCAAGACTGACGGAAGTTTATGAAAAAATGAAGCCAAAGAATGCGGCCCAGATCTTTGAGACCATGGAAATGAGCTTTGCTGCCGGGTTTTTGTCTCGTATGAAGCCAGAATCTGCCGCTGGAATACTGTCAGAGATGCCCGCAGAGATCGCCTATTCTGTCAGCGTCATCATGGCCGGGCGAAATGCACGTGCCCCGACAGAATAGTTCGTTTCTTTAGATAGTTATTAACTAGATTGGTGAAATACTGTTTTTGCAAGGCACGTAATTTTACAAGGTTGGAAAAATGGTTGGAATTGCTGGAATTATTATCATCTTTGTGATGGTTTTCGGGGGCTATACCCTTGCTGGTGGGCATATGGACATTATTTTCCACTCGTTACCATATGAAATGATGATTATTGGCGGGGCGGCCATTGGTGCATTTGCCATCGGTAACGATCTGCCGACGATCATTCACACCCTGAAAGATGTCGGAAAAGTCTTTAAAAGCCCGAAATGGAAGCAACAGGACTATCAGGATTTGATGTGCCTCTTATTCACGCTTATCAGGATCGGGCGTAAAAACCCGGCGGATATCGAACCCCACATTGAAAATCCGATGGAATCTTCGGTATTTGGGGCATATCCGCGTATCCAGAAAGATCGCGAAGCCGTGGAACTAATCTGTGACACACTGCGCTCGGCCTCGATGAATTACGATGACCCCCATCAGGTTGAAGAGGTTTTGGAAAAACGCATTGAGGCAAATTTGGAACATGCGCTGCATTCCAGCCACGCGTTAACAACAATGGCGGATGGCCTGCCGGCCCTTGGAATTGTTGCAGCGGTGCTTGGGGTGATCAAAACCATGGCCTCCATCGATCAGCCACCGGCGATTCTTGGCGGTATGATCGGTGGCGCACTGGTCGGGACGTTTCTGGGGGTTTTCCTAGCTTATGGTCTGGTTGGGCCATTCGCCAACAAGGTTGAGGCTGTTATAAACGAGGAACAAAGTTATTATCATCTTATTCGCGAAATTCTGGTCGCCAACCTTTACAGCCATTCACCCAATATATGTATCGAAGTCGGCCGTCAAAACGCGCCCGGCCCGATGCGCCCCAGCTTTGATGATCTGGAACAGGCGTTAAAAGACACGAAACAAAGTATGGCCGCATGAACTGGTTTGCCATCGTTTTCAGTATATTTTTGGCACTGGCAAGCGGCGCACGATCCGAGGTAGTTCCGATCACTTCGGGCGAGCATGATGGTTATACGCGGCTGGTTTTCAAAATATCCCCGGATGCACCCTGGGTGTTAAACACGAACAATTCATCAGCAGAACTGGTGATCGCAAAATCGGATATTCGTTTCGATAGTACAAATATATTCACCCGGATTGCAAAAGATCGGTTGGAAAATGTCAATTCCAGTCAAACGGATGCAGCCGCAAAATTCAAAATGGATTTGGGCTGTGAATGTGTGGTCCGCGCATTTGGTTATCTTGATACGTATATCGTCGTTGATATTCTTGACCCGCAAGAGATATCAACACAAGAACCAGCCAGGCCGGAAAACCCAGGAAGGGGCGCGCCACAACTTGCCCATGTTACTGCCCATGACATGGCATTCATGCCGTCGTTTGTCGCTGATACAAAAACACCCAAGGCACCTAGATACTTTGGAACAATGCAGGAAAACGCCTTTCCTGATCCCAACGAAATCCCTGAGGGGGCAGGTCTGGAAACGGCATTTTTACCTGATAATCTGCCGGAAATTGCACAAACGGATGTTGTCGATGATCATGATCCGGAACCCGAAGCACCCAAGGAAACCGCGCCGATAGATGCAGAGCTTGCAGAAACAATAGAAGTGGCCCGCATGAAATTGCTGGAGCAGTTAACATTGGCCGCAGAGCAGGGCTTGCTCGATATTTCAGAACCGATTCCCGACATACCGGATGTGGAAATCTCAAGTGCCGCAGAAATAGTCCATGAAATACCCGAAGAAGTTGCACCACAAGAAGTGGTTGAAGAGCATCCTATAGAGCCGATTGATGATAAACAGGTTAACATTCAATCCGTATATGATCGTGATGCGGTCCGTTCAAAAACACATGATGATACAGACCCTAATTGTCTTTCCAAGGCAAGTTTGGATATTGCATCATGGGGTGATGGTAGCAATTTCACACAGGAATTATCTGCAATCCGCATGAAAATGATACCTGATCTTGATGCAATTGATGTCAGAAAAATACATGAATTAATTCGACTATACGTACGATATGGGTTTGGAGCGGAAGCAAAAGTATATCTAAAAGATTACCAGCCGCAGATTACTGATTATGAAATTTTACGCATCATGGCGACCATTGTTGATGGCGCCGCGCTCAATGAGGATGCCGCTGAAATATTTCAGGTTGATTGCGGTGGTGCGGAGGGCTTGTGGGCATTGATCACAGAGCATGCGCCAATGCATTCTGAAGTTGAAAAGAGCGGTTCAATCATAGAATATTTTGCAACTTTACCCGCAGATTTGCGCAGAACTTTAGGGCCTAGACTGGCAATGGCATTTCTTGATCACGGCTTGAAGGAAGATTCCGAACTTGTGACAGATATACTGGAACGCGCGCCGGGTGATCATGGCAGCGCGCACAGGCTTTCGCGAGCGAATTTGGCCCACGAAAAGGGTGACTTTATGGCAGCAGCGGCGATTTATCATGCACTTGCTATAGAAAAAACCACCGCGTCCAATACGGCCTTAACCAGTTTGGCAGAAATAATGCTTGCGCATGATATGCCAGAATCAAAGAGTATTATCTTTGACTTGAGTGCCGCTGCAAACACAGGCCGTGGCACCACTGCCGGTGCCAACCTGAGGCGTTTGGAAACACTTCTGACAGCAAAGTATTCGGACCCCAAAGCGGCGCTGGCGATTTTGGATCGTGAGGTGCATACGGATCCAATACATGCGGCTGAATTTCATAATGTCGCACAGATTATTCTTATGGATTTATCATCCAAAGACGTACCGGCAGAGAATTACGCGGAAATTATTCATAAAAATCAGCACCTTATCAGCGCGGATGCTGGCAGCGATGCGCTGCGCATAAAAATAAGCGAGGTGCTGCTGTCGATAAGCCTGCCGAATTTCGCATTAGATATACAAGCCCCCCTGGTTCGTCGTCATGTTTCAGAAGGATTATTGATGAGCGCAAAGGCAAACCTGTCTATGTTTGATGCTAAAGGCGCGCTCAATCTGCTGGAAAACGTCTCTGGAGATGTCGCAAGGGCCTACCGTGTTGAATCGTTTCTGGCGCAAGGAAGGTTTGAGGCCGGATTAAATGAGCTGGAACAATTTGAAGACCCAAAACTGGCGATTGCCCAGCCTGTATGGTATTTTGGCGATTGGGTCGTCGCGGCCAAAACGGATACTGCGGCGCGTGTTATCCGCGATAAATATCTAGTGGAAACAGCCGAAAATATTAAATTACCCGAGCCGCATACTACAACTTCAGAGGCAGACTGGACCTTGGCTGATCTGCAAGACATTTTGGCGGAAAGTGGTGCAATTAGCGACGCAATCGACCGTAAAATTCACGGACAGTGAGGGTAATGCATTAACTGCATGGGCTATTCACAATTAGCATTAGATGTTAATACCTCGCCAATGTATTGAAATATCATTCAATATCCTTGGGAGGAAAAAATGAGAATTTTTGGAACACTTGCTACGGCTTGTGTGTTTGCAGGTGCTGTCGCGCTTGGAGCACAAGCTGCATCTATCAAAGTTGCTTATGATGCCGATCCGGTTTCGCTTGATCCGCATGAACAGCTTTCGGGCGGCACATTGCAGTTGTCGCATATGGTTTATGATCCGCTCGTTCGCTGGACAAAAGACCTGTCATTTGAGGCTCGTCTTGCCACAAGCTGGGAACAAATCGACGACACAACAACCCGTTTCCATCTGCGCGAAGGCGTCAAGTTTCATTCCGGTAATGAACTGACATCGGCCGACGTAAAATGGACCTTTGATCGTCTGCAACGCAGCGATGATTTCAAAGGTATTTTCAATGCGTTCACCGCCGTGGAAATCATCGATGACTATACGTTTGATCTGAAAACAGCCGAGGCCTACCCGTTGGTGCTGCACACAGTTACGTATATTTTCCCGATGGATTCCCAGTTTTACACTGGAATGGATGCAGACGGGAATGATAAAGGCGAGATCGTTAAGCACGGAAATTCCTTTGCGTCGCGCACTATCTCGGGCACCGGACCGTTTGTGGTCACATCCCGTGAGCAAGGTGTAAAAGTCGAATTTGAGCGCTTTGCAGATTATTGGGATACGGCCTCGAAGGGCAATGTTGACCATATCACCCTAACGCCGATCAAAGAAGATCCAACACGTGTTGCCGCATTGCTGGCGGGCGACGTTGATTTCATCTCTCCGGTTCCGCCAACTGATCTGGCGCGCGTCGATGCGGATTCTGAAACCAATCTGATATCCATGTCCGGCACCCGGATCATCACATTTCAGATGAATCAGGAACGCAATGAAGCCTTAAAAGATGCACGGGTACGTCTGGCGATTGATTACGCCGTCAATAATGCCGCAATTGTTGAGCGCATTATGAAGGGTTTTGGAACGGTTGCAGGGCAGGCAAGCCCCGCCGGTTATCTTGGGCATGATCCAGCATTGGCACCACGTTTTGACCTTGATAAAGCCAAAGCATTGATGGCCGAGGCCGGGTACGCCGATGGTTTTTCTCTGACAATGATGGCACCAAATAACCGCTATGTGAACGATGAGAAAATTGCACAGGCTGTTGCTTCGATGTTGTCAAAAATCGGGATTACGGTTGATTTGAAAACTATGCCAAAAGCACAATACTGGCCTGCGTATGATGAACGCTCCGCGGACATGATGATGATCGGCTGGCATTCAGATACCGAGGATTCGGCAAACTTCCATCAGTTCCTGTCGCATTGTTTTGATGCAGATACGGGCAATGGTCAGTATAACTCGGGCAACTATTGTAATGCCGAAGCTGATGCGCTGATGACCAAAGCAAATGTTGAAGTAGACCCTGCCGTTCGTGCGGCTGATCTGCAGAAACTTGAGGGTATCCTCTATGCCGAGGCAGCGTTTATTCCACTGCACTGGCAAAATCTGGCCTGGGGCCAACGCGAAGGCGTGCACGGTGAAGACATCGTTAATGCACTGAACTTCCCGTACTTTGGCGACCTTGTCGTTGATGAATAAGTACTAATAGATGTGGCGGGCTTTGGTCCGCCACATTTTCCACACTTATTCCAAAATCCTTTAGCCTGCCTTATGGTCAAGGATTCTTATTGCATCCAGCAAGGACACAGCGATGTTTGCCTACCTCGTCAAAAGGCTTTTCCAAGCCGCAGCTGTGATGTTTGTCATCTCGCTTATCAGTTTTGCTATTCAGGATAATCTGGGCGACCCGCTGCGCGAGCTTGTCGGCATGTCCGTATCCGAGGAAACCCGCGATGAACTACGCGAGGAACTGGGGTTAAACGACAGTTTTATCGTGCAGTATATGCGGTTTGCCGGCAAGGCGCTGCACGGTGATCTGGGTACGTCGTATTTCTTTAAAGAACCGGCGCTCGATGTGATTTTGAAAAAACTGCCCGCCACATTGGAACTGGTTCTGGGCGCCAGCGTTATCATTATCGGCCTGTCGATCCCACTTGGCGTTTATACCGCCATCCGGCCCAACAGTATTTTAAGCAAAGCCATCATGGGGATCAGCATTATTGGCATTTCTATTCCGGTGTTTCTAACCGCGATCCTGATGATATTTTTGTTCGCCGTTGATCTTCGCTGGCTGCCATCCTACGGGCGCGGGGATACGGTGCATCTTTTCGGTTCTTGGGCAACAAATTTCGGCAGCTGGGACGGGTTGCGGCATATCATCATGCCCTCTATTGCGCTGGCCTCGATCATGTTGCCGCTGTTTATTCGCCTGATCCGCTCGGAAATGATGGAAACATTACAAAGCGAATATGTGCGCTATGCTTGGGCCAAAGGGCTTAGCCCCTGGCGTATCTGGTTTGTGCATGCGCTGAAAAACACGCTGTTGCCGGTGATTACGGTGGGTGGGGTGCAGATCGGCACGATGGTGGCCTATACGATTTTGACCGAAACCGTTTTCCAATGGCCCGGCATGGGTTTCATGTTTCTTGAGGCGGTGAACCGTGTTGATACCCCGTTGATTGTCGCCTATCTGATTGTCGTTGGGTTCATTTTTGTTGTGACCAACACCATCGTCGATCTGATTTATGGTCTGGTTAACCCGACAGTTAAACTGGCGAGGATGGGCGCATGAGCAGCTTTGTCGCACAAGCCCAGCAATCGCGTTGGGCGCGGATCAAGGGTTCGAATCTGGTTTATGATTTCATGCATAATCCCGTGGCGATCGTAAGTTTTATCATCTTTGCCACCATCGTGATTGCGACGATGTTCTCGCCGCTCATCGCGCCTTTTGACCCCTACGACCCCACCCAATATGACATTATGGATTCTGAGCTGCCCCCGTCTTGGGAACTCGCCGGGGATTCGAAATTTCTGTTAGGCACAGATGCGCAGGGCCGCGATCTTTGGAGCGCCATTCTTTATGGCACGCGGGTCTCGATCCTGATCGGGATATGTGCCGTTGCATTGCAGGCGTTTCTGGGAATTTCTATCGGGCTGATTGCAGGATATATCGGTGGGCGGGTTGACAGTTTGTTGATGCGTCTGGCGGATATTCAACTGTCGTTTTCCACCCTGATGGTCGCGATTATATTCTTGGCCGTTACCCAGGCGATGTTTGGCACCGAAGCCTTTAACCGATACGCATTATACATGCTGATCGGTGTGATTGGCATCGCGGAGTGGCCACAATATGCCCGTACAGTGCGCGCCACGGTGTTGGCGGAAAAGAAAAAAGAATACGTTGATGCGGCCCGGGCACTCGGCTTTGGGCCGCTGCGTATTATGTTGCGTCATATCTTGCCAAACTCGATCTCGCCGATTTTTGTTATCTCAACCGTGCAGGTTGCGAACGCGATTATCTCTGAGGCGTCACTGTCCTTTCTTGGCCTTGGCATGCCGGTATCACAGCCCTCATTAGGTTCGCTGATTTCCAGCGGATTTGACTATATTTTCTCGGGCAGTTGGTGGATTACCGCTATTCCTGGCATCGTTCTGGTGGTGCTGGTGCTGGTTATCAACCTGCTCGGGGATTGGTTGCGCGATGTCCTTAACCCCAAACTTTATAAAGGGTAAGCGATGTCTCTTTTATCTGTCCGTGATCTGGTCGTTAAGTTCGCAATGCGCAAACAAACGATTACTGCCTTGAACCAGATTTCATTTGAATTGGCGCGCGGTGAACGTCTGGGGATTGTCGGGGAATCTGGCGCCGGTAAATCGATCACCGGATTTTCCATTCTGAACCTCATTAGCCAGCCGGGGTATATCGCCTCGGGCAATATTCTGTTTGAGGGTCAGGATATGGCCACCATGAGCGCGGCTGATTTGCGCACCATTCGCGGCAACCGGATTGCCATGATTTTTCAAGATCCGATGGTGACGCTAAATCCGGTTTTGACCATTGGCCAGCAGATGGTCGAAACCTTGCAGGCACATCGCAATCTCAGCCGCGCGGACGCTGAAAAAATTGCGATTATCAAGTTGCGAGAGGTCTATATCCCCGCGCCCGAGGACCGGCTGAAACAGTACCCGCATGAATTGTCCGGGGGTATGCGCCAGCGGATCATCATCGCGATTGCCCTGCTGCTTGACCCACAGCTGATCATTGCGGATGAACCCACAACGGCGCTCGATGTGACCATTCAGGCCGACATTATGGAGCTGCTGCTGGACCTGTGCCAAAGCAATAAGGTCAGCCTGATTTTGATCACCCATGATCTGGGGGTTGTGTCGCAAATGACCGAAAAAACCCTGGTGATGTATGCCGGTAAAATCATTGAGGCCGGGCCAACACGTGAGATCGTGAATGATCCGCAACACCCTTATACCCAAGGTCTGATCAAGGCTTTACCGCAACAAACCGCGCCGGGCGAACGTCTTAGCCAGATACCGGGAAACATGCCGCCGCTTTCAGATGTGCCGGATGGCTGCGCGTTTCATCCGCGCTGTGAATATGCCACGGACCTTTGTCGCAGCACTACCCCCGAGATTGAAGATTTGGGCCGCGTAAAAGTTGCTTGCCACGAAGTTCAGCGCCTGAATCAGCGCGCAACACCCAAGGAGGATTCGGCATGAAGGATGATGTGTTGGCCCCTAATTTGATTGAGATGAAAAATCTCGAAAAACGCTTTGCTCTGGATGATGGGTTCCTAGAAACGGTGAAAATCCGCAAAGGCCGAATTGTGCGAGAAAAACGCGAGGTTCACGCCGTAAATAATGTTAATCTGACAATCCAAAAGGGCGAAGCCTTGTGTGTTGTCGGGGAATCTGGGTGCGGAAAATCGACGCTCGCACGTCTGGTGGCGGGGCTTTTGACCCCCAGCAACGGCGAAATTCATTATGAAGGCACGCGGATTGACACGTTAAGCGGCAGAAAAATGCTGCCTTACCGTAAAAAAATGCAGATGATTTTCCAAAATCCCTATGCATCCCTGAACGCGCGTATGACAATCTGTCAGGCGCTGGAAGAACCGGTGCGGGTGCATAATGCGGGCATCTCGGGCGCTGAGGTGCGCGATAAAGTGGCCGAAGTTATGCGCTCGGTCGGGGTGGATCCAAGCTGGGCCAGCCGTTATCCCCATGAGTTTTCCGGCGGGCAACGCCAACGGATTGCCATCGCGCGCGCGCTAACCGTGGACCCTGAGTTCATGATCGCGGATGAGCCGATTTCGGCGCTGGATGTATCCATTCAGGCGCAGGTGTTAAACCTGATGCTGGAGGCCAAGGAACAGCGTGGCCTGACCTATTTGTTTATCACCCATGATCTGTCAGTGGTGCAACATTTTGGTACCCGCGTTGCCGTGTTTTATCTGGGATCTTTGTGCGAATTGGCCGATACCGCCACCCTGTTTGCCAACCCTAAACACCCCTATACCAAGGCGCTTTTAAGTGCGGTGCCGCAGTTAAAAGATGACAGTCCACAGCACATTCGCTTGAAAGGCGAGATACCAACGCCTATAAACCTGCCAATCGGTTGCCCTTTTCAAAGCCGTTGCGCGCAGGCAAATGCGCGTTGTTTGGCCGAGCAACCCGTCTCAATGCTGCAACCAGATGGCGCACTTGTTGCCTGTCACGCTGTTGAAGAGGGCAGAGAATAGTTATCACGCGATTGGATTACGAGTATGGAAATACGTTGGCTGAAAGATTTCGAAGCACTTGCCGCACAGCGGAATTTTTCGCGTGCTGCCGAGGAATGCAACGTCAGCCAGCCTGCCTTTAGCCGCCGCATTCGCATGCTGGAATCCGAGGTCGGCGTGCGTTTGATAGATCGTCAAACCCTGCCCCTGTCCCTGACCCCGGCTGGCGAAGTGTTTCTAGCGCAAGCCCAGAAAATTCGCCAAACCTATGATGAAACCCTGGAACGCTGTCAGGTCGTAGATGCAGCAAGTGCCGATGTCATTCGGTTTGCCACTACCCAATCCCTGTATCTGACCCATTATGAAACCCACATAAAACCACTGGTAAGTCAGGGTGGGTTGGACATTGATCTTAATTCAACAACCTGGGCTGCGGATCAATTTGTAAGCGCATTGCAGCAACGATATTGCGATGTCATTTTGACCTATTGGCACCCGTCAATGGATTTTCTGGCCCCTCTTGAGGTCGCAAAATGTGATTATATCACTATCGCCTATGATCGTTTGGTGCCTGTGATAAAAAATACACCGCACGCAGTTTCCCTAAGCAGGAATCCCCGAAAACCTGTGCCGGTGCTTGGATACGGCGTTGCTTCGGCGCTCGATTCCGCCGTTGGGCATATCATGCGTCAGCATATCAAGGCGCCGCCGGTGTTGGTGGTTAGCAGAAATGCGCAAGCGATCGGGGTTAAGGCGATGATCCAGCAGGATTTCGGCATGGGCTGGTTGCCCCATGAGATGTGCAAGCAGGCGCTGGCCGACAAAACCTTGATCCCCGCGGGTGACGCCAGTTTTGAGACGGATCTGGAAATTCGTCTTTACAAGGATTCTGAGAACACCAACGCGCAGCTGGATACCCTTTGGGCGAGCATAAAAGCGGCAGTTAACATGGAGCGAGGCGATAAGGTGGTTAAAATGCCCAGCCGAAAAGCCATAAACAGTCCGTGATCTTGGGAAATCCCACGGCGGAATTTGATCAGATACCCGAACAGGCACTGCGCTGGATCGGGATGGGCAAAAGGGTTGTTTTGGCAACCGTGCTACAAACCTGGGGGTCAGCGCCGCGCCCAGTTGGTGCGCAAATGGCGATCAGCGACAGTATGGAAATTCAGGGTTCTGTCTCGGGTGGGTGCGTTGAATCCGCGGTGATTGAAGAAGCAATGGCCAGCTTGCAGGATGGCGTTTCGCGTATTTTGAAATACGGCGTTAGTGATGAAAATGCGTTTGATGTCGGGTTAAGCTGTGGCGGCGATATCCAGATATTGGTTGAACCAGTGGGCATCGGAAACGGGCCGGATGTCACCTTGCTGGAAAAACTTACTGCCCTGCGCGCCGCACGCCAGGTGGCGATATACCAAGTTGATATTACAAGCTGGGCACGGCAGGTTTTAACGCCTGATACGACAATACTGGATGTTTCCGCGCGCGTTATCGCGGATAAATCTGGGTTTGATGGGCATGTTTTCATTGGCATTCACACGGCGCCATTGCGCATGATTATTGTCGGGGCGGGGCATATTGCCCAGCCCCTTACACGGATGGCGGCACTGGCAGGGTATGATGTAACGCTGATAGACCCGCGCGCAGCATTTGCAACATCCGCCCGTTTTCCCGGCGTACGGATTGTTCAGGACTGGCCGGATGTGGCCATGAAAACAGCTCGCCTTGATGCTCGCTGCGCCGTTGTCACGCTGTCGCATGATCCCAAAATTGACGACCCGGCAATCATTGCGGCGCTTGAAACCGACGTATTTTACCTTGGGTCTTTGGGGTCAAAACGCACGCACGCAAAACGGGTTTCGCGGCTGGGTGAACGTGGGCTTGCGGCGCATAACATTGCCAAAATACATGCGCCCGTTGGTGCGGATATCAACGCTAAATCCCCGGCCGAGATTGCGATTTCGATCATGGCCGAAATAACCGAGCGCCTGCGCTGCCCGGGGACGCGCCGATGATTGCGGTCATCTTGCTTGCCGCAGGCGCATCGCGTCGGATGCAGGGGCGTGACAAACTGTTGGAAAATATCGGTGGCGCGCCTTTGTTACACCGCACAGCCTGCGCGGCGGTGCAATCCAAAGTTAGCAAGGTTCACGTGATTTTGCCCCCCGATCATGGTAACCGAAAAACCGCGTTGCGGGGTCTGGATGTCAACATTGTTGAGGCAAAGAACTGGCAAAAGGGCATGGCGGCCTCCATTCGGGCAGGGATGGCAGCGCTGCCGCAGGACTGCATTGCGGTGATTATTGCCTTGGCTGACATGCCCGAGGTAACGCTGCTTTATTTCAACAGGCTGATCGCCGGATATTCCCCACAACAAGGGCATGAGATTTGTCGGGCAGTTGCCCAAGATGGCACCCATGGGCATCCGGTTTTATTCGGGCGGCGGTTTTTTGAACGTCTTTCAAACCTGAAGGGGGATCAGGGCGCAAAAGAAATTTTGAAAACTGTGCCGGGGCGAATTAACTTTATTTCTATGCCCGGGCAGGGTGCGATAGTTGATCTTGATACCCCGCTTGCCTTGGATAATTGGCGAAAAACGCAGTAGCTGCTATACTTCAGGAATAGGTTCCGTGCCAATTTCTGCAACAAGCCTATCGCGATCAAGCACAGTAATTTCACTGTTTTCAATCAAAATAATCCCTGATTTGCGCAATTTCCCCAGCTCTTTATTCACCGTTTGACGCGAACATCGCACAACATCGGCAAGATACGATTGGGTTTCATTTATCCGATTTGTTTGCTTTGAAAGGAAATGTAAATACGCGCATAACCGCTGATGTACCGGGCCGACCTGATCAATCAGCTTGAGCGAATTATCCATAACCAGTCGGTCATGAAATACGGACGTCAGGTTTTGCACGAAAACCACGGATGAAAGATACGTAAACAGCAAGGATTTTGGGCACAATAACACGATTGTACCTTTCTTGGCTTCGCAAGTTGCAGAGCAATTGTTTTCGGAAATCGCCTCAATCTCGCCAACCGTGTTGCCCGGTTTCATCTGGTTGAGAAAAACGCGGTCACCTAGTTTTCCGGTGTAAAATACATCAATACTGCCATGGGCTAGTATGAAAAGCCCGGGCGACGGCTCCCCTTGAGATAGGATATTTGCGCGCTTTTGGGAAACCTGTACAGTGCAGTGATCCAGAAATTTCTTTTGGAAATCGAGTGGGAGATTGCGCAGAATCGGCGCTTTTAACAAATGTGGATACCGCGCGCTATTTTTCATCTGCATACCCTTGGGTAACGGAGGCACAACAGGGGGCGGCATTTGGGGCATTCCAGCAGTCCTCAATCGCAATCAGCAACCTGTGGTATAGCACAATTGATGCATTAAGGGTTAACGCAAACAAAGGTATGATATTGGATTGCACGGAGGATTGTGGGGCGGTACGGGTTGATTTGATCATTTTTACTGTCGCACTCTACTTTTTACCAACCAAACAAATGTCAAAGAGTGTGAAGAACGGTTGCCCGGCGCACATAAATTTCAGCCGCCGAATCCGGGAAGGTCAAGAACGATACACCAGTACCAAATTGAAGCTTTTTACCAATGTGAACCATGATAACAGCAACATATCTGCACGCTGTATTATCTCTGAAACGCATTGTAATTAATAGGAAATACTTATTACTGGCTTCAACATCTTCACACCCTTTGAACACATTCATAATAACATATCTATTATATAGCACTGTCGCCTAGGCGACATTATGTGCGTTCACTTTGACCCGTGATTTTGAAAAAACTGTTTACTTACAAATGGTTAGATTTTACATCACAATATTGTGTAATTGTTACGACAGAGAAACAGGGTGAACCACAGATAATATTGAACGGGAATTCAGGGCAATTCTATGTTTGATAAACACATGCTAGGGATTAAAATATGTGATATGGTTTAGGTGATCACTGATATCTTGAGAGGTTCCAAAGTGAAGATTCGCGCCTTATTTACCCTACTTACCGTTATTTTTATGCCAATTCATGCGTTTGCGCAGGAATCGCCGATTCCGGCACGACGTAGTATTATGTCTCAGGATATGGATTTTTATGGCGGTGATATCCGTGCGATTTTTGACACCGAACTGCGCACATGTGAGAGCGCTTGTATCGCGGATAATAGCTGTGTGGCGTTCACATTTAACCAAAATAAAGGCGCCTGTTTTCTGAAAGATAGCCTTGATTCCATGCAAGCTTTTAACGGAGCGCTGTCGGCTGAAATTGTCAACACGCCACGCCGGGTTTTGCAAAACGGGGCCGTTCAGGCCGCTCGTTTAGGGTTTTTGCCTGCGGGCTTTCTAAGCGATGCAACACGTCAGGCGCAGCGTTTTGGTGAGGACTACCCGGTTAATCAGCAAGACATAAGGCTGCTGAATTCCCAGGTGCGCATAGCGCTGAAAACCTCTGATTACAACACGGCCTATTGGGCGCGTGCGGCGGCTGTGAACATCACGGACCGCGCCGCTGACTGGTTGGATCTCGGGCAATTGGCAGTTGTTTTCAAGACGGAGAACAAAAGCGATTTGCAGTGGATCGCCACCAGTTCGGCGATAAATGCGTTTTTGCGGAGCACCTCGGCCAAGATTCAGGCCGATGCTATGGTTCTACTGGCTCAAACGCTGGAGACGCGCGGCTATGGCTCTGAAATGATCCCGGCCTTGCAGCTCGCGCAGTCGATTGCACCGTCGGAAAATACCGAAATCGCGTTGGAACGCGCGATGGGTCTTTATGGATTTCGGGTTGTTGAACACCAGATTGACAGTGATACCGCCAGCCCGCGTATTTGTGCAATTTTCTCCGATGAACTGGTGAAAAATAATGTTGATTACGCCACATATGTGCGCACGGATGCCGGAAACCTGCCGGTTGAAGTTAACGGTGATCAGCTGTGCATTGATGGGTTCACGCATGGTCAAAGGGTGCGCATTACGCTGCGCGAAGGCTTGCCGGCGGCGAGCGGTGAGAAACTGCGCGCCTCGATCAATCTGGAAATTTATGTGCGCGATCGCACGCCCTCCGTGCGCTTTGTTGGCCGCAGTTATGTGCTGCCCAAAAGCCCAAACGCGACGATCCCGGTGATCAGCGTTAACGCCACCGAGGTTGCCTTGCGCATTCACCGTGTCGGGGATCGCAACCTTTTGCGCAGCATTCAGGACAGCACATTTGGGCGCGCTCTTGATGATTATACCGAAAGCTGGATTGCCGAACGTCTTGGGGAATTGGTCTGGGAAGGTGTTGGTGAATTGGCCAGCACCTTGAACGAGGATATCACCACAGCCCTGCCAATCGGCGATGCGCTTAGCGCGATGGAGCCGGGCGTTTACGCCATGACGGCCCGCATTGACGGGGTTGGCGAGGATTACGATTCCGCCGCCACACAATGGTTTATCGTCACCGATCTCGGGATTGAAACCATGCTGGGCAACGACGGGTTGCACGTATTTATGCGCGGGCTTTCGGATGCCGAGGCACTGGCCGGGGTTACCCTGACCCTGATCGACAGCAAAAACGATATACTCGGGGAAATAACGACTGATCCGCAGGGGTACGCGCATTTTATCGCTGGTCTGACCCGGGGGACCGGCAGTGCGGCACCGGCGCTTTTGACGGCGCGCACTACGGGCGGGGATTTTGCGTTTCTTGATCTTGGCAAGGGGGCCTTTGATCTGTCGGATCGCGGTGTTTCCGGGCGCCGCGCGCCGCCGCCGATCGATTTGTTTATGACAACCGAACGGGGTGCCTATCGCCCCGGCGAGGTGGTTTTTGCCACGATTTTGACCCGGGATGTCAGCGCCAAAGCTATTACGGACCTGCCGATCACCATGGTAGTTACGCGCCCGGACGGGGTTGAACATACGCGCGATATTGTGCCCGATATGGGGGCAGGCGGGCGGATTTATACGTTGCCGTTGGCCGCAAATGCGCAACGTGGTACGTGGCGTTTTCGTGCATACGCTGACCCGAACGGTGCAGCACTGGCAGATCACGCCTTTCTGGTTGAGGATTTTATACCCGAACGCATCGATTTTGATCTGGACCTGCCTGCCGGGATGATAACGCTTGATTATGTGCCTGATCTTTCGATTTCCGCGCGGTATCTATACGGCGCTCCGGCAGAGGGGCTGGCGATTGAGGTCGAAACATTCCTAAGCGCAACCAACAGTTTACCGGACTATCCAGCCTATCAGTTCGGGCTTTACGATGAAATATTTGACCCTCGCTATAAGGGGTTACCTGAAAGACCTGTGACCGGTTCAGATGGCGCGGCCACAATTTCGCTGCCTTTGGCCAATGCCGCTCCTGCTACGCGATTGCTGGAAATGACGGCGACGGTGCGTCTGATTGATACCTCCGGGCGCCCGGTTGAGCGCAGTATTACCCGCAATATTGCCCCCGACGGGTTGCGGATCGGGGTAAAACCGCTGTTTGACGGGGTCGTCGATGAGGGTGGTTTAGCCAGATTTGAAGTGCTGGCCATAGAGAATGGCGCGTCTGTAGGCGTTGAAAACGTAACTTGGGAATTGACGCGACTTGAACGGCAATACCAGTGGTATCGGCTGGATGGCTATTGGAATTATGAGCCGGTTACCCACACAACCCGTGTTGCAAACGGTGAAATTACCCTTGGCGCAGATGGCCAGGTTCTGATTGAGACCCCTGTGGATTGGGGCCATTATAAGCTGACACTTAACGGTGCGGATACCGCCAGCAGCGTTTCGTTTTACGCAGGCTGGTATGCCGCCGACGCCGGCAGTGACACGCCCGATGTGCTGGAGGTCGGCCTTGATCGCGCCATCTATGCTATCGGCGACACTGTGCAGTTACGTCTGAATGCGCGCTATGCTGGCAAGGCGTTGGTGCGGGTGGTCAGTGATCGCCTGATTGATATGATTGCACTGGATGTGGTGGCCGGTGAGACGGTTGTGGACCTGCCGGTAACCAGCGATTGGGGGCCGGGGGCGTATATTATGGCGACCTTGATCCAGCCGATGAACATCGCCGAAAAACGCAATCCCACCCGGGCCATTGGCATTTCATTTGCCCCGGTTGAGCCTGCGGATAAGTTGCTGAGGGCGCATTTTATAACACCTGATACGGTTGATCCGCGCGGCCCGCTTACGGCGCGTTTGCAAATCGATGGCGGGGCCGGGCAAATCTATGCAACCATTGCCGCCGTTGATCTGGGCATTTTGAACCTGACCGGGTTTGAAACACCAGAACCGGCGGATCACTATTTCGGTCAACGCCAGCTTGGCATGGAGCTGCGGGATGTTTACGGCCAGCTTATTGACGGCATGCTGGGGGTGCGCGGTGCGGTGCGTTCTGGTGGCGATGCCGGCATGTCACGGCGCAATGCTCCGCCTCCAACCGAAGAGCTGGTCGCATATTTTTCTGGCCCGCTTGAGGCAGATGAAAACGGGATTATCACCGCAGATTTTGATTTACCCAGCTTTAACGGCACAGTGCGCCTGATGGCTATTGTCTGGAGCGCAGACGGTATCGGGCAAGCCAGCAAGGATATTCTGGTGCGCGATCCGGTCGTTATGAGCGCCAATCATCCGCGGTTTCTTGCCCCCGGTGATGAAAGCTGGCTGAATATTGATCTGACCCATGTTTTTGGTGCAAGCGGCGAAATGACGCTGGATATAAAGGCAAACGGCGCGGTTACGCTTGGCGATGGGGATTTTCATCAGCAGTTTTTGCTGAACGATGGCGCACGCACGCAGTTTGCAATCCCGATTACGGGGCTGCGCGCGGGTGCGGGCGGGCTGTCAATGACGCTGACAACGCCAGATGGGAAACGGTTGCGCAAAACCGAAAGCATTTCGGTGCGCGCCAATGATCCCGAAGTTGCCCGCAGTTATCGTGTCAGCCTGCCGCCCGGTGGCACCTTGATGCTTGATAGCTCGGTTTTGTCGGATTTTGTGCCCGGCAGTGGTTCGGCGACATTGGCCGTGGGGCCGCTTGCCCGCCTCGATGTGCCGGGACTGTTGCAGGCGCTTGACCGTTATCCTTATGGCTGCACCGAGCAAATTACCTCACGCGCTATGCCATTGATGTATCTATCGCAGGTCTCGCAGGCGATGGGTTTGCAGGATGGCAATGATATGCGCGCGCGGATTGAACAGGCGATAACCGATGTGTTGGCCAACCAGTCCAGCAACGGCGGTTTTGGCCTGTGGCGCCCCGATTACGGGGATTTCTGGCTGGATGCTTATGTCTCGGATTTCCTGAGCCGCGCCAAGGGGCTGGGCTATGTGGTGCCGGATCGCGCGTTTCGTGCCAGCCTTGATAATCTACACAATCAGCTGAATTATGCCGGAGATTTCGAAAATGGGGGGCAGGAAATTGCCTATGCGTTGATGGTTTTGGCGCGGGAAAACATGGCTTCAATCGGTGATCTTCGCTATTACGCCGAGGAAAAAGCTGATGATTTCGCAACCCCGATGGCCTTGGCACAACTAGGCGCGGCTTTGGCCTATTACGGTGATCAGATACGTGCGGATGCGATGTTTACGCGCGCCGGGCAGATGATCACCGGGGCGGCAATTGATCACCAAAGTTGGCGGGGGGACTACGGATCACACCTGCGCGATACGGCTGCCTTGATTTCGCTTGTGGTTGAGGCGAAAAGCACGGCGGTTGATGTGCAGGATCTGGCGGAAATCGTGGCGCGGGGGCGCTCTGGCTATCGCTCGACGCAGGAACAGATGTGGTCCCTTTTGGCGGCGCACGCCCTGATTGAGGATAGCGCCAGCGGCAACATAACTGTTAACGGCATTGCCGCCAGCGGGCCGGTGGTGCGGCGCATAATTGCGGGCGATGATACCCGCGCCGAGGTGCGCAATATGGGGGCAAATGATGTGGATACGATCCTTACAACCCTCGGGGTGCCGGATTATCCTGCACCGGCGGGTGGTGATGGATACCGCATTGAACGTGCGTATTATACGCTGGAAGGTGAGCCCGTTTCCCCTGATGCCATTCACCAAAATGACCGTCTGGCCGTGGTGCTGACCATAACGCCGGAACGCGATATTGAGGCCCGCCTGATGGTTAACGATCCCCTGCCAGCCGGGCTTGAGATCGACAATCCCAACCTGCTGCGTGCCGGGGCCATTTCAGCGCTTGACTGGCTGGCTGTCGATAACGTCGCGACCCATTCCGAATTTCACGATGACCGATTTCTGGCGGCTGTCGATTGGCGCGGAACCGCGTCGTTTACGCTTGGGTATATCGTGCGTGCAGTCTCACCCGGCACCTTCCACCAGCCCGCAGCTTTGGTTGAAGACATGTACCGCCCGGCCTACCGTGCGCGCACAGATACCGGCAGTCTGACGATCCGTCCGGCGCGCTAGGGTGCGCAAACGGCTGATCAGGGCCGTGGCTGTGGCGCTGTTGTTTGGCAGTGCTATCTTATTGGCTGGTGAGGCATGGATCCGCAGCACCAACATTCCACCGCTGGCGCTGGAAACTTCGGTAACCGTGCTCGATCGCAACGGGGATTTGTTGCGCGCTTATACCGTCGCTGATGGTCGCTGGCGTTTGCCTGTGCGCCTTAGGGGCGTTGATCCACGCTATATCGTGCAGCTTTTGGCGTTTGAGGATAAACGGTTTTACCGCCACCACGGTGTCGATATCCTGTCCATGGGGCGGGCGTTTGCGCAAGGGGTGCGAAACGGGCGGGTGGTCTCGGGGGCCTCGACATTGACCATGCAGGTCGCGCGTTTGCTGGAGGAAGGACCGACAGGAAACCTGCGTGCCAAGCTGCGGCAAATGCGGTTGGCGCTGGCGCTGGAACGGTGCCTTAGCAAGGGCGAAATACTGACGCTTTACCTGCATCTGGCACCATATGGTGGCAACATTGAGGGCATTCGTGCCGCCAGCCTTACCTATTTTGGCAAGGAACCCCGCCGCCTGACCCCGGCCCAATCGGCGCTGCTGGTGGCGCTGCCCCAATCCCCCGAAACCCGTCGCCCTGACAGGCATGCGGACCGCGCGCGCAGCGCCCGTAACCGGGTGTTGCAGCGTCTTGTCAGTGCCGATGTTTTGCCCACCGATGAGGCCAAAGCTGCCTTGCGCGAAACCGTTCCTGGTGCCCGCATCCCTTTCCCTATTCTCGCGCCGCATCTGGCTGATAGCCTGTTGGCAACGCACCCAAATCAGAATGTTTTCATCACGACAATTGATAAAAATCTACAACGCGCACTTGAGGCCATGGTGCGTGAACATGCAACCACCCTTGGCCCGGCGCTCTCGGCGGCGGTGATTGTGGCGGATCATAGAAACGGCGAGATACTGGCGCGGATCGGGGCGGCGGATATGTTTGATGCCACGCGGCGCGGGTTTGTCGATATGACAACGGCTGTTCGATCCCCGGGATCAACGCTAAAACCGCTGATCTATGGTCTGGCCTTTGAAAACGCCATTGCCCACCCCGAAACCTTGCTTGATGATCGCCCGACCTCCTTTGGCGGTTACGCGCCGCAGAATTTTGACAAACGGTTTCACGGCACGTTAAGTGCACGGCGCGCCTTGCAAATGTCGCTGAATATTCCGGCCGTGGCGCTACTGGATGCCGTTGGCCCTGCACAGCTTTTGGCGCGGATGCGGCGCGGTTTTGCACGCCCGATCTTGCCACCCGGGCGCTTGCCGGGGCTGGCGATTGGGCTGGGGGGTGTCGGTGTCACGCTTGAAGATATGGTATCGATATACGCGGCGATTGCGCGCGGTGGTACGCCGGTAAAATTGCATACTACCGGGGGTTTTTCCACCCTGTTACGCCAACCTGTGCTGGCTGAAAATGCCGCCTGGCAGGTGGGAGATATCCTGCTGGGCACACCGCCACCAACCCATGGCGCCGTTGGGCAAATCGCCTATAAAACCGGCACATCTTACGGGTATCGCGATGCCTGGGCGTTAGGGTTTGATGGCGAACATGTGATTGGCGTGTGGATGGGGCGCGCCGATGCAACCCCGATGCCCGGCGTGTTGGGCGTTGATGTCGCCGCGCCCATGTTGTTTGAGGCTTTTAGCCGCCTCAAAGCCGCCCCCGCCCCCCTGTCGCCCCCGCCTAAATCGGTGCTGACGGTCTCTAATATCGCGCTGCCATTGCCGTTACAGCATTTTCGCCACGGTGATCCGCTAGCCAATCCAAACCGCCCGGAAATCGTGTTTCCCCCTGATGGCGCGCGTCTTGATCTGGATTTCGGGCAGCAAACGGCCCCTTTTCTGGTGATCAAAATGCGTAACGGGCAATTACCCTTGACGCTGCTGATTGACGGCCAGCCTTTGGCGTTAACCCCCTTCACCCGTGAGGCCGTTTGGCAACCCGAGGGGCGGGGGCTCGTTTCCATATCCGTGATTGACGCGATCGGCGCCACAGATAACGCCCATATTTTTTTACAATAAACGCGCAAGATTTTGTTGCGTGATCCCCGAGATACGTCCACGATTATAACTGTATAATCGATTCTTAAGAGGGGGGCATGATGCATTCACACAGCAGAGTTGTGGTTATCGGGGGCGGCGTTGTTGGCTGCTCGGTTCTGTTTCATCTGGCGCGCGCGGGCTGGAAAGACGTGATGTTGATTGAACGCTCCGAACTTACGTCGGGGTCGTCCTGGCATGCGGCGGGCGGGTTTCATACGTTAAACGGTGATCCCAATGTCGCTAAATTGCAGGCCTATACCGTATCGCTTTATGACGAGCTGGAAAAGATTTCCGGCCAGTCCTGCGGGCTGCATTTGACCGGCGGCGTTATGATGGCGGACAGTCCCGAGCGCATGGATTTTCTGCGCCTGACCCATGCCAAAGGGCGTTGTTTGGGTATGGAGACCGAGCTGATTACCCCGTCCGAGGCCAAAGTGATGTTCCCCTTGATGGATGAAAGCAATTTCGTTGGCGCGCTGTGGGATCCGGTTGAGGGGCATCTTGATCCCTCGGGCACCACGCACGCCTATGCCAAGGCCGCGCAAAAACTGGGCGCAACGATTGAATTGCGCAACCCGGTGCTTGAGATCACGCAAGACAGCGACGGTATGTGGAATGTCATCACCAAAAACGGCACGGTGAAATGCGAACATGTGGTTAACGCCGGCGGCCTTTGGGCCCGCGAGATTGGGCGTATGGTCGGGCTGGAATTGCCGGTTTTGGCGATGGAACATATGTATCTGCTGACCGATGATCTGCCTGAGGTAAAAGAATTCAATGCAACCATGGGCCGTGAATTGGTCGGCGTGATTGATTTCAAAGGTGAGATTTATACACGTCAGGAACGCGATGGGATTCTGCTGGGAACCTATGAAAAAGCCTGTAAACCATGGTCACCTCAAATCACGCCATGGGATTTTGGACATGAGCTGTTGGAACCGGATCTTGAACGGATCGCGCCTTCACTTGAAGTGGGGTTCAAACATTTTCCGGCGCTCGAAAACGCGGGCATCAAGCAGGTTATTAACGGCCCCTTTACCTTTGCGCCTGATGGCAATCCGCTGGTCGGGCCGGTGCAGGGATTAACCAATTTTTGGTCTGCCTGTGCGGTTATGGCCGGATTTTCCCAAGCCGGGGGCGTTGGGCTGGTGCTGGCAAACTGGATGGTCGATGGTGATCCGGGCCATGATGTGTTTGGCATGGATGTGGCGCGCTACGGCGAATGGGCGACGTTGCGCTATACCAATGCCAAGGTCCGTGAGAATTATTCCCGCCGCTTTTCCATCTCTTTTCCCAATGAGGAATTGCCAGCCGCGCGGCCACAACAAACGACACCGCTCTATGATATTATGCTGAATAATAACGCCGTGATGGGGGATAGCTGGGGCCTTGAAACGCCGCTTTGGTTTGCCCCTAATGGTGAGGAGGCCAAGGATATCGCATCGTTCCACCGCGCAAATGATTTTGCCCATATCGGGGCTGAAGTGCGCGGCGTGCGCAATTCTGTTGGTGTCTCAGAGATTGCGAATTTCGCTAAATATGAGGTCACAGGTCCGGGGGCAGAAAGCTGGCTGGCGCATCTTATGACCAATGTTATGCCCAAACCCGGGCGGCTGGTTTTAACCCCGATGCTGAATGAAAACGGCAAGCTGATCGGCGATTTCACCATTGCCAACAAGGGCGGGGACCGGTTTATGATCTGGGGGTCTTCGGCGGCGCAAATCTATCATATGCGCTGGTTTGAACAGCATCTGCCAAAGGATGGCACGGTGGCGATCAGGCGGATTGGGATGCATCTGGTTGGCCTGACCATTGCTGGCCCGAACGCGCGAAAACTGCTTGAAAAACTGTGCGATATCGATGTCTCAAACGCGGCGTTGCGGTTTATGGATTACCGCGAAATGGCTGTGGCGGGTGCGCCTTGTCAACTGAACCGCATCACGTATACCGGCGATCTTGGCTATGAAATCTGGATGGAACCGGCATATCTGCGCAAAATTTATCTGGCGATAAAAGCTGCGGGCGCTGAATTTGACATTGTTGATTTTGGCATGCGGGCGCTGCTGTCAATGCGTCTGGAAAAGAATTTCCCCACCTGGTTTGCTGAATTACGCCCGATTTACGGGCCATATGAGGCGGGTATGGAACGGTTTATCAAGCTTGCCAAAAACGATTTTATTGGCCGTGAAATGGCGGCAAAAGAGCTGGAAAGTTCGGATAAATTGCGCCGGGTTTCATTCATCGTGGATGCTCTCGATGCCGATGTGATCGGCGATGAACCGATCTGGGCCAAGGTAGGCACAAAGGATTACGGCGCGATTGAGCCTGTGCATGCGTTTGGTGGGCAACGGTTTGATAGAGATGCAAAGCCCACGCCAAGGCCGAACAGTCAGCAGGATGGTGATTGGCGGGTTGTCGGCTGGGCGACATCGGGCGGCTATGGGCATTTTGTCGAAAAATCTCTGGCGCAGGCCTATCTGCCCCAAGCGCTTGCTACGCGCGATGAGGCGGGCCTGTTTGAGATCGAAATTCTGGGTATAAGGCGCGCGGCAAGGATTGCGAGCGCCCCACCATTTGATCCAACAGGTGCAAAAATGCGCAACTAAATATGCTTACGGCTCTTTGCCCTGCGCGAGGTTTTCCAGCGTTTCATGCACCTTGTCGGGGCTGACAATTGTCCTGCGCACAAGTTCATCGAAACGATCAGAAAATGCCTGCACCTGATCTGGCGAGGTGACAGTCAGATAGGCCTCGCCGACGTAAATCGCGGCGCGTATTCTGCCAAAAACCGAGAAGGGCGCAGAAAAAGTTTTGCTGCCGTCATAAAGATGCAATCGCAGGCTGGGATACGCGGTTTTACAGGTTTGAGCCATGATTAAAAGCTGTTTGCGGCATAATTCGATATTGGCACCCCGCCAAAGGCCTGACTGTGCTGATAAATCCTGAAGGGTTTGTATGGGCATGGCGATTTCCACGTCCATCTGCCCCAAAGACGCGCCGCCCAGCACGTTTTCAACGCCCCCGCCCCTTGGGTCATAAATTGGGGTTTTCAAAGGTATTTCGGACAGACCCATCAAATCTGGCAAGGTTGAGGGCACATATCTGAGCTTATGCCCGCGCGCCTCTTTGCGCCAATTATCCAGCGGAGTCGTGTCATCCTCAAGGCGGGCTTGTTCGATGTGCAAACTGGGCGCGATTTCCTGCCGGCCCTCGGGGGCATTTTCAAGCCCGAGCAGCCAGTCAACGGAAACGCCGCAGCTTGATGCGATGCGTCGCAACGTTTCTGCGCGGGGTAAACGATCAGTTTTATTGTCTAAAAATTGGCTAAGTGCGGATCGATCAATGCCAGTTTGGCGCAAAAAATACGCTGTCGGTTCCGTGCCTGTAGCCAGCAAATGCGCGAGCCGTTCTGCGAAAATCTGTACGAGTTGACGTTTATCCATGTTGTGAGAATACAATAAATTTGTGAATTTACAACATATCTGTGAATTTATTGCATAAATAGCATATTAAATCCAAATTCACGTTATTGCCGACCCGGCTTGCCACGCAGATAATTCTACGTGTAATTTCGTATGAGAAAACATGCCCCAGCAACCCAAATCAAGAGAGATTGAGTGGCCGACACTGGCCATTACCGCATATTGTTATGGCGGCTATATTCTTGTCACAATTTACGCAAATACCCTTGGTTTATGGCTTTTCATCCCGGCCCTTGCCGTTGTCATTGCCCAGTATTCGTCTTTGCAACATGAGGTTTTGCATGGCCATCCTTTTGCCAATCAACATTTAAACGATCTGCTGGTTTTTCCGGCCATCGGCCTTTTTATCCCCTATGAGCGGTTCCGGGATTTGCATCTGGCGCATCATTACGATCCGAATCTGACGGACCCATATGATGACCCGGAGTCTAATTTCCTTGATCCTGATATCTGGCCGAAATTGCCGAAAATCCTGCAGATAATCTATGGGGCTAACAACACACTTTTCGGGCGTATGGCGCTTGGACCTGCGATAAGCATCCTGCATATGCTCCGCGAAGATTTGCGTGGGATTTTAAAGGGGAACCTGCAAATTATGCGCGCGTATATTTTGCATCTGACAGGTGTAACATTGGTAATTTGGTGGTACTCGACCTTTGCAACACAGCCGTTATGGGCGTATATTCTGGCATCATACATTGGTATGTCATTATTGAAAATCCGCACTTATCTGGAACATCGCGCCGATAGATCAGCGCCAAACCGTTCGGTTATTATTGAAAGCAATGGTCCATTGGCGCTGTTGTTTCTAAACAATAATTTTCATGCAGTACACCACGCCAACCCCAAGCTGGCGTGGTATCGATTGCCTGCGTTTTATGCGGCCAGAAAAGGGGAATTCTTGCGGCGCAACGGTGGATATATGTACCGTTCTTACGTAGAGGTATTCGTGAAATACCTGTTCAAGGCAAAAGACCCAGTACCCCACCCGGTTTGGCCGGTTATCAAGCGAGCGCCTGATGAATGACGACGCACCTATCGCCGTGCTTCCAATGTATGATTGGGATGTGGTGCGACCACAAACTGATCAGTTATGGCGTGAAATCAGGGATAATCTAGCGGCGAACGGTATCGCCGCACCGCGCCAGCTTGATCGCGAAAGTGATATCGTTATGGCCTGGGAATCGGATAATCTGGTACTCGGGCAGACCTGTGGCTTGCCGTATATCAGGGATTTACGGGGCAAGGTGCATTTGGTTGGAACACCTGATTACGCGATACCCAATTGCCCGAATGGTTGGTATAACAGCGTGATAATTGTGCGCAAAAATGACGGACGGAGCACGCTGGCGGATTATAAAAACAGTCGGATGGCGGCAAATAGCCCTGAAAGCCAATCGGGGTTTTTGGCGATGATGTACCACATTGCAGATTTGACAACAGGCGCGCGGTTTTTTGAAACGATTTTGCTAAGCGGCGGGCACGCAGCCTCAATCGCGATGGTTGCGGATGGCGTTGCCGATATTGCAGCGATTGACCATGTTTCCTGGCGGTTGGCGCAAAAAAACGAGACTGCAACGGAAGGTTTGCGGGTATTGGAGTGCACAATTCCGACCCCCGGGCTGCCATATATTTGTGCAAAAAATCAGAACCAAAAACTAATCGCAAAGGCTGTGCAGGCGGCGATTGAGGGCTTGCCCGCAGACATAAAAACCGCTCTTGGAATTCGTGGATTCTGGGCGTCAACCCCGCAGGAATATGCGATTATTGCAAAACGTGCCGAACTGGCGAGCAGGGTCTCACGATTGCATGGATTCTGATTAATTTTGCAAAATCCCCTGCACAGACTGGGCAATCTCACCTTCTTCATCTGCCGGTATTACCCAGCACGGTATTGGGGTATTTTTTGCCCAAGAAAGCCGCTTGCAAATGGTATCACGAATGCCCTCAGCATTTTCGCCAATGCCACCGGTAAAGACGAAAGCATCCACCCCCTCCATCGCCGCGATCATTGATCCGGCGTGCCGCGCGGACCAATAGCAATAATGCGAAACCGCGAATTTGGCTGGCGCAGCACCGGATTCCAGCAGGGTTTTCATGTCAGATATCCCGCCGCTTAATGCCGTCAAGCCGCTATTTTTGTTCAATAAATCATCGATATCATCTGCACTTAAACCATGCGTGCGCATAAGATGCAGCACCACGCCTGCATCCATGGCCCCGGCACGGCTGGCCATGACCAGCCCGTCCATCGGGGAAAAGCCCATCGTTGTGGCAACGCTTTTGCCGTTAACAATCGCGGCTAAGCTGGCCCCGGCACCAAGGTGGAATGCCAGCACGCGTTTGGGCAGGGGCTGCCCTGTAATCACGCTAAAACGCCGGACGATTGAGGCATAGCTTAAGCCGTGAAAACCATAGCGCCGGATATCCTGATCACGCAGAGTTTTGGGGATCGGAATGGTAGTGGCCTCGGGTGGGTTATGGGTGTGAAAGGCTGTGTCAAAACACGCGATTTGCGGCACGTTTGGAAAAAGGGTCTGCACGGCGTCGATCACCGCGAGGGCTGGCGGGTTATGCAAGGGCGCAAGGGTGACTGCAGCCGTAATTTCCGCGTGAACTCCGGGCGTAATCTCGCACGCAGCACTGCGCGCGCCACCATGAACCACACGGTGGCCAATGGCGCTGGGTGGGTGTTTGATATCCAGATCAGCAAGCGCCGATTGCAGCGCTTGCCGGTAATTTCCATCGATATTCTTTACCTGACCGGCAGAGATTTTATGATCACCATCCATAGCATGGGCGGAGAATTTCAGGCTGGAGGACCCAGCGTTGAGCGTTAAAATCCAATCCGCCGGCATGCCCTTAAACCTTTTGCGCTTGCATATCGCCAGCACTGATCCCCGCCACCGCAACCGGGGTCGTCATGGCGTCGCGCCGGAAAGGCTCGCCCATTTCCTGATTAAGCATGACCTCGATAAAAGTGGTTTTTCCGTTCTGCATCTGGGCTTTGACGGCTGTATCCAGCGCCTCGGTCAGGCCTTCCATCGTGGTGGCAACAATGCCGATCACGCCGCAGGCCTGCGCAATGCCGGCATATGAAACATCATAATCCAGCTCCGTGCCAACGAAATTATCGAGGTACCACAGGGTGGTATTGCGTTTCTCGGCACCCCATTGGTAATTGCGGAAAATCACCATGGTGATGGCGGGCCATTCATCGCGCCCGCAGGCGGTCATTTCATTCATGGAAATCCCGAAAGCGCCATCACCGGCAAAGCCAACCACGGGGATGCGGGGCTGCCCGATCTTGGCGCCGAGAATAGCGGGCAACGAGTACCCACAGGGGCCAAACAGGCCGGGCGCCAGATATTTCCGGCCCGCCTCAAACGTTGGGTAAGCGTTGCCGATGGCGCAGACATTGCCAATGTCAGAAGAAATAATCGCATCTTTTGGCAGGCTGGATTGAATAGCGCGCCATGCCTTGCGCGGCGACATGTGGTCGGCTTTGGCGGCACGCGCGCGGGCGTTCCAGTCGGTGCCTTCGTCGTCATCCTCATGATCCATAGAGGTCAGCGCCTGCGCCCAGGCCGATTTGGTCGTGGCGATCAGGTTCTTGCGATCCGTGCGGCCTGCATCGCCTGCGTTGTCAGAAAGCTGCGCAAGGATCTGTTCAGCCACGGATTTGGCGTCCCCGACGATACCCACGCTGACAGGTTTGGTCAGGCCGATGCGATCAGGATTGATATCCACCTGAATGATTTTTGCGCCCTTCGGCCAGTAATCAATGCCATAGCCCGGCAGGGTTGAAAACGGGTTGAGGCGGGTGCCAAGGGCCAGCACCACATCGGCCTGCGCGATCAGTTCCATCGCCGCGCGAGAGCCGTTATAGCCAAGCGGGCCTGCGAAAAGCGGGTGTGAACCGGGGAATGCGTCATTGTGTTGGTACCCACAGCACACCGGCGCATCAAGACGTTCTGCCAGTGTTTGTGCGGCGGCGATAGCCCCGCCGATCACCACACCGGCCCCGTTCAGGATCACTGGGAATTTGGCATCTGACAGCAGTTTAGCCGCATCCGCAATCGCGTGTGTTCCCCCGGCGGGGCGTTCAAATTCAACAATTGCAGGCAAATCGACATCAATCACTTGGGTCCACATATCGCGCGGCACGTTGATCTGCGCGGGCGCCGACAGACGTTTGGCCTTGGTGATCACACGGTTGAGAACCTCGGCGATGCGCGATGGGTCGCGCACCTCTTCCTGGTAAGCGACGCAATCGGCGAACATGCGCATTTGTTCTACCTCCTGAAAACCACCCTGACCGATGGTCTTATTGGCGGCCTGCGGGGTGACCAGCAGCATCGGTGTGTGATTCCAATAGGCGGTTTTGACCGGCGTCACCAGATTGGCAATGCCCGGGCCATTTTGCGCAATCGCCATGGTCATTTTGCCCGAGGCGCGCGTAAAACCATCCGCCATCATTCCGGCGGTATATTCATGGGCACAGTCCCAAAAGGTGATCCCGGCCTTTGGAAACAGGTCCGAGATTGGCATAAAAGCCGAGCCAATGATGCCAAAAGAATTATCGATGCCATGCATCTGCAAAACCTTGATAAAGGCCTCTTCGGTGGTCATTTTCATTGGCGTATTCCTTTTGTGATAGTTTGTAGCATATGCGCTTGGTATTTCTTATGTCGCATGGCGCGGATTTCGCTTAGGTCCAGAATGGCGATGATATTATATCCAAAACCCCGGTCATGCGCGCATTGCCTGGGCAATTCTGGCGACACCTTCGGGTATTTTCGATGCGGAAATAGAGGAATAGCCAAGCCGGAAAAAGTTCGTTGGCGTGTTTTCACCTTCAAAAAAGGGGTTTCCCGGCTCAATCAGCACGCCTTTTGTCAGCAATTCTTTGCCCATCACCTGAGTATCCACCCCAGCCGGCGCTTTGATCCAGAAACTGGAACCGCCAAAATTAGCGCTACCGGCAATCTGCAAGCCGGCGTCATGCAAGACTGCATCCATCACGCGGCGACGTTCATGCAAAGCGCGGCGGGTTTGTTTGATCATGGCATCATAATGGCCAAGGGCCAGAAAATTTGCTGTGGTGCGCTGCATATGTCCGGGGGGGTGGCGTAAAACCGCAGAGCGCAGGGCGCGGACCTCTTGGATAAAAGCGGCAGAGCCGACCAAATATCCCAGTCTGAGGCCCGGAAATAAGGATTTGGAGAAACTGCCCACATAAATCACCCGCCCGTCATGGTCGAGCGATTTCAGCGCCGGAGAGGGGGGCTTGAGAAAGCTCATCTCAAACTCGTAATCATCCTCGACGATCAAAAAATTCTGCTCGCGGGCAAGGCGTAATATTTCGTGACGCCGCGCCATAGGCATGGTCGTTGTGGTCGGGCACTGATGGCTGGGGGTGGTGAAAACAACATCCGTGCCCTTGGGAATCAGGGCAGGGGGCAGGCCGTCATGGTCGATCTCAATCGCATGGCGGCGGCATCCTACATGGCGGATAATATCGCGCAGACCGGGGTAACCTGGGTTTTCATATGCCACCGATCGATCCGGGCCAAGCAGTATCTGCGCAACCATCCACAGGGCATTTTGCGCGCCCACCGTCACAAGAATTTGTTCCGGATGCGCCAGAATTCCACGTCTTGGCAGGCTGTGGCGGGCGATGAAATTGATCAGCTCGGGATCATCACGTTCAGCGTAATCCGAGGTGAGGCTGTCAAACTCTTTCTTGCCCAATGCCTGATGCGCACACAGCCGCCAACTGGAATGGTTGAAAAGCGCCGGATCGGCCTGCCCATAGATGAAAGGATAGGGGTATTGGCGCCAGTTTTGATGCTTTTCCACTCTGCGTGCGCCAGAAAAACGTCGCTCTATTGCGCGGTCCCAATCAACAGTATCTTTGGGGGAAAGATGGGTTTGAGCTGACAAAGGTGATGTTGGTGCCTCGGTTGAAACAAAATACCCAGAACGGTCGGCAGCACAGAGATAATCATCGGCCACCAGCTCATTATAAGCAAGGGTCACCGTAATGCGCGAAACACTCAGGTGTTTGGCCAGCTTGCGCGATGAGGGCAGCTTTTCCCCGGGCAGGATGCGCCTCGACAAAATCGCCGCCGCAATGATTTGGCGGATCTGGCTTTGCAGGCTGCCGCGAAAATGCGGGTCGAGAAAAAACGTGTCTTCGGGGACCGACATGGGCGCACCTATCTGGACTTAGATCAAACATTTAACTGGATGTAAGCAAAGCCCAAAACTGCCCTTAGTGTCAATCTAGATATTGGGCCAGATATTGGGCCAGATATCAAATTTCGGCCCGATAATCCCCGTAAATATTTTGGAGGAGGACATAAAATGGCTTTTGACTTGCAAACGAACTCGCTGGAAGAATTCTGGATGCCGTTCACCGATAACCGGGGTTTCAAGAAAGACCCGCGCCTGATCACCTCGGCCAAGGGGATGTATATGACGGACCATAAGGGGGGGCAGGTGATTGATGCTTCCAGCGGTTTGTTTTGTTCGCCAGCGGGCCATTGCCACCCTAAAATCATCGAGGCTGTGCATCAAAGCATGCAAAACCTAACCTATGTCGCACCTTTTGGCACGGCCCATCCGCTGAGCTTTGCGCTGGCCCAAAAAGTTGCGCGTCTGCTGCCAGAAGATTTCAACCATGTGTTCTTTGTAAACTCGGGGTCCGAGGCGATTGATACGGCCTTGAAAATGGTAATGGCATATCATTCTGCGATGGGGTGTGATCGGGCGCGGTTCGTCTCACGTGAACGGGCGTATCACGGGGTTAACATCGGCGGGGTGTCTTTATCGGGCATGGTTAATAACCGCAAAACATTCCCAAGCGTGATGCCAAATGTAGTGATGATGCGCCACACTTGGAGCGCGAAAGAGCTGTTCGTGCGTGGCCAGCCTATAAACGGTGTGGAGCTAGCGGATGATTTGCAACGTATGGTCGAAAACTACGGTGGCAACACGATTGCGGCCTGTGTGGTCGAACCTGTGGCGGGGTCAACCGGCCTGCTTAGCCCGCCCAAAGGCTATCTGGAACGTCTGCGCCAGATTTGCGACGAAAACGGCATTCTGCTGGTTTTTGACGAGGTTATAACCGGCTTTGGCCGTATTGGCGGCAAGTTTGCCACGGATGTTTTTGGCGTAGAGCCTGATATCATCACGATGGCCAAGGCGTTAACTAATGGCTCTATTCCGATGGGCGCTGTTGGGGTGACCGATAAGGTTTATGATGTGATTTCGGATCAATCCGCCCCCGACGCGATCGAGTTTTTCCACGGTTACACCTATTCCGGCCACCCTGCGGCCTGTGCGGCGGGCCTTGCCACGCTTGAGATTTATGAACAGGAGGGCCTTTTTGCACGCGCGGCTGATATGGCCGGATATTTTCAGGATGCAATCTACGCCCTGAAAGATCACCCGCTGGTAAAAGACATTCGCGCCATCGGTATGATGGCAGGGTTCGAGCTGAAATCAAGTGGTAAACCCGGGGCGCGAGGCGGTGAGATGCAGCAAAAACTGTTCTGGAACGGCATGCATGTAAAATTCACGGGTGACACCGGCCTACTGGCACCGATGTTTATATCTGAGGAAAAACATATCGATGAGATGATCGAGAAATTCGCGAAAACACTGGGGGAATTGGGTTGATAATGGGGCGTTAATCCGATTTCACAAGGCCGGCGAACCCGGCGACCGCCAACAGGGATAACGCCCAACCCATAGCAATCTGGAGCCACAGATACCAGCGCGCTTTTTCGCCCAACCAACCGCGGTTTTCATCGGGTATCCAGTTGCTTTGCATTTCCAGATCAATAATCGGCAACAGGACACCGGCGGAATAGATAAATGCGTTGAATGCCGGATAATTTGCGCCTGCCCCATCCCCGCTGCGCGCCCCGCTAAACCTCGCCCCGTCGCAATCAAGATTACCGCCCAGCGTTGTGGTGCAGGAAGAAGCGCATGTGTTGCCATCTGGCTGTTTACGGTTTTGAATTATTTGCTTGCCCCGGTGTGGGAATTGCATTAACCAGACAGACCAGTCGGTTTGAAAAGAAGAGCACGTGGATATGAATATGAATTGGAGAGCGGGGCTTGAACGCGTGATTGGCGCTTCGTTTGTCTTTGCCGGAGCGATCAAAGTGCTGGGTGTGGGTGAAGATACGCATGCTGTTTTCCGCAATATGACGCTTGCCAATGCGGATACTGTCCTTGCGTCTTTGTCACGTTGGTTACTGATGCAGCATAGCTGGGTGATCATTTTCGTCGGGGTTATAATGATCGCCACCGGAGCACTTCAACTGATGCGCTATCCCAGCGCGCCCATAGCCGCGTTGATCCAAACCCTGATGATGATCTGTTTCGTGATCCTGCTGCATCGTGGCCAACCAATGGTGTTTGTCGATGCGGTTTACCTAATTTCATTTGCGTTGATCTACTTTGATTTACGTCCTAGAGATGGAGTTCTCTTATGATCGCCGCCCGCCAATCCCTGATTGATGCCGCGTATCCACTGTTCCTGAGACATGGCTATGACGGCACGGGTCTGAGCCAGATTTTACGCGATGCAGGCCTCTCTAAGGGTGGGTTTTATCACCACTTTCCATCCAAGCTGACCTTGCTGGCGGCGGTTACTGAACAGGTGTTGCCGGTGCCATTTGGTGAGGTCGACTGGGCGCATCACGCTACCTTAAGCGTGGCTGAGCAACAGCGGGTTATCCGGGCGGGCTACGGCGAGACCAGCGCAGGATTTGATGTGATGCAGGGCTCTGTCATGCACTATTTTTCTTTTTTCTTTGATGCTCTTGCCCATCTTGATGACTATCGCGCGTCGGTTGATGCCACTTATGGCCAGATGATTTCTGCCCTTGCTAGCGCCCATGAACGTGAGGGTGATGCCACCCCGAAAAAAACCGCACGTGCTTTTATTGCCGCCTTTGAGGGCGAGATATTTTTGCGTGCCATAACCGCCAGCCCCAAGGAGATTGAGTGATGGATATGTATAGTATTAAGAGAAAATCGACGCCACAAAAGCTGTTATTGACCGTGCTTGAACTGGGGTTACTTATTATTGCGGCGCGTATTCTTTTTGGGTCATGGGGCGTGGTGATATCTCAATGGTTTGGCTGGGCATCGCCCGAAATCCTGCCAGCCCGGCGCATAGTGATCATGGCGTTTTCAGTTATCATTTTTCTACGTATGGTTTTCACCATGTTTTACCTGATCAAACGCCGCCTACCTTGGGCTGAAGCCCTAAGTATCCCATTTGCCTTTGCTATTTATTATGTCGGCTATGCCATATTGGTATTGCATTCATCCGCCCCGTTGGGAGTGATAGATATACTGGCGATTGCGTTGTTTATTTTAGGTTGCGTGCTCAATACTGGGTCAGAAATGCAGCGAGATATCTTTAAGCGTGATCCGCAGAACAAAGGGCGGTTGTATACTGGTGGCATGTTTGCTTGGTCGATGCATATCAATTTTTTTGGTGATATTTTGTGGGTGCTGGCCTATGCGCTGATTACACAGAATATATGGTCCACAGTAATAGTAATCTTCATTTTCCTCCTTTTTGCCAAATTTAACGTCCCAAAACTGGATGCTTATCTGGCTGGGCGCTATGGGGATGATTTCGTGAAATATGCCCAGAGCACCAAAAAGCTGGTCCCTTGGGTTTGGTAACGAGATTGACACACAGTTCAAGCACTACGCGCAATTGTTGGTGTGGGCGCGCGCCCGCACCGCGCGCGCCCGGCATTTTCAGTCGGCAACGAGCCATCGCCAAGCTGGGTTTCGTTACCTGTACCGCGTTCGTCCAGAATTGTCTGTTCTGCCGCTGTCAGATCATCGAAATCCGCAATTTTGCGTGCTGTGTTCATGCCAGCCCCTCCATCAAGGCGCTTACCCGCGCGTGCAGTCGTAAGGCGTGGCTGGTTTCGCTGGCCGTGTCGGGCATGGTTTTATCATAGGCAGCGCGGATCAGGGCGGCGATTTCAGGGCGCACAATCGCCATGTTATTGGCCGCAATAATTCCGATCGGGGTGGTGGTGCGGAACGCTTCGGGGGACCAGAGCAACAACGCCTGCGCCATCTGGCTGGTTGCCAGGGCTTGTGCGGAAATCTGCGCCATATCAGTGTCATATTTCAACAACAGGATGCACAGTTTGATCGCGCCATCAGGATCAAAAGCAAAGCTGCGGTACTGGTTGGCGCCGGTTTTATCCAGCTCAGCCACCAGAGTGTCAAGATTTGCCAGCAGCCGGTTTAAATCCGGTATTTCGGTGATTTCCGACCAGTCGTTGCAAAAGAACACCAGAAAATTTGCCCCCAGTTCGGGGTCAGTTTCGGCCAGGCGCATATCAGCAAGGCTGGCGACGGTTTGGAATGCGTCCTTGATTACGCCGAGCGATTCATCATCCGTGCCAAACACTATGGGCGCGATTTCGCGGTTCCAGCGGGCAAAAATATAGCGCCCCTCGGTCGTGAACATGCTTTCGATCTGCGGGGCGCTTAAGGTCTCGGACATCTGGTTATTCCTCAAATAAATCCACGCGATCGGGGGAATCTGGTGCCTCCAGCCCCAGATGTTTCCAGGCTTTTGACGCTAATGCCCTGCCGCGCGGGGTTCGCTGTATCAGCCCTTGTTGCAACAAGAAAGGTTCGATGACTTCTTCAACCGCGTCGCGGGCCTCGGATAGGGCGGCGGCGATGGTTTCCACGCCCACCGGGCCGCCGCCGTAGTTTTCGGCCAGCAGTCGCAGATAGCGTCGGTCAGCTGAATCCAGCCCCATGTGATCAACGCCCAGACGTGTCAGCGCCATGTCCGCCAGCGCCGCTGTCACCTTGCCGTCACCTTTGACAATCGCGAAATCAACGACACGCCGCAGCAGGCGGCCAGCGATACGCGGTGTGCCGCGCGAGCGTTTGGCGATCTCCATCGCACCGGCTGCATCGGCATCGGCATTCATCAGGCGAGCAGCACGATCAACGATTTTTACCAACTCATCGACGGTGTAAAATTCCAGCCGTGTTGGAATGCCAAAACGATCTCGCAGGGGCGTGGTCAGCAGGCCAAGGCGCGTGGTGGCCCCGATCAGAGTGAAGGGTTGTAAATCAATGCGCACGGTGCGCGCCGCTGGCCCTTCGCCGATCACCAGATCAAGTTCAAAATCCTCCAGCGCCGGGTATAGAATTTCCTCAACCGCCGGGTTCATGCGGTGAATTTCGTCAATAAACAGCACGTCGCGTTCATCGAGATTGGTCAGGATCGCCGCCAAATCACCCGCTTTGGCCAGCACCGGGCCGCTCGTCATGCGGAAATTCACACCTAATTCGCGCGCCATGATTTGTGCCAACGTGGTTTTGCCCAAGCCGGGGGGACCGTAAAACAAGGTGTGATCCATCGACTGGCCACGCATTTTTGCGCTATCGATAAACACGCGCAGATTGGCCCGTGCACCCTGCTGCCCGACGAACTCATCCAGGGTTTGCGGGCGTAATGCGCGATCAGCATCGTTTGGGCGTTCTTCGGGGCGCAGGTCCTTATCCGGTTCCATGCTCTATCCTTTTGGTGCCAGCAGGCGTAACGCCGCGCGGATTAGTTCAGAGGATCCTGCATCCGGGTTTGTGCCCGATGCCTCTGCTACCGCGCTCGCGGCATCGCCCGTTGCGTATCCCAAATTTACCAGCGCCGAAAGCGCATCAGCCTGCGCTGCCGCTGCCGTGTCATCAGCCACAGGTTTTGCCGCCTTAGGTTTGATCGTATCAATCACCAACCCATCATCGGGTTCTACAACCTGCGCACCGCTTGCCCCCATGGCCATCACGGCGGGGGCTTTATCTTTCAGTTCATTCACGACCCGCAGCGCAATTTTTGGCCCGATTCCGGGTGCCGCCTTGATCGCGCCCATATCGCCAAGCGTAATCGCACGCGCGGCACCCTCAACCCCCAATGTGCCCAGTATCGCCAACGCCGCCTTGGCCCCAACCCCTTGCACAGAGGTCAGCAAGCGGTGCCATTCACGCTCGGCCAATGTGGAAAAACCGTAAAGCTGCATGAAATCCTGGCGCACCACCATCTCGGTATAAAGGGAAACCATCCCACCGGTGGCTGGCATCATCGCCAAGGTGCGCTCGTTACAATAAACGATATATCCAACCCCGCCGGTATCGATCAAAACATGGTCACCACTGTGATAATCGAGCCGCCCCGTTACCTTGCCAATCATGCCCCCGCCCTTTCCAAAGCTGCCTCAAGGCGCCCGGCAAATCGGGCATGATGGGCATGGCACATGGCAATCGCCAAAGCATCCGCCGCATCCGGCCCGTTAATTACGATCCCCGGCATCTGCATGCGTACCATATGTTCCACCTGTTTTTTGTCCGCGTGCCCCACGCCCACAACCACCTTTTTCACAGAATTGGGCGCATATTCCGCCACATCCAGCCCCGCCTGCGCCGGCACTAACATCGCAATCCCGCGCGCCTGGCCCAGTTTCAACGTGCCAGCCCCGTCCTTATTCACAAATGTCTTTTCCACGGCCGCTGTATCGGGCGCGAATTCGGTAAACACGGCGTTTAACTGATCAAACAGTGCGCTAAGCCGATACGCCAGATCATCCCCCGTTGACTGACAGGTGCCATTACCAACGTGGGTAATGCGCGACCCTTCAACATCTACAATCCCCCAGCCCATCCGCCTGAGGCCCGGATCAATCCCAATGACACGCATATGCTGCTCACTTTTGTTATCGTTTTCACAAGGTTAGCACGAAACAAGAACATCTGCCAAGCATTGATTGGGGCGAGCGATAAACATCACCTATGCGCAATCGACATAGATGGTATGCAAACATTGTAATTGTCCTTTGAAAGATTCGCGCTTAGATGCGGTTTATCAACGACGCTCAAGTCGGCTGAAAACAAATGGAGAGCATCATGGCAATTTTTGCAACACCCCGCGCGGTTCCCTTTGGGGCCATCACAACTTTGAACGTCGTGCATATATTTGACACGATTATCGCTAAGGCCAAGACGTGGAATGCTACGCGCAAAACCACGAATGTTCTTTTTGGCCTGACAGATCGCCAACTTGACGATATCGGTCTGGCACGTGGGCAAATCAACACAGTATCCTACACAATGGCGACGCGCCAGATTCTGTAAGCGAACGCGATGCATGTGATAAAGCCGCTCTTTCGGGCGGCTTTTTGCTTTGTAAATAGGCGGTAATTTCAACCGTTTATATCTGTGATTATTGTTTAATTACAGCGTATTAATCTGATGTTTTCAAAACTACTAAACTAGGTTAGTAGTTTTGAAAACAGGCTCGGATTTTGCATCTTTCCGTTGTCCAAAAACCTGCCGGGCCAGTTTGCGCAAGTAGGTTCACTTACGCCACATTTGAAATTTCCCGCGTATTGGTTATATGACACCAAATGCCATGTTTGCTCAGTCAACCAAGAAAGCCCAGATGCTCGATACAGAAATCCACCCCCTGTTTCAGGGCGCGCCCACCACCACCGGTTTCAAAAAACTGCGTAAACGCATCGTGCGCCAGACCCGCGAGGCGATTGCGCAATACGGGATGATTGAACGTGGCGCGCGTTGGCTGGTGGCGCTTTCGGGGGGCAAAGACAGCTATACGTTGCTGGCGGTTTTAAACGAATTACAGTGGCGCGGGTTGTTGCCAGTGGATATTCTGGCGTGCAATCTCGATCAGGGGCAGCCGGGGTTTCCATCTGGAACCTTGCCGGAATTCCTGAAACGCATGGATGTGCCACACCGGATTGAATACCGCGACACCTATTCCATCGTTAAGGATAAGATGCCCGAGACGGCCACCTATTGTGCCTTATGTTCGCGCCTGCGCCGTGGGCATTTGTATCGCATTGCCCGCGAGGAAGGCTGCTCGGCGCTGGTGCTTGGGCATCATCGCGATGACATGCTTGAGACGTTTTTCATGAACCTCTTTCATGGGGGGAAACTGGCGAGCATGCCCGCAAAACTGCTGAACGACGAGAGCGATTTATTTGTCTACCGACCGCTGGCTTTTGTTGCCGAGGCAGATTGCGAAAAATTCGCCAAAGCTATGAAATATCCGATCATTCCCTGCGATTTATGTGGCTCGCAGGATGGCCTGCAACGCCAGCAGGTCAAGCAGATGTTGGACACATGGGAAACCAATCGCCCGGGGCGGCGCCAGGTGATGTTTAAGGCGCTGACCAATACAAACCCCTCACATTTGCTGGATTCAGCGGTTTTTGACTTTGATAGTCTGCAAAGATTGCCCAAAAAACCTTGACCTTTCCCGCTTGTCCCTGTTGAAGGCAGTGTGACGAATTTTCCGCGACCGGAGTAAATAATGGACGACCAGAATAAAAACCTGCTTTTGGCAACGGCTCTTAGTTTTATGGTGATACTCGTGTGGTTCGTTTTGTTCCCACCTGCACCGCAACCCGATCAGCCCGAGGCATCGCTTGAGACAAGCGCGCCGCTAACCAGTGACAGCATTGCCGCGGTTCCACAGGCTGATGGCACGTTTATTGCCGCAGCGCCTGAGCAGCTTGAAACTGCTGCCGAAAGTCGGGAAAGCGCCCTGCTGGAAACCCAGCGGATTGAGATCAAAACAGCGCGGGTCGCTGGCTCAATTTCCCTGCTTGGCGGGCGGATCGATGATCTGCATTTGTCAGATTACAAGGTAACCCGTGATCCCGGCGCGGATACGGTGACCCTGCTGTCACCGGCCAATTCTGCGGATCCGTACTATACCGTGCATGGCTGGGCGCCTGCTGGTAGTCTTGATCCGGCTGCCGTGCCGGGTGCAAAGACGCAGTGGCAACTTGAGCATGGTCGCATTCTCAGCGAAACCACCCCCATAATCTTGATGTGGGATAATGGCGCCGGGCTGATTTTCCACCGCACGATTTCGATTGACGAAAACTATATGTTTGCCGTCACGCAGCGGGTTGAAAACACCACTGGCGCACCTGTGCGCATGCAGCCCTACGGCATCATTGCCCGTAAAGGTGAGCCGGATGTTCTGGGCATGTATTTGCTGCATGAAGGTGTCGTGCGCGCCCAAGATGGCGAGATTGAGGAAATTGATTATGACGATATGCCGGGCCAGGAATTCACCCCGGCTGAGGCTGGTAATATTAGCCGTATTGATGTTTTGGAAACCGGCTGGATCGGCATGACCGATAAATATTGGATGACGACGTTAATCCCGACCCCCGGGACGGCGTTTGCCTCGGTCTCCAAATACACGGCTGGCAATGATACGTATCAAACGGACATGCGTCTGGATGTGATCGAAATCCCTGCCGGGCAGGACGCAGAGGTCACAACTTTTCTGTTTGCCGGTGCCAAGGAAGTTGCCACAATTAAGGCTTACCAAGATGAAATGGGCATCGATAAATTTGTTGATTCCGTTGATTGGGGTATGTTGTTTTTCATCACCAAACCAATATTTGCGCTGTTGCAATTCATCCACAGTCTGGTCGGCAATATGGGCTGGGCGATCATCGGGTTGACATTGGCGATCAAGGCGCTGCTATTTCCACTCGCCTATAAATCCTATGTTTCCATGGCCAAGATGAAAAAACTTCAACCACAAATGGCTGACCTGAAAGAACGTGCGGGCGAGGATAAGCAAAAGCTGCAAAAAGACATGATGGAGCTTTATAAGAAAGAAAAGGTAAATCCGGCCTCGGGCTGTTTGCCGATCTTTCTGCAAATCCCGATCTTCTTCTCGCTCTATAAGGTGCTGTTCGTGACGATTGAGATGCGCCACGCGCCGTTCATGGGCTGGATTCAGGATCTTTCCGCCCCCGACCCGACATCATTTTTGAACCTGTTTGGCCTGTTGCCCTGGAATGCACCGGACCCGGCGAGCCTATTGGCCATATTTTCCATCGGCGTTTTCCCGATCCTGATGGGGGTTACCATGTGGCTGCAACAAAAACTGAACCCGGCGCCAACGGATAAAACCCAGGCGATGATTTTTGCCTGGATGCCGTGGGTGTTCATGTTCATGCTTGGGCGCTTTGCCTCGGGGCTGGTGATTTACTGGGTGGCCAACAACACCATCACCTTCATTCAGCAATACGCGATCATGCGGACCCAAGGTGTGAAACCGGATATTTTTGGCAATATTATGGGCAGTATCAACAAAGACAAAACCGAGGGCTGAAGGGAGCTATGTGCCGTTATGAGCAGCCAATTCCCAATTACCCCGCGACCTGAGCACGATGCACAAGAGCAGGGGCGCAAGCTTTTTGCCGGCAATACCGATTTCCTGAAAGGCGTGGTTGCCATGGATGGCATGCCGCCTGCGGACCGGATCGAGGTTTGCTTTGCAGGCCGCTCAAACGTCGGGAAATCGACGTTGATCAATGCGTTGACCGGGCGCAAGGCCTTGGCGCGGGCCTCAAATACGCCGGGGCGCACGCAGGAAATCAACTATTTCACCCTGCAAGACAGCCATTATCTGGTCGATTTGCCCGGCTACGGATTTGCTAATGCCCCCGTGGCTGTGGTCGCCAAATGGCAGCGATTGCTGAAATCTTACCTGTCTGGGCGCGCCACATTGCGCCGGGTTTTTCTGTTGGTTGATGCGCGCCACGGCCCCAAGGAAGTGGACGCTGAGATTATGTCGCTGCTCGACAGTTCAGCCGTGACATTTCAGGTGGTTTTGACCAAGGTTGATAAACTGAAAGCTGCAGATCAGGATAAAATCATCGCCAAAACCCGCGAAGTGCTGGCCAAACATCCGGCGGCTTATCCTGAGATTGTGCTGACATCCTCTAATAAAGCCGAGGGGCTGGATGTTTTGCGCAGTATCATTTCAATGATCGAATAAGCGCATTCCACTTGGGTTTTCGCGGTTCAGTGCATAGAATACCCAAAACCCGCAGGAGGCCACGATGGAGTTACAGCAAGCCATGAAGCGCGATTCAATCGCTACGGCCAGAACCCTGTCCGAGGCATTGCCCTATTTGCAGCGCTATGATGGTGCAACGGTTGTGATCAAATTTGGTGGTCATGCCATGGGCGATGACGCCGCGATGGAACGGTTTGCGCGTGATATCGTGCTGATGAAACAATGCAACGTTAACCCGGTTCTGGTGCATGGCGGCGGACCGATGATAAACGAGATGCTTGAAGCCCAGGGTATTCAGTCTGAATTTATTGACGGTAAACGGGTAACGGATGCAGAGACCATGAAGGTGGTCGAGATGGTATTATCAGGCGCGGTTAATAAACGTATCGTTGTGGCGCTGAACAAACAGGGCGGCAAGGCGGTTGGTCTTTCGGGCAAGGATGCCAATCTGGTGATTTGCGAGAAAGCGACCCCTGATCTGGGATTTGTCGGTGCGCCGGTAGAAATAAATCCAGCGGTCCTGCGAACCTTCATCGACAGCGATTTGATCCCGGTTATTGCCCCCATTGGCGTCGGGCGCGATGGGCAGACCTATAATATTAACGGTGACACAATGGCGGGGGCTATTGCTGCGGGCATGAAGGCGGATCGTTTGTTACTGCTAACGGATGTTTTGGGTGTAAAAGACGCGCACGGAGATGTGATCACAGAGCTAAACCCAAAGCATGTTTTAGAGCTGACATCAGAGGGCGTGATCGCAGGTGGCATGATCCCGAAAACGGAAACGGCGCTTAAGGCCATAGAGGACGGCGTGCGTGCCGTTGTTATCCTTGACGGGCGCGCACCACATGCCTGTTTGTTAGAGCTGTTTACCGAACACGGGGCTGGCAGTTTGATCCGCGCATAACGCCGCATCCCTCTTGATTTTTGCAAGGTTGCAGGCCAGATTTACCCCATGGAAAATGAAACGCTTATCCGTCTGTCAGTCTTTCTGGGCCTTTTCGCACTGTTTGCCGTGATTGAGGTGATGTTGCCGCGCCGTGCCCGTCCGGTTACGCGCAATCGCCGCTGGTTCGTTAACTGGGGCTTAACGGTGCTCGATACACTTACCTTGCGCCTTATGGCCATTGTCCTGCCGGTCCTGTCGGTTGGGGCTGCGTTGGATGCGCAGGCGCAGGGCTGGGGAGTGTTCAATCACGTGCTTTGGCCGCACTGGATTGAGGTCATTCTTGCAATGCTGATCCTTGATTTTGCCATTTGGGCGCAGCATCTGCTGACCCATAAAATCCCGCTGCTGTGGCGCCTGCACCAGGTGCATCATGCGGATAGGGACATGGATGTCACCACGGCCATTCGGTTTCACCCCCTTGAAATTGCGCTGTCGATGTTGCTGAAAATCGGCCTGATTTATCTGCTTGGTCCTACCGCCTTTGCCGTGATCCTGTTTGAGATCATCCTCAACGGATCGGCCCTGTTCAACCACGCCAATATCCGCTTGTCTGCGCGCGTTGATGCGGCGGTGCGTCTGGTGCTGGTCACGCCGGATATGCATAGGGTTCATCATTCGGATATTCGGGCTGAACATGACAGTAACTACGGGTTTTCTCTGTCGATCTGGGATCGGATGTTTCGCACCTATATAGCCCAACCCAGCAAGGGACATGACGACATGACGCTGGGGCTGCGCTGGCAGGATGACCGCCCCTCTAAACTTGGCTGGGTGTTGAAACTGCCGTTTACGAACAAATAAACCGCTTGTCTTTTGGGTCTGCATATCCTCTGCTGGGCGGTGAAAATTATGAAAGGCAGGCTATGAAAAAACTGATCCTGATGCGGCATGCAAAATCGTCATGGTCTGATGGCGATCTGGCGGATGTTGAACGCCCTTTGAACGCGCGCGGCAAAAGCGGGGCTGATGCCGTCGGGGCGTGGTTAAACCGTCAGGGCGTGATGCCCGATATGGTGATCTCGTCATCGGCAAGTCGCTGTCAGGAAACATGGCAAAGGGTTGCGGCCAAGCTGTCGCAAACGCCTGAAGTCCTGCATATACCTGCACTTTATATGGCCGGTCCGGATCGTATTCTGGATGTTATCCGCACGCAGGCCAAAGGTGACACGGTTCTGTTGCTTGGGCATAATCCCGGTATCGGAATGTTGGCGCGCGATTTACGGGTTGATCCCGCACCCCATCATGCGTCGTTTGAGAAATATCCATCAGGGGCAACCACCATATTGGAAGCCCCGGTTGAGGATTGGGCAACGCTTGATTTTGGCATGACCCATCTGATGGAATATATCACTCCCAAAGACCTTGGCTAAAGCCCCTTGGAGCGATAGCTTGCCGCCACCCGTTCGATTGACACCAGATAGGCGGCGGTGCGCAGATCCTCAACATCGTCGCGCCCGTGCCAGATCGCGCGCATCTCCTGATATGCCTCGCGCATTGTGTCATCAAGACCCGAGCGTACCAGTTCCAGCTCGTCCGCGCCGCGCAGATATTCTTTCTTAAAGCCCGGCGACAATTCCCATTTGGTTTCCGAGGATGTACTGAGGCGTTCCAATTCATTGACCAACAACTGGTGGCGCCCTTCTTCCTGGCGGCGCTGCATGCGGCCAAAACGAATGTGGCTGAGGTTTTTCACCCACTCGAAATAGGACACAGTCACCCCGCCGGCATTTGCATACATATCCGGAATGATCACCACGCCTTTTTTGCGCAAAATCTCATCGGCACCCGCGGTTACAGGCCCGTTCGCTGCCTCGATAATCAGCTTGGCCTTGATATTGGCGGCATTACCAAGGTTGATAACCCCCTCTAGTGCGGCGGGAATAAGGATATCGCAGGCTATCTCCAAAAGCGGCGCGCCATCTTCGACAAATTCACCACCGGCAAAATCCTTGACCCCGCCAGTTGCCGTAATATGTTGCTTAAGCGCCTCTATGTCGATCCCGTCCGGGTTCACAATTGCGCCGTTATATTCGATCACGGCGATAACGTTTGCACCGTCTTCCTCGGACACGAATTTCGCCGCGTGATAGCCCACATTACCCAAGCCCTGCACGATGACATCTTTGCCCTCAAGCGTGCCGGTCATGTTGGCCTTGGCCTTATCCTCGTCATAGCGGAAAAATTCCTGCAAGGCGTATTGCACCCCGCGCCCCGTGGCCTCAACCCGGCCCTGAATACCGCCGGCATTGATCGGTTTGCCGGTCACGCAGGCAGCCGCGTTGATGTCGGTGGTGTTCATGCGCCGGTACTGATCGACAATCCACGCCATTTCACGCTCGCCCGTGCCCATATCCGGGGCGGGGACGTTTTGCGAGGGGTTGATCAGGTCGCGCTTGATCAGCTCATAGGCAAAACGGCGCGTGATCAGTTCCATTTCATGGGGTTCCCAGGCGCGAGGATCAATGCAAAGCCCCCCCTTAGAGCCGCCAAAAGGCGTTTGCACCAGCGCGCATTTATAGCTCATCAATGCGGCCAGCGCCTCTACCTCGTCTTGATTGACGCCCAGCGAGAACCGGATGCCGCCCTTGACCGGCTCCATATGTTCTGAATGCACGGAGCGATAGCCGGTGAATGTTTCGATCTTGCCACGCAGGCGCACGCCAAAACGCACGGTATATGTGGAATTACAGACACGGATTTTTTGCTCAAGACCCGGCGAGAGGTCCATCAATTTTACCGCGCGGTTGAACATTATATCAACGGATTCACGAAAACTTGGTTCTTTGGTCATGTGACTTTCCTCGGGTTAAATATGAGCATGTTACCCTGTACCTGGTTAATTTAATCAGTCTTATACCAGCCGTCCTTGCGACAAGGTTAACACGCGGTCCATGCGGTTTGCCAAATCAAGATTATGTGTTGCAATCAGCGCCGAAAGACCTGTTTCGCGCACAAGTCCCAGCAAGATATCAAAAACATTGTCGGATGTTTCAGGATCAAGGTTTCCCGTTGGTTCATCGGCCAACAGCAGACGGGGCGTATTGGCCAGCGCGCGGCAAAACGCAACCCGTTGTTGTTCCCCCCCTGAGAGTTCGGCAGGGCGGTGGGTTAGGCGCTCAGAAAGGCCGACTTTGGTCAGTAAATCGCTTGCGTGTTCAACGGCTTTAGCCTTGGGAACGCCTGCCGCAAACTGGGGCAGAGAGACATTTTCAAGTGCTGAAAATTCAGGTAGCAGGTGGTGAAACTGATAGACAAATCCGATATTGTCGCGCCGCAATCGTGTGCGGGCACGGTCTGACAAATCTGTGGTTACCTCGCCGTCAATGTTCACCTGGCCGCTATCGACCTTATCAAGCAGGCCTGCGATATGCAGCAATGTCGATTTACCGGCACCAGAGGGCGCAACCAGTGCCACAACCTCGCCGGGGTTGATCGACAAAGACACCCCATCCAGCACCTGCACCTCATTGGTGCGGCCTTTTTTGAAACTGCGGTGGATGTTTATAAGTTCAAGCGCAGGTGCGGGGTTATTCATTTCGCAAGGCCTCTACGGGGTTCATTTTGGCGGCGCGCCGCGCAGGAAATATTGTGATCACAAAGGATAGCGACAGCGACAGCGCCACGGCACTTAGCACATCCCGCAGCTCTAGCTTGGCAGGCAGGCGTGACAGGTAACGCACGTCCGGATCCCAGACACCGCCGCCCATAACGCCATCAACAAAGCCGAAAATCGGATCGATATAGAGCGCAAACAGGCAGCCCAGCAGCACCCCGAGTGCCGTGCCGACCAGCCCGATACTGGCGCCGCTGATAAAGAATATCCGCAAAATTGACCCTTGCGTCAGCCCCATGGTGCGCAAAATACCGATGTCGCGGGTTTTGTTTTTGACCAGCATGATCAGGCCGGAAATGATGTTCATCGCCGCGATCAGTACCAGTATCGACATCAAAACGAACATCACGTTATCCTCAACCTCCAGGGCACGCAAAAACCCGCCCGAGGAATCGCGCCATGTCCAGATGATCGAGCGCGCCCCGGCCGCCTCGCTGATACGCAGGCGCAATGCATCGATGTTTTCAGGCTCGGCCACCGCGACCTCCAGCTCATCGGCGGTGCCTTCGCGGTTGAAATAGCTTTGGGCCTCCAGAAACGGCATATAGATGCGGGTGCGGTCAATGTCCGAGCGTCCGACCTGAAAAATATAGACAACCTCATAATCACTGATGCGCGGCGAGGTGCCAAAGGGGGTTTTCACTCCGTCAGGGGAAATCAAGGTGATGGTCTCACCGACCCTGATGCCCAGCGTGCGCGCAACGCCCGAGCCAATCGCGACCCCGTCTTCAAAATCCTTGAGCGAGCCTGTGGCGGTTTCGGGGGTGGCAATCAGGGGCAGAGTGCGCAAATCCGCCAGTGTTTCGCCGTAAACCTCAACCCCGGAATTGCGGGAATTGGCCGTGGCCATAACCTGCCCGCGGATGATCGGGGCGACACGGATTATCCCGTCTACGGCTGCCAGACGTTCGGCCATATCGCGATATTCAACGATACCTTTGCGCACGCCCTCGGCGGTGTAATTGGTCTCGTAAACGGTGACATGGGCGTTGGCGCCAAGGATTGTCGCGGTAAAATCGGCCCGAAATCCAGAGCGCACGGCCATGGTTGCAATCAGCGCAAACACCGCCAGCGCGATTCCGATCAGCGAAATCCATGTCATCACGGAAACCCCGCCCTCGGTCCGGCGCGCGCGTAAATAACGCCACGCGATGGCCCATTCAAAGGCCGCGAAAGGTGCGGTTGTAGATTTTTTGCTCACACGGGTTTCCTTTTACGTCGGTAAAACAAAAGGCCAAACAGCCCTGAAAAACCTGTAAACCCGATCAGGCCACCACCCGCGGCAAAGGTCAAGCCCTCAGCCGTCAGGGGCAGCGCCGGTTTATATGTTTCCCATGCGCGTTTCGCGATGCGGGTGTCGGACATATGGGCAAAGTTTTGCAAGCGTTCCATGGCATTGGCGCCTTCAAGGACGCGCAAATCCTCGCTGAGGCGGGCAAAACGCATGAACACGGTTTGCATATCCACCCCGCGCTGTTCCAGAAAATCGCTGTCGGTGGTATTGTATTGTGCTAACGCGGCGTCGCGGGTCAGACCGTTGGCTGTGGCCGCACGATCAAATTCTTGCGTAATGATGCGTAATTCATCCACCGCACCGCCAAGGCGCTGCTGGTATTGCTGCGTGAATTCGGGAAACTGCGACATGCCCAGCCCGATAACGACAGCTCCAACAATCCCCGGCAGTTTTGCCATTTTCCCCTCGCTATACGTTCGCGTAAATCTGGTGGCATCGATCGAGCGCGGCCTCTGGTGATACCTCCTCGGTTTCACCCGTGCGCCGCGAGGTCAGCTCCACCACGCCATTTTTCAAGCCGCGCGGCCCGACCGTAATGCGCCAAGGGCAGCCGACCAGATCCATCGTGGCAAATTTTGCGCCAGCACGTTCATCGCGGTCATCATAAAGCGGGTCAAGCCCGGCCTTGACCAGCCCGGCATAAAGGCCCTCACAAGCCGCATCAGCAGCGCTATCGCCTTGTTTGAGGTTCACCAGACCCACACGGAACGGCGCGACAGATTCAGGCCAGATAATACCGTTTTCATCATGATTTGCCTCGATCAGCGCGCCAACCAGACGCGACACACCGATGCCGTGACTGCCCATTTCAACGGGCTTGCGGCTGCCATCCGGCATTACAACCTCGGCGCCCATGGCTTTGGAATATTTGGTGCCAAAATAGAATATCTGCCCCACTTCAATCCCGCGCGCCGTCATTTGACGGTCCTTTGGAACCGCGTTAAACAGGGCCGGATCATGGGTTTCATCGGTACGGGCATAAGCTGTCGTGAATTCATCAAAAATGCCCTGACACTGCGCGGTATCATCAAAATCAACCGTCCGGTCACCCAGGGATAGATCACTGACGTTGCGGTCATAAAAAACCTCGCTCTCGCCAGTTTCGGCCAGCACCAGAAATTCGTGGCTGTGATCACCACCAATCGGGCCGGTGTCGGCCTTCATCGGAATGGCCTTCAGACCCATGCGTTCATAGGTGCGCAGATAGCTGACCAGATGGCGGTTGTAGGAATGCAAGGCCCCGGCCTCATCCAGATCAAAGCTATAGCCATCCTTCATGAAAAACTCGCGGCCCCGCATAACCCCGAAACGCGGGCGAACCTCATCGCGGAATTTCCACTGGATATGGTAAAGCGTCTTTGGCAGTTCTTTATAGGAATTCACCGAGTTGCGGAAAATATCGGTGATCAGCTCCTCATTCGTCGGCCCGTACAACATATCGCGCCCGTGGCGGTCCGTGATGCGCAGCATTTCCTTGCCATAATCATCATACCGCCCGCTTTCGCGCCATAAATCCGCCGGTTGCAGCGTTGGCATCAACATTGGAATATGTCCGGCGCGCTGCTGTTCCTCATGGACAATATTTTCCAGACGGCGCAACACCTTAAACCCCATGGGCAGCCATGAATATATCCCGGCACTGGCCTGACGGATCATGCCGGCGCGCAGCATCAGACGATGGCTGGCAATAGAGGCCTCGGCAGGGGTTTCTTTCAGGATCGGCAGGAAATAACGGGTCAGGCGCATGGGGATTGGCTCCGGTTAAGGGGTTTTATCCGGTGTAGGGCAACAGGGGTGCCGGTGCAATGGGGGTTTGCTGCACGCCATTATTTGGGCTATTATGATGGCCTGCTATCTTTGGAGAATGCATCAATGGCCATACGCGCAATTATACCACCAGAGGTGCAGGTCGCGGCTGATCAATTGAAAATATCACCGGCTATTGTGTCCGGCAATCATGCTTTCCTGACTGGTGTCACAGGGGCAGATGCACAAGGGCATATGCCGGAAAATCAAGAGGATCAGATAAGGAATATCTTTGAAAAGATCGAGCTTGTTTTACGCGAGGCCCGTCTGACATCGGGATCAATTGTCGAGATGACATCCTATCATGTCGGCCTGCGCGATCATTTCGACCTCTTCAATTTGATACGTCTTGAATACGTAACTGAACCCTATCCGGCCTGGACAGCCGTCGAGGTGGCAGGTCTTAGACGCCAAGGTGCGATTGTCGAGGTTCGTGTGATTGCCAGCATGGACCAGGATGCCTGATCCATGTGGTGCTGATCGAAACCATGTATGCAAGCCGCAGCTTCAGCCGGTTTTCATAATATCCTGTGTTTGCACAGTCATTGCAACCGATTGATCAACTGTTTCCAGCCGAAAATCCCGTGCCCACATCCGCCCGGTGTGCTTTAGCAAAAAGCCGTAATGCAACGTTGCAGCATTGGGCGGGATATCCAGCACGATATTGCGCGAGGTCCAATCATGCGTTCCTGAAAGCGTGCCACCTGCGTGCATCATATTATCAAATGCCAAAACGGTTTTATCCGCATCATCGGCCCGCATCCAGATTGTCGCCAGATGGGCATTTTGTGTCTTGATATCGGCCTTTACTCTAACACGCTGCCCTGAAAAACCCTTGGCGCCTATGCTTTGCATATAGGATGCAAAACCTCCAAGCAGCAGGTTTTTTGCATCTGGTTTGCTCTCCAGCATCGGCATGTTCTTCATGCTTGGGTCCAGGCCAAACCGGTAGAACCGCAAATTCGTATTGCGCGTGATGAACCAGTTGTTGGGTTGTTTGAGCATATCATTGCGCTGCGCCGTGATTTTTGCAGACAGAGTGTTCCAGTTTTTGCACCCGAATTGCCGGGCGACCAATTCAAGACTTTGGCTGTGCGAAACTGGGATATCCTGCGCCAAAAGGGCTTTGCGCAAAGCTTTGGCCATTGGTTTTGCTTGTGTGATATATTCCATAGTCTGATCCTTTTGTCAGGCAATCCAAAAGATCAGTGCGCGGGTTGCTGACGGATCGCCGAAAAGGAAGATTCGTATATTCTATACTTTCACCGTCCTTTGCAGGGCACGCGGCAGGCAGTATAACCAAATCCCAATAGACTATAGTTTTGACGGCCCGTCAATGTTCCCAACAAAGGCTGGTCACAGGCCTTGCAGATATGCGCGCAGGACAGCGCGGGTTTCATCCGATAGGCTGAAATAGTTGGTGCGGGCATCTGTCGCCTCGCCGCCGTGGGCTGATATTGCGGCATCGATATTCATCGCACGGCCGTCGTGCAGCAAACGTGATGCATTGGCGCGAAATCCAATCAAGGGGGCGGTGCGCCATTCATTCGCTCTGGCACCAAAAGCCCCGACGCCATCAGAAAGTGCGTCGCCCATGTCGTGCAACAGCAGGTCCGAAAAAAGGGTAACCGGGGCGCCGTTATCGTCATGCAATTCTGGCCGGTGGCAGGTGGCGCAGCCTGTGGCGGTGAACAGTGCCAGCCCGTTTTCATCTGCAATATCGGGCGGCTCAATCGAACGCACATAGCTTGCGATCAACGTGATGATCTGCGCGGACAGCTCATAGCCATCGCCAAGGCTGTCACTGCCATCACCTTTATTGCGGCACCTTTGCTGGTGCGACGTGCAATCGGCGAAATGCTTGGGGAAAAGGGCATTGGAGAGACCGATATCGGTTGAAAAGGCCCGCGCGATCTGGGCGTTCAGATCCGCCGTGTCGGCCTTCCAGCCAAAGCGCCCGATCCTGCCGGATTGCAAAATATGCGCCCGCCCTGAAATGCCGTCACCGTCAATATCATCGGGGTCGGCGTTTGAAAGAATGGCGGCATTTGCGATACGCTCAATCCGCCCGCGCCCAGCCAGAATGGGGGCACGGCGCAGGGAAACATGCGTGTTCGGATCGAGCGCTCCGCCCAAGATTTCAATAACAGGCGCGTTGTTTTCTCCCAGAATTGCAGTGCCCTCGGGGGTAAGCCCGGGGATCGCTGCATTTTGCAATTGAGCGCCGAAAAAGGGGTCCGGGGTGCCGGTTTCATCACCAAGGCGCGCGATAAGTCCGACGGAGGCATATCCACCCGTAACAGGTATAAAATCTGCCGTACCACCCCCGGGATGACAGGCTGCACAGGAGCGCGCGTTAAACAGTGGCCCCAACCCGTCTGAAGCGCGCGTTGAGGCCGGAGCCTGCACCCAGGCGCGCTCAAACAATGTGCGGCCCATCATGCGGTCCATGCCCTCATCGGCCGGCAAAGGCGTGGCGATCAGGTACAACAGCCAAAATATGGGTACGGTGTTATTCAACACGCAGATAGCTCATCATGCCAGTTTCCTGATGCTCAATCAGGTGGCAATGGAACATCCAATCCCCTGGGTTATCGGCGACAAAAGCTACGTAAACCCGTTCCTTTGGGGCCAGCAGGATCGTGTCGCTGAAATGCGGCGGTAAATGCCGACGTTTGTTTGATTTAAGCACCGTAAAAGTATGACCATGGATATGGATAGGATGATGCACAGATGACAGGTTCTTTAACTGAAATACATAAGTTTGCCCCAGTTTCAAGGTTTCAATCGGCGGCGGAACCTCGGAGTGGTCCCGTGATGGCCAAACCGTGCCGTTAATCGCCCAGTTAGGTTGAAATGACAGGCAAAGGCTGTCCAAAAGCTGGGCTTCAAAATCATTGGGCGGGGGCGTGTCAATCTGGCCTTTCCCGGCGGCGGCGCTAAAGCTGAAGGTCTTCTTTTCCACGTTGTCCAGATCAGGTGGCGCAATCAGCCCGGCGCGCAGGGCACGCACCTGAAATTCTGGTTCCCGCAGGTTTGGGCCAATGCTGTTAAACGTCGCCAAAGGTATGGGTTTAGGAGCAAAATAATCAACCAGCCGGGCCGTTTCCCCCGTGTCTGGTGTGCGGATCAATAGGTCAAACCGCATCGCGGGGCCAAGCATCCAGGTTTCCAGCGGAAACGGCGGGCAAGCGATGCCATCAATTGCGATGACATAAGCCTCGGCCCCTTCAACGCCCAACATCATCACCCGGGCGTTATCAACATTAACGATCCGTAAACGGACGTCGCTACGTGCAGGGGTTTCAATGGTAGGGTTGGTAGCGCCGTTACAAGAACGGATCGTGCCAAAACTACCGCGTTTGCTGGCCCCTTCGGGGGTAAAAAACGGCATGAAGGCGTTGTTTTCATCAATCCGCCAGTCTTTCAGGACCAAAACCTCATCTGCGTCAAAGGGCTCGACCTCATCGCCCTCAACGATGATTATTCCGGCCAATCCGCGCCCCAATTGCTCAACCGTGTTGCAGTGGGTGTGGAAAAAATAGGTGCCTGCATCGGGTGGTGTGAATTCGTATTCCCAGCTTTCGCCCGGGTTTACAGGTGGTTGTGAGATATAAGGCACGCCGTCCTGATCATTTGGAATGCGCAGACCATGCCAATGGATCGACGTGTGCTCGGTCGCTTTTGGCAACTCATTAGTCAACTTTGTTGCCAGAACATCTCCCAGCCGCATGCGCACAATGGGCGCAAACTCATCGCCAAAAGTCCAGAGCGGCATTGCCCGGCCTTCAAAGGCAGGCAGGTTGATCATGCGTTCTTTGGCGATCAGTTCCAGGTTAACCCTTTGAGGATCGCTTACGGGTGTGATCTGTGGCCCAAACGGTGGCGGGGTATAGGTTTCCCCAAAGGCGCGAATGGCAAGCGGCGCAGTAAGGGCCGCGCCCATACCCACTAGGGCAGTACGACGTGTTATCATAATGAAGTTCCTTGTTAAGCAATGGAAAAACCGGATTGGCCTTGGTTGAAACTATCACCCAAGGCCTTTTCAGGTGCGATTACAGTGCGTCTGAATCTTCCAGTTCCACATCTAGCCCCATTGCGGAACTGACGGCCTCAACTGCCTTGGCTTGTGCAATCAGGTTTAGCACGACGTTGCTGAGGATTTTACCGCCTTTGGTATTGCCCTCGGCCAACATCTGGTCATATGCCATACCGCCAAACTCAGCCGTATCACGCATGATGGTCATGCTTGCCCGCACATCGGACATCGCCATATCCAGTGCATCTTTTTCGCTGCCAGCCGAAAAGGCTGCAACACCTGAAACTGAAGCCCCGGCCACGATATCGCCGGTTTTACGTTCATAACGACCGTTCCACACCGACATCATCCCGATCTGATTAAAGTAATGTGCGTTGTGAGTGTTGTCGGAAAAACAGTCGTGTTCTTCCTCGGTGTCATGCAGAGTTAGCCCCATATTGATGCGGTCACCGGCAAGTTCACCATAAGACAGCCCGCTGATCCCGGCTAGGATCGTGGTCATGGCGTCAGTGTCGCTTTTACCCTCGTAATCAACACGGGCATCGCCTCCCTCGGCCCAGGCTGTGGTCATTTCGGCCAGATCATTTACAGCAAGCGTTGTTACGGCCCGCAGGTAATCGCGGCGGCGGGCACAGTTTTCATTGGTGCAATTATCCAAACTGAAATCCGTTGCCGGGCGATCTCCGGCTCCGGGACCAGTACCGTTAAGGTCTTGCCCCCAAAGCATGAATTCAATGGCGTGATAACCGGATGCCACATTGGCCTCGACGCCCAAAGCCTCGTGTAGCTCATCTGCAATCAGCTCAGGCGTGATCTCGGATGCATCCACTAATTTCGGACCGATCTGGACCATGGTGTTTGCGACAATATTTGCCTGATACAGCGGGTTTTCGTCAGCCGTGCGGCTGTAGGCGCTGGTATCAACATAATCGATCAGACCTTCGTCAAGGGGCCAGGAATTCAAACGGCCCTCCCAGTCATCGACAACTGCATTGCCAAAGCGAAAGACCTCGGTCTGTTGATATTGAACGCGCGCAGCCTTCCAGGAATTGCGCGCAGCAGTCAGTGTTTGCGCATTTGGATTTGCTAAAAATACCTCGACAGACATTTGCATAGCCATATTTGCAGCATATGTATCTTCAAACATTGCATGCGCGATATTCGCGTAGTTCGTTCGAACATCTGATACATTGGTTGCATATGCAGGCCAGGCGACTACAAGCGCACAAGACATGGTTAGGATTCTGGTTTTGATGGAATTCATTACTTCCCCCCACGGAAAATCATTTATGTGATGGAACTGCTGTAATGGATACTTAAGTTACTGTATTGTATTTAATAATAAAACGTAATGGATCAAAAGCTTTTGTACAAGGGCGGGTGGGAAACGCTTTTGTGAAGTGGCGAATATTAGCTTGCATATACAGGCAGGGCTGCGTATTACGCGCCTGAATACACTAAACGAAGTCGCCGCTCCTTCTATAAAAAACGGAAATTCGATATGAAATATGGCCTGATTTTTGGCGTGATTGCCATGGCGACCGTTGTGGTTGCATCCAACATTCTGGTGCAATTCCTGCTTGGGGATTGGCTGACATGGGGGGCATTTACCTATCCGTTTGCTTTTCTGATCACGGACCTTATGAACCGGATTTACGGAGCGGCAACTGCGCGCAAGGTCATTCTGGCCGGTTTTGTGACCGGGGTTGTCTGCTCACTGATCGGTACGCAAATCATGCTGGAGTTCGGTCCGGCCGTCAGCCTGCGTATTGCACTGGGGTCCGGGGTGGCGTTCCTTGTGGCGCAATTGGTGGATGTACGGATTTTTGACCGCCTGCGTTTGGGGCGCTGGTGGCGTGCACCTCTGGTGTCGTCGCTGGTTGGCTCCTCTATCGATACAATGCTATTTTTCAGCCTCGCCTTTGGTGCGGCATTTGTGTTTCTCGACCCCTCGCAACCAAATGCCTGGGCGCGCGAGGTTGTTCCGCTGTTCGGTTTTGGCCCCAATGCCCCGCTGTGGGTCAGTCTGGCGATTGCTGACTTTGGTGTGAAAATGGCACTGGCAATGATCGCCCTGATCCCGTTCCGCGCGCTAACCAAAAATCGACGCCTTTCACAGTAACAAATATTTTGCTTTGCTATTTCCCAAAGCCGTGGCATGCTGGCCTTATCGTAAACTTTGAGAAAGGAGGTGCCAATGTCTATTGGGAAATTGGAGCAGATGGTTAGGGTTATTCGCGAGGTGAAAATCTAAAGGGGCAGCCCCCTTTGGGCGAACACCTGGCAACGGGCAAGCTGCCTGACTTTGCCACCTTCAAACTCAAGTCTGGGCCGCGCCATTAATTTGGTGCGGCCCTTTCTGGTTGGAAATATACTACCAGTTATTTGGTTTCCTGATTTTTGTGTCTGGAATTGGATCGGGGAGTTGTGAGCTTTTTACGGCTCCATCACGAATTTTTTTAACGAAATGGGCATGCTTTTTCAGTTGTTCTGAAGTTCGAGACATTGTGCCTGGCGTAAATAATCCGATTACCTTTTGGGGATGGTTTTGACGTACTAACCGCATTGCCTCAGCCATATCGCTATCATTGGATACAACGACGGCACAATCGTATATATCCTTCCAAGCATCATTAAGGAGGTGAACAGATAAGTTCACATCCGAACCTTTCTCCTCAGTCTTAATAACCTCATAGGTATTAGGGGGTGGATTGGCGTTAGGCATCCTCACCCTATGGGATAAAAAATGACCGTAATATATGGAAACGCGGAGATTGAATGCTTTCAACGCTCGGAAATATACATCCTGTCGTTGCGGGGCACTTAGATTATTGGGTTTGGATTTCACTTTTGCGGTAAAATACTTGATTTTGACAATTTCATTTTCCGGTTTAAGCAGTAATTTAAAAAGGGCTTCAAGATCCAACCAACGCTGCGGTTTTCCCTTTAAGCACCCATAATAGAGGTTAAATCCGTCGATATATACGATCGTTCTCAAATATATTCTTTCTGAAAAAGCAAAGGCTCCGTTTCACCGGAGCCCTGCGGTCCGCTGACTAATCAGACGGATGGGATATGTGAGATATAGCAACTTAAAGTTAACAGTCAACTAAAGAAGTCAAATTATACGGCCCTTTCTGGTAAAAACGGGCGTTTACGAGTTAATTGTCTTGGGTTATGGCATAAGAGCAGATCCATCAGCATCGCCGACGGGCAGGGTGTTTGGACGTGTTCTTTCGGCCAAATGATAATACCACCTGCAGCTACGCTTCTGCCAAATCCAGTAGTTTCGCGACCGTATTCCAGTTGCGCGCCGTTGCCGGAACATTTGCCAGTTTTTCCATGGCCGCCGCCAGTTTGGAGCGCCCTATGCCATCGGGCGCGTGCAGGTATATGGCGTGGTTCGTAACATGGTATTGTTCCGACGCTATCATAAGGCGGGCCGCGTGGCTGTCATCAAATTCAGCCGGTTTTGCCAGAAACCATATGTGCAGCGTCTTGCCCTCGGACCGGGCCACGTGAAAAGGGTTGCCGGCCGCGATTGCCTTAAAATCCGCAAGCGGCAGGACCATGACCTTGGGGCGAAATCCTTTGGCTTTTTCAATTGCACCCGCAATCGCTTCAGCGCTGACATCACCGCGCATCACGGCATTGCCTGACTGGATATAGGTCTTTACCCCAGACGCCCCCAGCCCGGTCAGAATACCCACAAATTCCGCCATAGGCAGTTTGTTATGCCCACCAACATTGATGCCGCGTAGTAAGACAATATACATTGTTATCGCTTTCTTTGATTTTGCGGGTGTTCTTTGGGCTAACTTTTAGAATTATCATGAATGCGGTTTTTTTGCACCTAGTGTTGACAACGTGGTCGGAAAGATATGCCAGTAATATCAATAGCCCTAAAGCGGCCACAAATCCAAAACGTATATAAGAATAGTCCCATTGTATTAAAAGCGGGAAATGAAGAGCATATATTCCATATGAAATTGACGCAATGAATGACCAAACACCCCCGAGGTTGGGAATTGTTTGGAGGCCTTTGATTAATGAACGCAGCGGACAAACTGATTGTACAGTGCTATTTTGTGCATTGGAACGTTTTAGTGATTGTCTTTAGAACACAGCCAAAGCTTGGGTCATATTGTTGACACTGGGTTGTTACGCCATCAAAAGCAATGGCGTTATTATACCCCCATGTTTGGCAACGCATCAGAGCGGATTTTTGTGCAGTATTCCAATCCACTTGTGGAGTTTCAAATAACCCGGCCTCGAAAGACATTTCTACTGAAGCATCAGCACGACTGCCCCCTGTGGCTACGGGGGTTTTTTGAACCGGGGTAGCGCACCCTACTAATACTATGAATATCAAGGGGGCTGTATATTTTGGATTCTTTATCAGATATTTCCTTCAATAGTTGTTTGATCGCATATTATACAATCTATACGTGCTATTCAGTAACCATATAAAACGTAAAAATGAAGAACAGTTGACTTATACACCTCCCCCCCCTATTCACAGCACAACTTCCGGAAGCTTTAGCCTTCCGGTCCTGCACATATGTCAGGATCGCCACCAGTCAGCGTGTTACGCCCACTGGTGTCTTTGTCGTTTTTGCCTATGGAGGGCGCGTGATGTTTGAGAATCTATCTGACCGTCTAGGCGGCGTTTTTGACAAGCTGACCAAGCAGGGCGCCTTGTCTGAGGGGGATGTTGAAACGGCGCTGCGCGAGGTCCGTGTGGCCTTGTTGGAGGCCGATGTTTCCTTGCCTGTGGCGCGGGATTTTGTGAAGTCCGTGCAGGACAAGGCCACGGGGCAGGCGGTCACAAAATCTATCACGCCGGGCCAGCAGGTTGTTAAAATCGTTAACGATGAGCTGGTGGCGATGCTGGCGGGCGATGACGCAGGCGCCGGTGGCCTGAAGATCGATAATCCGCCCGCGCCGATCCTGATGGTGGGGGTGCAAGGCTCGGGCAAGACGACGACGACGGCCAAGCTGGCAAAACGTCTTAAAGAAAAAGAAGGCAAGCGGGTGCTGATGGCCAGCCTCGATATTTACCGCCCGGCCGCGATGCAGCAATTGGCGGTGCTGGGCACGCAGGTTGGCGTCGATACCCTGCCAATCGTTGAGGGCCAAAAGCCGGCGCAAATCGCTAAACGTGCCAAACAGCAGGCGACGCTGGGCGGCTATGACGTTTATATCCTCGATACCGCCGGACGGCTGCACATCAACGCAGAACTGATGGCCGAGGTGCAGGCGGTACGTGACGTGGCCAGCCCGCGTGAGACGCTGCTGGTGGTGGATGGCTTGACCGGGCAAGACGCGGTGAACGTGGCCGAACAGTTCGATGCACAAATCGGCATTTCCGGCGTGGTGCTGACCCGGATGGACGGCGACGGGCGCGGCGGTGCGGCGTTATCGATGCGGGCTGTGACAGGCAAACCAATCAAGTTCGTTGGCCTTGGCGAAAAGATGGAAGCGCTGGAGGAATTTGATCCCAGCCGGATCGCTGGCCGTATTCTGGGCATGGGCGATATTGTTGGTCTTGTTGAAAAGGCGCAAGAAACGATTGAGGCCGAACAGGCCGAAAAGATGATGAAGCGCATGATGAAGGGTCTGTTCAACATGAACGACCTGCGCAAACAGCTGGAACAAATGCAGCAAATGGGCGGTATGCAAGGGCTGATGGGGATGATGCCGGGCATGGGCAAGATGCAAAAGCAGATGGACGCCGCCGGGATCGATGACAAGGTGCTGGTGCGCCAAATCGCCTTGATCCAGTCGATGACCAAACGCGAACGTGCCAACCCGCACTTGATGCAAGCCAGCCGCAAGAAACGCGTGGCGGCGGGGGCTGGGATGGAGGTCTCGGATGTCAACAAACTGCTGAAAATGCAGCGCCAGATGGGCGATATGATGAAAAAGATGGGTAAAATGGGCAAAAAAGGCCTGATGCGTCAGGGTCTTGGCGCGTTGATGGGCAAAGGTGCTGGAGGCGCACAACAAGGTATGCCGGGCGTGCCCCCAGGTGGGATGCCTGATTTTGGTGCGGGTGGCGGGTTGCCAACTGATTTGAGCGGGTTTGGGAAAAAGAAATGAAGCTAGTCATACATAATTTTGACGGAAACCCTCCATCTGGCGCTCCAGAACCTTTGGAGGTGTTGCTTTTGAAGCAATTGTCAGCAACCGACGGCTCCGAATACTGGCTTGCTGAACTGAGCCAATCAATAATTTATAAAACTGATGGCAAAGAGCAAGAAGTTAGCCACATAATAGTTGGCGCAGGAATTTCGGGTACTTCATTTAACAAGTCATTTCAAAACTCTCGGGTTAATGTGGCGTATGTTACAGACCAAGCCGCGCTGACATCCGAAGAACTCAATTTTGCACATGCTGATTATGTTGCAATTGGAATAGGTTCAATTCAATGACACCTGTTCTTGAAACAGAACGCCTTACTTTGTGCGGCCCAGAATTGGTTGACCAAGATGGGTTCACAGAATTTCTGATGTCCAACCGAGCTCAATTTGCCGGTCGCACGGACGACAAAGCGGAGGCCGTTCAAGAGTATTTGGAAATGATTGAATTTTGGAAACACAACGATCTGGGTACGTTTGTTGTCGTTCGCAAAGACAATGACCGGGCAATTGGTCACGTGGGCGGGCTCAAACCCGAAGGCTGGCCAGAATGCGAACTAGGTTGGTCAATTTGGCGAGACGAAGACGAAGGCCTTGGATTCGCGTCCGAAGCAGCGATCGCAGTGTTATATTATGCGTTTGGTACTTTGAATTGGAACACCGCGGTCAGTTATGTTGCTCCTGACAACAAAAAATCTATCAAAATGATAGAAAAACTGGGTGCTGCGTTAGATACTGACGCGACTAAACCCAAAGGACTTAGATGTCATGTTTATCGTCATGCAGCACCAGAGGCGTTGCAATGACACATGTCCTCAAAACCAATCGCCTGATCCTGCGCAAACCCGAGGCAAGCGATGTTGACGCGGCGGTTGCGTTTTTCTGCTCTGATCGTGCAATTGCTGTTGGCGGGCCTTTCACGAGCGGCAAAGCATGGCGTGCCTTTGCTGGAATCGTCGGGCATTGGGATTTGCTGGGCTATGGCCCGTTTACAATTGAGCACAAAGAAACCGGCGATGCGATCGGCGTTTCTGGCCCCTGTTTTTCTGGCGACTACCCGGAACCCGAACTTGCATGGGACATTTGGAGCGCGCAATACGAGGGCAAGGGTTTTGCCTATGAAGCAAGCGCCGCCGCAAAAGATTACATCTTCGCAAAACTCGGTTGGAAAAACCTTGTGAGCTATGTCGACGATGATAACCCGCGCTCAACCGCTTTGGCCAAACGGCTTGGGGGTATAGCGGATGAAAAACCTGACATGACATTTGGCGATGTCTGCTGGGTTTATCGTTATCCGATGCAGGCTGGCAGCCATCCGAATTCTGGAAATGAGGCCATAGTATGAGCGTCATTCCAACCCTTGAAACCGAACGCTTGATGCTGACACCGCTCTCTATTCGGGATGCTGTGGTAATGGCGGCGTTCTATACGACCTCGCGCTCAGCCTGGGTGGGTGGTCCCTCGGATAAAGCGGGGTGCACTAAGTTGCTGTCAAATGCAGCTAAACACTGGGACAAGCACGGCTTTGGCCTGTTTTCCATCACCTTAAATACTGAAACCGTGGCCTGCGGCATGACGGGCGTTGGACACCCCGAGCAGTTTCCTGAAGCAGAACTTATGTGGGCGCTTTTTGATGAAAAATATGAGGGTCGCGGTATTGCAACAGAGGCCGCAAAAGCTGCACGCGATTTTTATTATACTTCGATAGGCGCTAAAACCGTGGTGAGCTATATTCACCCTGATAATACAACATCCTCTACGATGGCAAAGCGACTTGGTGCAATCATAGACGCTGCCGCGCCAACGCCAAACAACAACAATAGTATCGTTTACCGCCACCCGGCGCCGGAGGCTGTGCAATGATGCCCACCCTTCATACCAAACGTCTGACCCTGCGCGCGCATACCATGGCTGACTTTCCGGCCTATGAAGCGTTTTTTGCGTCGGACCGTGCCCAATATATGGGCGGACCTTTGGCTAAGCCTGCGGCGTGGGCGCAGTTCAGCAAGGACGTGGCGCAATGGGCGTTGCTTGGGCATGGAGCCTTGGCGGTTGACCTTAAGGACACGGGTGAGTTTGTCGGGCAGGTTGGCATAAACGGGTATCCCGGATTTTCTGATGCTGAACTTGGCTGGCTGGTTTTGCCAAATGGCGAGGCGCGTGGCATAGCCTTTGAAGCCGCCCAAGAGATACGCAACTGGGCCTTTGGCGAACGCGGGTTGAATACGCTGGTAAGCTACATCCACACCGAAAACCAACGCTCAATTGCACTGGCCGAACGTTTGGGTGCCAGCCTCGATAAAACGGGCCAACCTTGCCCTTATGACCACCACGTCACCTACCGCCACCCGGCGCCAGGGGCATTGCAATGACCTCCATTCCAACACTTGAAACGGAACGCCTGATCCTGCGCGCGCCATGTGCGCAAGACTGGGCAGGTTATCTTGATTTCTTCACTGGACCCCGTGCAAAAATTTTTGGCACGCTAAAAACCAAAGCTGATGCGAAGAACATCTTGGATGCCCAATGCACCCACTGGCAAAAGCACCGGCTTGGGCCTTATGTTGTTCATGTCATCGCTGAAAATCGCGCCATTGGTGTGGTGGGTGTTGGTCTGCCCAAAGGGACTGACGAGCCAGAACTGACGTGGTCAATTTGGCGCGATGAGGATGAGGGCAAGGGCTATGCGTTCGAAGCGGCCAAAGCCGCACGCGTGGATTACTTTAACAAAAAACCCAAAAGCACGCTGGTTTCCTATATCGATCCACGCAATACGCGTTCCGTGTCCCTTGCCAAGCGCCTTGATTGCAAGGTGGACGCCATCGCAAAAGCCCCGTTTGAGGCAGGTGTAACCTACCGCCACTCTGCGCCGGAGGCTGTGCAATGACCTCCTCCGAAGCCATATCAATCGCGCGCATTGCAAAGGTTAACCATGCTGGGGAGTATGGTGCCATTCGCATTTATGGCGCGCAAATTCTGGTTTCATCTTTTTTGTGGAAATCGGTTGTTTCTCATCTTGAGCAGTTGCAGACTCATGAAATTGAGCATTGCCAGCTATTCCAAGACGCCACGAAAAAGCGAAATACACGTTCTTGCAGAACAATGTTTATCTGGAGCTATGGTGGCTGGATGTTGGGTTTTGTAACAGCTTTACTTGGGCCAAAGTCAATTTGGGCATGCACAGAGGCTGTAGAGGATACCGTTCATAAACATATGCCCGACCAACTACATTTTCTGAAAACCAGAGACCCCGATTTGTTTGATATCATCAAAGGTATTCAGACTGAAGAAGAGGGACATTTACTGTTGGCTCGTGCTGAAATAGGAAAGACGAACAGTTTCGCCGAGCTTTTATTTAAAGTGGTTTCATTAAGTGTTGAGTTGGTCGTATGGCTCTCGACATGGGGCGATTCCTCTAGGATGCGTCGTGATCTAAAGGAGGCATTGCAATGACCTCTATTCCAACACTTGAAACCCAACACCTGATCTTGCGCGCGCCATGTGCGGACGACTTTGAAGCCCTCGCGGAATTTATGGCCAGTGATCGTGCCAAAGGTGCGGGTGGGCCGGCCAACCGTAGCGATGCATGGAAGGGTTTGGCGATGGTTATCGGCCATTGGAATTTGCGCGGGTACGGGCTGTGGCATGCTGACGAAAAAAGCACCGGCAAGCTGGTCGGGCGGTTTGGCTTTTGGAACCCCGAGGGTTGGCTGGGCCGAGAGCTTGGTTGGATGGTGTTTGAGGGTTTTGAGGGGAAAAACTATGCTTACGAGGCCTCCGCTTTTCTGCTGGATTATGCCTATAACACCCTGAAATGGGATAGCCTGATCAGCACGATTGCCCCGGATAACACCCGCTCCATTACGCTCGCCAAACGACTGGGCGCGCAATATCAACAAGACTGGGTGTCACCTTCGGGCAAAGCCTCGGTGATCTACCGCCACCCGGCGCCGGAGGTTGTGCAATGACCCCCATTCCAACACTTGAAACTGATCGCTTGATCTTGCGCGCGCCGGTTGTTGCCGATTTTGACGCAATGGCCGCGTTTTTGGCTGAGGAACGTTCCAGCGGTGTCGGCGGGCCGATGAACCGGGCTGCTGCATGGCGGGTTTTTGCGACCGATTTCGGGCATTGGCACATTCGCGGTTATGGCATGTTTGCGGTTGAGGAAAAATCTAGCTGCAAAACGGCTGGCATGGTTGGTTTCTGGTATCCCGATGGTTGGCCAGAGGTGGAACTCGGCTGGACCGCATATAAAGGTTTTGAAGGCAAAAGCATTGCTTACGCGGCCGCAAAACGGGTGCGCCAACATGCCTATGATGATCTTGGCTGGGGCGCACTTATCAGCATTATCCTGCCAGATAACACGCGCTCGATCGCATTGGCCGAACAGCTGGGCGCAAAGTTTGAGCGGGATTGGGTTTCACCTGGGGGAACCGACGCCGTGATTTATCGTCACCCCGCACCGGAGGCTATAAAATGACACATGATCAAACCCGCGCCGCTGACATCCTGCAAGGCCATCGCGAAAGCATTGACCGGCTGGATTCCATCCTGATTTACACGCTGGGTGAGCGGTTCAAGCATACGCAAGCGGTGGGAGAATTGAAGGCGGCGCATGATTTGCCTGCCTCTGATCCGGCGCGCGAAGCAACCCAGATCGCACGGTTAGGGGAATTGGCTGAAAATGCCAACCTCGACCCGAAATTCGCCAAGAAATTCCTGAACTTCATCATTTCCGAGGTCATCAGGCATCACGAAAGTATCAGAAATGACGGGGCATAAGCCCCTCAACGCCATCTTATAGGAGAAACAAAATGGCTACTAAAATCCGTCTGGCCCGTGGTGGGTCCAAGAAACGTCCTTTTTACCGTGTTGTTGTCGCTGACAGCCGCATGCCACGCGATGGGCGTTATATTGAAAAAATCGGCACGTATAATCCTTTGCTGCCAAAAGATAGCGAAGAACGTGTGAAAATCGACCTTGATCGGGTGAAGCACTGGTTGAGCCATGGCGCAGAAGTAAGCGACCGTGTGTCCCGCTTCCTTGAGGCGGCCGGTGTTCTTGAAGGCAAGAAACGCAGCAATCCCAAGAAAGGTGAGCCACATAAAGCGGCTGTTGAACGTGCTGAAGAAAAAGCAACCAAAGCGGCAGATGCTGCCGAAGCTGCGGCGGTACCCAAACCTGTAGAAGAAGCCCCGGTTGAAGAGGTTGTTGCAGAAGCACCAGCCGAAGAGGCGCCCGCTACAGAGGAAGCACCAGCAGAAGAGGCGTCGGCGGAAAAGGCAACAGAAGAGAAGACTGAAGAGAAAACCGAAGAAAAAGCAGCCGAGTAATCGTTGTTATCGGATAAACGGCCGCCGGGGTGCCTCGGCGGCCGTTTTTTGTTCACATTCCCCACATATCCGCATATCTGTAAATCATGAAGCAATTCTCACCAGAATTCTGTGATCAGCTACAAGACCTGATGCGCTGGCGCCGTGATGTGCGCCATTTTCGCAGCGATCCTGTGGACGCAGGCGTTTTGCGCAATTGCATTGAGGCTTTTCGCCTTGCCCCCTCGGTTGGGCTGTCCGAACCATGGCGGATTGTCTCGCTAGGTTCACCCGCGGTGCGTGCGGCGGCTTTGGCGAATTTCAAAGCAGCGAACGCGGATGCGTTAAGGGGCTACAGCGGGGATCGGGCAAAGATATATGCAGGTTTGAAATTGTCAGGCATGCAAGATGCGCCGGTGCAGCTGGCGGTATTTTGTGATGACACAACCGAAAAAGGGGCCGGGCTGGGTGCGGGCACGATGCCCGAGGCGCGGCGGTATTCGGTGGTCTCGGCGATCATGAATTTCTGGCTGGCGGCGCGTGCGCAAGGGCTGGGGTTGGGCTGGGTCTCGATCCTTGATCCAGCACAACTGGCACTTGATCTTGAAGTGCCCAGCGATTGGGCGTTGGTGGCATATTTATGCATCGGCTGGCCCATCGAGGAAAGCTTGACGCCCGAGCTGGAGCGTGTTGACTGGGAAAAACGGGACGCTAAATTGGCAGAAATACTGGAGCGCTAAGGTATGAGCAAGACATCTGAAATGATCTGTGTAGGGGCAATTTCCGGCGCATTCGGGGTGCGCGGCGAGGTGCGGATCAAAAGTTTTTGCGCCGAACCTGCGGCCATTGCGGATTACAGCCCCCTGGTCAGCGAGGATGGCAAGACTTTTGATCTGGGCATCACGCGCACCATTAAGGGCGGGTTTGCTGCCAAAATTGCCGGTCTGGACAATAAAGAAGACGCCGATGCTTTGCGCAGCACGCGGCTTTATACGGACCGTAAAAATCTGCCAGGCCTGCCGGATGATGAATACTACCACTCCGATTTAATCGGGCTGGAGGTGCTGGATACGGGCGGCGCAGAGCTGGGTAGGGTCAAATCGGTTCTCAACCACGGGGCTGGTGATATCTTGGAGATTATCGGAAAAGGTTTGAAAGAACCCGTGCTGCTGCCCTTTACCCTGGAGGCGGTTCCGACAGTGGATTTGCATGCCAAACGTGTCATTATTGACCCGCCCGAGGGGCTGTTTTCTGTGGGCAAAGATGCCTGATACTTTGTTCAAAAATACGCTCGTATTTGGTGGCACCGGCATGTTGGCGATGGCTACGGAATTTCTGTCCGAACGCTCAACGAAAATAACATTAGGTGCGCGAAATCCATTGGTATTTGCCCAAAAACTGGGGGCCACGGCGTTAATTGCAAATTGGAATAACAAGCCTGAAACCATGGCCGCCCTAACGTCCTTGGGGGAATTTAATCTGATGGTTTCATGGTTGCATAAAGGCGGAATGTGGCTGGCAGAGCATTTAGAAAGCAAGCTGGTAACGGGCGGCAGGTCTGTTAGGATTTATGGCTCGGTTGCGAAAGATTTAGCAAAGCTGGCAACGATTAGCCCTGACCCAAGGCCAGATATTACGCGCCAAACGGTTATCCTTGGCTGGATTAATGCCCCGGCCGGTCGGCGTTGGCTGACAAATACCGAAATTAGCGACGGGGTGATTGATGCTGTGCAAAATGCCGCCAGATCACGGATAGTAGTGGGGGTGTTCAATGACTGAAAAAAGCAAATCCCACGGGCGTATTTCCATTAGTGCCAGCCGTAAACCCAGCGCGCTTATCAAGGATCAACCCGATATTGCAGGTGCGTGGCGTGCCAAAGTTCTGACGCTTTATCCCGATATGTTTCCCGGCGTGCTCGGGCATTCCTTGATTGGGAAAGCCCTGAATGAGGGGCTGTGGGCGCTGGAACCCATCGATATTCGCGCCTTTGCCACGGGTAAACACCGCAATGTCGATGACACGCCAGCCGGGGGCGGCGCGGGGATGGTTTTGCGCGCTGATGTGGTTGGACGGGCCATTGATTCTGCGGATCAAGGCCACGCGCCCGCCGATTGGCCGGTGATTTACCTGTCACCGCGCGGCAAGCCGTTTGACCAGGCCATGGCGCAACGTTTTAGTGTCGCCAAAGGCATCACCCTGCTTTGTGGCCGTTTTGAAGGCGTGGATCAACGTGTGTTGGACGCGCGCGGGGTTGAGGAAGTTTCTTTAGGCGATTTCATCCTGACGGGCGGTGAAATCGCGGCGCAGGCCTTGATTGATGCTTGCGTTCGGCTTATACCCCGCGTGCTTGGGAATGCTGAGTCGATTTCGCAGGAGTCTTTTTCTGCCGGTCTGCTTGAACATCCTCAATATACAAGGCCCAATGACTGGGAAGGCCGCACGATCCCCGAGATTCTCCTCTCGGGTCATCACGCGAACATCGCCAAATGGCGTGCTGCCCGGTCTGAAAGCCTAACCAAGGAACGTCGTCCCGACCTCTGGCGAGCGCATAATGCGGACTCGGTGGAAGATCAGCAGCTCTCGGACGCGCAAACAATCGCTGATAAGGCGAGCAAAAAGGACGACTGATATGAACGTTATTGAACAGCTTGAAGCTGAACAAATTGCCACACTTGGCAAAGATATCCCCGATTTTAAAGCCGGTGACACTGTGCGTGTAGGCTATAAGGTGACCGAGGGCACACGCTCACGTGTACAAAACTATGAGGGTGTGTGCATTGCGCGCAACGGCGGCAAAGGCATTGCCGCGGCCTTTACAGTACGCAAAATCTCATTCGGTGAGGGTGTCGAACGCGTATTCCCGCTGCATTCACCAAACATTGATGCCATTACGGTGGTGCGCCGTGGCCATGTCCGCCGTGCAAAACTGTTTTACCTGCGGGATCGCCGCGGTAAATCGGCCCGTATCGTCGAGAAAACAAATTATCGGCCGCTTAAGGAAAAATAAAGCGATCAGAACCTATCATAGCGGGTGTCTTTCAGGGCACCCGTTTTTGTTTGCACTTTCTGCAATCAAAGGGTTTTCAGAACAGAAAATATAAGGCATGGTACGTGTATGTGGTTTGGAAAGTTCCTATTTAAGTCGTTGATGCTGTCATTGCCGGTAGCCCTGTTCTGGCTGCCCGTTTTGGGAATTACCGCCTATGGTGTCAGCACCGTATATGCCCTTTTGGAGGATGAGTTTATCGGCCAGATGATGCTGCTGGTGCTGTTTGTGTTGCCGGTATTAACGCTGTTAACCGTGCTCGCGATTCGTGGCGGAATGACCGTACTGAATGTAACCGATGGGTCTGACATTGCAAAAATAATGGGGGTTACGACGCGGGTTTTACTGTTTCACGTACCTTTTATCGTTATTATTATCGTGTTATTTGGCGTATCAAGCACCATCACAGGTTTTAAATTTATGGACAATGGTTACGCTGAAGAGTTCAGCAGAATCGCCGGACTCCGCAGTAAATTCCAGTCATTTTTTATCAAAGATATCATGATGAAATTCCCTATCATCCTGTTTAGTGGCTGGATATTCGGATATTGCATAGCGTTTGCCGGCATGGGCGTTTCTATGGCCGGGGCCAGTGCGATGGCGGTTGCAAAGCCCCCTAATCACCACCAGATATGGGGCTTGGGCGCACAGTTTGGTAATCTGTTTGGCGTAGCGTTGGTAGTGTTTTTTGTACCCTTTGTCCTTGGTATTTTTGCCCTTGGCGGGCTGAACGCCGAGTTGAAAGCTATCCTTGATCTAGGGGTGTATAAATACGGCGTGGCGGTCTATTTCCTGTGGGCACTTTGTGCGATGTACGCCAGTGCAGCCATTGCTTATGGTATGACCCTTGAAACCGAAGATGCACGCCACACAGCCGAGTTGGAGGCAATGGCAGGCCTGCATGCCGACCGTCCCAAAGTCGATCTGGCGGCCCTGCGCAAAGAACGCATGAAAAAGTAGCTGCCAACGATCCATTATCATTTATTCCCCTTGCGGGATGCCAGATAATTAGCTATAGCCCAAACTTCAGTTTTCGCGTGGTGATGCTCGCGTGCCCAAGGTACCGCAGAGCAATCAACCCGCAACCCAAGGAGCTATGACATGAAAAGCGAAATCCATCCTGATTATCATATGATAACAGTGAAAATGACCGATGGCAGCACGTATGAAACGCGCTCCACTTACGGTAAAGAGGGTGACACGCTGGTGCTTGATATCGATCCAACCGCGCATCCGGCCTGGACAGGTGGTAACACCCGTCTGCTGGATACTGGCGGCCGTGTTTCCAAGTTTAAGGCAAAATACGAAGGCCTTGGCTTCTGATCTTTCCTGTTTCTGCGGAATGCTTTATAATAAAACGCGCCCTCAACCCGGGCGCGTTTTTTCATATCAGGGTGCAGTAAATGGCGCATATTATCGTGCTGGGCAACGAAAAGGGTGGCTCGGGGAAATCAACCACGGCGATGCATATTATGGTGGCACTGCTGCGATCTGGCCATAATGTCGGGGTGCTTGATCTGGACCTGCGTCAGCAAAGCCTGTTTCGCTATATCGACAATCGCGCGGCCTATTGTGCCAATAATTCCATTACCTTACCGATGCCTAAACGTATCACATTGATACCCTCAGAGCACGATAGCCAGAAACTGGCGCAGGTTGAGGAAGACGGGCGTTTTGCAAAGGCGCTCGATACTCTTACCGCGGAATGCAGCTTTATCCTGATCGATTGTCCGGGGGCGCACACGCGCTATGCCCAGATGGCGCATGCCACGGCTGATACGCTGATCACGCCGATGAATGACAGCCTGATTGACTTTGACCTGCTGGCGCGGCTTGACCCTGCAACGGGCAAGGTGCTCGGCCCCTCGATCTATGCTGAAATGGTTTGGAGCGCGCGGCAATTGCGGGCCTCGGCGGGCCTTGATCCCGTTGATTGGCTGGTGTTGCGTAACCGGATGGCCAGTATTCACGCGCATAATAAACGCAAAGTTGGCAGCGCGCTGAACGAGCTGTCAAAACGCATCGGTTTTCGCTTGATTCCCGGTTTTTCCGAACGGGTAATTTTCCGTGAGCTGTTTTTGAACGGTCTGACCCTGCTCGATTTAAAAGATGTTGGGCATACAAAAATGACCCTCTCTAATATCGCGGCGCGCCAAGAAGTGCGGGATTTGATCAACGCCTTGAAACTGCCGAATGTTACGGTGACTTTTTAAATGAAAAGCGTTCGGCATTATAATAAAATTCCGAAACACCTGTTTACTTTGTATTATTATTTCGCATCCATTGACGCCCTATCGGGGGATATCTAGTATGCCGTAGGTGCACAATCGATTCCGTTATGCATAGAAATAAGGAAAGAAAAACATGCCAAATACCCCGGCTGATCCTAAGATCAAGAATCTTATAAGCCTTTGTAAAAACGCTGTTTTAGCCGTTGAAACTTTGTTAGAAACGGCGCGGGCGCGGGTCTTTGAAAAGGTTGGTACAGACGGACGTATCTCGGGTGCTTCGCTTCAGGTTGAACAATTTGCAGCCCACGGGCTTAGCTGGCTGGCGACCTATGTCGAAAGCCTGCGCCAGATGGCCAACTGGGCCGAACGGTTGGAGGCAGACGGGCGGTTTGGTGAGATGGAGCACCTGATATTACAGATCGGTTTTGGGGAATATCTGTGGCAGATATATGGCGGCATTCCGATCTCGCAGGGTGAGATAATTCGCCCTCAAGACATCGGGTTAACCCAGGATGACCAGCGTGAAATGATGTCGGCCTCTGTCATGGCATTGACCCGGAATGGCAACACCGACAATGCCCGCAAACGGCTGGTCGAGTTGATGATTGCGCGCGGCGGTGTGGCGACATTCGGCGATGTTGGTCTGGATGAAGAATACACGATGATCCGCGATCAGTTCCGCCGTTTTGCCGACGATAAGGTGGTTCCATATGCCCATGAATGGCATTTGAAGGATCAGCTTATCCCGATGGAAGTGCTTGAAGAAATGGGGAAATTAGGGGTTTTTGGTCTGACAATCCCCGAGGAATACGGCGGTTTTGGCATGACCAAAACCGCGATGTGTGTAGTTTCCGAGGAACTGTCGCGCGGTTATATCGGGGTGGGGTCTTTGGGGACGCGCTCGGAAATTGCGGCCGAGCTGATTTTATGTGGCGGGACCGAGGCGCAAAAACAGCAGTGGCTGCCCAAGATCGCATCGGCAGAAACCTTGCCAACGGCAGTATTCACCGAGCCAAATACCGGCTCGGATTTGGGCAGTTTGCGCACCCGAGCCGTGCTGGAGGGCGATGAATATATCGTGACGGGAAACAAGACATGGATCACCCATGCGGCGCGCACGGATGTGATGACCATGCTGGTGCGCACCAACCCCGATAGCAATAATTATGCTGGATTATCAATGCTTTTAGCCGAAAAACCTCGCGGTGTTGCGGGTGATCCGTTCCCTGCCAAAGGCATGACTGGCAGTGAGATTGAGGTGCTGGGATACCGCGGCATGAAAGAATATGAGCTGGGATTTGACGGCTTTAAGGTCAAGGCGGAAAACCTGCTCGGCGGGGTCGAGGGGCAGGGGTTCAAGCAGCTTATGCAGACGTTTGAATCCGCACGTATTCAGACAGCGGCGCGCGCAATCGGCGTGGCACAATGCGCGATGGAGCTGGGGATGAAATATGCTCGGGACCGCAAGCAATTTGGCAAAGAAATCATAGAATTCCCACGCATTTACAGCAAACTGGCGATGATGGCTGTGGAAATTATGTTTACCCGCCAGCTATCCTATTTTGCAGCGCGCAAAAAAGATAACGGGCAACGTTGTGACCTTGAGGCCGGCATGGCCAAACTGTTGGGCGCGCGGGTGGCCTGGATGTGTGCGGATAATTCCCTGCAAATTCATGGTGGTAACGGCTTTGCACTGGAATACCCGATCAGCCGGGTATTATGCGATGCCCGCATTCTGAATATCTTTGAAGGGGCCGCAGAAATTCAGGCGCAAGTCATTGCGCGCAGGGTTTTGGAACAATAAACGCCCTTAATCCTTCAGCACAAACGTCACTTTCATGGTCACACGATATTCAGAAATTTTACCGTCCTTGCAGACAACTTTCTGGCTTTCAACCCAAGCGCCCTCAACATTTTTCAGGGTCTCAGAGGCGCGTGCAATGCCAATTTTGACAGCATCTTCAAAGCTTTTGGTCGAGGATGCGGAAATTTCAGTGATGCGGGCTACGGACATGGAAAACTCCTGTTGATTATATGGATATTAATACCAGCTTAACAGCCACAAAGATTTCGTGCAAATCACATGCGGTTCAGTGCTAAAATCAGGCGCGCGCGTGCTTGGGGCAGCGCCTTTCGGCCAAGGGCTGGCATCGCCTGATTTTCCAAAAAATGGCCGGTGGTACGAAGGGCGCTGATAACGTCATCCCGGCGCATCTCAGGCGAATCCATACGCAAAAATCGCGGCAGGGGCAGCAAACGATCGGCGTAATCTTTACCCCCTTCACGGCTGACAGCGCGGCCGGAATTGGGGGATACATAGATCAAATCCTGCGTGGCGCCGCTGGCAGCGCATTCAGAAAAATCCAGACCAAACCCAAGGTCCGTCAGCAAAGCATTTTCCCAAAGCGCATAGCGCGCGGGCCAGTTGGATTGCGTGCCCAGTGCATCCAGAAGATCGACCGTTCGGCTGTAAAGTTGGGCGTGGTTTTCGCGTTCGGGCAGGCACAGGTTCAGCATTGCGCTGATCGCGCCCATGGCCGCCAGGGTGGCACGATCCTCCATAATATAACTTGCGCGGGATTTGATGGGGTCAATTGTAAAGCTGCCAAGATGATCCTCAAGACGGGCTTTCCACTCAACGGACAGCTGCGCGCCGGGTTGCAGAATCGGGGACATTTTGCGCGCACCCCCGCCCCGCACAAGCCCCGCATGGCGCCCGTGATTAGCTGTGAAAACTTCGATAATCGCAGAACCCTCGCCGTGTTTTCGAACGGAAATAAGGGCCCCCTCATCGCGCCAATCCATACAGGCAACGTAACGCGGTTTTGCAGGCGGGGGAAGCCTGTGTTACGCAAGGTATGAGTGCAAATTACGGACATGATGCTATGCAAAAGCGCGCCACATTAGATGAATGCTGTAAAACGTGGTCACTGAAAAACCCGGCGCTGTTGTTTGAAAGCGTGCTGGCGGATCTTTATCGCGTAGAGCTGCCCTCGGGCAAGGCCGGTGCGTTGAAACTGTTCACACCGCAGGGTCTTGCGGATGAATGGAACGGCGCACAGTTATTGGCGTGGTACGGGGGCAAGGGCGCGGTTGATGTGTTGGGGCTCAAAGACGGTGCGTTGCTGATGGTCTGGCTAAAGGGTGAAAGTCTGATGGTATTATGTGACGATGGGCGCAGCGATGCGGCGGCGATGATTGTTGCAGAGCTGTCGATTTTAGTGCGCGGCCAAAGCACGCCGCCGCCCGGTTTGACCAGCATAGATACGCGGTTTGAAAAGCTGTTTGATTATCCTGAAACGGATATTCCTGTGGAAAACCGCGATGCATTTAGGCAGGCAAAAACTGTGGCTACCGGGATGCTGTCGGGCATTGTTGAACGGGTACCGCTGCATGGTGATCTGCATTTCAGGAATGTACTGTTCGACGGGGTTGAATGGCGCCTGATAGACCCCAAAGGTGTGATGGGGCCACCCGCCTATGACCTTGCAAATCTCTTTATAAATCCGTGGGATAGGCCGAAAATTGTCTTGGCTGAGGGGCGGGCGAAATCCCTTGCGCGGCTGTTAAGTGAAACGACGGGATATGCTGCGCAAGAACTTATCGGCTGGGCCATTGCGCACGCGGTAATTGCCGCGGTTTGGCACATTTCGGCAGGTGGTTCCGGGCGACACCCGTTGCGCGCCTTTGATGTATTATTTGAGGCGCAAGCTTAGGTTAATCCATCTTGATCCAGCAGGCTGCGCCCCTGTTTGTCCTCAACCTCGATGATCCAGATGTCGGGGTCAAAACTGCGTTGTTTGTTTAGGGCAGCTTCGACCTCGCAATCCGGCCCGTCAGACAGTGAAATCCATATGCGCTTGCCGCTTGCGTCATAGCTGCGCTGAAAGGCCTGTGCCTGGCCGTTAAGCGTGTTGATCTTGATCAGAACTGCCCCGGCAGTCGTGTCGCCTTTGGTGGTAATAAATGCCGGAATATCCATGGTACGCAGGCGCGCCATATAGGCCTTGACCCAGAATTCCGATGTCAGGCGCGGGCTCATTTACCGTCTTTGAAATCGAGACCAATTTCAGTGTAGCGTTCCGGTTCTTCCAGCCATTTCGGGCGCACTTTGACCTGCAAGAACAGATGCACCTCACGGTCGAGAAATATCTTTAAATCCTGGCGCGCGGCCATAGAAACGGCCTTGATGGTTTCCCCCTTAGGGCCAAGCGTGATGCCTTTATGGCCGTCGCGCATGACGTAAATAATCTGCTCAATGCGCACGGATCCGTCCTTGCGATCCTGCCATTGCTCGGTCTCCACGGTCAGTTGATAGGGCAGTTCCTGATGCAGGCGCAGGGTCAGTTTTTCCCGGGTGATTTCTGCGGCAAGCATGCGCATAGGTGCGTCAGCAATCTGGTCTTCGGGATAAAGCCACGGGCCTTTGGGCAACTCATGTGCCAGCCATTCTTTCAGATGCTGGACCCCGTGGCCTTTTTCAGCGGAGATCATAAAGGTCGCGGCAAAGTCGAAATGCTGGTTCATTTCCGTTGTCAACGCCAACAACCTGTCACTTTTGACACGGTCAATTTTGTTAATCGCCAACACGACGGGGCGTTGGCCAATGCGTTCGCGCAGACCTTGCAAAATTGCCTCAACCCCATTGGTTATGCCGCGATGCGCCTCAATCAGCAGGACGACGATATCAGCGTCGGCAGCACCGGACCAGGCGGCGGCTACCATGGCGCGATCAAGGTGGCGGCGGGGGCGAAACAGGCCGGGCGTATCAACGAAAACCAGTTGCGCGGGGCCTTGCAGCGCGATGCCACGAATACGTGCACGGGTGGTTTGAACCTTATGCGTGACAATCGAGACCTTGGCTCCGACCATCTGATTTAGCAGGGTGGATTTCCCGGCATTTGGTTCGCCGATCAGGGCGATAAATCCACAAGTTGTGTCAGTCATCGCGCATCTCCAGTTTTTTTAAAAGCGCCGCCGCAGCCATTTGTTGTGCGGCGCGTTTGCTTGCGGCGGTTGCCCGGGCTTTTATGCCGTTTTGCAACTGTGCTTCGATTATGAATATTGGTGCGTGATCCGGGCCAGACCGTTCGATTTCTGCATAGTTTGGCGGGGGCATGCGGCGTGCTTGTGCCCATTCCTGCAAGTTTGACTTGGGATCAGCAGCTACTTCGGCGGCATTTTCAATGCGATTTCCCCAAAGACGCAGGATCAATTTTCTGGCGGCGTTATAGTCCTTATCAAGGTAAACGGCGGCGATCACGGCCTCCATTGCATCGCCCAGCAGCGCGACTTTCTTGCGCCCGCCAGACAGCATTTCTGAACGTCCCAGCATCAAGGCCGCCCCAAGGTCAACCTCAATCGCGACCTCGGCGCAGGTTTCTTTGCGCACCAGCGCGTTCAGGCGCGGGGCAAGCTGGCCCTCTGTGGCGTCGGGATCATCTTTCAGCAGGGCCTCGGCGATGACCAGCCCCAACACGCGATCCCCGAGAAATTCAAACCGCTGGTTATCCGCCCGCGTGCTTGAGGATAAAGAGGAATGGGTAAGAGCGCGGTGTAATAGTTCAGGCTGCGCAAAACCATGCCCAAGACGCATGATAAAGGCGTTTGTCGCAGCAGATACCTTCACTCGACCGCCTTGAAATATCGATCAGAACGCCATTTCCAGAACATCAAGAGCGAGCGACCGGCAGAGGAAAACATAACGCGATCGGCACGTCCGATGATGTTTTCAGCAGGCACGAACCCAACCCCGAAGGTGCGTTGTGCAACACGGCTGTCCAGGGAATTATCCCGGTTGTCGCCCATAAAGAAATAATACCCCTCGGGTACGACATATTCATTGGTGTTATCCGCCCGTTCGTTGCGAATATCCAGCACGATATGGCTAACCCCGTTTGGTAAGGTTTCCAGCGCCTGCCCTTTGATGCAATCCCCGCCAACAGCCGGGGTGATATTTTGACAACGGGGAAAGCCTTGTGCGGGGCCTTGTTTATTATAAGCCTCAATGAACGGGTCCATCGGGGTTTGGGTGGCCTCAACGCCGTTAATGAATAAAATGCCGTTTTTCATCTGGATAACGTCACCGGGGCGCCCGATCAGACGTTTGATATAGTCAGTGCCAGACACAGGGTGTTTGAAAACAACAACATCCCCGACATCGGGTTCGCGGCCAAGCAATCGTGTGTCAGAGCCTTTGGCAAAGCCGCAAAAATCGACGCCGAACATTGAGGGGCAGGAGGCATAGGAATAGCCGTAGGTAAATTTGTTAACGAATAGAAAATCACCGATCAGCAGGGTGGATTTCATTGAGCCTGACGGGATCCAGAATGGCTGGAACAACAGCGTGCGGATCAGGCCGGCCAAAACCAGTGCATAGACAATTGTTTTGACGGTTTCCATCAAGCCGCCCTCGTTTTTTGATTTCGAAGCCATGTGCCGAGTATTTCCTTTGTTTACATCGCGCGTCTTGTGGCCCCTGCGTGGCTTGGTGTCAAGCTTTGGCAAGCGCCTCGATCACCACAAACGCCTGGGCCCAAGGGTGATCATCGGTTAGGGTCAGGTGGATATGTGGGGTGTGATCTGCGGGTGTCAAGGCTGCAAGACGTTTGGCGGCACTGCCTGTTAGACGCATGGTGGGCTGTCCTGTGGGCAGGTTTACGACCTCCATCTCGCGCCAGGCAACCCCCATGCGCACCCCGGACCCCAGCGCCTTGGAGCACGCTTCTTTAGCGGCCCAGCGTTTGGCATAGGTTTCGACCTTTAGCTTGCGCCGGTTGGCTGTGGCCTGTTCAATGTCGGTGAAAACCCGCTGGATGAAACGGTTCCCAAACCGTTTGAGCGTGCCTTCAATACGAGTGATACTGGCAAGATCAGAGCCAATGCCGATGATCATTCCACCGCCACCGTTCCTGTGGCTTGGTTAATGCGCACATCGATGGTGTGGAATAAATCAGGGTCGGTATATGCGTTTTCGGGATCATAAAAGCCAATAGGCACGCTTAACAAAAGACCTTTGGCGGGGTCATAACTGGCGGTGATATCTTCAAGGAAAACATCGTTAAAACCCGCCCCGCTTGGGCTGGATAAGATGTTGCAACTGCGAACCCACCCCGGTGGCCCGGGTTCGCCCGGTGACAGGATTAACAAATGTGCGGTGCAGCACGCCGGGTCATCGGTGCCAATTCGAGCGATGCGGATAGCGCCGTTGGCGTATGTTTTTGTGTTCTCTTCCCAAGGCTCCCAAATATTGGCGGCATTGGCCAGCCAATCACATTCGTTAAGGGATTGTGCGTGGGATGTGCTGACAAATAGCATTGCGATCAGTATTGTGAATATGCGGATCATCTAGGCCACTCCTTTTTCAAAAGCTTCGTTTCTGGCCTCATCCATCAACGCGCGCATGCGGTGGATGGCGGGATCGAGACCGGAAAATATCGCTTCGCCGATCAGGAAATGCCCGATGTTAAGTTCCATTACCTCGGGGAATGCCGACAAGGGTTTGACGGAATTATAGGTGATGCCGTGGCCCGCGTGGACCTCAAGACCCAAGGAATGGGCAAAGGCGGACATGTCGCCAAGGCGTGCCAGTTCGACGGTGGCGAAATCTGTGCGGCCTTCCTCGACGGCATCACAGTAGGGGCCGACGTGCAGCTCGATCACCTCGGCGCCGATGCGGTTCGCGGCCTCAATCTGGCGCTGGTCAGCGGCGATAAAGATCGACACACGGCACCCGGCATCGCGCAAGGGGGCGATAAAATGGGCCAGATGGTTTTCTTCGCGCGCTACCTCCAGCCCGCCTTCGGTTGTGCGTTCTTGGCGTTTTTCAGGGACGATGCAGACGGCGTGGGGCTTGTGGCGCAGGGCAATTTTTTGCATTTCCGCAGTCGCGGCCATCTCAAAATTCAGCGGGATCGACAGGCCGTCCATCAGCGCATCAATATCGCTGTCTGTGATGTGCCGGCGGTCTTCGCGCAAATGCGCCGTGATCCCGTCCGCCCCGGCAATTTCAGCCATGCGTGCGGCGCGCAGAGGGTCAGGATAACTGCCACCGCGGGCATTGCGCACTGTTGCAACATGATCAATATTGATACCAAGACGCAGAGGGCCAAGGGGGGTGGTAAGAGGGTTTGTCATGGCGAGGACTCACTTTTGCGGACTTTCACACCGCACGATAGTCGGCTTATGAGCGCATGTCAGCCTCTGTCGGTTATTTTTCTGCGCCCTCACGGCGAAATCTTTGATAGGTGGCGATCAGAGGTTTCAGGACGAAATAGAGGGTCAGAGCAGCAATCAGGCCTAAAATCGTGCCACCAATCAGGTAGGGCCAGAAAATATCGGTGAAAAAGACATATAAGCTGGCAGGCGTGCCGTCCCCATACCCAAACCAGCCTTTCATCATGTGCCACAGGCCTTTGGCGGCGTCGTAAAAGGCGGTGTGCACGGCCTCAAATTCAGTGCCTTCAGGGTCCTGGCCTAATATCCAACGCCCCAGCACCAAAGAGCCAGCGGCGATAAACGGATAGGTTAGAGGCCCGCCAAAGAATGTTAATATAAAGGCCGCCAGAACGTTGGCACGAACAATATAGGCCGCAATCACGGCCATGATCATATGGATGCCAAAAGCCGGGGAAAAACTGACAAACATGCCAATGCTGGCCCCAAACGCGATTTTATGCGGGCTGTCAGGCAGACGTTTCACGCGGTGCGCCATGTATCTGATACCGCGGTCCCAACCTTTTCTGGGCACGGTATGCTCGCGTAAACGGTGCCGCAGCTTTAACTTATCTCTCCTTTTGAACAGCATTGGGCATCCCTAGTCCTGAGTACAAAACAGTATATGGGGCATACCTTAAGCAATTACCAGTGGGGTTCAGCCGTTCGCATCAAAGCCTCGAAAACGACTGACATTTGCGATATCTGAATCGGCCTCAAGAGCAGTTTGAATATGATGGAGATGTTTGACATCGCGCACCTGCACATCAATCATAATGCGGAAAAAATCCGGTTTTTTGTCACTGAAGTGCATGTCGGAAATATTGGCGTTATGCTCGCCGATAAGTGTGCATATCCGTCCTAAAACCCCGGCGTCATTGGCCATGATGATTTCAAGGCGCGCTATATGCTGGGCGCTGGAAACGCTCGTGGTCCAGCGCAGATCAATCCAGCGATCCGACGTTTCTTCATATTCGGCCAGCGCGTTGCAATCAATTGCGTGCACCACCACCCCGCGCCCGTGCACAGGGATGCCGACGATCCGCTCGCCGGGCAGCGGATGGCAACAGGTGCCGGTAATATGCTTTTGCCCGGGCGCAAGGCCAACAACCTCGGCTTTACGCAAATCCCCTCTGGCCGAGACATTTTCGACCAGTTCAGGATAGAGCGCCATGGCCAGTTCTTCGCCCGTGATCTCGGTCGCGCCGATCTTGCGCAAAAGCTCTTCCTTGGTGTTTAGTGCCAGATGTTTGGCGGCTGTTTCCAGCGCGCGGTCCGTGGCTTTTTTACCGATTTTCTTCAACGCGACCCGGGCGATTTCCTTACCGATACGGATGTTGGCGCTTTTGCCTTCTTCACGCAAAGACCGGCGAATTGCTGATTTTGCCCGCCCGGTGACGACCATTTCCTCCCAGCTAGATTGCGGGTGCTGCCCCTCAGCGCGGATGATCTCGACCGATTGCCCGTTGCGCAAACGTGTCCAAAGCGGCACGCGCTTGGCGTCAACCTTTGCCCCGACACAGCTATCGCCGATGCGCGTGTGAATAGCATAGGCAAAATCAATCGGCGTAGCCCCGCGCGGCAGGTTGATAACAGCACCCTTGGGGGTGAAACAAAAGACCTGATCCTGAAACATTTCCAGCTTGACGTGTTCCAGAAAATCATCGGGGTTTTCGGCGTTTTCAAACCGTTCTGACAGGCTGCGCACCCATTGAAATGGGTCAACGGCGAACGGGTTTTCGAACCGTTCACCATCGCGATAGGACCAATGCGCCGCCACGCCCGATTCGGCGACCATATGCATCTCATGCGTTCTGATCTGGATCTCGACCCGTTTGGCATCGCGCCCCGAAAGCGTCGTGTGCAACGATCTGTAGCCATTGGTTTTGGGCTGGCTGATGTAATCCTTAAACCGCCCCGGGATTGCCTTCCAACGTTGGTGCACAGCCCCAAGGGCGACATACACATCCCGTTCATCCTGCGCGATAATGCGAAAGCCATAGATGTCGGAAAGGCGGTGAAACCCTTGCCCGGTTTCCTCCATCTTGCGCCAGATCGAATAGGGCCGTTTCTCACGCCCCGAGACATGGGCCTCAACCCCGCATTTTTCCAGAGCCTCTTTGATGTCATTGATGATGACCGGAATAAGGTCGCCGGTTTCGGCCCGCAGGGTCAAAAAACGCCGCATAATCGATTTGCGGGCCTTGGGGTTGAGCACCGCAAAGCACAGATCCTCAAGTTCATCGCGGATATACTGCATGCCCACACGCCCGGCGAGGGGCGCGTAAATCTCCATGGTTTCATGGGCTTTTTGCCGTTGTTTGTCGGAGTGCATGGCCTTGATTGTGCGCATATTATGCAGGCGGTCCGCCAGTTTAACCAACAGCACCCGCAGATCTTTGGACATGGCCAGCAGCAACTTTCGGAAATTTTCGGCCTGCGCGGTTTCAACCGAGGACAGCTCAAGGTTGGTCAGTTTGGTCACCCCGTCGACCAGTTGCGCGATTTCCTCGCCAAACTGATCTGCGACCGTGCGATAGCTAACGCCGGTATCTTCAATCGTATCGTGCAAAAGGGCGGTGACAATCGTGGCGTCGTCAAGTTTGACCTCGGTCAGTAGCGCCGCCACCTCGATGGGATGGCTGAAATAAGGCTCGCCGGATCGCCGCACCTGCCCCTCATGGGCCTTCAAGCCAAAGGCATAGGCCGCGCGGATCAGATCAGCGTTGGTATTAGGGTTATAGGTGCGTACAAGACCAAGCAGGTCTTTTACATCCATCATCTGGCAGGCTCCGTTAGGGGATAAGCCCCGATGCGCAGCTTACTTGGCTTCCTGGGCTTCCATCAAGGCACGAAGCAGATTTTCCTCGGACATATCATCCTCGCTCTTGTCATCACCCTCGGTGCCCATAAGCAGGGTCATCTGGTCTTCTTCGGCTTCATCGACTTCGATCTGGCGCTGATGGCTTTCAATGGCCGCTTCGCGCAGGTATTCCGCCGTTAGGGTTTCCTCGGCAATTTCGCGCAAGGCAACAACAGGGTTTTTGTCATTGTCGCGTTCAACCGTCAGTTCCGCCCCCAAGGACAGCTCGCGGGCACGGTGGGCGGCAAGCATCACAAGATCAAAACGATTTGGGACTTTGTCGATGCAGTCTTCAACGGTTACACGTGCCATGGCTTAAGCTCCAGTAAATTGGGCGTATAGGAAGAGCGCACATCTAAGCGCCCTTTGCCTAAAATGCAAGGGCAATAGTATCGTTTCATGTCTCAAAGAACAGAAATATCGACCAAAAGGCTTTGGTCAAGCGCATCTATCATCTGCGTTACGTTGTTTCCGCTTACGGGATGACACCAGTCAGGTGCTACATCTTTAAGCGGGATCAACACAAAAGCCCGGTCTTGCAGGCGTGGATGCGGCAGGATCAATTCTGGCGGGGTTTGGGTTTTCTGGTCTGTGAATGCAAGGTTTTGCCAGTGTTTGAATGTATCCAAATCGGGCAGAACAACATCCCCATAAGCGATGAGATCAAGATCGCACAGCCGTGGTTCCCAGCGGTTTTTACGGGTGCGTCCAAGTGCGTGTTCAATGCGTTGCAGCGCGCCCAGTACCCCTTCAGGGGAAAGCGCGGTTTGCACCAATACCGCTGCATTCACAAAATTCGGGCCAGAGCCGGCGGGGAATGCCGGGGTTGAATACCAATTGCTCGTTTTGCGAATCCTAAGTGATTCGCCCGCAAACAACCGTAAGGATTGCTTTAACGTCGAAAACGCCGTTCCAGTCGCTGCCGGTAGGTTCGCACCGAGGGCGATAATACAGTTTGTCGCAACATTATTGCTATTTTGCTCTTGCATACTTAGAAATACCACCTATCCTTTACGTAAAGTATCGATCGTTGCATTTTGCAATCCCTTCGCAACAAATTGAGTCATTTTCTGGAGAAAGTAATGTTTTATCGTGACGAGCGTCTGGCGCTTTTTATTGACGGTTCCAACCTTTATGCTGCTGCCAAAGCTTTGGGTTTTGACATAGATTACAAATTGTTACGCACGGAGTTTATGCGGCGCGGTCGTTTGCTTCGGGCTATGTATTACACGGCTTTGCTGGAAAATGAAGAGTATTCGCCAATCCGTCCGTTAGTCGATTGGTTGAATTATAACGGTTATACGATGGTCACTAAACCCGCCAAGGAATTCACGGATTCGATGGGGCGCCGCAAGATCAAAGGCAACATGGACATTGAACTTGCCGTCGATGCGCTGGACCTTGCCGATAAGCTGGATCATATTGTGATCTTCTCGGGTGACGGTGATTTTACGCCTCTGGTTTCCTGCCTGCAGCGTAAAGGCGTGCGGGTTTCTGTGGTTTCCACGATTCGCTCGCAACCACCAATGATTGCCGATGATCTGCGCCGCCAGTGCGACAATTTCATCGAATTGGACGATCTGAAAGACGTGATTGGCCGCCCGCCACGCCCTGAAAGCGAGCAGTTCAACACTGAAACCGAAGACTAGGGGTGTAACTACTCCGGTGATTTAGGTATGACTCTGGCATTGCAATATGCCGGAGTTGTTTTATGTCTGATCCTCTGACCCTATATCTGGCGGCACCGCGCGGGTTTTGCGCCGGGGTTGATCGTGCAATCAAGATTGTCGAGATGGCGTTAGAGAAATGGGGCGCGCCAGTTTATGTGCGCCACGAAATCGTGCACAATAAATTTGTCGTTGACGGCCTGCGCGCCAAAGGGGCGATTTTTGTCGAAGAACTGTCTGACTGCCCGCAGGATCGCCCGGTGATTTTTTCGGCTCACGGCGTGGAAAAATCGGTTCCCGCTGAGGCAAAAGCGCGCAATATGATCTATGTCGATGCCACCTGTCCGCTGGTCTCCAAGGTCCATATTGAGGCCGAACGTCATTATGAAAACGGTTTGCAAATGATCATGATCGGCCACGCCGGGCACCCTGAAACGATCGGCACGATGGGGCAATTACCTAAGGGCGAGGTGCTGCTGGTTGAAACCAAAGAGGATGTCGCCAAAATCACCCCGCGCGACCCCGCAAAGCTGGCATTTATCACGCAAACAACCCTGTCTGTTGATGATACAATTGATATTGTTGCAGCCCTTAACGCCCGGTTTCCCCTGATTGTTGGCCCTCATAAAGAAGACATCTGTTATGCGACCACAAACCGTCAGGCGGCCGTCAAAGCGATTGCGCCCTGCGTCGATGCGTTGCTGGTGATCGGGGCGCCAAATTCATCAAATTCGCGGCGTCTGGTTGAGGTTGGCAAAAAGTCGGGCTGCACGTATTCGCAGCTGGTTGAGCGCGCAGAAAACATCGATTGGCGCGCCCTTTCGGGAATAGATTCCATCGGGATCACGGCAGGTGCCTCGGCCCCTGAAGTGCTGATAAATGAGGTTATCGATGCGTTCAAGGCGCGCTATAATGTCGTGGTAAAACATGTGGAAACCGCGCAGGAAAACGTTGAATTCAAGGTGCCACGCGTCTTGCGGGAACCGGCATGAGCGCGGACGATACAACCATCAAAGTTTATGATGCCAAATATTCTGATTATGCCGAACTAACGAGCGGCGAGCAGCCAGACCCCTCGCTTGAACGGTTTGTCAATATGCTGCCCAAGGGCGGGCGCGTATTGGATCTGGGCTGTGGTCCGGGTAAAACCACGGCTTTTTTGCAAAAGGCGGGGTTTAGCGTGGATGCCGTTGATGCCTCGGTCGGGATGGTGCAGGTGGCCGCCGAAAAATACGGTGTCACAGTGCGGTGCGCGACGTTTGATGATATCACGGGTTTGCAGGAATATGACGGTATCTGGGCCAACTTCAGCTTGCTGCATGCGCCCAAATCCAGATTGCCGGGCCACTTGATGGCCCTTCATACCGCGCTGAAACCGGGTGGCGTCTTTCATATCGGCATGAAGCTGGGCAAAGGCGAGCATCGCGACAAGCTTGACCGTTTTTACGCCTATTACAGCCAGACCGAGCTGGAAAACCTGCTTGGCAAGGCGGGCTTTAACAGCTTTCACTGTACGTTTGGCCATGATATTGGCCTTGATAAAACCCACTCTGACTGGATTATTATATCGGCCCATGCCTGATCTTTTTGCCTATACCGATGGAGCTTGTTCTGGCAATCCCGGCCCAGGGGGGTGGGGTGCATTGTTGATTGCCCGTGATGGTGATAGCGTGGTGAAGGAACGTGAACTGTCAGGCGGTGCGGCGGATACGACCAACAACCGCATGGAACTGATGGCGGCGATTTCAGCACTGGAGGCCTTTGCGCGCCCCGCAACCCTTACTATCGTCACCGATAGCGCCTATGTTAAAGGGGGCGTCACCGGCTGGATTCACGGCTGGAAACGCAATGGCTGGAAAACCAGCGCCCGCAAGCCGGTGAAAAACGTGGATTTATGGCAACGCCTTGATGAGGCACAAGCGCGCCATAAAGTCAGTTGGGAATGGGTGAAAGGCCACGCGGGACATGTGGAAAATGAACGTGCGGATATTTTGGCAAATGCCGGAATGGCGCCGTATAAGCCGATTAAAGGAACATAAAAAATGCCACGCCCCGTTGTTGGAATTATTGGAAATATGCATGTGTTGGATGAAACATATGTGACCCAGGGCGTTGGCTTGATGAATATCGATGCGATCAGTCAGGTGGCGGATGCGATGCCGGTGATCATCCCTGCCTTGCCCTCAATCGGTGACATTGCTGATGTAATGGCGGCTTGTGACGGGTTCGTCTTTACCGGCGGTCGCCCGAATGTGCATCCAAAATACTATGGCCACGCGGAAACCGAGGCCCATGGGAATTTTGACCTTAACCGCGATGCGTTGACCCTGCCTTTGATAGAGGCCTGTGTTAAGAAAGCCGTGCCGATTTTGGGGATTTGTCGCGGTTTTCAAGAATTCAACGTGGCTTTTGGCGGCACTTTACATCCCGAAATCCGTGATCTGCCGGGCCGCACAAACCACCGCATGCCCCCCGAGGGTACGACGGAGGAAAAATTCGCGCTGCGCCACACGGTTGCCTTAACCCCGGGCGGGGTTTGCGCGCAGATTTTCGGGCAAGACGAGGTGCTGGTCAACTCATTACACGGGCAGGGGATTTGCGCCGCCGGCCCGCGCGTGGTGATTGAAGGATACGCCCCTGATGGCACGCCCGAGGCGATTTACATCAAAGATGCGCCCGGATTTGCAATCGCCGTGCAATGGCACCCGGAATGGAACGCCGCCCATGACGAGGTCTCGCGCCCGCTGTTCAAAGCGTTCGGTGCCGCGTTAAAACGTTAATCTGCATCCCATTGCCAAAGGGCGGGGATGAATTGATATGCGTCGCCTTGCGGTTTCACATACCCCACCCCGGGAAAGGGGAAATGATAGCCGAGTACCGTCATGCGGTCTGTGGCGCTCATATCCAGTAAACGCTGGCGGGTTTTAACCGTAAGGTCGCCGTCCATGTCGTTTTCGCCGTACCATTCCGGGTGTTGAAAACTGACGTAAGGGTGGGTGATTGCATCGCCGATAATCAGCAGGCTCTGCCCCTCGCTTTCCACCATCAAGGACATATGCCCCGGCGTATGTCCCGGGGTGTCGATCATGCGAATACCCGGCGCGACCTCGTGGTTGTTTTCAACCAGCGCCAGCGTATTGCTAACGGCTGCCAGCGAGTTCACCGCCCCCAGAACCATCTGTTGCATGGCCTCTGGCACCTCGTTGACGCGATTGTCTTTGGTCCACCATTGATGTTCAACCGTGCCAATCAGATATTGGGCATCGGGGAAAAGTGCCTCGTCAAAATCATCGCGAATGCCCCAGACGTGGTCGGGATGGGCGTGGGTCAGGGCGACGTGGGTGATGCTGTCTGCATCAATGCCCGCCGCGTCAAGATTATCCAGCATCCGCCCGACTGTCGGTTGAAAACGGCTGCCAGAACCCACATCCACCAGAACTTTGGCGGCGCCCAGTTCAATCACGATGTGGTTTGTGTGGGCATAACGCTGCGTGGTATCTTGAAAATGGTTTTCAAGAAATGTCAGCACATCCGCTTCATCGGCATTCACCCCCATGCCAGCGGTTGAGGTTGTGAAATACCCGTCCGAGATCACCGTCAGCTGTGCGGCACCCATGGAAAAGCGAAAAAAACCGGTGTTTTGCCCCGCATGGGGGGCCGCGGTATTCGCCATCACAGGCGTTGTCAACGCAAAGGCAGGTGCTGCGGCTGTCAGTTTAAGAATATCACGACGTGAAGGGCGTAAAATTGACATTACCAGTATCCTTGTAGGGAAAATTATTCGGGCTGGATTATGAACCCAGCCCGAAAAGTGTTTATTCTGTATGCTTTGCGATCAAAGCCTTGGCTGCATCAATCAGCGCCTGAGCGTCAATGTTCAGGGCCTCCATTTCAGCAATCCAATCGGTGACAACAGGTTCTGCAGCAGTCATCCATAGTGCCTTTTCAGCATCATCCAGCACAACAATTGTGTTGTCCGTGGCCTCGGCAACAGCACGGCTGCGAATGTCGCTTTCATCCATTACACGGCCAAACAAAGCAGCGGCAAAAGCGCCGGAATTAGCGTCGATAATCGCCTTCAGATCATCGGGCATCTGCGCGTAGCTGTCCTTGTTCATAGTCACAACGAACGTGGCTGTATATAGACCGGGTTCTGAATCAAAACCGGCGTGATTATCCACCAGTTCCGGCACCTTCAAGGGCAAGGTCACATCCCATGGAATAACTGTGCCGTCAATCACACCTTTGGACAAAGCCTCGGGGACCGCAGGTACGGGCATGCCAACGGGGGTTGCGCCAAGCTTGGCCAAAAGATTTGTGATCACACGGGTCGGTCCGCGCAGCTTTTGCCCAGAAACATCACCAAGCGTGGCAATTGGTTTATTGGAGTGTATCCAGCCCGGACCATGGGTATGCACGGCAATCAGATGTGTGTCGCGAAATTCATCCATCGCATAGGTTTCGACATATTCCTGAAAGGCAAGCGACGAGGCCTCGGCCCCGCTGGTCATGAACGGCAGCTCAAACACTTCGGTTTTGGGGAAACGCCCGGGGGAATAGCCCAGAACGGTCCAGATAATATCGACAACACCGTCTTTGGCCTGATTATAAAGCGCCGGCGGCCCACCACCCAATTGCATGGAGGGGTAATGTTCAATCTTAATACGCCCCTCGGAATCCGCCTCGATCTTGTCAATCCACGGCTGAATCGCATGGGCCGGAATCGATGCCTGAAGTGGCAAAAACTGGTGAAACCGCAAGGTAACTTCTTGGGCCAATGCGCTTGACGCCAACGCAATGGCGCCTGCCGCTACGCTAAGAAATAGTCGTGTGCTTTTCATGATGATCTCCCTTTTATGTGCCTATGCAGTTTCATTGGCAAAGAGAACGAGGTCAACTGTTTCTTGATAAACCTACTTTGTTCCTGAACAGGTGATAGATTTGAAATATCCACAAGTTCCTGAACAAAAACATTCCTCATCGGCTTCGGTTGGATTGGCCATGTTCATGCAATCTAGATGAATGGTAAAATCCGTGGTGCCCCGGTCACTGCCATCGACAAGCGTGGTGTGCCCATTCTGATGGCAGAAACTATCGGCGGCAGATTCATTGCAGAATATTGCAAAATCACTGGTACAGGCATCCATCGGCGTATTGCGCCAACCCGTTGGAACGTAGGTAACTATATTTTCCTCACATATCCGGATTTTTTCGTTCATCTCCGTTACCTGTTGGTTGATCCACGCAGGATCGGCATTGTTATCCATGCACATCTGAATATCATTTGATGCAGTGATATAATAAAAATCGTCCCGCCCGGCGCATGCCTCTTGATAGCGGGGATAAAGCGGGTTCATGGCGACAGAATAAAAGCCACATCTGGCTCTTGCGGTCTGATTTTCCTGACATTGTGTAATTGCGCTACGGGCACGATCATTGGCGGCTGTAACCTCGTCTTTGGTAACGCCGCTCATACACCAAAAGAAATGTCCCTGATGATTATCATCAAAAAGACTGTCCGTCAGGCCGCATTTCAGGCTGACATTATCGCGGGCAAAACCAACGGCCATGTCGGCGTAATTCGTACAACCTTGTTCGCCGTACGTGTTGGTTGGGTGTTGATTGGCGTGCGCGTTTACTTTGCGGCATTGCTCAAGACCGGCCAGACGGGCCTGATCCTCACTCGACACATCCATAATGCCGACACCCGGCGATTTACACCAGTTGAAATGGAGGGCGTAATCATTAGCCCAGGCCAGCCCCTGAAACCCGCAGCCAAGATCGATACCTTGCTGGATTTCCGTCATCGCAGACTGAGCATAGGCTTCACAATTCAGATCAGGATCAGCATTTGCCAGTGTACTTAAGGCAAGCGAGAAAGCACTGGTTAAACCCAGTAACAGACGCATTTTCAGTATATTTTGAATGATAGACATAAGAAGCTCCATGTTTTGGTAATTAGGTGCTAGTGATGCGCAATAGATTTCCCTTACCATACATAAGGCAGCATTCCAAATACCGGGTGCAGTAGGTAGGCTGGTTCAGTGATGCAATATGTTATGCGGAATTCCGTGTAAAAACCGTGCAGTGCGTAATCAAAACTAATCCAGTATAATCTATGTTTCGCATGCAAATTTAGGATTTTCTGTATGCCTTGGTGCAGGTATTTTCAGGGAGTGGAAAACTTGGGCATGCTCGGATGTGATCCTGTTACGGTTTGGTCCGACTTCTTTAGCGCAATAAATGCAATGAAAGAGATAAGATATGCGAGTAATGGCATCATTACATCTCAACTATTCCTATGGATCGGCCCTCAGTAACGGATTTCAAAGCTGCTTCAGCCAGGGCCAATGCGGCAAAACCATCATGGCCATTTGGTGAAGCTGTGGTATTGTGGATGATCATTTCTATGAATGCCGCAATTTCATTTTCGTATGCCTGTGTGTAACGGGTCATGAAAAAGTCATGTAGAGGAGGACGCACGAAACCCTCAACGGTTGCACGTCTAGAATTAGAGATTGAGCACTGCTTTCCGCTTGCTGTTGTTAAGATCAAACTAGCGTTATCAAAATCGCCAAGAGCGCCAATATTTGGATCAACCAATACTGAAGCAGTGGCAAAAACCTTTTCAATCTCTTCACCAAGAAGAAAGCGCGCCATGTCTAGATCATGGATTGTCATGTCTTTGAAAATGCCGCCTGATGCCTTGATATAGTCTGCGGGTGGAGCGCCTGGATCACGTGAAATAATATTGACCATCTCAACATCGCCAATTTGGCCTGAAAGAACACTCTCGTGCAATGCAACAAAATGTGGGTCAAATCGACGGTTGAATCCAATTATCAATTTTGTATTTGTTTCATCGACCACCTTCAAACAAGAACGCACACGATCGATATTTATATCGACGGGTTTTCACAAAATATAGCTTTCCCTGCGCGCGAAAATTTTTCTATCAAATCAGCATGAGTATCGGTTGGCGTACAGATTAACACTGCGTCGATATCATCTGATAATGCAATTGCATGAATGATTTTTTCAATTTCCAGCGCGTCGGTAAAATCGGGATGTCACACAAAACTTCAAGGCGAGGAGTTGGAACGTTACCCATAATGGCTTTCACGCCACCAAATGCTAACGCATGAGCTTGGCATTCGTTGAATCTGCTGACCCACTCCATAGAAGAAGAAAAAATAGCCATTCAACCGCATCTGGATTTGCTGAAAGTAATGGGGTGCAAAGTTTGTATTGTCTGTGAAACCTCCAATGCGATTCACGGACAAGATAATCGCCCATTGAGCCAAAGTCCTGTGCTGCCTCATGACCAATGGGCGGAATTTGGAGCACAAGTAGAGGCAATTGCTCAATACTGCATCGATCAGGGCATTATATTGGTTTACCATCATCACATGGGGACAATTGTAGAAACTGCCGATGAAATTGATGCCTTTATGGCTAACACTGGACCGGCCACCAATTGCTTCTTGATACAGGGCACGCATGGTTCGCCGATGTTGCCCCACAAGACCTTGCGCAGAAATTCATGGATCGGGTCAGCCATATCCATTGCAAAAATGTGAGGACACAAATCAAAAATCAAGTTGAAGCCGAAAGCTTATCATTTCTCGAAGGCGTTCGGCGCGGTGTCTTTACCGTACCGGGGGATATTGAGGGTGGCGTTGATTCTGAACCCGTGTTGAAAATTGCAGCACAACATCAATATGAAGGATGGTAGGTGATTGAAGCTGAGCATGATCCGGCTGTGAACCATCCATTAGAATTTCAAACTCTCGGGTTAAAAGCACTGAAACAAATGGCCCGTTCGTCTGGGCTGGACAAAGGAAAAACCCATGGTTGATTTGTTACGCAAACCGATTGCTAAAACTGGTAAAGTCCACGACATAACCACACAAAGTGCCAATTGGGAATATGTCGGCTTTGGGCTATATCATATTCTAGCTGGTGAAACTGTTTCTGAATCTACCGGCGACACAGAAGTGATATTAGTGCTGGTGGAAGGCAAAGCGGAAATCACTGCAGGTGAGCAGAATTTTGGCGAACTCGGTGAACGAATGGATGTGTTTGAACGTATTCCACCTCATTGTGTTTATGTACCAAACGGCTCCAAGTGGAGCGCAACCGCTACAACTAAGCTTACCCCTTGCTGTATGTACCGCGCCGGGAAAAGGCGGACACGAAGCTAAAATCATCGGTCCTGTTGGTATTGAGTTGGCGGAACGCGGCAAGGGTGCCAACACCCGCTACATTCACAATATCGCCATGGAAAACCGTGATGTTGCCGATAGTTTGTTGGTAACTGAGGTGTTCACACCACAAGGCAATTGCTCGTCTTACCCACCCCATCGCCACGATGAAGACGATTTTCCGAACACGACTTATCTGGAAGAGACCTATTACCACCGCCTTAACCCGGCGCAGGGATTTGGTTTCCAACGGGTATTTACTGAGGATGGGGAATTGGATGAAACAATGGCACCAGCCAATGGCGATGTGGTGCTGGTTCCAAAAGGTCACCATCCTTGCGGCGCCCTACGGCTACGAAATGTATTATCTGAATGTCATGGCAGGCCCACTTCGCAAATGGCGATTTCAAAATCATCCCGACCATGATTGGATATTTCAACGCGACAAATGATGCTTTTCTGTAAATAATTTATCAGTGGTATGGATAAAAACTCTGAACAATATCATTGCTTTATCGAGCTGGATTACCTGACACATGTTAGTTTTCAATGCCTCTCATTAGCCAATTCTCCAGTTCAACAGTTTGCAAGCCTAGCTGCATAAAACTGCCTAGATTCTGAATTCATTTACCATGTCTGTCTATCGCTCGCTTCGTCGCTAGATGTGACTGTTCAACCACCTAGTGTCAGGGCTCGTTAAAACCAGAATATGACAATGGCAGCGATGCAGGTTACTGAAAAGACTGTATGGGCGCATCGGTCATACTGGATTGAAATGCGCCGCCCGCGGCCCGGCAGGGTATGTTTACATGCCCGAGAGGCGATCCTTCAACCGTTCGAACATGTTTTCAACCTTATGGCGTTGTTTATACAGGGTTATATCATATGTGATCTGGCGTTTCCGGTTCTTCTTGGGGGGAATGCAGGGCGTAATCCCTTTTCCAGCAGGCCATCTCTGAACCAGTCGGCGTCATAGCCTTTATTCGCCAGCAGATATTTGGCCGCAGGGAAATCGCCCCGTAACTTTTCAGCTCCCTTATAGTCTGACACCTGACCCGCTGTCAGGTGCATCAGCACAGGCCTGCCACTGTAAGCCTCGTTTTAGAGCATGGGTAATACCACTGAGAACGCGTCGATCATCGACGCGCGGAACACCATGCGATCGTGGAAAATAAGGTTTTATACGGTTAACCTGGTCTTCCGAAAGCCAATAATAATCCGACATTTGCAATTCCTCCTGCCGGAATTGAATCAGAAATCAGACCCCATGGGAATCCTTGGAATTAATAGGTCATGATCCTAGGTGGATTACCCTGGAACCGCGTGTGGAAGGTTCTAATCCTTGATCTATCAATCGTTCTGTTGCAATAACCCATTCTTTGGCAAGGGTCTTGAGACTAAATGTGCTAGACATATATTTACCCTTTCGACGTATTTGGGCTCGCCAATGTTCTTGACGTGTCTTAAATATTGTAGCCATAGCGTGCACTCCAAATTTAGCGTGCAAATAGCGTGCAATTCAGTCCATCAAATTGCACACTGTTCATGAATTGATCTAATTGAAATGTGTCATAAAACCTTGAAAAATAAAGAAAAAATATTCGCCGTAGCCCCCATGATGGAATGGACGGATCGTCATTGCCGGTATTTTCACCGCCGGTTCAGTACGCATACGCTGCTTTATACCGAGATGTTGACGGCCCAGGCGGTTATGCATGGTGACAGGGATCGGCTGTTGGGGTTTCATGATGATGAGCATCCCGTAGCTTTGCAGCTTGGCGGTTCTGATCCACAGCAATTGGGGGAGGCCACGCGGATTGCCTGTGATTTTGGCTACGGCGAGATTAATTTAAACGTCGGTTGCCCCTCGGACCGGGTGCAATCAGGTAGTTTTGGCGCGGTTCTGATGAAGGATCCGGCGCTGGTAGCCGATTGTGTTAGGGCGATGCAGCGGGCTGCAAACGGGGTTGATATTACGGTCAAATGCCGCATTGGGGTTGATGATCAAATCGTCGCAGAAACCCTGCCTGCATTTTTGGCGCGCGTATCAGACACTGGCATGCGCAGCTTTACCATTCATGCGCGCAAGGCCTGGCTGCATGGGCTAAGCCCCAAGGAAAATCGCGACGTGCCGCCGCTGGATTATGATCTGGTATATGCCATGAAATTCCAGTTTCCGGCGTTGGAAATTTGCATAAATGGTGGGATTTCGACGCTGGAACAGGCCGAGGTGCATCTGGCGGCAGGGTTGGACGGGGTGATGATCGGGCGCGCAGCATATCATGAACCGGCAAATATTCTGGCGGCGGCTGATCGTCGGATTTTTGGAGCTGGCCCGGATACAAACGCTGAACAGGCAGTGCTGGATATGTTGCCCTATATTGAGATGGAAATGGGCAAGGGCGCCCGTCTTAATCAGATAACGCGCCATATGCTGGGGGCATTCACCGGCAGGCCCGGGGCGCGGAAATGGCGGCGTATTATCTCGGAAAATGCCTATAAAGAGGGTGCAGGGCCAGAATTGGTGCTGCGCGCGCTTGATGCGGTGCGGGCTTTCGGAGCATAGGGGAAAACGATGTATGGACTTGAATTAGCACAGATTTTTCCGCTTTTGGCATTACTGTTATTTATTGGTGCCATTGCCGGTGTGATTGCCGGATTGTTGGGGGTTGGCGGTGGGATCGTGTTGGTTCCGGCATTTTATTACACGTTCACCACCCTTGGATATGACAGTGCGCAAATGATGCAAATATGCGTGGCGACCTCGCTGGCTACGATTGTTTTTACCTCCATTCGCTCGGTTTTGAGCCACCATAAAAAGGGTGCGGTGGATTGGGATATCCTGAAAAGCTGGGCGCCGGGAATTGTTATTGGCGCGGTACTCGGCATGCTGATTGCGCGGCAGATGCGTTCGGAAAACCTGATGCTGATCTTTGGGGTTTTGGGTGTTTTGGTCGGGCTTTATCTGGCCTTTGGGCGGGAAAACTGGCGGTTGGGGGCTGAAATGCCGCGCGGCGTTTCCCGGGCAATCATCGCGCCGGTTTTGGGGTTTCTTTCGGTACTTATGGGTATTGGCGGCGGCAGTTTTGGTGTGCCGCTTATGACATTGTTCAACCGCCCCATTCACCGCGCTGTTGCAACGGCGGCGGGGTTCGGGGTGATCATTGCTGTGCCCTCGGTCATTGGGTTTTTGCTGATGGGCTGGGATAGCCCGGGCAAGCCACCGTTAACCTTTGGGTTAGTTAACATAGTCGCCTTTGTTATCATCATTTCGATGACATTGCTGACGGCCCCTATCGGCGTGCGAATCGCGCATTCCATGAACCCAAAACCGCTGAAAATTGTATTTGCTGTGTTTATTATGCTGATGGCGTTGAATATGCTGCGCAAGGCGCTGATGGGGTAAAACTGCGGTTATTCGCGCAAGATCATCCGGTTTCTCTGGATCACGGCCTCATGGAGGTTTTCCAGAAAGCTCATCCCCAAAAGGGACGAATGCAGCGCGCCTTGCTGGGCTACGGCTGCACGAACGTTATAAACTGTAACATCGCCAATCGACAGACTGTCAAGAATAAGGGGGGCTACGAAAGACCGGCCACTGGCCGTGGTTAAAGGCGTTGAGAAATCGAGCGTATCCACGGGCAGATGCATGCGAATAGCATCATCATGGCGCAGCAGTACCAAAGAGGCGCCCGTGTCGATCAGCAAACCGACATCGGTGTGGTTTATCTGGGCAATTGCGCGGAAATGGCCATCCCAGGAACGCTGAATTTCAATTTCACCGGGTACAATCGCAAGGGCGGCAGTGGCATTCTGGTCGGCGTTATGTGTATATTGGGCGTTCAGAAATTCGATGCCGCCTATGCAAAATAATGCCGTAAACGCAAAAATCAGCCGGTGACGTTCTTCAGACAGAAAACTTAGAAAATTGCGAATCGCACCGGCAAAAGCGGTGCCAATAAGGCCGATTGCGATAAGAGCAACCCACCAGGCTTCGTCAGTTTTGAACAACATTTCCGAAAAGTTATCGCGCAGCAAAAATGCTCCGGCGAAGTATATAATCAGAATGACGGCCCAGATTTGCATTCGGCAACTATTTCCTTTTACACAGACTAATAACACTGTTTATCAACAATATGCAGGTAGTATTTTACCATACACATAAAAATAAGCAAGCAATCGTGAATATTCTATTTAGGGCTGTGGATATTTTTGCGGTTTTTGCGCATAGGTTTGAGCAATTTTTGCCGTGCCGGCAGTTCTTTGATCAAGGATTCGCGCGCAGTTGCTGAAAAGGAGGACCAATTAGCAATTTCGTCCAATGTGCGAAAACATCCCATGCAAATTTCGGCCTTTGGGTGCATGACACACAGGTTGACGCAGGGGCTTTCAATCTCGTCTCTTTTCCAGATGTCTTCCATGATTCCCCTCAAGCCAGATGCGCCAACCGGTCCAGCAGCCCTTGCAGGATATACCCCGCAGCCACGTGGTCAATCACTTCGGCGCGGCGTTTGCGCGAGGTGTCGGCCTCCAGCAATGCGCGTTCGGCAGCTACCGTTGACAGACGTTCATCCCAAAACGTAATCGGCACATCGCTTAGGCGCGCAAAATTTCGCGCGAATGCCCGGGTCGATTGGGCGCGCGGCCCTTCGGAGCCATCCATATTGCGCGGCAGTCCCAGCACAACGCCGGCGATATTGCGTGCGGCAATGATTTCCAGCAACCTGTTGGCATCGCGCGTGAATTTTATGCGCCGCACAGTTTCCAGCGGTGTGGCGACGCAGCGATAGGTGTCCGAGACGGCAACGCCGATGGTTTTTGTCCCCAAATCCAGCCCTATTATCGCGTGCATCTGCGGCAAAGCTGCGGCGAAATCTGCAACATCGTCAAATATTGCAGCGCTCATCTGGCCGATACCTCTGCATCGCGCGCGGCCCCTAACAACAGTGTTATGGCTGCGCTGTCACTGGCAAAAACCTCTTGGGCCTCGTTCCAGATCGCCGAGGCTTTGGCGGTTTCCCCCAGCACGCCGTAAGCACGGATAAGACGCGCCCATTCATCCGCACTGCCGCCTTTTGTCGCCAGACGTTCAGAAAGCTGTGCGACCATAGCGCGGATCATATCGCGGCGTTCCTCTGCACCCATATTTGCGGCGGCATCAATGTCACTGGCAGATGGCCCGGGGGCTTGCGTGATACCGGCCTCGGCGGCAACCGCATCGATCTGGTCCTTGATAATGGGGATCCAGGGTGCATCCGCCGGTCCCTCGGCCAAAAGTTCAGACCAAAGCTGATAGGCACGCCCATAATCCTGACGTTGCAGCATCAAGATACCGGCATAATAGCGTGCACGCTGGTTTTTGGGATCAAGAGTAAGGGCTTTTGCCAATGCGGATTCGGCCTCGGGCGAGACATACCAATCGGCAGCAATAATCATAATTTCCCCCAGCGAGGCGTAATCCGGGGCGCCAGCCTTATCGCCCAAAATCCGCATCACAACATCCTGTGCCACCCGCGCCTTGGCATACTGACCAAGCTGCGCAAGGTTATCGGCCAACATCCGGTGGCCAACCAGATCATCGGGGCGATCTTTCAGCACGGATTGAAGCTGGGCGACAAGTTCCAGATGCTTGGGGTCCGCGGTTTGCAAACCGGGCAAATCCGTGTCGCTTTCAATGCGGGCAAGGGCCGTTTCGGCCTCAATTTGCGAGGGGCGCTGGCTGCTACGTTCATTGAGCGGCAGATCAGGCAGGCCCGGAACGCCTATTTTTTGGTAAAGCCCAAATGTGGCGAACACTACGGCAATCGCAACCCCAACCCCCAGCAGGCGCGACAGGGTCTGGGGGGCGTTTCGATTGACGCTATCGCGGCCCTCTGCATCATCTGCGGCCAACAAGCGGCGTGATACCTCGACCCGACTGGCCTTGGCCTCGTCTTTTGATAAAACACCGCGCGCAAGATCGCTGTCCAGCTCTTTCAATTGGTCTTTATAGACCTGAACATCATAACTGGCGCGCGCCATGGCTTGTGATTTTGGGAAAAGCACAGGCCACAACATGGCCAGCAGTGCCAAAAATAGTATACCACCTGCAACTATCCAGAAAACCATACTGCAATCCGTTCATTATTTCGGGGCAACAATACCCATGCGATGCGGGCGCAGCAATGGGGCAAATATACCATGTAGGGATTGCGTTATGAATATGTCGTGAACTACGATCAATACGGCGCAGACCGGCGTGGTCGGGTTTCCTTTATGCGTCATGCCAGTGGTAAAGTTGACGGAGCCTGTTTTATGAAACGTTATTCTGCTTTTGCAATCCTGCGCGAAGCCGCCCGGTTTCATTCCGGCTGGGAGCGCGCGTGGCGATCCCCCGCGCCGGCGGATGCATATGATGTGATCATTGTCGGGGCTGGCGGGCACGGGTTGGCCACGGCGTATTATCTGGCGAAAAACCACGGTATCACCAATGTGGCAGTGCTGGAAAAAGGTTGGCTGGGGGGCGGCAACACCGGGCGCAACACGACGATCATTCGGTCTAATTATCTGCAAGATGAATCAGCCGCGATATTTGAGCTTTCCCGCTCATTATATGAGGATTTGTCCCAAGAGCTAAACTACAACATCATGTTTTCCCCGCGCGGTGTGATGATGCTGGCGCAAACCGAACATGAACTACGGGCCTGGAAACGCACATCGCACGCCAACCGTCTGGCGGGGATTGAATCGCGTATGCTCAGCCCCCGACAGATCAAAGAAATGATCCCCATCATCGAAACCGGCGGCCCGCGCTATCCGGTGCTCGGCGGGCTGTGGCAGGCGCGGGGTGGCACGGCGCGCCATGATGCGGTGGCCTGGGGCTATGCACGCGCGGCTTCTGATTTGGGGGTGGATATCATCCAGCAATGCGAGGTGACGGGGATTGATAAAACCGGCGGGCATGTGACGGGTGTGCAGACCACCAAAGGGGTGATCAAGGGCAAAAAACTGGCGCTTGTGGTCGCGGGTAATTCCGGTGTGCTGGCCAATATGGCCGGGTTCCGCCTGCCGATTGAATCGATGGCCCTGCAAGCGCTGGTGTCCGAGCCGATAAAACCGCTGCTGGATTGTGTGGTCATGGCCAACACCGTGCACGGCTATGTTAGCCAGTCTGACAAGGGTGAATTGGTGATCGGCGGCGGCTCGGACGCCTATAACAATTACACCCAGCGCGGCAGTTTTCATCATATTGAGGAAACCGTGCGCGCGCTGATTGAGACATTTCCGCTCATCTCGCGGCTTAAACAATTGCGCCAATGGGGCGGGATTGTCGATATGACGGGGGATCGCTCACCCATCATCGGAAAAACCCCGGTTGAGGGGGTGTTTATCAACGCAGGCTGGGGCACGGGCGGGTTCAAGGCCATTCCCGGCTCGGGCTGGGCCATGGCTGAAACATTGGCAAAAGGCACCCCGGGAAATCTGGCCGCGCCCTTTAGTCTGGAGCGTTTTCGCGAGGGCCGCATGATCGACGAATCTGTCGCGGCGGCGGTGGCGCATTGATAGGCAATAACCAGACAGCCGTAGCATTTTTGCGCAAAGAGTTGCTGATTGCTATGATTTTTATCTGGGCAATTGCCTCTATCACCGCACTCTATTTCGGCTGGGACCGTATGTTTCCGGCGATCGGGGCGATTGCGTTAAGCATCGGGCTGTCAATATTTCTAACGCACCGTTTCTCCAGCCAGGAAGAACGCCGCCTTTGGGATAATCAGGAAGAGGTCCAGCAACGGATGATTTGGCGCTATATGCAAATGGTAAAACGCGGTCGTCAAGGGGATGATCCGCTGGATGAGACGCAGCTTGCCCAGCGGATCACCGACAGTTTTGAAAGCATGCTGGCCGCCAAACATCGTGAGGCCAAGCTGGAAACTTACCGCTATGAGATGGTCTATTCCGTGGTGGGGACCTTGCAATGGGGCCTTGGCGGAATGCTTGTGGAATGGTTGCATGGATAAGGATTTAACATGTTATTGCTGAAATGCCCGCACTGTGGAATACACGCCGAGGAAACCGAGTTTGCCGCGGGTGGCGAGGCGCATCTGAAACGTTTCGGGCCCGGCTCGGGCGATCAGGATTTCAGCGATTACCTGTTTGGGCGCAAAAACCCGCGCGGGGTACATTTTGAACGTTGGCGTCATGTCTTTGGCTGTGGCAAGTGGTTTCACGCAGCCCGCTGCACAGTTACGCTGGAAGTATTTGGCACCTACAGCGCCCAAACATCCAAACCACCCGCCGAAATTCTGGCAAAAATCAAGGCCAGCCGCCCGGAATGGGAAGGTTTCGCATGAGCGCGCGTCTGGCAAATGGTGGCGCGTTGATAGACCGGGATACGGCTGTTGCCTTCACCTTTAACGGCCAAAACCTCACGGCGCACGATGGCGATACACTGGCCTCGGCCTTGCTGGCAAACGGCCAGATGCTGGTTGGGCGCTCGTTCAAATATCACCGTCCGCGCGGGATAATGGCCAGCGGGGTCGAGGAACCCAATGCGCTGGTCAACATGAATGAGGGGGCGCATTTTGAACCCAACCAGCGCAGCACCACGACGGAGGTTTTCGCTGACCTGACCGCGCGCTCGCAAAACCACTGGCCCAGCCTGAATTTTGATATCGGCGCGGTGAATAACCGTCTGCCGCGTCTGTTTCCTGCCGGATTTTACTATAAAACCTTCATGAAACCGCGCTGGGCCTGGAAACACCTGTTTGAACCGCTGATCCGCCAGTCTGCGGGGCTTGGGGCGGTTCCAAAAGTGGCTAATGCAGATCATTACGAGTATTTCTATGCCTATGTCGACGTGCTGATCATCGGGGGCGGCATGGCCGGGATTGCAGCGGCGGTCGAGGCCGGGAAATCTGGCGCCAAGGTGCTGTTGATGGAACAAACCCCCCATCTTGGCGGGCGGATTTTGGTGGACGAGGTTGAGGTTGAGAACCAAAGCGCGGTAGACTGGATCGCGGCGCAAACCGCCTTGCTGGAGGGCATGGACAACGTCACAATCCGCACCCGTATGACAGGGTCTGGCGTGTTTGATCACGGCTATGCCATGGGCTATGAACGCCTGAACGACCATCAGCCAGATACCCCCGGTCCGCGCCATCGTCTGTGGCGTATCCGCGCCAAACGCATCGTTACGGCCACGGGTGCGCTGGAACGCCCGCTGGCTTTTGCGGGTAACGATATCCCCGGCGTCATGCTGGCCTCGGCTGTGCGCGATTACGCGCTGCTTTACGGTGTCAGCGCCGGGGATCGCACGGTTATTGTTACCAATAATGATGATGCGTATCGCACTGCGATCACGTTGAAAGAGGCAGGGCTAAAGGTGCCGGTTATTCTGGACGCGCGCCCATCTGCCGATGGCATTTTACCCACGCAAGCCCGTGCACTGGGCATTCGGGTCGAGACCGGCAAGGGCATTGCCCGCGTTAAAGGATATAAATCTGTGAGCGGTGTCGAGATTTGCGATCAGGCAGGCAAGGGTGCTGTTCTGGAAACCATTCCTTGCGATGCGGTCGCCATGTCTGGCGGCTGGTCGCCCGTGGTGCATCTGTGGTCCCATTGCGGCGGCAAGCTGAATTGGGATGAGGATAACGCCATGTTCACCCCCGATCCCGCCCGCCCGCCGCTGGGCGATGACGGCGCGGGGTTTGTTTTGACGGCTGGCACGGCGTCAGGGGCGCTGCACGCCACCGCTGCCTTGCAAAATGCGGTTGAGACAGGGCGTCAAGCCACGCTTGAGGCAGGATTTAAACCGATCACAGGTGACATGCCCCTTACAACTGCGCCAACCGAAAACCCCATGCTGCCCGTCTGGTCGATGCCCATTGCCGCGCCCTATAAATTGCGCGCCAAAAGCTGGCTGGATTTTCAGAATGACGTCAAGGTTTCCGATGTCCGTCTGGCCGCACAGGAAGGGTTCGAGAGTGTCGAGCACACCAAACGTTACACCACGCTTGGCATGGCAACGGATCAGGGCAAACTGTCAAATATCAACGGCCTCGCCATCCTTGCCGATGCGTTGAGCGCGCCGATCCCGCAGGTTGGCACCACCACATTTCGCCCGCCCTATACGCCGATTTCACTGGGTGCAATTGCCGGGGAGGCGCGCGGAAAACTGTTCAAACCCACCCGCAAATCCCCGATAGACGCATGGAGCGATACTAACGGCGCAATCTGGGAACCCGTGGCCGACTGGCGCCGCCCCTATGCTTATATCCGTGACGCGGAAACTGTGAAACAGGCGGTCACGCGCGAGATTTTGAACACCCGTTCAGGGGTCTCGATGCTGGACGCCTCGACCTTGGGGAAAATTCTGGTGAAAGGGCCGGATGCGGGGAAATTCCTCGATCTGATCTACACCAATATGATATCGACCCTGAAACCGGGAAAATGCCGCTATGGGCTGATGTGCAACGAGAACGGTTTTTTGTTTGATGACGGGGTTGTCGCGCGGATATCTGACGATGAATTCCTCTGTCACACCACGTCTGGCGGGTCTGACAATGTGCATGCCTGGATGGAGGAATGGTTGCAGACAGAATGGTGGGATCTCAAGGTTTATACCACCAATATCACCGAACAATTCGCCCAAATCGCCGTGGTTGGTCCCGATGCGCGCAAGGTGCTGGAAAAGCTCGGGGGTATGGATGTGTCATCCGATGCCCTGCCATTCATGGGCTTTGCCGAGGGTAAACTGGCAGGCATTCAGGCTCGCCCGTTTCGCATTTCGTTCAGTGGCGAGCTGTCCTACGAAATCGCAGTCCCTGCCGCTGAGGGGCAGGCGTTTTGGGATAAAATCTGTGCGGCTGGTGCGGAATTTAGCATCATGCCCTACGGCACCGAGGCCCTGCATGTTATGCGCGCCGAAAAAGGTTTTATCATGATTGGCGATGAAACCGATGGCACCGTTATTCCCCAAGATTTGAAACTTGGCTGGGCCGTATCAAAGAAAAAGGTCGATTTTATCGGCAAACGCGCGCAGGAACGCCCGTTTTTGCAAGATAATAACCGCAAACAACTGGTTGGTCTGCTGACCGAAAACCCTGCTGATGTGCTGCCTGACGGTGCGCATGCTGTGAGCGGCGGCAAGAACCACTATGGGCAGGAAAATATGATCGGGCATGTGACTTCAAGCTACTTTTCCCCCACCCTTGACCATTCCATCGCCATGGCGCTGATCAAGGGCGGGGGAAGCCGTATGGGCGAGGTGCTGACCTTTCCACTGGAACGGGGCAAGGTGATCCGCGCGCGCGTTGTGGACCCGGTTTTTTATGACAAAGAGGGGGCGCGCCAAAATGTCTGAAGCCCGATCCATCCTGAACGGCGCAACCTTTGAGGGCGCCATAAAAATCACCGAGACCGGTTTGCGCGGCATGATCACCCTGCGCGGCGATCTGTCGGGCAGTGCTTTGCAAAAAGCAGTTAAATCGGCAACAGGCGCCGCGCTGCCAGAGGTGCGCAAGATCACCTTTGGCAAGGCAGGCAATGTTGCGTGGATGTCGCCCGATGAACTGCTGCTGATCGTTGATTATGCAACGGTTGATACGGTTGTTAAAAGCCTTGGCAAAGCCCTAAAAGGTGAACACCACATGGCCGTTAACGTATCCGACGCGCGCGCGGTGTTCCAGCTGACGGGCAAGGGCGCACGCGAGGTGCTGGCCAAAGGCGCGCCGGTTGATCTGTCCCCTGCGGCGTTTGGCACTGGCGATCTGCGCCGTACCCGTATCGGGCAGTTGGCCGCGGCGTTCTGGATGCTAAAAGACGGAACCATCGAGGTGGTATGTTTTCGCTCAGTCGGCGAATTTTTGTTCGACTGGCTTAGCAATGCGGCTGAACAAGACAGCCTGCCGGGATACTTTTAACGTCCGCCCCTCCACGCCATGCCCATGTAACAATCCCCGGCGTGCAGTTCATCCAGCATTTGTGTCAGGCGTTTTTGCACGGTTGCATTCCGTTTGGCACGATTTATCCAGCCGAGATAGTCATTGCGCTGATAAGGTGGGCGGTCATCATAGGCTGCCCGTAATCCGTTGTCTTGTAAAGCATCACGCACAAAACCCGCCATCGGATGGTGGGCACGTTTCAGCGAAGTGCTGTCGTTGTTTGACATGTATCAAGTATAGCCGAGACCTGTTGCCGTTGCAAATTGGCCTTAGGCTATATGCCTTATGCATAACAGCAATGGCAATATCGACTCTGCTCAGGCGCAGCGGGCTTGCCTATATCCTTTCTAAAGCAACATTGCAGCCCAATATCAAAAAGGAGATGACTAGGGCCTGGCGGGAAAATCAATACGGGCTTCAAAAACTTGTTCCACAAACCGATCGCAGCAATCAGCTATGCCGCACACACCTGATCACCCTTCCCCTTTGCCCGCGAACCCGCTAGAGGGGGGCCATGTCAGATATTCAAACACACCCCGTCCTTCGCCTGTTGCCTAAATCCAACGCCCAGCGTCTGCGCTTTGGCGCACCCTGGGTCTATGCTGATCAGGTGGTGCTCGATCGGCGCACCAAGGCAATTCCGGCTGGCAGCATCGTTGAAATTCAGGATAAAGAACGCAAACCTATTGCGTTGGCCGCGTTCAACGCCAAATCCAAAATTATTGCACGGGTGCTGGACAGAGATCTGTCTGCAAGCATTGATCAAGTGTGGTTTGAAGCCCGTATTCGCCGGGCGCTGACCCTGCGCGAAACCCTGTTTGATACGCCATTTTACCGGCTGATCCACGCCGAGGCTGACGGCATGCCGGGTGTTATCATTGATCGTTTCGGCGATACTGCTGTAATCCAGCCAAATGCCGCCTGGGCCGATGAACGCATCGAGGCGCTGACGGACGCGCTGGTGGCTGTTAGCGGTATCACCAACGTGCTGAAAAACGCCAACGGGCGCGCCCGCACACTTGAAGGGTTGAACGACGAAACCATCACCCTGCGCGGTGAGATTTCCGCGTTGATCCAAGTGCCGATGAACGCGGCCATCTATATGGCGGACCTTTTGGGGGGGCAGAAAACCGGCCTCTATTATGACCAACGCCCGAACCACGCTTTTGCGGCACGCCTTGGTAAAGGGCGCGATATGCTGGATGTTTTTTCCCATGTTGGCGGGTTTTCACTGGCAGCACTGGCAGGTGGGGCGACAGGGGCGCTGGCGGTTGATGGCTCAACCCCGGCGCTTGAACTGGCGACAAAAGGGGCGGCGGCCACAGGGGTTGCGGCGCGCCTTGAAACCCGCAAGGGTGACGCGTTTGACACTATGATCGCCATGGGCAACGAGGACCGGCGTTTTGGCATTGTAGTTTGCGATCCACCGGCCTTTGCGCCTTCAAAGCAAGCGCTTGAATCCGGCTTGCGGGCCTATGAACGCATTGCGCGCTTGGGCGCCAAACTGGTGGAGCCGGGGGGCTATCTGGTGCTGTGTTCATGCTCACACGCCGCTGATCTGGCGCGGTTTCGCGAAATCAGCCTGCGCGGGGTCGGCAAGGCCGGGCGGCGGGCGCAGATTGTACATACGGGCGCTGCGGGCGCTGACCATCCAACGCATCCGTATCTGGCCGAAACATCCTACCTTAAAGCGCTTTTCCTGCGGCTGGATTAATGCGCGTACTGCTGGACGCCTGCATCATATTCCCGACGGTGATGCGCGAGGTTTTGATGGGCGTGGCAGGCGCGCGGGGCTTTACACCGCTTTGGTCAACGCAAATTTTTGCAGAATGGCAGCACGCCGCGACAAAACTGGGGCCAGAGGCGGGCGCGATTGCGTCGGGCGAAATGGCGGTGATGAACGCAAACTGGCCGGGTGCGACGGTGGATTTTGCCCCCGATATTATCGCCACGCTCTATTTGCCCGACAGATACGATCGCCATGTTTTAGCGGCCGCTATCGCGGGGGATGCACGGGTAATCCTGACCAAAAACCGCAAGGATTTTCCCAACGGGATATTGGCTGAATACGGCCTGATCCGCCGTGATCCTGATGAATTTCTGCTGGAAATGGCCCGTAACGGATCGATTGGCGTCGCCAAAGTTGCCCAGCAAGTGCAGATGCGCGCGCAAGAAGTCTCGGGGCGTCAGCAACCCATGCGCGCCTTGCTGAAACGCGCCGGCCTGCCACGATTAGGCAAGCATCTGGCGCCCTAAGCCCAGCCTTTTTCCAATGTTTTGAGCGCCGCAATGCGTTCACCTGTTTTCGGGTGGCTCATCAGCCAGGCCAATTGACTGTTGGCGCCCCCGGCAAGGGTATCCAGCTTTTCAAACATGGATATCTGCGCGCCAACCCCGATGCCCGATTTTGTTAACAAAGCGGCGGCGTAAGCGTCGGCCTCATATTCGTCCTGTCGCGAAAGCCGCGCGGTCAACATGGAAATCAGCGCATTGGCCAGATAGGGACCAACCACTGGCACAAACCGCCCGATCACCCCGATCAGCACCACGCGCACCGCATTGGCCCCGGCAAAATCCAGCATCCGACGTTTTGAATGACCAAGGGCGACATGGCCCAGCTCATGGGCAATAACGCTGGCCAGCTCGGGGGCACTCACAATGCCCTCGCGGTATTTATCCATGAACCCGCGGGTGATAAAAATCCGCCCATCGGGGGCCGCGAGACCATTGATCGGCGCGATTTCATGGACATGTACCTTGAGATTAGAAACCTCCAGCTTTGCCGCCATACGTCTGGTAAGCGCCAAAAGCTCAGGATCATCCAGCACAGTTGATTGCGCATCCAGGGTTTTCCCGGCTTTCCAGGCAGAAAAACGGTACATAACAAGGGCGAAAATAATGGCGAGCAGGATCGGGGCAAGACGGGTCATCGCCCCAGTTCTTTCATGCCGGCCACAATGCCGCTTAATGTCATGGGGTGCATGCGGTTTTCAAAGATTTCGCGGATCATGGATATGCTCTGGGTGTATTGCCACTGGACCTCGGGCAGGGGGTTGATCCAGATGTGGTTGGGCCATTGTTCGCGGGCGCGATTTAGCCACGTCTCACCGGATTCCTCGTTATAAAACTCATTGGCACCACCCCGATAGGCGATTTCATAGGGCGACATGGCGCCATCCCCGACAAAGATGCATTTATAGTCGGATCCATAGGTATTGAGCACCTCTTGCGTTGGGGTTTGGGCGTTCCAGCGCCGGGCATTATCACGCCAAACCCCGTCATAAAGACAGTTGTGGAAATAAAAATGCTCCATATGTTTGAATTCACTTTTCGCAGCCGAGAACAGTTCTTCGACGATGCCGATATGGGCGTCCATAGAGCCGCCGATATCGAAAAACAGCAGCAGTTTGACAGCATTTCGCCGCTCGGGGCGGGTTTTGATATCGATATAGCCGGTTTCAGCGGTGGCCCGGATGGTGCCGTCAAGGTCCAGTTCCTCATCCGCGCCGGTGCGCGCCCAGTTGCGCAGACGTTTGAGGGCGATTTTGATGTTGCGCGTACCCAGTTCCACGCTGTCATCCAGATTGCGAAATTCGCGTTTATCCCAGACTTTAACCGCCCTCTGATGGCGGCTGCTCTGCTGGCCAATGCGCACACCTTCGGGGTTGTAACCATAAGCACCAAAGGGCGAAGTGCCCGCCGTGCCGATCCATTTTGAACCACCCTGATGCCGCTTTTCCTGTTCTGCCAGCCGTTTTTTCAAGGTCTCCATCAACGCATCAAACCCGCCCAAAGACTTGATTTCAGCTATTTCTTCAGGGGTCAGGGTTTTTTCAACGAGCTTGCGCAGCCAGTCTTCGGGAACGTCAACAGCATCAAGAATATCGTCAAGCGTCATGGTTTCCAGCCCGCTGAAACTGGTGGAAAAAGCTTGATCAAACTTGTCCAGATTACGCTCGTCTTTGACCATGATCGCGCGCGCGAGATAGTAGAACCCTTCGGTATCATAAAGTACCAGATCGGTGGTCATCGCTTCAAGAAAGCTAAGGTATTCGCGCAAACTCACCGGGATATTGGCGGCGCGCAGGGTGGTGAAAAACTGTAGAAACATCAGCCGAGCAGGCTGAGTATTGCCAGCGAGGCGAAATACCCGACCACCAGAAAAGCCATGCCATGAACCGCCGCATATTGCAGCTTATCCGCACGGTTGCCACCGCGTTTGCTGGCGCGCCACCAGCCGAAAATCGCGCCGATAATACCGGCAATCAGGGATAGCATTTCATACACCTCTCGTGTTGGTCTGATCCAGATATAATAGCGTGCGGCGCAAATGCACAGTGGCAACCTTCAGTCGGTGGGATTTATTAGGCAAAACCGAGCGTGCAGCGTGGTGCAGGGCAATGCCGATGGAAAACAGGTGCACATCGCGTAGCTCAATCGCCTTATTTGCATAGCCCGCCAATGTATCTGCCAAAACACGCGGCCCGTGGAAATACAAAAGCGAAGCGAAATCCCAGCGTGGATCACAAATCACCGCATCGCCAAAATCAAGCAAGGCCATAAGCTGACCCTCCATAATCAGGAACTGTCGTTCATGCAGATCACTGTGGCACAAGGCTGGTTGCGCAGTGGTTGTCTTGGCGCTTATTTCGGCAATAATTGGCGGTAAGACCGCGGGCAATTCGGGCATGGCGGGGCAAGCGGGATGGGTGTTTAGCGCCGCAATTGTTGGCAGCGGATTGGTAAATCGTACTGCCAGACCTATTAGGGCCGTATCTTGCGTGCCAATGATTTGGCCCCGGGTAACACGCGGTGCACCGTATCCTGTAACCGGAACTTTATGCAGTAGGGCCAGCGTTTGGCCAAGCGTATAGCAAGCATCCTTTGGCAACGCCCCGCGAGTTGGATGCGCGCCCTCGACAAACCTATCCAGCATCCAGCCAGTGCCATTTGAGACCGGGCGCGCCACTATTCCGCCTTTTTGGGAAACATCCATGCGAAGTTTCATATCAAGCGCCGCATCCGCTAAGGGCACGCGGCCATTGGAGGTTTTCAATGCATAGGTATGGCGGGTGCCTTTAACCTTCCAAACCGTGCTGGTGGCGCCTTTGGCAAACTGTTCGACATGCAGCAATTTTTCATTTTGCGCGGCAAGAATAGCATTCAGATCGGGCAAAGATGTTTGCATGTCACCGGCTGTATTTGATGAAGGGTGTCAGCTGGCCGACCTTGTCATACAAACGTCGGCCATCCTTGTTGAAATCTTGTGTCAGCCAGTAAACCGATGGCGCGCCGGCCAGATCAGCCGCGCTATACACCGCCTCAATCAGCGCGCGCCCGATGCTTTGGCCGCGCACATCGGGGCTGGTGTAAAGGTCTTGCAAATAGCAGGTATTTTCAATCTTCCAGCCGTGGCGATGGAACAGATAATGCACCAGCCCGACCAGTTTTCCGTCTTTTTCCGCAACCAGCCCGTGAAATTCGTGGTCATCTTGTGCGAGCATGCGCTTGAAGGCCAAATCATACATTTCATCGGGTAGAACGGTTTCGTAATAGGCCAGATACCCCTGCCATAATCCGCCCCAGGCGGCCCGGTCTGCCAGTCTTAGCCGGCGAATAACGCTCATCGGTTGCCCCGCGTAGCAAAGGCGAGGCGTTCAAACAGATGCACATCCTGTTCGTTTTTAAGCAGTGCTCCGTGCAGGCGGGGCAGAGCATTTGCAGGATCGCTGCGCAAATCCTCGGCAGATAAATCCTCTGACAACAGCAGTTTTAGCCAATCAAGCACTTCGGAGGTCGAGGGTTTTTTCTTTAGCCCCGGGGTCTCGCGAATTTCATAAAACTGCGTCAGGGCTGTCGTTAACAAATCCTGTTTAATGCTGGGAAAATGCACATCGATGATTTTTTGCATGGTCTCGGCATCGGGAAACCGGATGTAGTGGAAAAAGCAGCGGCGCAGAAAAGCATCCGGCAGTTCTTTTTCATTATTAGAGGTGATAATCACAATCGGGCGCTGGACGGCGCGGATGGTCTCTCCGGTTTCATAGACGTGGAATTCCATTTTATCGAGTTCCTGCAACAGGTCATTGGGAAACTCGATGTCTGCCTTGTCGATCTCATCAATCAACAGCACCACACGTTGATCAGCGGTGAAGGCCTGCCACAGTTTCCCGGGCTTGATATAGTTCTTGACGTCGTTCACCCGGCTATCGCCAAGCTGGCTGTCACGCAGACGTGAAACCGCATCGTATTCATAGAGGCCCTGCTGGGCCTTGGTGGTCGACTTGATATTCCATTCCAGCATTTCAATGCCCAAAGATGTCGCGATTTGGCGCGCCAATTCGGTTTTCCCTGTGCCCGGTTCACCCTTGACCAATAGCGGACGTTGCAACGTAATAGCGGCATTGACAGCGATTTTTAAATCTTGAGTTGCAACATATTCATCCGTTCCTAAAAACTGCATTTTTGGCACCATTTTATGATTCATATCCCGGCAGACAGTATCAGGCGGTAACAATCGTGCAAGCCAACATATCTTATGCGTGACATTCTCGCAAAATTTCGGTATCGCAGGCGCATAACGCTAACCATCGTGCTGCCCACAGGTGATTCTTTCGTGATGCAGCACCTATTATCTAGTTAAGGAAAACTTGATGAAAGCGGAAACAATTTTGGATGCAGATTACCATCCCGCCGAAGACGAACCTTTTATGAATGGACGCCAGGTAGAGTATTTTCGCCAGAAACTGCTGGTCTGGAAAGCGTCGATTCTAGAGGAAAGCCGCGGCACGATTGAGCATATGCAAGAGGGCACGCGTAACATCCCCGATGTCGCGGACCGTGCTTCAGAGGAAACCGACCGGGCGCTGGAATTACGCACCCGGGATCGTGAACGCAAGGTGGTGTCAAAAATCGATTCCGCTCTGCGCCGGATCGAGGAAGGTTCTTACGGGTACTGCGAGGACACAGGCGAGCCGATCTCACTGAAACGCCTGGATGCCCGCCCGATTGCAACCTACAGCCTTGAGGCCCAGGAACGCCACGAGCGTAAGGAGCGAGTCCACCGTGACGATTAGGATTTTGGGCTAAAAGCTTTAGATTTTTAATACACTGATTGGCGTATGGCTTTGTGTTATTCGTTGTTAATGTTGGCAGAAAAATATAACTGAAATTTATAATTACTGTTTAATAACATGGTGTTATGCGCGTTTAATAAGAACTATTAACCTAGTTTAATAGTGTGCATTAATTAATAGTGTGCATTAAAACGGAATTTCCATATTTAATATGGTATCCCGGATCCACGCGGATTGTTGATAAACTAATAGGTTTTAGCGCGTGTCGAAATCATGCATTGCATAGCCTTTGCTGCTGGGTGTAATCCAAATAGCATGAGCATTAAGGGAACAAAAATCACCGTCCTTGGCGCGGGTATTGCTGGGCTGGCAGCGGCAACAGCTCTGTCGCAGCGGGGCGCTACCGTTACCGTTTTGGAACAGGCCGTGGAGCTGGGCGAAGTCGGCGCGGGGCTGCAAATAGGCCCGAACGGCGTGGCAGTGCTGGAGGCCTTGGGGCTGTTTGAACGTGCGGCAGCATTGGCTAATGTGCCTGAAGTGATCAGTTTACGCGACATAAAAACAGGCCGCGAGGTGGCGAATTTGCCAATGGGCGAAAATGCCGTGCAGCGCTGGGGCCATCCCTATTGGCAGTTCCACCGGGCTGATCTGCTGGGCTTGCTGGCCGATGCGGCGCGTGCTGCGGGCGCCGATATCCGGCTTGGGCAGCGGGTGGAAAATGCCACCGATCTTGAGGGGCTGGTGATTGCCGCCGATGGTGTGCGTTCAGCCACGCGCACGCAGGTTTTTGGTGGGGTTCCAGCCAAGTTCACCAAACAATCCGCATGGCGCGGGGTGATTGCGGCCGACAAGCTGCCCTATGAGATCGTCAATGCGGCAACGATCTATATGGGGCCGGGGCGGCATCTGGTGACGTACCCGTTGCGCGGCGGCTCTATGGTGAATTTCGTGGCGGTGACCGAACAGGCTGAGTGGGCCGACGAGGGCTGGAGCATCCCGGACAATCCCGCCAACCTGCGTGCCGCATTTGCCATGGCCACGCCCGAGGTTCGCACTTTGCTGGGCGCAGTCGATGAAACCTTTCGCTGGGGGTTTTTCAACCATCCGCCTTTGCCGCTATGGGTCAGGGGCAATGTGGCGCTGATCGGTGATGCTTGCCATCCGATGCTGCCCTATCTGGCACAAGGCGCGGTGATGGCACTGGAAGGCGCCTGGGTTCTGGCGCGCGAGTTGGAGCGTTTGGGCATCCCCGAAGGGCTGGCGGAATATCAGCGTCTTTGCAAGCCTCGCGCCACCCGCGTACAACGCGCTGCCGCCAGCAACGCCACGGCATACCATTTGCGCCGTGGACCGATGCGCAGCGCAGCGCACCTAGGGCTGTCAGCGATATCACGGCTGGCCCCTTCAGCCCTGCTGGGACGGTTTGACTGGCTTTACGGGGTGGATGTGACAAGAGAACGTTAATTTTTTCGACACCTATTCCACTAAACCGGTTTAGTGGAACTAAATACCGTATAATATCAGCTATTTAACATGCTCTCTCAGGTGCATTATAAAACTACTAAACCGGTTTAGTAGTTTCAAAAACACTGAAATATCCACATTGACAATTTGTCGATAAAATGATGCTGTTCGCTCTAAACATCAAACACGAAAGAAACATCATGGGCGCTAAACAGTGGAATTTCTGGATCGATCGGGGCGGTACATTCACCGATATTGTTGCCCGCATGCCGGATGGCCGGATTGCGGCGCATAAACTGCTGTCGGAAAACCCCGGGGCCTATAGTGATGCGGCCATTCAGGGCATTCGTGATCTGATGAACATCCCGGCGGGACATCCGATTCCACCCGACCAGATCGACACAGTCAAGATGGGCACGACCGTTGCTACCAACGCCCTTCTGGAACGCAAGGGGGACGCGACGCTTTTGGTCACCACGCGCGGCTTTCGTGATGCGCTCGAGATCGGTTATCAGGATCGCCCGGACATTTTTGCCCGTAAAATCATCAAGCCCGAGTTGCTCTATTGCGACGTGGTTGAAATTGCTGAACGGGTGCGCGTGGATGGTGCCATTGAGGTTACGCCAAAGGTAGCCCAAGTGCGCGCCGATCTGCAACGGGCCTATGACAATGGCATCCGCGCCGTCGCTATCGTGTTCATGCATGCCTATGCTTATCCCGCGCACGAAAAGCTGGTGGCCGATATTGCGCGCAAGGTTGGTTTTACCCAAGTGTCGGTCAGCCATGAGGTGTCGCCGCTGATGAAACTGGTTGGGCGGGGGGATACCACGGTGGTTGATGCGTATCTCTCGCCCATTTTGCGCCGTTATGTGGAACAGGTGGCCGGTGCGCTTGGCGAGGCTGTGCGTTTGATGTTCATGATGTCCTCGGGTGGGTTAACCGCGGCCGAGCTGTTTCAGGGCAAGGATGCGATCCTGTCTGGCCCGGCGGGGGGCGTTGTCGGGGCGGTGCAGACCTCGGCACTGGCGGGGTTTTCGCAGATTATCGGCTTTGACATGGGCGGCACCTCGACGGATGTCTGTCATTACGGTGGTGAATTTGAACGCGCCTTTGAGACCGAGGTCGCAGGGGTGCGCATGCGCGCGCCAATGATGCGGATCCATACGGTAGCGGCGGGGGGCGGTTCGATTTTATCCTATGACGGGGCGCGGTTTCGCGTTGGTCCCGAAAGTGCCGGTGCCAACCCTGGGCCGAAATGTTACCGCCGCGGCGGGCCGCTGACGGTTACGGATGCCAATGTGATGGTTGGCAAGTTACGGGGCGAAAACTTTCCAAAGATCTTTGGCCCAAATCGGGATCAACCGCTTGATGTAGCCGCAGTAGAGCTGGCCTTTAAGAACCTTGCAGCCGATATTGGCGATGGGCGCAGTCCGCAACAAGTGGCCGCGGGTTTTTTGTCAATTGCCGTTGAGAACATGGCGAACGCAATCAAGAAGATCTCGGTGCAGCGGGGCTATGATGTCTCAAACTATGCGTTGACATGTTTTGGCGGCGCGGGCGGGCAACATGCTTGCGGCGTGGCCGATAGTCTGGGGATGGAAACGGTGATTGTGCACCCCCATTCCGGCATTCTGTCGGCTTATGGCATGGGGCTGGCAGATATTCGCGCGAACCGCACGCAATCCGTGATGCAGCCGCTGGAACGCGCCGATGTGCGCGATATTATCGCTACCCTTAGTGCGAAAACCCTGGCCGAGGTCAAAGGGCAAGGCGTGCCCGCTGCCAAGATCACCACCCACCCGCGCCTGCATTTGCGTTATGATGGTACCGACACCCCGATTGCGGTGGATTTTGCCGATATCACGGCCATGGGCAAGGCGTTTGAAGTGGCGCATGAAAAGCAATTCGGATTCATCTTCGAGGGTAAAACAATCGTCATTGAAGCGGTTGAAGTTGAGGCCATTGGCGGCGGGGCTATGATCATTGAGCCCGTCCAGCCTATACATGAAATAAACGTGCGCGCATTAGAAACCACGCAGATTTTTGCGGGCGGCGTCTGGCATGAAACAGGTGTTCACCGGGATCGTGAGAACTTTCATGCCGGCATGATTTTTACCGGCCCTGCCCTGATTATAGAGCCGCATCAGACAGTTGTTGTCGAACCCGGCTGGCAGGCGCAGGTGAACGCGCATAACCACATTATCCTGACCCGCATCACACCATTAGAGCGCCAGCACGCCCTTGGCACGAACGCTGATCCGGTGATGCTGGAGGTGTTTAATAATCTGTTCATGTCGATAGCGGAACAGATGGGCGTGACCCTGCAAAACACCGCTTATTCGGTGAATATCAAGGAACGGGTCGATTTTTCCTGTGCGGTGTTTGCGGCTGATGCTTCGCTCGTGGCCAACGCGCCGCATATGCCGGTGCATCTGGGGTCCATGGATCGCTCGGTTGAGGCGATTATCGCCCAGAACGCCGGAAAAATGCGCCCCGGGGATGTGTTTGCGCTTAACGCGCCCTACAATGGCGGCACCCATTTGCCGGATATCACCGTGGTGACGCCCGTATTTGACGATGACGGGCAGGATATCCTGTTTTACGTGGCCTCGCGCGGGCATCATGCGGATGTTGGCGGCTCGGCCCCCGGATCGATGACCCCGCTGGCAACGAATGTCGATGAGGAAGGGGTGTTGTTTGACAACTTCCTGTTGGTTGATCGGGGCGATTTTCGCGAGACTGCGTTGCAGGAGTTGCTCACAAACCATAAATACCCCTGCCGTAATCCTTATCAGAATATCGCTGATCTCAAGGCGCAGATCGCTGCGAATGCCAAGGGGATCGCCGAGCTACGCAGGATGGTTTCCCAGTTTAGCCTGCCGGTGGTTAACGCCTATATGGGACATGTGCAGAATAACGCCGAGGAAAACGTGCGCCGGGTGATCGAGGTGTTGAAAGACAGCGAATGGCAGACCCACACAGATCAGGGCGCCGTGATCAAGGTCAAGATCACGGTGGATAAGGCAGCGCGCGCGGCCACGGTTGATTTTACCGGCACTTCACCCGAACAGGCCAGTAATTTCAATGCGCCCGAACCCGTAGCACGCGCGGCTGTGCTCTATGCATTTCGCTTGATGGTTGACGACAATATCCCGATGAACGCGGGGTGTTTGAAACCGATCAGCATCATCATACCTGACGATTGCATGTTGCGCCCGAAATATCCGGCGGCAGTGGTGGCTGGCAACGTCGAAACCTCGCAGCATGTCACCAACACCCTGCTGGCGGCGCTGGGGGCTATGGCTAATTCGCAAGGCAGCATGAATAATCTGACCTTTGGCAATGACGAATACCAGTATTACGAGACCATCTGTTCCGGCTCTCCGGCTGGTCCGGGGTTTAACGGCACCGACGCGGTACAGGTGCATATGACCAACTCACGCCTGACGGATCCCGAAATCCTGGAGTTCCGCTATCCCGTGCTGCTGGAAGATTTCCATATCCGCCGTGGTACGGGTGGCAAGGGCAAATGGCAGGCCGGTTCGGGCACGCACCGAACCCTGCGGTTTTTAAAACGCATGGACCTCGCGATCCTGTCCTCACACCGCACCTTGCCCCCCAAAGGGCTGAACGGCGGCGGTAATGGCGCGCTGGGCAAAACCCAAATTCGGCGCGCAGACAGGCGCATTGAAACCCTGAACGGCTGCGATCAAACCGTGCTGGAAGCAGGCGACGCGGTGATCGTGCAACCACCAACAGCAGGAGGATTTGGGCGCCCTTAGGGGTGTTCATCAAAGTTTTGACGGGCAAACCACCGCGCCAATATAGATAGGGCCGTGATTTTCGGTAAAAGATGCAGCGCCCGGGGTTTTGTGCCTTGCACGAAATCTACAGCCCCGGTGAAATGGTCTGCGTAACTATCACAAAGCCAAAATGGAATAACTGTATATAAAGTAAAAAGTGTATGCTGCTCTTGTATCACATAGGTGGTGTACGCGCCCTCCTCTGAGAAATATTCTTCACAAAGGGATACACCTGCCTCATTATCATCCTTTAGCATGTAATATTGTGTGATTTGGGAGGTTTCGGTTTTTGATTGTATTTCAGCGTACATTTCAAAATCAGAGGGTTCAGGTTCATAAGTGCGCGAATTAGGCATAATGTAATGATACGTTACGGTGAATATACCATCCTCGCGTTTTGGCCCGGTTGAGCAGAATGATGTTTGCGTATTTTCCTTAAGTAAAATCGCCTGCATTAAATCACCCATCGCTACTTTTGCCCGGTGGCGGGCTTTATAGCGCATCACCCCCATGTCTCTCTTGGGAAGTTGGGTCGCCAATAAAGAAACGAGCGCTAAGAATGCAAATATACTGCCAAATATCACAATAAATGTAAGCCATACCCCCGCATCGCCCCATCTTGTTTCTGGTGCCAGATAGACCAGTTTTTCAAGGTATGAACCTGCAAAAACCACAATGGCGATAATTATTGCCGCCGATAATTGCTCCAACCAGTCGAAAGGAAATATAACGCTGTGGGTTGCAACAATACCGAACCATATGAATGCGACGCCCAAGAATACAGGCAGGTTTGAAAACCATGATGCCTCACGGGTGATAAGTATAGACAACACCATCCCGAGGATTGGAATGAGGGTTGCAATGAAGATCAGCCGCCGTAGTCGAAACAGACGATAACGGATGTCACGCGGTGTTATTGAAAGGGTAATCAAGGTACTGTTCCATATATTTTGATGCAATGCGTGAAATATAGCAAAGGCGACAAAGTTTTTCCAAAGGTTTTGCGCGTATTCTTGCCCCGGTGCTCCGAAACGTCGCAGTCTGGGTGCTGGTATTTCACTCAAACGGTGTGTAATTTACCCAAGGCGGAGGCACCCTATGCGTACACGTCCAGATCACATATCAGAAATTACGTTACCCAGCAGCACGGTGCGGGTGGACGAGGCGGGGTATCTGGTTGATCCGGCCATATGGTCCCGTGAGTTTGCTATGATGGTGGCCGTGCAAGAGGGTATTGAGCTAACCCCGTTGCACTGGGAAATCATTGAATTTATGCGGGATTATAACGATGAACACGGTGTCATGGTTGATGTACGTCACGTTATCAAACACCTCGCCAAACGCCAAGACATGGATAAAAATCCCGCGCGTCGCCTGTTATTTGAGATGTTCCCCTATGGCTACGTCAAACAGGCGGTGAAAATTGCCGGAATGAAACAACCCCGCGCCTGGAGTACGGGGTGATAGGGGCGCTAACGCTTAATCATTCGTTCCAATGGAATTCAGCCAATCAACGCTTTTCATTGTAGCAGCGTTGATACCGGTTTCTTCGCCATCCGAAGGGGGATTGTAGTAAAGAATACCGAAAAGACCTGCGATGAAGCCAATGACCATTGCCGTAATTACAAGCCATTGCACTGTAATATCGGCGGATTCGTCACGGGTAAATTGGGTTAGGGCATTTTTCATACTGAAATCTCCTGAAGTTTGCGGCATTTTACTAATAAATCGGATTTATGCAACATGTTTGCGTTTCAACACGCCAAATCCGTTTCCACCCTTGGATAATCGATATTTCTGCCGTAAACTTCAAAACAGGTAAATTTACCCGAGAGAGACCATGAAATTCACACTTAGCTGGCTGAAAACGCACCTTGATACTCAAGCAACGCAGGATGAGGTCACTTATGTCTTGATCGATTTAGGGCAGGGGATTTCGGGGTGAGCAATCCAAGTGTAACCTATGACGCAATTGTATCTGAATTTGCTGCAACAAATCAGGACCTGATCGTTGGAAATCTATTCGGAAAACCCTGTGCAAAATTTGAGGGCAAGGCTTTTGTGGCATTCTTTCAAGATTGCATGGTTTTCAAGATGACGGCTGACAGATGTCAGGAACTTATTAGGCTAAAGCCAGATAGCAAATTATTCGACCCGTCAGGCAAAGGACGGCCCATGAAAGAATGGGTGCAGGTCCCCTCAAAATATGACGCCGATTGGCGCGATCTGGCATCTGAAGCACTCGTATTATTACAATTGAGGCTTTCAAAGTGAAATTACCTAGATAGGATTAATGCTAATTTCGGCATTTCACCGCGCCTCCCTTGGGGAGGGTCAGGCGAAGCCCTCTAAGGGGCGAACTGGGATTGGGGTGAACCCCGCTCTATGAACCCCCTTGGAAAATCCGCGCTTCTGCATTACACGTCACACAACCCATTATTACCCGAAAGACCTGCGATGAAATTCACCCTATCTTGGCTCAAAACCCATCTCGACACGCAAGCTACGCTGGATGAGATCACCTATGCGCTCACCGATTTGGGGCTGGAGGTCGAGGGGGTTGAGAACCCGGCCGACAGCTTGGGCGCGTTTCGGCTTTGCCGCGTGATTGAGGCGGTGCAGCACCCCAATGCGGATCGTCTGCGTCTGTGCCGGGTGGAAACTTATCCCGATGGGCCAGGTGGGCGCACTGAAGAGGTTCAGGTGGTTTGCGGCGCACCAAATGCGCGCACCGGGCTGGTCGGGGTTTTTGCCCCCGTGGGGTCTTATGTGCCCGGCATTGATATGACCCTCAAGGCCGGGATTATTCGCGATGTGGAAAGCCACGGGATGTTATGTTCGGAACGTGAATTGATGGTCTCAGATGAACATGACGGCATTATTGATCTGCCAGAGGGCGCACCGCTTGGCGCGCTGTTTATTGATTATGCGGATCGTAATGACCCGGTGATTGATATCGCCATTACACCAAACCGCCCCGATGCGCTGGGGGTGCGCGGGGTGGCGCGGGATTTGGCGGCGCGTGGGCTGGGGGTTTTGAAACCGGCACCTGTTGCCCATGTTAAAGGCAGTTTTGAAAGCCCTGTGACGGTCTCGATTGATGCTGATGTTCAGGCCAAAGGTTGCCATGTGTTTTACGGGCGGACCATTAAGGGCGTGAAAAACGGCCCCTCGCCGCAGTGGTTGCAGGATCGCCTGCGCGCCATTGGTTTGCGGCCGATTTCGGCACTGGTCGATATCACGAATTTCATGACATACGATCAAAATCGCCCGTTGCATGTGTTTGACGTGGCCAAGGTTTCGGGCAATTTGCGGGTGCATTTTGCCAAGGGCGGCGAGGTGCTGATGGCGCTGGATGAAAAAGAGTACACCCTGGATGCAAACATGATGGCGATCAGCGATGATAACGGTGTTGAAAGCATCGCGGGCATCATGGGGGGCTTGGCGACGGGTTGCACGGATGACACGTTCGATGTGTTTTTGGAAAGCGCCTATTGGGACCCGATCACCATTGCGATGGCGGGGCGTAAATTACGGATAAATTCGGATGCACGCTATCGCTTTGAGCGCGGTGTTGATCCGGCATTTACCGGCGACGGGTTGGAATTGGCGACAGCTATGATCCTTGATCTTTGTGGCGGTGAGGCCTCGGATATTGTGGTGGCCGGGCAAGTGCCGGGTACCAGCCGTTCCTATACGCTTGACCCCGCGCGGGTTGTTTCATTGGTGGGAATGGATATTGCGCAGGCTGAACAGGTGCGTATTTTGACCGCGCTTGGGTTTGTTGTTGGTGATGATTTAGAGGTTAGCGTGCCAAGCTGGCGGCCCGATGTGCACGGCGAGGCGGATTTGATCGAGGAAATCGCCCGTGTGGCCTCGCTGACCAAGCTGGTAGGCGTGCCAATGGCGCGGCCAATAGGTGGTGTGGCCCGCCCGGTATTATCCCCGATGCAGAAACGTCAAACCATGGTGCGGCGCACGATTGCGGCGCTGGGATATAATGAATGCGTAACCTATAGTTTCATTGATCAGGCCACAGCGGCGCTATTTGGCGGTGGGGCAGAGGGCGTGCAACTGGGCAATCCGATATCCTCCGAGATGAGCCATATGCGCCCCGATTTGCTGCCAAGCCTGTTGCAGGCCGCCCTGAAAAATCAGGCGCGCGGCTTTAACGATCTGGCGTTGTTTGAGGTTGGACAGGGTTTTGCCGGTGGTGAGCCGGAGGACCAAAAGCTGCTGGCCTCGGGGGTGCGCACTGGCCAGACGGCCCCGCGCAATGCTTTTGGCACGGCGCGCGCCGTTGATCTTTACGATGCCAAGGCGGATGCTGAGGCAGCGCTCGCCGCTATTGGTGCGCCCGTTGATCGCCTGATGGTGATGCGTAACGCACCCGACTGGTTTCACCCGGGGCGCTCGGCGGTGTTAAGCTTGGGGCCAAAAAATCCGCTGGCGGCGTTCGGCGAAATTCATCCCAAAGTATTAAGCACCATGGGTGTTAAAGGGCCGGTCGTGGCCTTTACAATATTTTTGGGAAATGCACCATTCCCAAAGGCCAAAAGCAAGACCCGCCCGGCGTTGCTGGCCTCGGATTTTCAGGCTGTTGAACGCGATTTCGCCTTTGTGGTTGACGGAGAAGTTGAGGTGGAAACCCTGCTGAAAGCCGCCAGAGGGGCGGACAAAAAACTGGTCGATGCGGTCAGCCTGTTTGATGTTTTTCATATGGAGGACGGCAAGAAATCCGTGGCGATTTCTGTGCGCATTCAACCGGATAAGGGAACTTTGACGGATCAGGAGATCGAAGGAGTTTCTGCGCAGGTTATCGCAAAAATATCAAGCGCTACGGGCGGTGTGTTGAGAGGATAAGGGATGTTAAAGGTCTATCTGTCGGGTGAAATCCATACCGATTGGCGCGCAGAAATCCTCGCAGGTGCGCTCAGCGCCGGTCTGGACGTGGAATTTTCAGGCCCCAATACGGATCACGCCGCATCAGACGATTGCGGCGTGGCGATTATGGGCGCTGAGGGTGATAAATTCTGGCATGACCATAAAGGCGCCAAGCTAAACGCAATCCGTACCCGCAAAGGTATCGAGGACGCGGATATTGTCGTTGTGCGGTTTGGCGATAAATACAAGCAATGGAATGCGGCATTTGACGCGGGCTTTGCCGCAGCATTGGGCAAATCGCTGATTGTGATGCACGGGGCAGATCATCAGCACGCCCTCAAAGAGGTAGACGCCGCCGCACTGGCCGTGGT
>JAZGFN010000006.1:0-42015 GCA_036479695.1 Paracoccaceae bacterium
GCGCCAACCGCCTCGCCCATGTGCTCATCAAAGCCGGTGCCGGTCCCGAGCAGGCGGTTGGCCTGATGTTTAACCGCGGCTTTGACCTCATCATCGCCATGCTCGCCATTCTAAAATCCGGCGCGGCCTATTTGCCGCTGGACCCGGATTATCCCGCGGCCCGCCTCGCTTTTATGCTGCAAGATACCGCCCCCAAAGCCGTGCTTTGCGCCCCCGATTTGCGTGATCACCTGCCAAAGGGCACCGCCGCCATCACCCCCGATGACCCCGCGGTTCTGGCCGCGCCGGATAGCAATCCGGACGCCAAAACCGACCCGCAAAACCTCGCTTATATCATCTATACCTCCGGCTCCACCGGACAGCCAAAGGGCGTCGGTATCACCCATGCCAACGCGCATCGATTGTTCCTGACCACGGCGGAAGCGTTCGCCTTTAACGAAAGCGATACTTGGGCGCTGTTCCACTCCACCGCGTTTGATTTTTCTGTCTGGGAGGTGTTTGGCGCGCTGCTCCACGGCGGCCGGCTGGTGATCGTTCCCTTCTTAACCTCACGCGACCCCGAGGCGTTTCTTACCCTGCTGGAGCGCAGCAATATCACCGTGCTCAACCAAACCCCCTCGGCCTGGATGCAGCTGCAAAGCGTGGCCCTGGCCCGTGGGCAAAAGCCAGCCGCCCTGCGCCACGTGATCTTTGGCGGCGAGGCGCTGGATATCGTCGCACTCACCCCGTGGTGGTCAAGATTCGGTCAGCAATCCCCGCAGCTTACCAACATGTATGGCATTACCGAAACTACCGTACACGTGACCCTGCAACCGCTGAACCCAAGCGTAAAACCCGGCAGTATCGGCCAGCCCATAAACGACCTCTCGGTGCAAATTCTAGCCCCGGGCGGCAGCCCCCAACCCCTCGGCATTCCCGGCGAACTTTGCGTCTCTGGCCCCGGCCTCGCCCGCGGTTATCTCAACCGCCCGGGCCTCACCGCCGAACGCTTTATCCCTGGCCCAAACGGCACCCGTCTCTATCGCACAGGCGACCTCGCCAAGCGCACCTTCAGCGGGAATCTAACCTACTTAGGCCGTATCGACACCCAAGTAAAAATCCGCGGCTTTCGCATTGAACTCGGCGAAATCACCGCCGCCATAAAAACCATACCCGCCATTTCAGACGCCATTACCATAACCAAAAACCAACAAATTATTGCGTATGTTGTGGGCGATCCCAAAGGCCTGCGCGCGCATCTGTCCGAAACTCTGCCCGGCTATATGATTCCGGCGCATTTTATCGCCCTCAAAGCCCTGCCCCTGACCCCGAGCGGAAAGCTCGACACCAAGGCCTTGCCCGCCCCGAGCGCCATCCAAAAGGTGCATACGCCGCCCACGACCAAAACCCAAAAAACGCTAACCGATATCTGGCAGAAAACCCTCAACACAACCAACATCTCCATCAACGATAACTTCTTTGCTTTGGGGGGGGACTCTATGCGGGCGGTGACGATTATTGCCAAGGCAAATGAGCAGGGCATTGGGGTAAGTGTTGCGCAAATATTCCGGTTTCAAACCGTGCAGGAACTGGCGGAGGTGGCCGGTGAGCCAGCCGAGGCTATTGAAACGGTGCCGCCCTTTGGCATGTTATCAACGAATGACAAAGCATTGCTGCCCGCAGAGATAGAGGATGCTTATCCGCTTAGCCGCTTGCAGCTTGGTATGGTATTTCATAGCGAAGTTGATCGGGATACCTCGGTTTACCATGATATTTTCAGCTTTAGACTTAAAACCCGCTGGGATGAAAAGGCCTTTCAAAAAGCGCTGACCTATCTGGCGGAAACCCACCCTATTTTGCGTACAAAATTCGATTTGGCATCGTTTAGCGAGCCTTTGCAGCTGGTTCAAGCCTCGGCAATTATTCCGCTTGAGGTTCATTCAGAAACCATGCCGGAAAAGTGGATTGTCGGCGAAAAAATCAAAGGATTTGATTTTGCCATTGCACCGCTTTTGCGGGTTGGGGTGCATGTTTTTGACGCGAGTGAAATTCAGTATACGCTGAGCTTTCATCACGCAATTCTGGATGGCTGGAGCGTGGCGGCCTTTCAAACAGAACTGTTTCGGGTTTATTCTGCGCTACTGGCCGGAAACACGCTGGCGCCCACACCACTGCAAGCAAAATTTGTGCAAAGCATCGCGGCTGAGCAGCGGGCCTTAAACAAGAGTGCGGCCAAACAGTTTTGGGCAAAAACGCTAGAAGATTGTGTAGTTGGCAGCCTGCCAGACCTTCCGGGGCGTGGCCGTGAAAACAGTTATACCCAGCCTATTGACCTTACTTTGTTAGATAAACTGGAAAGCTTAGCAAAGACACAGCATGTGCCATTGCGGGTTATTTTACTCGCGGCACACATTAAACTGATGGCAATATATACCGGACAGCAAGATGTGATGACGGGTGTTGTTACGCATACCCGCCCCGAAATCGAGGGCACCGAAAATGTGCTTGGGTTATTTTTGAATACGCTGCCATTTCGGATGCAAACCGGCAAAGATTTGATCGCCCGCGTGTTTGCCTTGGATGCCGATATTTCGAACCATCGCGCCTATCCTTACCAACAGGTTTTGGAAGACAATGACCATGCCCCGCAGTTTGAGCATATGTTCAACTATGTGAATTTTCATGTACTGGACAGACTGACGGATGCAGGGCCTTTGGAGGTGCTGGACAAGCAGAGCTTTGAAGCAACCAATTTTGTGTTGGGGGTAAATGCAGTGCATATGGACGGCAGGTTGAGCATTGCGCTGGCCTATGACCCTATGCGGCTGAATATGCCGTTTGTGGCCGAAATGGGCGAGCAATATGTGAATATATTACAAGGGTTTGCCGGCGGGGGCACCGCCCTTGGCCTTCCGCCACATGCAGTGGCACAAATTGACCAATGGAACGATACTGAACGGGCTTATGGCGAAGCCGAGGTGATCCACCGGCTGATCGAAAAGCAAGCAGCGCAAAGCCCTGATGCCGTGGCGCTGGTTTTTGAGGAAACCACCCTGAGCTATGCCGCTTTAAACCGCCGCGCCAACCGGCTGGCGCATAGGCTAATAGCTGCCGGAGCTGGGCCGGAAACCGTGGTGGGGCTTAGTGCGCAGCGCGGGTTTGACATGGTCATCGGTTTGGTTGCCATTCTTAAGGCGGGCGCGGCTTATTTGCCGCTTGATCCCAAATTACCCAAAGCACGGCTGGCCTATCTTGTGCAAGATGCGGCGCTGAAAATTGTGGTGGCCGGCGGCGAAACGGCGGGCGCGTTGCCACGTGAAATCACAGTCATTAGCCCAGATGGATTGCGCGACACGCAGCCAGATGACAACCCTGATATTGCCCTGTCCCCTGATAATCTGGCTTATGTTATTTATACCTCGGGCTCCACCGGCCAGCCCAAAGGGGTTGGGGTGAGTCATCGGGCCATTGCAAACCGTTTACAGTGGATGCAGCAAGAATTTGGCGGCCGCCCGCAACGGGTATTGCACAAAACGCCGTTTAATTTTGATGTGTCCGTGTGGGAGCTGTTCTGGCCATTGGTGGCGGGCCACCAAATGGTGATTGCCCGCCCTGATGGCCATAAAGACCCTGCCTATTTGGCAGAACTTATTGGCCAGCAACAGGTCAGCATTGTGCATTTTGTGCCGCCGATGCTGGAAGTTTTCCTAAGCCTTGCTGACCTTTCGCACTGCACAGGGTTGCAGGCGGTGGTGTGCTCGGGGCAGGCCCTGCCGACCGATGTGGCGGCGCGCTTTACCAAGGCCCTGCCTAAGGTTGGCCTGCATAACCTTTATGGCCCGACAGAAGCCGCGGTCGATGTAACCCATTGGCCCGTTAAGCACCCCTGCAAAACTGTGCCTATTGGCGCACCGATTGCCAATATTCGTATGCAGGTGCTGGGGCCTGACCTTACACAGCTGCCCATCGGCATTACCGGCGAGCTGTTTATCAGCGGTGTGGGCTTGGCGCGCGGCTATCTTAACCGCCCGGGGCTAAGCGCGGCGGCGTTTGCGCCGGACCCTTTTGGGGCGGCGGGCAGCAGGATGTATCGCACCGGTGATCTGGGCAGCTGGCGGGCCGACGGGGTGCTTGAATACCAAGGCCGCGCCGATGATCAGGTTAATGTGCGCGGGTTTCGGATTGAACCGGGCGAGATTGAGGCTGCAATCACAGCACAGCCTGAAATCAGAGCCGCTGTGGTTGTGCTGCATGCGGAGCAAATTATTGCTTATATTATTGGCGAACCCAAAGGGCTGCGAGCAGAGCTGCGGGCAACCCTGCCTGAATATATGGTGCCGAACCGGGTTATCGAGTTGGAAAGTTTTCCGCTGACTCCGAGTGGTAAAATCAACCGTCGTGCGCTGCCAAAACCGGGCAAACCGGCACAGGCCGCGCGTTATATTGCACCTTACGGCGATACTGAGCAGCATTTAGCCCGCATCTGGCAACGGGTGCTGGCGCGTGAAAGAATCAGCGTGACCGCCAGTTATTTTGAGCTGGGTGGGAACTCGCTCAAAGCAATGGAAATACTGGCGCGGATTGAGCGTGAGATGGACTATAACGTAACGGCGCGGCTGTTTTTATCTACGCCGACCATCCGCTCCCTCGCCACCGCCATTGATATGCTGCGCATCGAAAACGCCCCTGAAAGCGATGACGAAGAAACGATGTTATTATGAATATGGAAACCATTCTTGACACCCTGCGCGACCACGGTGCGCGGGTTTCATTGCAAAACGGGCAACTGGCGTTAAGCGGGGCAAAAGACAATTTGCCCGGCGCGCTTATTTCGCAAATAAAAGCCGCCAAGCCCGAAATCATTGCGTGGCTAGAGGCGCTGGAGGCGGAAAAAACGCTGGCGAAAAGCGGGATCACCCGTCAGCAAAAAACCGTTGGCCCACTCTCGTTTTCCCAAAAACGGCTTTGGGTTCTCAACCAGATGGGCGGGGCGACAAACGAATATAATGTGCCCAATGTGCGCGAATTCGGGCTGAGCCTGAATGTGCAGGCTTTGCAAGCTGCGCTTGAGCATACTTGCCTGCGTCATTCGGTTTTGCGCAGTGTTTACAGGGTTAAAGATGGTGAGCCGGAGCAGGTTATTCTCCCGATTGACAGCGCGGTGCTGGCACTTGAAACCACCACAGATGCCGCACTTGAAAGCGCGGTTATGGCCGAGGTTTCCGCCCCGTTTGACCTTGAAAACGGCCCTGTGATGCGGGCGCGCCTGTTTACCACGCCCACACGGCATGTGCTGGCCATTACGCTGCACCATATTGCAACCGATGGCTGGTCTATGGGAGTTTTGCAGCGTGATCTGGTGAACTTTTACAACGCGAATGCAGTAAGTAGCGCCGATCTGCCCGCCCCGTTGCCGGTGCAGTATATCGACTATGCTTATTGGCAAAACGAGGTGCAGGCTGGCAGCCTTGTGCAAAGCCTGAGCTACTGGCAGAAAAAGCTGGCCGATGCGCCGCTGGTGCATACCTTACCGCTTGATTATCCGCGCCCGCCCCAAGCCCGCTTGGAAGGCGCAAATTTTAGTGACAAACTGGGCGTTGATGAAACGACGGCTTTGCAAGCGCTGGCTAAAACTTATGGGATAAGCCTGTTTGGCCTGCTTTATGCGGCTTTTGCGCTGTTTATTTATCGCCAGTCTGGCAGACAAGGGGCCATAGTTGGCACGCCCGTGGCCAACCGTGATCAGCCGGAATTATCTGATCTGATCGGGTTTTTTGTAAACACCGTAGCGCTGAAAACCGACATTAACGACGCGATGACATTGCATGATTTACTAACCCATGCGCGCCAGACCGTGGCCGAGGCTTTGTCCCATCAGGCGACCCCGTTTGAAATGGTGGTTGATGCTCTAAAACCGCCGCGCTCACTGGCTTATGCGCCACTGGTTCAGGTCATGTTTACGCTGGTTTCCCAATCTGGCCGCGCGCCGCAGTTTGCAAATGCGCAAGAGAAACAAATCACACCAGACCTGCCGGTTGCCAAGTTTGATTTGTCGCTCGCGATTGAGGAAAACCCAGACGGGCTCCGCATAGGATGGAACTATGCCTGCTTCTTGTTTAGTGAAAAAACCATCGCTGGCTTTGCCAAAAGCTACCGCGCGTTGCTGGATGAATTGCTGGGCGACACCTCGCGGATTATCGGGGATATTCCGCTGCTGGACCCAAGTGATGTCGCGCAGATAATAACGCGCGGAAAAGGCCCAGAAACCGCCCTCGACCCGCGTAGGATCGAGCAGATTTTCTCTGACATGGCAGCGCGTTACCCCGATGCTCCCGCGCTGAGCGATGCCGATACAAATTTGACCTACCAGCAGGCTAATCAACGCAGTGATGACCTAGCGCGGCATTTGCTAGATAGCGGAATTCAAAGCGGTGATGTGGTCGGGGTTGCCATGCTGCGCTCGGTAGATTTTGCGTTGGCCATTCTGGGTGTGCTCAAAACCGGGGCCAGCGTGGCGCTGCTTCCGGTAGATGTGCCGATTGCGCGGGTAGAGCAAATGATCGCCGATACCGGCATTATCCAAGTGCTCACGCATACCCAAACCCCCGACGAAATCCTGAACCTGCCCATGGCTATGCCCATGGTGTTTTTAGCGGGCGAACCATTGGTGCCCGCCACGGGAGCAAATGCTTATGTTGTGTTTACCTCTGGCACCACCGGCGCGCCCAAAGGCGTGCTGAATACGCATATCGGGTTCGTCAATATGTGCCAGAGTCAAGTGGCCGAGCATGGCTTTGGTCCTGATTCAACCATGACCGTTTGCGCCAATGTCGCGTTTGATTCGATATTGTGGGAGATGTGCCCTTCGCTGATTTCCGGCGGGGCGCTGCATTTTATTGAGGCAAAAACGCTGGGCGACCCCACAGCACTGGCGGCAGCTTTACAGCGCATCCAACCCAGCCACTTCTGGCTGCCCACCGGCCTGATGGAAACCATCTGCGCGATCGATTTTGAGTGGCCAAAGTCCATCCATCATGTTTTCACCGGCGGAGACCGCTTGGGGGGCTATTGCCTGCCCCACGGGGTAAAGGCCCGCCTGTTTAACCTTTATGGCCCCAGCGAGGCCTCGAGCGTAACCGTGACCGCTGAAATCACGCCTGACACCCCTAATCCGGCCCCCATCGGGCGGCCACTGCCCAATGTCAGCACCTATATTGTGGACGAGCATAACCGCCTGTTGCCCAAGGGCGCAGTGGGAGAGCTGCTGATTGGTGGTCCGGCGGTGGGGGTTGGCTATTTGGGCCGCCCCGAGCTAAATAAAAAGGTGTTTTTGCCACCGAATGATGTTTGGTCTGAGCCGGTTTATCGCAGTGGAGACCTCGCGCGTTGGCGTGCTGATAATACGCTGGAATGCCTCGGTCGCATTGATACGCAGGTGAAAATTCGGGGATTCAGGATTGAGCCCGCCGAAGTGGCCGCCGCCATTCAGGCCTTACCGGGCATTCGGCAGGCTTTTGTGAATACCTCAGCGCCATTTGGGGAAAAACAGTTGATGGCTTTTGTGGTGGGGGATGCGATGCACGAACCAGAAATCAAAGCTGCGCTTAGCGCCGCCCTGCCCTCTTATATGCTGCCCGCCGCTTACCATTTTATGGCGGCGCTCCCGCTTACGGGTAACGGAAAAATAGACCGCCGCGCGCTGGATGACCTGGCACAGGCCGCGCAAAGTGGCCGCGCTGTTAATGTGGATAGCCCGCGCGACGAGATCGAATTACGCTTGTTTAAAATCTGGCAAAAAGTGCTGCTGCATCCGTCCATCGGGCTGCGGGATAATTTCTTTGAAATCGGCGGTAGCTCCATTTCGGCGCTCAAAGTTCTGGACCTTGTCAACAAAGAATTTGGCAAGGCGCTGGCCACCACAACGCTGATAAATAACCCAACCGTAGAGACGCTCGCGGCGCAAATACGGGCGGGGTCTGATAGCAGTTTGTCTGAAACCGATGTGATCGAATTTCGCAAAGGCGACGGGCGGCAGAACGTGATTTGTATTCACCCCGGCGGCGGCACGGCTTTTGCTTATTTATCACTGGCCAAGGTTTTGCCCGAGCACTTTGGGGTATACGGCGTGCAGGCCAAGGGGCTGAACGAAGGCGAAGCCTTTTTGCCCTCAATCCCCGAGATGGCCAGCCATTATATTGAGTTGATCCGTGACCAGCTCACGCAAGACTGCGTAATCACCGGCGCCTCTTTTGGCGGCTTTGTGGCCTATGAAATAGCGCGGCAACTGCACGAGGCCGGCCATACCAATGTAACCGCGGTGATCATGGATGCCATGGGGTCGGATGATGCAATTATCCGCGATATGCAGCACGGCGTTACACTTGCGGTTTTCCGCGAAAAACTGGTTAAATATAACGGGATGTTCCCCGGTATAGATGATGCCCAGATTGATCGGTTCCACCGGATTTATAACCATCATATAGAAACCACCAAAACCTATGCCTGCCTGCCAGACCCCGGCTATTTTGTGCTGGTGCAAGCGCTAAAAGACCGGGACCGCGCAACCCTGCGCTACCTGCGCGGCTTTTGGCAGCGCCGTGCGCAAGCGGGGTATAAAGTGCGGTGTATCGCGGGGGATCATTCCACCATGTTAGAGGGGGATGACGTTTTGCGCATTGCCAGCATTATTGACCAGACGTTGCAGGAGATGCAGCCATGACCACCCTGATTGACGCCTTTTATCGCGCCGCCAAGGCCCATCCAACCCGCATTGCCGTAAAGGCCAATGGGCAACAACACAGCTATGCCAAACTGTGTGCCGATGCGCAAAATGTAGCCAGCGCGCTGGCTGAAGAAGGGGTTCAACCGGGGGATCGGGTGGGGGTGCATATGGCCCGCTCTTACGGGCTGGTGCTGGTGCAATTGGGAGTGCTAATGGCCGGGGCAACGATTTTACCACTGGATAGTAAGGCCCCTAACAGCCGAAACGCCGCCATTTTAACCGCCGCAAGGGTGCGCCATTGGATCGGTGATACGTCCAGCGATCTACCCGGCACCTTCCTTGAGTGCGCGGACTTGTTTCAACATCAGCGGCTTTATGCATTGCCCGCGCTTTCGCCGGATACGCCTGCGATTATCTATCATACCTCGGGCACCACCGGCACGCCCAAGGGGGTTTTAGTAACACACCAAGGGGTTTTGCGTATGGCGCTAAACCCCGATTATGTTTCAATTACCCCCGATGACTGGATGCTAAACCTGTCAAACCCTGCCTTTGACGCTAATAGCTTTGAGCTTTGGGCTGCTTTGCTAAACGGGGCCTGCCTGTGCGTGATTGGCGCAGATGATGACCCGGCGCAGGCGATTATAGCTGCGCAGCCAACCGTCGGTTTTATCACCACCTCGCTGTTTCAGATCCTGTTGTCGCAGTCGCCAGCTTGTTTTGCCAGCTTTCGCGCCGTGCTGTTTGGCGGGGAGACCAGTAACCCCGAAATTCTGCGCGAATTCGTGGCAAAAAATTCCGCCGGACCGCAGTTCATCCATGTTTACGGCCCCACCGAAACCACCACCTTTGCCTTGGCCTATGCAATTCCCGATGGTTTTTTTGACAATGCGCCCACGGCAATACCGATTGGCAAGCCGATAAGAGAAACAGAGCTGGAGCTAGTGGTTAATGGTGTGCGGCGAGCAAATTCCGGCGAAATTGGCGAGATCTATTTATCTGGGTCCGGGTTGGCACGGGGCTATATGGATGCGCCTGCCCTTACGGATGCATCTTTTGCGCCGCTGGTGGGGCTTGGCGATACCTTGTTATACAAAACCGGAGATCTGGGCCGGATGGACCCCGACGGCAATATCATCTTTTCAGGCCGCACTGACCGGCAAGTAAAAATCCGCGGTTTTCGCGTGGAATTGACCGAGATTGAAGCGTTGATTACGCCGATAAAAGGCGTGATGCAAGCCGCGGTTCTGGTGCGGCGCTCTAAGCAAAATACCCAAGATATTTTCGCTTTTGTGTGCGGGACAGCGCAGGCCGACACCATTCGGGCCGAACTGGTCAAATCTTTACCGACTTATGCCCTGCCGCATTCCATCCAATTTGTGGATAATCTGCCGATAAATGCCAACGGAAAACTGGACCACAGCGCGCTATTGAACCAAATCAAACAGGCTAGCCCCAAGCAAACCACTTTGCCCAAAGCCATTTGGCAAACCGTGGTAGATATTCTGGGCCACGCCAATATTGATGACCGAAAATCGTTTATAGCACTTGGCGGAGACTCTTTAAAAGCAACCGTGCTGCGCCATCATTTACACACTGAACATGCGCTTTCGGTGCGTGATGCCGACCTGCTGTCAGACCACGCATTGGGGGGCATACTCCAAAACGCCCCCGCCACAACAAACACGTTTAACGCGCTCAATAGCACACAATACCCAGCCACAGCCGAGCAAGTAGGCCTTTGGCTTCAGCAATCCGCCGCGCCCGATTCCACAGCTTATTCTGTGCCACTTACATTGCGGATTGGCGGCAATGCCAACGTAAAAGCGCTTGCGCAAGCCCTTGCTTATATAGTTGAGCGGCACGGGGCCTTGCGCAGTCGTTTTGTGGAGCAAAACGGTGAGCTGATCGTTGAAGAAATGCCTTTTGACGGGTTTGAATTGGCTCAGGACCCTTCCGGAGATTTTTTCAAAAAACCCTTTGCCCTCAACGATGAATTGCTTATGCGCGCCGGCCTTGATGGCCAAAGCCTGTTACTCAATTTTCACCATATTGTAGTAGATGGCCATTCGCTAAATATATTTTTTGCCGAACTTAATACAGCTTACATCGCTTTCTGCGCCGGAATTTCGCCTGAGTTGACCCCTATTGCCGCAAATTATGGAGCTTATGCCAACTGGCAAATCAAACATCGTGCCAGCGAAACATATCAAGAAAAACTACAGAAGCTGGCGGCCCGTCTTGAGGCGCCAATTATTGATTATGGCCCGCCCGCTACTGGCATTCACGGCAAGCGCATAACCCGCCATTTGGATTCCCGGAAAATGCAACGGCTCCAGGCCCATTGCGAAGCTCAAAACACAACCCTGTTTTCCGAGCTTTATAGCTGCTTTGCCCGCGCGTATTCTCGTGGTACATGCGCGGTGCAAATCGGGGTGCCGGTGGGTAACCGCTCTAATGAGCGCTTGCAAAACACACTTGGCATGTTTGTGAACACAACGGTTTATCGCGGTGAAATCCCAACCCCCAGCCTTAACGAAGTGGCCTATACCGACCTGCTGGACAGCCTCCGCAAACGAGGCCAAACCGGCGCACCGTTTGAGGCCATGTTTGTGCTGGAAAATACAGCGTTTCAAAACGTAAAGCTGGGGAATTTAACGGTTGAAGTGCAGGAGCCTGAAACCTTTGAGCCACGATACCCCTTCACCCTGTTTGCGATCCCCGAGCCTGACGGGTTACGGCTGGTTTATGATTATGACACCGCGCTTTTTAGCGACTATGACGCAGCACAGGTCGCAACCCGAATGGCGGATGAGCTAGACCGCCAATTCTCCGGGCCCGCGCAGCCGACTCTTTTGGACGCATTGAAAAATGCGCCTGAAACAGCCGTGGCGGTTGTGTTCAACCAAACCCGCCTAACTTATGGCGAGCTCCGCACACAATCTGATGTGGTGGCGCGCGTTTTGGCCGGAAAAGGGCTGGGTACCGGAGACCTTGTTGGCATTATGATGCACCGCTCCGAAAAGATGCTGACGGCGCTGCTGGGGGTGCTTAAATCCGGCGCGGCTTATGTGCCGCTGGATCCTGACAGCCCCCATGCCCGCACGTCGGCCATGATCAAAGATGCCGGCATTAGCCTTGTTTTAAGCGATGACAGCGTGGATTTACCTGTCCCGACTTTATCAACAGAGCAATGGAAAACGCAAACTCAGAATGAAGTGAGCGCCCCCGAAACTGGGCGCGCCTATGTGATGTTTACCTCCGGCTCAACGGGCGCGCCAAAAGGTGTTGAGATCAGCCATACCAACCTGAACACTTATCTGCGCCATACACAGGGGTATTTTGAGCTCCCAACCCTTGGGGCCGTTGCCAGCAGCCCATTGACTTTTGACGCAACTATAACCGCAATGCTTGCGCCCCTGATGGCCGCAAAAACGGTTCATATATTGCCGCAGGATCAGCACGAAATTCCCGGGCTTGCAAAAATCATGCAAGGTGATCTTCCGTTTGTTTTCAAAATCACACCGGCGCATATCGCGGCGCTTTTAGGCTATCTTGAGGGGCAATCCGATGCCGCACACCGGATTATTATTGGCGGTGAGGCTCTAAAAACCAGCGTTTTGCAGCGTTTCGCGACGCATTTTCCAAACGCGATATTTGTAAATGAATACGGCCCAACCGAAGCCGCCGTTGGCTGCTGTGTTGCGGTTTATTCCGCAGCGGAAGTCAGCAGACTGCAAGAGGCAACGGTGCCCATTGGCCGCCCTATCGAGGGTGCAACGCTGTCTATTCAGTCCAAAACCGGCGAGCTTATTATTAGCGGCTCGGGGGTCGGCACGGGGTATCTCAGGCAACCAACCCTGACCGCCGAGCGCTTTGTCGCTGGCGGCTATCACACCGGTGATCTCGCCACACGCCTGCCAGGCGGTAGCCTGCGCTATGACGGGCGGATCGACCAACAGATAAACCTGAATGGCTATCGCATAGAGCCAGAAGAAATAGAGGCCGCACTTGAAACTGCGCAGGGGGTGGAAAGCGCTACTGTCACCACCCAAACCAGCCCAACAGGCGAGGCGCAGCTTGTTGCCCATTGCACAGGCACGGGGCTTTATGCGTCAGAGATACGCACCCATATTGCGGCGCTTTTACCTGCCTACATGGTGCCTCAACTTATTGAGATCATGGGTGAAATACCGCTTACGCCCCATGGAAAAGTAGATAAAGCCAGCCTAGCGCCTGCAACCGGCCCGCAAGCCCAGATTTTAGCAGCGTTTGAGAGTGTGCTTGGCTATCCAATTTTGGCGGATCAGCACTTTTTTGAAGCGGGTGCGGGGTCTTTGGTGCTCATGAAGGTCCATGCCAATCTTTGCCGGGAGGCAGGCGTTGATCTGCAACTGGTTGATTTTTTCCAACATCCTACGGCGCAACAGCTCGCGGCCTATCTGGCTGATGAGCTGCCCGTTGAGCCGGCGCACATATCTGCGACAGATATAGCCGATGAGTTCGCAATTGTCGGGATGTCGGTAAGTGCCGCCACTGCCCCCACATTGGCAGATTTTGCGCGCCTTGCCTTCGGGAGCGCCAGCGGCATTACCCCGCCCAAAAAAACCGCGTCAGGCCGTGTTGCTATTGCTTCGATTCTGGACAATCCGTTTGGGTTTGACCCTGACTATTTCGGGATTTCCCATAAAGAAGCCCGCCTGATGGACCCCCAGCAACGCCACCTGCTTATGGGGGCGGTGCTGGCATTGGAAAACGCGGGCATGCGCCCGGATCAGGGCCACATTGGGTGCCTGATGAGCAGCAGTGAAAACACTTATCACCTGCAACAGGTGAACGAGACAGACGATTTTTATAGCGATCGCGGCCCACTGGCGATGCAGAATGAGAAGGACTTTCTTGCCTGCCGCATTGCCTATCACCTTGGCCTGACCGGCCCGGCCTTTACGGTGCAATCCGCGTGCTCCAGCTCGCTACTTGGCGTGCATCAGGCTTGCAAAATGCTGCAACACGGCGAGGCCGATAGTGTGATTGTCGGCGGCGTGGCCATCGACCCGATGACCTTTGACGGCTACAGCTATCGCGAGGGCGGAATTTTGTCAAAATCTGGCGCCTGCACGCCGTTTGCAGATAGCGCCGATGGCACAGTGCCGGGCAATGGTTACGGCGTGGTGGTTTTAAAGCCGTTGGCAAAAGCGCGGGCGGACGGCAACCGGATTTATGCGGTTATCAAAGGCTCGGCCACAAATAACGATGGCAAAAACAAAGTTGGGTTTACCGCACCATCGGAAGATGGACAGGCGGCGGTGATCGGTGCGGCCCTCAGAAAAGCTGGCTTAAACCCGCAAGATATCGCGTATCTTGAAGCCCATGGCACCGCCACCAATTTGGGTGACCCCATAGAAGTGCAGGCCCTGAAACGGGTTTTTAAAACAGAGGCGCGCATTGCGCTTTCATCGGTCAAAAGCCAGACCGGGCATTTGGGGGCGGGGGCTGGCGTAGTGGGGCTAATCCGCGCGGCGCTGGCGGTGTTTTTAGGGGAAATCCCGCCAAACCATGGCTTTAGCAAAGCCAACCCAGCGCTGGCGCTTGAGAATACCCCTTTTTATGTCCCCACTCAGGCCGCCTCGTGGCCAACAGGCCCCAAAAATGCGGGTGTTTCGAGCTTTGGGCTGGGCGGCACCAATGTGCATGTGGTGCTTGGCCATGAACCTTCAACCCAAACCACGCCTTCAACACGGCCCGTGTGCTTGACGCTCTCGGCGCATTCAGAAGCCGCACTTAAGGTACATATTTCCGATATGAGTGCTTATTTAGCAGGCTTTAGCGGCGATTTGCATGCGCTTGCGCAGCATCTGCAAACCGCACCACGCCCCATGCCCTGGCGTGTGGCCGTAATGGCTGCCACCCCGAGCGAAGCCATAATCTTGCTGCAAGCCACGCGCCCACAGCTCACGACCCACAGCCCTTTCCCGCTTGTGCTCCCCGCCTCGGCCCCCGAAATAACGCAGGCTTTCCTCGCGGGGCAAACCCTTCTGGGCAATCCAAGCCCAGCCGCCCCGTGGGATATGCCCCCCCGCGCCTTTATGCTTACGCCCTTCAATGTTGGGGCCAAAGATAAGCGCCCCCCCTTTGAAAACTGGTTTTTGCAGCCAAGCTGGGCGCGGTTTGGCCGCGTGGTTGTAAATGCTTTTCAGCCCGATATGGTCTGGGAGGGGCAGGCCATTGCGCCGAGCGGCCCGCCTTTGCACATTTGGTTTAAGGTGCCTGCACAGTCTTTGGCAGATGCCCTTGCACAGCTCGGCGCGCTTGTGGCGGCCCTTGGCCCTCGACAAGCCCATGTGGTGGTGATGACCTCTGATACCTGTGCCGTTGGGGTTGCACCTGTGCGCACCCCCGAGCTTGCGGCCATTGGGGCCGCCTTGCGCGTGTTGGGGCTAGAGCACCCAACCCTTCGCTTCACCCATCTTGACCTTCCAGCCGGGTTTAATCCAGTTAGTTTGTGCACCACAAACCTGCCAACGGGCGCGAGTCTCGCCCTGCGTGGTGGCATGCTTTGGCAAGCGCGGTTTGACCCTGTGGTTATGGGTGCGCCAATGGCGGCCCTGCGTAAAGGCGGGGTTTATGTGGTAACAGGTGGCACCGGCGGCATTGGGCGGCATCTGGAAACCATGATAAATTCTGCAGGGGCTTTGGCCCTGATCATAAGCCGGAATACCCCCGACCCAGCGCTAAGCTGTGATGTCGCCGACCCCGGCCAAATGGCGGCGCTTGCGGCTCATATCGCAAAAACCCACGGGCGGATATCAGGCGTATTTCACGCGGCAGGCGCGGCTGGAGGCGGTTTGTTGCAACATCTGTCAGTGCCGCAAATCACACAGAATATACGCGCCAAGCTTGAGGGGTTTAGGCAGGTCAACACCCATCTTGCCCCACTAACTGATGATTTCATTCTATCGCTGTCCTCAATGTCGGCCCTTATAGGCGCGCGCGGCCAAGCGGATTATGCTGCTGCCAATGCAGCTGTGGATGCACTGTGTTTGGCAACCCAAAACGGCCCACCTGTCATGAGCGTTAACCTGCCCACATGGCGTGAAACCGGCATGGCCACCGGGGTGGAATCCAACGGGCTGGACGGTTATGCTCTCTCTCCCGAAGAGGGGGTGCGCGTTATTGCCCACGCCTTGGCGTTAGGGCTGCCACAAGTTGCGGTGTCTCCGCTGCCTTTAGAGCAGGTGAAAGCCATGATGGCCCCGGCAAACCCCAAAAACGATAGCGTACACGCGATTTTCTGTGCCGCCCTTGGCTTGGAAACCTGTGGCGAGGGGGCAAGCTTTAATGACCTCGGGGGTGATAGCCTTGCCAGCCTCGATGTGCTGGACGGCCTAAACGCTGCTTTTGGCCTTAACTGGCGCGCCGCTGATCTTGGGGCGGATTTCACCATCCGCTCGCTTGAGGGCCGTCTCAAATCGCCCATGCCACCGGCTGATCTGGTATTGGTGCACCCGATTGGCGGTGATATCGGCTGTTATCGTGGATTGCAAAGTGCGCTCGACAGCCTGACCCTTGGCCTGATCGAAGATCCCTTTCTCACAGGGACTGCGCCCAAAACTATGAGCGTGGAAGACCGCGCAACTGCTTATATCGCGCAGCTTCCACAAGGTGATTTTTGGCTAGGTGGGTGGTCGTTCGGGGCGGTGGTGGCCTTTGAAATGGTGCGCCAGCTGGAGCAAGCCGGACGTACACCGCGGGGTTTGATCATGATTGACCCGCCCGCCCGCGAGCGCGCACCCTTGCTGAATGAGCGCGCGTTAGAAGAAACATTTCGCGCCGAGATTGTAGCGCAAACAGGGCATGATCTTGACCAAGATCACCCGCACTTTCGCCGCATTGTCGAGGCGTGCACCCGTAACACAAGGGCACTTGCGCGCTATCAACCCGCAGGAAATGTGGCCTGCCCGACAGAGCTTATCATGGCGGGTGCGCGCACGGCGGTTGAGCAGGGCTGGCAAGCCTTGTCGCCCGCAAATATAACCCGCCTAAACGCGGATCACTATTCCATTTTGCGCCCGCCCTCGCTACCCCTGCTCGCACAGCACCTATTGGGGCTAACCCAGCCGAAAAAGGAAGACGCCCATGTCTGAATCGGTTCAGTTTCAGGTAAATTCATCGCTTAAAGGCGAAGACGTAGACGCGATCAACCGGGATTTTTATGGCAGGTTTAACTACCCTTGGCTGCCCATGTTTTTGCCGGTTGCCCCTGATCCCACATTTTGGCCAAAGCTTACCTGCCAGGAATTTGGCGATTTTACCCACCAGACCATTCGGCCAGATGCCCGAATTTGGGTCGCAGGTTGCGGTACCAACCAAGCGGCGCTCACGGCGCTGCGGTTTCCGGGGGCGGAGGTGCTGGGAACAGATGTTTCTACGCGTTCGCTTGAAGCCTGCCAAAGCATTATTGACCAAACCGGCATTACAAACCTAAGCTTGGAACAAGGCAGCTTAAACGCGCCGCGTCACCAAGGTGAATTTGATTATGTGATCTGCACGGGTGTCATTCACCATAATGCCGATCCGGAGCTTCCGCTGCAAACCATTTCAAAGGCCCTGCGCCCTGACGGCGTGCTGGAACTGATGGTCTATAATTATTATCACCGTATGCATACTACCGCCTATCAAAAGGCCATTCGTCTACTGGGTGGCTCACCTGACAGGCCAGATATTACCACCGAGTTACCACTGACGCAGGACATGATATCTGGGTTTAACACCGGCTCAACCATGCAGGCATTTCTTGCTGAGCAGCGAGACCTGCCCGAGGCCGCCGTCGCGGATTCGCTGCTGCAACCTGTTGAATACAGCTACACTGTTGCCACCTTAAACCAGCTCGCAAAGCGCTGCGGCTTGGCCCTTCACCACCCGGTTTTTAACCAATTTGACAAGCTCTCCGGCAATTTTAGCTGGCAAACGGAGTTGCCCCCAACAGTTGCCGCTCGGTTTGAGGCGCTTGATGATGTATCTCGCTGGCAAGTCACCAACCTGCTGATGATGGAAAAATCCCCGATGTTGTGGTTTTACCTGCGGCCAAACCAGCGCCCCCGTCAAACCGAGGCCGAAGTAAACAGCGCCTTTTTGAACACTGTTTTTACCAAAACCAATGCCCGCGCACCCAACTATATCCTGTCAGCAGAGAGCACGTATCTGCGCGCTGATTTTGAGCCGCCCCTTGCCCAACCCCCGTTGCCGGTAAACGCGACCGCGCGCGCGGTGTATGAGGCTCTTGATTCAGACCAGTCAATCCGCGTCGCGTTCGAGCGGGCCGGCATTGATCAGGCTAACATCACCGATCTACGCCGCCAGCTGACAACTCCGGCCTTTCCTTACCTCGTGGCCAAATCATGATCCTATCTGATCTGCAAACCACGCCGCCGGTGGCGGTGCCGCACATGGCCTACGCGTCCTGCAATTTTGCCTATGACCGCACGGCGCCCGAATATCAGGCGGCGGCTTTTGGGGTGCAGGAACACCTACCCGCCAACCTGCGCAAAGCCGTTCCAAAGCGGCAAGCCGAATACCTTGCGGGGCGGATCTGCGCGCACCATGCCATGACGCAGCTAAACGAGTCGGCAACCGAAATTCTGTCCGGCAAAGACCGTGCGCCGCAATGGCCCGCCGGCTATGTCGGGAGCATCACCCACAATGATACAAGCGCCGCAGCCATTATTGGCCACGCCACCCATTTTGCAGGACTTGGCATAGACCACGAAGAAATCATGGACGCTGCCACGGCGCAAAAGCTGCAAAGCGCCATTCTGTCGCCTTCAGAGGCCACATTACAGCCGCAAGCCCTTGGTTATACTGCCTTTACCAGCTTGGTGTTTTCAGCCAAAGAGGCGCTTTATAAGGCCACTTACCCGCTGATCGGCAAAATGTTTGGCTTTCATGATGTAAGTTTGCAGCGCATAACCACAACCCATCTGCACTTTTTCATGCAGGCCGACACCTTGCCAGACTGGCAGCTTTCGGTGCATTACGTTTTGCACTCAACATCTTGTGAAACACTGCTGGCCCTCCCTGCCAACTGGCCAAACTCCGGAGGCCAAAATGCGCCTGATTAGCCAACTTCTTAGCCTTTCCCGCGGCGGCATTATACTGGTTGCCATCCTGAGCCTGATCAGCGGCGTGAGCGGCGCCGGCATTGCGATTGTAACCAGCATAGCGCTGGCTGGAAACCCGCCGACAACCCTGTTGGCAGGGGTGTTCTTTGGCCTGTGCACGTTGCATTTTGCCACCAAGTCTTTGTCCGAGATCAAGCTGATCCGCCTCACCCAAGCGATGATTTATGAAATCCGCGCCGGGTTAAGCCGCAAAATTTTGCATACCTCGCAAAGCCTGCTGGAAAAGCTGGGCCGCCAGCCGCTTTTCACCATTCTAACGCGGGATGTAGACACCTTTGTTATGGGCTTTCACTTTGTGCCAACGCTGATCGGGAATATATTTATTATTCTGTTTTGCCTGGTCTACATCGCGTTTCTTTCGCCCGTATTTTTTGGGGCAATCGCCGGGGTGTTGGTCACCGGAATGCTGGGCTTCCATCTGGTTGAAAAAGCCCCCCGAGACAAGCTTATTGTGGTGCGCGAAAAGCTGGACACGCTTTACATTCTGCTTCGTAGCCAAATTGACGGGGTGCGCGAGCTAAAGCTGAATCAATGGCGGCGGGGGCATAACACAGGGCTGATAGCCAGCTCAGCCACCGATGTGCGCGGCTTAAACGCCGATGCGTTGTCGCTGTATGCGCTGGTGTCAAATGCCGGCAATATCATGTTTTATGTGCTGATCGGGCTGTTTATTTTTGTGGTCCCAGAGCTGTTTTCAGCCAGTGCCAGCGTTACGCTTTCGATCACGCTGGTGATGCTCTATCTGGTGCGGCCGGTGTCCGAAATCATGATTATCTTGCCCACATTGCGCCAGTCAAGCGTGGCGCTGGCGCGGATAGAGCAGCTTGGGGAAGATCTCAAGGAACAAGAGGCCGACAGCGTGTCGCCTACGCTGTTTGGCGGCCCTGAGGTCAGCCTCAATCTGCGCGGGGTTTCCTACGCGTATCCTGATAGCAACTTTTCGGTGGGGCCGATCGATTTTGAGCTAAAAAGCGGGGAAGTGGTGTTTTTGGTGGGCGGGAATGGCTCCGGCAAAACCACGTTTGCCATGCTGCTTTTGGGGCTATATCCGCCGAGCAGCGGCACCATTTGCCTAAATGGCACGGCGCTCACGCCTGAAACCCTGCCGAGTTATCGCGAACATTTTTCCGCGATCTTTTCTGATTTTCACCTGTTTTCCCACCTCCCTGATACCCTTTCGGAGGAGGCAGAAACAGCGGTGCACGCCTATTTGAAAGCCTTTGATCTAGCGCATAAAGTTGAGGTAAAAGACGGACAGTTTACCACGCTTGAGCTGTCTACCGGCCAGCGGAAACGGCTGGCGCTGGTCTTGTCTTATCTCGATGATAAACCAATTTATCTGTTTGACGAATGGGCGGCAGACCAAGACCCGGCCTTTCGCAAATATTTTTACACCCACATCCTGCCAGAGCTAAAAGCGCGCGGCAAAGCGGTGCTGGCCATCACCCATGATGACGCGTGGTTTGATGTGGCGAACCGTGTCGTCAAGCTCGACAATGGCAGGCTGGTTGCCCATGGTTGAGGTGCTCCAAAGCGGGCAAACCGCGCCAAAAAGGCTTATTTGTTTTGCCTATGCCGGAGGTAATGCCGCGATGTATTTGCCGTGGCAGGCGCGCCTTGGTGCGGACATAGAAATCTGCGCAGTGCAGCTTTCCCCGCGCCACGGCAGCGGTGAAATCCATGGCAGTTTTCCCGCGCTAATCCGCGATATCGCGCAGGCCATTCAGCCGCTGCTTGACCGGCCTTACGCTTTGTTTGGCCACAGTCTCGGGGCTTTGGTTGCGTTTGAACTCTCGCGGTTTATCAAGCTGATGCATCTTCCCACGCCCACCCGCCTGATTGTTTCCGGCTGCGATGCCCCGATGCATAAATCTGATGCAAAGCGGGTGCACGATCTGCCCCATGACGAATTTATCGCGGAGCTCCGCCAGAAAAAAGGTACACCAGAGGCCGTGTTGGATGCCCCCGAATTGCTAGCGCTCCTGCTCCCCGCCGTGCGGGCCGATTTTGCGCTGGTCGAAGCATATCAGTATCGCGCCAATATCCGGCTGGACATGCCGCTAGATGTTTTTGCCGGACAAAAAGATGAGATCAGCGACGAATCCCTCGCCCCGTGGCTGGCGGAAACCAATGCTGCGAGCGCTGTGCACTGGTTTGAGGGCGGGCATTTCTTTATCAACAGCGAAACCAAGACGGTCATCAACCGTTTGCACGATTTGCTTTAAGACGCTTTGTCCATTTTATCCCGCAGGGATTTCGGGCGCATGTCGGTCCAAACTTCATCGATATGGGCCAAGCAATCGGCCTTGAGGCCGGTAAATCCGGTTTGCTCCCAGCCCTCAGGAATGGGCATATCTGTTGCCCAGATTGAGTATTGCTCTTCGTTATTTATCACCACGTGATACTGGGGTTCGTCTGTCATGGTTTGCTCCATTCGTTAGGCATGTCGTGTCTGAGTTTTTTTGCCAATGATTATAACGTTACGCGCGGGCTGCATAGCTTTTTCCGGTTCTGTGGCAAAGTTTCCTTGAGCGTGAAAACCGCGGAGTTTTGGATAAATTTATGCGGCCAGGCTGGCAAACTGTTTGAACGGCGACGTGTGGTTTGACTGGAATTGTTGTTTTTGGATCATGTGGGCTACTTCGACGCCAGCGAGCGTGACTGCGGCTGAATGGAAGGCCTTGAAGCCTACATTGTCGCTTTGGCCATCGCCCCTTTTGGCCAGATTGGCGTTGATATCGAAGGCGGCGGAAATCACTGGGCGCCGAGAAGTTTAACCAATAAAACCTGCCATAAAAATGAAAAACCTGGCTGCCTACATTGCCTGATAATCAGATAAAAAACGTTTTTTCCGGATTTGGACCCGCAAAGAAGCGCGCCTCAAAGCAATTGGGGTGGGTTTGATAAATGACCTGAATTCGGTGGACACATCTCCAAGTCAATCCTCACCCTATATGGATGAAACTACCGATCTGAAACTTTACACTATGCCAAACCTTCCTATCGCCTGCGCCATAGTCTGCAATCCTAAGGTAAGAAATATCTCTGTTTTCGATGTATAATTTGCAAAATGCCCCAAACATAAATCAGTTCTTTCAGAATCAATACCAACTGTTTAGGCAATACCAATCGGAGGAGTGGCAGAGTGGTTGAATGCACCGGTCTTGAAAACCGACGTAGGTGAAAGTCTACCGTGGGTTCGAATCCCACCTCCTCCGCCATTTCACACTTTCCCATGTGGAAACCCTCTAACACCTTGAATGGTAAGGTAGTTTTTGGGGTTCGAAGTCCGTCATTTCGGCAGTATGCGATACGCTCGGAAAAAGCCAACCTCAGCACTGTTCTCTTAAGGGTTCTTCTGGTCCTGCTGAATCCAGTGGCTGAGCGTTGAAAATCCAACCCCAAAATCAGCTGCTACCTGTTTTCACCCCCCTCGTCGATACTGCGTATCGGCCTGCCGGGCAATGGTCAATCCGCTGGTCAGTGCAACCCGTACCGCCTCCTGCCTAAATTCAGTTGTATGCTTCTTTCCCATAGTCGTTCTCCTTTTGCGTATAATACGCGGTTAAAGGAGCGGCACAATTTCGCGACGGGTCCAATCCGCGCCAAATCCTTCGTGATTAAAGTCGTCCAGCACGTTTAAGGTGCCGATGCCGCGCCCATTCACCAACGCGGGTTGGTCATGAAGTCCATTGACCACGTATTATTGGCCGTATCTGCTACCGCTACCGCGTCCGACCTCTCCCGATTCAATCGCTTCTTCGGGCTGATCCGCAGGTTCAGCTCCAATTCACAATAAACGCGGTATATCATCAGGTCGACTGAAAATTGATATAACCCATGTCAAAAAATGATGTTTAATGCTTACGCAAACCTGCCATACATCTATCATTACCATTCATATCGGAATTCCCATGCAAAACTCTGGCGTTCTTAATTGGTTATTACTGTTGCTTCTTGGCCTGCTGTGGGGCGCCTCGTTTCTAGGTGTCGAGCTGGCGCTGGAGGGTTTTGGCCCGATCACAATCGCCGCCATCCGCATAGCGATTGCGGCGGTGATATTAATCAGCATCAGTTTTGCTATGGGGCATGGGTTGCCAGCTATACGGACCCAAACGGGGCAAAAAATATGGCGTCATAGTTTCGGGATGGCGCTGTTTAGCAACGCAATCCCCTTTTCCCTGCTCAGTTGGGCGCAAATCCATGTCAGTTCAAGCTATGCAGGTATCACCATGGCCGTGGTGCCGCTTTTGGTGCTGCCGCTCTCACATTTTCTGATCCCTGACCAACGCATGAGCCTGCGCAAAACCATCGGGTTTGCCGTTGGCTTTGCTGGTGTCGTAATACTGATTGGCCCGGCAGAAATTCTGGCCAGCCGTGGTGGGGATATCGAAAACATCGCGCGGATTGTCTGCGTGCTGGCAAGCTGTTGTTATGCCTTTGGCTCTATCATCACCCGCCTTGCACCGGCCGGGCCGCAAATGGCGTTCAGCGCTGCGGCCTTGCTGCTGGCATCCGTGATATTGCTGCCCATAGCGCTGTTGGTCGAGGGTATGCCCGACATGCCCGGCACATCTGCTTTGCTGGGGATATTATACCTTGGTCTGTTCCCAACCGCACTGGCAACCGTGTTGCTGGTCTATATCGTCAAGGCCGCCGGGCCGCCGTTCTTGAGCCTTGTTAATTATCAAGTGCCAATCTGGGCCGTGATCATCGGCATGGTTGTGCTGCATGAGGCCCTGCCCGCCTCGTTCATCTGGGCGCTGGGGCTGATCTTGCTGGGGTTAGCCGTATCGCAAACCCGTTTTGGAAAGCGGCAGAGATGAAGCAAGATTGGATTGCCATAACGGCGCTGGTTTTTCTGGTTGCCGTCTGGGGGTCATCCTTTGGGCTGACCCGCGTGGCACTGGACGGTTTCCCCCCGATGGAGGTCACCTTTGGGCGCACGGCGCTCGCCGCCATAATCGTCTCAATCGTCGCCATTACTTCTGGCCAGGGCCTGCCAAATACCTTTCGCGAATGGAAATGGTTGTCCATGCTGGGGGTGTTTGGTCTGGCCGCGCCGGTTTCAGCACTATCATGGGCGCAACAAAGCGTTGACAGTGGGGTTGCCGCGATTTTTATCTCGTCCGTGCCGCTGTTTCTGCTGCTTTTGGCGCGGGTGGTGTTAAAGGAAAATATCTCAAATCGCAAATGGCTGGGTTTTACTATCGGCTTTCTGGGGTTGATCTGGCTGGCGGGGCCATCGGCGCTTGGCGATATCGGCGCCAAGGGGCAAGGGTTGGCGCAATTGGCTTGTATTATTGCCTCAATCGGCTATGCCAGCGGTGCGATCATTATCAAAATAATGCCCTCTATCCCACCGTTTAGGGCGACGGCGGGCGCGATGATTTCCGGGGCGTTATTCTTGATACCTTTTGGATATTCCGTCATTCCCAACACCTTAAACGTAAGCAATATTCAATTGCTGGCGCTGATCGCTCTGGGCATTTTCCCCAGCGGGTTGGGACAGCTTATCCGGTATTTCACCGTCAAGCGCAAAGGGCCGGTTTTTGTGTCAATTGTCGGATTTTTACTGCCGGTTTGGGCGGGGTTTGTCGGGTTTTTCCTGCTGGATGAAAGCATCGGCCTGCATAGTATTTCAGCCTATGCAATCATCCTTGGCGGGTTGTTGATATCGCGTGATAAAGCCTAGGAAACCGCCTCGATTGCAATGCATATGTCTGAAACCACCTGTTCTAACAGCGCTTCATCCTCAGATTCGCCCATGACGCGGATCAGGGGTTCGGTGCCCGATTTGCGGATCAACAGGCGCCCCTTTCCTTTTAAGCGCGTCTCACCATCAACAATCGCCGCTTTGACCGAGGGCGCATCCAGCGGGGTCTCGCCTGTCTTAAAGCGCACGTTTTTCAGCTGTTGGGGCACGGTCTCAAAGACCTGCGCCAGTTTACTGGCAGGTTGGCCCGTATCCACCATCGCGGCCAGAAATTGCAAGCCCGAGATCAGACCATCGCCGGTGGTCACATAGTCGCTCAGCACGATGTGACCCGATTGTTCCCCCCCCAGATTATAGCCGCCCGCCCGCATAGCCTCAACCACATGGCGATCCCCGACTTTGGTGCGCAACAGCTTTAGCCCGCGCGCCTCCAGATGGTGCTCAAGCCCGAGGTTAGACATCACGGTTGCCACCAATGTATCCCCGGCCAGACGACCGGCATCGGCCCAACGGGTCGCAATCAGCCCCATGATCTGGTCACCGTCAGCCACCCGGCCGGTTTCATCGATGATCATCACGCGGTCCGCATCGCCATCAAGACAAATCCCCAGATCGGCCCCCTCAGACAGCACCCGCGCCGCCGCCGCCTCGGTATGGGTCGAGCCACAATTAAGGTTGATGTTATAGCCGTCCGGCGAGATCCCCATCGCAATCACATCCGCCCCCAGTTCCCACAGAACTTCGGGCGCAGTTTTATAGGCAGCCCCGTTGGCGCAATCGATAACGATTTTCAGCCCGTCGAGCTTCATGCCACGTGGAATCGTGGTTTTGGCAAACTCCATATAGCGCGCCCTATCCCCGTCAATACGCCGCGCCCGCCCGATATTTTTCGGCTGCGCCAGTTTCAACGGCGCTCCGTCGAGCATCTGCTCAATCGCGATCTCAGCCGCATCGGAAAGCTTATAACCGTCGGGGCCAAAAAACTTGATGCCATTGTCTGTAAAGGGGTTATGAGAGGCTGAAATCATCACTCCCAGATCCGCCCGCATTGAACGTGTGAGCAACCCCACAGCCGGGGTTGGCACCGGACCCAGCAGAAACACGTTCATGCCAACGGATGTAAACCCCGCCGTTAGCGCATTTTCCAGCATATAGCCTGAACGCCGCGTATCCTTGCCGATCACAACCCGCGGCGTGTCCACATCCTTGCGGAAATACCGCCCCGCCGCGATGCCAAGACGCAACGCAAATTCCGCGGTCATCGGATGGGTGTTGGCTTCACCGCGAATGCCATCTGTGCCAAAGTACTTACGTGTCATAGCTGCCCTCTAGATGTTCAAAGCCGCCCAAAGACGGATCGCCTGTTTTGTCTCAGCAATATCATGTACCCTTAACATCTGCACCCCCTGGTTCAGCGCATATAATGCAATCGCCAGCGAACCGGGCAGACGATCGGCAGGATTTGGCGCATGGCCGAGCGTACCGATCAGGCTTTTGCGCGACGCCCCCAGCAAAATCGGACAGCCAAGCGTGTGGAAAAGCGATATCCCACGCAGCAGCGCCAGATTATGTGTCAGCGTTTTTCCAAACCCGATGCCGGGGTCGATTATGATGTTTCTACGTGGAATTTCCGCCGCGATACAGACCTTGATCCGCGCGACAAGGTAATCATAAACATCCAGCAGCACATCGCTATATTCCGGGCTATCCTGCATGGTCTTTGGATCGCCGGCCGCATGCATAAGCACAACCGGCACGCGGTGTCGGGCCGCCAGATGCAAACTGTCAGGATCATAGCTAAGCGCCGTTACGTCATTCAACATATTCGCGCCGTTGGCGATGGCCGAACGGGCCACATCAGCCTTACGAGTATCAATGGAAATCGGCAATGTGATACCGGTTTCGCGCAAAGTGGTGATGACCGGCGTCGTGCGGCTGGTCTCAATATCCGAGGGAATAATATCGGCACCAGGGCGCGTGGATTCACCGCCAATATCAAGGATATCCGCCCCCTCGGCAATCATCATTTTTGCCTGCGTTATAGCATCCTGAAATTTGTAATTTTGCCCACCATCTGAGAAGCTGTCCGGGGTCGTATTTAAAATCCCCATGATTTTCGGAGCCTGCAAATCAAGACCACAAAGGGGTGTTTGCGGAGATATAAGTTTTTCCCGTATATCGGCGGGAATGTCTTGCACGGGCAGGAATTTCGGGGGCGTATCACGTTGTAAACATTCAATACGTTCGAACCACAAAGGACCATCCTGCAAAGAAACTGCACCGTACGGACGCGCCTGCCCTGACTGGATTAGCGGGCGGAAATATGGTCCTGACATCTGGCCTCCCTTTCCCTCTTAACAAGACATAAAATTGGTTAACAATCCGTTATCAACCAAACTATTAACCTAGTTTAGTAGTTTGATAAAACCCATAATTACCTCAACGATATCAACCCTATAACATGGTTAATAATCGTTAATATTGCGGAATTTCCATCATATCTTCAGTCACATTGAAAACCGCAACCTCTGTTTTAGGCAAGCGCGCAGCACTGCCAACCAGAATCAGGGATGACGCCGAAAACTGCTCGGCAAACCACAGGGCCAAAGCCTCGGGGTTGTCCGCATCCACCTGTGGCGGCTCAACCGCATCCAGCACGATTTTTGAGGGCGCCCAAACCGATAATTGCCCTTGTTTCATGGCCCAATCCAGCTCTGTGCGGCTATCAACAACCACGCAACGTTTATCCAAACCCGCCAGCACCCAGGCGTTTTGCTCAATCGATAACAGTCCGATACGACGACTAGCCAACGGATGGCGCGCCTGTGGGGCAAGCATCGGCGTTTTTTCCAGACAAATAATCGCCGGATCGCCGTGATTTTCAATAACATCAAGCCAGCGCTGCAAATTTTCGCCCTGCAAAACCGCGTTGGACAAAAAAACCACTAACGGGTGCGGGATGTGCTGTTCCGAGGTATCCTCAACCGCATGCAACGCCGCCAGATCGCCCTTTTGCATCCGCACGATCTCTATCCCCAAAGTACCGGGAATACGGTCCAGTTTTTCGATACGCACAAAGGCCCGAATGACCCGGTGATCTTCCAGACAGCGCTCGGCAATACGTTCGGCCAGTGTTTCCAAAAGGTTAATTCGTTCGGTCGATAATTGCAGCTCAATCGCCTCGATAATACTGTCATAGGATATCACCTTATCCACATCATCGCTTTGTCCGGCCGTGGTATGCGCGATCTCAAGCACCACATTAAACTGAATACGTTGCTTAACCCCGCGTTCTGCCTGAAAAGCACCGATTTCAACCTCGCGCAGGTAATCGCGCACAGAAATCCGGTCATGCAAAACCGCCCCTCCCGTGGCCGCCGCCCGCACATCGGGCATTGCAAAGGCAATCGCCGTTTCATCCATTATACAATCCTTCTTGCCTAAATTATGACATGATCAGGGGATATTAATACTTTTCTAAGCAGGATCAGGCAAGGTCAACCAGCGGCACAATACCGCTTATGTGCGACTATTTTCGCAATGTTGATTTGAAGTGGGCACCCCGCACCTGATATTGCGGTTTGTAACGAAACGTGAAATGCTTTCACGAATTACTTTGGAGAATACACTATGCGGCCCCTATTTGGTCTTGTTTTGTTAATGATTATTACCATTACAGCAACATCCGTATCCGCGGGTTGTGCCGGATCTTTGCCCGCCAATCACCGAAAGGCCGTTGGGTCGAACAGGGTTGACTATGCTACATTCAGCGCAACCGTCAGATATTATGTAAATGTTGAGCGTTGCCGGCGCAGCTTATCACCATTGGTCGCAGACCCAAATCTTCTGAAAGCCGCCATCGCCCATAGCCAGTTCATGGCCAAAGCTAATAACATGACCCACACATCGTCAGTACGGGGGCAGCGAACCTTACGGGACCGCATGCACACATTCAGCGTCAATCAGCGTGTTGCTGCGGAAAATATTGCACAAAACTTTGTTTTCTCGCTTGTTGGCCGCAGTATTTCCATATCCATGCGGGGGCCGTGTCAATTTACCTATGCGGATAACGGGCAGCCGGTGCCCCAACACAGCTATGCCTCGCTGGCCCAGCATCAGGTTGCCAATTGGATGGCCTCCTCAAAACACCACGCTAATCTTATGAACCGCCGTTTCACTCGGATGGAGACCGCCTATGGCTTTGCGCCGGATCAGGCGACCTGCGGGCGGGTCTATCTGGCGCAGGATTTCGCCGGCTAGTTTGACGATAATTTCTGCCGTTTGCGGTAAAATGAATGGTTGCCGATCTCGGCGGTTTTCAGAAATACGCGTGCCCAGACCGGGCTGACCGAGTTTGCATGGTAATGTGTAGCCCCGCCGGTGAGCACACGGGCTGATCCATCAAGCATCATTTTGGCCAGCTTACCGGCCCGTGCAAATGCTTTTGGTTCGGCAAAATGTTCGGCCCGCCCGTCGCAGTTATAGGAAAACTGGCAGGCATTACGCCGCCCCGCCCCCTGGGAAACCACTCCGCAAACCGAATTGGGGTAGGCGCGCGAATCGACCCGGTTCAAAATCACCTCGCCCACAGCAAATTGCCCGGCCAATGTCTCGCTGCGCGCCTCAAAATAGAGCGCCTCCGTCAGGCATTTCCACTGCGCCCCACCCGATGCTGTGGGCATGGAATCAAGTACCGCTTTGCTGAATTCAGCGCCCGAAAGCGGCCCAAACCCGGCCTGCCCTACATAGGCCATCGCTGTCGCCTGTTCATCCTCATGCGCACTTAGGCTTATGCCAAGAATTGACAGCGGTTTTTCTGCATTCTCAGATGCCACTGGGCGCATTACCCCAAGGCCACTAAACTCGGCCAGTTGATCAACCCCAAGGGCGGCAAGCGCCGAACGTTCCTGGCTCATCATTGACATAATCTGATCCAAAACCTGCTGGCTTGGATCAGGGGAAAACTCGGCCGCAGGCAGTTCAGCATTAGCGACACCAAAAGCGTAAAAAACCCCGAGGGTTGCCGACATTATTCCAATCGATACCCGGTGAAACCGATATATGATATTGGCCTTAAACATTTTGACATCAAACCCTACATATAAAATACGCATGTCGCGTTACGCATAAAAACAGCACCTAAGCCGCAGAACCTAGTCAAAAATGGGGCCGAGTCCACCATTTTCAACCCCATGCCTGCGCAATGCAAAATATTGTGGGATTTCAAACCTTAGAATAGAGCAGAAACTGCCTGTTAACTAAGGAAAATTAACTATTGGTATTGTTTCCCCGCAAACCCGAAGAATTTTCGATTATCTCCTGCGTTTAGGTAAACATTAGGCAATAAACGTTTAAAAACGAATCTCACCCTTGTCTGACAGGATGCTTGCCTGTGCGGCCGCCAAACGGGCAATCGGTACACGAAAAGGCGAGCAGGATACGTAATCAAAACCCGCCAGTTTGCAAAATCGCACCGACGCCGGATCACCGCCGTGTTCGCCACAAAGCCCAAGGGTCAGGTTGTCATTTTCGGCTCGTCCGCGTTTGGCGGCCATCAACAACAGCTCACCGACGCCTTCCAGATCAAGGGTGTGAAACGGATCTTCGGGATAAACACCAAGGTTGATATAATCGCGCATAAACCGCCCTGCGTCATCGCGCGACAGACCATAGGTCATTTGCGTTAAATCATTGGTGCCAAAACTTAGGAACGCCGCACTTTTGGCCAGATCCCCGGCCCGCAAAGCCGCGCGCGGCGTTTCCACCATCACCCCCAGTTTGAAATCCAGATCCACCTGTTTCTCGGCCCTGACTTTGATGGCAATGCGGTCCACGCGTTCTTTGACCAGCTCCACCTCACGGTTGGCGGAAACCAGCGGGATCATGATTTCAGGCACGACCGGCGCGTCGGCATTGCGGTTTACTTCAACCGCAGCCTCAAAAATCGCGCGGGCTTGCATTTCATAAATTTCCGGCATCGTCACCCCAAGACGCACGCCGCGTTTACCCAGCATCGGGTTGTATTCTTTTAACTCAGCAGCGCGCGTCATAACCTGCGCCAGCGGGATGTCCATGGCCTTTGCCAGCGCCTGTATTTCATCGCGATCATGGGGTAAAAATTCATGCAGAGGCGGGTCAAGTAACCGTATAGTTACCGGCAATCCTCGCATAATTTCGAATAATTCCATGAAATCGCTGCGCTGCATTGGCAAAAGGCGCTCAAGTGTCGCGCGACGCTCTTGCTCGGTATTGGCCAGAATCATTTCCCGCATCACTGTGATCCGGTCCGCTTCAAAAAACATGTGTTCCGTGCGACACAAACCAATGCCATCGACCTTGAAATCCCGCGCCACACGCGCATCCATCGGGGTATCGGCATTGGCACGCACCCCGATAGTACGCACAGCATCTGCCCAATCCATCAAGGTAACAAAAGCGCGGCCCAGCTCGGGCTGGATCATTTTCGGCGCGCCAATCACCGCCTGCCCCCGGGTGCCATCAATGGTGATCGTGTCCCCGGCGCTAAATTCCTGCCCATTCTCGGCACGGATAACGTGGTTCTTCAAATCAAGCCGCAAATCCGCCGCACCGACAACGCAAGGCAGGCCCAGACCCCGGGCAATCACTGCGGCGTGGCTGGTCATACCACCGCGCATGGTCAGCACTCCGACTGCGGCGTGCATGCCGCGGATATCCTCGGGCGAGGTCTCAACTCGCACCAGAATACACGGCTCTTCGCGCGCCTCGGAGGCCATCGCGGCCTCGGGCGTGAACACAATTTTACCTGTGGCCGCCCCCGGGCTGGCAGGCAGACCAGTGCCAAAAACCTGTCGTTCAGCATCAGGGTCAATTTGCGAGTGCAGATGCGCCACCAAATTCTGCGGATCAATGCGCAGCAAGGCCTGATTGCGGCTGATCGCACCCCGATTGGCAAGGTCCACCGCGATGCGCACTGCCGCCCTCGAGGTCCGTTTCGCTGCCGTCGCATCCAGCAAATGAATCGCCCCACCAGTCAGGGTAAATTTAAACTGAAAGGCATCCCCCATACCCGCCGCCGCCCTGTCAGACATTTCGGAAAGTGCAGCAAGAGTATCGGGCGCAATATTGGTTAACGGCTGTCCTGAATACTGCCCCGAGATCCCGGCCCGCCCGGTTTGCGCATCCACCATCTGCACGATACCCACATGGCTGCTTTCACCAGAACCCTGCGCCATATCCTGCACAATCAACGCCAGCCCGGCATCATCCGGCGCGCCCTTGGCCATGCGTAAAATGCTGGCGCTCGGGGCATTCCAGGCCCGCGCCATCGCCCCAAACGCCCCGTTCAGCTGCACCATTTTATCCTGGGGAAACGCCTGCCCGGTCTCTGCCGCATAAAGCGTCTTAAAACTGGTCAGCATCGCGGCGATATCGCTATCCTTCAGATCGCTCCCATCCGGTACATCCGCCCGTTTCAATTGCGCATAATAAAGGTTTTCAAACAGCTCGGGATCAAGGTTGTCAACCGCCACCCCGTAGCTTTGGATAAACCGGCAATAGGCCCGCATTGCACTGTCAGCACCCGCACCATACGCGTCATTCATCCCGATATTCAGGATCGCACTCGGCCCACCCCAATCAGGGTGAATCGCACTGGAGCGCACGCATAACAAGCCAGTTTTCAGCAGCGTTTCAGGCAATTTCGGGCAAGGCAAACCATCGGCAATTGCCGCCACGGTTTGGGTGGAAAGCACCACGCCATCCGGCACAGGCAAATCAAGATTAATCAGCTTTGCCAGCCGCCCGGCCCGCGCCCCAAAACGCGCGACATCAATGTCGGGGGCGCTAAGGCTGATGATGTCGGACATGACGCGATTCCTGAGGCTACTGCAATGCACCATAGCTACCCTGCCCCGATTGGCAATTGCAAGCTTGGCTATCCGTTAATGTTGGCGAAAATCGCGGCCTTGTGCATCACTTCGCGAATGCGGTTCAGCAGGCATAAACGGTTACGGCGCACAATCTGGCTGTCAGCATTCACCTGAACGGCCTCAAAAAATGCGTCAATCGGCGCGCGCAGGCTGGCAAGTGCTTCCATCGCGGCGGCAAAATTCTCGGCATTAATCGCCGTGTCAATCTGCGGCTCGGCAGTATCAAGGGCCGCAAACAGCGCCTTTTCAGCGTCTTCCTCAGCGAATTTCACCTCCGGCGTACCCTCATAAGATACGCCATCCTTATTCTCTTCGGCGCGCAAAATATTGTTGGCGCGTTTATAGCCCTGCAACAGGTTTTCCCCGTCATCGGTGTTCAGGAAGACTTGCAATGCCTCGGCGCGTTTAACCAGCAACGTCAGATCGTCATTGCCCGGCATGGCAAGACAGGCGTCGATCACGTCATGGGCAATGCCTTTGTCTTTGAGGTAGGTTTTGAGGCGGTCGTGGAAAAAGGCGAGGAGATCGTTAATATCCGCGCCCTCATAGCCTTTTGCGAAAATATCGCTAAGGCCAATCCGAACCCCGTTTTCCAACACCAGCCGTATAACCCCCAGCGCCGCGCGGCGTAAAGCAAACGGGTCTTTGCTGCCCGTTGGTTTCTCGTCAATCGCCCAGAACCCTGTCAGGGTATCGATTTTATCAGCCAAAGCCACTGCGATTGCAACCGGTTCCCCCGGCACCACATCGGACGGTCCCAGCGGTGAGCGGTGCATTTCACTGGCGTTGGCCACGTCTTGCGGCAACCCTGCGACTTCAGCATAATACCGCCCCATCAACCCTTGCAATTCAGGGAATTCATAGACCATTTCTGAACTCAAATCCGCCTTGGCAATGCGCGCGGCCTGTTCAGCCATATCCGCATCCGCATCCACCAGCGGCGCGATTTCGCGGGCCAGTGCCGCGATGCGGTTAACCTGATCGGCCACAGTACCAAGCTTGTTATGAAACGTCACATTTTCCAGCTTGGCCGCCATATCGCTCAGCGGTACGCGCAAATCGTTTTCCCAAAAGAATTTGGCGTCCGACAGCCGCGCAAACAGCACCTTTTGGTTGCCCGCAAGGATGGTCGCGCCATTGTCGGGTGTCTCGCGGTTGGCCACGGTAATGAATTTCTCAATCCGTCCGGATTTGGGGTTGCGCAAGCTGAAAAACTTTTGGTGTTCGCGCATGGATGTCTGCAAAACCTCGGGCGGCAGATCAGAAAAATCCTGTGCGATATCGCCCATCAGCACCACCGGCCATTCCACCAGCCCTGCAACCTCTGCCAACAGCGCGCGATCCTCGACCACCTCAAGCCCTTGGGCAAAGGCCATATTGGTGGCGTCATGCCAAATGGTATCGGCGCGCTCAACCGGGTCCAGCACGACAAAATTCGCCTTCAGCCTGGCCGCATAATCCTCAAACGAGGTGACAGAAAACCGCCCCTGCCCCATAAACCGGTGCCCCTCAGTGCTGTCACCAGATACAATCCCGTCGATCGAAATCGCCACCGACTGAACGTCTTCTTTCTTTCTTAAAATACTCAAAATCGAATGGATCGGGCGCACCCAACGCAGGCTGCCATCCCCCCAACGCATGGATTTAGGCCAGGGAAACTTACGGATGGTTGCCTCGACAACCTCGGCGATCACATCCGCAGCCATACGGCCCGGGCGCTCAAGGACGGCCACATAAATCTGGCCCTTTTTGTCATCCCGGATCTGCAGATCATCTTTGTTCAGGCCTGTGCTGCGCAAAAACCCCTCAATCGCCTTGTCAGGCGCATCAACGCGCGGGCCTTTGCGTTCTTCGCGCAAAGCGGGCGATTTATCCAGCACCCCGCTGATCACCAGACACAACCGCCGCGGCGTAGCAAACGCGGCCGCGTTTTCATAGGTGATTGCGGCCTCAACCATACCACCAGTCACCAGTTTTTTCAGATCCTCGCCCGCACGTTTTTGCATCCGTGCCGGAATTTCCTCGGAGAATATTTCAAGCAGGTATTCAGCCATAAGTCATTCAGGCTCCGGTTGGGGTGGGCAGGTTTCGGGCAAGGGATCGCCAGCGAATGCTGCCGCACCGCAGGCATTAATTTGGCGCCACATATAGGCGCGCCCATCGGGGTATTGTGCGATAAACCGATCAAACCCATAGGGTCGATTTTCCGCCGCCAGAATGGCCGACGCGGCCCCGTTGGCAAGATCCGCGCTGATTTGGCGCGCGTTAAAACACTCAAACTGCGGCGGCGCTTTCAGCGGCTTTGCGATATCTTTAAATTCCTCGCTCGGCCAATAGCCCCAGTCAACCTTGAAACAGGCGCGCATCTTTAACGGCGAGGTATCAGCATCAATACCGCGGTACTCCGACACCGGAAACGCATCGCCATAAGCGGTAATTTCGCTTAGATCATTAACATCATAGTAATAGGCCCGGGTCTGAAAATACCAAAGACCTATGCTGAAAATCAGCGTGAAACCGATTAAACCGCCTGTAATAATTCTACCATTCATACCATACTACCTACCTTTGTTCTCACGAAGGCATCCGCACAGATTTTTGTCAAGGCCCGCACCCGGCCGATATAGGCCTGACGTTCGGTAACCGAGATCACGCCGCGTGCATCCAGCAGGTTAAAAATATGGCTGGCCTTGATCGCCTGATCATAGGCTGGATGGGCCATAATGATAGTCGCGCCGGTCTTTGGATCGATATCGGGCTGATCAAGGATGCGCGTGCATTCCGTCTCAGCATCCTCAAAATGTTTCAGCAATATATCCGTGTCAGCCACATCAAAATTCCAACGTGAATATTCCTGTTCGGTCTGGCGGAAAATATCGCCATAGGTCAAATGACTGGGCGATTGCGGGTCGTTAAACGGCATGTCCATCACATGGTCCACGCCCAGAACATACATCGCAAGTCGCTCCAACCCGTAGGTCAGCTCACCGCTTACGGGATGGCAGTCCATGCCTGCAACCTGCTGGAAATACGTAAACTGGCTGACCTCCATCCCGTCACACCAGACCTCCCAGCCAAGACCCGATGCGCCGAGCGTCGGGCTTTCCCAGTCGTCCTCGACAAAGCGGATATCATGCAAATCCATATCAATCCCGATCGCTGCGAGCGAGCCAAGATAGAGGTCCTGCAAATCGGGGGGCGAGGGTTTGATGATCACCTGAAACTGGTAATAATGCTGCAAGCGGTTGGGGTTTTCGCCGTAGCGCCCATCCGTGGGCCGCCTTGATGGCTGCACATACGCCGCCGCCCAGGGCTTGGGGCCAAGGCTGCGCAAAGTGGTCGCCGGATGAAACGTCCCAGCGCCAACCTCCAGATCATAGGGTTGCAATATCGCACAGCCCTTAGCAGCCCAGTAAGCCTGAAGGCGCAATATGATCTCTTGAAAAGAGCGGGGGTTGGTCATGACAAGCCTCAGCACAATATGGTTGCCCCTCAATAGGCAAATGCGGGGGGGGGGTCAATTCATCCTTTTCCCAAACAGCCTCGCTGCCATATCATCCCCATAGCACGCAGGTTGGGCTGCCTAGTTCGACACTAAACCCTGTGTTTTCCAGCTTGCCGTTTTGTGGATCGATATGAAAACATGTCAGATTATTGGACAGTTGGTTGGCCACGATAATGTACTGACCGTCCGGTGACAGCGCAAAATCCCGCGGAAATTCGCCGCCTGTTGATATGCGCTGTATCAAGCGCAACGTGCCGCTGGTCTCAATCGCAAAACAGGCGATTTCAGATTTTATGCGTCCCGAGACATACAAAAACCGCCCATCAAGCGAACATCTGATCGCAGCACCCATTCCATCGGCGCCGTTCAGCGCGTCAAACGCCTGGATATTATACTTTTCCTGCCATTGACCCGGGCCACGTTCAAACAGTGCAACATGTTCATTCAGCTCATTCATAACGGCCATATATTTATCAGAAATATGGGTAAGATGCCGTGGGCCAGCGCCTGCGGGCAGCTTTAAAACGGCACCATTTTCCAGATATGCTTGGGTGTCAAACGGGTAGGTGAAAATCTGGTCCAGTCCCAAATCAACCACCTCAAGGTAGTTGGAATCCGGGGTGAAATGTACGAAATGCGCGTGTGGACCGGCCTGGCGCGCGGAATTTATGCTCTGCCCGTTATGCTGGATATGTTGCTGCAAACTGCCGATAGAACCATCGTTATTAAGCTTGAAAATGGCCACATCCCCGGTTTCATACTGCGCCGAGGCCAGATATCGCCCCGAGGGATGAACGCTTAGATGGCAGGGCGCACCGCCCGTCAAAGGCTGACTGTTAAGATGCGTTAACGCCCCTTGCGCACAGGAAAATGCCATGATGCCCGGCGTGTTTCCTGCAAGCATTTCGCGCGTGGCATAGATGTATTTTCGCCCCCTCCCCCAGGTCAAATACGATGGATTTATACATTCCGCGACACAGGCAGGCGTGCCGATTTCCCCGGTTTCGGGATCAAGTCTGCAGCGATAAATCCCCGCGCCATTGGCTGGGTTTCCCTCAAGTGAGCGCGAATAGCTTCCCACATAAAAATCAAGCATCGCCATCGGTTATTCCTTGTTTTTGGGTGAAATCGCGCCGGGATGTGCAATGATTTTTAGGGCCAGATCATGACCCGATTTCAGGCAATCCGCCATAGATTTTCCTTGTAACACTGCGGCCAGAAAGCCTGCATTAAAGCTGTCACCCGCGGCTGTTGTATCAACAATATCAACGGCTTGAGAGAATCTCATATCGACAGGCGCCCCCAAAGAAAACGGCCCGTCTGATCCGCGTTTCAATGCCCCAAACGAAACACTCAGCCCCTTCAGGCGCGCCACAACGGCAGCTTGATCAACGTCGCCAAACAGCGCCATTTCATCATCGAGCGAGGGCAAGGCGATATCGCAAATCGACCAAAAATCCGCGATCACACGGCGCGCGGTTGTCAAATCAGGCCAAAGAGCAGGTCGATAGTTTGAATCAAACGCAACCTTGCCACCTTGCGCACGAAATTCAACAAGAAAGCCGTGCAATTCATCCCGAATATTTTCCGGCAGAATCGCCAGCGTAATGCCTGACAGATATATCAGTTCAAACCCCGCTAGGTCCGGCAGTATTACAGTACTATCAGCACCAAAAAGCTGGCGGGCAGCGGAGTTTTCACGCCAATAGATAAAACTGCGTTCGCCGGCACCATCCAGCGTGATTGCATATAGGCCCGGTACGTAGTTTGCCGTGCGCGCAATCAAGCTGGTATCAAGATTTTCGCCCTGCATATAGGCAATCATCCGGTCAGAAAATACATCACGCCCCAGCGCACTAACATATGAAACCTGCCCCTTTGGCCAAGCCCGTTTCAGGTAAATTGCGGTGTTAAGCGTATCCCCGGCAAACCCGATATGGGTGCCGTTTTGCAACGATAATTCAATCATCGCCTCACCAATGCACGCGATTTTTGAAATGCTCATACGAAAGGGTCCTTAATGATCGGCCAGATCGGGCGGGTCAGGTTTTTATAGGCATTTTTTGCCGGATCATTAGGGTATGGCCCATCGACTGATGCATAAATCACAGCACTGGCAATCGGCGCAAATGCCCCGTGGAAATGATTGGTGGATTTGACGATCAATATGGATTTCTCCAGCGGATCAACACCGTTATTGCTGAAAATATCCGGCGAAAACGCCTGCGCGCGCCCCGAGGTCAGCACCACCTCAACGCCGTTCAGATCAATGGTCGCACAATCGCCCAAAGGTACGACAGAATCGCCGAAACGCTGGGCGGCGGATTTTTGCAGATTGCGCACTGTGATTTGGGCATCAATCGGCGCACCCGCATGGGCCGAGGTCTTGCCCCCAAAACGCAGCGCCATATTCGCGCCCACCCCCGCCGCATGACACAAGCGCACCGCCATCGGATCCCAAAGTGGTGCGAGGGCGATGTTTTTAAGGCCGCGTTCCAGAATGCAGGCCAGCAGAATCGTGCTATCGCCGGCGACCCCCCCGCCCGGATTATCCCAGACATCGGCCACAACCACCGGACCGTTTTTCACGGCCAAAGCCTGATCGAGCGCCGCATTAATTGGCAAAAACGGCGGGTGGGCTACATCGCGAAAACTGAAAACCTCACGGCCCAGATTTTCGGCGAGCTTGGCGGCCTGCCCAAAATCCCCGTCCGTTATTACAATCATTTTTGCCCCTAAATCCGGACTGTCACCCGCCATAAACCCATGGATCAGCGACAGGGATAACGCCGCGCCCGCAGCCTCTAGCGACAGCATTTTATCAACAAATCCGCGCATTGGATCAAGGCTGGTTGGCAGCACATCGATCATGCGCACATCAAAAACAGCCATTGCAGGCGTGATTTCGCCACGCGCCGCGCCAAGGGTCAAACGCAGGCAATCTGCCCCGGTGCGCACAAAATCCGTATGCGGAAATTCCTTGAAAACCGTAATGATATCAGCATGTTTCACCCGTTTGTCGCTTAGATGGCTATGGGGATCGAAAGTCACGCCAATCTTGGCATCCTGCCCAATAATCTGGCGTGCAAGCGCGATCAGCTCGCCTTCGGGATCAAGATTTCCCTCAACGATCATCGCCCCGTGCAAGCCCAGCAACACGGCATCCAGAGGCATGGCCGCGCGCAGTTGCGCCAGCACCTCATCGCGCAGACGCGCCCATGTTTTTGCATTGATCAACCCACCCGGCTCCGCCCAGCACGCGGTGCCTTCAACCAGTTCAATCACACCGGCCTGCGCCAATTTGCGTGCCTCGGTGAACACGGCCGAACACAGGGTTGGCGTATCGGGGTGTGCACCCGGCGCCGCATAAAAGCTTTCGGTGAAATCGGTGAAATCGCAGCGAAGGGGCGAAAATGTGTTGGTTTCTGTGGCAATGGACGCGCAAAACACCCGCATAAGGTTCTCCAGTTCTGGGCCTTGAACTTGGGCAATCAAAGCCACATAGTCAACGGCGATATTACCCTTTTCGGAGCGCCCCATGACCACCCCTGAAACCCGCCTAACTGCCCTTGGCCTGACCCTGCCCGAACCCCACGCCCCCATCGGCAATTTTCGCAATGTGAAACGCCATGGCAACCTTTTGTACCTGTCAGGTCAAGGGCCGGTTACAGCGGCGGGCGCCTATATGCAAGGCAGGGTTGGCGCGGATATTTCGCCCGAGATTGCACAGCAACATGCCCGCCTGACGGGGCTGAATATGCTGGGTGTGCTAAAGGCCGAGCTGGGGGAATTGTCGCGCATCACCGATGTGATAAAGCTGTTGGGCATGGTAAATGCAACATCAGATTTTGACCGCCATCCCTTTGTTATTAATGGATGTTCTGACCTTTTATGTGAGGTTCTGGGCACAGCCGGACCACACGCACGATCCGCCATCGGGGTTGGATCATTACCCAATAATATCACGGTTGAGATCGAGGCAATCATCGCTGTTAAGGATAGTTAACATGGATTTTCACCACAAATACGACCTGACTGAGATTATTAACGTATCAGGCACTATGACAGGTCTTGGGGCCAGCCGTATAGTGCCCGAGGCGATTGCCGCGAGCGCTGAAATCATGCCGCATTTTGTCGATATGCATGCGCTGCAATTGCAAGCCTCAAAGGTTATTCAAGACCTAACCGGCGCTGAAGCAGGGTTTATGACCGCCTCTGTCTCAGCGGGATTAACCATAACTGTCGCGGGATGCATGACCGGGCTGGACGTCGCCGCAGCTGAGGCCTTGCCAACACCAAAAACGCAACCACATGTGGTCGTTCAGGCGGGGCATCTTTGCCATTATGGCGGTGCAATTGAACAATCCGTGAGGCTGAGCGGGGCGCGCGTTGTGCCCATCGGTCAATCGACGCAGGTGCTCGATCACCAGCTTGCCGGCGCGCTGGATGAGACAGTTGCGGCGGCGGTGTTTGTGGTCTCACACCATGTGGTTGAGTACGGCCAAATCCCTCTGCCGCGGTTTTGCGAGATCTGCCACGCCGCAGACGTGCCGGTGATCGTGGACGCCGCTTCGGAATATGATCTGCGTGGTTTTCTGGCCGCGGGCGCTGATCTGGTGCTCTATTCGGGGCATAAGTTTTTGGGCGGGCCGACGTCGGGCATTATTGCAGGGCGGCGCGATTTGGTTAAGGCGGCGTATTTGCAAAACCTCGGTATCGGGCGCGGGATGAAGATCGGTAAGGAAAGCATTTTTGGCACAATGGCGGCACTAAATGCCTGGAAAACCCGCGATCATAAGGGTATTCGTGCGCGTGAAACGGCGGCGCTGGCCCTGTGGCACAAGGCCGCGCAGGGTTTTGACGGGATAAGGGCCGCCCTAAATCCAGACGTAACCGGCAACCCGCTGGAACGCCTGAAACTGTCAGTTGACCCGAGCAAAGCAGGCGCCACCGCCCACGCCATTGGCCACGCACTCGCCCAGAACACCCCGCCGATTATCGTGCGCGATCATGAGGTCGAACTGGGATATATCCAGCTTGATCCTTGCAATCTGGCAGATGGACAAGCCCAAACCGTCGCCGATGCTCTGCACAAAACCCTGCAAAACGCGGCCAGCGGCCAACTTACAGAACCCGACGCCACCAAAGCGCGCAACGCCGGTATTCAGGCGTATCTGGATTGGAATGGGGGCTAGGCCGTGTGCGGGGTTCACCCGCAATAAAACTGAAAATGGGCGGAAATTCTACTGGCGGAGCCTAATGGGGGATTACCTACAGATGTATCTATAGTTACATTACCCATGCTATTCCCCTATTTTTTCAACTAAATACCAAAGCGCTGTATCTGAATATGCTAAGGTACGAAGTACTGAAGTTTCCCCTACAATCACACTTTTTCCAAAAACTGAAACTATTTGCTCTCCACGCTCTTCGCTATGTTCTCTATCGCGACTTAATCGACCATTTAGTGTAAAAGGACCCTCGCAACCCAATTCATTCCGAAATAAATAGTAACTCCCATCTCCCATATGGAACAATAATACTCCGCGGCTGTGTTCATATTCTATTGGGTCGGTATCAGCGTTTATGCACATACCATCAAAAAAATCGTCTTGCTTTGTATAAGGTGTGAATTCTAAATGCTCGCAGCAGAATGCAAATGCTTCTATTGGTAATAGTATAGCTGCGAAAGTTAGGCCTCGAGTAGACTTAATCCATTCCATTGATAATCCAATTCTACTTAGTATGGCTATACGCCAGTTAGTGATATATTGATACATTTCCGGCTAGCAGCGTGTAAAATATAAAATTTAGCCATGCCTTCAAAAATATTTGGTATCGAAAAACCATCAGGCTACCTCCTTATAAAAACCATCACCCGCCGCCGCCCAGGCCGTCTTTTCAACGAAGCCGTCGCCGTCCGTGTCAAAATAAATATCCTCGCCAAAAACCACCTCAATCCCGTCGCCGTCAAGGTCGAGCAGCACCGGCGCCTGCGTCCCGTG
>JAZGFN010000007.1:0-54647 GCA_036479695.1 Paracoccaceae bacterium
ACCCCCAATTCGGGTATTTCCAATGATTTTTACCCCGGCGCGAAAACGCGGCTTGGCACCGAAAACGAAGACACCTTGTCTACCGGCGCAAATGTTAACGCGCTTTACGGCGGTGAGGGCGCGGATACTCTGACAAGTGTCAACGGAAATACCGCCTATCTCGTGGCCGGTAAAGACTGGGCGCGCGATACGCTGATCGGCAACGCAGGCGATGACATTCTGGTGGGGTATTTCAATCAAAACGATTACGGGCGGTCAGATCAGATGTCCGGTGGTGGCGGGGATGACACATTTGTGATCATCGACCCGGGTTCGGCCCTTGCCGGTGGCATACCTGATATCAACGGCACGCCGGGTGCGCCGACCGATTTTACGCACGCCGCAGGCTCGGACAACAAGCCCACCCTCATTGACGGCGGGGCCGGGCATGATGTGCTTGATTTCAGTTTTTTGACAAATGACGTGACGCTGGATTTCACCAACGGAAGTGTCGTGAATGTTGAGGGATACCTTGGATCAAATGGCGATGATACAATCTTTGTAGACGCCAAACGCTACATTCTTTCCGGCGGGGATGGCGTGGATACTTTAAGTTACAAAAAGGCCGGTGAAGGCATCGAAATCACTCTGGATGAGACGATAGATTATTCTGCAAGTACGGTGCGTGCTGCTGGGGATGGGGATTGGGTTGCCAATTTTGTGCAGTTTGAAAAGCTTGCTGGAAGCAATCACGATGATACTGTGAAAATACTGAACTCAACGAATGACATTAAAATCGACGGCGGCGCGCAGGGTGCTGGTGGGGACACGCTTGATTTTTCGGCGCATTCCACAGGGCTGACGGCTGATCTGACCCCGACCAATCAGGGCTACGCAGACATTACGATGCCGCTTGGCGCGACGTTGTCCGTGAAAGGTTTCGAAAACGTCATCGGCAGCACGCAGAATGACGTGATTACCGGGGATGGCGGGGACAACCGGATTGACGGTGGCGCGGGCGCGGATGTGATTGACGGAGGGGCTGGCATCGACACGCTGCATTTCGACCCCAGCGGCGCTGGAGTGACGGTTAACCTCGAGGCTGGCACCGGCTTGGGCGGCGACGCCGAGGGGGATACTTATGCGGACATCGAGGTGGTGATTGGAACGGATAATGATGACCATCTCTACGCCACCACCACCGGGAATATGGGGGACAGTCTGGCGGGGGGCGATGGGGAAGATATTCTTGAGATCAATCCCGAAAAGGCAGATAACGGACAACCTGATATCATCTGGGGCGGTGCGGATAGTGACACATTCCGGATGGTCAATTCGGGTTGGGGTGATTATGATGGTAGGCTCACAATAATGGTTGTGAAAATTCCAAACCTTACGGCAGAGAATTTTGCAGATATTAACCTGGATGATCTAGATCTAGAATATAGTTTGGCCGATGTTATTATTGTAAACCCCGATAGCTCGGACCGCATTGAAATGGTTGGTTATAAAGACATTGCAGGTGATTACGAGCTCTTTACCCCAAATTTTGAAATAAATTTAGACCCTGATGGAGAGATTGAATATCGTGTAGAGACATCAGGTGTTCTCAATGTAGATTTGGAGATTCCTGCGTATGCGCAAACGCAAGTTGGCAGCTATCGTACGCATAACGATGATATGGATTTCACGACTCCCTTTTGGGTTGTGGTTGGTGCGCAGGTTTCAAATAATGGAAAGATCAGTTCCCCATCTCTCGGGATGTATATCGTTAGTGAGGATAGTGAGAGTTTTGACGGGGCTAGTAGCGGTGTTGAACGTGTAAGTTATAGAGGATCAACATCTGGCATAAATGTAGATTTGGCGCTTGGCACGGGTAGTGGCGGTTTTGCTGAAGGTGATATGTTTGCGGGCATTTTCAATATTGTTGGCTCCTCGCATGCCGATACACTAACCGGTAATGGAAGTTCAAATAAACTAGTTGGCAAAGCTGGTGATGATACGATCTCTGGTGGTACAGGCAATGACACGCTGACCGGTGGAGTTGGTGTGGATATGTTCACATTTGTATCTGGAGATGGGCAAGATGTCATTACCGACTTCGAAGTTGGTGTTGACAATATTTCCATTGATGGCGTGGTGATTGATCCCAATAATTTACCGGATGGGGTTTCGGTTACGCAGCAAGCTTCAGCCACAGGGGGATTTGACCTTTTGATATCTTATGGTTCCGAGGATAGCATTTTGCTTACCGGTATCGATATGGATACATGGCGGCCAGTGGTGGTCACTATTGCTGGAACGGATCAGGATGATACATTAACGGGTACATCAGATACTGACGTTATCGCGGCGGGCGCTGGCAATGACACGATCTCGGCAGGCGGTGGGGACGACACGATTATCTATGACAGCGGTGATGATGTGATTCTTGGCTTCACCTCAAACCTTGGGTTTGATACGCTTGATTTGAGCAAATACACATCCGATCAAGTCAGTTTTCGTATTTTCAGCTTTCATGTTATCATTGCTACACCTGATGGTGATATAACTTTGAAACATCAAGTTATAAAAAATATTGGGTACTCTCGCTCCAACATCGAACAGGTAGTATTTTCTGATATTACGTTGAATGAATTAGAGGTTAGAAACCGTGCTGTGGCGGATCAGTTTACAGATGGTGATGATAATATCTCAGCCAGCAAGTTTAATGATATTATTACCTCAGGTTCTGGAAATGATATCATCGGAGCCGGTAAAGGTGATGATCTGATCATCTATGAGAGCGGCAATGATGTGATAAAGGGATACAAAAAAAATGGTATGGGGTTTGATACGCTTGATTTGAGTAAATATGCAGCGGATGACGTTAGCTTTTTTATTGGTGGCAATAATGTTTTTATTACTACACCAGACGGAACTATCGAGTTACGTAATCAAGTTAAGTATGAAATTGGGAGTGTATATTCCAGTATTAACCAGATTATTTTCTCGGATGGCGCGCTTGACGAGGCTGGGATAAAAGCACGGGCGTTGGCCGATCAAAGCACTACCGGAGATGATACGATATCCGGTACTATTCATGCTGATGTGATTAATACTGGCGCTGGGAATGATACCATCTCGGGATTTGGTGGCGCCGATATTTTTCAATTTGATGCCGGGGATGGGTCAGATATTATCACAGATTTTGAAGATGGTATCGACACTATTGATTTCTCGGCCACGGGGTTAACCTTTGCTAACCTCACCATATCCCAAAATGCGCAAGGCGATGCGCTTATTGGTTATGGTGCAACAGATAGCATCACACTTGAAGGCATTGCAGCTACGCAAATCACGGCTGATGATTTCATTTTTGCATAAATTTGTGCAGTTCTGGATGTGAAATTTACTCCCGGCGCATTCGGCCAGTGCTGCTGGTCTATGTGCCATAATCACCACGGAGTTACCATCAGATTTCATGGTACGGATGGCGGCATTAAGGGCATGGGATCCGGGATCCATCAAGATTAGAATTGCGTTTTTCGCGGCAGCGACGGTTTTTTCGAAACTGGCATCAGCTGACAACCTGTGCAATGTTTTCAGCAATGGTTGCGCTAAACAATACCACATCTTGTGGTAAATACCCGACATGTCCACCAAACTGATCGAGCGTGGAGAGCACCCCAAAGCGTGGGGCAGTTGTATTTTTTGACTGAAGGTGGCAAGGATTTTGGATGTCAGAACTGCCCAAAATTATTCAGCTCAAAATCCGACTTCTTGGGATCAGCCCGATGATCTGGCGGCGGGTTGCCGAGCCCGACCGCCTCCTTTGGGGAATGACCGCCATTTGAGAACGTCCCTCATGATGCACCGCCGTTCGAACTTGAAAACGACGAGGACAAACAGTATGATGAACTTACAGAGAATATTAATATGCCGTCGAAGTGGGTTGCAGCCCGCTCGACGGTTTTTCTTTGTTTATGGCAAATTGGAACGTATGAAAAACGCTCAAATACGCTCAAATCTGGAAGAAATCTGGAAAAGATGCGATTTGGCACCTGCCAAAATCCACTTAACCTATTGAAAAGATTGGTGCACCCGTCGCGATTCGAACGCGAGACCTCTGCCTTCGGAGTCGCTCAGGGACGTTTTTGATTGCGGTGGATATTGATGGCTAAGCGTTTGTTTTAGTTCACTATTATCAAAGTGTCGTTTGGATTAAGATATCACCCAAATTCCTCTGAATTCCCACCTGGTGTTGATCAGGTGGTGTCCAGAAAAGGAGGGTTTGAGTGATGGCCGCAAAGCCAAGAATCAAAAAACTGACCAAACGATCCATCGATGCTGCGCACCCGATGAAGAAAAGATACATCATTTGGGATGAAGAACTCAAGGGCTTTGGTCTTCGGGTTGAAACAAGCGGTGTGAAAAGCCTGCTGGTGCGATATCGACCGGGAGGTGGTCGCAAGGCTCCCTTAAAGCAAATCACGCTTGGGCGTTTTGGTGTTCTCAGTGCTGATCAGGCGCGAATGAAAGCCAAATCTATTCTGGGCAAGATTGCTGACGGTGGCGACCCAATGAGCCTGCGTAACAAGGCGCGTGGTGAAATGACCATTGCTGAATTGTGCGCGCTGTACTTTCTTGAAGGCACCGGCACGAAGAAGGAAACAACACTTGCTTCTGACGATGGCCGTGTTCGCCGCCATATCAATCCATTGCTGGGGCGGCGGCAGATCAGCACAATTGTCAAAGCCGATGTGGAACGGTTCATGCGCGATGTGGCCAAAGGCAAAACCGCTGGTGTGTTCAAGACCGGGCCGCGTGGCAGGGCAGTTGTGCGCGGAGGTAAGGGAACTGCCACCAAAGCTGTTGGCCTGCTCGGTGCGATCTTCACTTTTGCTGTGGATCGCGGCCTGGTGCCAATCAATCCAGTGCGCGGCGTCAAACGCTATCCCGACAACAAAAATCAGAATTACCTCTCACTGGATGATTTGCGCCGCCTGGGCAAGGTGCTGGACGAGTTGGAAGCTGAGGGCTCCAGTCCAACAGGTATTGCCTGCATCAAGCTTCTGGCGCTCACCGGCGCACGCAAGAGCGAGATCACCAAGCTGCGCTGGGAGAATGTCGATTTTGCCAATTCCTACATCTATCTCGATGACAGCAAAACCGGTGCAAAGATCATTCCGCTTGGCCGCGTTGCGCTCAAGGTGCTTTCAGAACAACCCAGATTGAAAAATGTCCCCTGGGTATTTCCCTCTGATCGCGCTGCCGGTGAAACCAATTATCAGGGCATTGAGAAAATCTGGCACAAGGTGCGTGTGAAGCTTGATATGCCCAAAGTGCGCATACACGACCTGCGCCATTCATTTGCGGCTGTGGGTGCCACCAGCGGTCACTCATTGCCGATTATTGGTGCAATCCTCGGTCATCGTGAAGTCAGCACGACCCAGCGCTATGCCCATCTGGCCGACCTGCCGGTAAAGCAGGCAACAAACACCATCGCTGACAAGATTTCTGCCGCCATGACCGGTAAGACTTCTGAGCCGGTTGATATTGATGTTGCGGCTGCAGTAGACAAGACGCAAATTGTCCAATTGATCACCAATCTGCAAGCGCTGCTCAAGTCGGCCTGATGAGTATTTTTCTGTCACTCTTATCGTATAAACACCTAACCATCAAAAGAACAATTTGCTTTGCCCGGAGCCACCTTCGCACCCTCCCCACGGCTGGGGAAGGTGGATTTGGGAAAAGCAAAAAGCTTTGCCTGGTGAACCTGAGTGGAATTCGATAATGCTAAAAAATTCTAACGATTACAATCGATTAAACGAAAATGGTGCTCACTCTAATTTCCTGACACCAAAAAGATTGAGTGAATACAACAGCGTCAGTACCCCCCGGCACCATCTCTTTTATCTTGCTGTCCACCAATCCCTCAATCACCCACCCCTATCCATCCATGTCACCTCAAAAACTCCATTACAGACACAACTCGGAGCATCAATTCTTTCTTGACAATATTCTATATATGGACTATGTAGTAATAATAATCTCATTTTGGAGTATGTCACATGGTCGCTCTGGCACAGGAATTGCCCCTTGATCGCCGTCAGTTATCAGGCCCGGCATTGCGAACCTTTTTCAATATTGCTAACAAATGGCAGCTTGGCCCGGATGAGCAAATGAAGCTGCTTGGGGTAACGGCACGTTCCACCTTCTACAAATGGAAAAAGGATGCGGAGGTTGCTTTGCCGCGCGATACGCTGGAGCGGATTTCTTATATTTTCGGGATTTACAAAGCGCTGCAGGTTTTATTCCCCAATGAAGCTGCTGATGCCTGGGTGAAGAAGGCAAACAGTGCCAAACCCTTTACCGGGCGCTCGGCGCTTGAACGCATGCTGTCAGGCAATGTGGCCGATCTTTATGTGGTACGCCAATATCTCGATGCACAAAGAGGCGGTTGGGCTTGAGTATTTCGCAAACTCTTGTTGAATGGAAACCCTGTTGGCGCATTATCCCAAGTCGCTTCCCGCCCATTCAACTGTTTGAGAATGTTGCTGACCCGGATGATCTGGAGGCGGTATTTGAGATTGAAGCGATGACCAATGACCGACTGCGTGATGAAGTGGGCGAGTTGCAACTGGTCCCGCCGCAGGATCGCATTTCCGGGCCAGGCACAAGTTACATCATGGCGGCGTTCACCCATCTCAATCCCGATGGCAGCCGGTTCAGCGATGGCAGTTGGGGTGTCTATTACGCAGGCATTGATCTTGATACAGCCATTGCTGAAACCCGTTATCACCGCACAGCCTTTCTAAGCGCCACCAGTGAAGCGGCGATGGAGCTGGACATGCGGGTTCTGATTGCTGATCTTGAAGGCAAGTTGCATGATATACGCGGCCAGCAGGGCAAACGACCGGAACTCTATGACCTAAATGCCTATGGTGCATCCCAGGATTTTGCCCGCTCTTTGCGCAGCGACAATTCAAACGGCATTGTCTACAACAGCGTCCGCCACCAGCCGGGCGAATGCATCGCAATATTCCGCCCGCCACTTCTGTCCAACTGCCGCCATGAACGGCATTTGTGTTATGTCTGGAACGGGAATGAAATCTCAGATGTTTATGAGAAGCGGTTGTATGGCTCTTAATAAACACACATACCCAATAGTGGATTTGTTTGCCGGGCCGGGCGGGCTGGGCGAAGGCTTCCTGTCGTTTCAGGATAGCCGCAACAATTCGGTTTTTCATAGTATTGCTTCCATTGAAAAGGATGAATTCTCTCACAAAACCCTGCTGCTTCGCCACTTTCTGCGGGCCTTTCCTGACGATGCGTTCCCACAGGAGTATTATGATTATCTGGCTAGCAAAATTTCTATAGATAAACTTTACGTTAAATGTCCTGAGCAGCACAAAGCAGCCAGTGAGACGGCGCTGAAAATATCCCTGGGCCCGGAAAGCCACGGTGTTGTAAAACAAATCGTAACTGACCGGCTTGGCTCCTCAAAAAAATGGGTACTGATTGGCGGGCCGCCATGCCAAGCATACTCCCTCGTTGGCCGATCGCGCATGATGGGAAATGAAGATTTTGAGAAAGACGAGCGCCATTTTCTGTATAAGGAATATCTGCGGATTATTGCCGATCACAGCCCGCCGGTTTTTGTGATGGAGAACGTCAAAGGGCTGCTTTCATCGAAAATTGGTGATGAGTTGGTCATTCACAGGATCATTTCAGACCTGTCAAATCCACGTGCAGCATTTAGCAAAGAGGATAGCGGCCTTAAATACTGTCTTTATTCTTTATCGGAACCCGGCGAAATAACCATTGGTTCCGATCCACGTAAATTCTTGGTTAAAGCAGAAAATTATGGAGTACCACAGGCCCGGCACAGGATGTTTATTGTTGGGGTACGCAGTGACCTGAACGGCAAGCCAAAACAATTGCAGCCTCACAAGCCACCAACCGTCGCGGAAACTATCGGCAACCTGCCCAAAATCCGCAGTGGTCTGTCTAAAGGTGGGGATTCGCCTGAAAGGTGGATAGCGGAAATTTCAAAACTGATGGCAGAAACTTCAGGCGATCAGGAGATTGATACGGAACTTGCAGCCTGCCTGAAACAGATGAGCCGGTCATTTCCCGATACCCGCTTTTCAGGCACCGTGCCAAAACCTCCCCAATCCAATCACAATGTGCTGGCAGGCATGAATGATGGACGGCTTACGGTTTTGACTGGTCATGAATCGCGCGGACATATGCCCTCTGATCTGAGACGCTATTTTTTTGCATCAATCTTCGCCAGAGTAAAAGGACAAACTCCCAAACTTGCCGATTTTCCAGAAACCCTGCTGCCGAACCACAAAAATGTGGCCCAGGGCCGAGCCGGAAAAATGTTCTCCGACCGCTTCCGGGTCCAGCTTGCCAATCAACCGTCCACTACAATCACTTCACACATATCAAAGGATGGCCACTACTACATCCATCATGACCCGCTGCAGTGCAGAAGCCTGACGGTACGCGAGGCGGCGCGCCTGCAGACTTTTCCGGACAACTACAAATTTGAGGGGCCACGGACTTCACAATATCATCAGGTTGGCAACGCTGTGCCTCCCTATCTTGCGAGACAGATAGCAGAAATCATCGCAGAAGTACTCGATGCAATCGGAGATGATGACTAATGGCTGACAGGATTTCCAAAGAACGGCGAAGCTGGAATATGTCCCGCATTAAAGGAAAAGATACCAAACCTGAATTGCTACTGCGATCCATGCTGCATAAAGCCGGGTACCGCTTTCGCCTGCACCGCAAAGACCTTCCCGGGAAGCCGGATATTGTTCTGCCGAAATACAGAACCGCTATCTTCGTAAATGGCTGCTATTGGCACAGACACGAGAATTGCCCAAATACGACCACACCTAAAACTAGAACAGAATTCTGGAAGGCGAAATTCAAAGATACAGTTGAACGGGATAAACGGAATGTTACAGAGTTGGAAGCTCTCGGCTGGAGAGTGATTACCATCTGGGAATGCGCGTTAAAGAACGATCCGGATCGTGTTTTATTCAAACATCTACCAGTCAACGCAAAAGTCACAACAGTTTAATTTTTGACAAATGAGCACTAACATTTTTCATATATTACGTACATATTGACAATATAACTTTCATTTGCTAAATGTTTCGTACATTAAGAGTGGAAATCATCGTGCGTGACAAAAGACAAAAATTTATTGACCTCGCAGAATCACGAGTAACTAAAACTATCAAAGACATTCGTTTGATTGGGAACCTTTCAAACAAAAGTGCTTATTCGTATTCTGATGAAGATGTCAGAAAAATTTTTAAGGCTCTTCAAAAAGAAATAGACGCTTCAAAAATTCGGTTTGAAGGTGATTCAGGCAGGCAAGATGAGATTTTTAAATTGAAAGGTTGAATATGGGGCAATGGGCATTTAATGAAGCAAACCCTTCCAGTGTTTGGACCAATCCAAACCAGGGCGACCAGTTCAATAATGATGATGTAGGACTTGGCGAAGCTCTTGTTAGAGAGGTGATACAAAATTCCACGGATGCTGGTGAAGGGAATGAATCGGTAAAAGTACGATTCCAAATATCAAGATTGCAGGGGCAAGACGTTTTGGAGATACGCAGATTGCTGCAACCGCTTAAACCTCATCTTGAAGAATGCCAAATAGACACATCACCTTTGCAGGATAACACTGACATTTTAGTGTTATCAATTGAAGATTTCAATACCAGTGGATTAACAGGCAGTTTTACTGAGCGCGATAGCAAAAATTTTTCAAGTTTTTGGCGCGATTTGGCGCGGTCAGAAAAAACAGGGAAAGCGGGCGGTCGTTGGGGACTCGGGAAGCTTGTGTTTTCGTCCTCTTCGCAGATTGGAGCTTTTTTTGGTCTAACAATACGATCGGACGATAATGCCTGTATTTTGATGGGACAGGCTGTGCTTAAGCATCATGAGATAAACGGCACATCACATGAGCCTCACGGTTTCTGGTTTGCCACCCGTCATGACAACCGCCTCCAGCTACCAGTAACAGATCAAACGGAAATAAACACATTCTCAAATCTTGCGAGGCTCGCAAGAACAGATCAACCCGGGCTTTCAATAATTATCCCTTATCTTGCAGAAGGCATAACGAATGAGTCCATTGTAGAAGGTGTAATCGGTAACTATTACTTTCCGATACTCGCCGGGAAACTGGAAGTCGAAGTTGGCGACATTACGATAAATGCCGATACATTTCTGGAAATTGCAGAAGAGCATTCTCAAACCGCTACCCCATTTGAATTCGTCAAGGAAGTCAGTCTCGCACTTAACAAAGAGCCTGAATTTACTGCGATTGAGCCGGTAGGGAGAAATGAACTGTCTGAAGCATCTTTTCGACCGGAAGATATTGAAGAGATGAAATCCAGGTTCTCAAATGGAGGGCTGCTCAAAGCCAAAATCCCTGTGCTGCTCCGCCCAAAAAACGCTGCAGATATCCTTAGCTATATTGATGTTTATTTGCAGGCCTTGCCGGAAAACGGTCAGTCATTTGCTCTATTCTCCAGGGGGGCAATAATTCTGACTGCTGAAAGATCACAATTCAGAGGCTCTATGTCCTATGGTGCGCTTGTGGCAAGCGAATCACAATTAGAAGAGTTTTTAGGCGATTCAGAAAACCCGGCTCACACAAAATGGAACCCACGGGCGGAAAAACTAAAAAACAAATGGCGAATGCCGCATGAAACGCTAACGACAATCCGCCACTCTCTCAAAAACCTGTATGATCTGGTTGCCGAGCAGGAAGTGATGGAAGATACAGATGCCCTGCTGGAATTCTTCTCCATCAAAGAGCCGGAGAAAAAATCAACAGGTTCCAAAACCAGAACTGACAAACCAAGCCCTGAAGTAGAACCTCGCGAAACGGCTATTCGCATTCAACCGAAAATTGGCGGATTTGAAATCCATCCAGGGCCCGGTGCCGCAAAGTGGGAGTTCCCGCGTACAATTCGTATTCGCCTTGCCTACGATATGATCGGGGCCAATCCGTTTAAACGTTTCAGTATTTATGATTTTGACTTGCAGAAGGGGAAAGAAATCAGGCTATCTGCTGACAATGCTGACATTCGTCGGATAAGACCAAACATTCTTGCACTAGATGTTAAGTCTCCGGAGTTTCATCTGGAAGCAACAGGCTTTGACCCGAACCGGGACCTTGTTGTTGAGGCGCGGGTGGTGGAGCAGAAATCATGAAACGGCGTATCAACTCGACAGGCAGGGTGAAAATTTTAAAGAATTGTTTTGATATTTCAATGCTTGAAGCTGAAATTGGCCAACCTTTGAAAGCAAAAACATCGCTGGACCTATCAGATTATGATTTTTCTGATGCAGCTTCAGTGATTATTGAGGCTTACCATGGCTCTTCCGGGCAGCGGTTTGATTGTGGTACGGTTGCTCAACCTGCCGTTCCACCTGTGCTGGTTATGGATGAAGTGGACCACAGCGGCTCTGTGCTGTTTCGCATCAAAGTGATCGACAATGAGGAAACACCGGGACTGTTACTAGGATCGGCAGAACGCATCTCGCCGAAAAGCAGCGATGGGGAAGCCGGACGCAGAAGCATTTTCCCAGTCATTTACCGCGATCTTGGTCATGAGGTATGGAGAGTGGAAAACCTTCCGGAGGGGCCACCGGAGCTTGCGTTAAATATCGCTTTACCCGAAATAAAGCACAAATTGAAAAGCAACCCATTGATTCAGGGATTTCTTCTTCCGGCGGCGTTTCGCGTTGTACTTGAAGAGCTGGTACGCGATGCTGACGGTGATGGTGACGAAAATGAGAGTTGGAAAGAAGAGTGGAAGGATTATTGCAAAAGCGAACTTGGTGTCGCTGATAATCCACCGGATATGGGTGGAAATGATGAAGATAAAGCAGACTGGATTGAGCGAGTGGTAAAGGGTTTTTGCCGCAAATTTAAATTAGTGGATAACATCCGGAAAATGCAGGACTAAGGAATATGGCTCTCAAAAAACTCAATAAAAAGGGGATTTCGCAGTTCGAGGATTATCTGGCTGGTGGAGCCGGCGGGCCACCACCTCTTTATCTGCTGGATGATCCGGTTTATTCAGAAACTGTTTCTGCAAAAATATCGCCACCGGACGATATCAGTGTTCTGCCAGACCGGTATGTTTTCGGGAACAGATTAAATGACCTCCTAAAAGATCTGAATCCAGCGGAAATTAACATGGACAAAGGACTTTGGTCTGGATTGGCGCTTCTGTGGTTTGATGTTTTTTGTCCTCCAGCATCTGGCGGCAAAAGAACCCTACGTGCAGAGTACCGTTACATTTTATCGCCAAACTACAAAGACTACTATCGCCATCTGGTTCGGTCGCCATGGCGATTGGTTTGTGATCACGGAAAGAATGCGAAGTTCGCATTGATTGCACCAAAAGCCGGAAAAAACCCGCTGGCAGTTAATGGCGAAATTTTCGAAAATATATGCGGCAGGCAACAGGTTCTTGCAAATAGAAGAATTATTGAAGCTGCCAACAGGTTATATTTTGATATACCAAAAAACCGTCCCAAAACGGGAGTTGCTGGAAGTGGCAAGGGCAGCGCAAGACGTTTCGGTCTGATCTTCAGACAATTCGATCTGACATATGACCCGGCAAGCATGCCACCTGATGCATTGACCGGCTTGCTGCCTTCGGAATTTGAACGTTGGAAGTTGGGACAATAAATTCAATTGGGAGGTAACACGCATGAGTAGTGCCAACAGAGAAATCGGGCAAGCATATAAGTTGGCTCAGACTGCCATGGCGGATTTGAAATCTGCTGTCTTTCTTGTTTTGAGTGAGGCGGATTCGGACGGTTTGCGCAATGCAGACATTGGCCGGACACTTGGGATATATATGGGACATGTTGAACACGAAGGCCATATCCCGCGAACCCTTCTGGCAATCATGGAGGCTGAAGGTGTTGTTGAGCAGGATAAATCCACTAAACTGTGGCGATTGAAGACGGCTTCAATAAAGTAATTATTATGTCTTGAAAATAATGCATCAAAGCACTACATACTCAAAGAGCTCCTGAAAAGGAGCTGGAATATGAACCTGGACTGGTTCTGGATTGAAGCGTTACTGGATAGTGACATTTGTTGAGTTTGATTGCTTGGAAAAGTGACCAGTCAACGCGCGTTGATTATGCGCTTTCTTTTCAGAAACAGTTCTCCACAAACTTTAGGAGAACTTAAAATGAACCCCAATACAACAATCGTTAAATTTGCTCACTGCGATGAACAGACCGAAGGTCCTGTCACCCGCATTGTTGGCTTTGTGCAGGCCAAACACATTCTCGGCCTGTTTGATGCTGCCGATCTTGATGCTAACCCGCGCTCGGCCAAGGTCGGAAGCGTCACTGAAGATATTATCGAAAGTATCAGCCAGTCGGCAGCAATTTTTCCCTTCAAGACTAAAGGCGTTCTTATCGGTGCCTCAGACTACAAATCTCTGCAGCGAAAACGTTATCAACTCAAATTTGTTGATACCAATGTTGAGGGCATTCTTGATGGCGGCCATAATATGCTGGCCATCGGCATCCATATCCTCAGTAAGGTCATCGAAGACGAACGTTCCATTCGCCGCATCAAAACCTGGCCAGATCTGAAAGATGCCTGGACTATGAATCGCGACGAGATCGATGACATCAAGGATGACCTCGAATTCCTCATCCCGCTGGAAATCCTTGTTCCGTCTGATCTGAACAGTGAAACAGTTCTCGAAGAATTTAATTCTTCTCTTCTCGATATTTGTGCCGCCAGAAACAACAATGTTCAGTTGACCCTCGAAACCAAGGCCAACAAAAAAGGTTTCTATGAAGACATCAGAAAAGCCTTGCCTGATGAAATTGCCAAAGATGTTGAGTGGAAAACCAATGATGGTGGACGGATCAAGGTTCGTGATCTAATCGCATTGGCATGGATACCTTTGAATAAGTTAAATTCAATGAATTTACTTCCAGTTGACATAAGTGTGTCACCTCAAAATATCTATCGTAACAAAGGTGAATGTTCAAAACTTTTTGACCGGCTGATGAGTAATGAGCTCGTTTCGAAGTCTCTTGATGGAAACTATGAACACGAGCTGCATAGCAGGGTTGTACACAGTGCTATCAAAGTCCTTGGACAAATTCCAACGCTTCATGACAAGATTTATCAAAATTTTCCTGATGCATACAATGATGCAACGAATGGACGATTTGGTCGTAACCCCATTGTTAAGATGTTCAACGCATCAAAAAGAGGCGATAAAAGCGGTAAGTACTTACGTTCCCAACCGTTTACAAAGTTTACCCGCAAACCGGTAACTTATCGATATCCAGAAGGATTGATAATGCCTCTGGTTTATGGGTTAACTGCGCTTATGCACGAAAAAGATGGTGAACTTGCTTGGAAAACCGATCCTAACATTTTCCTTGATAGATGGTTGGAAGATATTGCCAAATCCTACAAGCTGGTTCTGGATATGTCAGATTTTGACCCACAAAAGATCGGTAAGAATGAAACTTCATATGAAATCGCAGTAAGTGAATTCGAAAAGGCACTACTCAAACAGCAAGCTGCAAATGGGGAGGGTAACTGATATGACTTACAGAGCTCACCCAAGTGGGATTACGCTAACCGCAGCAGATGCAACGATTGTTAAAGGCATGTTGGCTCGCGGTGACCGGCAACACGATATTGCTGCATGGTATGGGGTTAATGGTGGTCGGATTGGTGAAATCTCAACCGGGCAAACCTTTGCACGAGTAGAGATTGCCAGCACCGATAAACTCCCACCGCCAGGACCATATGTGACCGGACGCGATGCCGCTATTACGATCCAGGCGCTTGAAACAGCCCGAATGGCTATCGATCAGGCCGAGGCGTTACTGAAGCGTAATGTCTGAAAAAAAGGGGCCGGAGCTTTCCGGCCCCTTTTTATTGTCACTGGATAGCTTAAAATTAAATATCGCATTGGTGCCTGCAATGGATACCAGCACATATGCATGCCCCAACATGGGAAATTCGTGATGATCCGGTGGTGACCGGTGTATTTTCCGCCTATGCTCTTGAAGCGGTTTTCATCTTAATATATTGTAACAGAAGAGAAATCTGGTGCACCCGGCGCGATTCGAACGCGCGACCTCTGCCTTCGGAGGGCAGCGCTCTATCCAGCTGAGCTACGGGTGCTTGGGGGCGGTATAATCTGTTGCATGAGCTAAGGCAATCGAGATATTTGCTTGAAGTTTGGGTGGAATTGACGGCATATCTTGGGGATGGAAACGCAGTTCAACATTCTTGCAGTGGTGCAAAACGGCCGGTTAAGTTATGAGGCGTTGCTTTTCATGGCGTCTTTGCGCGCGGCAGGGCTGGACAACATGCCGGTTTATCTGGCGGAGCCGCAACCCGGGCCGCTCTGGCAGGATGATCCACGAATTTCAAACCCGGATATTCGCGCCGAGCTGGAAAAAATGGGGGCGGTGATTGTGCCGTTTGACAACAAGGTTTTCGGCCAGAGCTATGCTTACGGCAACAAAATTGAGGCGCTAAAGGTTCTGCCCAAAGGCCAGCCGTTTGTCTTTTTTGACACCGATACGATTTTCACCGGGCCGCTTTGTGATGTGCCGTTTGATTTCACGCGCCCCTCGGCCTCGCTGCGGTGCACGGGAACCTGGCCAGAGCCAGAGCTTTACGGGCCGGGCTATAGCGAGATTTGGCAGTCGCTTTATGAGCGTTTCGATCTGGATTTCAACAGCACGCTTGATCTTGACCAGCCCGATGAATACTGGCAGCGATATTTGTATTTTAACGCGGGATATTTCTTTGGGGCATGTCCGCAGGAATTTGGCGCGCTATATCAAAAATTTGCCGTGGAAATCCGCGATAACCCACCGGGGGCACTGGATGGACAGTCGCTTGATCCATGGCTTGATCAAATTGCACTGCCATTGGTAATTCACGCGCTTGGTGGGGGGCGCGACAGTTTGCCAGCAGGGTTTTTAGACGGGAAAACCAGTTGTCACTACCGGGCTTTACCGCTGCTATATGCCCGCGAAAGTGATGCGGTTATTGCCACACTCGAAGCTGTATGCGCCCCGAACCGGATTAAAAAACTGCTAAAGGAATATGAGCCGTTCAAACGTCTGGTCTTTCAGGGGCGCGGGCATAAATTACGTGCGGTAATTACCCCAGCCGACTTGCTTAAACCTGAAGAGAAGCTGCGTAAAAAGATCAAAAATCGTGGTTTCTGGATGCGTTAGAGCGCGGGTTTCAGAGAAGTTTTTATGTAGATACGCGATCCCTCAACCATCCACCCTGATAGTCACATTTTTTGGATCGTAGGGGCTGTCTTCAACCACTTCGGCGCCCCACATTTCATCGAACATTTTCACATGCAGTTTTTGGCCTATAGCCGCAAGTTCTGGTGGAACATAACCCATGCCGATGGATTTTCCGAAATGCACGGAATAGCCGCCAGAGGTCAGGCGCCCGACTTTCGTGCCGTTCAAAAACAGGGCTTCGCGCCCCCATGGATCGGCGTCATTAGGGCCGTTGATCAGCAGGGTCACACATTTGGCACGAACACCGATGGCCTCCATCGCAGCTTTGCCGTGGAAATCCTTGGAGAGATCAATAAAGCGCGGCAGGTCGGCCTCGAGCGGCGTGGCGTCACGGCCCAATTCAGTACCAAATGCACGGTAAGATTTTTCCTGTCGCAGCCAGTTTTGCGCCCGCGCCCCGACAAGTTTCAGATCAAACGCTTCGCCTGCCTTGATAATCAGATCAAACAGGTAGTTTTGCATCTCTATGGGGTGGTGTAACTCCCAGCCCAGCTCGCCGGTATAGGCGACGCGAATGGCATGGACGGGGCACATGCCCAGCTCAATTTGTTGGGCCGAAAGCCATGGAAACCGTTTGTTGGACAGCGCTGTTTGTGGATCAGCGTCATTGATAATTGTTTTCAAAAGATCGCGTGAACGCGGGCCGGCAAGGGCAAAAACGCCGTATTGGCTGGTGACGTTCTGGATTTCAATATAGCCAAATTCATCCACCTTATCCGCGGCAGCCTTGCGCAGATAATCGGAATCGTAAGCGGTCCATGCCCCGGCACTGACCAGATAATAGGCGTTTTCTCCCTCGCGCACGATGGTGTATTCGGTGCGCGTAGTGCCCGTGGCCGTAAGCGCGTAAGTGAGGTTAATGCGCTGGGTGCGCGGTAGTTTATTGGTGGTGAACCAGTCAAGAAACCGGGTGGCGCCCGGGCCTTTCACACGGTGTTTGGTAAATGCGCTCGCATCGATCAGGCCGACATTTTCCCGGATGGCTTTGGCCTCATCCACGGCGTATTGCCACCATTTTCCACGGCGAAATGAGCGGGCATCGTGATCGCTAAACCCGATAGGGGCAAAGTAATTCGGGCGTTCCATCCCGTTGACAACGCCAAATTGTGCACCGCGTTTTTTCATGCGCTCATAGCAAGGGGCCGTGCGCAAGGGGCGACAAGCGGGGCGTTCCTCATCGGGGTGGTGGAGGATGTAGACATGGTCATAACATTCCTCGTTTTTACGCGCGGCGTATTCGGTGGTTATCCAATCGCCGAAACGCTTGGGATCAAGGCTTGCCATGTCGATATCGGCCTCGCCATTCACCATCATTTGCGCAAGATAATATCCGGTGCCACCAGCCGCCGTAATTCCGAATGAGAACCCTTCGGCAAGCCACATATTACGCAAGCCAGGCGCCGGGCCAACCAGCGGGTTACCGTCGGGCGTATAGCAGATCGGACCGTTGAAATCATCCTTTAGACCAGATTCCTCGCAGGATGGCATCCGGTGGATCATCGCCATATACTGGTCTTCGATCCGCTCCAGATCAAGCGGGAACAGATCGGCGCGAAAGCTGTCCGGCACGCCGTGTTCAAAACGGGCGGGGGCATGTTTTTCATACACCCCAAGGATCCAGCCGCCGCGTTCCTCGCGCACGTAAGACTGGGCGTCTGCGTCACGGATAACGGGATGTTCGGGGTTGGATTTACGAAATTCCAGCAACGCAGGATCAGCATCAGTCACAATGAACTGATGTTCAACAGGAATGGCGGGTATCTTGATGCCAAGCTGTCGCGCCGTACGCTGGGCGTGGTTGCCTGTGGCGGTGACGACGTATTCAGCGTGGATCTCGAAGGTCTCTTTGGTGGGCACAAGATTGCCGCCCTTTTCGACCATAATTGACCCGCGCACAATCCAATGATCGCCAGTCCATTCATAGCTGTCCACCTGCCGTTTGCGCAGAATTTCAACCCCCCGCCCGCGCGCACCTTTGGCCATCGCCATGGTCACGTCGGCAGGATTAATATAACCGTCGGTAGGATGATAAAGCGCACCTTTCAGGTCCGAAGTATTGATCAGCGGCCAACGGGATTTGATTTGATCGGGCGTCAGGAATTTATAGGCAATACCAGCAGAATCAGCGGTGGTGGCATAGAGCTTGTACTCGTCCATGCGTTCATCCGTTTGGGCCATACGCAGATTGCCGACCACGGAAAATCCGGCGTTAAGGCCGGTTTCGCCTTCCAACGTTTTGTAAAACTTGACCGAATAGTCGTGAATATGCGTGGTTGCATACCCCATGTTGAACAACGGCAACAGGCCTGCCGCATGCCAGGTTGAGCCGGATGTCAGCTCATCACGCTCCAGCAACACCACTTTGTCCCAACCGGCCTTGGCGAGGTGATAAGCGATGGATGTGCCAACGACACCCCCACCGACAACGCAAGCTTTTACATGGGTTTTCATGTCTAAACGCCCTTTTATTGTCCCAACGGGTCTAGCATGGCAAAATTTGAGCAATACGCCAAGTTCGGGCCGACTGAATGTAGCGCAAATCCGACCTTTTTGTGCAGGAGGCAATGATGCAACTGTTCTGGTATGTTATACTCCTCTAACCGATTGCGCTGGGATATCCCAATACCTGTTTTCTGGAAAATGCGATACGCATCGCGGATCGGAAATTCCTGTCCATGACAGGCGAGGATTGAGTGATTTAATAAACCGGGCCAAAGGGGGCATATGCGCATGGTTTGGAAAATTTTGAGCATTAGTATCGCGGTTTTGCTGATTGGATCAACTGGCGCTTGGTTGTATGCTAATGCAAAATTTGCAAAAGGCATGGCCGAATCTGAGGCCGTATGGGCTGCTATTGCGCGTCAGGCCACGATTGACATTCCTGTTTACAGCTCTGCTATGGTTGCGGATTTACCTGAGATTGCCCAACGTTATTTCAATCATGCGATTGCCGTGGGCACGCCGCTTGGAACTACGGTTGAGTTGGTAATGGAAGGAGAATTTCGGCTGGGTGAAAGGGGAAATTACAAACGTTTTGACATGCGTGCACGCCAGATTATCGCACCACCAACCGCATTTGTCTGGATCGCAAATATGAAATCCGGCCCGGTGCGCGTCAATGGATCAGATGGGTTTTATCAAGGGCATGGTTGGGTTCGATTCTGGATGTTTCGAGCATTTCCGTTGGTACAGGCCTTTAGCAATCCAGACCTGGACCGCGCAGGACACGCCCGCCCCTTGGTCGAAGCGGTTTGGGCACCCGCATCCTTATTGCCGCAAAATGGCGCGCGTTGGGAGCAACTTGATCTCACGCATGCGAAAGTATCTTTTGGTAAAAGTACAGCATCACTTGAAATGATCCTGACCATTGATCGACAAGGGCGTCCTCTGGACGTGGTTACCCAACGTTGGAGCGACGTCAACCCGACAAAAACATATCGGTATCATGCCTTTGGCGGTACATTGGAGGCAGAGACCCGGTTTGGCGGCTTTACCATTCCCAGCCTTGTACGTGTGGGATACCACTATGGCAGTGAGGCATATTTCCCCTTTTTTATCGGGCACATCACCGGGGCAAAATTTTACTGACCCGTAAAGTTCGCAAGCCCTATGGCCTGAACCCGATCGCCCCCTCGCTCGTGATTTTTACGTCGCTCAAAGTGTGATCGGCGTGTTTCATCCGGTGGTTCAGCAATTGTTGCGTCAGGCGCAGCAGGGTCGATGCGTGGGCGGGATCCTTGGCAAGGTTGTGCAGCTCAAACGGGTCATTTTCCAGATCAAACAGCAACGGCGCCAGGCCCGCGTTGAAATGCACCAGCTTGAAACGTGCCTCGCGCAGGATAGCAAGGTTGGAGTTATGCAAGCCCGTGCCACAGGCTTTTTGCCATTCGGTCATACTGTCGGGTTCGGCGAAATCCAGTTCCATATACACATGATCCCGCCAGCTTTCCGGGGGATTGCCTTCAAGAAACGGGCGCAATGAGGCACCATCCATGCTGGCAGGGGGCTGGCGCCCGATCAGATCGAGGATTGTCGGGGTTATGTCGATGGATTCGACAAACGCATCAATGCATGCGCCATGCTGCGCAGGGTTTTGCGGGTCACGGATGATAAGCGGGATGCGAAAGGAGGGATCATAGGGGTTTTGCTTGCCCCATATGTGATGATCGCCCAGCATCTCGCCGTGGTCTGCCATCAATACAATCACCGTATCATCGTATTGGCCGCTTTCTTTCAGATACGCCAATATCCGCCCGATGTGGGTATCAACCTCGCTGGCCAATCCCAGATAAACCGCCCGCAGGGTCTGCACGTCGTCATCATCATTTTGATCAACCCCAGTGCACCCCCGCACGATATGTTCCATCCGGGTGGCGTTGAGTGCGGCGCGCATAAAGGGGTGCACTGCGGCCTCATCTGCCGGGGTTTTCATGCGGTTTGGCAAGGGCAGATCGGCGGGGTTATACATGCGATTATAAGGTTCCGGCGCAACCAACGGCGGGTGCGGACGCAAGTAGGTGGCCAGCGCAAACCAGTTTTGTTCACTGCGCACGGTCAGATTTTTGATCAGCTCATTGGTCAAAAACGCGGTGTCGCTATCCTCGGCCTTATAAAACGGCGGATCATTGGGGCGTGCGGGGCGATTTGGATCAGGCGAAACCGCATCATAAAACTGCATGGGGTGGGGGGTGTCATAGCCCTTGGCCTTCAGATACGCGCGCCACGGATAACTTTCCATCAGACGCATTTCCAGCACTTCGCGAAAACCCGGCAGCAGGCCTTCTTCGGTTTTCAGATCAGGGTCATTTGGGTGGCGAGTACGTGGGTCGGGGCTGGTATCCGTATAGCCAAACAGCATCGGATCATACCCCGACTTGCGGGCCTCACGGGCAACATTGGGGATGTCATGCGCCATCGGCGTGCCGTTGCGAATAGAGCGGTGGTTCATCGCATATTGGCCTGTGAAAATACTGGCACGCGACGGGCCGCAAGGGCTGGTCACCGCAAAACATTTGTTAAAGGTCACGGCATCACGTTGGAGCGCCCGGATATTGGGCAGCTCAATATGAGCGCCAAGTGCGCCATCGATGCAATCAGCGCGAAACTGATCCATGATGATCATCAGGATTTTGCGGGCTTGGGGCATGGGCGCATTCCTTGGCAGTAAACATCCGCCCACAGAATGCGCAATTTTTCGGCGCGTCAATCAAAAATTGATATGCGTAATATTTTGTGATTTCTCCGTTTATTTCCCGACTTTTTTACGGATCTGGCGCACGGCCCAAAACACAATTCCCAAGACCGGCAGGGTGACTGCGGCCAGTAAGGTGGCTTTGTCAAATCCATAGTGTTTAGCGAGCGGCACCAGCAGATATCCCGCCAGCGACACGGCATAATAACTGATAGCGACGACCGACAGACCCTCAACCGTTTCTTGCAGGCGCAGTTGCAATTCCGCGCGGCGATCCATTTGTTTAAGCACCTCGTGGTTCTGCTCCTCAGTGGCGACATCAACCCGGGTGCGCAGCAGATTGGCGGCGCGTTCAGCCCGCGCTGACAGCTCGGACAGACGTTTTTCGGCGGATCGGCAGGTACGCATTGCGGGGTCAAAACGGCGCATCATGAACTCGCTGAACAACTGTCGGCCTTGCACATGAACCTCGCGCAGCACTTCGATGCGACGGTTAACGATGGTGGCATATGCGCCCGCGGCCCCAAAACGAAACGCGCTTGACGAGGACAGGAATTCGATCTCGGCGGACATGCGCAACAAGCGGTCAAGGGTCCGGGCCTCGTCCCCCGAAGCGCGCGCCATTTGCTGCACGATATCGGTCAATTCCTGATCGAGCGCAGCCACCCGCCGGGCCACAGAGCGGGCGATCGGCAAGGTTAACATCGCGGCAGTTTTATAGGTTTCGATCTCGACCAGACGCTGGACAATCCGCCCCAGACGGCGCAGCCCGATGCCCTGTTTTGTCAGCACCGCAAATCGCACGTGCGAGGATGCATCGATGTGGAAATCCCCGGCAATCACGGCCTCGGCGTCAATCACCTGAGACACCGCGAGGCTTTCAGGCACGAACCAGTTCGGGATTTTCGTGTCCAGTATATTTTGCAAATCTGCCGCGTCAGAATATTCCTCAACCCGCACCAGCGCCGAGGTCAGCACCGTGCCGGGGGCCGCGGCCAGCCAGTCATCGGGAAAGATTGAAAACACCGAATTATCAAATGGCACATCCGCGACGCCATCACTGAAAATCGTGTAGGTGACAAATTCCGTATGCATTTCCCATTTCAAAAAATCCGGCCCGATTTGCCCTGCGAAATGATCAGCGTCCGCCAAAGGGTGGGGCGCACCAAACCGATCCAGCAGGGCAATCAGATGGGCGCGGTCCAATGCGCGGTCTCTCTCAACCGCTTTCACGGGGTTTTTGATCGCCAGAAATGCGGCGCGACAAGGGGCTTGCAGTTTGGGAAACGGGCGCGCGTGCAGCTCATCGTTCAGCTTAAGGCGTAACGGGTGGTTGGGCAGGGATGGCTTTGGCATATTTACCCTTTCAGGTTCGCCCGAACAGGCGTTCAATATCCTGCATTTTAAGTTCAACATAAGTTGGGCGCCCGTGATTACATTGGCCGGAATGGGGCGTTGCCTCCATTTCACGCAACAGCGCGTTCATTTCAGGCGCGGACATGCGCCGCCCCGTGCGCACCGAGCCATGGCAGGCCACGCGTGATAATATCGCCTCAATGCGGTCTTTGACGGTCTGGGTTTGGCCAAGATCGGCCAGCTCATCCGCGATGTCACGGATCATGGCGCCCGCGTTGACCTCGCCCAGAATTGCCGGGGTTTCACGCACGCAAATGGCGTTGCCGCCAAAGGGTTCGATGGTCAGGCCAAGGGGGGTAAGATCAGGCGCGGCGCTCAGCAGGCGGGTGATATCATCGGCAGACATTTCCACGATTTCAGGGATCAGCAAGGCCTGCGCCGCCACGCCGTTTTCGGCCATTTGCGATTTCAAGCGTTCGTAAACCAGCCGCTCATGGGCCGCGTGGGCATCGACCAGAATTATCCCGTCCGCCGTTTGGGCGACGATATAATTCTCGTGCAATTGTGCGCGTGCAGCTCCAAGCGGCAGGGTTTCGCCCCCTTGATCCTCAATCACTGGTTCAGGTTCAAAGCGGGCCGAGGGGGTGGTGAATTCTGCAAAACCCTGTTGGGCAGGATCGGGCTGTTGAAACTGGTAAGCCCCGCGCAACGCCTGCTGCGAGGGGCGGTCCATTTGATAGACGCGCCCTTGGGGAACCTCGGGGCGCATGGCCCCAAGGGTGGCGTGTGACACGGTGCTCGAGGCCCGGTGCCCGGCCTCCGCCAGCGCGTGTTTGAGGGCCGAGACCACCAGCCCGCGCGCCAACCCCGGTTCGCGGAAACGGACCTCGGATTTGGCCGGATGCACATTCACATCGACCCGTTCAGGATCACAGGATAAAAATAGCGCAACGGCAGGATGGCGGTCACGGCTAAGGAAATCGGAATAGGCCCCGCGCAGCGCGCCCACCAACAATTTGTCGCGCACAGGGCGCCCGTTAACAAAGAAAAACTGCGCCACGGCGGCGCCCCGCGAATAGGTCGGCAGGGCCGCGTATCCGGTTAGCAACAGCCCCTCGCGTTCCGCGTTGATTTTCATGGCATTGGCGGTGAAATCCGCACCAAGGATCTGGCGCAGCCGCCCTTGCAATGCATCAAACATATCGCCGGTTTCAGGATCGGTGCGGAATTTCACACGCCCCTCACCACCGCCTGTGACATCGCGCAAGGTAAACCCCACATGGGGTTCAGCCATCGCCAGACGTTTAACGACATCCCCTATCGCCTGCGCCTCGGCGCGGCCCGTGCGCATAAATTTCAGACGTGCAGGGGTTGCGTGAAACAAATCGCGCAGCGCAACTACCGTACCACGGCCAAGGGCGGCAGGTTGCACTGCACCAATTTCCCCGTCGTTAACGCTGATTTTGGCCGCCATATCAGCCCCGTCAAGACGTGAGGTAATGCTTAACCGCCCAACCGCGCCCAATGAGGGCAAAGCCTCGCCGCGAAAACCAAAGGTGTGGATGTTCAAAAGGTCCGTGCCATCGATTTTCGAGGTCGCATGGCGCGCAAGGGCAAGGGGCAATTCACCCGGCGCAATACCATGCCCGTCGTCCGTGACACGGATCAGGGTTTTACCCCCGTCTGCAAAGGCAATATCGATCCGGTTCGCGCCCGCATCCAGTGCATTCTCCACCAGTTCCTTAACCGCCGAGGCCGGACGTTCCACAACTTCGCCCGCTGCAATACGGTTGGCGCTTGCATCATCCAACTGGCGAATTGGTCGCCGTTCGGGGGGTATATTGTGGTTTTGTGCGTTCATACCACAACCTGTAGCATGGATAATGCCGATTCTGGAACCCTGATATATAGTGAAAGCTGTGCAATCTCTATTGAAATATCGTTGCGAATTATGTACAGAATGCGATGTAATTCATGACTTTCCGCTCAGAAACGCCACATAAGGATCAAGAACAGATGCAAAAAGCGCTACTTTCAACGGCATTAACCGACACAAATAAACTGATTACAAAAATTGCAATGGTGGTTTTTGGCTCTCTTGCGATTGGGATTGCTGCGCAGATCAACGTGCCAATGTTTCCGGTGCCGATGACCTTGCAAACCCTGGTAATTTCCGTGATCGGGCTGACCTTTGGTGCGCGTCTCGCCGGGCTGACCCTGCTGGCATATCTGGCCGAGGGCGCTATGGGGTTGCCGGTTTTCGCGGGCTTTGGCTTTGGGCTGATGAAACTGGTTGGGCCGACGTCGGGTTTTCTGTGGGGGTTCGTAGCAATGGCGTTCGCCACCGGCTGGATGGTCGAGAACGGGTTTTCGCGCGGTGTTTTCAAGCTGTTTTTAGCAGCATTCATCCCAGCAACCTTGCTATTCATTCCCGGCATGCTGGTGCTTTGGGGCGTTACACCGCTTGATTTCAGCGGCGCCTTCAAAGCCGGTGTTTTACCGTTTTTGATCGGTGATGTGGTTAAATCCTTCCTTGCGGCAATGGTCGTTTTGGGTGGTTGGTCGGCACTGTCACGCCGCAAAACCTAGGCGCTTAATCTTCAAGCTCAACGGGTTCCCCGACAATCACAACCTGTAGATTGTCGGGCTGTAACAGATATGCCGCAACGCGGTTGATGTCCTCAAGCGTGACGGTATTAACCGCTACGTTGCGGGTGTTAACATAATCCATTGGCAGATCAGCACTTTGCAGCCCGGCCAAAATCGCGGCAATCGCGCCGTTACTGTCAAAGCGCAAGGGGTATGAGCCAGTCAGGTATTTCTGCGCCGCCTCAAGTTCCGTTGCTGTAATGCCGCTTTCAGCCATACGCGCCCACTCGGCGCGCACAATATCCATGGCCTCGGTAATTTTGTCATTGGCGCTGGAAAGCGAGCCCATATAAAGCGCGGCGCGATGATAGGGCACCAGAAAACTGCTGACACCATAGGTCAGCCCGCGTTTTTCGCGCACTTCCTGGTTAAGCCGCGAACTGAAACCCTTGCCCAGAATATGGTTCATAACAAACGCGGTGATATAGTCAGGGTCGTCGCGCGCAATACCGCCATGCCCGAAAACAGCCACCGATTGGGGCGAGGGAAAAGAGATAACCTCAACCCCGCCGGTCGCCTTGGTTTGCGTAAGCGGCGGGAGCAGCGGGCCGTCATCGGGCAAATCGCCCAGCAGCTTATCAAGTAGTATTTCCAGCTCGCCCGCGTCTATATCACCGACAACGCCGATATAGGCGCGCGATTTCACCATGGCGGATTTATGGGCTGTATGCATGTCTTGCGTATTAAGTGCGCGCACAGTTTCAACGTTGCCTGCCAGCGTTCGGGCATAGACGTGATCGCCAAAAGACAGGGCACGAAACCGCGCGGCGGCAATTTTGCGCGGGTTGTTTTCATTTGAGCGCAGGATCGAATAAACCTGTTCGCGCACTCTTTCAAAGGCGACATCGTCAAAGCGAGGTTCAGTGATCGCAAGGCGCAAAAGTTCCATTGAGGGATCAAGGTTTTCACGCAAAACCGTAGCGCTGACACTGACCATATCAAGACTGCTGTCAAAACTGAACTGTGCGGCCAAAGCCTCGGTTGCCGTAAGATAGGCTGGTGCATCAAGCGCCCCCGCCCCCTCTTCCAGCAAGCCGGTCATCAGATAAGTCGCGCCGTGCTTTTCAATCGGGTCAATGCTGGCACCACCGCGAAACAGGATTTCGATCGAGACAATCGGGATGGAATGTTCCTCGACCAGCCACGCGGTAATGCCGGATTTCGTGGTCACACGCTGAATCTCGGTGCTATGGGCGGGCAGGGCCAGGAAAGTGGCAAGGATCAGGGTTAGTATACGGATCATTCTGTGGTCTCCTGCATCAGCCAGCCAGTGACGGATTTATTGATGTCCAAAACGGCGCGCGCCGCATCTTGCACGTCTTGTGCGCTGACGGCCGCCAGAACGTCGGGCCAGGCGGCGATATCTTCAACGTTCAGACCGATGGAAAGAGCCGCACCGTAACGTTCGGCCAATCCGGTTTGATCATCCAGCGCGTAAATTTCGGCGGCGCGTATTTGGGTTTTAATGCGGATTAGCTGATCCGCATCCGGCCCGTTTTCGATGAAATCCTGTAATACACCGTCGAGCGCATCCTCGGCCTCTTGCAAAGAAATTCCGGGGGCGGGCATGACGTAAACGCCGAAATTATCAAGATCAAGCGCAGTTGCACTGTAAAAAGCGCCGGTTGAGACGGCGATCTGCGCATCAAGCTGCAAGGCTTTACCCAGCACCGAGGTCAGGCCGCTGCCCCCCAAAAGCTCGGCCAAAACGGTCAGGGCGGCGGCATCTGCCTGCGCGCCCGAATTGCGTTCAGGGGCGAGATATGTGCGGATCACATAGTCGTTGGCAACGCGCGGGTCGCTGAATTGCAAACGGCGCGCAGCGATGTGGGGTGGTTCCTGTGGGCGTAGGCGCGGTGGGATATTTTCAGACGGGGCAAGCGGGCCGTAATGTTTCAGCGCCAAAGCTTTGACCTCGGCCGGGCTAACATCCCCTGCAACCACCAGAATGGCGTTATTGGGGGCATAATATTGACGATAAAACGCCAACGCGTCGTGCAGATTTAGCTGCTCAATCTCATGGCGCCAGCCAATCACCGGGATACCGTAGGGATGGTTGAGATACATCGCTCCGCGCCGTTGTTCAGAAAACAGACTGCCGGGGTTGGCATCCGTGCGCTGATTGCGTTCGGCCAGAACCACGTCACGTTCGGTGGCAACGGCGGCGTCATTAAGGATCAGATCGCGCATCCGGTCGGCTTCCATCGTCATCATAAGTTCCAGATGCTCGGCGGAAATACGTTGGAAATAGGCGGTGTAATCAAAGGAGGTAAATGCATTGTCATTGCCCCCCAGCCCCTCAATTATACGGCTGAAATCACCTTCGGGTATGTCATCGGTGCCGACAAACATCAGATGTTCCAGAAAATGCGCGATGCCCGATTTGCCAAAGGTTTCATCGGCCGCCCCGACTTTATACCAGACCATATGGGTGACAACGGGGGCGCGGTGATCCTCAATCACGACGGCCTCCATGCCGTTGGGCAGGCTAAAAGTGGAAACCTTGGCCTGTTGGGCAAACATTGGCGTGGTAATAACCAGCGCGATGAGCGTAACGATACGAAACATGGAAATCCTTTCGCGGTTAAGCACATGGTAGCCTGTCAGAAACTAAGCGCAAGCATGTGCACGAAACTGTGCGCAATTGTCAGCGGGTTTTCTCATCGCTGAACAGTATCAACCCGAACGCCCCGGCAAATATCGCCACATCGGCGATGTTAAAGGCGTAAGGGTTATTGATACCGCAGCACGACATATTCAAAAAATCCGCGACAGCGCCGTATATAAAACGGTCCAACACATTGCCCAGTGCCCCACCGATAATCAGGCCGGCGAATATCGGGATTTTCCAGCCGGGTTTATTGCGTGCCCAGAATAACAGGCCGATGACAATCACCATAGCCAGTACGATCAGGAAATACCGGGTGGCTGCGCCGCTATCGCCAAAAAGCCCGAAATTCACGCCCTCATTCCAGGCCATGACAAAATTCAGAAACGGCGGCGCCACCTCAATTTTGAAACGCGCCGCCAGATCGAGCCACTCCACGACCAGCCATTTTGTAATTCGGTCGATCAGAAATGTGATGGTGGCGATAATACTGATACGGATCAGGGGCATTTTATCCTCGGGGTTAATGGCTGCGCACAAGGTAACCACCTCAAACAGGATCGACAAGCGCTGTGCATGCAATTTCCGGTAGTAAAATCAAAAATATCTGATAGCGTCGGCCTGTGCCCCGACAATAAGGTCGCGGGTGTGCTCAGGTAAAACACATGACCAAGACATCGAACAATCCTGCAAGCACGCAGGACAATAGCTGGCCCACGCATTTTCGCGCGACCCTTGCGCTTGGCTTGCCAATCATTGGCACACAAATGGCGCATATGGGCACAAATTTCGTTGACACCGTCATGCTGGGCTGGCTTGGGGCCGAGATTCTTGCGGCCTCGGTTTTAGCCACAACAATGTTTTTTATCGTGCTGGTTGTCGGATTTGGTCTGGCAAATGCCGTGATGCCACTGGCAGCCCAGGCCGCGGGCGAGGGAAACATCCCGGCGCTGCGCCGTTCGGTGCGGATGGGGTTGTGGGTGGTTGCAATCTACAGTGCCCTGACGATGCCGCTGTTGTGGAATACAAAGGTTATTCTGCTTGCTATCGGGCAAGAACCGGCACTGGCAAGCATGGCGCAGGAATACATGCGCATGGTGCAATGGTCGGTTTTTCCGGTGCTGGCTATCTCAACCCTGCGCTCATATCTTTCGGCGCAGGAACGCATGCAGATTGTATTATGGCTTACATGGGGGGGGGTCGCGCTGAATGCGGGGCTGAACTATGTGTTCATTTTCGGCAATTTTGGCGCCCCACGAATGGAGCTTGCAGGCGCTGGGCTGGCAACGCTTATTACAAATTGTATAACCTCGGCGGGCTTGGTGCTCTATTGTCTGAAACACCCGGATTTACGCCCGCATGAAGTTTTTGTGCGGCTTTGGCGCCCCGATTGGCCAGCATTTCGCGATGTTTTTCGCCTTGGCCTGCCTATCAGCCTGACCATTCTGGCCGAAGTTGGCCTGTTTTCCATAGCCTCGTTTTTCATGGGTTGGATTGGTACGATTGAGCTGGCAGCACATGGTATAGCACTACAAATCGCGTCTGTTGCCTTCATGATCCCGCTAAGCTTTGCCCAAGTGGGCACGGTGCGTTTCGGGCGTGCAATCGGGCGCAAAGACCCCGTTGCGATGGGCCGCACGGGTATTGTCATCTTGATACTCGGGGTCGGATTCGCACTGCTTAGCGCAGCTATATTCATACTTTTCCCAAGCGCATTAATCGGCATGTATCTGGATCACGAAAATCCCGATGCACAACTGATTGTCGCGTATGGCGCACCATTACTGGCAGTTGCGGCAGCGTTTCAGGTTGTGGACACGTTACAGGTAATCGGCGCGGGGCTGTTGCGGGGCATGAAAGACACACAAGTTCCGATGTATATCGCGATGTTCAGCTATTGGGCAGTAGGCGTGCCGGCGGCCTATATATTCGGGTTTACGTTCAATTATGGTGGCGAGGGTATCTGGGCAGGCATGGCGGTGGGTCTGAGCGTTGCCGCGGTTTTGATGAACTGGCGTTATTTCAGACGGGAAAAACTGGGTTTGGTGCGTTTGTAAATTGCCTTGCGCCGTATTTCGCGGTAAGTAAGAGGCAAATTTAAAGGATAAGATTAGTGACTGGTAAAAACACACGCATACAACGCGAAAAACGTGAAGTTATTCTGGATGCGGCCTTGCAGGTATTCTCCAAAAACGGGTACGGCGGGGCAACGCTGGATCAGATTGCCAAGATCGCAAACCTCTCAAAACCCAATATGCTGTATTATTTCAAGGGCAAATCCGTGATCTACCGCACACTCTTGAACCAACTTCTGGAGACATGGCTGGAACCGCTGGAAAACATTGATGCCAAGGGTGATCCGCACGCGCAGATTATGGGTTATATCCACGCCAAGATGGAATTTTCCCGCACATACCCCCGCGAAAGCCGCCTTTTTGCCATGGAGATTCTAAACGGCGCGCCGCGTCTGAACGACATGCTGGGCGATCCCTTGAAAAATCTGGTGGACAGCAAAGTCGAAATCCTGCGTACATGGATGGCCGAGGGCCGCCTGACAAAGGTTGACCCCTATCATCTGCTGTTCTCAATCTGGGCAACCACCCAACACTACGCCGACTTTGCCGTACAAATCCGCAACGTCCTGGGTGACACAGACCCCGATCCAATCACCACCGGCACCCAATTCCTGGAAGACCTGTTCTTTAAAGGTCTCGATCCAAGGTGATCCCATTCCATGCTGATGTTATGCGCCGTGCTCCGAGTGGATTAGCATTTCTGCCCCCGTTTGATTAGCAAAGAAATTGCAGAATGCCTGAGAGGTGGCGGTTGGTGTTATAGATTGACCGGCTCTCGTTTTGATTTCGAAACTTTACCACAGAACCCTGTTATTTATTCTGCCAAGTCAGTTGCCACCTCTTTTTGGTTCTTGCAAGTCGTTTGGTAGAATGTGCTGTGGAATGTTCTGGTAGGATACCGGGCGCAAAAACCGGCGGATCGATAGGGTACCTACGGACGTCGCACCAAAATTGGTCGAAGCCGGATAGGGACCGCCATGCACCATAGAGTCGCACACCTCAACCCCGGTAGGAAATCCGTTGGCCAGCACTCGGCCAGCTTTACGCTCAAGGATCGGCAGCAGGGCTTTGGCGTCTTCGCTATCGTCGTCGTCCATGTGCAGCGTGCAAGTTAACTGGCCCTGCAGCGACTTAGCAACAGCCGTCAATTCTTCCATATTCTGTGTGGTAATAACCATGCCTAAAGGGCCAAACACTTCGTCACCCAGTTCACTATTGGCCAACCATTTATCAGCAGTTGTTGTAAACAAATAAGGTGTCGCATTGCGCATATCACACGTGGTGGTCAGTACCTGTTGGACACCACTGGTACCTGCAACCCGCGCGATACCCTTATGATAGGCATCCGCAATGCCGCCTGTCAGCATGACCTGAGCGCCGATAGGTTCAAGGGCTGCCTTGGATGCATTAATGAAAGACTGTGCGTCAGAACCTTCTACAACCACGGCGACACCAGGGTTGGTGCAAAATTGTCCAGCGCCCATTGTTAACGAACCGGCCCAGTTCTTTGCGATTTCAGGACCACGGGTGGACAGTGCGTTGTTAAGGATGAACATTGGGTTTATCGACCCCAATTCGCCAAAGAACGGAATGGGGTTGGGTCGAGCTGCACATAAGTCAAACAATGCGCGCCCGCCCCCAATTGAACCTGTAAAACCTACGGCACAGATCAGTGGATGCTTCACAATCGCTTGGCCAACAGCGCGATTGCCACCTTGGATCTGGCTAAAGACTCCGGGGTGGACACCACAGGCTTTGATTGCTGCGTCAATTGCTTGTGCCACAAGGTCAGACAGGCCGGGGTGGGCAGAATGCCCTTTGACCACCACAGGACAACCAGCAGCAAGGGCTGCGGCAGTATCGCCACCTGCTGTGGAGAAGGCCAATGGGAAGTTGGAGGCACCGAATACTGCCACCGGACCAACCGGCCGCTGCATCAAACGCAGATCGGGGCGCGGTAAGGGCGCGCGATCTGGCAGCGCTGAATCGTGACGCCGGTCTAGGTACTCGCCGGCTTCAATATGATCGGCGAACAGGGTCAACTGACCTGTTGTTCGCCCTCGTTCGCCAACCAGACGGGCGACCGGAAGACCGGTTTCTTTACAACCCATGGCCGTGATTTCGTCACCGCGATTTTCTATTTCTTCCGCAATTTGACGCAAGAATGCTGCGCGTTCCGTACGGTGGGAATAACCGTAAGACCAAAAGGCATCTTCCGCTGCCCGAGCGGCCCTATCAACCATATCGACAGTACCTTTGGTGAAAGTGTCGACAACGCCCGAAGTGGGTTGGTTGGTAAAAGTAGCATCACCACCGACCCATTCGCCGGCTATCAGGTTGGTGCCCTTCAGCATGATTATTCCCCTTACGTTAAAGCAGGTTGCGACGCGTCAGATTGCGCATCAGTTCGCGAATGCCAAAAGTCCATTCTGTGCATTCTGTGGAGAGTTGTACGGTGTTAGTCAAACAACCCATTGCCTTAGATGAGATTGAAACGACATCGCCCAATTTGTGGGTGAACCCCTCACCCGGGACATCGCGGTCTTTGGTGGGGGCGAAAAGTGTTCCGAGAAACAACATGAACCCATCCGGATATTGATGATGCCGGCCAATAATCTGGTGAACGAGATCAACGGGGTCACGGCTGATTTCTTCCATTGATGAATGTCCGTCCAGCCGAAAACCATCCATGCCAATAACCGTCATGTCTAGTTTTGCTTTTCGCACATCATCCAACGAAAACCTATCGTCAAACAACCGGATCATTGGGCCAATCGCGCAAGAGGCATTATTGTCCTTAGCCTTTGACAACAACAATGCAGATCGCCCTTCGATATCACGCAGGTTTACGTCATTACCAAGGGTCGCGCCAACGATTGTGCCCCGAGAGGACACTGCAAGGACTACCTCTGGTTCAGGGTTGTTCCAGTTTGAAATCGGGTGCAGGCCCACATTTGCCCCTGGCCCCATCGAAGACAAAGTTTGTGATTTAGAGAACACTTCAGCGTCCGGGCCAATGCCAACCTCTAGATATTGCGACCAAAGGCCTTCTTTAATCAGGGCCTTTTTGGCCTGCGCCGCTTCTTTTGACCCTGCTTTAATATTGCTCAAACTATCGCCAATCACCGCAAGGACACGGGCGCGTATTGTATCCGCCATTTTCGGATCACCAGCGGCCTGTTCTTCAATCACCCGTTCAATCATTGAACTGGCAAAGGTGACGCCGCAAGCCTTGATAGCCTGCAGATCGCAAGGTGCAAGGAAATGAGACTTGCTCAGATCTCCGACCGGGGCGGAAAAAATGGTTTTGACCGCTCCAAGAGATGGTCCATCAGCCTGTTGTACATAATCCGCTGGATCGGCCATCTCACAAATGTCGCTGCTCAGCGGTGCAAACCTGGTGGTGATATCGATGACCTGATCGCCGCGGACCGTCACCAGAGACGGTCCCTGGTCAGCGGCATTCCAAACTCGGCCGAGCAGCGTTGCATTTCCTGGTAAAACGTTCATTTGTTTCCTCCCTTCACTTGGCTCAAGATGTAATCCGGCCAGTTCGACCATAAACCAAAAGCATTGCGATAATGACCGTGCCATAGATCACCTGTCGCCCAGCTTCGGGCATCTGCATGATCGACAACACCGAATTCAGTAGGACAATCAGCAATACGCCAATGAAAGTCCCTATATAGCGGCCCCGACCACCCAAAATGTGCGTACCCCCCAGAACAACAGCTGCAATCGACGGTAAGAGAAAGGCGTTGCCCATGCCTTGATATGCTTGTGTCGAATACCCGGCCAACAGAACGCCGGCCAGACCGGCACAGGCGCCGGAAATCATGAATGCTCCGACGACGACTCTGCGTGTACGTATACCAGAGAGATAAGCAGCCCTTTCGCTATTGCCAGTCGCATAGATTGAACGTCCAAAGCTGGTGAATCGCAAAATGCCGGCGATGATCACTGACACTCCGGCCCAGACAAAAATCGCAACCGGGATACCAAGGATTTTTTCGGAAGCCAGAAACCGCATGAGAGGCGTTGCAGCGGTTTGCGGCGCAAACCCACCCGTATGGGCAATCATCAACCCCTGCATTACGGAATTCACGCCCAAAGTAAAAATCATCGAAGGGATGCGAAGATACGCAACACCCAGTCCACTGAACAACCCGATGCCAAGGCCCACAGCAAGGCCGGCTGGTATTGCCAGATGACCGCCAACAGTGGTGGCAATCATCGCTGACGCCGTTAAGGTCCAGGGGATGGACAGATCAATATGACCCAGCAGAATAACGGTCATTAGGCCCGCCGCCGCGATGCCCAGAAAGGAGCCGGTTTGCAATTGCTGCAAAAGGTATTTTGGCTGCAATAATGGCGCTGATCCTTGGGTGCTCAATGTATAAATCGTGCCAACCGCCAGGATCAGCACTACAAAACCCGAGGCAATGATGATCGGTTTGTTTTCTGGATTCATTTTCGTAAGCATTGACATCATCACGTCCTATCGAAACAGATCAAGGCGATTTTTCACCTGAATGGTACGCAGTGCCCCCAGTGATACAGCGCTCAACAATACAATGCCTTCAACCAATGACTGCAAAAGTGGGTCAATTGACAGGATGCGGAAATAGAATGAAATTACGCGCAGAATCAACGCCCCGATCATCGACCCGACGGCCCCGCCAATGCCGCCCATTAATGAGGTGCCACCAATGACGACTGCTGCAATGGAATTCAGCGTATAGGATCCAGCCTGGGCGATATCGGCATTGCCCGAAGAAGTTTGGATAGCCAGAAACAGACCGCCGCACCCTGCGAAAAACCCGGCTAGCGTGAAAGCAATGATCTTGGCGCGTGCGACCGGCAGACCGGACATATAAGCGGCACCTTCAGCAGAACCGATTGCATATACCGTGCGTCCGGTGACGGAACGCTTGAACGGCACCCAAACCAACGCGAGAATACCAAACAAGATCACCAGAGGTACGGGTATCCAGGCGATAATCTGGAACCAGGCCGCGTTGCCATCGTCAAACAAATGATAAGTTTCGGCAAAATCGAACAACGAATTTGTCAGCGCCCAATTCAGATCCCCGTCAATATTTCCACCTGGTTGGGGGCGCACAAACAGTGCCAGCCCCATAGCAATTGCTCCGGTGGCCAAGGTGGCAATAATCGGCTGTAAGCGACCATAAACCACGATCAACCCGTTCATTAAACCAAATGCGGTGCCCGCCAAAACCGTCAGGAACATACCTGCGATCATATGACCGGGAGAACCATTGACCAGTTCAGACGCAATCGTCGCGGTCAGGGTCATTACAGCGCCAACCGACAGGTCAAGCCCGCCGATTAGCACGGGGAAAGTTTGCGCTATGGCAATAAAAGCGATGACAATGGATTCGTTGGCATTCTGCACCAGAACGGCTGAAGAAAATCCGCGAGGATGCAGCGAATTGTAGATAAGGTAAAGCACGACCAAACCAAGGAGCGCCCCGTAAAACCCGCGATTCTGGCTTAGCGATATTCGTAAACGATCAATTGTTTCATTCATGCTGCAGTCCCAGATGTTTTCATGTTCAAAGATGCGGCAACGATCGCTTGCTCTGTGATTGCATCACCGCTTAGCTCTGACACGACCGCGCCGTCATACATTATCGCAACTCGATTACAGCAACCGATCAACTCGGCGTAATCAGTAGAATAAAACAGAATGGCCTTCCCGGCATCGGCAAGTTCGCGCATAAGCTTGTATATCTCTTTTTTGGTTCCGACATCGATGCCACGGGTTGGATCGTTCAGAAGAATGATATCGGGATCCGTCATCAGCCATTTGGCAATCACGACTTTCTGTTGATTGCCCCCTGACAGGGTGGCAACGGCATCACTGGCGTGCCCGGCTTTAATTTGCAACTTGGCCAAGCCGCTGGCCACCGCAGCCTTTTCCTTTTCACGGGAAATAAATCCGTAGCGGGACACCTGATCAAACGAGGCGGCGATCAGATTATCGGTTATCGACATCGGCAGCATCAACCCTTCGGTCTTGCGATCCTCGGGAACCAGCGCGATGCTTGACTTGTCGCTCTTAGCTGCTGCAGGAGAATTTGGACGCGTGGGCTTGCCACCAATCAAAACCTGGCCATCAAGCCCACGTAATACGCCAAACAAAGCCAGCAAAAGCTCTTTCTGGCCTTGCCCATCTAAACCACCAAGGCCGACAATTTCACCTTTTCCAAGGTCTAGGTTGACACCCTTGATCGAGGTTTCCCAGGTCAGGTTTTTGATTTCCAGATGTGGATTTGAACGTGCATAAACCGGTTTGGGTGGGAAATGAGCCCCGACTTCGCGCCCGATCATCAGGCGCACAATATCATTGTCAGATCTCTCGCCCTTGGCGAATGTTTCCACATGCTGCCCATTGCGAAACACGGAAAGGGTATCGCACAGCTTTTCAACTTCGTGCATTCTGTGCGAAATGAATAAACACGAAACGCCGTCATCCCTTAAATTGCCAATGAGATCATATACAGTTTCCACATCGCGGCTGGTCAGTGCTGACGTTGCCTCATCCAGGATCAACACCTCTGGATTTTTCCCTAAAGCCTTGGCAATCTCGACCATCTGGCGACGGGAAAGAGACAGCTCGCGCACCAGTGCACGGGGGTCTACATCTTCGCAGTTAATCTTCGCAAGCAGAGATTCTGCGGTTTTGTTCTGGACCCTGTTGTCAATCAGGCCAAAACGCCGGGGTGGATTGGCAAGCGAGATATTAGCTGCGACGGACAGGTCCGGAATCAGCGACAATTCCTGAAAAATACAGACGATTCCTGCTTTGGCGGCTTCGGATGGTTTGGAAAACTGGACAGGCTGCCCCTTAACAATCAGATCGCCAGAACTGGGCTTCAGAACACCCGAGATGATTTTGATCAGAGTGGATTTACCCGCACCGTTTTCACCAAGGATTGCGTGAACTGACCCTTTTTTGCATGTGAAACTCACATCTCTAAGAGCATGAGTTTCAGAAAAGTTCTTGGAAATATTCTTAAGTTCTACAAGCGTCTGTATACTATTCATCGTGTCAGTGCCTTTGATTTTCAACATTTCTGATGCAATGACAGAAGCGTATTCGTGTGGCGGCAGTATTACCCACCGCCATACTTTGATCAGTTGAGGTCAACTGTCATCTTCAGTCTGTGCCATGATATCAGGCCCAGATATGTTTACTCCGCAAGGAGGAAATTCGTTGACCGTAAAGAAGTTGTCCGGCAGATTAGACCAGTAATTCACGCCATCCACCAACTGCGTATGATCGGCAATTGGCAACGGTACTGAGATCAACTGCGGCATAACATTGCCTTCCAGTGCTGAAATAGCCGCCTTCATTGCAATGGCTACCAAACCTGGTGACTGGCCAATGGAAATACCGCGCAGACCTTCATCTGAATGTGCTGCAATCGCCTTACGGAAGCCGTTTTCGGATTCACCCGAGATTGGCACAAAGGGATGGCCTGCATCAATCAGCGCCTGAACCACGCCATTGGTACCGCCTTGGGCGACCACTCCGGCAAATTCGCCATGCACTGCAATTGCGTCGGCTACAACTTTTTGACTGGTGCCATCATCCCAATTTCCAACAACTGAAACAACCTCCCACTCGCCACCGCTAGCATTGATAATTTCGTGGATACCTAGCGACCGATCCCGATCGACCGAGTTGCCCGGCAACCCACGAACTTCAAGAAGTTTACCCGAAGTAACACCGTCAACGGCCAATTCTTTTAGCACGTGGCTGGCATATCTGCGCCCCATTTCCAGCTGGTTCTCGTTGACTTGCATTACTTTGTCTGTATCCAGCACATTATCGAATGGTACGATGATCACATTATTCTTATCCGCCAGCCGAATCACACGATCAAAGCCTTCAGGGGACACGGCTATGGTGACAATGGCGTCATAGCCTTGGTTGATGAAATCCTCAATTGCACCAAGTTGAGCCGGGGCGTCAGTGCCTGTTGATACAACTTTGAAATCCGAAATTTTATCAGCAATTGATGGGTCCTCAGCAAAGGCTTTGGCGGTTTTTACCATTTGGATTCGCCAGGAGTTGCCAACAAAACCGTTGACTACGGCGATGCGAAACGGGCCTTCTTTGGCTTCCCACTGCATAAATCCGGTGCTGTCATCCCAAGGCGCAAAGCAGGCTGGATTAACACCAGGGCCAGATACCGAATTCGGGCCAGCCAATGCGCTGGTTGCCAAAAGTGCCATGACCGCAGCCCCTGCGGCGAAATTAATTATCTTCATGATTTCCTCCCAAAACATAGTTTTCCGTGACTCATTTCGCGCCCCGTCATTGTGGTTGGTACAGGGGATACGACGATCACACTGGTTTGGTATGCCATATACAAACGCAGGTCAAGAACTTGGTATACCAAATAACGGTGTAATTTCCACAACGTGATCACGGCTGTTGAAATCAAATTCTCGGGATTGGATAAGTTCGAAGGTCAGCATTCTGGGCTGATCGCAGAGCCGACGGGGCTAATTGAAAATATTTACCGGCCCGTCGTTTCCACTTGAATGAACGTTACTTAGTGGCTGTCGCGCGGCATGAACCGCTTTATCTTTTGGTAGGACGTTGCCAGTTCAAGACAGCCCCCTTCGGCCAATTGGCCAACGTTGGCACGATATATTTCCTGCCAAGGGGTCTGGTTGTCAAGCTTGGGCGGCGTCCAGTTTGCGCGCCGGCTGGCCCACTCCTGTTCATCGACCAACGCATCAAGTGTACAGGCATTCAAATCAAGGCGGACCTTGTCACCTGTTTTTAAGAATGCTAATCCACCGCCAACCGCAGATTCAGGTGATGCATTAAGAACTGATGGGCTTTCTGAGGTTCCGGACTGTCGACCATCACCAACTGTCGGCAAATGCATAATACCAGCTTCAAGGACAGAATCCGGTGGCTGCATATTTACGACTTCGGCGGATCCAGGGTACCCAATACACCCGGTTCCACGAACGAACAAAATGCAGTGTTCATCAATATTCAACGCCGGATCGTTCAACGTAGCGTGATAATGTTCTGGCCCGTCAAAGACTATTGCCCGGGCCTCAAAAACATTTTCTGCTCCGGGCTTGCTCAGAAATTGCGCACGGAAATCATCTGAAATAACACTGGTTTTCATTAGAGCAGAGTCAAACAAATTCCCACTCAAAACTAAAAAGCCGGCTTTTTCGCGTAAAGGGCTAGAAACCGGCGCAATCACATCGTGATCAATGCTACGCACATTTTCCAAAGTTTCGCCCAATGGTTTACCCGAAACGGTCATGACATCCAGGTGCAGGTGATCCGCCTGCATTAACTCTCCCATCACAGCAGGAATGCCACCGGCCCGGAAAAAGCTTTCGCCAAGGTATTTTCCTGCGGGTTGCATATTAAGTAACAAAGGCACATCAAATCCGTATTTTTGCCAATCACCAATTTCCAGATCGACCCCAACATGGCGCGCAATAGCTTGCAGATGTGGCGGCGCGTTGGTGGAACCCCCTATCGCAGTGTTCACCCGGATCGCATTTTCAAATGCCTTGCGGGTCATAACCTTGGAAGGTGTCAGATCTTCGTGCACCATGCCAACGATGCGTTTTCCGGTTTCATAGGCCATGGCCATCCGTTCCCGAAATGGTGCCGGAATCGCCGCGCATCCTGGCAGGCTCATCCCCAAAGTTTCGGCCAGCGCGTTCATTGTACTGGCGGTCCCCATCGTGTTGCAATGGCCAAGAGACGGGGCAGAGGCACAGGCACGATTGATAAATTCATCATAGTCAATTGTACCCTCGGCAAGCTGCCGGCGACTTTCCCATATTATGGTACCGGAACCCGCTAGTTTGCCTTTCCACCAGCCATCCAGCATTGGTCCACCGGACAGCACGATTGCTGGTAAATCAACGGTTGCGGCCCCCATCAACATTGCAGGCGTGGTTTTGTCACACCCGGTTGTTAGAACGACGCCGTCAAGCGGGTAGCCATGCAGCACCTCGACCAGCCCCAAATAGGCCAGGTTACGGTCCAGTGCTGCGGTTGGTCGCTTGCCGTTCTCATGAATTGGATGAACCGGAAATTCCATCGGAATACCGCCACCCTCACGAATGCCGGCTTTGATCCTGTCCATTAGAAAGACGTGGATTTTGTTGCACGGTGTTAGGTCAGACCCGGTCTGGGCTATGCCAATTATTGGGCGTCCGGATTGTAGTTCTTCACGGGTATAATCATGGTTCTGATATCGTTCCAGATAAAGCGCTGTCATCGCCGGATTGTTTGGATTGTTAAACCATTCCTGAGACCGAAGTTTTGAGTTTGCAAACAACCTGGACCGATGATCATCCATGCACGTTCTCCTGGTTTTTATATCTCGCGGTTTTGGAGTTCTCTTCTGTTTGTTCCTGCGTAAAAACAATTCTGACGTTTTCTATGGCACGCCGCAGGTGTTCTTCCATGCTGCTGGAAACCTGTTCCTTATCACGCAGACGCAAGCCATCAACGATTCGCCCATGGTCGATCATCGCTTTTTCACGGGCAATCCGGCGCCGTGAGGACAGGAAGCGAGCACGCCAAAGCCGCGCGTGATATTGTTTATGGGTTTTTATCAGTGATAAATTTTTGGTCGAAGCAACAATTGCTTCGTGAAAGCCCATATCAATTTGGAAAAATTCTATAGGATCGGACCCTTGTGTCGTAGACAGCATCGTTTGGTGCATAGCTTCAATTTCGTCTATTTCGTCCTGGCTGGCCTCTTCGCAGGCGCATTCACCAGCGAGGGCTTCCAGTGCAGATTGGACGAGTAAAAGATGTGTCACTTCTATCAACGACGGTTGTGCAACAACTGGGCTTTTGGCGGGCGCCATTTCCACCAGGCCCTCAGCTTCGAGCACCAATAACGCTTCGCGCAAGGGTGTGCGGCTAACCCCTAAAGCGGCTGATGTTTCTCGTTCTGGGATATTCTGCCCGGGCTTAAGATCGCCAAGCAGAATCTGCTGTCGCAGGACGTCTGCGATTTGATCACCAAGTCGTTGACGGGGCAGTGTCGCAAGCTTAATAATTGATTTTTTCGATGGCATAGCGTTATTCTCGATTCCAAGTTTTGTTTCCTGACATCTACACAAACGTTTCAGGAATGGCGACCATTATTTGGTATACCATTTATTTTACAACCCTTTTCCCAATATGGAATTCAACGTATTTAACGACTCCAAAAGGCACATTTGGTTATTTTCCCTATGCCGGGGAATAGCCAACGGGCTTTCCCAGCCTAGTGCCGAGTGTCTGCAGCGTCGATTATAGAAGCCAGTAATGTATTCTAAGTATGATGTTGCTGGCGTATATCAGAGAGCGACATCGCCTGTCTCTGGGCCGCTATGGCCGCCCCAGAATGACCGATGAAGGAGCTTGGCATTGATGTTGGCCATCGTTGCGTTGGACATAACGGTAGCCCTGCGAAAGCCACCAAAGGACTGCATCCATCGTTCAGACCGAGGTAGTCAATATTGCTCGCACAACTATCAAAAACTTCTGCGCGAACACGGCTTTAAAGCCTTTATGAGCGGTAAAGGAAACTCATGGTTTGCAAAGGGCAAACCACTGTCAGGCAATGGATAATGCGGTGATGGAAACGTTCTTTAAACCATTAAGGCGGAGCTGATCTGGCGGCATTCGTGGAAAACATGCAAAGACGCTTAAATTGCCATCTTCGAATACATAAGCGGCGTTTATAATTCTCGCCGCAGATACTCGACACTAGGTCGGAAAAGCCCCGTGGTTTTCGAAAGAAAGGCCGCTTAAATAAGTACCGGAAGCAGCACTAAAGCGCGACAGCTCCAATGAAAGCGAATCTCTCCTAGGCACCATTTATAGTACTGCCCCCGACATATCGGCAATAAACCGTCACTTACCCCTATATTTGCCAATCCCGGACTTTTCATTTGAATGGGAATTGTTTAGACTGCGTGCAATGACCGTCAAAGGCGGCGAATGGTGATGGCGAGCAGGCCTGATACCCAATGCGGGATTGTGTGGGGTGGATATGGAAAATACAGGAAATAGACGGGGTATTTCAGGATTTGCACTTGGTGCAATGCTGGGTATCTGGGCGCTCACAGGTTGCGAAGGCGGTTTGGAAACGGCCAGCTCTGACGCACCGGCTAACACTACACGCGAAACGATCCAGACTGATGTTCTCGCCCCCGAAGCCTTTAGTATTTCCGACACGGCCCTTTGGGATGGCCGCCCGACCTTTGGTGGCGTGTGGCTGGCCTATCCCAATATTGATACCCCTGAACGAGTGCGAATTACCAATCCTGACAGCGGTAAAACCGTGATCGGGGCGCTTTACAAACGTGAACGCCAGTTTCCGGGACCAAAGATTGAACTGTCAGCGGATGCGGCCAATGCGCTTGGGGTGATTGCCGGTAATCCAACCAAGCTGACTATCGTGGCCCTGCGCCGCAAAGAGGTCGAGATTGAGGTTGAGGCACCCGTGATTACAGGCGATGCCAGCGCGCGCCCATTGCGCCGCCCTGCATCGGTTGTGCCCGCCGCGCCCGCAGTTGCCGCCGCCCCCGAGGTTGTGGCGGCGGTGGTTGACGCCATCCCTGTCGTTACCCCGCCCCTTGCAACAACGACCCCTGAGGTCGAAACAACCGCGCTGCCGCCGCTGGAAACAGAAGCGGTTGAAAGCGCCCCCGTTGTTGAAAGCTCGATCAACGTTTATATTCAGGTGACAACAGTGCAAAGCCAGACCCACGCTGACGCGGCCATGGAAAAACTGCAAAACGCCGGGCTGATTGCGGCGGTTCATAACCGCACTGCGGGCGGCAAGACTTTGTACCGGATCGTTGTCGGGCCAGCTACCTCGCCGGATGCGCTGGAAATAATGCTGAGCACTGTGCATGAATTGGGCTATAAAGATGCGATTAAGTTGAAATAGGATATTGCAATGGCGCGTCTGATTCTTGCCCTGCTATTTTTGTTTACGGCCCTGCCGGTACAAGCGCTCGACACTGCGGCGCGTGTGGCCTTTGTGATGGATTTCAACACCGGCACTGTGCTGATGGCGAAAAATGCTGATCAGCCTACCCCGCCTGCGTCCATGTCCAAACTGATGACCTTGAATATGGTTTTTGAGGCCCTTTCCGATGGTCGCCTGTCTCTAGAGGACACGTTTCGGGTTTCAACCAAAGCCTCGCAAAAGGGTGGCTCGAAAATGTTTGTGCGTGAGGGTACAAAAGTACGTATCGAGGATCTGATCCGCGGGGTAATCGTACAATCTGGCAATGACGCCTGCATCGTTTTGGCCGAAGGTCTGGCTGGCTCCGAAGAGGCCTTTGCCGCATTGATGACAGCCCGCGCGCTTGAGCTGGGCATGGAGAATTCACATTTCGTCAATGCAACCGGCTGGCCTGATCCGGGCCAGGAAATGAGCGCCCGTGATCTGGTTTTCCTCGCCCACCGCCTAATCGACAGTTTTCCGCAATATTACGGCTATTTCGGGGAAACCACGTTTACCTGGGAAGGTATTGTGCAAAACAATCGCAACCCTTTGCTTGGCCTTGATATCGGGGCTGACGGCCTGAAAACCGGCCACACGACAGAGGCTGGGTATGGTCTCGTTGGCTCGGCTGTTCAGGGGGATCGGCGGATAATTTTCATGTTTGGCGGGCTGGATTCTGCTTCGGCCCGCTCTGTCGAGGCTGAACGGATTACCAGTTGGGCTTTTCGCGAATTCGCCATGAAAACCCTGTTTAAAGGTGGCACAAATATCAACACAACCGACGTTTGGCTGGGGGCTGAAGACCGCGTTGAACTGATGCTCGCTGACGATATTGAACTGCTGTTACCCCTTGCCACGCTGAAAAATATCACGGCCGAGTATAGTTTTCAAACGCCGGTTAATGCGCCCGTGACGCTTGGCCAAACCCTTGGAGAACTGGTTATTACCATCCCCGACATGCCCCCCTTGCGCTATCCGCTGGTTGCTGCAACTGCGATCAAAGCCGGGGGATTTACAGAACGCCTGAGCGCTGCGACAGAGCTGTTGTTGTTGCGTATCCGCGCCAAAACTTCGGGCCTTTGACATGGCGGGAATATTCCTGACTTTTGAAGGGATCGACGGCTCGGGGAAATCTACACAGGCACGTCTTTTGAGCGATACACTAAAGGCTGCCGGACATTCGGTGGTGTTAACCCGCGAACCCGGCGGATCACCCGGCGCCGAGGAAATCCGCCAACTTTTGGTCGCCGGAGACCCCGGCCGCTGGTCACCCGAAACCGAGATTTTGCTGTTTAATGCGGCGCGTCGTGATCATCTGGAACGCACAATTCAACCGGCATTGGCCCGGGGTGATGTGGTGATTTCTGACCGTTTTGCCGATTCCACCCGCGTTTATCAAGGGGCCGTTCGCGCCGATTTACGCGACACGGTTGATGCTTTGCACGACCGCATGATAGGGCTGGAACCAGACCTCACATTCATCATCGACATGGAGCCCGACGCCGCCCTTGCCCGCGGTCTGGCGCGCAAATCCGGCGAGGATCGCTTTGAGGATTTCGGCCTCGATTTTCAACACCGTCTGCGTGATGGGTTCTGCAACCTTGCCCGATCCATACCAGAACGCTGCGTTTTGATCGACGGAAATCGCACAGCAAAGGACATTGCTGCAGACATTTTGCCACGCGCTCTAAAAGCCCTGATATGAGCGACGAGAACATCCCGCAATCTGACCAGATCGCAGGCGCGCCCCATCCGCGCGACACCGTTACCCTGTTCGGGCAAGACCCTGCCCAAGCCGATTTTCTGCGCGCGTTCAGCACGGATCATTTGCACCATAGCTGGCTGATTACGGGGCCAAAAGGGGTTGGGAAAGCCACGCTCGCATGGAATATAGTGCGGTTTTTGCTGTCGCAGGATGCGGGCGGAACTGCGAAGGCTGACAGCCTGCATATCCCCCCCGATGATCCGGTTTTTCGCCGTGTGGCAGCGCTGGCTGAACCCGGGGTGTTTTTATGTCGCCGCCCCTGGGACGAAAAGAAAAAACGGCTCAAGGCCAATATTACGGTCGAAGAGGTGCGCAAATTGAAAAGCTTTTTCACCCTCTCGGCAGCCGATGGCGGCTGGCGGATTGCGATTGTCGATTGTGCAGATGAGATGAACGCATCGGCTGAAAACGCGCTTTTAAAAATTCTTGAAGAACCGCCTGTAAAGACCATCATCCTGTTAATCAGCCACCAGCCCGCCAGATTGCTGCCGACTATCCGTTCAAGGTGCCGCGCGCTGCGCTGTCAGGCTTTAACGCCCACGGCTTTGCGTGATGCAATGGCACAGGCCGGGTTTGACGAAGGCGCAAACGCCGCCGCGCTGGCTGAATTATCCGGCGGCTCTGCCGGTGCCGCGATTGCCCTTTTGGCGCAGGACGGGTTGGCGCTTTATACCGATATATTGTCTCTGATCGCCACAGCCCCGCGCATGAACCGCCCGCGTATTCTGGCACTGGGCGAAAAATGCAGTGGCAAAGGCGCCGAGACCAGGTACGATATGACCATTCGCTTGTTATTGCTGGCGCTATCGCGACTGGCGTTAAACGGGGCAAAAGGCGGTACCGTTGGCATTTCCGTTGAAACCGAGCTGGCCGCACGTCTGTCTGCCAGTCCCGCGCAGGCACAGGAATGGGCCGCGTTGGTGCAGGAATTAACCGCGCGCATCACCCATGCGCGCGGTGTAAACCTTGACCCCGGCCAAGTGATCCTTGATACCTTCCTTAGTATTGATGCCGCCGCCCAACGGGCCACTCGTTTGTCGCCGTAACCGCCGGAGCCATGATGACCAAGCCTGCCATCGTTGACAGCCACTGCCACCTCGATTTCCCTGATTTCGAAGGGCAGCTGCCCGAGATTATCGCCAATGCCGCTGCGGCCGGGGTCACGCGGATGGTCAGCATTTGCACCAAGCTGTGCGATGAGCCGCGCGTGCGAAAGATTGCCGACAATCACCCGCAGGTTTTTTATGCCGTAGGCACCCACCCCATGAGCGCCGCCAGTGAACCCATGGCCCGCGTTGAACAGCTGGTTGAAATCGCGCGCCATCCAAAGATGGTCGGAATCGGGGAAACCGGCCTTGATTATCACTACACAGCCGACAGTAAAGCGGTGCAGCAGGAAAGCCTGCGCATTCACATTGAAGCAAGCCGCCAAACCGGTCTGCCCCTGATCATCCATGCACGCGCAGCGGATGACGATATGGCGCGTATATTGCGCGACGAGCATGCAAACGGTGCGTTTAGCTGTGTTATGCATTGTTTTTCTTCCAGCGCTGAACTGGCGGGCGCCATGCTGGATCTGGGGTTCTATTTATCGATGTCCGGCATCGCAACGTTTAAGAAATCCGATGCATTACGGGCAATTTTTGCCGCCGCACCGCTGGATCGTATACTGGTGGAAACCGACGCACCCTATCTGGCCCCGCAGCCCCATCGCGGCAAACGAAATGAGCCTGCCTATACCGCCCTGACAGCCGCCACAGGCGCCGAGGTTTTCGCCATGGATTACGCAGATTTCGCCGCGCAAACCTCGGAAAACTTTGACCGCCTGTTCCCCAAAGCCGCCGCTTGGAGGCCCGCATAATGGCAGTTCTGCGCTATACAATCCTTGGATGTGGGTCATCCGGCGGGGTGCCGCGTTTGGGGGGGTTATGGGGAGCTTGTGACCCTGAAAATCCCAAAAACACCCGTCGTCGCTGCGCCATGCTGGTGGAACGGGTAACGTCAAACGGGGTGACGCGGGTGCTGATTGACACGGGGCCTGACATGCGCGCACAGCTGCTGGATGCCGGGGTCGGGCATCTGGACGGCGTGGTTTACACCCATGATCATGCAGACCACATGCACGGTATCGACGATCTGCGCATGGTGGTTTTTAACCGTCAATCCCGCCTGCCGGTTTGGGCTGATACGCGCACAACTGACAGTCTGCTGGCGCGCTTTGGCTATGCGTTTATCCAGCCGCCCGGCAGCTCTTATCCCCCGATATTAGAGCTACGCCGCCTTGATGGCCCGCTTGAAATTGACGGGGCTGGCGGGGTGATTGTGCTTAAGCCGTTCACGGTAGAACACGGTCGGATTGATGCGCTCGGCTTTCGTATCGGGGATCTTGCCTATCTGCCGGACGCCGCCGAAATTCATGATCCGGCGTGGGAATTGCTGGCGGATCTGAAAGTCTGGGTTGTGGACGCGCTACGCTATAAACCCCACCCCAGCCACGCGCATCTGGAACGCAGCCTGCAATGGATTGCCCGCGCAAATCCCGAACGCGCGGTCCTGACCAACATGCATATCGATCTGGATTATGACACGCTGAACGCTGAAACGCCTGATCACATCACCCCCGCTTTTGACGGTATGGTGATAGAGCTTGAGGCATGAGCCTTGAGATTTTACAGATCATATTACCGGTATTTCTGGTTATCGGCGCGGGGTATATCGCGGTTAAGCTGAAGCTTTTCCAAGATAGCGCCGTTGACGGGCTGATGGTGTTTACCCAAGGTTTTGCTATCCCGTGCCTGCTGTTTCTTAACATCATGCGGCTGGATTTGGCTGCCGTGTTTGATTGGCGCCTGATGGCCGCATTTTACAGCGGCGCGATCCTTAGCTTTATCCTTGGTATTTTAGGCGCGCGGCTACTGTTTCACCGTCGCCCCGGCGATTCTGTTGCCATCGGGTTCAGCGCCATGTTTTCCAACGGTGTATTGCTGGGCCTGCCGATCACCGAGCGCGCGTTTGGCCAAGGCGCGCTGGCTGGCAATTTTGCAATCATCTCCATCCACGCGCCTGTGCTGTACCTGATCGGCATCACAATGATGGAGGCCGCGCGTGCTGATGGTCGCAGCGCCCCGGCCACGGCTATCGTGGTGCTTAAGGCCATGTTTAAAAACGCCCTAATGATCGGCCTTGGCCTTGGATTTATCTTTAATATCAGCGCAATAGCTTTACCTTCCCCCATACTGTCAGCCACAGAAATGGTGTCGCGCGCGGCCCTGCCAGCAGCCCTATTTGGCCTTGGCGGCATCCTTACACGATATTCATTACGCGCCCGATTGGCCGAGGCCGGCATGGTTATCAGCCTGAAATTACTGCTCCACCCGGCCCTTGCCTATGTTCTTTGCGTCCATATTTTTGCGCTGCCGATTGAACTCACACGCTCGGCTGTGGTGATGGCCTCCATGGCGCCGGGGGTTAACGCGTATGTCTTTGCCAACATGTATAACCGCGCCAAAGATACTGCCGCCAGCGCCGTGTTGCTCGGCACGATTGCCTCGATCTTTACGGCCTCGATCTGGTTATGGATTTTGGGGTGATCGCTAGTTCGTGATCACCGGCGCGTTATAGCCCTCCAAGGCAATCACCGGCGGATCACCGTTCAGGCTCTCCATTTCGATATGTGCAGGCGGATGCCCAAGGCCGGATGCCAGATTACCAGCACGGCTGCCATTGATCAGACTGAGGCGCACCCCGCCGCCCATATTATCGACCGTAACACCATTGCTGGAGGTATAATGCCCATCCGCACGTACATATCCCCCGATTGGCCCGACAGAGATACCAGCCTCAACGCGGGTATCAATATTACCTTCGCCATCGACAAGAACATGCATGGAAAACCCTGGAACCGCGATCGAAAACCCGGCATTCAGACCCGGGATTAAAATACCATATTCAGGCAAATCCTCTTTGCAATTATAGGTCTTGGGATAGGGTTCTCCGGCGTTGCATGCCATTTGCGCCGAGGAATTCTCTATCTCGCAGGTAACGGACATCAGGCCACCGATAATACTTTTGGGGCAAATATCCTGACAGCGAAAATTGACCTCGCAATGAGGGCGCGCGGTGGCGTTGCTGGCATTTGCATAGGCGGAATTTCCGCGCAAAGCATTGATTGTAGAAAGATAATTGATATTAGCCGGTTCCAACCCATGCACCGCTGCCATAACGCTTGCGGCCTCATCAACTGCACCAGATGCCTCTAATGCCCGGGCCAGATTTGTTAAAAACAGTATGTTTTCGCTATCCCCGGCTGTAGCAAGCCTTGCAGCACTCACTGCGATATCAAGCAGCACAGCATCCCCGCCCGATGCCATTGCACCATCAAGGGCGAGGCGCGACAGGTTATTTTGAAAGGCCGGATTATCCGCAGACAACGCCACCGCCGCACCAGCAGCCAAAACGCCTGTCATAAGGAAATCGGTGCCAAAACGTTCGGGATCATCTGCATATATCTCAGCAGTCATCGCGGCGTAATTTGATAGAGCTGCGGCATGTTTATCATCGCTTAAAGCTTGTGCGCCAAACATCCAGCCAGCTGCATCGAAATTCCGTTTTGCAAAAAACGCATGCCCCAAAGCTGTGGCAAGGTTGGCGTCACCGGCCGCAAGGGCCGCACGAAAATCGCGCGCCGCGCCCTCAACAAGCACACCTTCGATCTCTGTCATTCCTTTGGTGATTGCTGCGCGCGTCGCCTCATCTGCTTTTGCGCTGGCTGGTATTGCGGCCAGTATTGCGCCGCATAAAACGCCAACAGTCTGGATGCGTATTTTCTTGAAAAACTTCACGATAGCTCTCCTCTAAAAGATAACCATACACTATTTCACGCTGAAATTATAGGCTGGCCCTACTGGCGTAATGCTTTTATGAAAGATGCACTTAAGAATAATGGACAAAATGACCGAAATACTTGTCAGATTAGAGGTCGTACAGCACCGCCGTTGGTTCGGGGTTTTGCTGTTGGCGGGGCTTGGGGGCTGCTTGCTTTATGTTGCCGCACTTTCAAGGCTTAATGTCGGGTTAAACGGGGTGCTTCTTGCACTGGTTGGTGCGGCATTTCTTTGGGCGGCCTGGCGGCTTTACCTTGCGACGGCCGATACGCTGATCTTAAACCACGAGGGTATTTCATGCGAAACCGGCGGGCTTATCTGCCGACTGGAAGATATTGAGAGCGTTGACAAAGGGTTTTTTGCTTTCAAGCCATCCAACGGGTTTTTGATCCGCCTGAAACAGCCCGGTCCGCGGGCATGGGTGCCGGGCATGTGGTGGCAAATCGGGCGGCGTATCGGTATCGGCGGAGTTACCTCACCGCGTCAGGCCAAGGAAATGGTGGCGATGATTGCTATGGATTTGCGTGAAAAAGCGGCCCAACCCTAGGCCAGATCATTATCCAGTAAATGGCGCACAGTATCTGTGATCGTCTGGGTGTTAGGGATAAAATCCACCCCCAGAACCTTTCTGGCAGCACTTGCATCAACCAGAACCTCATGCCCCAAAAGCGGTACAATACCACGGATCGTCCCATCCCACAGGGCCATTACGCGCATCAACCAATTGGGTGCCACCCGCGTGGCAATCTTGCGGTCCGGGCATATCTCTTTGACCAGTTTTGCAATATCCACAAACCACATGGACCCGGCTGCCCCGATAAACCGTTGCCCGATGCTATTGGAATTTTCCAGCGCGGCGACATGCATTTTGGCAATATCGCGCACATCGACAATCGGAAAGGACAGGCGCGGCACCGCGGGGTCTTTGCCCGTCAAAACACGCCCGATTATGGACAGGGATGAGCCGATATTGGTATCCAGTGCCGGCCCCAAAACCAGACTTGGGTTAATCGTGGTTAGATGGATCTCGGGGTTTGCGTCGCAAAAATCCCAGGCCGCGCGTTCCGCCAGTATTTTCGATTTTCCATAGGCCGAGCAGCCGGGATGGTCCACATCGCTCCAGTCGGACTCGTTGAAAGCTATCCCGTTATCCGGCGCATTTTTGTGCATTACGGCAACCGTTGACGAGGTTAAAACCACCCGTGCAACCCCGATTTTCTTGGCGGCTTTCAGCGCGCGCAGACTGCCATCTACGGCCGGGCGGATCAGATCATCCTCGTCCTTGGGGTCAGAAAGCGGAAACGGTGAGGCGGTGTGCATCAGCACATCAACATCCAACAGCGCCGCATCCCAGCCGGCGTCATCTGTCAGGTCAAGCTCTACAAATTCCAGACGTTCCAGTGCCGATTTATCCTGCAGATGCGCCGCCATTGCCGCGCGAACCTCATCGGCACGTTTGTCGGAGCGCACGGAGCCACGCACGCTATATCCACCATTCAGCAGCTGCAAAATAATGTGCTTGGCAATATAACCAGACGCGCCGGTAACCAGAATTTTCTGTGTCATAACATCCCCTTTTTGACCAGCATAGAGGAAGCGCGCGACATAAAAAAGGCCCCGTTACAGGAAGCCTTTCACTTTACGCTTACCGCGCTATCGCGCGATAATTTTGGATACAACGCCCGATCCTACCGTGCGGCCCGGAACGCTGAATTCTGTGAATGTCGTGACACCGGGATCATGCGCCTATTGTCAGATCTTGGGCAAGCATCAGAGCATTACCATCAGGATCATAGAATGTTGCTGTGCTGACCATCCCTTCAATAACTTCGGTTTCGCCATCAAACTTTACACCCGCCGCTTCAAGCGCTTTACGGGCCGTATCAATATCCGCCACACCAAATACAGGTACCATGTTGCCAGGAATGGGTTTCACATGCTCCCCCAAACCAAGGGTCACACCATCAGTTTTAGTTTGAAGTTCACTCCATCCAGCTTCATCAATATGCATAAGAAGTTCAAATCCCAGCATTTCGCTGTACCAATTGGCGCTGGCATGGCGATCCCGTACTGACATTGCAATTGTAATAGTATTATCTAACGAAACAAGGGACATGGTGCTTTCCTTTGGTTGAAAAATATATATACTATACTTTATGGACATAAATTTGATTGTCAAGATAACATCGCGCGCATGGTCGTTGAACATCCTTGCGCTTATGCACAACGGCACACCGGGGCGGCAGGCGCCTTTGCTATATGCATCGGGGGCAAGCCGAACAGCTTTTACCCAAAGTCTGGTTCATTTGGTCAACCTTGGATTGCTGGAACGAAACCCCGGCCACGGTCACCCATTACGGCCCGAGTACCGGCTGACGCCCAAAGGCGCTGAGATCGCGACAATTGCCGAAAGGATCACCACCGTTGCGCCCCAAAATTCATTGCTGCGGCGTGCATGGACCATTCCGGTTTTGGCCGTCAGTCACAAACCCCGGTATTTCGGTGAAATTAAAGCCGACCTTGGGTTAATTACCGATCGCGCACTTTCGCAATCACTCCAGCAACTTCAGGCAAGTCGCTGGTTGAAGCGCAAAGTTGACACCAAAAAACACCCCCCAAGACCAATTTATCAAGCCGTAAACGCTGGTATCAAAATTAGTCAGGCGGTCAATCCGGCCGTTCTCTAAGGCGAAAGACTGTCTTGGGGGTGGGTTCAACGGGTGGCCGCAACACTTTAATCTTTAAGCAAAGATAGAGTGTTAATCATGAAGTACCGACACCGCTTATTTTTCACAGACAAACAGAAGTCGGAGATTTGGGATCGATGGCAACGTGGCGAGTCGATGAGTTCGATCGGTCGTAGGTTCGAGCGGGCCCCGTCTTCGATTTATCGCTGTTAAAACGCACTGGAGGGATCCGCCCACCTGAGCGTAGGAAATCCCGATTGGCGCTAACACTTGTGGACCGCGAAGAGATATCGCGCGGTCTTAGTGCCAATCAGTCATTGCGATCAATCGCCCGTAATTTAAATCACGCAGCATCGACAATCAGCCGGCAACGCGGTACCAATGAAAATACCAACCGCCTGCTGCGTCAGTACTTTCCAAAAAGCACCGATTTGTCGACACATAACCAATCAAAACTGAGCGCTGTTGCCAGACAGTTGAATGAACGACCAAGAAAGACCTTGCGATACCAAACCCCAGCGGAGAAGTTTGCGCAATCTGTTGCGGCGATCCGTTGAATCCGCAGGACTTAGCCGCCGTTCTTCAAAACGTTATCGACGTCCGCTCCGGTTATTTTAGGCAGCGACCAAATCGACCTCTCCTGATGTGAAACCGAAGGTGGCGACCATATTCCGATGAGCCTGTGTTCCCAGAAATCTTGCTAGAACCGTATCGACGTCTTCCATTAGCGCAGTATCGTTTAGAGCAAACGCAAATGATCCAAACGCGGGTGGTTTTTCCTCGGTTGGGACCAAGACCACATCTATCGTCCAATCTGGGTTTTGCGCCATGAAACCACTGTGCGCTCTACCAACGCTGGCGTAAGCATCCGCCGTTCCGTCCTGTACGGCTTTCGCGGCTTCAGTATAGGTTTCGAACACTCCAATCCGGCCCTCGCTCACGCCGAAATCGACCGCCGATTGGTGTTGAAACTGGTCACGGATTACAGCCAACCGAGCGCTATTGTTGTCTGCGACTGATCTGTACCCGCTAAGGCTAAGCGGATTGCCTTTACGCACAAGCAGTCCATCGGGCAACGCCCAAATCGGTCGACTGAACTGCGCGGTTTTGCGGCGCTCATCGGTTCCGAACAAGCCTGTTGTCATGAGCCAACGATCCGCTCCAAGTCCTGCTAGCAGTTCTGCAAACTCAACCTTGACAGGTTCAAAATCTGCGATGCCCAGTTCCCGAAAGACATGCCGTGCAAGTTCCACATCGCAACCGGTGATCTGGCCGTTTACATCAATATAGTTAAAGGGCGGCTCTATAAGGTATGCAAATTTCATGCGGTATCCTCGTCATGGTTTGGGCCGTAGCTGGCAATTTTAATGGCAAGCACGCTTTCACATTTTTCAAGAATTGCCCGCGTGGCCTTTAGGGTGTCGGCATGATCCGCAAGGATTTTCCGTCGTTGCGAAATTTCAACATCACCGGCTTTTGCAAGTGCTGTGAACTGGCGCATTTGCTTCAGCGGCATCCCAGTTTCGCGTAGCCAGTAAAGCAGGGTCAGCCATTCGATTTGGCGTAGTGTGAAGCGACGATGCCCGTCCACACCACGTTCAACCTCTGGTAACATGCCCGACTTTTCATAAAACCGGATCGTATGAGCAGACAGCCCACACGCCTCAGACGCTTCTGCAATTCTCATTGGTGTTGTTACTCCTCTGACCTACAGCTAGCGGGTTAGAGTAACACTAAGTCAATACCGATTGTGAAATGATGCCGACGTTCAAACGAACCGCTGCATCGGTTGAATCCGCAGCTCAAAGCTGCCTTCAAGTTCCATCACGTCTAACTTTTCGGTATGGTGCTGTGGTCCCGGTATAAACTCGGAACCACAGTTGCTATCACGCGATAATTTTGGATACTACGCCGGAACCCACGGTGCGCCCGCCTTCGCGGATGGCGAAGCGCAGGCTTTCTTCCATGGCGATCGGGGCGATCAGTTCGACCAAGAACTTCAGGTTGTCACCAGGCATCACCATTTCGGTGCCGCTTGGCAGTTCAA
>JAZGFN010000008.1:0-116437 GCA_036479695.1 Paracoccaceae bacterium
GTTATCTCAACCCCTTTGGTTTCGGCAACGGCAAAAGCCGCGACCATCAGCAGGGCAAAACCGATATAGATCGAGGCGGCAGACAGCACAGAATAACCACTGCGTATCCAGTCCCGCTCTATCTCGATGTCGGGCATATTTGCTGTGATATCACCGAAATGTATCAGCTGCCCGGTTTCGTAAAGCTCGGCCTCAAGAATGATCGGCTCAAGCATGATTATTTGCAAAAGGGCGACAATCAACCCCGTTACAAAGCCAGCGAACACTGCGCTGACGACCATGTTTTTAAGCATAACTAGTGGCAGGGAAAGCCGGACATATGCCGGATATCATGCGCAGAATCGTGCAGGCTGGCCGCGCTGGCAAGGCCAGACACAAACAGCAATCCAAGGCCCATAAAGGCCACAAATGCGATGGTAATAATCGATAAATCCGCCTTGGTGGCGGTTTGCGTAGTCGTTGTCATTTCAGTTCTCCTTACTGTCTCACCCGACAGTGTTGTTGACGTTACGCAAGGCCGGTCTCCTGGCTTGTGGGTTATTGCGCGGCATCCCCTTCCCGGTGTTAACCAGTGGTTAATGATGCCATGCTCGCCACATACAGTCGCGGGGGCGGCTGCGGCTTGGAACCCCTGATGGGTAATCCCGTCCGCATTCCCGTTTCATCCCCAACCGCTTGAGCGATTATGTGGGGAACCATGCGCCACTAGCTTTCGGGATTATCGGGGCGCCTGTCAAGTGGTATCGCAGATAAGGATTGCATATTTGTGCCGGTTGACGAATGCTAGAGCTTCACTTCCAAAACCCTGAGGCCGCAATGACGAACCCCGATTTCCCTCTTATTTTTGACGGCCATAATGATGTTTTGCTTAAGCAATTCCTGAATGGTCCTGCGGCACTGCAAGATTTTATCGATGGGTACGGCGCACATATTGACCTGCCAAAGGCCCGGATTGGCGGGTTTGGTGGCGGGTTTTTTGCAATCTACGTGCCCTCGCCCGATGGTGGGTTTGATCGTATAAATGAAATGTGCCAGCCCAGCTATGACCTGCCACTGCCCGATGAAATCCCCCAAAGTGAAGCTGTGCAGGTTACACTGGCACAAGCGGCGATTCTGTCGCGGCTTGAAAGCATGGGGGCGCTGAAAATATGCACGCATACGGCCGAAATTCGCCAATGTCTGGACAATGGCATGATGGCCGCGATCCTGCATATCGAGGGTGCCGAGGGGATCGACACCGATTTCGACGTGTTAGAAGTGCTGTATCGCGCTGGCCTGCGTTCCCTCGGGCCGGTCTGGAGCCGCCCGACGGCCTATGGCCACGGCGTGCCGTTTCGCTATCCCTCGGACGGGGATATTGGGCCGGGATTGACGGGGGCGGGCAAGGATCTGGTGCGCATATGCAACCGTTTGGGGATCATGCTTGATATGTCGCATCTGAATGCGGCGGGGTTTTGGGATGTGGTCAAGCTTAGCAACGCGCCGATTGTGGCAACACATTCCAACGCCTATGCAATTTCGCCCCACGCCCGCAACCTGACGGATGATCAACTGGCGGCCATCAAGGATAGTGACGGCATGGTCGGGATCAATTTTGCCGTTGGTTTCTTGCGCGAAGACGGGCAAATGGACGCGGATATGCCGCTTGATATCATGATGCGCCACCTCGATCATCTGGTTGAACATATCGGCGAGAATCGCATTGGTTTCGGCTCGGATTTTGACGGGGCGACCGTACCCGCCGATATTGGCGATGCGGCGGGGTTGGTGAAACTGCGCACGGCCATGCGCGCGCACGGGGTGGATGATGCTTTGATGGCAAAGCTCTGTCATGAAAACTGGCTGCGAGTACTTGGAAAAACGTGGGGTGAATAGGCAAGCCACATGGTGATTCCCTTTGATAACAGCTTTGCAAGGCTGCCCGGGCAGTTTTACACGCACCTCGTTCCAACGCCGGTAAAATCCCCGCAACTGGTTGTTGTGAACACGGCATTGGCTGCTGATATGGGCATAGATATTGCTGATATCCCCGCCGATGTTCTGGCCGGAAACCGCGTGCCTGAAGGGGCTACGCCAATCGCAACCGCCTATGCCGGCCACCAGTTTGGCGGCTTTTCTGCGCAGCTTGGTGATGGGCGTGCGGTGTTGCTGGGCGAGGTGATCGCACCGGGTGGCACACGGCGTGATTTGCAGCTTAAAGGCAGCGGGCGCACGATGTTTTCCCGTGGCGGCGACGGGCGCGCAACCCTTGGAGCGGTTTTGCGCGAATACGTTGTCAGCGAGGCGATAGCGGCGATGGGGATCCCCACAACCCGTGCGCTCGGGGCAGTTACAACGGGTGAATATGTCCCGCGCGAAGACATGCATCCGGGCGCCGTGCTGGCCCGTGTTGCCGCCAGTCATATCCGGGTTGGAACGTTTCAGTTTCATTACACACGGCGCGATGAAAAGGCGTTGAAATTGCTGGCGGATCACGTGATTGCACGGCATTATCCGACAGCACAAACGGCCCCAAACCCTATACTGGCCCTGCTTAAAGGCGTTATGGAACGCCAGGCAGGTTTGATCGCAAAATGGATGCAGGTCGGGTTTATTCACGGGGTGATGAACACGGATAATATGTCTGTTTCTGGTGAAACCATTGATTACGGCCCTTGCGCGTTTATGGATGGTTTTGACCCTAACAAAACCTTCAGCTCCATTGATCAGGGCGGGCGCTATGCCTGGAGCAACCAGCCCAAAATCGCCCAGTGGAACCTGACGCAATTCGCCAATACTTTGATCCCGCTGATCGATGCTGATCAGGATAAAGCCGTGATGGCTGCGCAGGATGTGCTCGATGAGTTTTCAGACATGTTTGCCCAAAAATATACCGCGGCATTTTCCCGAAAAATCGGGCTGCTGACGGCGCAATCCGGCGACGATGTGCTGATTGCCGATCTGCTAACCCTCCTTGGAGCCGAGGCCGTGGATTTTACGTTGTTTTTCCGAAATTTGACGGATTTTGTGAAAACAGGTGGGGATATTGTACGTAAAATGTTCAAAAATCCCGCCGGATTTGATGCTTGGGTTAAAGCGTGGCAGCACCGCACAGCGCAGGATGATATTAGGGCGCACGCTGGGATGATGCGTCTTGCCAACCCTGCGTTTATTCCGCGCAACCATCGTTTGGAACAGCTTATCACAGCCGCCGAAACGGGTGATCTGGCGCCGTTTAATACCCTGATGCAGGCGTTGGCAAAGCCATATGATGACCAGCCAGAGCACATAGATTTAACCTTGCCACCGCTTCCTGATGAGCTGGTGCATAAGACGTTTTGTGGTACATAGATGCGATATTTCCTTATAATTCTAACCCTTTTAACCCTCGCCACCCCGGCACTGGCCAAACGCCCCGCGCTTGCATTTCGCAGCGGATTTGATTTCTTTCAACTTGACCAATCGGCCATTGAAGGCATCAACGGGCTATCGATTTTTTATACAACGGATCAGGGGTATTATTTCGGCGAGAGCATTTATTCCGCAGCCTTTGGCGCCGGTGGCGGATTTTTTGTTGGTGGTTTCGAGGTCGGGAAACACACGCCTTTCGGGGAAAATCTATTCTGGGATGCCAGCCTGTTTATCGGCGGCGGCGGCGGGGCCAACCAAGTGCCGGGGGATGGCTTGATGCTGCGCCCGCAGGTTCATCTGGGCTATGATTTTGGCAATCTGCGCGTCGGGGCCGGGGCGTCTTGGGTGTCAATATCGGGGTCAGAGATTTCGACGCCTGCGTTCACGATAACCTTAACCCGGCCTATGAACCTTGCGCTTTACGGTGGGGATTTTTCCGGGGTGAAACCCTTGGAAAATATCACAACCATTTCCGCCATGAAGCCGATCATGCGGGTGTACTACCCTCAAGGCAGCCGGAAACGTGGCGGGGTGATTTTACAAAATATGCAACTTTTAGGTGCGGAAATATCCTTTGCCCGCACGGATGCTTCGGAAAGTTTCATTCAGGCCAACGGCGTGGTGCGCGGCGATGCCGAAGGTTACGCAGACTGGCTGTTGGGCAAACGCTATTTCTGGGGCGGTGACACCTTTCGCCTTTATGCGGATTTTGCCGCCGGTGTCGGGGGCGGCGGGGCGGTTAATACGGGCGGCGGGTTGATTTTCAGTGCAGGCGCGGGCTTGCGTATAAAAACAGGCGACAGGTTCGCGCTGGAATTCGGCGCAAGTGCGCTCACATCCCTTAATGGCGATTTCCTTGCCCTAAGCCCCTCCGCCGGATTTCTGCTGTCTTTTGGGGCCGGGCGCAAGACAGGGGCAATTCCAAATACCACGCATTGGCAAATCAGCACGGGCCTGACCCAGCAACTTCCCAACGCCGGTTTTCGCAAATCAGGGGTTGTAAACACAGGCGCGCCCTTGATGATCGACACCGAGATTGATCTGTTCATCACCCGAAACCTTTACCTGACAGGCCATGCCTATACCGCGATTGCCGGAGGGGCCGGGGGTTATCAGATCGGGCTGCTTGGCCTTGGTTATCGCATCAGGTTGGCGCCGCGCTGGAATATTTCGGCCGAGGGGCTGCTGGGTGCAGGCGGCGGGGCGGGCATTGATACCCGCGGCGGGTTGTTGGCGGGGATCAAGTTTGATCTGGATTATCTGCTAACGGAGACGATACATATATCGGCTGGTGCCGGGTTTATCAGCACTTTGCAAGGTGGCGGCATGCAGCCGGTAACGCTGAACCTTGGCCTGAAGTTTCCGTTTACCACGTTGCATTGATCAGGTGCGCAAAAACACCTGCACGTCGGCAACATTGGTGCCGGTAGCGCCGGTTATCAGCAGATCACCGGCGGCTTTCAGGGCCGTGTAACTGTCATTGTTTTGCAACATTTCCAACGGGTCCAGCCCTTGGGCGCGAATACGATTTGGCGTGCCGGCATCAACAATCGCGCCAGCCGCATCCGTCGGCCCGTCGCGCCCATCCGTACCAGCGCTTAGAAACACCCAGCCCCCCGCAATATTTTCCCCCAGCAAGGCAAGCCGTAACGCCAGTTCCTGATTGCGCCCACCTTTGCCTGCGCCTTTCAGCTTTACCGTCGTTTCACCACCGAAAATCAGGGTCTTGGCAGGGTTTTGCTGTGCGGATTTTAGGATAAATTCAGCAACATCCGACACATCCCCTGTCAGATCATCGGCAATGATTACCCCCATAGATGCACCCTGCACGGCCCGCAGGCTTTGCCGGTTGGAGCCGATCAGGGTATTGCGCCCGGGCGGCGTTTCAAGCATTCGAGCAGGGGTTGAGAAATGGTTTTGCACTGCTGTTGGCATTTTATCAAAAACCTTGTGATCTTGCAGTATAGCCCGGGCCGTAGCCCTCGTAGCAATCGGCGCTAGCGTCGGCCCGCTGGCAACCACGCGCAGATCATCACCGATCACATCCGACAGGATAAATCCGTGCACAGGCGCAGGGGCGGCCAGCCGCGCCAAACCGCCACCTTTAAGGCAAGACAGATGCTGGCGCACGGCGTTCATCTTTGTGATGTCAAAACCTGCCCCCAGCAACAGACGGCTGACCGCAGCCTTATCGGCAAGGCTGATACCATTGAGCGGGGCTGGCAACAGCGCCGAACCGCCGCCACTGATCAGCGCGACAACAAGATCATTTTTGGTGGTGGATTGCAGCAGCTTAATAACCGCCTGCCCGGCTTTTTCACCGTTTGCATCCGGCACCGGATGGCCAGCCGCCATGACAGTGCACCCCGTAACCGTATCTATATTTTCATAATTGGTGACAGCCAACGCGATAACCGGCGCGTCCTGAAGATGGCGCAAGGCCTCTCTTGTCATTGCAATTGCGGCTTTACCAAACGCAATGACAATATAACGCCCATCGATCTTTGGCAGCCCCGCCAGATGCGGGCGCAAAGCGCGGGCCGGATCAGCGGCGTCAACGGCCACTTGAAAGAGCGTACGCGCGTGGTGGTGCAGGTCGGGCAACGGGGTCTCCTGCGTTAGGGACCTCTTTTTCTAGCCTTACTCGTCGAAATCTTCAATCGCAATCCGATAGCTGGCGTGGCACGTAGTGCAATTCAGCATCAGATCGCTTAGTTCCAGCAAAATATCATTGGGATTATCGGTTTCCTTGGCGTGCGCTGCCAGATCATCAAAAGCCGCATGCGTGCCAAGACCAAGGGTTTTCACCTCTAGCGGTAATTTGGCGATTAATTCAGGCGAATCCGCATTGGCGACAACCATGCCCAGACTACTGGCGGTAAGGGCGACGGCGGCCATATCGTTGTTACCGATTGCCTCGGTGATGGTCTGCAATCCTTCCAGCATTGCGCGCATTTCCCCTAAAACACTGGCTTTTTCGCCTTCTGAAAGCACGATTGTGGTGCGCCCGTCCTCGCCCATAAAGGTGCTGCCTTTGATAAGAAAGAAATAGCCCATTATGGCGACAGTAGCTGCGAGTGTTAAGGTAACTAACCAGTGGATTTTGCGAAGGTTCATGATGTTCTCCATTCTCTAAGTAAGTTATTAATCACTTACTTAGAGAGAGTCAACCCGTTTTCCAACACTAAGCCCGCATCGCTTAGCCAGTGTGTTTTATATTAGAAAAACGCCTGCAACCCGGTTTGCGCGCGCCCTAGTATCAAGGCATGCACATCATGCGCCCCTTCATAGGTGTTAACCGTTTCAAGGTTCATCATATGGCGCATGACCTGAAATTCCTCGGAAATCCCGTTGCCGCCGTGCATATCGCGTGCATGGCGCGCAATATCCAGCGCTTTGCCGCAGTTATTGCGTTTAATCAGGCTGATCATTTCGGGCGCGGCGCGACCCTCGTCCATAAGGCGCCCAACGCGCAGGCTGGCCTGAAGACCAAGCGTGATTTCGGTTTGCATATCGGCGAGTTTTTTCTGGAAAAGCTGGGTTTGCGCCAAAGGCCTGCCAAATTGTTTGCGGTCCAGACCGTATTGCCGCGAGGCCTGCCAGCAAAATTCAGCCGCCCCCAAGACACCCCAACTGATGCCGTAACGCGCCCGGTTCAGGCAGCCAAACGGCCCTTTCAACCCCTCGACATCGGGCAAAATGGCATCGCCCGGGATTTCAACGTTATCCATAACGATCTCGCCGGTAATGCTGGCCCGCAAGGACAGTTTCCCGCCAATTTTCGGCGCGCTCAGCCCTTTGGTACCCTTATCCAGCACAAACCCGCGGATTTTACCGCCGTGGGCGTCAGATTTAGCCCAAATCACGAAAACATCGGCAATCGGGGAATTCGATATCCACGTCTTTGTGCCGTTCAGCACATACCCGCCATCCACTTTCGTGGCTCGGGTTTTCATACCGCCCGGATCAGAACCCGCGTCTGGCTCGGTCAAACCAAAACAGCCGATCCATGCGCCGCTGGCCAGTTTTGGCAGGTATTTACGGCGTTGTTCTTCAGAGCCGTAAGCATAAATCGGATACATCACCAAGGATGATTGCACCGACATCATAGAGCGATAACCGCTATCGACCCGTTCCACCTCACGTGCGATCAGACCATAAGCGACATAGCCTGCACCGATGCCACCGTATTCCTCGGGAATGGTCGCGCCCAGCAAGCCCATTTCGCCCATTTCCGCAAAAATTTCCGGCGCGGTTTTCGCCTCGCGGTAAGCTTCAATGATGCGCGGTTGCAGTTTTTCCTGTGCATAGGCCGCAGTGCCATCGCGCAACATGCGTTCCTCCTCGGTCAACTGATCGTCCAGAAGGAACGGGTCATCCCACGTAAAACTGGACAGCGAGGGCTGCTCTTTGGGTTTAAGGGGCGCTTTGGTCATGGGGTTCTCCGGATTTTTACGCATATTGCCCAGAGCAGGGTGGTTCAGCAATGGGTATTTGTGGTTTTACGCCGTTGAAACGTTTAATAACCCCATTGGTCCAAAATAAAAGGGCAGCACCTTGTGGCACTGCCCTAATGAATCTGGCAAAATTTCGCAGTTAGTTACTACTGTAATATCTGCGGACCGTCATCCTGAGGTGGCGTATCATCACTACCACCACAAATCGCCAGACAAATCAGGCCAATGGCGAGCAGCGGGATGATCCAGGCGCCGGAGCTACCCATGGAGCCTGATGGCTCTTCCATCATGACGGGGGCGGCAGGGGCGACGTAAGCAACGGCACCAGCGAAAGTTGAAGTGGCGGCAAGGGATGCGGCCAGTGTAAGTGCGACAAGTTTCATGTTGATTTCCTTGATCTGTAACATTTATTTTAGCTTAACAAGCAGACAGGATCGCTTGTTAAAGTGACTCGTTCAGTTGACATGTTTTGCCATGCCATTCTGTGATTATTATCACGTTGGGAAAAATTGTCCAGTAAACTGGTTAATGATAAGTTACTTGTCCTTTAGTCTGATAAGTATACCACAGCATCCAAAAAAGGTTTCCTATCGGAAACTTGTTTGATATGACCTATGCAAATGATTCAATTGTGGATTTTACATGACCAAGCCCCGAAAAACCCCGTTATATGATTTACACGTCGAGCGTGGTGGCAAGATGGTGGATTTTGCTGGCTGGATGATGCCGGTGAATTATGCGCTTGGCGTCGCTGGCGAACATAAACAATGCCGCGAAAAAGCCGCGTTGTTTGATGTATCACACATGGGGCAGGTTGCGCTGCGTGGCGATAATCTTGCGGCCAAGCTGGAAACGCTATGCCCCTCATCCTTTGGTAAAATGCCGGTCGGCAAATCACGCTATACGTTTTTCACCAACCCGCAGGGCGGCATCATGGATGACCTGATTGTTTCCGCCACTAAAGTCGGGTTTTTTCTGGTGGTCAATGCCTCAATGCGCGAACAGGACGTGGCGCATCTGAAAATCCTAGATATTGAAGTTTTTGAGATGGACCGCTCATTGATCGCCATTCAAGGCCCGGCTGCTGAGGCCATTGTTTCAGCAATCGTGCCAGCGGCGGCTGATCTGAAATTCATGGAAACTGCCGTGATGGACTTGATGGGTTCTGAATGCCGTGTCTCGCGTCTTGGATATACGGGCGAGGATGGATATGAAATCTCCTTACCCAATGAACGTGCCATTGAAATTACACGAAAATTCCTTGAACACCCCGATCTGGAGCTTGCAGGCCTTGGCGCGCGCGACAGCTTGCGGCTTGAAGCGGGGCTTTGTTTATATGGCAATGACATTGATAATGACACCTCGCCAGTTGAGGCTAATTTGACATGGGCCATGCAAAAAGCACGGCGTGAAGGCGGCGGTTTTCCTGGTGCGAAACGTATTCAACGCGAACTGGCCGAGGGGCCAAGCCGTAAACTGGTAGGCATTCGCCCCGATGGCCGCGCCCCTGCACGGCGTGGCGTAGAAGTGGCCGATCAGGGCGGTAACGTTATCGGTGCCATCACATCCGGTGGGTTTGGTCCGACATATGGTGGCCCCGTTTCCATGGGGTATGTTAGCGCGAAACATTCCGCCGAGGGTACATCCGTTAATCTGCTTATTCGCGGCAAATCCATGCCGGCCACGATCATCAAACTGCCGTTCGTGCAGCAAAATTACAAACGTTAAACAGAGGTATTAACATGACGACTTATTATTCCGAAGAACATGAATGGCTGGATGTTGACGGCGATACCGCAACCCTTGGCATTACCAAACACGCCGCCGAGGCCCTTGGCGAAGTGGTGTTTGTCGAGCTGAAAGAAGCAGGTGATACCTTTGACAAAGACGACGAAATCGGTGTGGTCGAAAGCGTTAAGGCGGCCTCTGAACTTTATGCGCCCCTCGCCGGTGAAATCACCGAGGCGAACACAACGCTTGAGGATAATCCCGGCGCCGTTAACGATGACCCCGAGGGTAACGCGTGGTTTTACAAGATAAAAATTGCTGACAGCGCCGAGCTTGAGGCCCTGATGGACGACACGGCCTACAAAGCCTTCATCGCATAAAGGATACCGCGCATGTCTTTCCAGCTAACGCCTTATCAGCCTTACGATTTCGCCAATCGCCGTCATATTGGCCCCTCCCCCGCTGAAATGCAGCAGATGCTGGATGTGATCGGGGTGGATACGTTGGACGCATTGATCGATGAAACGGTGCCAGCCGCGATCCGACAAAGCGAGGATTTGACCCTGCAAGCGCCAATGTCGGAACGTGATGTGCTGCACCATATGCGCGGCGTTATCAAGAAAAACAAAGTGCTGACCTCGCTGATCGGGCAAGGCTATTACGGCACCATGACACCGCCGGTGATCCAACGCAATATTCTGGAAAATCCTGCGTGGTATACGGCCTATACCCCTTATCAGCCGGAAATTGCACAAGGGCGCCTAGAGGCATTGCTGAACTTTCAGACCATGGTTTCTGATCTGACGGGGTTAGAGATCGCCAATGCCAGCCTGCTCGATGAAGCCACGGCTGCGGCTGAGGCGATGACCATGGCCAAGCGTGCCGGAAAATCCAAGGCAACCGCGTTTTTTGTCGATGAAAACTGCCACCCACAGACTATCGCTGTGATCAAAACCCGGGCTGAACCCTTGGGGATCGAGATTATTACGGGTAATCCCGAAACCGCGCTGGACCCTGCGGCAGTTTTCGGCGCGATCTTTCAATATCCCGGTACCTACGGACGTGTGCGCGATTTCACGCCCTGCATTGTCGCCCTCCACGAGGCCCGCGCGATTGCTATTATGGCCGCCGATATTCTGGCGCTTTGCCTGCTGAAATCCCCCGGTGAAATGGGCGCCGATATCGCGGTTGGCAGCACGCAACGTTTTGGTGTGCCGATGGGATATGGCGGCCCGCACGCGGCTTATATGGCGACAACGGACAAGTTGAAACGCGCCATGCCGGGGCGGATTATCGGGGTTTCCGTCGATGCGCGCGGCAACAAGGCCTACCGTTTGGCACTGCAAACCCGCGAGCAACATATCCGCCGCGAAAAGGCCAATTCCAACGTTTGCACGGCGCAGGCTTTGCTGGCCGTGATGGCGTCAATGTACGCGGTATTTTACGGCCCCGAAGGGCTAAAGGCGATTGCGCAATCAGTGCACCGCAAGACCTCACGTATGGCTAAGGGCTTGGAAAGCCTTGGTTTTACCATCACACCGGATGTGTTTTTTGACACGATCACGGTAGAGGTCGGCGCGCTGCAAGGTGTGATTATGAACGCCGCAGTGGCGGGTGGGATCAACCTGCGCAAGGTCGGCGATGACCGTATCGGGATAAGCCTGGACGAACAAACCTACCCCGAAACCATCGAGGCCGTCTGGCGGGCTTTTGGCGGCGACATGAAGGACGACAGCGCTGCAAACCGTGAATATCGTCTGCCCGAAAACATGCTGCGCAGCGACAATTACCTGAGCCACCCGATTTTTCACATGAACCGCTCCGAGGCTGAAATGACCCGCTATATGCGCCGCCTCGCCGACCGTGATCTGGCGCTCGACCGTGCAATGATCCCGCTTGGGTCATGCACGATGAAACTGAACGCAACGGCGGAAATGATCCCGCTGACGTGGTTTGGCATCGCCAATTTACACCCGTTTGTGCCACTTGATCAGGCAGCGGGATACACTGAACTAACCAACCAGTTGATGGATCAGTTGTGCGAGATTACGGGTTACGCGGCCATGTCTTTGCAACCCAATTCCGGCGCGCAGGGCGAATATGCCGGGCTGCTGACGATCCGTAATTACCACAAATCCCGTGGTGAGGGCGCGCGCAATATCTGCCTGATCCCGACCTCGGCGCATGGCACGAACCCCGCGTCTGCGCAGATGGTTGGCTGGAAAGTTGTGGTGGTGAAATCGCAGGATAACGGCGACATCGACCTGGAGGATTTCCGCGAAAAAGCCAAAGCGGCGGGGGATGATCTGGCGGCTTGCATGATCACCTACCCTTCTACCCACGGCGTATTTGAAGAAACGGTGCGCGAGGTTTGCGACATCACTCATAATCACGGCGGGCAGGTCTATATCGACGGCGCGAACCTCAATGCGATGTGCGGTCTGGTGCAACCCGGAAAGATCGGCGGCGACGTTAGCCACTTGAATTTACACAAAACTTTTGCCATTCCCCATGGTGGCGGCGGTCCGGGGATGGGGCCAATTGGTGTTGGCGCACATCTGGAACCATTCTTGCCCGGACATCCTGAAAACGGCGGCGATATCGGCCCGGTGTCATCTGCGCCAATGGGCAGCGCGTCAATTCTGGTGATCTCTTGGGCGTATATCTTGCTGATGGGTGGCGCGGGCATGACCCAGGCCACCAAGGTCGCGATTTTGAACGCCAATTACATCGCCAAACGGCTGTCTGGCGCTTATGATACGCTGTTCAAATCCAAAATCGGCCGGGTGGCGCATGAATGTATTCTGGACACCCGCCCACTGGCGACCAGCGCCGGTGTCAGTGTCGATGACATCGCCAAACGCCTGATGGATTGCGGTTTTCACGCCCCCACCATGAGCTGGCCAGTGCCCGGAACCCTGATGGTAGAGCCAACGGAATCCGAACCCAAGGCCGAGCTTGACCGCTTTATCGACGCCATGCTGGCCATCCGCGCCGAAGCACAGGATATCGAAGGCGGCAAAATCGCCTATGAGGCTAGCCCGCTGCACCACGCCCCCCACACGGTCGAGGATCTGATCGGTGATTGGGACCGGATTTACAGCCGCGAACAGGCATGTTTCCCCCCCGGTGCGTTCCGGGTAGATAAATACTGGCCCCCCGTAAACCGCGTAGATAACGCGTACGGCGACCGAAACCTGGTCTGCACCTGCCCACCTTTGGAGGCGTATGAAGATTAAGAGCACTTTGAATAGCTTAAAGCAAAACGAGCTTGCAAAAGGTATTTTGCTGCTGCCGGCACTATTCTACACAATTGCGCAGGCGATAGCATTTTATACGGATGTGCCTTCTGTAAAAGTTATATTTTTTGCATTACTTATACTGCTAATACTCTCGCGGCCCTTTTGGTCTTGTCCACGGATCAGAAAAGATATCTGGCCGCTCGTTGTCTTTGCAATTGTCAGTTTTGCATTCGCGGGACTGTCGGCAATCAAGGCGGTATTTGGCAGCTACACGATCGGGTCATTTCTGTACCACGTCAAATTGGGCACAATTGGTGTCGATTATTATTCGCTTGTCCCGACATACGCGTTTTTCTCGATTTTGTGGTTGTTTGCCCTGATATCCGCTGCCAATTATTATGGGCGCGGGCAATATGGTAAGCAGGCGATTTATGGACTGATAATCATCTCTTTTGCCAGCAATCCTGTGGTGCTGCATGCCGCGCGATACACTGCGTTCCAGCTTGGTTTTTTGCATATAAACGCCGCGCCTGAACTGTCAGCGCTCTATGTGCGCCCGGAAATTTCCCTGCCACCAGAAAACCGTAAAAACGTTATTTTTATCTATCTGGAAGGGCTGGAGAGGACATACCGCGACCAGCAGGTTTTTGGAAAATCCTATCAACCGCTTATGGATATGGAAAAAACAGCCCTACAGTTCACAAACGTCCGTCAGGTTTCCAATACAGGTTGGAGCGTGGCCGGGATGGCGGCAAGCCAATGCGGTGTTCCTCTGTCAACGCCAAGTATTTTCTCTGATATTGATATCACCCGAAAAGACAGGTTTCTGCCAAAGGTCACATGCCTGGGGGACATTCTTGCAAACGCCGGTTATGCCCGGGAATATCTTGTTGGCGCGAATCTGGAATTTGGCGGAATCGATAGCTTTTATCTGACCCATAGGTTTGACAGACTTATCAGCAAATATGACATGGCGCATATTGAACCGGGTGATCGCAATGAATGGGGCCTGAATGACAGTGGTGTATTTATTATGGCGCAGCAGAGGGTTGTTGCGTTGGAAAACGGAAGTACGCCCTATCTGCTTGTGATCGAAACAATCGGCCCACACGGTCTTAGGGCATATCTGTCAAAATCCTGCCGCGGGGAAACCCAAGATCCCAATACGACTAATATTCTTGAGGCTGTGCATTGTACTGGCAGTCTGGTGCGGGATTTCGTTCAATACCTCCAGAAAACCGTGGATATGGATAATACTTTGATTGTGGTTCTTAGCGACCATCTTACGCATCCAAATAATATGACACCGGTTCTGAAAACCATGGAACGGCGCAATACGATTATGATGTTCGGGGCCGGGTTAGCGCCAAACATCATCGATAAACCTGGTGCGATGTTTGATGTTTTCCCGACGATTCTTGAGGCTATGGGCGTTAAGTTGCCCAATAGTCAGGCGGGGATTGGTGTATCTTTATTGTCGGATCAACCAACCCTGCTTGAGCAGTTCAGCATAGAAAGCCTAAACGCAGCTCTGGATTTTGACGGGGCGTTTGCGCAGGAATTATGGGCTGAATAAACGGGCGGCACAGGCAGGTTTTCAGATTTCATCTGCGGAATGGATAACCTTGCCCAACAACCCGTAAGCCAGTGCTCCCTCCGTGGTCAGCCAAAAATCCCGCTGCGTATCTTGCGCAATTTTTTCAGGTGCCTGCCCTGTGGCCTCGGCAAAAATACGTTCATAACGTTCTTTCATGATCCTAAGCTGCTCGGCCTGAATCGCGATATCCGAGGCTTTGCCGCCAACACCGCCAGCTGGTTGGTGCAGTAAAAACCGCGTATTTGGCAGGCAATAGCGGTTTTCCAGTTTTGCGCCGATAAAAATCATAGCCCCCGCACTCGCCACCCAGCCAGACCCGATAACCCGCACTGTTGGCTTGATGAACTTGATCAGATCGTGGACCATATCACCTGATTCAACATGCCCGCCCGGCGAGCTGATAAACATGGTGATCGGATCATCATTCATGCTTGCCAGCGCTAACAGCCGTTCAGATGTAACCTTGGCCAGCTTGTCGTTGATCTCACCAACCACGGTAACATAACGTTTCTCAAAGGTGATCCGTTCGGGTGAAAAGGCTTTGTCTTTATCTTTTTTCTTGCTCATTTTGAATATCCTGAATTGGTTTTCTGCTACACTATAGTGGCAGCGGGCGTTGTTCGGCCATGGTTTCCATCGCGAAATATGAGGTCACAGAATCCAGCTCTACCTTGGAAATCAGTCGCTGATAGACAGCATCATAGCTGGTCATATCATGGGTTACGACCTTTAACATATAGTCATAATCACCGCCAATGCGGAAAAAATCGATGACCTCGGGGATGGATATAACATGGGTGCGAAAGGATTTCAGCCAATCTGCCGAATGATGGCGCGTACGAATCATCACAAATACCACCAGCCCCAACCCCAGTTTCTGACGATCAAGCCGCGTGGTCGCAGCCTGGATGATTCCCGAAGCGTGCAGGGCTTGCAGGCGTCGCCAACATGCGTTCTGTGACAGCCCGACCGTATCCGCCAATTCTCGTTGTGAACGCGACGAGTCGATTTGCAGTGCTGCCAGCAAGGCTTTATCAATTTGATCTGGATTATCGTTTCTCATTCGATCATATGACAACATATTACAGGCAAAGTCAACGTAATTGATAATGATATTTGCATATGTTAAGGGTCAAATGCATCTCAAGGAGATACGCATGCCTCTAAACAGTTTTCGCAAAACGCTCGACGTTGTCAACCCGATTAAATTCCTGCGCGATGGCCTGATTGGCGAAGGGCGGATGATTCCGGGGAAATTTGGCGAAGTGCCGCTGGTTTATGCTGATTATGTGGCCTCGGGGCGGGCGCTGCAACAGGTGGAAAATTTCATCGCGACGCACGTGCTGCCATTTTATGCCAATACCCATACGGATGCCTCATATTGCGGCGATTATACCACGAATTTGCGGGCGCAGGCCCGCGCAGAGATCGCCCGGCTTACCCATGCTGATGAAAACTGCACGGTGGTGTTTTCAGGCGCGGGTGCGACGGCAGGTCTGAACCGTTTGATCGCTCTTTTGGGGGTCGAGCAGGCGGAAAATCCGGTAGTGCTTATCGGGCCTTACGAGCATCATTCTAATATCCTTCCATGGCGTGAAAGCAAAGCCACGGTTGTCGAAATTCCTGAGGCGCCGATGGGTGGGCCAGATATGGGAGCGCTGGAACAGACCTTGCTTGAACACCAAGACGCTGACCTGTTAATTGGCAGTTTTTCCGCCGCCTCGAATGTGACCGGCATTATCACGGATGCAACAGCGGTGACCCGGCTGCTGAAATCGCACAAGGCGATATCGATTTGGGATTACGCAGGAGGCGCGCCCTATTTGTCGATTGATATGGCCAGTGGCACGGACGCTGAAAAAGATGCGGTCGTGATTTCAGCCCATAAATTCCCCGGCGGTCCTGCGGCATCCGGGGTGCTGATCCTGCGCAATAATGCGGTAAAACGCGACACGCCCACATGGCCCGGCGGCGGTACGGTTACGTTCGTTTCCCCTTGGCGGCACGACTATCACGACAGTATTTCTGAGCGCGAAGAGGCCGGCACTCCAAACGTCATCGGCGATATTCGTGCAGCTTTGGTGTTTATGATAAAGGATTCAATCGGGCAGGATGCAATCACAGCGCGTGAGCATGAATTGAATGAGATGGCCATGGCGGGCTGGGCAGATAACCCACATTTAACGCTGTTTGATGTCGAAAACCAAAACAGCCTGCCGATTTTTTCGTTTCTGGTGAAGGACGCGCAGGGTGAGATCATAAATGCAAAACATTTCACCCATATGCTCAGCGATACTTACGGTATTCAGGCGCGCGGCGGCTGTGCTTGTGCAGGGCCATACGGGCATCGGCTGTTGGGAGTGGATCGGGCGACCTCGGACAGTTTGCGCAGTCAGATTTTGGCAGGTAATGACGACGTAAAACCGGGCTGGGTGCGCCTGAATTTCAGTTATCTGATGGATGATAGAACTGCGTGTTATATCATCGACAGCGTTAACAGACTGGCGCTTGAAATGGGGGCGCGGGTTGCGGTGTAGATCAGGTCTTCAGACCGGCGCGCTTCAAATCGGCCAGCAACATTTCCCGCATCCCGTCGGGCAAAGGCCAGCCGTCGAGGATTTTCTGATAGTTTTTCGTAAAAATCGGGCGTTTTGATATCATAAGCTGAAATATCTCTTCAGCCTCCTCAAGCTGATCGTCCTGAACAAGACTGGCGGCCAGCAAAATATAGGAAGACAGCGAACCTACCTGAGCATATTGGCGCGCATGATATATGGCTTGGTCGCTGTTATTACGCATATAATAATACATTGCGATTGAAAGATGATACCATGGCGGGTGCCCGGGACTAAGCTGCATAGCACGTTCAACCATGGCCTTGCCTTCGTCTGAATTCTCTAGTTGGATAAAGTGACTGCCCATATCTGCGAGAACTTCGGCATCATTGGGGTTAAGGCGTAAAGCCGTGCGTGCAGCCGCTTTAAACCCTTCTGCATCCTTATTATTGAACTTTGCAATTGCCAGATATTGGTATGCCATAGCATTTTCGGGATCAGTACTAACGGCCTTTTGGGCAGCGGCAAGGGCTTTGGCGCTGAGTTTATTTATGTTGACCTTTTTATCAACATGAAATTTCATATCTGTATACATCCAAGACAGCGCTGCCCATGCGGATGAAAATCCTGGCACTTCATCGGTTACCTTTTCAAGTCCGGCCAATATTCTATCAAAATTTTTATGGATTTTATTGTTTGAGTATTGATAGAAATCTACAAGAGCAAAATAATGGTCCATGCCCATGCCCTCTAAATTTGGACGGGTAGATGCAATTCTTGTGATGATCGTCCCGTAAGGTTGCCCCAGCGTTGCCGCGACATCCGAAGCGATAGAAGATTGAATATCAAACAATGTGTCGGTGGTTTCAAAAACCTCATCATAGGTTTTTGACCAGATAATGCCCTGATCGGCAAGGCGGCGTAGAACCGGAGTGATGATAATCCTTGCAGCAGATAGTCGTATCATCCCCGATAAGGAATATTGCCCCGAAGATTTATCAAGCTCATGTATTTTTGTCCCTGACATATCAGGGGTGATTTCAATAACGGTAAAATCCTTGAACCGTGACAGTTTATCTATCAGTTCAATCTGCAGGCCGGCGCTGACAAGTTCGGATCGTGCAGTGGCGGTTTCTGATGTGGTTTCGCTTGCAAAAACCTCAAATTTTTCAACAGCAATTGTTCTGGAAAATAACACCGTATTTTCGGATTGAACGGATTGAGTATCTGATGTCGGGGGTTGGGGCGAACTGGCCTTTGCAAATACAGGTACATAACTGCCTTTGGGGATTGTAATGACAATCGGCTGTTTCAATCCACTGGGGGAGACGTAATAAGCCGCAAGGGAAATGCGCAACCGCCCGGCCAACACCCGCACCAGTGGATTTGATGCAGGGTCAAAATCATCGGTTTTTTTCAGCACATCAATGGCGATGGAATAAGCTTTGATCCGTGCGGCCCGCCCTGCCAGCGTTTCTTCAACAACATATTGCAACACCAGTGAAACCTGCGGGGACGCTGAAAACTGCCGGGATGCCAGTATGTTTTTCAACACGTCTTTGATGTCATCATTGGTGAATGCCGCGACCGTTTCCATAGGAATACTATACTGCGCAACCCGAATATATCAACAATATTAAGTTGTTACTGGATATACGTATCTGTGCACTATCCACATTTGCCTTACCGTAACGCACGCCATGTAACGTAGTTTCCATGAATTTTTTTAGCCAGCATTGATGCAATACCACCCGATGAATGTGGCTGAAAACATCCACACCCATCAAATTGCAACCGCTGATCTAAAGCTAAAGTGACTAAGGAAATTATCATGAGTACCCTCAAAAATAAAATCGCCCACGTCATCGTTCTTGGCAGCCTGATGTTAGTTGCCACCACTAGTGTTGTAGCTGCTGCTCCACACGGCCCAAGCTAAGAAAGGAAACCATCATGAGTACCCTCAAAAACAAAATCACCCACGTCATCGCCACTAACATTGCTGCTGGCCCACATGGTCCGTTTTAATGATGAGTACCCTTAAGGATAAACTCACCACCAGTGTTGTAGCTGCCGGCCCTTGCGGCCCGCACTGATCGCACTCGCACCATATTGGTGTTTGGTTAATCAAGACTAACCTAATTAAAGAAAGGATAACCCAATGACAGGACGTGTTATACGAATGTCTGACAGGGCAAAGGCAAAAGTAGAGCCTGAGCTCGAAAAGATAGATTATTATCCTACACGCCAGGTTAAAGGCGCGGAATGGATCGTTGATGCGCTAAATGATTTGGCGGATTATTGTGCCTATAACCAGCTTAGCGACGTTGAAACCACGCTTAGGCGCACAATATGGGAAGCGTCTTTGCAGCTAAAGCACAGCTGAGTACATAAACAGCAAAGCCATTAAGGCATTACGCCCGTCAGATTTCGGACCCCGGTTTGATTATCTGACGGGTGTGCCGTTGCAAAATATGCGATGGCCAACCGATATAAAACACCCTAAAGCAAAGGGATGTTCATTTTCCAAAACCGCGTATCTATGACTTTGGCCGAGGCAAAATCCCTGCCCCGCTGGCGTCAGCCCGTCGCGCTGTTGGTCATCATGATGGTGATTTTATCACTGTCCCATTCCACATGGCATGCACTACTGAACAATTTCGCCATCGAGGCCGTGGATTTCACCGGCGTTGAAATCGGTTGGCTGCACACGATTCGCGAGATTCCGGGTTTTATGGCCGTCGGTGTGATCGCCGTTCTGATATTCATGCGCGAACAGGTTCTGGGCATCATCAGCCTGCTGGCGTTGGGTTTGGCAGTCATGATCACGGCCTGGTTTCCCAGTCTTAGCGGCCTGTTGACGATCACCATGATCAGCTCTATCGGGTTTCATTATTATGAGACCGTCAACCAGTCTTTGCAACTGCAATGGATCGATAAAAAGCACGCGCCGCAGGTTCTGGGCTGGATCGTTTCCGCCGGCTCGGCCGCGTCTTTACTGGCCTATGGGTTGTTGATGCTGGGGTGGAAAACCCTGGATCTAAGCTATAATTTCGTTTACATGCTGGCCGGTGGCAGCACTGCTCTGATCGCAATTATGCTGTGGTTTTTGTATCCGCAATTCGAATCACCTGTCGCGCAACACAAAACCATGATCCTGCGGCGGCGCTATTGGTTGTACTATGCGTTAACTTTTATGGCAGGTGCCCGGCGCCAGATTTTCATCGTGTTCGCCGCCTTTATGATGGTTGAGCATTTCGGGTTTGAGGTGCAGGAGGTCACCGGATTATTGCTGCTAAACTACACAGCCAATATATTTATCGCCCCCCTTGTTGGCAAATTGATCGCCCATGTAGGCGAGCGCAACGCTCTGGCCTTTGAATATATCGGCCTGACCCTGGTTTTTCTGGCTTACGGCGGCATATATTATTTTGGCTGGGGCGTGGTTTTAGCGGCGATTCTATACGTGGTAGACCACCTGTTTTTCGCACTGGCCTTTGCCCTGAAAACCTATTTCCAAAAGATCGCCGACCCCAAAGATATCGCCCCTACGGCAGCTGTTGCCTTTTCCATCAATCACATCGCAGCCGTATTTTTACCCGCAACATTGGGGTATTTGTGGATCACCTCGCCGGGTTCAGTGTTCATATTGGCCGCCGGAATGGCGATCGGCTCACTTTTACTGGCGCTGATGATTCCCCGCCACCCTGAAAAAGGCCGCGAAACCATATTTTCCAAAGCTTATGGACGGTCTCCCATCAAATAACGCGGCCCGACGCCATGCTTATGGGCGCGATCCTCGGGGTTATAGAGTGCGCAATTTTTCAACGACAGACACCCACAACCGATACACCCGTCCAACCTGTCGCGCAGATTGCTTAGTGTATCGATTCGGGCATTGAGTTCAGCACGAAAACGACGGCTGATCCTGCTCCAATCGGCTTTGGTGGGGGTGCGCGCATCGGGCAGGCTCTGGAATTGTTCACGTATCTGTTCAATCGAAAACCCGCATTTCTGCGCAATCATCACAAATGACAAACGCCGGATATCCGCGCGCATAAACCGCCGTTGTCCACCAGCGTTACGCCCCGGTGCGATCAGCCCTTGGGTCTCGTAATACCGGATCGCCGAGACCGCCAGCCCGGTGCGCGCCGCGAGCTGCCCAATGGACAACATATAAGCGGGTTTTACAGCCATAATATGCCTTTCAAATAATCCTTGACCTAAAGTTAGGTTTAGGAATTAGAACGATACACAGTATCAAACAATAGAGAAAGATATATCATGACTATCGCTTCACTTGAGCATGTTAATTTCACCGTCAGCGACCCGCTTAAAACCGCAAATATGCTGTGTGATCTGTTTGGCTGGCACATTCGCTGGCAAGGGGTTGGGATGCAAACGGGCCAAACATTTCATGTGGGAACCGATGACGCCTATGTCGCGGTATTTTCATACAGCGAGGCCAAAAAACCCAGTGATAACAGTTATAAAACCATCGGTGGCCTTAACCATATCGGGGTGGTTGTCGATGATCTTGATGCGGTTGAAGCCCATGTGAAAACGATGGGTTTCACCCCAACCAACCACGGCGATTATGAGCCGGGGCGGCGGTTTTATTTCCACGATCACGACGACATCGAGTTTGAGGTTATCAGTTACGCATAATTGAGCGCCTTTACCGCCTCGCCCTCCAGCCATGTCGCCATTTTTTTGTACGGCACCGGCCCATAGCTGATGCGCCCTACCCCAAGCCCTTTCAGGGTTTTCGGGGCGGGAACGTAAGGTAGCGCGATGATGTTTACGGGCAGCGTGCATTCTTTGCACAGACGTTCAATCATGGCACTATCCGCCAGACCGGGGGCAAAAAAACCGTCAGCTCCTGCATCGGCAAAGGCCTTGGCGCGCAAGATTGCCGCATCCAGCATTTGCGGGGTGTGGGCATCGGGTTTGGCCTTTAGAAAGATATCGGTGCGCGCGTTGATATAGATAGAATCGCAAACGTCATCGGCAGCTTTACGCGCGGCCCTGATACGCGTGATTTGTGCTGCAACGTCATATAATTCCGCCGTACCAACGATCTGATCCTCAAAATTAAACCCAACCGCGCCTGCTTCAATGGTGCGCGTAACACTTTGCGCGACCATCTCTGGTGCAGCGCCGTAGCCCCCTTCAAGATCGCTGGAAACCGGCAGATCAACGGTGGCAATAATCCGGCGCAGGTTGTCCAACACCAGATCAAGGGGGATGTTTTCACCGTCTACAAACCCCTGCGCCATGGCCACTGGCGCGCTGCCGGTTGCAATCGCTTTGGCCCCGGCGGCGGCAACAGCAGCCGCGCTGCCAGCATCCCAAATATTGTATAAAACCAGCGGATCACCCTTTTGGTGCAAGGCGTGAAAGGCATGGGCGTGATCGGATTGGCTGGACATAATCGGCTCCGTGGTGGATGGTTGGGGTCAGCCATTTTCATCCTAGTGAGGGCAACATGCAAGTCCCAAGTCCCCAAATCCATTTCGTAAACGGCAACCCTTTGCGCGCGCCCTTTCCTGCGGCCATGCAAACGGCCCTGTTTGGCATGGGGTGTTTTTGGGGGGGGTGGAGCGGATTTTCTGGCAGGTTCCCGGCGTTTGGGTGACATCCGTTGGCTATGCTGGCGGGCATGTGAACGCCCCCGATTATGAACAGGTTTGCACCGGAAATACCGGCCATAATGAGGTAGTACAGGTGGTTTTTGACCCCGATCTGCTACCTTACGCCGCCCTGTTGCAAGTGTTTTGGGAGGGTCACGACCCCACGCAGGGCATGCGCCAGGGCAATGATCGCGGCACGCAATATCGTTCAGGAATATATTGCGATGCAGGGCAATTACAGCATGCCGAAACCACGCGCGAAGCCTTTCAGAAACAACTGACCAAAGGCGGGTTTGGCATGATCACCACCGAGATTTTACCAATGCCGACGTTCTTTATGGCCGAAGATTACCACCAACAATACCTCGCCAAAAACCCCGCCGGATACTGCGGCATCGGCGGGACCGGGATTAAGTGTGGGTAGCAAAAACGGGGTTACATACACGCCTCAAACAACGCTTTGGTGTTGCCAAAATCCATCTTAATCGGATTGCCGCCAACGGATGGATCTTTGAGCGCCATTTCTGTCAGCTCGTCGATACGGCTGGTTTTAACCCCCATTTCAGAGAGGTTTTTGGGAATACCAAGGCTGTCATTCAAGCCCTGCACGTAGTTTTTGAACCCATCAAATCCGCCGGTCAGGCCAAGATAACCGTTTAGCGCCTCAAACCGGCCCTCGATCGCGGGGCGGTTGAAATCCAGTACTGGCGGGATCACAACGGCGTTTGTGGTGCCGTGGTGGGTGTTATAAACCGCACCGATGGGGTGGGAAAGTGCGTGCACTGCGCCAAGGCCTTTTTGAAACGCCGTCGCGCCCATCATGGCGGCAGACAGCATATGGGCACGGGCCTCAAGGTCATTTGGATCAGCAAAAACACGGGGCAGATTGTCTTTTACCAACCGCATACCCTCAAGCGCGATACCTTGTGACATGGGGTGATAATGGGGTGAAGAGTACGCCTCAAGGCAGTGCGCAAACGCATCCATGCCGGTGCCAGCGGTGATAAAACGCGGCATGCCCACGGTCAGTTCGGGATCAGCGATCACAATTGCAGGCAGGACTTTGGGGTGAAAAATGATCTTTTTGACGTGGGTGTCAGAGTCGGTGATGACACTGGCACGGCCAACCTCGGAACCAGTGCCCGCCGTGGTCGGCACCGCAATAATCGGCGCGATGGCATCGCTGTCAGCCCGCGTCCACCAATCGCCGATATCCTCAAAATCCCAGATCGGGCGGGTTTGGCCCGCCATAAAGGCCACCATTTTGCCCAGATCAAGCCCCGAGCCACCGCCAAAAGCAATCACGCCGTCATGACCGCCATCCTGATAGACCTTTACGCCAGCTTCAAGATTGATCTCGTTCGGGTTCGGGTCCACCTCGGAAAACATGGCGCGGCCAAGCCCGGCAGCGTCGATGATATCCAGCGCATTCTGGGTAATCGGCAGATTTGCCAACCCTTTGTCGGTGACCAGAAGTGGGTTTTTCATGCCGGTGGTTTTGCAGGCCTCGGCCAGCTCGGAAATCCGGCCAGCACCAAATTTGATCGGGGTGGGATAGCCCCAGTTTCCGGTGAGGTTCATGATGTGACTTTCTTGAAGTGATAAGATTTCGGGCGGGTGAGATTTTGGAAACCAAGGATCGACAAAGCCCCGCCGCGCCCGGTGTTTTTACATCCCGTCCAGCAGAGGCCCGGATCAAGATAATCGGCGCGGTTCATGAACACGGTGCCGGTTTCAAGTTCAGCGGCGATGATGGCCGCGCGGGTTGTATCAGCCGTCCAGAGCGAGCAGGTCAACCCGAATTCGCTGTCGTTCATTAACGCGATGGCCTCAGCATCTGAGGACACCTTCATAATGCCAACAACCGGGCCAAAACTTTCGTCTTGCATAACCCGCATCTGGTTGGTGACGTTCGTCAGGATTTGCGGCATCAGGTAGGTGGCGCCATCATCCTGCGGGAAATTTTGCGGGTCGATCATTGGGGTGGCACCATCGGCGATTGCCTCGGCGGTTTGCGCACGCACCTCATCGGCAAAGCGAATATTGGCCATAGGGCCGAGGGTGGTTTCGGGGTTAAGTGGATTGCCCAGTTTGTAACCCTCGACAATTTTCACGGCTTTTGTGACGAATTTATCGTAAAGGGAATCAATCACATAAATCCGTTCAATCCCACAACAACACTGCCCGGAATTAAACATCGCCGCGTCGATCAGCGTGTCAACGGCGGCATCAATATCGGCGTCTTCCATCACGTAACCGGGATCTTTGCCCCCGAGTTCAGTGCCAACGCCGGTGAAAGTACCGGCAGCGGCGCGCTCCATCTGCTGGCCGCCACCAACGGAGCCGGTGAAGTTTACAAAATCAAAATTATTGGCCGCAATCAGCGCAGAGGTCGTGGCGTGATCAAGAAACACATTTTGGAACAGATCGGCAGGGACGCCGGCGCGCACGAAAGCCTCAACCATACGCTCGCCCGCCAGCAGGGTCTGGCTGGCGTGTTTCAAAACCACGGCGTTACCGGCGATCAGTGCCGGGGAAACCGTGTTAATCGCCGTTAAATAAGGGTAATTCCAAGGCGCAATCACCAGCACAACCCCGTGGGGTTCCCGCATAATCCGGCGTTCAAAATCGCCGCTGTCCTCAACGATATGCGGGGCAAGGGCGGTTTCAGCAATGGCGGCCATGCCCGAGGCGCGTTCCTCAACCCCGCCAAATTCACCGCCATAACGCACCGGACGACCCATCATATGGGCCAGTTCCAGCACGATATCATCGTTCATTTTGCCCAGCTCAACCACCCCGGCCTGCACCAGCGCGATGCGTTCCGCCAGCGGGCGCGCGCGCCATTCTTTTTGGGCAATACGCGCCTTGGCCACCACCGTTTCGGCGGCACTCATGCTTAATGCCTCACGTTCGGCAAACACCGAACCATCGATCGGCGAGATACATTTGATCGTAGTCATTTAGTTTCCTTTAACATCGCAGGGCGTTGACATGCCCCATTTCTGCGTAATCGAGTATTTTCTGGTCGCGGGTCAGGATGGTCATCGCGTATTCGCGCGCGGTGGCAATGATAATCCGGTCAGCGGGGTCTTTGTGGATGGGGCCGGGGAGGTAAGAGGCGTTGATTAGGACATCTGTTGACATTTCGGCGTATCTAACACCAGCCAGCGAGGTAATACGATCCAGCATAGCGCGTTCAGTAATGCTGGCAGGTAGCCTGCCGCGTGACATTAACACGCCAAGTCCACTTGTGCTGTTTTGTATCCCGCATTGAGCCATGCATAGGTAATAACACTGTTACTGGGCTTGTTGCTCCACCATGCACGGTGTTTACGTGCAGAGGGCGGCAAGCTGTTCTCGATGATTGTTTCGATATCTGAAAATGTCATGGGAATCTGAGAAAAACCCTTTTTTTCAAGGTAGTTTTCAAGCGGTTCATACTTTGTCTGAGTCATTGCTTTTCCTTTGGTTGATGCACAACACCTACCAATAGTTACTACCTGTGCTAATAGGTATAAAGTAACTATGTTACTATTTACGCCCGTTCAAAACCCCGTGCGATTTCCCAGTCGGTTACCACACGGTCAAACTCTTCCAGCTCCCATTCTGCGGCGCGGGTGTAGTGGGTGATGACATCGTCGCCCAGCGCCGCGCGCAGCATGTCCGAACTTTTCAGGCTTGCCATCGCGTCGCGCAGGTTTTGCGGGATTTGTGCGGTGTCACCTGCATAGGCATCGCCAACGGTGGGCGGGGCTAGTGACAAATTATCCTCAATCCCCTTGATGCCCGCCGCCAGTTGTGCGGCCATCGCCAGATATGGATTGAGGTCCGAACCACCGATGCGACATTCAACCCGCACGGATTTACTGTTCGCAGCACACAAACGAAACCCTGCCGTGCGGTTATCCACTGACCAGATGGTACGGGTGGGCGCGAAAGTACCTTTTTGGAAACGTTTGTAACTGTTGACGTAAGGGGCCAGAAAATACATGTAATCCGGCGCATATTTCAGCAGACCAGCCATATAGTTTTTCATCAGCCTAGACATGCCCAGATCATCCGATTTATCGTAAAACACGGGTTTTCCATCTTTCCACAGTGATTGGTGCACATGAGAGGACGACCCGACTTTGGTGTGATCATATTTTGGCATAAACGTCACGGCGTGGCCCTGCGCCCATGCAATTTCCTTGATCGCATGCTTGGCTATGGTGTGATAATCGGCGGTGTTTAGCGCCGCATCATACTTGATATTCAGCTCTTCCTGCCCGGCCTCGGCCTCACCTTTGGAGTTCTCGATCGGGATACCAGCTGCGAACAGATGGTTGCGGATCGGGCGCATCACATGTTCTTCTTTGGTGGTCTGAAAGATGTGATAATCCTCATTATACCCCGAGATCGGCGTCAGTTCGCGAAAGCCGTTTTTGCGAATTTCATCAAAGGATTTTTCGAAGAGAAAGAACTCCAACTCGGTCGCCATCATCGCGCTAAAGCCCATTTTCTCAAGCCGGGCAATCTGCCTTTTCAAGATAGCGCGCGGCGAATGGGGCACAGGCGCGTGGGTGTGATGATCAAGCACATCGCACAGCACCATCGCGGTGCCTTCCAGCCATGGAATGGTGCGAATTGTGCCAAGATCGGGTTTCATCACGTAATCGCCATACCCGGTTTCCCAACTGGTTGAGGCATAGCCATCCGGCGTCGCCATTTCCAGATCAGTTGCCAGCAGATAGTTGCAGCAATGGGTTTCTTCAAATGCACTGTCGATAAAATGCTGCGCATGAAACCGTTTGCCCATCAGGCGGCCTTGCATGTCAATCAGACAGGCTAGCACGGTATCGACCTCGCCGGCCGCCACGGATTTTTTCAGATCATCAAAGGATAGGTTGCCAGTCATGGATACGCTCATAAATTAGAGAAGAATCGCGGGCAGTTAACCGCCCGCGATGATATTACCTTAGTAACGGTAAGGTTTGCCAGCCTTAGCCATAACCGCGTTGTAATCCTTGAAGATTTGCACAACTTTGGCTTTGGTCTCGGATTCAGCCGCGATTTCATCCCAGAATTTGACAGCCGCGTCTTCAACGGTTTGCCATTCTTCATCGGGAATTGATGTTAGCTCCATTTTCGGGCCGTTGACACGCAGGTCAGCCTCGCCGCCCCAATACCACCACTGACGATAGTAATGTGAGTGATCCATCATCATATCGATCAGCTTTTGCAACCGCTCGGGCAGCTCATTATAGCGATCCATATTGGCATAGAACGAACCGGCCCATGCGCCCGAGATGTTGTTGGTCAGGAAGTAATTGGTAACATCTGCCCAGCCAACGGTATAATCCTCGGTGATGCCGGACCAGGCGATGCCATCCAGCTCGCCGGTTTGCACGGCCACCTCGATGTCCTCCCATGGCAGGTTCACAGGCACTACGCCGAATTGCGTTAGGAAACGCCCGGCTGTCGGGAATGTGAACACCCGTTTGCCGGAAAGGTCAGCCAATGAACGGATCGGGTCTTTGGTGGCAAAGTGGCACGGATCCCAGGACCCTGCCGACAGCCATTTCACCCCGACTTTTTCGTATTCCGCGCGCCAGATATCGCCCAGTCCGTATTGGTTGAACAGTACCGGCACATCCAGCGAATAGCGCGATGCAAACGGGAAATATCCGCCAAAAACCGTAACTTCGGTCGGGGATGCCATGCTGTCATCATCCGATTGCACCATGTCGATCGTGCCACGCTGCATGGAGCGAAACAACTCGCCAGTCGGGACAAGCTGATCGGCTGTATAAAGCTCGATCTCCATATCATCGCCCGCGATTGCGTTGAACATATCGACCGATGGTTTGATCACATGCTCGGCCAAAGCCGGCCCCGCGTATGTCTGAAGGCGCCATTTGATTTTGGTCTGCCCGTGCACAACAGGTGCCGCCAGTGTGGCAGCTCCGGCAAGCCCGGCAGTGGCGATAAATTTACGTCTCGTTGTCATAGTCTTCTCCTTGTTGTGAGGGGGCGTATCCCCCTTCGGTTAATTAATTCGGATAAAGCAGTCCCGGCAGCCAAAGGGCGATTTGCGGGAATATTGTAACAGTTATTAATGCCAGCAGCATAACCCCTACAAACGGGATAATGGACATATATATATCGCGCAGTGTGATTTCCGGCGGGGCCATGGCGCGCATCAAGAACAGATTATAGCCAAAGGGCGGCGTCATATAAGCGATCTGGCTGGTGATGGTATAAAGAATACCGTACCAGATCAGATCAAAGCCCAACGCACCCACCAGCGGCACATAAAGCGGGGCGACGATCACCAGCATGGCCGTATCATCCAGAAACGTGCCCATCAACAGAAAGGAAAGCTGCATCAGGATCAGCACTTCCCAGGGACCAAGGCCGAGGTTATCCAGGAAAAACCCCTTGATCGCCTTGACCGCCCCAACCCCGTCAAACACCGCGCCAAAAGCCAGTGCCGCAAGGATGATCCACATGAACATCGCGCTGATACTAAGGGTCTGGCGCACGGTATTTTCAAACACCTCCTTGGTAAGGCGACGTTTGATAATGGCCGCAATCGTTGCGGTAACTGCCCCCACCGCAGAGCTTTCTACCAATGAGGTCCAGCCTTTGACAAACGGAAACATCATCACAAAAAAGATGATCAACGGCAGCATGCCCGCCCGCAGCAAACGCAATTTTTCCGCCAGGGGAACATTGCGTTCCTCAGGTGATAAAGGCGGGCCGAGCTTGGGGTTAATCTTGCAGCGCACCGCGATATAGATGATGAACATCGCCGCCATCATCAGCCCCGGAATAACTCCGGCCAGCCACAGTTTACCAACCGGCTGGCGCGCGATCATCGCATAAAGCACCAGCACCACCGAGGGCGGCACCAGAATACCCAAAGAGCTGCCTGCCTGCACCACGCCCGAGATCATCCGTTTGTCATATCCGCGCTTCAACAGCTCTGGCAACGCGATCGTCGCGCCGATGGCCATGCCTGCCACCGACAGCCCGTTCATCGCGGATATCAGCACCATCAGGCCAATCGTGCCAATCGCCAACCCACCGTTCAGCCCGCCCATCCAGACGTGAAACATCTTATATAGATCATCGGCAATGCCGGATTCCGACAGGATAAACCCCATGTAAATAAACAGCGGTAACGTAAGCAACGGATACCATTTCATCAGCTTCATGCTGGCTGTAAAGGCGATCTCGACACCGCCGTCCCCCCAGAGCAACATCGCGGCCACCACGGCCACAAAACCAATACCGGCAAACACGCGCTGACCCGTCATCAGCATCAACATCATGCTGGCAAACATCAAAAGCGCGATCATTTCATAGCTCATCAGATGTCTTCCCCGCGGATTTTGGCAATGTCCTGGAAAAAGACGGCAATGGCCTGTAGCAACATCAGGAATATCCCCGTGGTAGCGATTAATTTGATCGGCCACATCACCGGGCGCCAGGGGCCTGTGTTGCGCTCCAGAAACCCTGTGACATCGGCCACACCGGCAGGCCCGCCGGTCAGAAAGCCGACAATCAGGTCTTTGAAAAAGGTGAACGGTTCGCCACCGAAATATCCCAAAGAATAGGCCGCGCTGGAAACGCCGCCGTAAAACAGCACGCCCAGATAAAAAATCAACGCCATAATCGTAAAAGCATCAACCCAGGCTTTGGTTGTGATTGACCAACTGCCATAGACCAAATCCATGCGCACATGCCCACCCAGTTGCATCGAGTACGGGCCGCCCAGCAGGTAATAGGCAACCATAGTGAATTGCGCAATCTCAAGTGTCCAGAGCGAGGGCATAAAGAAGGTTTTCGAGATCGAGGACCACAGTAAAACTCCCATCATCACAAAGATCAAATACATCGCAAACCGGCCAACACGGTAATTCACGGCCGTAACGATGCGCACATATGCGCGTATCCAGCTAGGCATGCGCGCCCTCCGTTTTTAGCGCCTTCAGGGCCTGATTGATCATATGAAACAGTATATCCGAGATATTCTTTTGCGCACTCGGCGTCGCAATCAGATCATTGCGAACTTCTATCATAACATTCAGCAACCCGTTTGGCAGCGCGTGCAGTTTTAGCGTGTGGGTCACACCGTCCTGCGGGCCGTATGGCTGGTTGCGCTGGGCCGTAAAATCGCCGGGAACCGCCAGCATTGCATCGGCCAGTTTACGGTCTGTATCATGCAGTATCCCCAGCTTAACATCGCGGGTTTTGCCAAAATAGAGCGGTGTAAAACTGTGAATGGTGATTATGACGGGCGGTGTATTTTGGGCAATACGTCGCAAAATTTCACCTGAAACGGCAGTTGCAAAGGGCTGATACACCTCACGAATACGTGCAGCGCGCTGGGGCGCTGGGATATTTTCATTGCCCGGTATCGCAAACACCTCGCTTTTGGCAGGCATGGCATCGGGGCAGTCGGGCGGACGATTACAATCGTAAACCAGCCGCGAGAAGTTTGCGAAAATCAGCGTCGCATCCAGCTTGTCGCTAAGCATTTGCGCGACGCTAAGCGCCCCCGGATCCCATGCTACATGGCTTTGAAGAGCCGGGTCATCCAGCCCAAGATTATCAAGAGCGGCAGGAATGCGGTTTGATGCGTGCTCACAAATCAGCAAAATATCCGCACGCCCATCGGGGTTTTGAATACCAACCGGCGCACCATCCCGGGCGCTTAATATGTGATCGCGTTGCAGTGGCAAGATTTTCAACCCTCGTTTTGTAAAGAATTGAACACCTTTACGTGGGCTGTCAATATATTTTCTGTAATAAACATTGCAAGAATACCTGCGCCGTAATAATTTAATCAAATAAACAGGAGCAATGGTTTGTCCGCACCCAGACGCACGATCTCAGAAAAGATACGCGACACGTTTGATACCCTCACGCGCGCTGAACGCCAGCTTGCTGATTCGCTGGCGGAAAACTATCCGGTGTCCGGCCTGGCAAGTATCACAGCAGTCGCTCAAAACGCTGATGTTTCGACACCAACGGTGGCACGTATGGTGCAAAAACTGGGGTTCAAGGGCTATCCGGAATTTCAGGCGGCCCTGCGCGGCGAATTAAAAGCCCAGATTTCCAATCCGATTGCCAAGCATGATAATTGGGCCGAAAACGCCCCTGAAACCCACATTCTGAACCGTTTCGCCGATGCTGCCATTCAAAATATCCGCCGGACCCTCGGCCAGATTGAACCAGCGGAATTTGATGGCTCATGTGCGTTGCTGGCAGATCCAAAGCGCACGGTGCATATCGTTGGCGGGCGTATAACGCGGGCTTTGGCGGACTATATGTTCACCCATATGCAGGTGGCGCGCCCTGACGTGACGCTGATTGCCGCCAATGCCAATGCATGGCCCCATTATGTGCTGAATATGAAACGCGGCGACGTTTTCGTGATCTTCGATATTCGCCGGTATGAGCATGATTTGCTGCGCCTTGCCGATATGGCCAAAAGCCGCGGGGTAGAGATTATTTTGTTCACAGATCAGTGGAGCTCACCCATCGCGAAATTTGCAACTCACCGCTTTAATTGCCGCATCGAGGTGCCCTCGGCCTGGGATTCCTCCATGGCGATGATGCTGATCCTTGAGACAATGATCGCTTGCGTGCAAGACCGCACATGGAAAACCACCAGTGGGCGGCTTGAGGAACTTGAAACCCTGTTTGACAGAACCAAACTGTTCAGGAAATTCATCTGATGAATGTTGCAATTTCACCACAGCCTGCTTTACTGGCCCCATGATCAAATTCGTGAAAAATGTACTGCGGCGCAATTCAAACGCAACCCTTTGGTCCTTGCAGGGCATCCGGGCTGCCTTGAAAAGCGAAGAAGGTATGCGCCAATGGAGCATCGTTGCCGTTCTGGCAACAATCCTTGCATTTATATTTAATCTCAACGGGTTAGAGCGCGCTATGGTCATCGCATTTTCCTGGAATATCGTCCTGATGGAGCTTGTGAACACAGCAATTGAGACCGTGGTAAACCGGATCAGTCCGGCGCAGCACGCCTTATCCAAAAAAGCCAAAGACATCGGCAGCGCAGCGGTCTTTTTGGCGATCATCATGGCGCTGGCGGTCTGGGCGCTGGTGCTTTTTGGGTAAAGGTGAAAAACCACTGCACTCCGCCGATCAGATTTTCAACGCAACCTCCATCGCGGCCCCAATACGCAATATTTTTGCCTCCGCAAACGGGGCACCCATTGCAGTGATCCCGCAGCTTGGTGTGGTTGTCGGCAAGGTAAGAGCGCAGGTTCCCATCAGGTTCCCGATACGCGTGTTGCGCAGGGCCAGCAGGTTTTCGGAGATGAAATAGGCGTGATCTGAAAGCAATCGGTCGATATTCGGTGGCAGGATAGGCGCGGTCGGGACCAGCACGGCATCAAACGCCGCTGTTTTGGTGTGATAGATATCCCGCAGCGCCCGCAGTTCTTGCCAGTTTTCGATGTACTCCACGGCTGAAAATACCCCGCCCGCCCGAAAGCGTTCCCGCACAGGTGGGAACATTGCGTCAGGGTTGGCCTCAATTTCATGGTGCCATTCAGCGTAAGCTTCAGAGGTAAACAGGCATGCTGTCAGCGCCATAGCGCGGGTAACCTCGGGGATTTTAGCGCGGGTGATTATGGCACCGGCGGCAGCCAGTTGATCCACGGCGCTTTCAAACGCAGCCAGCGGTTCTGCCCGGCAATCTTCCAGTGCGACGGTTTCCAGCACCATAAGGTGCGCGCCTTTCAACGTTGTAGCGGTTAAATCCGGTGCCGTTGCGGCTGCCATTACTGCCGTCAGTTCAGCCGCATCCTCAACTGATCGGCAAAGTGGCCCGACCGTGTCAAAGCTTTTGCAAAGCGGCACAACACCTTTGGCAGACAGCAATCCATGCGTGGTTTTCAGCCCGACCAGATCATTCCAAGCCGATGGAATACGCACCGAGCCACCCGTGTCAGACCCAATCCCCGCCGCCGCCAGCCCATAAGCCACAGAGGTCGCCGCACCGGATGACGACCCGCCCGCCACCAGCGCCGGATCTCTGGAATTGGGTGGCGTTGCGGTAATGGTATTCAGCCCAAGACCGGAAAATGCCAGCTCGGTCATATGGGTTTTGCCAAGGCATACCAACCCGGCGCGGGTGGCATTTGCCAGCACCACAGCATCGCGATCCGGCACACGATCCTTTAACAAAGCACTGCCTGCCTCGGTCGTCACGCCGGCTGTGTCATATAAATCCTTCCAGCTTATGGGCACCCCGTCCAGTAAGCCGCGCCGCGTGCCTGTCTTGGCCCGCAGAGATGCCGCCCCGGCCTCTGTATGGGCGCGATTTTCGGTCAGGCGGGCGTAAATTCGGTCACGGTATGGATGCGCATTGATCTCTGCCAGAAACATCTCAGTCAGCTCTACAGGATCGATTTCCCCTTTGCCAATGCTGCGGCCCAGATCACTTGCTGTCATGTTGAACCAGTCGCGCATGGTGCTCTCCTTTATATTTCTACCAGCGTAATACGTCATTTGCCTGTTGGAAATCTATATGTTGCAGATATTCGCGATGCGGGTAATATCCCAGAGAAAAAATTCCTTGGGATGGCCTATATGACCCCTATTTTGACGATAACCTTAAACCCGGCGCTTGATATCTCAGGCTCGGTTGACGAGATTGTTATCGGCCCGAAACTGCGCTGTGACGGCGGTCAAATCGATCCCGGCGGCGGCGGGGTTAATGTCTCTCGGGCCATCAAAATCCTTGGGGGCGAAAGCCATGCGTTTGTCGCTACAGCCGGGGTTTTGGGTGATCTTCTGGTCAAACAGTTGCGCAAACACAATATTGACCCGATCCGCTATGAAACTGACGGGCACACCCGCCAAAGTTTAAGTGTTTTTGAGGAAAAATCCGGCAAACAGCTGCGGTTGGTTCTGCCAGGGCCGATCTGGACCGATGCCCAGATTGACGGGCTGCTGGGTGCGATCGTAAGCCACACACCAGAGGGCGCGTTGGTTGTCGCCAGCGGCAGCCTGCCCCCAGGAATTGCGGATGATTTTTATATCGGGCTGAACACCGCGCTCAGGCAGAAAAATGCGGCGATGGTACTGGATACATCCGAGGCAGCGCTGAAAGTTTCGGTTAGGGATAAAATCCATCCCTATGCTGTGCTGCGCATGGACCGACTTGAGGCCGAGTTTCTGGCTGGCCACAGCTTTCCTACCCCGCTCGAGATGGTCGATTTTGCCCAGAGTCTCGTGCATAAGGGCATCGCTGACATCGTTGTTATGGCGCGCGGTCCGGACGGTTCGGTGTTTGCATCTGCGCAGGAACGCTTCCATGTCTGCCCACCCCCAGCCACGGTTCTTAGTGCAGTTGGCGCAGGTGATAGCCTCGTTGGCGGGCTGGTGCTGGCACTGGCACAAGGGCGATCCCTGGAACAGGCGGGGCTGCTGGCAACCTCGGCCGCATCCTCAGCCGTGCAGACCCCGGCAGCAGATTTATGCATCTGTGATGTTACAGAAAAAACCGTCGCGAAATGTGTTTTACAACGTTTATAATTGCACCGATCAGGGGTTTGCGTCTTTGCCCAGTGTGTGGGGTTCAAACACATAATGCGCCCCGCAAAACTGGCAATCAGCCGTGACTTTGCCCGCAGCGTTGGTCATATGGCGGATGTCTTTGGCAGAATAAATCGACATGGTTTGCTCTACCTTTTTCGGGCTGCACGTACAGCCGAATTTTATGGCAACCGGGTCAAATATCCGCGGTGATTCCTCATGGAAAAGGCGCCTCAGCAACGTGCTGGGGGATACATGCGGTCCGATCAGCTCCATCAGTTCCACCGTTTCCATCAAGATCATCGCACGGTTCCAGTTTTCCGCGTTATCATCGGTATTTATCGTTGCGGGCATATGTTGTAACATAATTGCACCACCCCGCCAACCAGCAGCTTCGCCCGGCTCAGCAGATTCGCCAACAGCTAGTGAAAACCGCGTAGGCAGCTGTTCTGATTGGCTAAAATACGTTTCAGCACAGGATGCGAGCGAGCCACCGGCCAACGGCGTTATCCCTTGATAGGGCTGCATTTTATCACCCTGATCAATCAAAACCGCAAACATGCCTTTACCGATATTTTCAAACGGCGCGCGATCTGAGGCAGCTAAGCGATCCGCATCATAACTGGCATAGGCCCGGATTTTTGCCGCCTCGCCAGCCGCGGTTGGCCCAAAATAATCCGTCGCAATCAGGCGGATCGGCCCATCGCCGCGAATTTGCAGGGATAGTTTCCAATGCAGCTTGATCGTCTGGCCAATTGCAGCCGTTAGTAACACAGCCTCAGCCACAAGTGCGGCGACAGGGGCGGGATAATCATGCTGCCCGAGAATTGTCTGCAAAACTCCGTCAAGGCGCACGACGCGCCCGCGCACATCTGCACCGTCCAGTTGAAACGGTAAAATCCTGTCATCCCAAGTGGTATTTATATTGCCCGCCATCTCGCGCCCCTTTTACCTGAACCGCCCAGATAAGAGTTTTAAGGAAAACATTCAATCACCTCTCTTGTAACAACATGCAGGTCACGCTAGAAAACCCTATTGATATGGAGATTTGTAATGGGTTTTCCTGGCACCTGGATGACACAAAGTGAGACGGTGATGTACCGTGTCGTGCCCAAATGCGCCTGCTCGACCATCGGGCAGGTGATGTATTACGGGGATCACGGCGAATATTTCGACGGGGACATCCATGATGCCACCAAAGGCCTGCATAAATGGGGCATTGACGCCAGTAAACCCTTGATTGAGAAACGAGCGCAGGCGCAGGATGTTTACGCTTTCGCCTCGGTGCGCAACCCGTATTCGCGGGTTTTATCGGCGTATTTTGATAAAATTACCGGTATTCAGCGCAACGGAAAACGTTATCGCGGGAACCTTGTGCCGATGCTGATGCGTAAATACGGTGTGGACGTTGAGGGGGATTTTGACCAGATCGCCTCATTCCGGCGGTTTTTGCTGTTTGTGCGCGACACCATCAAGTTTCGCAAACCGATGGACCCTGACATCCACTGGTCGGCCGTGTCCGGGCATGTCTCGACGTTTATTGCCAATGGCGGGCGCTTTAACCGGATTATCTCAACCGAGGATTTTGGCACAGATATGGCCAAGGTTTTGAGCGAAATTGACCAAAAACACCCGGTTGATCTGAAAAACATGCCGCGTTTTAATGAATCCGAGGGCCACGGTCCCAAACGTGCCTTTCCAGTTGCGGAGTATTTTGATGACCTGTCAATTCACCTGATGTTTGAGATATATAACCGCGATTTCCGCCTGTTTAAATACAACCGCGAACCCGGTCGCGACGGCCCGAAAAAAGAGATTGACCTTGACGAGGTGCACGCAAAATTAAGCGGGCGTTAAATAGTCGCTGTCAGAGATTTCAAACAGATATAATTTTCCCCTTGCGGCCCATCAGGGAACCTCTATATATCGGCCCACCATCGGCTGCGGGCGTAGCTCAGTGGTAGAGCACTTCGTTGCCAACGAAGATGTCGTGAGTTCGAATCTCATCGCCCGCTCCAAATTTTCCTGCTATGAAACGTCAGAGATAGTTGACTTTTCCGCCACAACATCGCCCGAACAGTCAGAGCGGCGAGGCACAGGCCCGCCGCAGCTTAGAAAAGCAGACGTTCGTTGAGAATGCCGCTAAAGTCTGCAAAGAGCCTATTTTACCGATCTTCTGCAACGCGGCGAGTGGCTTTTATCACGGGAGAGGAAAAAATCTTCAACAACTGCTTTGGTTTTGAACAAGGATTGTGGTGGTGCAAAATAAGGCAGTTACGTCACACTCTGCAAACGAGCGTTTGCTGCGCGGCCCCTAGGGTTGGCATGCGAACAATGCGCTGTCGTCGCCTGCGAAACCGGCGTTATCCGTCTCGTCCGGGTTCGTTTGGATCGCTGGAGAATAATGCGATCTTGTTGCCTTGGGGGTCGCGAAGGTAGCCAACATAAAAATGAGGTCCATATGACGCGCGAAAGCCCGGCTGGCCCTCGTCAAAACCGCCCGCGGCAAGTGCTGCGGCGTGAAGGTCACGAACCTGCTTTTGGCAGCGTACCTCAAATGCGATCATAGCACCGTTCCCAGCCGAGGCCGGATGCCCATCGAAGGTTGGTTTAACGTAGAAATCCGGCAGAGCGACAGACTGACCCGGCCCAATGGACAGCGCGTAGCTTAGGCCCTCAGGACTCTCCTCCAGCCCGTAATCAAGAGCTGGCAGGAACGCAGAGTAAAACCGTTTCGCGCGCGCGATATCATCAGCACCGACGGTGACGTAGGAAATCATGCTGAGTGTTCCTTTCCGGAAATTTGGGTATTGCAACGCGTTTACTGCACTATGGTAGACCAATACACTATTCGGCTCAATAACCGCTACACGAAACGACGCATGATCGACCATTTAGGGATATTGGGCTCAAAGTAGTCATTCGCACGCTGGCAAAAATCACACCGAAAACGACTGTTTGTTGAACGGCTCTCCCAAAGCCGACATTGGAGCAATTGCAGCGAAAGCTCACTTTGTCCGCACAGCCGCCGTTTGTTCGGCTATTTTGAATGGCGGCTATCATTGAGTCAAAGGTGCTTGGCGTTTGGGTCAAAACAGTTTACCAAAACAGCACAGGTAGGTTCAAAAAAGTCCCCGAAATGAGTCAAGTTTGCTCGGCATTCCACACCTGCTCACCATTTACCCCCCTTGCAATCCCGTCCGGACGGGCGTATATGCAGATCAACAGCGGCGAGACTGGTTTCCACCCCCAGACTTCCACCGGAAATTTTGACGGGCCGCGCGCCCGTTTTTTTGTGTTCTGGAGAGATATGTCCGACCTTATTGCCAAATCCGCCATTGATCGTTCTTTGGCCGAAATCATTATCCCGACTATCGAAGGTATGGGGTTTGAGCTGGTGCGCCTGCGTCTTTTGACAGGCAAAGAGACGGTTCTGCAAATCATGGCGGATCGTCCTGACGGCAACATTAATGTCGATGATTGCGCTGAAATTTCCCATGCGCTCTCGGCGATTTTGGACGTTGAAGACCCGATTGAGGGCGAGTATGCCCTAGAGGTTTCCAGCCCCGGCATCGACCGCCCGTTAACGCGCCTTAAGGATTTTGAAAACTTCAACGGCTATGCGGCGCGGCTGCTGACCAATGAGCTGATCGACGGGCGCAAACGTTTTAACGGCACTTTGCGCGGGGTTGATGGCGGCGAGGTACTGATTGAGATACCCGAGGGTACAATCGGGCTGGAATTTGACTGGCTGATTGAGGCAAAACTGCTGCTGACCGATGAACTGATTGCCGAAATGCTGAAGGCGCGCAAGGATGCCGGTGTTTTGGATGAAACTGAATTTGATGATATTGAAACGGATGAAAATTCCGACCAGAAAGAGGAATAAACCATGGCTATTACCAGTGCAAACCGTCTGGAGTTGTTGCAAATCGCGGATGCGGTTGCGCGCGAAAAACTGATCGACCCTGATCTGGTTATCGAAGCGATGGAAGAAAGTCTCGGCAAAGCTGCGCGTTCACGCTACGGGGCGGAATACGACATTCGCGCGACGATTGACCGTAAAACCGGCGAGCTGACGATGGCGCGCTGTCGCACCGTGGTTGAAGAGGTCGAAAATCAGTGGACAGAACTGACCCTTGCCGATGCGCAGGAAGTTCAGCCCGAAGCCGTGGTTGGCAGCGTGCTGTCAGACCCGCTGCCGCCGATGGATTTTGGCCGCATCGCCGCGCAATCTGCCAAGCAGGTCATCATGCAAAAGGTGCGCGAAGCTGAACGCGAGCGCCAGTATGCGGAATTCAAAGACCGCGTTGGCGAGATCATCAACGGTGCCGTCAAACGGGTCGAATACGGCAATGTTATTGTCGATGTTGGTCGCGGTGAGGCCGTGTTGCGCCGTGATCAGTTGATTAATCGTGAGGCGTTTCGCCCCGGAGACCGCGTGCGCTCCTATATCCGGGATGTGCGCGCCGAGGTTCGTGGCCCACAGATATTCCTGTCGCGCACCGCCCCGGAATTTCTGGCAGAACTGTTCAAAATGGAAGTACCCGAAATTTACGACGGTATTATTGAAATCAAAGCTGTGGCCCGTGATCCGGGTTCGCGCGCCAAAATCGGCGTGATTTCCTATGATAATTCTATCGATCCCGTCGGAGCCTGCGTTGGCATGCGCGGCAGCCGTGTTCAGGCAGTTGTTAATGAATTGCAGGGTGAAAAAATCGACATTATCCCATGGAATGACGATGCGGCGACCTTCCTTGTGAATGCGTTGCAACCCGCCGAAGTTTCCAAGGTTGTGCTTGATGAAGAAGCCGACCGCATCGAGGTCGTTGTGCCCGAGGATCAACTGTCATTAGCGATTGGTCGTCGCGGGCAAAACGTGCGCCTGGCCAGCCAGATCACCGGGTTTGACATTGATATCATGACCGAAGCCGAAGAGTCTGAGCGCCGCCAGGCCGAATTTACCGCCCGCACCAATCTGTTCATGGAAACCATGAATGTCGATGAAATGGTCGCGCAATTGCTGGTTTCTGAGGGTTTTGCCACCCTCGAAGAGGTCGCTTTTGTCGAGCTGGATGAGCTACTGACCATCGACGGTTTTGAGGAATCCACCGCCGAAGAATTGCAGGCACGCGCCCGCGAATGTCTGGATGAGATCAACAGCAAAGCCATTGAAAAGGCTAAAGAACTTGGGGTTACGCAAAGCCTGTTTGACTATGAGGGTCTGACCCCGAAAATGTTCGCGGTGCTGGCCGAAGACGGTATCAAAACGCTGGAAGATTTCGCGACCTGTGCAGACTGGGAACTGGCTGGTGGATACACCACGGTTGAAGGCAAACGGGTCAAGGATGACGGCTTGCTGGAAAAATTCGACGTTGGTCTGGAAGAGGCGCAAACCCTGATCATGAACGCCCGCCTGGCGCTTGGCTGGGTAACGGCGGAACAATTGGCCGAAGATGCTGCCGCTGCGGCAGGTGAAGACACAGCCGATGAAGGCGAAGAAACAACGACGGAGGGTGAGGCCTGATCGGGCCTTGCAATATAGATTGTGAACGAAGTTCATTGGAAAAAACCAAGGCCGGATGCGGAACGTCGATGCATCGTCACCCGCGAGGCGGAGGAAAAATCGGCGCTGGTCCGTTTCGTTGCCGGACCGGACGGGCAGATTGTTCCCGATGTTCTGGAAAAACTGCCCGGGCGCGGCATATGGGTTGCGTCAGATCGCGATACAATCAACGAGGCTGTTGAAAAACGCCTATTTGCACGCGCGGCCAAAGCCAAGGTAACAGCAGATGCCGGGCTGGCCGATCAGGTTGAAACGCTTCTGGCCCGCCGTGTGATCGATATGGTCTCCATGGGGCGCAAGGCCGGGCGGGCGGTTGCCGGGCTGGAAAAAGTTAAAGGCTGGCTGATGGACGAGAAAGCGGCGGTGCTTTTACAGGCGTCGGACGGCTCAGAACGGGGGAAAACAGCCCTCAGGCCGCCGGATGGCGAAAAAACCCATGTTTTATGCCTGACAAGCCGTGAATTGGGCATGGCCTTTGGGCGTGATACTGTGATACATGCCGCCATGACAAAGGATGGCATCACGGATCGAGTCCTTTATGATGCGGCCCGACTTGCGGGTTTGCGTATGAAATAATGCCCTTATGGGCAGTCGTGTTTGCGGGGAACGCCTCGCGCTGAAAGGTAAAGACAATAATGAGCGATTCTAAAGATAATGACGGCAAAGGCAAAACACTCGGGCTGAGCGGCGGCCCTGGTACGGTGCGCCAAAGCTTTAGTCATGGGCGTTCAAAAGCGGTTGTTGTCGAGACAAAACGCAAACGTGTGATGGTGCCAAAACCGGGCACTACTGCGGGTGGTCGCCGCACCTCGGCTGTTGGGGTATCTGACGGGGAAATGGCCCGCCGGCGCAAAGCGCTTGAAGCCGCCCAGGCGATGGAAGCTGAACGTCTCGCCAAAGAAAAAGCCACCGGCGACGCGCGCGCTGCGGAACGGGATCGTCGGCGTTCGGAAAAAGAAACCATTGCCCGCGAAGCCGAAGAAAAAGAAATCCGCAAACAACGCGAAGAAGAAGAAGCCCGCGTTAAAACTGAAGAAGAAGAAGCCGCAAAAGCCAGCAAACCGGCAAAAGAAGAACCTCCGGTAAAAAAGGATACGCTGGCCGAAGATACTGCGGCAGCGCAAGCGCAGGCCACGCGCGCCGAAGCAGGGCGCCTTGGCCCGAATGCAAAAAAGGTGACCCCTCGTCAGGAGGATAAAAAACAATCCCGCGGACGTGGTGGTGATGATCGTCGCCGTTCCGGCAAACTGACAATTAATCAGGCCCTTAGCGGCGGTGGTAACAGGCATCGCTCTATGGCAGCGATGAAACGCCGTCAGGAACGCGAAAAAGCCAAGCTGCTGGGCGGCCCGATCGAGCATGAAAAAATCGTGCGCGATGTGCAATTGCCCGAGACAATCACGGTGCAGGAACTGGCCAACCGTATGGCCGAACGTGTTGCGACGGTCGTGAAATCACTGATGAATAACGGCATTATGGCCACACAAAATGAGACAATTGACGCCGATACCGCCGAGCTGATTATCGAAGAGTTCGGGCATAAGGTGGTGCGTGTTTCGGATTCAGATGTTGAAGATGTGATCGTCGCAGATGAAGAAGATTCCAAGGATCTGAAACCTCGCGCGCCGATTATTACGATTATGGGCCACGTTGACCACGGTAAAACCTCGCTGCTGGACGCGATCCGCAAAGCCAATGTTGTGTCTGGCGAGGCCGGTGGCATCACCCAGCATATCGGCGCTTATCAGGTGACCACGGACAGCGGCACCCGGCTGACATTTCTTGACACACCGGGCCACGCGGCGTTTACCTCCATGCGTTCACGCGGGGCGCAAGTGACGGATATTGTGATTTTGGTTGTGGCCGCTGATGACAGTGTTATGCCCCAAACGATTGAAGCAATCAGCCACTCCAAGGCCGCTGGTGTACCGATGATCGTGGCGATTAACAAATGCGATAAAGAAGGCGCTACCCCCGATAAAGTACGCACCGAATTGCTGCAACACGAAGTTATTGTTGAAAAAATGTCCGGCGACGTACTGGATGTCGAGGTTTCGGCGATTACGGGCCAGGGCCTTGATACATTGTTGGAAAACATAGCGCTGCAAGCGGAATTGCTGGAACTTAAGGCCAATCCTGATCGCCCCGCCGAGGGCGCTGTGATTGAGGCCAAGCTTGACGTCGGTCGCGGCCCAGTTGCTACCGTGTTGGTGCAAAAAGGTACGTTGAAACGCGGCGATATCTTTGTGGTTGGTCAACAATGGGGCAAGGTGCGCGCGCTGATCAATGATGCAGGTGATCGCGTAAATGAGGCCGGCCCATCCATTCCGGTGGAAGTTTTAGGCCTGAACGGCACACCCGAGGCCGGCGACGTTCTGAACGTGGTCCCGGATGAGGCCAAAGCCCGTGAAATCGCCGATTACCGTGCGCAGGTTTCCAAGGATAAACGCGCGGCGGCGGGTGCTGCGACAACGCTCGATCAGTTGCTGGCCAAAGCCAAGGCGGATGAAACTGTTGCGATCCTGCCGATCGTGATGAAGGCCGATGTGCAAGGCTCTGCCGAAGCAATCATACAGGCGATGGAAAAAGTCGGTAATGATGACGTGCGCGTGCAGGTCCTGCATTCCGGCGTTGGTGCGATCACCGAATCCGACGTTGGTCTGGCCGAAGCATCGGGTGCTCCGATCATCGGGTTTAACGTGCGGGCAAACGCATCCGCGCGTAATTCTGCCAACCAAAAAGGCGTAGAGCTGCGCTATTATTCCATCATCTACGATCTGGTGGATGATGTGAAAAAGGCCGCCTCTGGTTTGCTATCACCCGAGATCAAGGAAACTTTCATCGGCTATGCAACCATCAAAGAGGTGTTCAAAATCACCGGTGCGGGCAAAATCGCTGGCTGTCTGGTGACCGAAGGTGTGGCGCGCCGTGCGGCCGGTGTTCGCTTGTTGCGTGACAACATTGTGATCCATACTGGCACACTGAAAACCTTGAAACGCCACAAAGACGAGGTCAAAGAGGTGCAGTCAGGCCAGGAATGCGGCATGGCGTTTGAAAACTATGAAGACATTCGCGCCGATGATGTAATCGAAATTTTCACCACCGAAGAGATCGAGCGTACGCTTTAAACCCGTTGCTGGATTTTATACATCCAGCACAATCCACGCCGGATCATGGTCTGAGCCATCGCCACCGTGTTTGGTGCGCCGGTCAATATGGGCTGACACCACTTTGTTGCGCAGGCTGTCACTGACCCAAATGTGGTCAAACAGCTCATAGCGCGGAAATTCCGGGCCGGGCGGGTTAAAGCGATGTGTCCACATGGTGCTTTGCGGCCCCGGCCCTTGCCCTGTGGTTTCAGCCTTGGCGGCGCGAGTCTCAACAGCATTTTCCAGCGCGTTATGTAACGGATCACCGTCTGCGATTAACATTGGCGCGATGTCACTGGAATCCTCGGGGTCATTCATATCGCCGAGCAGCACAAATTTACCCCCCGCACGTTCCTGCGCCGAAATGATCCGCGAGATCGTTTCCGCCTGACGTTTGCGCCGTGCATTTGCGGACGTCGCCCCGGCCACAGGATCCTGATCAAAAGGCACAAAATGGCTTTTCATATGGGTGTTATAAATCGTCAACCGTTTCTGCCCGTTGGCTTTCAACACCTCAACCTGCGCCAAATCTCGCCCAAAAACCCGTTTTGCCGGATCATCCAGATGCGTGGCCGTTTGGTGCGATGTGATCGGCCCAAGCGGCAGTTTTGAGAGTATCCCAACGTCAATCATGCGCGGATCATTGCCTTCAATCAGGGCGACATGCGCATATAGCTCATTCAGATTATCACGGTTAAATTTCTTAAGAATTTCAATGTGTTCCACCTCTTGAACCGCTAAAATATCACAATCCATCTCTAGTATCCGGCGGGCAATTTCAGCCGTGTCATCAGGATCTTTAGCCTTGACCAAACGCCCCATAAAGGTTTTGACGTCCACGTCATCGGGTGTGAATGTCAGGGAAATACCCCCCGCTTCCTGCAAGGGAATGGTATCAACCGCGGCACGAAAGTTATACCGTGAAAACAGGTTATTGAGGTTAAATGTCCCGATGGAAACGGTCATGGAAAGCTCCTTAATAAGAGGTGAATACCCAAATATACCGCATAATGGCCGGTTTTATGTGACTTTTATCACAAAAGGCGGGTGCAAAGGTTAATCGAGGCATCGCATGCACTGGCAATTCGACCAAACCGTTCCTATATTCCACCAAAGCAAATGGAGACAGATATGAGCGACACCGCGCATTTTCCCGGCTGGCACGGCACCACGATTATCGGGGTTCGCAAGGGCGGCAAAGTTGTGATTGCAGGCGACGGGCAGGTTAGCCTCGGGCAGACGATCATCAAAGGTTCGGCACAAAAAGTCCGACGTATTTCGCCCGGTGGCCATGATGTGGTGTGCGGTTTTGCCGGCTCTACGGCCGATGCGTTCACGCTGCTGGAAAGGCTGGAGGCCAAGCTTGAGGCGGCGCCAGGGCAGTTGCAACGTGCAAGCGTCGAGCTGGCCAAAGACTGGCGCACGGATAAGTACCTCAAAAATCTTGAGGCGATGTTGATTGTTACGGATGGCACTGAACTGCTGGTCATCACCGGCGCGGGCGATGTGCTGGCGCCTGAACATGATGTAACGGCGATCGGGTCAGGCGGGAATTTCGCGCTGGCAGCCGGGCGGGCGATGTATGATTTTGAAGATGACGCCGAAAAAATCGCACGCCGTGCTTTGGAAATTGCGGCTGAAATTTGCGTTTACACCAATGGTAATATGACAGTGGAGTCGATTAATGGCTGATTTTGCAATGGATGATATTCGCGCCGGTGTCGCGGCCGGTGTGATCAACGAGGCACAGGCCGCGCGTCTGATCACCATCGCCAATGACCGTCTGGGTTATCGCCAGAATATGGGGGTTGAGGATGAACCGTTTGAGCTGTTCAAAGGGTTCTCGGAGATATTTGTAACCGTTGGTCTGGCCATCCTTTATGGTGGGTTCATGAGCGTAGCTTTGCTGGTAGGCATCCCTGAGATCGTATTGGTAATATCGGCCCTGCTTACGGTCGCGTTTGCTACGTATTTCACCCTGAAACGCCGCATGACCTTGCCAAGCATCGGGCTGGCGATTGTCTTTGCTGGCTCAATTGCAGGGCTTGCGGCCCTCTTGATTTTTGATTTTGATGCTGCAAAACCAAATGGCTATCATTTCTTGATAACGGCCATGATCGGGGCCGTTGGCATGCTGGGGTATTTCTGGCGCTTTCGCGTACCTTTTGCGATGTTCCTGTTCGGCCTTTTTGGCGCTGGCATCGCCTTTTCTATCGCCGCAATCGTCGCCCCGGAATCTATTTTTGCGTCGATCTTTATTGGCAATGCCGACGGCGTTTTCGATATATCCCGTAATCCGGTCATGGCGCAGACCATGCTGATTTTTGGTTTTATTGCCTTCCTTGGGGGTATGTATTTCGACCTCAAAGACCCCTACCGCGTCTCGCGCCTGTCGGCCTGTGGCTTTTGGCTGCACATCCTTGCCGCTCCTGCGATTGTTAACGTGGTGGCGCTTAGCCTTTTGAACCTTGAAGGCACGATGGGCTATGGATTAGCCAGTATTGCACTGGTTCTGATTGCCATTGTCGCACTGGTGATCGACCGTCGCTCATTCCTGACAGCAGGGATTATCTATATCGGCATCATTCTGGCTTGGGCGCTTGATTCCGATCTTGGCAGCGGCGATGATTGGCCTATCGCTCTGACCCTGCTGGCCATGGGGGCGTTCGTTACGGCCCTTGGTACATGGTGGGTGCAATTGCGCGCCGCCTTGATGCGTGCCTTGCCAAACTTTCCAATTAAATCGAAACTTCCGCCTTATCAGGAAATATCATGACCAATCTAACCCCGCGCGAAATCGTGTCGGAACTCGACCGTTTTATCATCGGGCAAAACGCCGCCAAACGTGCCGTGGCCGTGGCCCTGCGTAACCGGTGGCGCCGCCAGCAGCTTGGCGATGATCTGCGCGATGAGGTTTACCCGAAGAACATCCTGATGATCGGCCCAACTGGCGTTGGCAAAACTGAAATCAGCCGCCGTCTGGCCAAGCTTGCCAATGCGCCGTTCCTTAAGGTCGAGGCAACCAAATTTACCGAGGTAGGTTATGTTGGCCGCGACGTTGAACAAATCGTGCGCGATCTGATGGATAGCGCGGTGCTGATGGTGCGTGAAACCATGCGTGAGGACGTAAAGATCAAGGCGCACACCTTGGCCGAAGAACGCGTGGTTAGCGCGCTGGCCGGTGCGGATGCCCGCGAACAGACCCGCGAAATGTTTCGCCAAAAGCTGCGCGACGGGATGCTGGACGACAAAGAGATTGAGCTGGAGCTTGCGGATAATTCCAACCCCATGCAGATGATGGATATCCCCGGGCAGCCGGGGGCCGGCATGGGGATGCTGAACCTTGGGGATATGTTTGGCAAAGCCATGGGCGCGCGCACCACGCGGCGGCGCGTCAAGGTTTCGGACAGTTATAAACTGCTGATTGACGAGGAGGCCGACAAGCTGCTGGATGAGGAAACCATCAACAAAGCAGCGATCACTGGGGTTGAAGAAAACGGCATCGTATTTCTGGACGAGATTGACAAGGTTTGTGCACGCTCGGATGCCCGTGGCGGTGATGTCTCGCGCGAAGGCGTGCAACGCGATTTGTTGCCGCTTATTGAGGGCACGACAGTTTCCACCAAATACGGCCCGGTTAAGACTGACCATGTGCTGTTCATTGCATCGGGCGCGTTTCATATCGCTAAACCCTCGGATTTATTGCCGGAACTTCAGGGGCGCCTGCCGATCCGCGTAGAGCTGCGCGCGCTGACCGAACAGGATTTCGTGCGCATTCTGACGGAAACAGACAACGCCCTGACCTTGCAATATACCGCCCTGATGGCCACCGAAAAAGTCACGGTGACATTTGCGGAAAATGGCATCGCCGCCCTTGCCAAAATCGCCGCCGAGGTGAACTCATCGGTTGAAAACATCGGCGCGCGGCGGCTTTATACCGTGCTGGAACGCGTGTTTGAGGACCTCAGCTTTGACGCCCCCGAGCGCGCCGGCGACGCCGTGACGATTGATGCAGATTTCGTGGAAAAACACTTGGGAGAACTGGCAAGGTCAACTGATCTCAGCCGGTATGTTTTGTAACATATGGGAATTATGATCAGACAGGCACAGGCAGGCGATGTTAGGGCCGTTAAAAGCTGCGCTGAACTTGCCTATCAGAAATACGTCCACGCAATAGGGCGTAAACCTTCACCGATGGTTGCGAATTTTGCTGACCTGATTAGGCAGGGCATTGTCTATGTTGCTATTGATACCACTGGCAACATAGACGGGTTTATCGTTTTTCACCCGGTTGATAACAGCATGCACTTAGCAAATGTTGCCGTCTTGCCCGCATCCATGGGTATGGGCATTGGTAAGGCCTTGATCCAATATTGCGAAAACAGCGCCCGAAATCAGGGGCTGGCGCGCATCGACTTATACACTAATATCAAAATGCTGGATAACCTGAACATTTATCCACATCTTGGATATCAAGAGGTGGATAGCCGCAAAGAGGATAACTTTCATAGGGTGTTTTTTCAAAAACTGCTGTGAATGCAATTATTGCCTCACCGCCCCCACCTCAAACCTTCTTCATAAAGCTGGCTTTCAGCACAATCGTGGCCTTGCCGATGCGGCACTCAATTTGTTCGGGGTTGCCTGTCAGACGCACGTTTTTGATCTGTGAGCCGCGTTTCAGTGTTTTGGACATGCCTTTGACCTTAAGGTCTTTGATGACCATCACTGTGTCGCCCTCGTTGAGGGCGGTGCCGTTGCTGTCTTTGGGTTCCATAAAAAATTCCTGTTAAACGGGTGGTATTAACGTTATTTATGTTTGCCGACACTCCAGCCGGTTGCGTTGGATAGTCGCGCCTCACCTTTGGAAATCGGCAGGTCTTCCAGTGCAGATCCCATCGAATCGTTCCAGCGGTTAAGAAAGCCGAATAACGCCACGACGGCTGTGATCTCAACAATATCCTCGGGTGCCCAGTGGGCGTTCAGCGCCGCACCCATTTCCGGTGTCACGGCATTTGGCACTAATGTGGCAGCATGGGCATATTCCAACGCGGTTTTTTCAGCATCCGTGAAATGTGGGCTGTCTGTGAAATTGAACACATCATTCAGGCGTTCCTCAGAGGCATTAAAACGCTCAGATGCAAGGATCATATGGGCCTGACAGTATAGACAGCCCGACGCGTAACTGCTGACATAGCCAAGGATGCGTTTGAATTCCGGTGTCACAGCGCCGTATTCGGTCATCACTGCGATGTTAAGATTGGTAAAGGCGCGGGCAATTTCGGGGCGATAGGCCATTGTGCGCACGGAATTGGGGATCACACCCAGCGGGCCTTTGAAAAACTGCACCTCATCGCGCAGTGTTTCATCCATGTTTTCTTCGCTAAGAGGGGGGACAATGGCCATGGTGGGTTCCTTGTTGTTTATATGGGCGTAAGGCACAGTGCTTAGCCGCGCCCAGCAATTTTTCCAGATTATTCCTCAGATGTAGGCCTTTAATCGGGGGTCAACATATACCCTGCGCCGCGCACAGTTTGCAGATAACGGGGTTGTTTGGGGTCGGCCTCTAGCTTGCGCCGCAGTCGGGTGATTTGCACGTCAATCGCACGTTCCTGCGCCGAGCCATCGTTGCGCCCCAGCGCGTCAACCAGCTGGCTGCGGCTGATGGCCTCATGGGGTTGGGCAGCAAAGATTTTCATCAACGCCGCCTCTGTGCCGGTCAGGCGGATGCGGGTGTCGCCTTGCCACAGCTCACCGCGCCGCACCTCATAATGGATATCAGCCATATGCAGGGTTTTGGGCGGGGCCACGCCGAGGTCGGATTTTGGCACACGGCGCAAAATCGCATTGACCCGCAGCAGTAGTTCCTGTGGCTCAAACGGTTTGGGCAGATAATCATCGGCACCCATTTCCAAGCCCTTGATCCGGTCAGCCGCATCGCCACGCGCAGTCAGCAGCAGAATCGGCGTGCTAAGGCTGCGGCGCAAGTCTTTTGTCAGGGCGAAACCGTCCTCGCCGGGCATCATCACGTCAATGATAAGCATGTCAAATTCCAGCCCGCCGAGCAACCGCCGGGCGTGTGCCGCATCACGGGCCGCTGTCACCAAAAACCCGTTTCGTGCCAGAAATTTCTGCAACAGGCCACGAATACGTTCGTCATCATCGACGATCAGCAGATGGGCCTCGGATTGATCTTCAGGGATAAGCATCAGGATTCCCCCGGCAGATTCAGGACTTTTTCACGCAAATTCGGGTCGATCATATGCTCTAACACCGTGCGAAACCCTTGCACCGCCTCAACCCCGGCACTGGAATAGGCTTTGCGCATACGTTTGCGTTGGGCCTCGGAAAGTTCGCGCTCCAGCGTTATACCGGCCTCGGTTAGAAACAGATTGCGCTGGCGGCGATCCTGCTGGCCAATGCGACTGTCTACCAGACCATCACTTACTAATTGGCGCAGCACACGGTTGAGCGACTGTTTGGTCACGCCAAGAATATCCAGCAGCGCGTTGACGGTCAGCCCCGGTTTTCGGTTGATAAAGTGGATAGCGCGGTGGTGCGCCCGTCCATACGCATAGTTTTCCAAAATCAGATCCGGGTCGGCCGTAAAGCCGCGGTAAGCAAAAAACATCAGCTCAATGCCCTGGCGCAGCTGATCATCGGTCAGGAACAGTAATTGCTCAGAACGGTCCATTTGATGGTGCAACGTATTCATGGCTTTTCCTCAATATGGTTTTGCCTGTTCACAATTTATGTCAGTCTTGTTGACTTTTCAAGAATCATTTGTTAGCAAAATACAGAAATTGCGCAATAAACGGTCTTTTAAGATCATGAATGCGCAATAATCAGAAAACAATCCGCGCGTTGTCGTGATGAAAAGGAATGTGGCATGTCAGTGGTACCTTATGATGATCGGGACGGAACCATCTGGATGGATGGCAAATTAACCCCGTGGCGTGACGCCAAAGTACATATTTTGACCCACGCGCTGCATTACGGCTCGTCGGTTTTTGAGGGTGAACGTTGTTATAACGGCAAGATTTTCAAAAGCCGTGAACATTCCGCGCGTTTGATAAAATCCGGCGAATATATGGATATGCCAATTCCCTATTCTGTCGATGAAATCGAAGCCGCGAAAGATGCAGCTTTGCAGGCGAATGGCCTAAATGATGCCTATGTGCGCGTCGTTGCATGGCGCGGATCAGGAACGGATATGGGGGTTTCCGCCGCCGCAAACCCCGTGCATATGGCCGTGGCCGTTTGGGAATGGGGCAATTATTACGGGGATGCGAAATATAAGGGCGCGCGCCTCGATATTTCCAAGTGGAAACGCCCCAGCCCGGAAACTATCCCCAGCCACGCCAAGGCATCGGGCCTTTACATGATTTGCACGATGTCCAAACATGCGGCCGAGGCCAAAGGGTGCTCTGATGCACTGATGTATGACTATCGTGGCTATGTTGCCGAAGCGACGGGCGCGAATATCTTTTTCGTTCGAGACGGGGCCGTGCACACGCCAACCCCGGATGTTTTTCTGAACGGGATCACACGGCAAACGGTTATCGGCATACTGAAAGACAAAGGGATTGAGGTGATTGAACGCCACATCATGCCCGAGGAGTTGGCCGATTTTGAACAATGCTGGCTGACCGGCACCGCGGCTGAAATAACCCCCGTGGGACAGATTAGTGAGCATAACTTTACGGTTGGCGACATCACACGTGATATCGTGGAAAGTTATGAAGCTTTGGTGCGTAAATAACGACATTCCTTCTGAATTGACATAATACCCGCCTTAGCGCGTGCTGTTTTTCGACGTTCCACTAAACTACTAAACCGGTTTAGTGGATATGAATGCCAACAATACTCTGGGGTTTAGGAAAGTAACATATTGTGGTCACAACCATTGATCTTCTACCATAGCCAAAGCCCGAAAAACCGTCAGGACAATCATGCCAACCCCTCGTAAAATCATCATTGATACAGACCCCGGGCAGGATGATGCTGTTGCAATTCTGCTGGCGCTGGCCTCACCCGAGCTGCAAGTTCTGGGGATCAGGGCCGTGGCTGGAAATGTTCCGCTGGCACTAACGCAGCTTAATGCCCGCAAGATTTGTGAGCTGGCAAATCGCCCTGATATTCCGGTGTTTGCCGGGGCTATTCGCCCTATGGCGCGCGCGTTGGTGACGGCGGAATATGTGCACGGGAAAACCGGGTTGGATGGCCCGGATTTGCCTGAACCAACCATGCCATTGCAAGAAAGTCACGCGGTGGATTTTATTGTGGAAACGGTACTGGATGCCTCGCCCAAAACCATCACGCTTTGTGCACTTGGCCCACTGACCAACATTGCGCTGGCGCTGAATAAAGCGCCAGAAATTGCCGGGAGGGTTGCTGAAATTGTCCTGATGGGGGGTGGGTGTTTTGAGGGGGGTAATGTGACTCCTGCGGCGGAATTCAACATTTACGTCGATCCACATGCCGCCAAACTTGTGTTTGATGCAGGCATTCCGATCACGATGTTTCCGCTGGATGTAACCCACAAGGCCCTGACCACGCGCGCACGGGTTAGCCAGTTTCGGGCACTTGGCACCAAACCCGCCATTGCCACCGCTGAACTGATCGATTTCTTTGAACGTTACGACGAGGAAAAATACGGCACTGACGGCGGCCCGCTGCATGATCCTAACGTCATCGCCTGGCTGCTCCGCCCGGAATTATATCAAGGGCGGCACATAAATGTTGAGATCGAAACCACGTCCGAGCTGACCATGGGCATGACCGTCGCTGACTGGTGGGGCGTCACTAAACGCCCGAAAAATGCTTATTTTGTGCGTGATATTAATGCTGACGGATTTTTTGATTTGCTACTGGAACGCATCGGTTCGTTATAAACCGCTTGACTCCATCGCCTTGAGGCAACACATGCGCTGTGATATATTTTATCCCATGCAAAGATTCTACACAGATTCTGTGCGACTAATCAGGAGGGCTCGTTCTGTCTGAACGTGTTAATGAAAGCGCCTCGACCACCATCGGTGTGAGCGGCGATAAAGATCAAAGTGCGGCAATGTTGGCGCGTATTCTTCAGTCCCTTGATGAAAACAAGGCTGAGGATGTCGTGGTCATTCCGCTGGCCGGCAAGTCCGAAATGGCGGATAACATGGTCGTGGCTTCGGGGCGTTCGACCCGTCAGGTCTCGGGGCTCGCGGAAATGTTGTTCAAGCGCATCAAGGATGAAACCGGCATTATTTGTCGTCTTGAGGGCAAGAACTCTGGCGATTGGGTGCTGATTGATTGCGGGGACGCGATTGTGCATCTTTTCCGCCCCGAAGTGCGCGAATTTTACCAACTTGAGAAAATGTGGCAAGCCGCGAGCATGCCTGACAGCGAACAATAATGCGGGTCACGATCTGTGCGGTTGGGCGGTTACGAAGCGGCCCCGAGCAAGATTTGATCAAGGATTACCTGGCACGGTTTGAGCGTACGGGCCGCGCTTTGGCGCTTGGGCCTGCGAAAATCACTGAAGTTGAAGACAAAAAAGGCGGGGGCATGGTGGGCGAGGCGCAGCTTTTGCACCGCGCCATTCCTGAAAGTGCCACCATTATAACGCTTGATGAACGTGGCAAATTGCTGACATCGCCGGAATTTTCCACTCGTCTTGCGCATTGGCGGGATCATGGCCAGCGCGATATCGCCTTTGTCATTGGCGGCGCAGATGGCATCGCCCCGGATTTACGCGCAAAGGCTGATTTCACACTGTCTTTTGGTAAAATGGTCTGGCCACATATGCTGGCGCGCGTCATGTTGGCCGAACAGTTATACCGCGCCGCCTCCATTCTGGCGGGCAGTCCTTATCACCGCGCCTGATCTCTTGCGCTTGAGGATTGGGCGACATAGGTATATCTGAACCCTTAGCGGAGACATATCATGCCCACCCCAAAACCCGTTGTTTTATGCATTATGGATGGCTGGGGCCTGCGTGAACAGTCCGCGGCAAATGCCGTAGCACTGGCCAATACGCCAAATTTTGACCGGGTGATGCATGCATGTCCTAACGCGACCTTAACGGCACACGGTCCCGATGTTGGCCTGCCAGACGGGCAGATGGGAAACTCCGAGGTTGGGCATATGAACATCGGGGCGGGTAGGGTTGTCTGGATGAGCCTGCCTAAAATCAACACCGCGATTACCGATGGTTCATTTGACAAAAACGCAGCATTGTTGCGGTTTATCGCGCGTATGAAAACCTCGGGCGGGGTGGCGCATATCGCGGGGCTTGCCTCGGACGGCGGGGTGCATGCGCATCTTGACCATATGTTGCAAACGGCCAATGTAATCGCTGCTGCTGGGGTGCCGGTGGCCATTCATGCATTTCTGGACGGGCGCGATGTTGCGCCAAAGGCTGCCAAGACCCAGATCGCGAGATTTGAGGGAAAACTGCCGAAGGGCGCCCATATCGCCACAATTTGTGGCCGGTTTTTCGCCATGGACCGCGATAATCGCTGGGAAAGAGTGCAGCAAGCCTTTGAGCTGATGGTATCCGGCACAGGGAAAACGGCGAAAACGCCCGATGCGGCGATTATGCAGGGCTATGACGCTGGCGAAACCGACGAGTTTATCGCCCCCACGATGATCGGGGATTACGCGGGCATGCAGGATGGTGACGGATTGCTTTTCGTGAACTTTCGCGCTGATCGGGCGCGGGAAATACTGGCCGCTCTAGGGGATCCGAGGTTTGACCAATTCGATGCCTCCGCGCGCCCCGCATTTGCGGCCCTTACCGGGATGGTGGCCTATTCTGATGCGCATAATGCCTATATGGATGTGATGTTTCCAGCTAAGGAAATCGTAAATACGCTTGGCCATTGGGTGGCGGCTAAAGGCTTGAAACAATACCGTCTGGCCGAGACCGAAAAATACCCCCATGTGACGTTTTTCATGAATGGCGGCATCGAGCCGCCCGAGGCCGGAGAGGATCGCTATGTCGCCCCCAGTCCCAAGGTCAAAACCTATGATATGCAGCCGGAAATGTCTGCTGGAGAGGTAACGGACCATCTGGTTGAGGCGATCAAAAGTCAGGAATATGACCTGATAATCGTCAATTACGCCAACCCTGATATGGTCGGTCATACGGGTGATATCCCAGCGGCTGTGCAGGCCTGTGAAACGGTGGATGCAGGGGTCGGCAAGGCGATTGCCGCGCTTAAATCTGTGGGCGGGGCGATGATCCTGACCGCGGATCACGGCAATTGTGAGCTGATGATTGATCCAAAAACCGGCGGGCCGCATACGGCGCACACAACCAACCCGGTGCCTGTGGTGCTGATTAACGGGCCTGAGGGCGCAAAAATCCGCCTACACGGGCGGCTGGGCGATCTGGCGCCAACCCTGCTTGCCTTGATGAATATTGCGCCCCCACCGGAAATGACCGGACAAAATCTGCTGATAAAAAGGGCGGATTAACGCGTGCTAAAGAAAACGTGATCGGTTTTGGACATTGGCGCTGGCGCAAATTTGCGTTAAAGGCTCTATATAGGTTTGAATGCAAAAGAGATTCCCATTTCCGGATCAAACAGAACAACAGGAAGTTTTGAGAATGAACAAGTATATTATGGCCACGGCCGCCGGTGCGATTGCAGGGTTTTTTGTGACAACACAATTCGCCGGACCGCTTGTCGCGCAAGAGAATACAAACACACAAAACACCTATGAACAGCTCGATCTGTTCGGGGATATCTTTGAACGCATCCGCTCAACCTATGTCGAAGAGGTTGACGAGGCTGATCTGATCGAGGCCGCCATAAACGGTATGTTAACCTCGCTTGATCCGCACTCCAGCTATCTGCCACCCAAGGCATTTGACGAGATGCAGGAAGAGACGCGCGGGGAATTTGGCGGACTTGGCATCGAAGTGACCCAAGAGGATGGCTTTATCAAAGTTGTATCACCGATTGATGATACGCCAGCGGCACGCGCGGGCATTATGTCGGGCGATTTCATTACCGGCATTGACGGGGACAGCGTTCTTGGTCTGAGCTTGAATGAGGCCGTTGATCTGATGCGTGGCCCGGTTGGTGCCGAGATTGTCATCACGATTTTCCGCGACGGTGTGGATGAACCTTTCGATGTGACCATTGTGCGTGACATTATCAAACTAACGGCCGTGCGGGTGCGCACAGAGGGGCGCGCGATTGTGTTGCGGATCACCTCATTTACCGAAAAAACCTACCAGGACCTGTCCACGGGCCTCGCCAAAGAGGTCGAAGCTAACGGCGGTATGGACAATATTGACGGTTTCGTTCTTGATTTGCGCAACAACCCCGGTGGCTTGCTTAACCAGGCAATCGCGGTTTCCGATGCGTTTCTGAACGCCGGTGAGATCGTCTCAACCCGTGGCCGGGATGCCGCCGATAGTGAACGTTTTAACGCAAGACCCGGTGATCTGGCAGAGGGTAAACCGGTTGTTGTGCTGATCAATGGCGGCTCTGCCTCGGCGTCCGAGATTGTCGCGGGCGCGCTGAAAGATCACCGCCGCGCGATCATTGTCGGCACCAAAAGTTTCGGCAAAGGTTCGGTGCAAACGATCATGCCGCTGCAAGGTGACGGGGCAATGCGCCTGACAACTGCGCGTTATTATACGCCATCCGGGCGCTCTATTCAGGGGCTGGGCGTTATGCCCGATATCATCGTTGAATACCGCCCCCCCGTTGAGAAAACCGAAGAAGAACAGGAAAACCGCCGCCGCCGTTCCGAGGCTGATCTGCGCGGATCTCTCAGCAACGATTCCCTGACCGATGAGGAACGTGAACAGCTGGAGCAAGAGCGCGCCGAGCAAGAGGAAATCGCGGCGCGGCGTGAGGACGATAACCAACTGTCCTATGGCATGGATATCCTGCGCGGTCTAAACGTGGTTTCGGCTGATTAACATATAAAGCAGGCCGGGCGGATGTCTGGCCTGCGCATATTGACTGGCCACATTATGACCGAAGATGAACGCCACGCGCTGCCCTATCGCCCCAACGTTGGGCTGATGGTTCTGAATGGGGCGGGGCATGTTTTTGTCGCCCAACGTCTGGATTATCCCTCAGCCGCGTGGCAAATGCCCCAGGGTGGGATCGATGCAGGCGAAGACCCCCAAACGGCGGCATTGCGTGAGTTGTTTGAGGAAACCGGGATCACTAAAGAAAACGTCGAAATTCTGGCCCAAAGCGCGCAATGGCTGCATTATGATTTTCCCGCAGATTTGGCGGTGAAACTTATGAAAGGCCGCTATCGGGGGCAAAAGCAACGCTGGTTTTTACTGCGGTTTACCGGCGCCGATCACCAGATCAACATAGAAACCGAAGAACCGGAGTTTTCCGCCTGGCGCTGGATGCCGGTCGATGGGCTGATCGATAATATCGTTGCGTTCAAACGGGATGTTTACAAAAAAGTCATTGCGGAATTTCAGGATTACCTGTGATCTTATAGGCTGGATATCTACGCTGATTTTACCTGTTTCAGCTTGGATTCGCGGTAGAACCTGTAACTTACAGCCTCGGCTATGTGGTGTCTTTGCACGGTTATTTCACCCTCCAGATCGGCGATTGTGCGGCTGACGCGCAAAATGCGGTGATAGGCGCGCGCGCTCATTCTAAAGCGGTGCGCCATGTCGTTTAGCAGGGCTTTGCCTTCGGGTGTTGGTTGCGAAATAGTTTCTAGAATGCCCCCTTCGGCATCGGAATTTGTCTTGATCCCGTCATGATCGGCAAAACGCTGCGTCTGGATTTCCCGAGCCTTCAAAACCCGCGCGGCAACATCGGCAGAGGTATCCCCCACAGCGCTTAAAGCCAAATCGGAAACGTTAACGGGCGGCATTTCGACCTTTAAATCAAAGCGATCCATCATTGGGCCGGAGATGCGGCCAAGGTAGTCCTCGCCGCATAAAGGCACGCGGGCGCAGGCACGCTCGGGGTCCGTCAGATAGCCGCATTTGCAGGGGTTTGCCGCCGTCACCAGCATGAACCGGCAAGGGTATCGCACGTGGGCATTGGCGCGGGCTATCACGACATCACCCGTTTCAATCGGCTGGCGCAGGGTTTCCAGAACGGCGCGGGAGTATTCGGGAAATTCATCCAAAAACAACACACCGTTATGGGCCAGCGATATCTCACCGGGTTTGGCCGCGCGCCCACCCCCGACAATCGCCGCCATAGAGGCCGTGTGGTGGGGCGCGCGAAACGGACGACTGCGCGAAATGCCCCCCTCGTCCAACAACCCGGCGAGCGAGTGGATCATCGAGGTTTCCAGCGCCTCGGCAGGGTCAAGGGGCGGTAAAATCCCGGGCAGACGGGCCGCGAGCATCGATTTTCCGGCCCCCGGTTCCCCGACCATAAAGAAATGATGTCGCCCGGCGGCCGCTATTTCCAGCGCCCTTTTGGCCTTTTCCTGGCCTTTCACGTCACTGAAATCGCGGGCGGATATATCGGTATGAACCTCACCGGGTTGGGCTGTGGGCAAAATATCACGGCCATTAAAATGGTTCACCAAAGCCAACAACGAAGGTGATCCAAGGACTTGCACGGAGCCGACCCAGGCGGCCTCAGCGCCACAAGCCTCGGGGCAGATAAGGCCAAAATCGGCCTCGGATGCGGCAAGGGCGGCGGGCAGCGCACCAAGCACCGGCACCAGCGAGCCATCCAGCGATAATTCCCCCAGACAAACATTTTGCGCGGCTTCATCCTTGGGGATCACATCCATCGCGGCCAGCAGGCTGACGGCGATCGGCAAATCGAAATGCGAACCTTCTTTGGGTAAATCCGCCGGAGAAAGGTTGATCGTGATCCGTTTGGCAGGCAACGCCAAACCCATGGTGGTAATGGCCGCGCGCACCCGTTCCTTGGCCTCGGATACGGCCTTGTCGGGCAGCCCAACCAGATTAAACGCCGGGATACCCGGGGCAAGCGCGCATTGCACTTCAATCAGGCGCGCCTCAATCCCTTGAAATGCAACAGTATAAGCCCGCGCAACCATCATTCCTCCGATCTCTCAGGGTAATATCGCGCATTAGAGGTTTATTTTCCGTAAATTTTTAGGATTTTATCACTGGCATAAGATGTGCGCCTTCAAGTCTATTAGGATGATCGTTATATGTGTTATAATCACCACCAAAATCTCCACCGAAAGGGTCAAACTATGACATATACCATCAACCGCATTATTACGGGCGCTGATTTTGCTGAGGTCGAAGCCCGCACGCGCGAGGCGCTGGCTGACAAAGGGTTCGGGGTTTTGACTGAAATTGACGTCAAAGCGACCATGAAAAAGAAGATCGACAAGGATCTAACACCATATCTGATATTGGGTGCCTGCAACCCTAAACTGGCTTATCAGGCTATCGGGGTAGAGCCGCGTGTCGGCGCAATGTTGCCGTGCAACGTGATTTTACGTGCAGTTGAAGGTGGTGTCGAGGTCAGCGCGATTGATCCACTCGCCTCTATGCTGGCGATTGACAATGATGCGCTGAAGACTGTCGCAGGTGAAGTGCGCGACATGATGAAAGAAGTTGTCGCTAGCATTTAAGGGCCAAAAATACGGCAGGATTGAACCGTAAGCATCAATTGTGCGACTATACTTACATGCAAATACGCATGTGAACTGCAAGGTGCCAACATGAAAATTCTGCTGATAGCTATCGGTACACGCGGCGACGTGCAGCCGTTTGTCGTGCTTGGCAAAGGGCTGGCCCAGCGTGGTCATGATGTTTCAATTGCGGCGGCCAAGGGTTTTTCCCGGATGATCAGTAAGGCTGGCCTCTGCCACCATCCCTTGCCTGTTGACATGCAAGAGCTGATGCAAGAACCCCAGATTGCCGCGGCTATGTCCTCGCTTAGCGGTAAACTCAAGGCTTATCGCTGGGCGAGCGAGATCATGAATGCGCAGCTTGATGTAATCTGGAAAATTGGCCTTAATGTTTCCCCTGACCTGATTTTGCACCACTTCAAAGGCGCGCTTGGCCCCTATCTTGCCCGAAAGCTCGGGGCGATTTCTGCGCCAATCATGCTGCAACCCGGCTTTATGGCAACGGGTGAGTACCCGCAATTCCTGATCGCATCGCGCTCACTTGGCAGGGTTGGCAATATGGCCAGTCACCGGCTTATCAACGCGGTCATGCAATTTGGCACATCTATGATGATTAAGCGGTGGCAAAAGATCGCGCAGCCTGATCTCGGCCCGCCTATGGATCTTATGCAAAGCTATAGCCCAAAGGGTAAAGCACCACGTATTCATGCGTATTCCAAGGCGATCGTGCCGCGCCCTGCAAGCTGGCCAAAAACCGAAGTGCAAAGCGGATATCTCTTTGCTGAGCCGCAAGATTTCACACCTCCAGAGGCGTTGCGCGCCTTTCTGGATGCCGGTCCGTCGCCCGTTTATTTCGGTTTTGGCTCAATGCCCGGAGTTGACAGGGAACGCATCGTGGATGCTGTTACGGGTGCCGTAAGAAACCTTAAACTGCGCGCGATTTTTGCAACAGGTTGGAGCGGGATCACGCAGATTAAGAGCATGGCAGATATCCACGTATTGGACGCCGTACCCCATACCTGGCTGTTTCCACAGGTTTCAGCCGTGGTGCATCACGGCGGTTCAGGCACGACCCATGAGGGGTTGCGGTGGGGATGCCCAAGCGTGATTTGCCCGCTTTTTGCTGATCAACCATTCTTTGGGCAACGGGTGGCAGACCTTGGGGCCGGCCCGCCGCCCATAGCCCAGAAACGGTTAACGGCGCAGAAATTAACGGCAGCGCTTGAAATCGCGCTATCCTCAAGCGTGCAGGAACGTGCGGCTGCAATTGGTAAGAAATTATATGCTGAGGATGGCGTTGCCAGCGTTTGTGATCTGGTAGACCGCGGGTTTACCAGCCCAGAATAAATGAAACCGTTGCGGCGATAAACCCGACCAACGCCGCGCTGCGGATACTGATTTTGCGCCTGAAAATCAGGTCGACGCCCATGGAAATCCCCGTGATCAAAAGCGCCAGCCACAAGACCTGCACCAGCTCGGGATTGAGTATATCTTCCATTTATACCTCTAAATTTGTACGTATTTAGAGGAATCCTATTGGAGTAGGCGGCGCATGTATAGGTTAAACTGGCCAGACGACGGTCTGTAAATCCAGATCATACCCCGGCTGCACATAATTTTCCGCCAGCCCGGCGGCGCGCCAAGCTTTGAAAACCGGATCGTTGAGCGTGGTTTTTACATAGGCGGCCGCCACATCCCCAACCGGCAACCCATAGGTGGCAATTCGGGTGGCGACAGGCGCATAAAACGCATCGGCCAAGGAGTATTCGCCAAACAGCCAAGGGCCATCGGGATTGGGATACGCGCGCGCTGCCTGCCAGATCGTATCGAGGCGCGAAAGTTCAACCCGCAGGGCGTCTGAGGGGGAAAAGCCGTTGTAGCAATGGCGCAGGTTCATCGCGCAATCGTTACGCAACGTGGTGAAACCGGCGTGCATTTCAGCAACGATTGTACGCGCAAACCCACGCGCCACCGGATCTTTGGGCCACATGGATTTTTCGGGGTGACGCTCATGCAAAGTTTCGGCAATGGCCAATGTGTCCGCGACAAAAATCGTGTCATGCGCACCTTCAATCCGCAAAGCCGGCACCTGCCGCCCATTGCCGTAAGCCTGCAACATCTCTGAAAATTCCGGGGTTTTCATCCGCGCGGTATCGACATTCACCAAAATATCGAATTTCGCAAACATCAGCCAGCCGCGTAAAGACCAGCTGGAATAGGTTCTGTCACCAATCGCGAGATTATACATATCACCCTCCTGTTTCCCAAAACCTAGGGCGAGGCGCGCGCATTGTCTAATCAAAAGCCGGGATATATTCCATCACACCAGATGATTAACTTTGATATGGTGTATGAATAAACACCAGAGCCGGGCTTTGTGCGGTTACTATTGGATGTGGCATGCCTTGGGCTGCAAACTGATAACTGCCAGCGGCAAAGACTGTATCTCCGATTTGTAAAGTACCTGTCAATACCACACAATGCTCATCACCCGGGTGATCGTGTTCGGGCAAAACAGCTCCGGTACGAAGCCGCAGGAAATAGCTTAAGGTGCGGCGGGACGGATCTTGATGAACAATTTTACGCTCTACGCCCGGCGTGATGCATTCCCACACACCTGCGTCAGGCTGAATAGTTCGAATGCCCGGGGTGACACCGGCCTCGGTAAGGCGGGCCTCAATACCTGACCAGAGCGTATCTGGCAAAGCAGATTCAGGCTCGTCATCAAGCGGGGAAAGCCACGCTGCCCAATCTGCAATCTCGGCTTCGAAATCCGGGGCCTTATCCTCGCGATCACTAAGCCCAAGCAGGTATTCTGCCGGATCAGGTTTTTCGGGTCTCTGGGTCACGTGCTTAGGCACTCCTTTAATGCGGCCAAACCGCGCCGTAACTGACTTTTCAGTGTGCCCAAGGGCAAATTCAGCATTTTGCTAAGCTCAAGATGGGTCAATCCGTACAGATAAGCAAGGCGAATGGCGGATTGTACTTTGTTGGAAAGTCGGTCCAGGCATTGTTGCAATGCCAGCCGGTCTTCGTGAATATCAGGTGATGCGGGTATTGTATCCATCCAATCTATATCGATCTCGCGCTTTAGCCAGGGGCTGGCGCGCAGTCGGTCAATGGCTCGGCGGCGCGTGATGGTCGTGATCCAGCCTTGCGCACTGCCGGTTATGGGGTTGAAATTTTCGGCCTTATCCCAGATTGAGACATAGGCATCCTGGACAGCCTCCTCGGCGAGATCGCGCCGCCCGAGCAGGCGGGCCGCGATGGCAAGTTGGCGAGGTGCTGTGAGTTCATAAAGTTCCCTGAAAGCTGCGGCGTCATGTTTTGCCGTCTGCACCAAAAGTACTGCAATCGGGTCATCGCGCTTTGACATTAAGAACCCCCGCCTGACCGCCATTCAAGGCGTACTATAATCAGTACAACCACAGTTTGTATAGGGTCAGACCTAAGTATCACGCGGGCCCCGCCAGAAGGCAGAGGCCCGCGCAGGTCCTAGGTGCATTTGAAACCAAAGATAACATCAACAACAAATGGTAGTCCATTGCCCCCAGAAATTTTAATATTATCCTTTAAAACACGTACAGGTGGGCATGCAGTCGGACAGGAATTTTTGGCAGCGTCTGTCTTCGCTTTACTCTCAGCGTAGTCCTCTGCGTCGCTAACTGTCTTGCCAATGCCGGTACGAGTAAGAATAACACTGCCGCCGCATGGTAGCTTTGCGGTACCTGTATCCCCACCCCGTGCACCGTCACCACCCTGCCCGCGCCGATCCATCTTGGCTAATGCCAACAGTATTTTTGTCGCGATTGGCTTAAAACCCGGGAAGATATTTGCAACTATGATTATGATGAGTGCGATGAATAGTTTCACCAATACCGGTATTTGCAGTCCTACTGTGGCAACTGGCACACCGATACCGTCCAGACATTCAAGTAATTCACTGCGCTCTGGTGATGCTTTTTGAACATTTACCGTGGTCATCAGCTCAAGCAGCCGGTATTGCGCCGCAAGTTCCATGCCCATAATATTGTTGCCGATCTGGGCATCATCCATATCGGGCAAGGACGTAAAACCAGCCGCCGCATCGGCGCGGAGAACTGTAATCATATCACCAAATGTGTTGACCGATGGCGCAATACGTTCAGCGATTTCATCCAGCTTTACAGGCTCGTTCTTGCTGGACGGTATCGCGATGTACTCAATCGCACCCTCCATAAGGCTTGTGAGTTGGGCCGCTGAGGCGCCAACGCCGATATCGCTATCATCGTTGAAGGAAAGCCGTTGCATGCCTTTAGCATAGCGTTGCGTTTGATGTACAAAATCATGAAATGGTTGAGGTACAGTGTTTTGTGTTTTACCAGACATTGAAAAGTTCCTTTTGATAAACCGGACACAACGAAATGCTGTGTCCTAACCTACTGATCGGAACAATCAGGGGCCTTGGATGCATGTTTATCAAAAAAATGTCAGATATATTCCATCACACCAGATGATTAACGCCCATCACCCGCCAGCTTTTGGTGTCGTGCAGATAGTCAAGCCGCGTGACTGAAAGGTTGTCGATCTTAAAGCTGAAGGCCGCGCGCGCGCTCATGTTGCTGGCGCGTTGCAGGGCGGTCAGGATTGTGGCGAAATGGGTGACAATGATGATATCTTTGGCGCTATGGGCGTTGGTCAGATCATCAACAGCACCGGAAATGCGGGTTGACAGCATATCCCAGCTTTCACCGTTTGGCGCGGCAGTTTTGCCCGGGTTTTCCCAGAATTTTCGACTGATTTCAGGGTCACGTTTGGCAATATCTGCGAATGGCATGCCCTCCCATTCACCAAAATGCATCTCGCGCAGATCGCGGGTATGGGCAAGGCGCGGGCGGGCGTTTTGAATGGCATCAGCCGTGGCGCGCGCACGTTGCAGATCAGATGAAATAAGTGTGGCTTTTTGCGGCAGATAGGCGCTTAGGCGGTCAAGTGCGGCCGTATCGGACAAATCCGCAGGCAGGTCTGTCCAACCAATGGCGGCCTTTGCATGGGTCGGTCCGTGGCGCACCCACCAGAAACGGGTGATCATGGCAATGTGCCTTTCAAAACCAACGGTAATCCGGCGGCAATAAACACGGCCAAATCAGCCCGTTTCGCCAGCCTTTGATTCAATATCCCTTGGGCATCCCGAAATTCACGCCCCAGCGGGTTTTCAGGCACCAGCCCCATGCCCACTTCATTTGAAACACAGATGACCGGGTTGGGAATGCGCGCAATATGGTCCAGAAACCGCGTGGTTTCGACCGCAATATCCGCCTTTGCCAATAATAGATTACTAAGCCAGAGGGTCATGCAATCGATCAGGATAACCGAAGTTGGATCAGCCTTTTTAAGCGCTGCGATAATATCCCGGGGGGCCTCGATCGTGGTCCAGCCGGGGCCGCGATCAAAGCGGTGTTTGGCGATGCGCGCCGTCATCTCAACATCGAATGCTTGTGCCGTGGCGATATAGGTTTTGGGGCGATCCGTGGCATCGGCAAGCCGTTCTGCAAACCCCGATTTACCAGAGCGCGCGCCACCCAGAACAAGCGATATTTTCGACATTTACCCGCCTCCTGACGTTCACAGCCCCAACCTTTCATAAATATCTGGTGAAATACACCGCTTATGTGCTCAACTACGCTAAACCTGCCGGAGGATGTGATGCGTATACCGTTTGTGCTGCCAATTATGCTGCTCGCAAATATTGCAACGGCGGATACGGCAAAGATGCTTGAGGATTTTGCTTTTGCTGGTGTGATTGTTCTGGGTGAAATTCACGATAACCCGCAACACCATGTTTTACAGGCTGAAATCACCAATCATATGCAGCCAAGTGCGTTGGTTTTTGAAATGTTCAGCACCTCGCAGGCCGAAATTATCAACACCTCGCGCTGGGAGGGCATTGACATCTCAGCGCTGGCGGAGACCTTTGAGTGGCATAAATCCGGTTGGCCTGCGTTTGAAAACTATGCCCGGATTATCCGCGCCAGCCCTGAATCCGTGATTTTTGGCGCCGCCACCCCGATTGACGATGTGCGCGATGCGATGTTTGAGGGGGCCGCAACTGTTTTTGGTGTAGACGCGCCGTTTTTTGGCCTTGATAAGCCCTTGCCGGTCGAGCAACAGGCCGCGCGCGAGGCCATGCAGATGCAGGCCCATTGTAATGCTTTGCCCAAAGGCCAGCTTGCCGGAATGGTCGAGGCCCAACGCCTGCGTGACGCGGTGCTGGCAGATACGGTAGTGCGCGCGCTCGATGAGGTCGGCGGGCCGGTTATTGTGATCACAGGTAACGGCCATGCGCGCGATGACTGGGGGCTAACGGCGGCGCTCGATACGCTTGTCCCCGATCTGGTGGTCATGTCTCTTGGCCAGTTTGAGGCACTGCCCGAAGGCGCGCAGCCCTATACACACATAAGTGTTTCTGACCCCGTTGATCGTGATGATCCTTGTCTGGGGCTAAAGGGGTAGGTATGATACCCAGGGGTATGGGGGAATCATGAAAAATATACTTGGGGCAATGATATTGTCTTTTGTTGGCACTGCTGCTTTTGCAGGCGGTTTCAGCATTCAATTCACCTGGGATGGTTTGAAAAGCTGCACCAGTGGCAGGCCAAACACGGTTGGTAATCCGGCATTTACCCTTGCAGGCGTGCCGGAGGGGACAAAATGGCTGTATTTCAAGCTAACGGACATTGATGTGCCAAACTATCGCCATGGCGGCGGCTGGATCGGATATACGGGCGATACCATGCCCGCAGATGTTTTCACCTACAAAAGCCCCTGCCCGCCAAACGGGGTGCATACCTATGAGTGGAAAGTAACAGCCAGCGCCAGCAAAGATCTGGCAAATCCGCTGGGCGTGACGGCTATGCGCCTTGATTACCCAAAATAGGAATTACCTGGGCCGGAGCGTTTTCCCCGACCCTTGAAACGCAAATATTCAACGTTTCGGATTGGTATGCGCCAGTTTGCGCAACCGTTTTTCAACCTGGCTGCGCTCCCAGTCATCGCCAAACCAACCGGTATTGCCAAAAACATAAGAGGCGTGAAACAACAGCGATATACCCATGCCAAGTGCGGGCCAGACGACCCAGATATAGTTCGGACCAGTCAGCAAATTGATCGCCAAAAGCACAGTCAGAATAATCGCATAAATCCCGAGGGTCCGGTAAAACCCGCGCTCGCGGCGCACTTGTTGCAAGACGTTTCGTTCATGCGCCGGTAAATCGGCATCATCAGGGTGCATATAATCATCCCCCCAGCCATTTTTATCGTCATAATAGTCATCATAACGTTGCAAATTACGTGCATATTTAAGGGCGGCACGGTCCTCCTCTGTCAGGCCGTTACTCTCAGCTTTGGGGGGTTCACGCGCGGGTTCCGGGTGGGCGATAGGTTCGGTTTTGTCTGTCATAGCTTTATCCTCTCTTAGGTCGGGTATTGTGGTTTCAAACACCGCTGCCAGACATTTCAAGCTCTCAAGACTGCCGCGATTGCCAGTTTCAATGCGCTGAATCGTGCGCACAGATATGCCGGAAATATCCGCGAGTTGTTCTTGTGACCAACCCCTGTCTTCGCGAAGGGAACGTATAATCATGATATCCTCAGATTTCTGGTTACGGTAGAGCAGGATGTGACCAAAGACGCCATTTTGCCACGTCAGAGCCATGACATTAGCACGCCACTATCATGCCATGAGGTACGAAAAGCAACGTTAGCTGTTTAATCCACCTTAAAGAAAACCGAGCAATCTGGCATAATATGTGATTAAAAGAACGGATTAATGCCGCGACAAGCCCTGTTTTTACAATGCCGCTAATGGCCGGGTCTGTGATAAATCTGTGCCGGATCACGCCATCAAAAACCTATTTGATAATGAGATGCGATATGCTTGAAATCAGACCTAACTGCGAATTATGTGACAAAGATTTACCGCCTGCATCCCTCGATGCGCGCATTTGCACGTATGAGTGTACGTATTGTGCTGATTGTGTTGAAAAAATTCTGCACAACGTCTGTCCTACATGTGGTGGCGGGTTTGTGCCCCGTCCAATCCGGCCTGAAACAGCTTTCCGGCCTGAATTGGGACTTGGGTTATCCAACCACCCGGCCAATACTAATCGGCGCCATTCTAAGTTTTTGATGAAGGATATCGCGGCCCATGTCGCCCGGATCAAAGGTATTCCACCAAACCGGCGATAGCGTAACCGCCAGCGAAATAATAATCATTGCCCCGCGCGCGCAGCATATCGCGTTTCTAGAATGCGGATAAGAGCGCGCGCTTCGGCCGGGGGTTTTTGCTCGCAGCGACGATAGTCTGACCCGTCCCTGTTGCGCGTAACCAGCCCAAGCCCGCATAAGCTGCGCCGTAAGATGGCGGGATCCTCAAACAGGTGCTCGGCCCGCAATGCGGCGTTCACATCACGTTCCTGCAGGGTGGTTCGCGCGGGCAGGCGCGCCCAAAACGCCCAAAGGCTCAGCTCTTGTATTTTGCGCCGCGACGGCCAGTGTTTCATCCGCCCGAACGCGTCAAACTGGTGCAGGGTTTTTTCAACCAACTGGTGATCGATATTCTCAGGGTCTTGGGGTATCGCCAGCCGCGCACCAGCCGCATGCGCCGCGCGCAAGTGCTGAAAATTGCGAAACCCTGCGGCGCGCGAAAGCATGTTCATCAAGCTGAGATGCGCGGGAGGGTGCGCGGCATCCTTAAGCTGCTGCGCCAAGATCCGCGTGAAATACGAGATATCCTCCGCCAAAAGCGGGATAGTGTGTTTGGTCATTTTATATCCATCACGTGCCGTAAAACAGATCGTGGTCGCTGGCTTACGACGCGGCACTGGACGAATGTTCAAATGCTGTCGATTGTAGATGGCAGGTTTAGCTTCCCTCACGGGACAACGACGCCTCGGTATCTGCCGACCGTCCCTTTAAATATCGCAGTTATTGGGGATTAGCAAGGTATTGACGGGCGTGGGATGTGTCCGATGGTTTGGGTGCTCAGATGTGGACGTTTGGCTAAATTGCACGACACAGGTTTCAACGGCAGTAACCCGCGATACATTTTCCGGTTTCGGCAGAGTAGACGGGTGAGTGCCCTGATGATCCTGACGGCATCTGGACGCCTTCTGCCAGCATGAACTTCACCTGGTGGGCGCCGGCAAGACCAGCTGGGAAGCGGGCTATGGGTTTCGAAATTATGTAAAATCCATCGCGGGTGTAGCGAATCTTTTGTTCAAGCAGTAACTGCAACAGCCCAGCCTCTTGAGGCATTACATCATAGGTAGTAGCGTCGCCAGGGGCAACGACCGCATCCGCGTCGATGGCACGGATACCGCCTGGGTTAAATCTCTTGAGTGAGCGGAAGGTTTGCGATGCGCCATAAGGCTGGTCTCCTGGCGACTGCCCCTCTGCCTCATCAATAAGTTTTGGCCCCTCAGGCGTGATCTCGTAACGCTTGCCGTCATAGATTATGATATCTGTTCCCTCACCGCCTACTTTGGTGCCGGCGCCGGACGGCAGGGAAATGCTGCCGATTGTGTAGTGGGCGTGCATATTATCAGGCTCACGCCCAAGGCTCTCTGTCATCTGACGATATGCGATGATTCCATCGCCTCCTTCAATGCTATAAATTGGTTTGAGACAGCTGTTGAACGCAACAAAATGCACTTTGTCTTGGGGTATTCCCAGCACTCCGGCTCCCGCTTCTCCTTGAACTCTACCTTTCTGCACCACGACACCGGCAATCCGGTCGGTGGCACCAACAATGTCCCAGATCATGAAGGAATGAGCGCTCAAAAACAGATAAATGGATTTTTGCCCGGGTTCTATAACTACGCGACCAACATGGGTGACGCGATCCATGCCAACGATGCTAACTGATGACAAAGCTGCCCCCTCGTAGCCGCTGAGCACAATGATTGTTGAGTCATCCGTGGGTTTTGGTGCATCACATATCAAGCGTGGGGTTCGAGACGGCGTCGTCAACGGCCTCTCCGTGTTGCTGACGGGGATCAGTGGATCCTTTTCTAGTGCGGTAATGGTCGCCACGATTTCGCTTGCAGTAACAGTGCCATCTTGATCAACATCAAATAACATGAGATGTTCGTAGTTTGACTGGCGAACGTTTGCCAAGGCTTCCGCTGAGGCATAGGAAAAGAGTTCTGTTAAGCTAACGACGCCATCGTCGTCCATGTCTGCGCGAGCGAAAAGAAGTTCTACTCCAACTGCATCGTTGCCCGTAAAAGCTTTTCGCTCGGATTGTGAAATAGAGCCATCAGCGTTCAAATCCCAAGCCAGCAATTTACCTATGCTAGCAGCTCGGAGCTTGGCTTGATCCATTGTTATACGCCGCTCGATCTGTTCGAGAGTGAGCGAACCTTGCGGAGCGACATCGTAGAGAGTTTCTAGCAGCGAGCGTAAGGTTCGATCTTGTCTTTGGCGATTGATTTGGTTCCCGATACCACGAAGAAAGACACTGACTTTGGGGTCTGCTTCCGCCGCAAGTCGAAGACGCGGAACGATACCGGAGGCCTCCTGTGCTTGGACCGCAATTGGCACCATGGCCGCAACTGAAATAATCATAGTAATAATGAAAAAGCTTTTTAACAACTCTCAGAGCTCCAGTAAATCCACAGAAATACAACTCATAGCAGATATACTATATAAACTTCAGCGCCGATTATGCAAACTAAAGTCTGTTTCCTGCGCAAGACAGATCGTGATCGCTGGCTTACGACGCTGGTAATGGCGCTACCGCTCCAGCGCCTCAATCATCTCTACTCGCGTCGCATGTCGGCCACCCTCAAAATCGGCGCTCAGGAACGCATCCACAATATCGCGCGTTAGCCCGTCGCCCACCACGCGCACGCCTAATGACAGCATATTGGCGTCGTTGTGTTCGCGGATCATGCGGGCCGAAAATGTGTCGGCGCAGGCACCGCAACGGATGCCCTTTACCTTGTTTGCCGCCATCATGATGCCCTGGCCGGTGCCGCATAGGATGATGCCAAACCGGCAATCGCCAGAGGCAACAAGCCGCGCCGCCATGCATGGGATAATCTGTGCTCTGCGGTGTTGTCGGGCCAATGTCGACTACCTCCCAGCCAAGCGCTGCGATGTGGACGGCAATGGCCTGTCTGTACTGGATGGCTGCGTGGTCACTGGAGAGGACATGTCGGGCTTGAGTTTATGTCTTGGATACGCCAAAATAGACTTATTGTGTGCACGCTAGATTATCCCAGTATTAATAATACGGCTGAATCTCAGGAGTCGCTGATGGAGAGCAAAACTACAAAACGCAGAATGCATTTCGTTCCGATGGTTTCATTCCTGCTAGCTACCATGACTCTGATAGTTTCGCTGTGGGTTTCGCAAAAAGTCAATGGCACTCCATTGAGCACAGTGCGTATTGTTGATCTCGCAGAATGGGGAGGGGTTAGGTATTACGAGCTTGATATTGGCAATCTGTGGCGGGTCATGACGGCTCAACTCGTCCACGTGAAGTGGCCGCACATGCTTTACAATGTGGTGTGTTTGTTCGCAGTTGGGGCGCTTATTGAGAAACAAATTGGACGGTTTTGGACTTTGTTTGTTTGGGGAGTGATCGGAGGATTAGCCACTCTCATAAGTCCGATATTCGTCGAAGCGCCTTATAATGTGGGAACGGGGGCATCCCATGCCGTTTTGGCATTTGTGGGCTGCGCGATTATTCTTATAGCGAGGGGTAGAATGAAAGGAGCGTTACCAACATCCATCGTTGCGATTTCGTTGCTACCGGCACTTGGACTTGACCTCTTCTTTGCGGGGCACATTAAAATTGGTCACGCAGTTGCGCTGGTTGGGGGTATTGTTTTCTGCGTGCTATTCTTGATGATGAGGAACAAACACACCGATTGAACGTCCAATCTAGAGGCCGTTTGAGACGCCACATAATGCGCAGTGTTTATCGGTTTTGACCAAAAGCAGACTTCAGAGTGAACATCTGTTTATGTCCCCTCCGCCCCTGAACAAAAAATAAATGAGCGCCCCATTTTGGGCGTTTTAGGCCTCTGGTCTAATGTCTTAGATGCTGCCGTTCCGGCTTCGCTAGAAAGAGCTATGCGAATTTTGCCTTTGCAACCCCATTGGTGGCATTGCAAGACCCAAGAGCAAATCGAAGCTGCGATTCGCGAATGGGGTCGAGCCGCTAGATAAGGGTCCAAACCCCAGGTTATTCAGGCACTGGCGTTGGTAAAATCACACCCCTTACGCGCGCTTAACCCCGATGTTGGCAACGCCCAGCGCTTCGAGCACTTTGGCCTCGATGTCGGGGGCATTCATACCGGCGGCGTGGTACATGGCTTTGGGTGAATTATGGTCGATGAAGGTGTCGGGGAACACCATGGCGCGGAATTTCAGGCCGTGGTCGAATACGCCTGCGTCAGCCAGCAGTTGGGCGACGTGGCTGCCAAAACCACCCAGCGCGCCTTCCTCGATCGTGATCAGGGCCTCGTGGTTAGCGGCAAGATCAAGGATCATCTCGCGGTCGAGCGGTTTGGCAAAGCGCGCGTCGGCAATGGTCGGGGTAATGCCGCGCGCCTTTAGGGCCTCGGCGGCTTTGCGAACTTCGCCAAGGCGGGCACCAAAGGACAGGATAGCGACGCGGTTGCCTTGGGCTATGATCCGGCCCTTGCCGATTTCCAGCGGCTTGCCAACCTCGGGCAGATCAACGCCAACACCTTCGCCGCGCGGGAACCGGAATGCGCTGGGGCGGTCGTTAATGCTGGCGGCGGTGGCGACCATATGGACCAGTTCGGCCTCATCGGCAGCGGCCATAACCACGAAATCCGGCAGGTTGGCCAGAAACGTGATGTCAAAGCTGCCCGCATGTGTCGGCCCGTCGGCACCCACCAGCCCGGCGCGGTCAATCGCAAAACGCACCGGCAGGCGTTGCACGGCCACATCATGGACGATCTGGTCATAACCGCGTTGCAAAAACGTTGAATAAATCGTGCAAAACGGTTTCATCCCGGCTGCCGCCAACCCGGCCGAAAATGTCACGCCGTGTTGTTCAGCGATGCCGACATCAAAACAGCGGTTCGGGAATTTTTCAGCGAAGAGATCAAGGCCGGTGCCATCGGGCATCGCGGCAGTGATGGCGACGATTTTGCTGTCAGCCTCGGCCTCGCGGATCAGGCTTTGGGCGAAAACTTTGGTATAACTCGGTGCATTTGAAGGGGATTTGCGCTGTTTGCCGCTTTGCACATCGAACTGCGCGCGGGCATGGCCACGATCGGCACAGTGCTCGGCGTATTTATAGCCTTTACCTTTTTTGGTGATGGCATGGATCAGAATCGGCCCCTCGGCGCGGTCTTTGACGGTACGCAGAACCAGCAAAAGCTGTTCCATATCATGGCCATCAATCGGCCCTACATAGGAGAACCCCAGTTCTTCAAACAAAGTGCCGCCCACGGTCATGGATTTCAGCATTTCCTTAGCCCGGCGCGCGCCTTCTTGCAGCGGCGGTGGCAGCAGACTAACGGCCCCTTTGGCCGCGGCTTTCAGTTCCTGATAAGGTGCGCCTGCATAAAGACGGGACAGATAGGACGAAAGCGCGCCTACAGGCGGGGCGATAGACATATCATTATCGTTGAGAATAACGATCAACCGCTTACCCAGATGTCCCGCATTATTAAGGGCCTCAAACGCCATGCCAGCCGACATAGCCCCGTCGCCAATGACAGCAATTGCATCCCCCAGCCCGTGTTCAGGTGCGCCCCCCAGATCGCGCGCCACAGCAAAGCCCAGCGCCGTGGAAATGGAGGTGGAGCTATGCCCGGCCCCGAAAGGATCGTAAGCGCTCTCGCTGCGTTTGGTAAAACCCGACAACCCGCCGCCCATGCGCAATGTGCGGATACGGTCACGGCGCCCTGTCAGGATTTTATGGGGGTAGCACTGATGCCCCACATCCCAGATCAGACGATCATAGGGTGCGTCAAACACCGCGTGAAGCGCGACGGTCAGTTCCACTACACCAAGCCCTGCACCCAAGTGCCCACCGGTTTCGGACACCGCCGAAATGGTTTCGGCACGCACCTCATCGGCCAGTTGGCGCAGCTCCGCATCCGTCAAGATTTTCATGTCAGCGGGGGATTTCACGCGGTCCAGAATGGGCGTATCAGGGCGGTTGTGTGTCACGGCGTGTCCTAGAGTTCAGGTTGCGCGGGTTATGATATATTTCGCAGCATTACGCAAGTTTTCTGCCCGCGCGCCATAAGGGTCAAGTGCTGCGCAGGCGATATCCACCAGTTCAACGGCGCGCGATTTGGCGCCCCCAAGCCCCAGATGCGACACGAACGTGGCTTTTCCGGCCCTTTCATCCTTGCGCAGACGTTTTCCGGCGGTTTTCGCATCGCCCACAATATCCAGAATGTCATCGCGTATCTGAAACGCCAGCCCCACGGCCTCGGCGTATGTGTGCAAAGGCGCAGGATCAACGCTTGCCAGCAAGGCACCGCTGACACAGGACCAGCGGATCAGCGCGCCGGTTTTCAGGGCTTGCAGGGCAGTGATTTGCGCCAACGTCAACGGTAAGGCCGCTGTTTCGGCTGCAATATCAAGCGCTTGCCCGCCAACCATGCCATTAACCCCTGCAGCATCGGCCAAAGGTGCGATCAATGTCGGAGTGGCTGCGAGATAGGTAAAAGCCTGCGTTTGCAACGCGTCCCCTGTCAGCACGGCCGTGGCTTCATCCCATTTTATATGCACCGTCGCCTTACCGCGGCGCAGGTCATCGTCATCCATGCAAGGTAGATCATCATGGACCAGAGAATAGGCGTGCAGACATTCAATCGACGCGGCCACAGGGTCGGCGGTGTTGAGGGGGATATCGTGCAGCGCCGCACTTTCATACACCAAAAATGCCCGCAGCCGTTTACCGCCGTTCAAAACGCTGTAGCGCATAGCCTTGGCGATGATCGTGTCAGAGGCAGGCAGGGTTGTGCTCAAAAAACCCTCAATCCGGCTGGCAGCATTGCCGAGGCTTATTGCAAAGCTATCGGTAGCTGACATCAGGAAATCTCGACGGGTTCCGTTGCCACCGCATTGCCATCCGTATCGGTCGTGATCTTGGCGACTTTTTCCTCGGCGGATTTCAACTTGGCCTCGCAATAGGCCTTAAGCGCGGCACCCCGTTCATAAAGTTTTATGGATTCGTCCAAAGGCACTGCGCCGGTATCAAGCTGCCCGACAACGGTTTCCAATGTTTCCATGGCCTCTTCAAAGCTCATGTCTTTTACGGATTTACTGCTCATTTTCCACGCTCCATCAGGGTGTTGACATGTAAGGCGCAGGACGCCGCCAAAGCATCAAGATTATAGCCCCCTTCGAGCGTAGATACCACCCTTCCTGCACAATGTTTATCCGCCAGATCGCACAGCGCGTTGGTGGCCCAGACGAAATCCTCCTCAACCCAGTTCAAATTTGCCAAAGGATCGGCGCGATGGGCGTCAAAACCGGCAGAAATCAGGATTAATTCGGGCTGGAAGGCATCAATCGCGGGCAGAATCTGTGCCTCCATCGCGGCGCGAAATTCGGCACCACCGGTATCAGGATCCAGCGGGACGTTCAGCACATTATCATGCGCACCGCGCTCATGGGCGGCACCACTGCCGGGGTAAAGCGGCATTTGGTGGGTTGAGGCAAAGAATATCCGCGCGTCATCCCAGACCAGATTCTGGGTGCCATTACCGTGGTGCACATCAAAATCCATGATCGCCACACGGCTTAGCCCGTGCGCCTCAAGTGCATGTTTTGCGCCAATCGCGATATTGCCAAACAGACAAAACCCCATGGGTGTCTTCAGTTCGGCGTGATGCCCGGGCGGGCGGATAGCGCAAAAGGCGTTATGTGCCTGACCCTGTATCACCATATCCACCGCCGTGGTTATAGCCCCAACCCCGCGATAGGCAGCGTTCAGCGAACCCGCAGACATATGCGTATCAGGGTCAAGCGCGCCAATGCCGGCGGTTTTGATACGTTCAATATGGGCCGCGGGATGGGCGCGCAGGATATGCGCATCCTTACCCAAGGGCGCCTCAATGCGCAGCAAATCAAAATCCGCAAGCGTGGCATTTATTGCCTTAAGGCGGGCCACAGATTCAGGGTGACCGTCCGGTGTCACATGATCAAGGCAGTCGGAATGGCTGATAAGGGCTGTTGTCATGACGGAAATCTTAGGCGAGAGTATAGGCAACAACAAGATAGGATTTTGCCCATGCGCGTAATTTTGATGTTGCTGCTGCCCACCTTCGCGTTCGCACAACCCACCATCGCCCCGTGGCAAGTCTTGTCTGTCGTTACGGCGGACTGGAACAAGGATGGCCAGAAAGATCGCGCCGTGCTGGTTGGTAATCCCGAGGCCTCGATGGCGGACCTTTATATATACCTTGGAACCCCGAAAGGGTTTGAGCTGGCGGGATTTGTCTCGCAATTCGCGATGTCAGGCAGCATGTGGGGCCAACTTCCCAGCTTGGCGCTGAACGAGGGCGGCAGCTTGCTGGTGCATTCCTTAAACATCGGCATGGGGCGTAATCGCTGGGAACAGGTGGTTACAATTGCTTACCGCGATAACGATTTTGTGCTGGCGGGATTTGGCTTTCAGTATCACGATTCCATTGATCCTGATGATAACGGCAGTTGTGAGCTGAATATTCTCACCGGGCGCGGGGTCTTTAGCGTCAATTCCGGCCCCGAGCAAACGCTCGATCATCTGTCAATTGACGTTATGCCAATAACTGCGTGGAATATGGATATGTTCCCCGAGGAATGTTGAAAAATGCCTGAACTGCCCGAGGTTGAGACGGTTATGCGTGGCCTGGAACCCGTGATGACAGGGCGTGTGATTGCACGCGCTGATATCCGCCGCGCCGGGCTGCGCTGGCCTTTTCCTGAAAACATGGGCGCGCGTCTGGATGGTCAGCGCGTGACAGGTCTGCATCGGCGAGCCAAGTATATTCTGGTGGATATGGCAGGCGGTGAGACCCTGATTATGCATCTCGGCATGTCGGGGCGAATGTTGATTTCCAAAGGCGCGGCCCTGATCAAGCACGACCATGTGGTGCTGGATATGGAGGGCGGCGCGCGGATCACCTTTAATGATGCACGACGTTTCGGCGCGATGGATATTTGTGCCACGAACAGCCTGGAAAACCATCGGATGCTGGCGAATTTAGGGCCAGAGCCATTGGGAAATACCTTTGATGCACCCTATCTGGCGCTAGCCTTGAAAACCCGCAATATGCCGATAAAATCCGCGCTTTTAGATCAGAAAATCGTTGCCGGTCTGGGCAATATCTATGTTTGCGAGGCTCTGTGGCGAGCAGGGATATCTCCGTTGTTAAAAGCCAAAGATTTGTCCACCAAACAGATCGCCGCGCTGGTTGGCGTGATTCGCGATGTGCTTAATGATGCTATCGCAGCCGGGGGTTCATCGCTGAAAGATTACAAACAAGCGGACGGCGAACTGGGCTATTTCCAGCACAGTTTTGCCACCTATGGTCGCGAAGGCGAGCCTTGCAGAACAGAGGGTTGCGCGCAAAACATCGCGCGGATCGTGCAGTCTGGGCGTTCAACTTTTTTCTGTGCAGCATGTCAGTCATAGCTTGATCCCGCCGTTTTTAGTGATACACAAACGTCTGAATACGGACTAACGAAGGAGCCATCCAATGGCCTATGAAACCATTCTGACCGATATTGAAGATCACGTCGGTCTGATTACGTTGAACCGCCCCAAGGCCCTGAATGCGCTCAACAGCCAGTTACTGGGTGAGCTGGGACAGGCCCTAAGTGCGATGCAGGCTGATAAAAACGTCCGTTGCATTATCATCACCGGCAGCGAAAAAGCCTTTGCAGCCGGGGCAGATATCACGGAAATGGTGGGCAAATCCTATGTGGAAATGTTCACCTCCGATTTTTTCACGCCCGAGGTTGAGGCGATCAACCGGATCCGCAAACCCATTATCGCCGCTGTTTCCGGCTATGCGCTGGGGGGGGGGTGTGAATTGGCTATGATGTGCGATTTTATTATCTGCTCTGATACGGCCAAGTTCGGGCAACCGGAAATCAACTTGGGGGTTGTGGCTGGGCTGGGGGGAACACAGCGTCTGACAAAGTTTGTCGGGAAATCCAAAGCTATGGAAATGAACCTGACCGGCCGTATGATGGACGCTGCCGAGGCCGAGCGCGCCGGGCTGGTCAGCCGCGTTGTGCCCGCCAAGGATCTGCTGGCAGATGTCAGGGCGACGGCGGTTAAAATCACCGAAAAATCCGTAATCACCACGATGGCTGTCAAAGAAACGGTCAATCGCGCCTATGAAACCACATTGCGCGAAGGCCTGCTGTTTGAGCGCCGCGCTTTTCATGCGCTATTCGCAACAGAAGATCAAACCGAGGGTATGAACGCCTTTGTGGAAAAACGCGAACCACAATTTCGTGGAAAATAACGCGCAGAGGCGTTGACTCGGCTGATTTGCAGTTGTAGATGAACGCTTCATCATTCGAATCTCGAACGAACCGGAATTATATACATGGCAAATTCGCCCCAAGCAAAAAAACGCGCCCGCCAGATTGAACGTCGCACAGCCGTTAACAAATCGCGCCGCACCCGTATTCGCGGCTTTCTGCGCAAAGTCGAGGAAGCTATCACAGGTGGTGATCAAACCGTTGCCGCCGAGGCCCTGAAATCTGCGCAGCCTGAAATCATGCGTGGCGTGACCAAGGGCATCTGGCACAAAAAAACCGCCAGCCGCAAAGTTTCGCGCCTAAGCGCACGTGTTAAGGCAATGTCTGCCTAAACCAACAGATATCTGACGGATTTTAACGCGCTCCAGACGGGGCGCGTTTTGCTTTTGCGGCTCTGTGCGAAAAAAAATTCATAGATTCTGCATGTTCTTCATTCATTCCTATTGAGCGAATCTCTGGCATTGGTTACGTTCACTCTACGCTTTGCGATTCCAACTGCTCGCTGCCTAATGCGTTGTCAAAATATTTGTAATATTGCGCGAAAATAGCCTATTTTTGCTCCGGTATTTCTGTGGGTTTTGATAATATAGCGATCTGGATGTAAGGCCAACGGGATCTGCTCGATTCTATTATTAGTGAATACATATTGGCAGAGTCGCATGACTTTGCCGCAGATAATTAGTTTGGTTTTTGCATCTTTATATGCAGGTAGCCGTAATAAAACGAGGCGCGAAATGCGTCCACAACGTGGGATATCAGGGACTTATGACAAACGATTCTTGGGGCAGAATACGAAGCGAACTCCTTTCCACATTGGGGAAAGACGCCTTTAGCAACTGGATCGACCCGCTCGAACTTTTATCGACAGACAAACATGTCGCCCGCTTTGCAGCCCCCACAAGCTTCATCGGCAACTGGGTCAGCCGCAATTACGGCGAGTCCATTCTAGCGCTGTTGATTGCCGAGGGTCAGCAGGTTGAACGCTTGCATTTTTGTACTGCTTCCGCCGATAAAAAGCCAAACCCCGCGACAGATAAGCCATCGGCCAAACCTGTCGCGGCGGCTGTTGAAACCACAATGCCTGATCTGCCCGGCAGCCCGCTTGACACACGGTTTACCTTTGACAGTTTCGTTGTTGGCAAACCAAATGAGCTGGCCCACGCCGCCGCGCGCCGCGTTGCCGAGGGTGGGCAGGTCACGTTCAACCCGTTGTTTTTATACGGCGGCGTTGGGCTGGGGAAAACCCACCTGATGCACGCAATCGCCTGGGAAACGCAGGCTTTGCGCCCCGAGTCCCGAGTGCTGTATCTGTCTGCGGAACAGTTCATGTACCGTTTCGTACAGGCACTGCGGTTCAAGGATATGCACTCGTTCAAGGAACAGTTTCGTTCGGTTGACGTGCTGATGATCGACGATGTGCAGTTCATTGCGGGTAAAAACTCGACCCAGGATGAATTTTTCCACACCTTCAATGCGCTGGTTGATCAGGGCAAACAGATCGTCATTTCTGCCGACCGCGCGCCGGGGGAAATTGAGGGGCTTGAGGAACGTATCCGATCCCGTTTGCAATGGGGTTTAGTGGTGGATTTGCACCCAACGGACTATGAATTGCGACTTGGCATTTTGCAATCCAAGGCCGAAACCCAGTTGAAAACCATGCCCGATGTGCAGATGGATGCCGGTGTTCTGGAATTCCTCGCGCACCGTATTTCATCGAATGTGCGGGTGCTTGAAGGGGCGCTGACCCGCCTGTTCGCCTTTGCATCCTTGGTCGGGCGTGAAATTAACCTTGATATGACACAGGAATGTCTAACAGATATTCTGCGCATTTCCGAACGCAAGGTCACGGTTGAGGAAATCATGCGCCAGGTCGCGGATCACTATCATCTGCGCATGTCCGATCTGCTTAGCCCGCGGCGCGCCCGTGCAGTGGCGCGGCCCCGTCAGGTGGCGATGTTTTTGTCTAAAATGCTGACCTCCAAAAGCCTGCCGGAAATTGGCCGCCGCTTTGGCGGGCGTGACCACACGACCGTCATTCACGCGGTGAAACGAGTTGAAGAACTAAAGATGTCAGACCATCAAATCGCCGAGGATGTCGAGATTCTGCGCCGGATGCTGGAGGCATAAACCCTTGCACTTTCAGGGCGATGCGCTAGGGTCTCTGTCCAGGGAATTTTACGCAATGAGGGTTATCTCATGAAAGTCAGTATCGAACGCAGCAATCTGATGACAGCCATGAGCCGGGCGCAATCGGTGGTGGAGCGGCGCAACACGATCCCGATCCTCGCCAATGTTTTGATCGAGGCCGAAGGCGATCAGATCAGCCTGCGCGCCACTGATCTTGACATCGAAGTGATTGATAAAACCCCCGCCGTCGTCGAACAGGCGGGCGCAACGACGGTCGGTGCGCATACGTTGCACGAAATCGTGCGCAAACTGCCTGATGGCGCGATGGTAGAGCTGTCGGATGACGGCACATCGGGGCGGCTGGAAATCAGGGCCGGGCGGTCGCATTTCAGTCTGGCAACCTTGCCCCGCGAAGATTTTCCCGTGATGGCAAGTGCCGAATATGATTGCAATTTTTCTATCAAAGCGCCGGTGCTGCGCCGGCTTTTCGATAAGGCTAAATTCGCGATCTCGACCGAGGAAACGCGCTATTACCTGAACGGAATTTACATGCATGCCTCGGACGGGGAATCCGGCAAAGTTCTGCGCTGCGTTGCCACCGATGGCCACCGTTTGGCGCGTATTGACGCCGAATTACCCAAAGACGCCGAGGATATTCCCGGCGTGATTGTGCCACGCAAAACCGTTAACGAAGTGGGCAAGATTCTGGGCAATGATGATGCTGAAATTGCCGTGTCTGTGTCTGAAACCAAGATCCGGTTCGCCACCCCCGAGGTAACGCTGACATCCAAGGTGATCGACGGCTCTTTCCCTGATTACACGCGGGTAATCCCCCAAGGTAACACCAAACGTCTGGAGGTGGACGCCGCCGAATTCGCCCGCGCCGTTGACCGTGTTTCAACCGTGTCCTCCGAACGATCCCGCGCCGTGAAACTGGCGCTTGATGAGGACCGTCTGATCTTATCCGTCAACGCCCCCGATGCAGGTGCTGCCGATGAGGAACTGGCCGTGGCTTACGGTGACGACGCGCTGGAAATCGGTTTTAACGCCAAATATCTGCTGGAAATCGCCGGACAGGTAGACCGCGAAAACGCCGTATTTATGTTCAACTCGTCAGGTGACCCCACGTTAATGCGCGAAGGCAATGACGACAGCGCCGTTTACGTTGTGATGCCGATGCGCGTATGAGCCTTGGGCTTCGCAAACTACGGCTTTCACATTTTCGATCCTATAAATCCGCTGTTCTAGAGCCATCCGCGCCTATGGTTGCCCTTTATGGGCCAAATGGGGCGGGAAAGACCAACATTCTTGAAGCCGTGTCGATGCTGTCGCCCGGGCGTGGTTTGCGCCGCGCGCCTGTGGCTGATCTGATGCGCCAACCCGAAGCGCTTGGCTGGAAGATATCGGCTGAGCTGGATAGCCTGTCGGAACTGCACGAAATCGCCACATGGTCCGAAGCTGACGCAGGCAGGCAGGTTGAAATTGATGGCAAGAAGACGGCGCAAACGGCATTGGGGCGAATTGCGCGCATAGTCTGGCTGGTGCCGGTGATGGACCGGCTTTGGGTTGAGGGCGCAGGTGAGCGGCGGCGCTTTCTGGATCGCATGGTGCTAAGCTTTCATCCCGATCACGCCGACGTCTCGTTAACCTATGAAAAGGCGATGCGCGAACGTAATAAATTGCTGAAAGACCGGGTAAATGATGCCCCTTGGTACAGCGCACTCGAGGCACAAATGGCAACAGCAGGCGCACAGATTTCGGCCAATCGGCTAAACGTTATTACCCGTTTGAAAGCTGCACAAAACAAGGTGGAAACGGCATTTCCGACGGCTGATCTGACGCTGATTTCAGGTGATGATCACCCGTCTGAGCAGACACAGGAATTCCTTGTAAATGCGCTGGCAAATGGCCGCAATCGCGACATGCATGCCGGGCGTACCCTGATTGGTCCGCACCGGGCTGATTTACATGCGATTTATGCCGCCAAAGGGGTTGAGGCGCGGTCCTGTTCAACGGGCGAGCAAAAAGCCCTGCTGATCTCGCTTATCCTTGCCAATGCCCGGGCGTTGCGCAATGATTTTGGCGCGCCGCCGATTCTACTGCTCGATGAGGTTACGGCCCATCTGGACGTGGATCGCCGCGCGGCATTATTCAACGAAATCCAAGCACTTGGGGCGCAGGCATGGATGACGGGCACAGATGCCGAATTATTCGAGACATTAGGCCCCAGAGCGATGTATATTGAAATAACTGAACAAGGCGGAATTTCACAGCTGGAGGGTGGGCCATGACCCCGCAACGGGTAACTTTGATAACGCTGGGGGTAAAAGACCTGCCCACCGCCCGCGCGTTTTATGCGGCTCTTGGCTGGCAAGAACGTAAACCTGCAAGTGATGAGATCGCATTTTTCCAGATTAACGGCATGGCGCTGGGCTTGTTTCCCCTAGCAGAGCTGGCCAAAGATCAAGGACAGCCCGGCGCATCCCTTGGCACCGGCGCCATGACACTTGCACAGAACTTTTTATCTGAAGCAGACGTAGATGTAGCCTTTACCAAGGCGCTGGAATGTGGAGCCACGGCCTTAAAAGCGCCCGAAAAGGTGTTTTGGGGCGGATATTCTGGATATTACACTGACCCTGACGGGCATGTCTGGGAACTTGCCCATAACCCGTTTTGGCCATTACAGGCAGACGGATCGCTGGTTTTGCCCACAGAAAAGGTATGAAATGAAATATATTTTTGTCTTGATCCTTACCTTTGCCACGCCTGCTTTTGCGCAGGAAAATCTGGCAAATATTCACGCTGGCCTCTGGCACGGGGTGGGCGTGCAAATTGACGGCCCCGATTGGGAGATGCAGCTGACGCTGGGCGATGGCGCGACGATGGTGGCGTATCCGACGCTCGATTGTGGCGGGGAATGGCAGGATATCAAGGTAGATGCGACACAGATTTTAGCCGTTGAGCGGATCACCTATGGCATGGAGGATTGTCTGGACGGCGGGCTTATACGCTTGCAGGAATATGGCGAGGGTATGTTGATTTATCACTGGTTTGACAATAGCGGCAAGGCACTGGCGGCGGCAGTTTTGTTGCGCGGCGAAATGCGCGATGACACCTATAATGCCCTGCATGCATTGACGTTAGAGGCTGTCGGTAAAGGTTTTATCATGGGGCCGGATATGTTGGATATTGATATCGGTGAGATCAGAATATGACCTTGTCCGGCGTTGATCTTTTGCTTTACGCAGGCGCGCTTGCGATCCTGTTTTTAACACCCGGCCCGGTGTGGGTAGCGCTGATCGCCCGCACGATTGCAGGCGGGTTTCACGCCGCCTGGCCGCTGGCGCTGGGCGTGGTGGTTGGCGATGTCATCTGGCCGCTCATCGCGATATTCGGGCTGACGGCGCTAGTTGATTTATACGCCGAGTTCATCACCTATCTGCGCTACAGCGGCGGGTTGTTTTTGATCTGGATCGGCGCGAAAACCATCTTTAATGCCAATAAACCGATCATAGTTGATGAAAAACTATCTGTTTCCGGGGTTTGGGCGGGGTTTCTTGCCGGTCTTTTGATCATGGTCGGCAATCCAAAAGCGATTATCTTTTATATCGGCATTTTACCCAGCCTGTTTAACATAGAGATTTTACATACCCCCGATATTCTGGTTATTTGCGCGATTTCCATGGCCGTACCTTTTATCGGCAACCTGCTCTTCGCCCTGCTGATCGGGCGGATACGAAAGATCATATCTTCGCCCACAGCCTTACGGCGGATCAATATCGTGGCAGGTAGTGCGATAATTCTGGTCGGTGTTTCAATCGTGGTGCTATGATAGCTGTATGAAGATTTTTCTTTCACAAACTCTGGACGGGTATATCGCAGGGCCGGATGGATCAATCGAACATCTGGCCGCGTTTGAAGGCAATGAATACGGCTATGACGCCTTTCTGGACAGTGTCGACGGGCTGATCATGGGGCGCAATACGCTCGATGGGTTTTTCGACGCGCACGGCTGGCCCTATCCCGATACATTGCCCGCCCTGATCATGACCCACCGTTTGTTGCCGCGGGGCATGCCGGCGCATGTGCGTGTCTCTGAAAGCATTGAAATTGCGGCGGAACTTTACCCTAATGCCTACATTGACGGCGGGCATGTCATCAGCCAGTTTCTGGCGCACGGCCTGATCCGCGAGGCGCGTATTTTCACACTGCCAATCTTGCTTGGCACCGGCATTCGCCTGTTTCCCGAGGGGGCGTTCAGCACGGATCGCTGGGCGTTAGAGTCCGCGCACAGCCATCCCTGCGGCACGGTTGAAAGCCACTATAAAATCGGGAAGGCCTGACAAGAAAATTCCCCTCAATTGCGTGACATTCCCCTATAAAACCGCTAATATCCGCGCCACTATATATAGGGATACCATACATGGCTGATGACGATAAAAAACCTGATGACTACGGCGCTGATTCTATCAAAGTTCTCAGAGGGTTAGAGGCTGTTCGCAAACGTCCGGGCATGTATATTGGCGACACGGATGATGGGTCAGGTCTACACCACATGGTGTATGAGGTCGTGGATAACGGCATTGACGAGGCTTTGGCGGGGCATGCGGACACTGTGGCAGTCACGATCCACGCGGATGAAAGCGTTTCGGTCAGCGATAACGGGCGCGGTATTCCCGTGGGTATCCACGAGGAAGAAGGCGTATCTGCGGCCGAGGTCATCATGACCCAACTGCACGCAGGCGGCAAATTTGACAGCAATTCCTATAAGGTTTCGGGTGGCCTGCACGGGGTTGGTGTTTCTGTGGTAAATGCGCTCTCGGATTATCTGGAGCTGCGTATCTGGCGCGATGGCTCTGAGCATGTGGCGCGGTTTGAACATGGCGATACGGTCGAGCATCTGAAAGTGGTCGGCGATACAGATCGCACGGGCACCGAGGTGCGGTTTTTGGCCTCAACCGAGACATTTTCTGATCGCGAGTATAAATTCGCCACGTTGGAGCATCGCTTGCGCGAGCTGGCGTTTCTGAACTCTGGCGTGCGTATCACGCTGCGCGATGAACGCCCCGCCGAACCGCTTGAGGTCGAGATGATTTATGAGGGGGGCGTGCGCGAATTTGTGCGGTATCTGGACCGCTCCAAAACGCCGGTGTTTGAGGACCCGATCTATATTATCGGTGAAAGCAACGACATTGTGGTTGAGGTGGCGATGTGGTGGAACGACAGTTATCATGAAAACGTTTTGCCCTTTACCAACAATATCCCGCAGCGCGATGGCGGGGCGCATTTGGCCGGTTTTCGCGGTGCGTTGACCCGCACGATCAACAATTACGCCGCCACATCCGGGATCGCGAAAAAGGAAAAGATCACCTTTACTGGCGATGATGCGCGTGAGGGGTTAACTTGCGTTTTATCCATCAAAGTGCCGGACCCGAAATTCTCCAGCCAGACCAAGGATAAACTGGTCTCAAGCGAGGTGCGCCCGGCGGTGGAAGGGCTGGTTAACGAAAAACTGTCCGAATGGCTTGAGGAACATCCCCGCGAGGCAAAAATCGTGGTCAGCAAGATCGTCGAGGCCGCCATGGCCCGCGATGCTGCCCGAAAAGCGCGCGAGTTGACGCGCCGTAAATCGGCCATGGATATCGCCAGCCTGCCCGGAAAGCTTGCGGATTGTCAGGAAAAAGACCCGGCGAACTCCGAAATTTTCCTCGTCGAAGGGGATTCTGCGGGTGGATCGGCAAAACAAGGGCGCTCACGTTTTAATCAAGCAGTGTTGCCGTTGCGCGGTAAAATCCTGAATGTCGAGCGCGCGCGTTTTGACCGAATGCTATCCAGCCAGGAAATCGGCACGCTGATCACGGCGCTTGGCACCGGGATCGGGCGCGATGAATTCAACATCAAAAAATTGCGCTACCATAAGGTCGTAATCATGACCGATGCGGATGTTGACGGCGCCCATATCCGCACGCTTTTGCTAACGTTCTTTTTCCGCCAGATGCCCGAACTGATCGAGGGTGGTTATCTTTATATCGCGCAACCGCCGCTTTACAAAGTGTCGCGCGGAAAGTCCGAGGTTTACCTGAAAGATCAGCCCGCGCTTGAGGATTATCTGATCGAACAGGGGTTGCACGACACGATTTTACGCCTTGGAAACGGTAGCCAAATCGCGGGCGCCGATCTGGCCCGTGTGGTTGAAGAGGCGCGTAAAACGCGCATGATCCTCAACACGTTTCCAACCCATTACCCACAGTTCATTCTGGAACAGGCCACCATCGCGGGGGCGCTTTCTGCCGGCATTCTGGACAAGGATCCACAAGGCACAGCCGATAAGGTGGCAGCCCGTCTCGATCTGGTTGCAACCGAATATGAAAAGGGCTGGCAGGGCCGCCCAACGCAAGATCAGGGTCTGCGCCTCTCGCGGGTGCTGCGCGGCGTTGATGAGGTGCGTGTGATCGATGGCAATGCTTTGCGCAGTGCCGAGGCGCGCAAACTTTCTAGCCTGACAGACAGTCTGCAAGAGATATACGCCGAGCCTGCGCAACTGGTCCGCAAAGATCGCAGCACGGTGATAAACGCGCCGTCCGATTTACTGGATGCCGTGCTTAAAGAGGGTGAAAAAGGCCTGAGCATGCAGCGTTACAAGGGTTTGGGGGAAATGAACCCCGATCAGCTCTGGGAAACAACGCTCGATCCCGAGGCGCGCACATTGCTGCAAGTCAAAGTTAACCGCGCCGATGAGGCCGATGAGATTTTCACTAAACTCATGGGTGATGTGGTCGAACCGCGCCGCATCTTCATTCAGGAAAACGCGCTGAGTGTGGAGAACTTGGATTTCTGATAACACTGAAATATCACCACCAAAATCCATAAAGCTCGTGCTGCATGAAACATGGGTGACATCGTTGCGCGAACCGGTGATTATCTGTGTGATGGCTGTATTAGCTGCGCTATTAGCCAACATTTCCCTTGGTATGCCGGCCTCACCTACGGCAGAGTTTATCGATAGTTTCGGATTTATAAAACGCAATTTAACGCTGCTCAGTCTTGCGGTACTAATAGTTTTTATAATCAGGTATACGCAAAACCGTGATTTATACGACACATCTATATGGCTTTTCAGAACGATGTTTTTATACATTTTTCTGGTAATTTTCGGAAATGCCTTTTCCACGCTGAAATCGTTTCACAACACTATTTCCGGTTTTTTCGCCGAGGATTTTTTTGCTGAGATGGACAGAGTGTTACATTTTGGCGTGGACGCATGGCGCCTCTATACACCGTTTCTAGAGGTAATTTCGCTAAAATACATCACGTATCTCTATACGTGGACATGGCTTACAACCGTGTTTTTTCTAACAGCAGTCGTTGCCGGGTTAGAACAAAATGAACGGCTGCGGGTCGCGTTATTGCGTATATATTTCACAAGTTGGATCGGTTTGGGGCTGGTTGTGGCTACCATAGGGTCATCTGCCGGACCGGTTTATTACGGCCGCGTAACCGGGGATATCGCTCGTTTCGCCCCATGGCAGCAATTCGTTGAAAGCTATGGTTATCATAAAATGAGCGCCGGGCTGGCCAGCGAAAACCTGTGGCAATGGTACCTGACAGAGCTTGGCGGCATTGGTGGCGGCATTTCCGCTTTTCCCAGCCTGCACGTAGCCATGGCCGCGGTGCTGGCGTTTTATGCCTTTACCTTCAACCGCATTCTGGGCGTAATCGGGCTGGTGTGGTTGGTGATCATTCAGGCAGGCTCTGTCCTTTTGGGTTGGCACTATGCAGTTGACGGATATTTCTCCATCCTCGCCATCGCCGCAATGTGGTGGTTCTTTGTGCCCAAAGACCTACGCAAAGGCCGTTTCGCATTGCTGAAGACGGTGTAACGGGTCCATATGGCCAAATACCTTCCCATTTCAGGGGCGGAAATAACAGAAAAACGTACACATTGTGTTATACAATACGGATATTAATCTACCCCCCTCCTAAGGGGCAGGTCAGAGGTTCGAATCCTCTCGGGGTCGCCATTAATAAAGGTTAAAATATGCAAATGCCCGATTTTAGCTTTGAGGAACGTGCGCCACGCCACCCGGTTTGCGGGATTGACGAGGCCGGGCGCGGGCCGTGGGCCGGGCCAGTGGTGGCGGGGGCGGTTATTTTGAACGCGGCGAATATCCCCGAGGGGTTGAACGATTCAAAAAAGCTTAGCCACAGGCGCCGCGAAACCTTGTTTGACATGATTATTGCGCAGGCCGATGTGGGCATAGGGGTGGCGAGTGTGGCGGAAATTGACGCACTTAACATCCTTAATGCCACCTATCTGGCGATGGTGCGGGCGGTGGAAAATTTGCACGTACCACCTGCATATGCGCTGATTGACGGCAATAAAATTCCCCCCGATATGCCTTGCGATGCCAGGGAGATTGTTAAAGGGGATGCGCGCTCGGTTTCAATCGCGGCGGCCTCGATTATCGCCAAAGTCACGCGGGATCGGATGATGCAGGATTTGGCGCACGCCTTCCCCGGTTATGACTGGGAAAACAACGCCGGGTACGGGGTGCCGGCCCATCGTGCGGGGCTGGACAGGCTGGGGATAACGCCCCATCACAGGACCACGTTCAAACCCATTCGTGCGCTGCTTGGGGTCAAATCGTAAAGCTGATTTCTTCTTCATTTGCCCTTGGAATACCTTTGTTTTGTGCGCCTTCGCACAGGTCTTCCATCGTAATTTCATCATATCGCGCAAGAATATCATCCTGCATTTCATCCCAAATCGGATTGATAATCTCTGCACCAAGTATGGCGCCTGAGACTGTTGTATCTTCCTCGGATTCCATCTGGTTAACCACCCTGAGCACGTCCCCTAACGTAATACGCCGCCGCTCTCGGGCCAGCGTATAGCCGCCGCGCGGGCCACGAACGCCCTTAAGAATGCCTGCGCGCACCAACTGTTGCAAAACCTGCTCCAGATAACGTTGCGGAATGCCTTGTCGTTCGGTGATATCTTTAGATTGCACCGGATGCGGGCGGCCATTATAGGCGATATCGAGCACCGCCTCAAAGGCCAGAACAATTTTTCGCGACATGCGTAGCATCACAAAATCCCCGTTGAGCCAAAGCCACCGGTACCACGTGTTGAGGCCGTGATGTCACCGACTTCCTGAATGGCACATTGTATGACGGGCGCAAAAACCAGCTGTGCGATACGCATGCCGTGGGTGACATGAAACGGTGCATTTCCGTGATTAATCAACAGCATACCAACCTCACCGCGATAATCGCTATCGATGGTGCCGGGGGCGTTAACCTGTGTTAAGCCATGTTTCAGCGCAAGACCCGAGCGCGGGCGTATCTGCACCTCAAACCCTGCGGGAATTTCGAATTTCAGTCCTGTGGGGATAAGTGCGCGGGTGCCCGCACCCAAGACAACGCCAGCCTCGCGCATTTCAGGCGGAAAATTCACCCGCACGTCCATGCCCGCAGCACCCTTGGTGGCATAAGCTGGCAAAGGGATGGTTGGATCAGCGGCATCTGTACGCAAAATACGTAAGGTCTCGGTCATGCCAAAGCCTCCGCGATTTTGGCGGCGAGCTTGCGCGCAACTTCAACCTTGCTCATACGCGGCCAACTGTCTGTGCCGTTGTCAGAAATCAGGGTTACGGCGTTTTCTACGCCCCCCATAATGCCGGTTTCGGGTGAAACATCATTGGCGACAATCCAGTCACAGCCCTTGCGTTTACGTTTGGCCACCGCGTTTTCCAGCACGCCGTCGGTTTCTGCGGCAAAGCCGATTACCAGATCGGGGCGGCCTGTTTTGAGCTGAGCGACAGTTTGCAAAATATCGGGATTTTCGACAAAATTCAGGTCCGGCATCGTTCCAGAGGCGTCCTTTTTAATCTTTTTACCCCGCACCTCTGCCATGCGCCAATCGGCAACAGCTGCTGCGAAAATCGCGGCGTCGGCGGGCAGGGCATCGTTAACGGCTTTCAGCATTTCAGCGGCCGTCTCAACCTCGACAATTTGCACACCACTTGGGCGCGCAGCCCGCGCCGGGCCGGTGATAAACGTGACCTTTGCACCAAGTGCGCGCAGAGCCTCGGCAAGGGCCGTGCCTTGTGTGCCGGAGGATCGATTGGCGATATAGCGCACCGGATCAATCGGCTCATGGGTCGGGCCGGAGGTTAGCAGAACATGCTTGCCCGAAAGCGGCCCGTTGGACAGTACATCTGTAATCGCCGCGACAATTTCCAACGGCTCGGCCATGCGTCCAAAACCGAATTCACCGCACGCCATATCCCCCTCATTGGGGCCGATAAACAGCACGCCGTCACCTTTCAGTGTGGCAACATTGCGCGCCGTTGCAGCATGATCCCACATGCGCACATTCATCGTCGGTGCCACCAGCACGCGCTTATCTGTCGCCATCAACAACGTGGTTGCCAGATCATTGGCATGCCCGCCCGCCATTTTCGCCAGCAGATCCGCCGTCGCCGGGGCCACGATTACCAGATCAGCGGCGCGCGACAGTTGGATATGGCCCATCTCGGCCTCGTCAGTCAGATCAAACAGGTCCGTATAGACCTTTTGCCCAGCCAAAGCGGCAACAGAAAGCGGTGTCACAAATTCTTGCGCAGCACGGGTTAATACAGGGGTCACCTGCACCCCGCGCGCGCCCAATTGCCGGATCAGATCGAGGCATTTATACGCCGCAATCCCCCCACCAATTATCAATAAAACCTTGCGCCCTTGCAAAATACCACCCCACGGAAAAATCTTTATTAACGCCTAAAGAATGTAGTTAGTTTTATTTAGGGTTGCAAGCTTGGGAATTGCGTATCTTCACAAATCATAAAGACCGCCAAATTTATCCCCCAGATATGCCAGCAGAGGTCTTTATGGTGGGATTCATTTTATTACAATGCTTAATCAAGAGCCATAATGATATCGGACAAAGCATCGATAACCTTTTTCCGATCTTTTCTATTCAAAGATTGAACTTTATTTGCATGCTCAAGTAGCTTTTGAATAACGGCCTTGGAAGCAGTACCCCTTACCGCTGGTTTCCACAACGCCATTTTTTTGACTTTCACCCTGACAATCTGGGAAAATCCAACAACAGTACTGCCAGTTCTAGATTTTGCTAGCCCTAGAATAACACCATCATCAAAAACGCAATCGCCTTCATATTTGTGCTCAGAATTAATAAACAAAAAAGCATGCACGCCATCTAAGCAACCGGTTGATATGCAAAGATGATACTTCCCTTTTGCCGCTATCTTAGAGTGAAAATGGACAATATCACCAGCCTTAAACATATTCCGATTGCTCGGCTATCCGTTCAGCCTCATCATAATTTGCGGTGTCAAACAGTAAAGCCAGGCTCATATCAAAACTTTGACGATTACTTTCATCTTCCCATGCATCGACATAGGCTACATCTTCATGCGTAAGTTTTCGAATCTGTGAAAATCCAAGACTTGATACGATAGAGAAAGCGTTTTCCAAGGCCCTCATATCACTTGGGGACAACACATCTTCAAATTCCAGCTCATTAGGGCAGAAGTAACGATTTACCTTTTGGTCACGACGCATTTTCCAAGGAATTTCTTGAATATTAAACTTGCGAATAGTGTGTTGATCATCTTTCAATATGTTATAAGAAACCGACGGAACCGGCCCATGCTTCATCGCACAGTAATTATCATAGGTGATCGGGCGCCCCCATTTGTTTAGATGTGCCCTGTCTGCTAAGAAAAGCGTCTTTACAATATCGTATTGCGTTGGCTCGATATCACGTGAATTTGCAAACTTAATCACATACGCAATCGAATTGATAATTCGGTCAACATTTTCATGCAATTTTGCAATCGGTGCTTTTTGGCGAGTCATTTGGCTATTCCGAGGCTAAATATTTAAACAAGAACTATATCAGGTTGGGGTACTACAAGGCACCAATTTGATTCAGCAGTGACTAATCACACCATTTATGGTATAATATGTTGCTTATATGGTGTATATATTACTTATGTCAACTTTTGCTTAACACAGATAATCGTGGTTTTAGTAGCATATCTTCACAAATCATAAAGACCGGCGAATTTATCCCCCAGATATGTCAGCAGAGGTTTTTCGCTTGGTTTGTGGCCCACCGCATCCGTTATAATCTGTTCGGGGGTCGCAAGATGCGCCTTTTGGTGCACGTTTTTGCCCAGCCACGCCATCGCCCCGGCCGTGTCACCCTTTGCCAGATCAGCGTCCAATGTGGGTGTATCCCGGCGCATTTTGGCATAAAGTTCACCGGCATAGATATTGCCCAGAGAATAGGTCGGGAAATAGCCAAACAGGCCGACCGACCAGTGCACATCCTGCAACACGCCGTGGGCGGCATCGGGCACATCCACGCCGAAATCACGTTTGAACGTGTCGTTCCATGCGGCCTCCAAATCACCGACTTGCAGCGCATCGCGGATCAGGGCGCGTTCCAGTTCAAAACGCAATAAAACATGGAGGTTATAATGCACTTCATCGGCCTCGGTGCGGATGAAACTGGTGCCCACACGGTTAGCAGCGCGGTACAACTCATCGCCGTCTTTCAGCCCAAAATCCCCCATTTCATCGCGCATCACGCCGTACATCCATTCGCAAAATTCACGGCTGCGGCCAATCTGGTTTTCCAGCATCCGTGACTGGCTTTCATGCACCCCCATGGAGGCATATTGCCCCGCCGGGGTCATCGCCAGATCGATCGGCATGCCTTGTTCGTATTTTGAGTGGCCAACCTCATGGATGGTCGAATAGAAACAGTTGAAAACGTTTTTGGGATCGACGCGCGTGGTGATACGGGAATCGTTATTATGCCCTGAGCTGAACGGATGCACCGCAAGATCCAGCCGCCCTGCGTCCCAATCATAGGCAAATGCATCGGCCAGCCTGTGCGCGACGGCCATCTGCACGTCTTTGCCGAATTCACCAACAACGCGGGGTACATCCATGCCTTTGTCGGCAATTGCGGCGCGCAATTCTGTTAATCCGGGGCGCAAACTGCCTAAAAGCTCAGCCAAAGGTGCGGATTTTGCACCCGGCTCATAGTCATCCAGTAACGCGTCGTAAAGATCACCACCATCCGCCAGGCACGCGGCCTCTTCGCGGCGTAGATTCAGTACTTTTTCCAATGTTGGCGCAAAACCTGCAAAATTATTTGCCGCGCGGGCATCGGCCCAAATCTGTTGTGCGGTTGATGTTACCCGCGCCAGTTCGGACGCCAGTTCAGCCGGAATTTTGGTGGCACGCGCATGTGCGCGCTTTGCTTCAACAAGGTTAACCTTTGCCGGAGCGTCAAGCGTGCCCGCATCGATTGAATCGAACCAGTCAGGCAGGCGAGGGTCGGTTTTGCGGGCATGTATCGCTGCCTCAAGTGCTGCATTTTGCTCGGCACGCTGCGCATTACCTTTGCGCGGCATCATCACCTCTTGATCCCACATGATAATACCGCCGATCTGTTCCAGTGCCGCGGTAGTTTTCAAATGTTCAAGCAAAGTATCATAGGCAGAATTGGTCATGTATCTGGTTTCCTGTGCAAAATCCCCTCCATAGGATCGTAATTCACGCCCCGCGCCAAGCGAAAAATTGCACAGCCTCGTTACAGCTTGGGCATATCTTCTTTTGACAACCCCACAGGTGTCATGCCCAGCCCATCGATAACACGTCGCAGAACTTTGCAAAATCTGATAACAGCAGGGCTGTGATTTTGGTTTTCGTTCCAGACCAGATTAGCATTGCGCCGATAGACATTCCCCTCAGGAATTCGGAAAATCAGGTCTTCGGGCAACCTTGGGCAGGCCAGTTCCGTGGCAATCGAGACCCCGACACCGGCCCGGATAAACGCTTGTTGGCACAGCACAGAATTCACCCGCATCCGGGATTTGGCAACAACCTGACGCAATATGGGTTCATCGATTTTGAAACACAAAGGGTTGGCAATGAAAGGTACGGTCGCCACGTCTGACCAGTGAATAACTTCTTTTCGACCAAGGACACTGTTGCGCTGGCAAAGAACGCCAAAGCGGTCTGTAAGGATAGGGACTGATTTAATGTTGGAAAATGTATTCATCTGAAATTCATTGGTAATGCCAACATCCAAAGTTTCCGCCCGAATACTGGAAAGAATTGCATTGGTTGGCATATCCGAAACAGTTACCAGAATATTGGGGTTATCCAGATGCAATTGTGTAACAATGTCGGGCATTAAAGCTGAGGCAACCGATGAAACACAGGCCACCCTGACCTGCCCTTCGCCAGATTCAGCAAACCGTATAATGGAGGAAATTGTCTCATCGAAATGCACCAGCTCACGTTTGGCTTCCTCATACACAAACGCGCCAAGTGCTGTCAGACGTTTCTTTCTGTCGGTTTCAAAAAGCGGCGCGCCGAGATGTTCTTCAAACTGCTTGAGCATCATCGAAACCGCAGCTGGCGAACGCCCGAGGGTCTCAGCCGCGCGGGTCAGGTTGCCGACTTTTGCAACCTCGAAAAAATACCGCAACATGTCGGTCTTAATTGCCAATTAATTATACCCCTACTGAACATAGTCTAGTATAGATCAGGCCAAGCCGTAAATGATTCATTATCTTCGCCGTTAGTCTGCGTAAATTTACACGAGAAAAATAATGTCAAAACCCGTTGAAAACCTCACCGATGCTCTGCTTGATGCAGCGCAAAAAGCCGGGGCAGATGCTGCCGATGCGATTGCCGTTGCAGGGGATAGTCAATCCATCGAGGTGCTGAACGGCGCGCTGGAACACGCCGAGCGAGCAGAGGGGATCGACATCGGATTACGGGTTTTTATCGGCAAAAAGCAGGCGGTTGTGTCCACGTCAGATGTGCGGCCTGAAACCATGCAGGTAGTGGCCGAACGCGCGGTGGCAATGGCCCGTGAGGCGCCCGATGATCCCCATTGCGGGCTGGCAGACCCTGCACAACTGGCGCGAAACTGGGATGTTGATGTGCTGGAACTGGCCGATCCGGTCGCTGCGCCATCGGCAAGTGATTTGCAAAATGACGCATTGGAAGCCGAGGCCGCAGCGCTGGCCGTAACAGGTGTCAGCCAGACCCAAAGCGCCGGTGCCAGCTATAGCCGGACCGAAATTCATATCAGCGCCAGCAACGGATTTAGCGGCGGCTATGTGCGCACGTCGCGCGCGACCTCTTGTGTGGCGATCACCGGCGAGGGTTTGGCGATGGAGCGGGATTATTATGGCGAGGGACGGGTTTTTGCCGCCGATCTGCCTGATCCACGCGAAATCGGGCGCCTGGCCGGTGAACGCACCGTCGCGCGTTTTGGTGCCAAACGCCCCCCGACCGGCGCGTTTCCGGTGTTGTTTGACGAACGCATCGCCGCCGGTCTGATCGGGCATATGGTGGTGGCGCTTAATGGTGCCTCGATTGCGCGGGGATCAAGCTGGCTGAAAGATGCGCTGGGGGAAATGGTTTTACCAAAGGGCATGTCGTTGATTGAAAACCCGCATCGGGCGCGGGTTTCCGGCTCAAAACCTTTTGACGGCGAGGGGTTGCCCACCAGCCAACGCACCATCATCGAAAATGGTGTGCTGCAAGGCTGGACCCTTGATCTGGCGAGCGGGCGCAAACTGGGGCTGGACAGCACGGCAAATGCGGCACGCGGCACCTCGGCCCCGCCCAGCCCTATGGCCGGTAACCTTTCGTTAACTCAAGGCTCTGACAGTCGCGCCGATTTGATTGCGATGATGGGCACGGGGTTGATTGTAACCTCGCTGATTGGCAGCTCCATCAACGCCAATACCGGCGATTATTCGCGTGGGGCATCCGGGTTTTGGGTGGAAAACGGGGTGATCACCGGCCCGGTCAATGAATGCACAATTGCGGGGAACCTGCGCGAAATGTTGGGCAGTATCCGCGCCGCAAACGACGCACGCGCCCATCTTTCGCGCGTCATTCCCAGCCTATTGGTCGAAGGATTAACCATTGCCGGAGAATGATCTTCAGCTTTTAATGGATGCCGCTCTCGCTGCCGGTGAAATTGCCAAACAGCATTTTCAGGCTGATCCCGAGGTCTGGGATAAGGGCGGTGATCTGGGGCCGGTCACCGAGGCGGATCTTGCCGTCAACCGCATGTTACACCATGAATTGCTGCACGCGCGCCCCGATTACGGCTGGCTGTCTGAGGAAACAGAGGATACCAGTGCGCGCCTGCACACCCAGCGCGTATTTATCATCGACCCGATCGATGGCACCCGCGCGTTTATTGCCGGTGAAAAGCATTTCGCGCACTCGCTGGCGATTGCTGAAAACGGCCAGATTACCAGTGCGGTGGTCCATCTGCCCATGAAAGGCCTGACCTATAGCGCGACCAAAGGGGGCGGCGCGTTTTTGAACGGGCAGCCCATTGCGCCCAGCCATCAACCGGATGTGCAAAACGCCCATGTGCTGGTAACCCGCGCCACAATGAAATCCACCCTTTGGCGCGGCGTAGTGCCTGATTTCACCCGCAGTTTTCGCCCCTCGCTCGCCTACCGGATGTGTCTGGCCGCCGAGGGGAAATACGATGCTATGCTGACCCTGCGCGACACATGGGAATGGGATGTCGCGGCGGGGGATTTGATCGCACAAGAGGCGGGAGCCATTGTGACTACGCGTGAAAATCTGCCTGCACGCTATAACAACCCCAAACCAATGTTGGCCGGAATGATTGCCGCGGGGGCCGCATTGCATCCTCAATTAATCGCACGCCTTTAACGACTGGCAATTGACTGTTAACATGCGATAGCTAATGTGCGCGCAAAGTATAAAGCAAAGGATAATAGCAATGACACAACGTCTACATCTGGTTTTTGGCGGAGAGCTAACCGACCCCCAAGGCAATACATTTCGCGACCCTGACAAGATCGAAACCGTCGGCATTTATCCAAACTACCAGCAAGCCTATGATGCATGGAAATCTGCGGCCCATGCGACCGTCGATAACGCCCATATGCGGTTTTTTATTGCCCATCTGCACCGTCTTCGCGACGAGGATGCCGAGGCAAGCTCAACCGAGGAAATGGGCTGATACATGGCACGCTCGCTGGCATTAGCCGCGTATTTTCTGTTCACACGCCACAATGATGGCTTGGCTGCACGCACGTTGAAAAAACGTCTGGCACGGGGCAAAGAAGACCCCGTGCGTATTGGCGAACGCATGGGAAATCCCGGCCTGCCCCGCCCCGACGGGCCGTTGGTCTGGATACATGCCGCCAGCGTCGGGGAAAGCCTGTCGATCCTTGAACTTGCCCGCCGGATGCTGGATGCGCGCCCTGATCTTCACTGTTTGATCACCACCGGAACCATTACATCTGCCACAGCCCTTTCGGGGCGGATGCCGGACCGGATGTTTCACCAGTATGTCCCGCTCGATGTTGCCAGCGCTGCGGCGCGGTTTCTTGACCACTGGCAACCCGATCTGGCCGTCTGGACTGAGAGCGAGCTGTGGCCCGCCCTGCTGGACGCCATCAAAAAACGTGATACTGCCATGGTGCTGGTAAATGCCCGCATGTCCAAACGTTCCTATAAACGCTGGAAATGGCTGCGCAGAATGGCGTCTTTTATCCTGACCCGTTTCGATTATGCTTTGACCCAAGACAAGGCGACGGCCGGGTATCTGGAAAACCTTGGCCTGCCGATTGCGCAGATTGAGACCACAGGATCGCTAAAAGAAGGCGCCACCCCGCTGCCTTATAATGAGAGTGAGCGCAAAGCTTTCAATCATGTTCTGGGCGGGCGAATGGTGTGGCTGGCGGCCTCAACCCATCCGGGTGAGGAAACGCTTGTGGCCACGGCGCACCGACAGGCCCGCCGCTCTTTCCCCGAGCTGCTGCTGATCCTGACCCCGCGCCACCCTGAACGGGGCGACGAGATTGCCCGTATGCTGCGCGCTGATGGCTGGAACGTCGCCCAACGCTCTAAGGCGCAGGTACTAACGGCGCAAACGGATATATATCTGGCCGACACCATCGGGGAAATGGGGCTGTGGTACCGGCTTGCGCCCCTGTCATTTTTGGGTGGATCACTGGTAGAAACCGGCGGACATAACCCTTTTGAACCCGCCGTGCTGGGATCAGCGATTTTGCATGGACCACATGTGTTCAATTTCAGCGATGCATTTCAACGTCTTGAAGCGGCAAAAGCTTGCGTACCCGTGGCTGATGCCGAGGCTTTGGCGCAGAAATTAGGGGAAACGCTTATCCCTGAATGCTCGGCCAGACTTGCCACTGCTGCATGGGTCGCGTGCAGTGAGGGCGCAGATGTGACCGACAGAGTGCTGAACGTTTTGATGCCCTATTTGCCAAAGGCAGGCACATAATGCGCGCGCCGTTGTTTTGGTCACGCCCGGCTGGATTGGCCGCGCGCCTGCTGTGGCCATTGGCGCAAATCTGGATATTTTTCACCCGCCGCCGGTTGGCTAACGGGCCGTGGGTACGCGCGCGCGTGCCAGTGATTTGTGTTGGAAATATCAACGCAGGGGGCACGGGCAAAACCCCGGGTGTTATCGCTCTGATAGCGATATTAACAAAGATGGGGCGCAATCCACATGTGATTTCGCGTGGCTATGGCGGCACAGAGACCGGGCCGCTAAAGGTTAATGAGCGCATACATGACGCCGCGATGGTCGGCGATGAGCCCCTTGAAATCACCGCCTTTGGCCCCTGCTGGATCGCGCGAGACCGCGTTGCAGGGGTCAAAGCTGCGGTGGCCGCTGGGGCGGATGTGATTATCCTTGACGATGGGTTTCAAAATCCGGCGCTGGCTAAGGATTTAAGCATTGTCGTGATCGACGCCGAGGTTGGTTTTGGCAACGGGCGGGTTATTCCGGCGGGGCCTTTGCGTGAACCTCTAAGCGATGGTCTGGCGCGCAGTGATGTGATTTTGACACTCGGAAACGCATCTGCACAGGAAAACCTTGCGCATACATGGCCCGAAATTGTTGCCGTTACCCGCTGGCAAGCTGAATTACAGCCCCTTGATACCGGCATGGACTGGTCCCAAACTCGGGTGCTGGCATTTGCCGGCATCGGGCGGCCCGGCAAGTTTTTCGCAACTCTTTCAGCGCTGGGCGCAAATGTGGTGGCAACACGCGCCTTTCCCGATCACGCCCCTTATACCAATACCATCCTGCGCCGCCTGAAAACCGAAGCAAACGCCAAATCCGCGCAGCTTGTCACCACCGAAAAGGACATGGCCCGCCTGCCCAAACACTTCAAACCCGAGGTTTTGGCCCTGCCGGTACGGTTAAAATTTACCGATCAAGATGCGGTTATTGAACGATTGAAAGGACTGTGGGCGCCATGAAAACAACGTATTTTGGATCATGCCACTGCGAAAAGGTGCGGTTTGAGGTTGATATTGACCTCATCGAAGTGCGGGCATGCGATTGCACAATCTGCATAAAACGCGGGGCGCTGATATACCGCGTTGATTCGGCTGACTTCAGGTTGCTAACCCCGCTTGAGAACATGGTTTTATATCAATGGCACACCAGAACCGCCAAAGACTATTTCTGCGCGACCTGTGGTGTCCTGCCGTTCAAACGCCCCCGCACCGCACCACATCTCTGGGCCGTAAATATCCGCTGCCTGGATGAAATTGATCTGTCAGCCATACCCATAAACCACGTGCATGGTAGCCGGCTTTCATAAACAGCACAGGTTTTTTACACCCAGTCTTCCCATTGCAACGTCTCAACGCGCGCAAATTCTTTAATGTTATTTGTAATTAATATCAGAGAGCGTGATACAGCCTGCCCCGCGATAAGTATATCATATGGCCTAATCGGCGTGCCTTTGTTTTGAAGATCAGCCCGAATACGCCCGACCGTTTTTCCATCCTTCTTTGAGAAAGGCAGGGTTTCAAATTTCAGGCTTTCGACCCGCGCCAGATTTTCAGCAACCTTCTGGCTTTTCATAAGCAGGCGTCACTGCCCGGATGTGCCAAATATGCTGTTGAAAAGGCTCTCAAACAGGCTGTCATCGACCAGATTGTCAATCTCGTCAGATATAGTGCGCGGTGGCTCAAACGTGGGGTCGATCATTGGCAAAGGGCGCACGGGCAGGCCCTCATGGATGCGCAGCATGGCCTCGTGCCAAATCTCGGCGGGCAGGCCGCCACCCGTAACACCTGTCAGTTTACTGTTGTCGTCATAGCCCATCCAGACGCCCGCGACATAATCGGCGGTAAAGCCGATAAACCACGCATCCCGCGCGCCCTGTGTGGTGCCGGTTTTGCCCGCAGCAGGGCGCCCCGGCAGTTTTGCGCGCGCCCCGCTGCCGGTATCAACCACTTGATGCATCATATAAATCAGATAGCCATCTGCCCGTTCGCTAAGCACCCGAAACCCTTGGGCGCGGTCAAGTGAAAACAGCACCGTGTCTTCGCCGCGCAGACGTAATTCAAGCCAGCCGTAAGGTTTGGTTAACCGCCCACCGTTCAGAATGCCGGCATAGGCGCTGACCATTTCCAGCAAAGTTACCTCGGAGACCCCGAGCGCCACCGCCGGGCCTTTGGCCAGCGGTGAGGTGATGCCGAAATCCGTGGCCATCGCCCGCACCCGGCCACGCCCGACCTGTTCGCTTAAGCGCACTGCGACGGTGTTGAGGGATCTTGCCATAGCTTCAACCATCGGCAATTCACCGTAATATTGGTGGGTGTAGTTTTTAGGACTCCACGCGCCCGAGCCGGGAACATTTATCGTAATCGGCGCATCCAGCACCAGATCAAACGGATGCATGCCGGACTCCAACGCCGCACCATAAACAAAGGGTTTAAACGATGAACCGGGCTGGCGTAACGCCTGCGTTGCCCGGTTAAACTGCCCCGCGCCGTTGATCTTGCGCCCGCCAACCATCGCGCGCACCGCGCCATCAGGCGACATCACAACAATCGCGGCCTGCGCCTTTGAGCCCTCGCGGACCTTATTCTCAAAAATATAGGTCAGCGCCTGTTCTGCGGCGCGTTGAATGCCCTGATCAAGGGTTGTGCGTATTTCCACATCCTCAGAGGTCTCGCGTGTTAGGAATGCTGGCGCATCGGCCATGATCCAATCCGCGAAATAGCCCCCGGCCCGGGCCTGTGCGGCGCGCGATAAAGCCGCAGGGGTTGCGCGCGCCAGATCAGCCTCAATGCGCGTCAGATACCCCTGTTCCTGCATCAGCTTGATCACGATGCTTGATCGGTCTTGCGCGCGTTGCAGATTATTAGTCGGCGCAAACCGCGTGGGGGCGGTTAAAAGCCCGGCCAGCATGGCGCTTTCTGCAACGTTCACCTCACGGGCCGATTTATTGAAATAGCGTTGGGCAGCCGCCTCAAACCCTTGCGCCCCGGCGCCCAGATAGGCGCGGTTGAGGTAAATCGACAGGATGCCATCCTTGTTGTATTTCAGCTCCATCGCGATGGAATAGGGGACCTCTTTGATCTTGCGCCACATGGATTGGCGGCGGCATTCCTTTTCGGGCAAATCCTCACCCAGACACAGCAATTTCGCCACCTGCTGCGTAATGGTTGATCCACCATGCCCCGACAACGGGCCGCGCCCTTCGCGCAGATTAATACGGATGGCGCTGGCAATGCCGCGCGGGCTGATGCCAAAATGACGGTAAAAACGTTTATCCTCGGTGGCGATAACGGCATTTTTCAAATGCAGTGAAACCGTCGTAGCCCTAAGCGAGCCGTCAAACTGTTCCCCCCGCCAGGCAAAAACCTTGGCGTTACGGTCCAAAAGCGTGACGGAGCCGCGCTCGCGCCCATCCAGAAACTGTTCCATCGGGGGTAGGGTTGCGAAATAATAGCCAATCCACAGGATCATCCCGAGCGTGCCAACCAGTGCCGTGCGGATACCAATCCACCAGATCGCACGGAAAAAGGCACGCACCAGCCAGCGCGTGGCGCGCACGATTACATTCCGCTTGGGCTTTTTCGCCTTGCGGGACCGCTTTCGCGGCCGTTTCGGTGTTTTTTTGGCCATTGGCCGCCTGCTCGTTTTATCTGCCCGCTTTGCGCGGGGCATTTTGGCCAGTCTATCCAGAGTTTTCAGGAAAAGCGAGAGGGGTTTTCAGGCAAAGTGGCGATTATGCATCACGCGATTTATACTCATATTGATAGCTTGTTGCCCCATAAGCGTATTTGCTTTTCTTGGCGTCATAGCCGTTCAACACCGCCCCGGTAATCTTTATGCCATTGGCCTCCAGCATTCTTTGCACGGCCTTAACCTCGGCAATATTGGTAAGCTGGTGGCGCACTGTCAGCAGGATCATACCGGCATATTTTGCCATGATAACCGGGTCCGTCACCGCCAACACCGGGGGGGCATCAAGAACGGTCATATCAAAGCGTTTATCCAGATAATCAACCACATCGGCAAAGTTTTTGTGCATCAAAAGCTCTGACGGGTTGGGTGGGTATTTTCCCGCTGGAATAAAATGCAACCCGCTGTCAGGGTCTTGCTGGATAACCTCGTCAATCAGCGCCTCGCCAGCCAAAACATCCGTTAGGCCAGGTGCCGTCTTTTTCACGTTAAAATACCGTCGCAGATATCCGCGGCGAATATCGGTATCAACCAGACAGATGTTTTGCCCGGCCTGTGCCATCACTGTTGCAAGATTGACCGCGATAAACGACTTACCCTCATCGGGGCGAGAGCTTGTAATCATCAGCAATGAGGATTTGGCCTCCAGCATGCCAAAATGCAGGCTGGTGCGCAGACTGCGCAGAGCCTCGACAGCCAGGCTGGTCGGCTCAACCTTTGCCAGAATTTTGAGAGCATCTTTTTTACCCGCACCCCCAAATTCCCCATTCCCTACCTTACTGACAGTTGCATAAACAGGCACGCCAATTTGTTCAATTTCCTCTGTTCCTTCAACACCTTGGGTCATATAGGAACGCAGCAGAACAAAGCCGAACGAAAATACCAAGCCTAACATACCTGCCAGTAAAACGATCATTTTCTTGTTTGGCTTAACCGCCTTTGTCGCGGCCAGTGCGGAATCAATAATGCGAATATTACCCAGAGTTCCGGCTTTTATCACGCTCAATTCCTGGGCCCGATTAACCATTTGCAAATAGATTTGCTGGGAAACTTCGAGATCCTGCCTTAGCCGCAAAACCTGTTGCTGGGTTTCGGGCAGATCGACGGTTTGGGCACGAATGCGCGTCAAACGTTTCTCAAGCTGGCCGCGATTATCCAGTAACGTCTGATAGGCCGGATGGCTTTGCGTATAGCGTTTTTGCAGCTCTTGTTCTTCCAATACCAGCGCGTTTAACATCCCCTCAATCTCGACAACCTGTTCTAGCAATGAGCGGGTCTCAAACGTCAGGTCCACGGATTCCTGCGACAGCATGAAGGCATTCAGCGCCTCTTGATTTATCTCGACCTGCTCTTGTGCGACGGGGATCTGTTCGTTGATGAAAGCCAGACTGCTTTCGGCTTCGGCGGCATTGCGTGACAAGTTTTGCAGCAGATATACTTCGGTGATTTTAGCCAGAATTCTGGTGGCTTGTTCCGGGTCACGATGCAAAAATACGAGCCTTAATATCGAGCTTTTCTTGCCTTTTTCACTGATTGAAAGGTTTTTACGTAAATCTTTCAACGTATCGGAAAAACTATCCTGCTGCACAATAAATTCGCGACCAGCCGCCCCAACCATATGATCAACCCGCAGGGTAAGGCCGGAAAGTTCATCGTGTAAAGTTGTGCCAACACGCCCCTCTAACGGGTCGCCCTCACCGATATTTACTGTGAATTTATCGCCCCCGAGAGCCATAAGGACAATCGGTTCGCCAAACATGGATTCTGGAACATCCAGCAACCCCAGCACGATATTTTCGCCCTGCCATGCATAGTTGGAGATAATACCCCATTGAGGATCAGGAATGGAAAACCGGGTTAGAAAATTCCCGATCATCGGCAAGCGTTTTGGTTCCGCTGACCAGTCCAGATTCAGATCATCAATCACCTTGCCCAATATCATCCGCGCGTTAAGTATCTCTATCTCGGCGACAGATTGCGGGGCGCTGGCCCCCAGTAAATCCGAAAGTTCCGCCGATACTGCCAACCCGCCACTGGATTTTTCCTCAAGCTGCACCAAGGCGTCGGCCTGATAAATCGGTGTGGAAAACAGGGCAAACATGACGCCAACAGCGGTTGCCAGAACCGTGAAAAACAGAACCGTGAATTTGCGCCTGTAAAACATATGAAACAGCTCCATCAGGTCGATTTCATCGTCGCTGTCTGTATCCTGATGCATTATTTCAGACATTATTTCCCACCAAGTTTTGCCGCCCAAGCCTGAGCGGCATCGCGTATTTCTTCAAAAACCGCTACATGAAAATCATGGCTTTTCATGTAAGGATCAGCGATATCCGCTTGCCCCAACCATTGCCCGAAAAGCATGGTTTTGCCACTAACTGCCGGGGCCTGTTCAGCTACGACACGCATATGGCCCTTTTCCAGGGTCAGGATCAGATCAAAATCGGCGGCGATTTCGCTGGTGAATTGGCGCGACACATGCCCCTCCAGACTAAGACCGTGTTGGGCTGCGACGCTTATGACATCTTTGTCGGCCCCATGCCCAACCAGTGCAGAAATACCCGCAGACTGGACGCGCAGATCAGGACAAGCCTGCGCCAGCAAACGTTCGCCAACCGGCGAGCGGCAGATATTTGCAACGCAAACCACAAGAACCGATGAAATCACTAGAGAGCACCTCCGATTACCTGCACGCCGCGCACGGCCGAGATTGACGGCAGAAGATTGGCGATCACCGCGTTCCACTCAGCAGCCGGATCCGTGACCACGTAAATGACATCCTGAGGGTGCAGCGTAAATTGTGTCGCCAAAACAAAGGCAAGCGGCGTGGTTGCATCCAGTTGAAACACATCAAACCCTTTGTTGCGGGCAGCCGCGCGAAACACAAATATCCCCTGCGCATCCGCCGTACCTTTGGCTAAACCACCGCGTTGGGTAATCGCATCCGTCAGGTTAACGCCGTCATCTTCCAGATTAACCGGCCCGGGCTGCGTGACCTCACCCAAAACATACGCCACGTTGTTTTCATGCACCGGCACATTGACAATATCGCCGCCTTGCAGGATCGGGTTTTCCCCCGCACGCCCATTCGCCAAAAACGCCTTTAGATGCACGTAATATGTCTGCCCGCCCCGTTTCACAGTTACATGACTGCTATCCGCATTTGTCGCCAGCCCACCAGCCCCATTCACCGCCTCGATCAACGAGAGCGGGATATTGCTGACCGTCATCGAGCGCGGCTGCATTACTGCCCCTGTCACTACGACTTTTTGCGAGTTATACGCCGCAACCTTCACCTCAACCTGCGGATCAGGGATATATTCCGCCAGTTTTCGGGTCAGCTCATCCTGAATTTCACGAATCGTCCGTCCGGCGGCTTTAACGTGTTTGATATAGGGGTAAAAAATATCGCCGCTGGCGTTTACAGAGCTGCCGGATTCAATCTGGCTGCGCTCGGGGCCGGCGGGCAGGGTCAACTCGGGATGGTCCCAGACCGTGATGCTAAGAACATCGCCAATGCCGACAAGATACTGCCAACCCGATGGCGAAGATGCAATCGAACCTCTTGGATGCCATTTGCTTTTTGCAGCGCGATACGTGCCGATGTTTTGCGGCGTCAGGCGGATGATGTTAACGTTTTCCAGCGCCAGTTCGGCCTGTTCCTCAGCCAATACCGGAAAATCTGTGCGCGATTGCGGCGCGCAACTCACAAGGGATACGACCATTAAACCAATACCAAGCGCATTCAGTAATTTTATGGGCAGCAGCCAGCGCATTTTCTGTCCTTTGAACTCATAAATAGATTCGCGTAATTTGCAGAAATCTATGCCAGCAAACCACAAATGGATTGTGAGCACAAACATGTAGGCCCCACGTCTTTGTATTTTAGGAAGTTTCAGGTATCACTGTGCCGAATTGCCGTGTTCGTCCCTGAAAATTTTGCACAGTATGCGCCAATACTTCAGGTGTGAATTCCGGCCAGGATTCTTCCAGAAAGGTGAATTCGGAATAGGCACTTTGCCAGGTCATAAAGTTTGATAACCGCATCTCGCCAGCCGTGCGGATAATCAAATCCGGGTCAGCCTGATCGCGTGTGTCCAAGTGATCCGAGATCGTTTCTTCACAGATGGCGTCGATGTCCAGCGTTTTGGCCTGCACCTTTGTCGCAATCGTGCGAACGGCGCGGACCAGCTCATCCCGGCCCCCGTAATTGATCGCAATATTCAAATTCAGACCCGTGTTATCGGCAGTTAAATCAGTAAGGCTGTCCATCTGTTTTCGTATATCAGCGGCCAGCGGGGTTGGGTTACCCAAAAACCGCACGCATACGTTTTTCTCATGTAATTCCACGAGGTTATTTTGCAAATACCCGCGAAAAAGCTTCATCAGCCCTTCGACCTCATGCGCCGCGCGTTTCCAGTTTTCCGTTGAAAACGCATAGAGCGTCAGCGTGCTGACACCATATTCGGGGCAAGATCTGACAATCTCCTTAACCCGGTTGGCACCACGTTTATGCCCGACAAGGCGTGGTAATCCGCGGCGGGTCGCCCAGCGCCCGTTACCGTCCATTATAATCCCAATATGCATTTTTCCCCACAAAATGTTAGTATTATCCGGCAATATGACCACCCGGTTTCTTACAAATACATTGCTTGGTACGTTATATTGTTGCCTGACACAACAACTATGAGATGATATTGTACTTTTTCATCCTGTAATAGGCTGTCATTTGCTTATATTTTCCAGAAACGCATAGTCAAACATTTCCTGACTTATTATGAAAAATTTGCCCCCAGTGAGTGGCGTGCGCAAACTGAAAAGGGCCGCACCAATGTGCAGCCCCTTGAAAGAAGTATCCAAAAAACTTTAGTTTTTCGCGTAGAATTCCACCACCAGATTTGGCTCCATCATCACTGGATAGGGCACGTCGGAAAGTGTGGGTGTGCGGATAAATTCGCAGGTCAGCTTGTTGGTGTCGATGTTCAGATATTCTGGCGTGTCACGCTCTGCCGAGGCCAATGCCTCGATGATCAGGCCCATTTGCTTGGACTTTTCACGCACTGCAATCACGTCACCCTCCGACACACGATATGAGGCGATGTTGACCTTCTTGCCGTTCACAGTCACATGGCCGTGGTTGACGAACTGGCGCGCAGCGAACACGGTTGGCACGAATTTCGCGCGGTAAACGACAGCATCAAGCCGGCGTTCCAGCAGGCCAATCAGGTTGGCACCTGTGTCGCCTTTCACGCGGTCAGCTTCGGTAAAGATGCGGCGGAATTGTTTTTCCGTCAGGTCGCCGTAATAGCCTTTCAGCTTTTGCTTGGCGCGCAGCTGGGTGCCGAAATCTGACAGTTTTTGCTTGCGGCCCTGCCCGTGCTGGCCGGGGCCATATTCACGACGGTTAACGGGGGATTTGGGGCGACCCCAAATGTTTTCGCCCATGCGGCGATCGAGTTTATACTTGGCAGCTGTACGTTTAGTCACGGCTGGATCCTTTCTGGCTCCCCGAGGGGATATGAAAGGTGCTTTCCTAATCCAGCCCTTATTGACCGGATGACAGGCGTCCCCTCGCGGGGGCCACAAACACCAATTACCAGCACCTCACAGCACCGGATGGCGGGGTTATAAGGGCTGGGATGACGGAGTCAATAGCCAAGGCCACCGGTTCAATATACGGCGACCCGGCTATCAGATTACATGAATACGATATCCGACATGGAAAAACTGCCATCAACAATATACACGCTAACTATAGCGTCGCCATAGTGGATTTGCGCAAGTGTGAAATCGACATTTGGATCATCATAATACTTGATTTCCACATCGGTTCTATTGACACCAGAGAGCCATATTGCGTCCTCATCCCCGTTAAAATCACTGATGACATCATGATCGGCGTTATGATAATTCTCAAATACGAATGTATCCGCGCCACTACCGCCTTCTAAAAAATCACCACCATGGCCAGCGTCAAAATAGTCATTTCCTGAGCCACCTTTTAATATGTCAAAACTATAGTCATTATCATTTGGGCCCAATAATGTTCCGCCGTAAAGGGTGTCATTCCCGCTCCCACCGTATAGGGTATCAGAACCATAGCCCCCTTGCAAAAAATCCGAGCCGGAGCCACCATAAAGGGTATCATCCCCACCCTGACCATCAAGGTCATCTGAGCCGCTTTGACCATATAGCCTGTCGTTGTCAGCCCCGCCGTACAAATCATCGTGCCCGCTTCCACCTTTAAGGGTGTCTCTTCCACTTCCGCCATCCAGATTATCGTTCCCCGAACCACCATACAGCCTATCCCGGCCAGTGCCGCCAGACAAATAATCATCACCGCCTCTTCCATACAGCCTGTCGTTCCCGCCATAGCCAAAAATGAACTCAGAACCATTTGTACCTTGTAATACATCGTTAAAAATTGTCCCGAGTATACTCGCCCCGCTGTTTGCATAGCCCACGCTATAGGTCTGCGCCTGCGCCTGAGTTGGCGGTAAAATTGTTTCCTGCAGCGCGCCGAATATATCCGCATAACGGGTTTCGCCGGAATCCAGACCTAGTGGTGCGCGTTCTCTTAGCAGTTTCATGGTAGTACCTTCCTGATTTTATAGTTTTTGCGCAAACTCTAAATTGAGCCGCGAATTTGGCTAATAATCTGAATAATTACCGGCCAAATCGTGCGATCTCACGATTTGGTAAGCACCGTTTTTTACTACGAGCTACTTTGCATCGCGCACATAATATGTTTGTGCTAATGCCAACATGACTATGTTTAATGGGAAAAATTACTGAACAACTTCATGGCATTACCCATTGGTTATTTAACTGGTTCGAATTTCTGTGTAACATTAAATGTATTAATGTAAAGACATTAAATTATTATCTCACGGTTAACTGTCATCTCATCGCTGTGTCCGATAAACAAAATAAAAGCGGCGCTGAGATTTCAGAGCCGCTTTCCAGATCAAAATTATCAGTTAGTTAGCTGACCCCGAGGCGTTCAGCTATCCCGTCACCATATGCCGGGTCTGCCTGACGGAAATATCCGATCTGGCGCATCATGATGTCATTTGGCACACCGTTCATTTCGGCGGCGATTGTGTCCATAAGGCGGGCTTGCTCATCGCTTGGCATCAGGCGAAACAGATCTCCGGCCTGGCTGAAATCATCATTGCCATCGCGGTGATTATGCCGATCTGCATCGCCCTCAAGCGCCAGCGGCGGCTCTTTATAAGAGGCATCCTCAACCGGGCCACCAAAGCTGTTTGGCTCATAATTCACGGCCCCGCCATAGTTGCCGTCTGCGCGCATTTCACCGTCACGCTGATAGCTGCGAACAGGGCAACGCGCGGCATTTACCGGCAACAACTGATGGTTGGTTCCGACACGATAGCGCTGCGCATCCCCATAAGAATGTATCCGCATTTGCAGCATTTTATCAGGGCTATGCCCGATGCCCGGCACGATATTGGCCGGGGTAAATGCCGCCTGCTCAACTTCGGCGAAATAGTTTTCAGGGTTGCGGTTCAGTTCCATCACACCGATATCGATCAACGGGAAATCCGCGTGCGGCCAGATTTTGGTCAGATCAAACGGGTTATGATTATGGCTGGCGGCCTGACTCTCGGTCATCACCTGAATCTTAACGTTCCATTTCGGGAAATCGCCGTTTTCAATGGATTGAAACAGATCACGTTGGTGGCTTTCACGGTCATTGCCAATCAATTCAGCAGCCCCGGCATTGGTATTATGTTTCTGCCCTTGCGCCGTTTTGAAGTGGAACTTGACCCATGTGCGCTCGCCTTCGTCATTTATCAGGCTATAGGTGTGTGACCCATACCCGTTCATATGCCTAAACGTCGCTGGTAGCCCGCGGTCAGACATCAGGATCGTGATCTGGTGCAGGGCTTCGGGGGCATGGGACCAGAAATCCCACTGCATCGTCCCTGAACGCAGGTTGGATCTGGGGTCACGTTTCTGGCTGTGGATGAAATCCATGAATTTATACGGATCGCGGACAAAAAACACGGGCGTGTTATTGCCAACCAAATCCCAGTTGCCCTCTTCAGTATAAAATTTCATCGAAAACCCGCGCACATCGCGTTCGGCATCCGCAGAGCCTTTTTCGCCGGCCACGGTCGAAAACCGGACCAGACATTCGGTTTTTGCGCCTTTTTGCAGCACCTTGGCTTTGGTGTATTTGGCAATGTCGCCAGTAATTGTCAGTTTGCCATACGCCGCCGAGCCTTTGGCATGCACGATCCGCTCGGGGATGCGTTCGCGGTTAAAATGCGCGTGCTTTTCAAACAACTGCCAGTCCTGCACCAAAAGCGGGCCACGCGGGCCGGCCGTAATGCTGTTTTGGTTATCTGCAATCGGGCTGCCATTGGCCGCTGTCATTTTTGGGGGTTTGGTCATTTTCGGTACTCCGGTTTATGGAAGCAATCTATTCGCCACCGTGTTTCTAGAATCATTCTAGATTAAAGAAATCCGCTAAGCAATATGCGCATGACCTAATTTTACACATAACCCCGCGCGGCGGGCAGGAATTGCCAACATCTTGTGATACCAGATGTTGGCAATATTGGAGCGGCGCAATAAACCTGAACGTCTATCTGCTAAACGTGACGGTGCGCGCCGAAAAATACGGGAAACCCTGCCCAACCCCTTGCACATGCATGATGCCGATAATGGTGGATTCACCTATAACAACAATACGATACGTGAAATTCATTGTTATGCCGTCCATCACCACTGTTGATTTTCCGATCAACCTTGGCATGTCACTTAATGAGCAATCAAGTATCGCCTCAAAGTCATCGCTGGTAATCCCCGGGGCCGGCTTTTCGGACAAAGGTACATCGTCACCCCAATACCAATCACCCTCGTTTGGCCATTTGAAACGCATCAGGCTTTGCATCTCTGGGTGGGTCATTATCAAGGTGTTCCCCACACGTTCAAACGTACCGATATCGGTTTTCGGATCACCCGGATAGGGCATTGTCATACCACCAACAGTAACATACCCCGCCTTATGCAGCACGGTCCACGGCCCCAGAATAGAATTGAGAAAGTCGCGCGCTTCTTGGGTGTTGCTAGATAAGCCCGGTATTATGGAGCAAATTCACCAAATATGATGTATTTGTCACTGTATAAGGCGCTTAATCTCTTTAAGCTGCTTCGAGATTTACCGAATTAGCACCAATCGAATCCATACACATCATAAAGAAGGCCGCTGTAAAACTGCCTCGGCTTATTTTGTTTGCAAGATTGCGTTCGTTTTCTATTGCCCCAAGAGCCTTTAGTCTTTCCGCTAGTTGAGCGTATGTTATCCCACGGCGCTTTAGTTCACTTTTAAGTATATTCTTGGCTCGTTCTTCATACGGTGCGGTTGCTGACTTTGTGGGCATAACCATATTCCTGTATAAAACATCATATCTAATGATATATACCCTTGCAAGTGATGATTCAACTCCCTATATGTGATGTATAATCTCATTGGATATGATATGTCACAGCATTTTCTACTATCGCCTGCAGCCAAAACCCTTTCACTCGTGAAGGTAATGCGCATGTCGGACCGTGAAGCTTGCGAAGCCTTCAAGAGTATTCGGTGGGCTGATACCGATGGTGAGCCTTATTGCCCTAAGTGCGGTTGCTGTGATTCTTACGACCTCAAAACACGTCAGGTTTACAAGTGTAAGGGCTGCGCAAAGCAATACAGCATCACTTCCGGCACAATTTTTGCAAGCCGTAAGATGCAGGTGCGCGACATTCTAGCTGCTATTGCTATCTTTATAAATGGAGCAAAGGGTTATAGCGCATTGCAGTTGTCGCGTGACCTTGCAATCGATTATAAGACTGCATTTGTTTTACTTCACAAGGTTCGCGAAGCAATAGAGGTCGCGCGTGACGCTGGCGCACTTTCTGGCAATGTAGAGGTCGATGGTGCTTACTTTGGTGGTTATGTAAAGCCTGCCAATGAAAAGAAATACCGCAAAGACCGCCGTAAGAAAATCCACCAATCAGGCAAGCGCCAGAGCGTTATCGTAATGCGTGAGCGCGGCGGACGGACTATTACCCATGTAACCCCTACAGAAGCCCATGGCGTGGCTCTCGTTGCTGCCAATGTCGAGCATGGAACAACAGTGCATGCAGATGAAGCAAGCCATTGGGACAAGCTGGCGGCACACTTCCCCATAAAGCGGATCAATCACCAAGAGGCTTATTCAAAGGATGGTGCTTGCACCAATCAAGCAGAAAGTTTCTTTAGCCGCCTTCGCCGCGCCGAGATTGGCACACACCATCATATCGCTGGCAAATATCTCGGCGCTTACGCTGCTGAAATGGCATGGCGAGAAGATTGTCGTCGTGATGCCAATGGCTATCAGTTTGTTATGGTGATTGGGGCGATTGCCGCTGCGCCAGTGTCGCGCCTGTGGGCTGGTTACTGGCAGCGCCGTCGATAAACCACTCAGGGAACCCTACTGCGTGGTCGAGAGAAGCCCTTAGGCTTGAGGTCTTGAAGCGGTCAGCGCCGCAAACGTAAACCACTCCATTCGACCTCTCCAGCACAACAACATTTCGTTGTGTCCCAAAGAAATCTGTAATCGCTACAATATCCATTTTCTAATTCCTGTTGCTTGTTGTGTGGTCTTGTTGTAGATGTAAGCCACACAATAGTTTTTTTGGAGGTAAGAGATGTCAGAAAGCACTAAAAAACTTAGCGCGCCCTATGCTACATACGGCTCTTTTGTTAAATTTATCAATGATTTAAAAGAGTCTGGCATTCCTCCTCGAATCGACAAGACTGTTTTCAAAACCACTTCCGGCAGTGTCATCTACAGTGTAATGCCTGCATTAAAATTTCTCAACCTAATTGATGACGACGGTGCCCCAACATCAAAGTTGCAAGCTTTGGTCGAAGCCTCTGATGCAGAACGGCCCTCGGTGCTAAAAGATGTCATTAAAGTTGGCTACAACTTCCTTTTTGAAGTAGGCTTCGACGTATCACTCGTTAGCGCAGGGCAGTTCAATGACCGAATGAAAAAAGAATTTGAAGTCCCATCGTCTAGCATTGATAAAATGGCTACTTTTTTCATTGCAGCATGCAAGGATGCTAAAATTGAACTTTCCACACACTTAACAAGCCGGAAACCGCTAGCCGCATCGTCAAATTCTAAGAAAAGCAAAAAACAACGAGTGGAACCCCCAGCGGAAAAACCTGGGAATCCGGCCGGTGAGGCTCCCTTAGCTCCAATTTCAGAAAAGGCGCTTGAATATCGCCTCGTCGACCTGATGAGCGAAGCGGTGACTGACCCAGATGTAATGCAGGCAATTGTAACCATTATTACATTCCTGAAGACCAAGGACGCCTCAAAGAAAGCAGCAGGCCACCAAAAGGAGGATAACTAGATGCAACCCATATAATCGGCCCTACATGACGACCACCCTGATCTGTCGAAGTGTTCTAAGCACTTAGCAGGTGAGCAGCCGCCAACAAGGGCGTGCAGGGGGTGGGGTTTCTCCTCACCTCCAACCAACCAACTGACCGAATTTAGGACAGCTAACAATTGACATATGATTCAATTATGTGAATCCGTCAAGTCTGACGTTCGGTCGCAGTATCTAGGAGATAAAAGATGCACGACCTCAAAGTGACGCCTGCCATGGCGTCCGTAATCAAACTGGCACGAGCTTAGCGTATCCCATACTCGTGGATCACTGGGTATTACAAAGGCCTCAATTTTGGCCGCATCGCTGATGTAATGAAAGGACGTAGGTTCCCCGAAGTTCCACCAGCCAGCAAACTTCCGGCTGACTTTCCAACAGCCTAAACAAATTAAAGGGCGGCTCATCGGTCGCCCTTTTTTAATGCCCAAAGCTTGTAAGAACCCAAATGGCTTGGATGAGTTGCCTTTCCTTGTTCGACAAGAAGACCTTGTTTAACGCAATCCTTTATGCAGGCGCTTACCTTACGGCGCAGATCGGGATATATTTCATCTGTGACGTTAATCCCCTGATCCTTGCCCCTGCCCATTGTCAAATCTCGTGACGTATGGGGCTGTCCGGTCTCTCTCAGCGTATCTAAGACGAATTTCTTGAGCGCGCCCCGTTTAATGCGCGGCTTGGTCACGCTGCCCTTTAAAGGATAGGCCGTCATCGTTGGGTCAAACAACCTAATCACAGCCGCAACGTGGTGCAAATCGTCGACGAGATGCTTAATTTCAGTTTTGTAACGGTCACGAAGCACGGATAACTCAGCGTGCTTGGCAACCAGTCCCGATACTGTGTTCGGGCGCTCATATTCAATACAATCTTTCATAAGTGAGCTGTATATCATCATATATGATATTACCACCATTATTTATGGTGAGTTTGTTCCATAATACCGGATAAGCCGCAGGTTTCACCCGTAGAGTCTGGGTTCGTTTCATAATCATCCGTGTCTATTTCTTCTTCATATTTTTCTTCGTATTCTTCTGGTGTCAACGTAAGGCTATCTATCTCATCGGCCGAAAGAAATGGCTCAGACGCGGTCGTTTGGCTTTGTGCAAAACCGGCCGTGATCAAGAGTGCCGAAAACAAAATATACTTGATATACATACTGATGTCCCTTTTTGAAGTTCATAGAGCAAATATAGAATAACCGCCCCCTCTATGTATATGATGTTTTATTGCAAATATTCAAATGACAGGGCCGGTGTGGCAGCCATGGTGGCCTGTAAAACGGGGCGCTGAATGTCGATATCTTAGAGCTTTCAGCCACGAAACTCACAGCACTGTTCTCATAGCGGGGAGGTGAAAGGAAATATTCGAAGGGCCGGCACCTGATCTTTCAACAGCACAAAGTATTTACAATAGACGCCGCCCCGGCAATCCGCTAGCCAAAGGCATGTTATCTTATCAGCACGCATATCACGCAGGCGGTCCGGCCGATCTGCACAAGCATATCGCACTGGCCGAATTGTTGGCGCTGCTGACCCGCAAGGCACGCCCCATCAGCTATATGGAGACCCATGCCGGGCGGGGGATATACGATCTGGATGCCCCCGAGGCGTTGAAAACCGGCGAGGCAGCGGCCGGAATTGCCCGCATCACCCTGCCTGACTGCCCGTTTTCCAAAGCCATGCAGACGATCCGTACCGCACATGGTGCGATGGCCTATCCCGGCTCGCCAACCATTGCCAAAACGTTGCTGCGGCCCACAGACAAGTTGCACCTGATGGAGCTGCACCCCGCCGAGTACAAGGCCTTGAGCACCCTCGTTCAGGGGCAAAATATTTCAACTCACCACCGCGATGGGTATGAGGGCGTGCTGGCGATCTCGCCGCCCAAACCGCGCAAAGGGCTGGTGTTGATTGATCCGTCTTACGAGGTGAAATCCGAATATCTGGCGGTGGCGGCGTTCACCCGCAAACTCATGGTTAAATGGCCAGAGGCAACCGTGATGATCTGGTATCCGATCCTGAAAGCCGCGCGCCATGTTGATATGCTAAACGCACTGCACCTGCCGGTTTTGCGCGATGAGGTCTCGTTTGATCTGAAAGACAACAAAGGCATGACCGGATCAGGCCTTGCCCTTGTCAACGCGCCATACGGTGCTACAGAAATATTCGCCAGAACCCGCAAAATCGGCGCGCCGGTGCTGCGCTAGGTTTGCCCGCGCAACACTTGGTGGGTAATCCCCCCTAAAATAAGTGGTGTTCATAAGTAGCATTTTCTTGGCGTACTGACTGAGGGGATTTTGAATGAAAAAAGCACGATATAGCGACGCGCAGATCATGCATTGCCCGGCAGGCGATTGGAACAATCGCTGAGAGAGGGGATATTGAAGCAGGCCGAGAGTGGTGTGCCGGTTTCCGAGCTTTGCCGAGAACATGGCATGCATTGACCGGCAGGATATTGCGTAGCAATGTCCGAGAGGGAGCAGCGCAAGCTTTTACAAATGGCGTGCGAAGGTTGGGGGCATGGACGCATCGATGATCTCGGAGATGAAGGCGCTTGCAGAGGAAAACCGCCGCCTGAAGCGGGTGTATGCCGAGATGAGCATGCAGAATGATCTGCTGAAGGAAGTGCTTGGAAAAAAGCACCGGCCATCTTTACGCAAAGAGATGGCCGTGAAAGCGGTCGCAGATCGCGGGATCAGCATTGCCTTGGCCTGCCGGGCGTTCAGCATCAGCGAAAGTTGTTGTCGGTACGAGCGCAAGTTGAGCGGCGAGAATGTCGAGATTGCAGATTGGCTGGAGAAGCTGACCAGCAACCGCC
>JAZGFN010000009.1:0-223504 GCA_036479695.1 Paracoccaceae bacterium
ATGCGTAACCTATAGTTTCATTGATCAGGCCACAGCGGCGCTATTTGGCGGTGGGGCAGAGGGCGTGCAACTGGGCAATCCGATATCCTCCGAGATGAGCCATATGCGCCCCGATCTGCTGCCAAGCCTGTTGCAGGCCGCTCTGAAAAATCAGGCGCGCGGATTTAACGATCTGGCATTGTTTGAGGTTGGGCAGGGTTTTGCCGGTGGTGAGCCGGAGGAACAAAAACTGCTGGCCTCGGGCGTGCGCACTGGCCAGACGGCCCCGCGCAATGCTTTTGGCACGGCGCGCGCCGTTGATCTTTACGATGCCAAAGCGGATGCTGAGGCAGCGCTTGCGGCTATTGGTGCGCCCGTTGATCGCCTGATGGTGATGCGCAACGCACCCGATTGGTTCCACCCGGGGCGCGCAGCGATGCTAAGCTTGGGGCCAAAAAATCCGCTGGCGGCGTTCGGCGAAATTCACCCCAAAGTGTTAAGCGCCATGGGCGTTAAAGGGCCGGCCGTGGCCTTTACAATATTTTTGGAAAATGCACCGTTCCCAAAGGCCAAAAGCAAAACCCGCCCGGCGTTGCTGGCCTCGGATTTTCAGGCAGTTGAACGCGATTTCGCCTTTGTGGTCGATGCACAGGTTGAGGTGGAAACCCTACTGAAAGCCGCCAGAGGGGGTGACAAAAAACTGGTCGAATCCGTCAGCCTGTTTGATGTTTTTCAGCTGGAAGACGGCAAGAAATCCGTGGCGATTTCTGTGCGTATTCAGCCGGTTACAGGAACTTTGACGGATCAGGAAATTGAAGGCATTTGCGCGCAGGTTATCACAAAAGTATCAACCGCTACGGGCGGTGCGTTGAGGGGGTAAGGGATGTTAAAGGTCTATCTGTCGGGTGAAATCCATACCGATTGGCGCGCAGAAATCCTCGCGGGGGTGCTCAGCGCTGGTCTGGACGTGGAATTTTCAGGCCCCAACACCGATCACGCCGCATCAGACGATTGCGGCGTGGCGATTATGGGCGCCGAGAGCGATAAGTTCTGGCATGACCATAAAGGCGCCAAGCTAAACGCAATTCGCACCCGTAAAGGCATCGAGGGCGCGGATATTGTCGTCGTGCGGTTTGGCGATAAATACAAACAGTGGAATGCCGCATTTGACGCGGGCTTTGCCGCAGCATTGGGCAAATCGCTGATTGTGATGCACGGGGCAGATCATCAGCACGCCCTCAAAGAGGTAGACGCCGCCGCACTGGCCGTGGTTGAACACCCGACGCAGGTGGTAGAAATTTTGCGCTATACGTTGACCGGGGCGCTGCCTGATTAATAATGCCTGACACGTGGCGCGGGCTAAGCACTATGCTCAAGGACATTAACCAGTTTTCCAAACGGGTCGCGTAGATAGAACCGGCGAACGCCCCATGGCTCATCGGTCAATTCATAGATTATTTCATAGCCAAGTGATTTTGCCCGGGCATATATTTGATCGACATCATCGACCTCAATGGAAAGATCAGGAACAGCTGTGCCTGATCCCCCTTCGCTGGCTATGCTGATTTGAACCGGAGCGGTTTGGGGGGTGGCAAACGTGATGATCCAGCCGTGGTCCATCTCCATATCTAACCCAAATAATTCGCCATAAAACCCATGTGCATCAGCCAATTGCACTGCTGCTATGTTTGTGGTGATGCGTTTAACGACCATCCTTAACCTCGATTTATTCTACGATACTACTGACGGGGAATTTAGCGCAATTTAGGCAGAATACCCCATATAGTTAAAGTGAAATCTGACCAGCCATCCTTTATGAACGCAGCGCAGGCGAAAATACATACGATATTGTCGCACAAAAACCCGCACAAGGGAATGAACCAATGTTCTGGGCGGCAACACAGATATAACGGGCAGGTTAGTCTGTTGGCTGCTATTGTGAGCCGTTCACATCCAAGATAATATCACCTTTATCACAAGGGGATATAGCCGCGAGCTGTGGTTGGGCATTGCTTTTATGACACTAGCAAAGGACCTGAATTTCCCATATTACAACATATGAATATATTTCTCTTGGACTAGGGGTAGTATTGTTTTATACAGACACCACAAAACCTAGAGGGAGAGTAGCATGTTAAAAGAATTCAAAGACTTCATCGCCAAGGGCAATGTCATGGATATGGCCGTTGGTATCATCATCGGGGCCGCGTTTACGGCGATCGTCTCGTCGCTGGTGGCAGACCTGATCAATCCGATCATCAGCCTGTTCATGGGCGGCGTTGATTTTTCAAATATGATGGTACTGCTAAGCGATGATCCAGAGGGCGGGGCGTTTAAATACGGCGCGTTTATCATGGCCATTATCAACTTTGTCGTTATCGCTTTCGTAGTGTTTATGCTGGTGAAAATGGTGAACAAAGCCAAGGGGCCAGAAGAGGAGGCACCAGCAGCAGATCCAGGCCCAACCGAGCTTGACCTGTTAAAAGAAATTGCGGCTTCGTTAAAGAAGTAGGCCTTGGAAAGGCCTGCGGTTCTGCCGGGCCATTAGACGTGCGCTTTATGGAGCGCACGTCACCTGTTACGCGATACCCGTAGTACTTGGTTAATACCCATATCCGATTTATGCTTTGGAAGGTGTTTAGGAAGTGCAGTATTATGAAAGAACAACCATTCACGAATGAGGTGGCCCTTATAACCGGAGGCGGGCGCGGGCTTGGCTTTGCTGTTTCCAAAGCTCTGGCCGCAAAAGGGGCAACGGTCTGTATAACCGGGCAAAATGAAGAACATCTCAAAAACGCAGTCGATGAAATTCGATCGGGTGGCGAGCAGGCAGAATATGCAGTTGGCGACGTAACTGATCGATCAGCGATGGAAGCTGCTGTTGCCCGGTTTCATAAATCTGCCGGCCCCATAACCGTTCTGATTAACAATGCAGGCATAGGACAAGGCGGCCCTTTCAGCGAAACCGATCCCGATGCGTGGTGGCGGGTCATGGAGGTGAATGTCAAAGGGCCAATGCTGATGAGCCGGTTGGTTTTGCCGGGCATGCTTGGGGCAGACCGTGGCCATATTATCAATATCGGATCCTATCAGGCAATCGATCCCGCGCCTATGGTCTCGGCTTATGGAACATCTAAAACGGCACTGTTGCGGCTTACGGATAGTCTCGCGGCAGAGGTTATTGATCGGGGTGTCGTTGTCATCGCAGTCAGCCCCGGTTGGGTCTGGACAGATATGACGCGCGAAGCAGAGGCGGGTTTGCAAAAAATGAACCCCGATTGGGACGGGATAGACCCGGAATATATTTTCAAGGCAAGTGCTGTCTGCGATCTGATCTGCCAGATAGTTGGCGGCAAGGCCAGGCCGTTCTATGGGCGGCTGCTGCATGTGAAAGATGATCTGAATGAACTTCTGGCAAAGTCAGGCGAGGTGCTTCAGACAGACAGATTTGCATTGAAATTTAATATGTAGAGCGTGCCGGGGACGGTGCGTTAGTGCCTGAAAAAATAAAGGAAAAGCCCGCCGAATTGCTCTGGCGGGCTTTTTCATTACGGATTACTGGTTATTAAAAATGATAGACAACCCCAAAGGTGATTGAGTCCGATACCAGTTCCAAGTTAGGCGCAAGTATATTAAAGCCTGTATATTGAGCATGGGAATATTCTACCCGGGCGCTAATGTTTTGTGTCAGCATTTGCTCAACACCAAGTGCTGCAACCCAGCCCTGCCCGTTAGCTGAAGTTCCGAAACTTTGAAGCTTTGATACTCAATAGCCAGCGGCGGCATAAAACAATGTGTTATTTATGGCATACCCACCGCGTAAGCGCAACGAAGCTTCATTTTTGAATGAGATACCAACACCAGTGAAAGTGGCGCTCCCCAATCCATAAGTTGCTTCAGCACCAAGGATGAAGTTTGGGGAAACAGCATAGTTTTACCCTGCAAACACGCTAGCACCAGTCCGGCTAGCGCTATAAATCGGCGCAGGAATACCAAGTGTTACACTCGAAGTCGTGGCCCCAAGCCCGCCGTAAAATCCGGCAAAGTTTTGCGCCTGTGCCAGCGCACCACTTGCAGAGATCGCCAGAGCGGCAATAGTATATTGTAGTAAACGTTTCATCGTATTGCTCCAATTCGTTATATATGAGGTAAGCAGTTAGTGGCCGGAGCCTAGCCACTAACGATATTATACAATGTGATTTACCTCACAGATCGCAAATCACCCCAGCGACAAGGCGTTTTCGCCTGAAATCACGTCCATGCCCAAGGCAACCCCGACAGCATCATATGTCAGATGCCCCAAATGGGTGTTAAGGCCGTTCATTAGGTGGGCATCGTCACGACACGCCTGTTTCCAGCCTTTGTTGGCCAGCGCGACCATAAACGGCATCGTGGCATTACCAAGCGCAATGGTTGAAGTGCGCGCCACAGCACCCGGCATATTGGCGACGCAATAGTGCATGATGCCGTCAACCTCATAAACCGGATCATCGTGGGTGGTGGCGTGCGAGGTCTCAAAACAGCCGCCCTGATCGATCGCCACGTCAACAATCGCAGCGCCCGGCTTCATCGATGAAAGCTGTGCGCGGCTAACCAGTTTAGGGGCCGCAGCACCCGGGATCAGAACCGCGCCGATCAGCATATCGGCCTCGGCGACCATATCGGCGGTATTGCCCTTTGAGGCGTAAAGCGTTTTGAAAACGCCGCTGTAGGTATCATCAAGATAGCGCATGCGCGGCAAAGACATGTCCAGAACGGTCACATCAGCCCCCATACCAGCGGCGATTTTGGCGGCATGCGTGCCAACGACGCCGCCACCGATTACGGCAACTTTGGCGGGGCTAACACCGGGCACACCGCCCATCAGAACCCCGCGCCCGCCGTTGGCTTTTTGCAAGGTCCAACTGCCAACTTGCGGTGCCAGACGTCCGGCAACCTCGGACATCGGCGCCAGCAACGGCAGGCCACCCATGCGGTCGGTTACGGTTTCATAAGCAATCGCCGTGACACCGCTTTCCAGCAGGTCTTTGGTTTGTGCAAGGTCAGGTGCGAGGTGCAGATAGGTGAACAGGATTTGCCCCTCGCGCAGTTGTTTGCGTTCAGCGGGTTGAGGTTCTTTAACCTTTACCACCATGTCGGCACTGGCAAAAATCTCGGCGGCTGTATCAACAATCCGCGCACCGGCGGCCACATATTCTGCATCTGTAAAACCGGCCCCGATACCGGCGTTTTTCTGGATTATCACCTCATGCCCATTGGCAATCGCCTCTTGGGCAGCGGCGGGGGTAATCCCGATGCGGTATTCCTGGTTTTTAATCTCTGCGGGGCATCCGATAAGCATGGCATCCTCATGTGTTTGGGGTTGGTTAGATGACTACTGACAGATGTGCGAAACAATTATATTGCAAATATATACTGTACAGTCCGCATAATCTCGAATAAATCACGTATAATAGGGTATATTATGATGGATTATTGCAATGAAACCAATGGATGCGCTTGATGTCAAGATTCTAACCGCCCTGCAACGTCAGGGGCGCATGCCAAATGCAGAGCTGGCCGAGCGCGTAAACCTGTCGCCCTCGGCCTGTCACCGGCGTGTGCAACGGTTGGAAAAAGACGGGATTATCCGTGATTATGTCGCTTTGCTGAACCCGCGTGCCGTGGGCTGCCCATCGACAGTTTTTGTTGAGATCACGCTGTCAGGGCAAGCGGATGAGGTGCTGGAGGCGTTTGAAAAACAAGTGGCCTTGGTGCCCGATGTGCTGGAATGTCATCTGATGGCGGGCAATGCGGATTATCTGCTGAAAGTGGTGGCAGCTGACACGGATGATTTCGCGCGTATCCATCGCCAGTATCTGGCGCGGCTGCCCGGTGTGGCCCAGATGCAATCCAGTTTCGCGCTGCGCACCGTATTCAAAACTACGGCCCTGCCGCTTTAGCCCAACATATATTGTAGTGCGTAAAGCGTGGCCATGCCGCCAAATATTGCCCCCAGCACAGAACGAAAAACCGCGCCGATCAACAGGGCGACAGCCGCCGCGGTCAGGCGCGCAGGATCAGGCACCCCGCCTGTTGCCTCAGGCCAAACTGTAAGGGGCGCAATCAGCCCGGGCATAACGGCCACAGGCACATAGCGCAGATGGCGGGTCAGCCAAGGGGGCAAATCCTTGTCGCCCATCAGGCCAATAAAGGAATATCGGATCAGATAGGTTCCAATGCCAAGGCCGATGATGGTCAACCAGATAGAAAGATCGCTCATGCTTTGCCCCCAATACGCCGTTCAAGCTCCGCCCCTGTCATCATCGCCAAAACAGCGGCAATGATCAGCCACAGGTTATAGGGTATCCATGCCAGTAGCAGCGAGACTACGACAGAAACGACGGCGGCAGCCAAATGGGGAATGCTGCGCAAACTGGGGGCGACAAGGGCGATAAACATAACCGGCACAGCAAAATCAATGGAATACGCAGGCGGGATCGCAGCCCCCGCAATAATGCCAACATACGTTGAGGCATACCACAGCGGAAACATCAAAGTCGCACTGCCAAAGAAATAGGCAAGCTTGTCGCGTGTGGGCATATCGGGCTTGCGCTCAAACGTTTGAATCGAAATGCCATACGTCTGGTCAATCATGAAATATGCAGCCAGAACTCTGTGCCATTTCAAAGCTTTACCCAGATGTGGCGCAAGCGAGGCCGAGTACATCATCATCCGCATATTCACCGCTATTCCGGTCAGAACTGCGATATAAAAGGGCGCGCCATCGCTAAGCACCTGCACGGCCGAAAATTGCGAGGCGCCAGCAACAACAATCATCGTCATCGCCATGGTTTGCACCATATCCAGCCCGGATTCAGTTGCAACGGCACCAAAAAGCATCCCGAAAGGGACCGCCATCACTAAAAAGGGCACGCTTGCTCGCACGCCGCGCCAATAGGCGGTTCTGGTTGTAGACATTCGGTATCCAATGCTGCAAATTCGGGACTATATAGCGCAGTTTATATGCGCTGACCAATCAAAGGTTTTGCTGGGATATGACAAAATTATTGATAGAACCGGACCCAGATAACCCACGCTTAACCCGGGCGGTAACGGGTGTGGATCAAAACGGTGAACCGCAGGGTTTGCAGGTGGTCGAGGAACGGCCCCTAACAATTTATCTGAACGCGCAGGAAATCGTGACGGCGATGACAATTGGCGATTATCCGGAATATCTGGCGGTGGGGTATCTGCGCAATCAGGGCATGTTGCTGAATGACGATGTTATCACAGGCATAGATTTTGACGCGGATATCGAAACGGTCGTAGTACGCACAACCCGCCAGACTGACTATGAGGAAAAGTTGAAAAAGAAAACGCGGACCTCGGGCTGCGCGGTGGGTACGGTTTTTGGCGACGTGATGGAGGGTCTGGAGGGGCTGAAACTGCCCGCTGCACCACTGAAAACCAGTTGGCTATATGCGCTGGCACATCAGATCAACACGTTGCCCAGCCTCTATCTGGTGGCGGGTGGCATTCATGGGACGGTCTTGTGCCAAAAGGATAACCCACTGATTTATATGGAAGATGTCGGGCGCCATAATGCGGTTGATAAGATCGCGGGCTGGATGATGCTGGAAGGGATCGAGGCGGGGGATAAGATGCTTTATACCACGGGGCGCTTGACCTCGGAAATGGTGATCAAAACCGCAATGATGGGGATACCGACACTGGCCTCACGCTCGGGTTTTACCGCTTGGGGGGTGGAAATTGCGCGGCAAGTTGGGCTGACATTGGTCGGGCGGATGCGCGGCAAACGGTTTATCTGTCTTAGCGGCCAGGATCGTCTTGTTTGGGATGCGGATGTGACAAAAATACCCAATGAACCGCTGAAATCCGCGCGTAAAGGGCAGACAAAATGAAGGTCGGTGGCGTGATCCTTGCCGGTGGGAAATCCCGGCGCATGGGCGGCGGTGACAAGGGGTTGCTGACCTTGGGGGGGCGGTCGATTTTAACGCATGTGATTGCGCGCCTATTGCCTCAAGTTGACAAAATGGTGCTGAACGTAAACGGCAATCCGGATCGCTTTGCAGGCTTTGATTTGCCGGTTGTCGCGGATTCAATCGACGGGTTTGCCGGCCCGCTGGCAGGGGTGCTGGCGGGTATGGATTGGGGTGCGGCGGCGGGATATGAATATATCGCCACGGTTGCCGCAGACACGCCCTTTTTCCCGGAAAATCTGGTTTTAGCCCTGCGTATGGCCCAAGAAGGTGAGGGTAAACCACTGGCAATGGCAATGACCCCTGACCCTGAACGCGGCTTTGCCCGCCATCCGACGTTTGGCCTGTGGCCGGTTAATCTGCGCGAGGATTTGCGCGCGGCATTGCACCAAGGTGTGCGCAAAGTGGTTGAATGGAGTGAACCGCAAGGCTGTGCCATGATGGTATTTACACAAGGTAATCCGGACCCGTTTTTCAATGTAAACACCCCTGCCGATTTAGCCCGGGCCGAGGAAATGCTCAAAGGATTGTCCAAATGAAGATTTACGGGATTGTTGGCTGGAAAAACACCGGAAAAACCACGTTGATGGAACGGCTGGTAAGCGAGATAACGGCGCGGGGGTTTTCGGTTTCAACGGTGAAACATGCGCACCATACATTTGATGTCGATCACCCCGGCAAGGACAGTTTTCGCCACCGTGCGGCGGGCGCGCGCGAGGTGATGTTGGCCAGCAAAAACCGCTGGGCCTTGATGCACGAAGCCCACGGCGAGCCGGAGGCGACGCTGCACGATTTGCTGGCACGCCTCTCGCCGGTCGATCTGGTGCTGATTGAAGGTTATAAACGCGACGCACACGCAAAAATCGAGGTGCATCGCCGCGAGGCCGGGCAATCGTTGCTGGCCCAAGGCGATGATACCGTTAAGGCAATCGCGGCAAATATCCCTGTTACGCTGGCAGATATGCCGGTTTTTGATCTGAATGATATCGTTGAAATCGCCGATTTTATCCTGCAGGAGGTGGGGCTTGACTGACATTCCCAAACTATCAAACGATTGTTTTGCCTTGCCTCAAGGCGTGCACTGGACCCCGGTAGATGAGGCTTTGACCACGCTGCGAGCAAGGGTTTGCCCTGTAACGGGTACGGAGCTTGTTTCAACCATTACCGCCGGTGGCCGCGTGTTGGCCAAAGATATCCACGCCAAGCGCGATAATCCGCCCTATGCAAATTCGGCGGTGGACGGCTATGGATTTGCCCATGCCGCGCAGGCAGAAACCATGCCCCTGATTGACGGGCGCGCAGCGGCTGGCGGGCCGTTTGATGGCAGCGTTCCAAAGGGTCAGGCGATCCGCATATTGACGGGCGCGATGATCCCCAAGGGTGTTGATACCATTGTGCTAGAGGAAGACGTCATCCTTGAAAATACTACGATGCGGTTTGCGGCCAGCCTCAAGAAAGGTGCAAACCTGCGCCCGGCTGGTGAGGATATGCGCGTGGGTGACAAAGTACTGGCAGCAGGGCGCAAACTGGCCCCGCAAGATTTGGCGCTATTAGTATCTGGGGGTATCGATAAGGTGCAGGTACGCCGCCCGCTTAGGGTCGGGGTGCTGTCTACGGGTGATGAAATCCGCCAAATTGGTGCGGTGATTGCGCCGCATCAAATATATGATGCCAACCGTCCGATGCTGCTGGATCTGGTGCGCCGCTGGGGCATGATGCCGGTAGATCTGGGCCATGTGCGCGATGATGCGACATTGGTTGATGAGGCCTTAAACAAGGGCGCCAAACTTGCGGATGTGGTGCTGACAACGGGGGGCGCCTCGGCGGGCGATGAGGATCATATCTCGGCGGCTCTTCGCACGGCGGGGGCGTTAAATCTGTGGCGGATTGCGCTGAAACCGGGCCGTCCATTGGCGCTGGGCATGTGGGATGGCGTGCCGGTATTCGGCCTGCCCGGCAATCCGGTGGCAGCCTTTGTGACGGCCTTGATTTTCGCCCACCCGACGTTGCAAAAGATGTGCGGGGCGGGCTGGTCCACCCCGCGCGCCCTGATGTTGCCCGCGGGGTTCACAAAATCCAAAAAGCCAGGGCGACAGGAATATCTGCGGGCAAGGATCGGGCAAGACGGGCGTATTGAGGTGTTCAAAAGCGAAGGTAGCGGGCGGGTATCGGGCATAAGCTGGGCGCGTGGACTGGTGCGTCTTGAGGACGCTGCCCGCGCTATCACACCAGGCGATCCGGTGGCGTATATCCCGTTCTCGGAATTTGGAATTTAGGGTGATACCTGACAAAAATGCGCGGCCCTTCACCGAAGCCTGGGGCATAGATGCGCCTTTGCGCCGCTTGGAAGGCGGGCATCGAAATCAGATTTTTTGCACCCAAGGCTTACCGAAAAACCGGGTGTTCAAAAGCACGCAACGCTGCGAAAAGGCGATATTCTGGCTGGATAAGGTCCATGCGCGCGCCGAGATCACCGGCTTTACGGTCCCGCGCTTACAACGCAGCCTTAAGGGAAATTTTGTCGAAAACGGCTGGACGGTTGAGCCGTTTATGAAAGGGCGTGCCTTTAGGCAATCTGAGCTTGGTGCATTGCACGAAAACATCGAAAAATTCCATGCGCTATGTCAGGATATCCCCCAACGCCCCGGGTTCTTAAGCGCAAACAGCCTGCGGTTTTCGCCAAAAGGCGGGGATGTTGATCTGGATAAAATGCCGGCAAATCTGGCAGTGGAATGTCGCCAAGCATGGCGCGCATTTGAGGGGATGGCGCAAAGCGTGGTGCACGGTGATCTGAACTGCGCGAATGTTTTGAAAGGCACGCACGGTCGGGCGGTTTTGCTTGATTGGGACGAGACGCGCGTTGATGCTTGCATCTTTGATCTCGCAGCAATTGATGATGCGGGCATAAAAACCCCGGTTTTACGTGCGATCAAAGCCTGGGAAATTGCCTGTTCTTGGAATATTGAACCAGCATATGCTATGGGTCTGGCAGAGGGTTTATGAAAAAATAAATGACGAAAATAGCAAAGGAATTTGATTTATGACAACGGATATCACGCTGAAATGCGCATGTGGCAAGGTCTCGGGGCGTGTTAAAAAAGTAAAACCCAGTGTCGGAAACCATGCGGTCTGTTATTGCAACGACTGTCAGGCTTTTGCGCGATTTCTGGGGAATGCCCCGCAGGTTCTGGATGCAAACGGGGGTACGGATATTTTTCAGACCACCCCGGGGCGGGTTGTGTTTTCCCAAGGGATTGAGCACCTCGCCTGTATCCGCCTCTCGCCCAAAGGTATTTTGCGGTGGTATGCAAGTTGTTGTTCCACACCGATTTGCAACACCGGAGCCACCCCCGGGCTGCCGTTTGTCGGGCTGATACACAGCGGCCTTGGCGATGGTGTCGATGGCACGCCGCGCGCCGAAATTATCGGGCCTGTACGCACACAAGCATTCACACAATTCGCAACCGGGGATACAGATGGGCTGAAAACCCGTGGCCTGTTGAAAATGGCAACCCGCCTGATCCGCATGATGATTGGCGCAAGGCTACGCGGTGAACACAAACGCTCCTCTTTCTTTAAACCGGGCAGCATGGAACCGATCGCCTTGCCAAAAACCCTGAACGATACAGAACGCGCGGCGGTTTATCCGGTGTAAGGGTTAGATAAACCCTACCCGAACATCCCCGCGTCGCGGGCTAGCAGCATGAAGGCGCGGCCGGTGCGGGTGTCGGCCAGCATCTGGATTTCGGCGTCGTTGGCCTCGTCGCAAAAACCGCGCAGCATGATGTCAAAGCGGCGCAGAAAATAAAGCGCGGTGTCGCGGAAAATCTGGTCGGTTTTGCCACGCTCAGCGATCCGTTCAAGAGCTTCGGGCGCATCGAGGCTACCAACGGCGGCGACGTCCTGCCCTCGCGTTCCTGCAGCAAACAGACGCCAGGCTTTGACCGAGGCATCGCTTGGGCGCAGGTCATCCATATATATCCCCTCTTGGGAAAGAAGGTTCAGGATATCCTCGGCGGCGCGCAGCAGCTGATTGGCCTCTTCGTCTTTTTTGGCAACCCTGAGGGCGCGAAAACCCTCGGTATCTTTTTCATCGCGCGGAAAATCAAGCGCGCGGATCAGCCCGGCCCAGCCCGGCGATGGTTCGTCGGTTTGCGGGGGTTCCTGCTCAAAGGTAAAGCGCCCCTGATCTGGCAAGCTCGTTGAGGCAAGTTGCGCCTGCATCGCCGTTTGCATTTGCCCCACAGAGGTAACCGTCGTTTCCAGTTGTTTCAGCTGCCCGGTCAGCTCACTGACGCGTTGTTGCATGGTCTCAATCCGGTTGTCTTTTATGCGGGGCTGTGAGACCCGGCTTTGGCTTTGCGTGCTGCCTTGAAGCTCAAGAACCTGGCGTTCCAGACGCCGTGCTTCATCCTGGATTTGAAAGCTGTGGCGCATCAAACCGGCGGCAAGCCAGACCAATGCCAAAGGCAGGATCAGGGCTAGCAGGAAAAAGGTAATTTCCAGAAACGGAGCACTGCGCGGGGTGGCCAAATCACCAAACAGGCCGAAATATCCAGCGCCGTACCCGGCCAGCAATACCAGCCACAGCACCGAAAGCAAGGCCGCAAACAGTATTTCGCGACCTTCAAAGATTGAGCGCGGGGATATTTTTTCAAATGGGCCGAGCATCACCGTTCCTTATCTGGGATACCTCTAGATATACGCAATCGACAGAATTTCGTAGGATTTCTCCCCGCCAGGGGTGCGCACCTCGATACTGTCGCCTTTTTCTTTGCCAATCAGCGCCCGCGCAAGGGGGGATTTGAGGTTTAACAGCCCCGCCTCAATGTCGGCTTCAGGCGTGCCAACAATCTGGTAGGTTTTCTCAACGTCGGTATCTTCATCCACCAATTTGACCGTTGCCCCAAATTTGACGGTGCCGGAAAGTTTGCTGACATCGATCACATCGGCCAGTCCGATAATCGATTCCAGTTCTTTAACGCGCCCCTCAATGTGGCTTTGTTCCTCACGCGCCGCATGGTATTCGGCGTTTTCAGACAGATCACCGTGCTCACGAGCCTCGGCAATAGCGCGAATCACGGCAGGGCGGCGCTCGGTCTTCAGATGCTTAAGCTCTGAATCGAGTTTCTCAAAGCCTTTGGCCGTCAAAGGGATCTTTTCCATGGTTACCTCCGCTTTTGCACGATTTGTTTATATACCTGATCAACCATAGTTTTCCCCAATACTATCTTCAAGGGATATCAGGTGTTTGAGCAAAATCCGGCAAGATTGCGCCGCGTTATGGCCGCGTTATGATTGACCTTTTCCCAATTACTGCGCTAGGCATTGGCAAACGGGCATAAAAGGAACGTGGCATGTCAGGTATTGAACGCGAGTCGATGGATTATGACGTTGTTATTGTCGGGGCGGGGCCTGCGGGGCTGTCAGCGGCGATCCGACTGAAACAGCTTGATGCTGATTTAAACGTTGTGGTGCTGGAAAAAGGTTCCGAGGTGGGGGCGCATATCCTTTCAGGGGCGGTGCTTGATACCTGCGGGCTGGATGCGCTTTTGCCTGATTGGCAGGATATGAAGGCGCCGATCACCACCAAAGTTACATCCGATAAGTTTCTGATTTTGGGCAAGGCGAGGGCTATGCGCATCCCGAATTTCTTGATGCCACCTTTGATGAATAACCACGGCAATTACATTGTTTCCATGGCTAATGTGACCCGCTGGATGGCCGAAGTGGCCGAGGGTCTGGGGGTTGAAATTTTCCCCGGCATGGCCTGTTCCGAGCTGGTTTACGGCGAAAACGGTGCTCTTTCAGGGGTTGTTGCCGGTGAATTTGGCAAACTTGCTGATGGCGTGCCAGGCCCGTCTTATGAGCCGGGTATGGTCTTGAACGGCAAGTATATATTCCTGTCCGAGGGCGCGCGCGGATCCCTGTCCAAACAACTGATCGCGCAGTTTGATCTGGATGCAGATTGCGATGTGCCAAAGTTTGGCCTGGGCATGAAAGAAATCTGGGATATCAAGCCCGAAAACCATGTTGAGGGCGAAGTTACCCACACAATGGGCTGGCCGCTGGGTTGGAAAACTGGTGGCGGTTCTTTCATGTATCATCTTGAAAACAATCAGATTTATGTGGGGTATATTGTTGATCTAAACTATAAAAATCCCCATCTTTACCCTTATATGGAATTCCAGAATTGGAAACATCACCCCAAGATCGCAGCGGTGCTTGAAGGGGGTAAACGTGTGGCATATGGCGCGCGGGTTGTGACCAAAGGCGGCTATCAGTCGATCCCGAAATCGGCGTTTCCCGGCGGTGTTTTGCTGGGATGTTCGGCCGGTTTGGTAAACCTGCCGCGTATCAAGGGCAACCATAACGCGATGTTGTCGGGTATTGCCGCAGCAGAGGCCGCACATGCAGCCCTGTCGGCGGGGCGCGCAAACGATGAACTGGCCGATTACGATGCCGCTTTGCGTAGCGGCCCGATTGCCAAAGATTTGAAACCTGCGCGCAATGTGGCACCCTTAACGGGCAAGCTCGGACCGCTCGGCGGGCTGTTGCTTGGCGGATTTGATATGTGGGTGGCAACGCTGTTGAAATTCAACCCGTTTGGCACGCTTAAACACGGTAAAAATGATGCAGAATCAACGGGTAAAGCGGCGGATTATCCGGTGCTGGAGTACCCAAAACCTGATGGCGTTTTATCATTTGAACGCCTGACCAACGTCAGTTTTTCCGCCACCAATCACGCCGAGGATGCACCTTGTCATCTGTTGCTGGGCGATGCCGATATGCCCGTCAATACCAACCTGCCCGAATACGCTGAACCCGCGCAACGCTATTGCCCTGCCGGTGTTTATGAGATTTTGCGTGATGACGATGGTGCGAATCCACGCTTTCAGATCAATGCGCAAAACTGCGTGCATTGCAAAACCTGTGACATCAAAGACCCCAGCCAAAACATAACCTGGGCAATTCCACAGGGCGGCGAGGGGCCAAATTATCCGAATATGTAGAAAAAAATCCCTAAATGATAACAAATGAGTTATTTCTATACGTAATATAAAGCATTTGGTTGAAAGACATGCGCGTGGAGCATACCTTATATCCAGTCGAGGTTTTCAGGAGCAATAATTTTTATGGCCAATAATATGGTGAAATCAATATTTTTAGGCACATCCCTTTGCGTGCTTACGGCGACAGCAAGCTTCGCGCAGGGGTTAGCGGGGCCATATCTGGCGGCCACACGCGCCAATTTTAACAGTGATTTTGAAGAAGCGGCACGATATTACACGGCTGCTATGGCGGTGGATACGCAAAATATCTACCTAAAGCAAAACGCGCTGGTTTCTTTTATTGCGGCCGGTGATTTTGATGTGGCTGTGCCCATTGCACAGGCGCTGCATGCGGCCGACGTTGAGAATATTTTTGCCAATCTGGTGATCATGGTTGATCTGATTGACAAGGGTGATTTAATCGCCGCGCAGGATTTTTTGCCCCAAGACAGCGCCCGGCTTTCACCCCTGTTACAACAGCTTATCCATGGTTGGGTCAAGATCGGCGCCGGACAGCTTGAGGCCGGGCTGGCCGGGTTTGATGGCATGTCTGAAAACGATACAATCGCGCTTTACGGACAGTATCATAAAGCCCTGGCGCTGGCCGATAACGGCGATTTTGCGGATGCTGCTGATATTTTGGACGGCGATGATGGGCCGCTCCATATTAACCGTGACAGCATTTTTCTGCATGTCGCACTTTTGGGTGAACTTGATCGTAAAGATGCAGCCCTAAACGTTCTGGATACCGCTGCGCTGCGTGGATTTAAGGATGCAGAACTAACGGCGCTTCGCGATGATATCGCTGCCGGAAGCCCGCGGAAATACACAAATATTGACGCGCCTGCCTATGGTATTTCCGAGGCGTTTTTGACCATGGCTGTCGCCCTAAGCCGTGATGAACCCAGTCGTTTGGCGTTGTTTTACGCGCGTCTTGCGCAGCACTTAAACGCAAGTAGCGTCGATGCGGCCTTGACCGTTGCCGATATTTTGGAGCGCGAGGAACAGTTTGCCCTTGCGATTGCGGCATATAAATCCGTGCCACGCACATCTCTTTCCTATAACAGCGCACAAATTGGGCGTGCCGAGGCCGAGCGCCGCACCGGGCAGGTCGATGTCGCCACCAATACTCTGCTGGCACTGGCCGATGCTTTTCCACAGGACGTAAACACGTTGAACGCACTGGGTGATATTTATCGCGGCGCTGACAATTTTGCTGATGCCGTGATCGCCTATACGCGCGCCGTTGACGCGATTGAGGAACCCTCAAGCGGGCATTGGGTGTTGTTTTATACCCGCGGCATTAGTTATGAACGTCTGGATAATTGGCCCGCTGCCGAGACCGATCTTAAACGCGCGCTCGCGCTTTCGCCCAACCAGCCATTGGTGCTGAATTACCTTGGATATTCCTACATTGAGATGGGTATAAACATGATTGAGGCGCAAAGTATGATCGAAACTGCCGTGGCTGGAAGGCCAAACAGTGGATACATTACGGATTCCCTGGCTTGGGTATTATATCGCCTTGGTAAATTCAAAGAGGCCGTGCCCCATATGGAACGCGCGGCGGAATTACTGCCGGTGGACCCTGTGATAAATGATCATCTGGGTGATATTCTCTGGATGGTTGGCCGCAAGCTTGAGGCAAAGTTCCAGTGGCGTCGGGCGATGTCTTTTGATCCTGAGGAAAAGGATTTAATCCGCATCAAACGCAAGCTTGAGCTTGGGCTTGATGTGGTATTATCCGAGGAATCCGACCTTTAATGGTGAAATATCTGGCCCGTGCCAAGGTTAATCTATGCCTGCATATCGTCGGTCAACGCAGTGATGGCATGCATCTTTTAGACTCTATCGTTGTGTTTCCCGAAATCGGCGATGTACTTTCGGGGGCTGCGGCCCATACTCTGAGCCTGCATATTGACGGTCCGTTCGGGCAAAATCTGAAAGGTGGCGCCGATAATCTGGTGCTGCGTGCTGCGCGCGCAATGTCAGCGCCCGCCACGGCGCTGCATTTGCAAAAAAACCTGCCACTGGCCGCAGGCATCGGTGGTGGCTCGGCGGATTGTGCGGCAACGATCCGGCTGCTGTCAGATATGTGGGGCATCCCCCATCCTGCACAAGATGTGCTTGCACGTTTGGGCGCTGATGTACCGGCCTGCATGACGGCGCACCCAAAGCGCATGCAGGGTATCGGCGATATTTTAGCGCCCTTACCAGCCTTGCCGGATTTCTGGATAGTTCTGGTTAACGCAGACCAGAGCGTTGCAACATCCACGGTTTTCACAGCATTAGATAAACGACAAAACGTAGGGATTAGCGATCTGCCATCAAATTTTGCGAATACGCCCGAATTCTTCGCATTCCTGTCAAAGCAACGCAATGATATGTGCCGCGCGGCTGTTACCATATGCCCGATTATCCAAGATGTGTTAACAGAATTGCAAGCCGTAGAAAACTGCGCGCTGGCCCGTATGAGCGGCTCTGGGGGAACATGTTTTGGCCTGTTTGAGCAGCCAGACACCGCCCAAGCCGCCGCGCAGGAAATACAAGAAAGACATCCCGACTGGTGGGTGGAAATGGCAAAAGTTTAAGCCTATCGCACCCGGGAAACCACGAAATCGCTAAGGTCCTCCAACAGGGTTTTTAAGTCGCAATCCGGCAATGGCGTCAAGGCGGATTTTGCTTTTTCAGCCCAGCTCAACGCTTTCATCCGGGTCTGTTCAAGACTTGCATGTTTAGTAAATAAAGCCGTCGCATGGACCAAATCCCCATCGTCTTGTTGACGTTTTTCAATGACCTTGACCCAAAAGGCGCGCTCCTTTGAGGTCGCTTTGGCGATGGCCAGAATGACCGGCAGCGTCAGTTTTCCCTCGCGAAAATCATCGCCGATGTTTTTGCCAAGTTTGGCGCTGGCCCCGCCGTAATCCAGCAGATCATCAACGATTTGAAAGCTGATACCAAGCGCGTCACCGTAGGTGCGCAGGGCCGTGATTTGCGGGTCCGGCGCCTGTGCAATCACGCCACCAACCTCACAGGCTGCGGCAAATAACGCAGCCGTTTTCCCGCGCACCACTTGCAAATATACCGCCTCGGTAGTGGCAAGATTTCGCGCCGCTGTAAGTTGCAAAACTTCCCCCTCGGCAATCACCGCAGAGGCGTTTGCCAGAATGTCGAGCACCCGCAGGTTTTCAACCTCGCACATTAGCTGGAAAGAGCGCGCAAACAGGTAATCTCCAACCAGCACAGAGGATTTATTATCCCACAGCAGGTTCGCGGTTGGGCGGCCCCGGCGCTGTGCACTTTCATCGACAACATCGTCATGCAGCAGGGTGGCAGTGTGAATAAACTCGACCGTCGCGGCCAGTTTCACATGATCCGTGCCCGAATATCCCAGCATATTGGCCGTGGCCAACGTCAGCATCGGGCGCAGACGTTTGCCGCCCGCCTCAACCAGATGCGCGGTGACCTCGGGAATGCGGAGGGCATGTTTGCTGGCCATGCGGGTGCGGATAAGCGTATTAACCGCCTGCATATCGCTTGCCAGATGTGTCTGAAGCCGCTCAAAAGGACCAGTTGATGCCATGTTTCCCCCTTATCTCTCGACGTTATGGCCGATAGCGCGTATCTTTCTGTTATGAAAGAAATTTTGCGCACAACAGACCCGACGATCATATCTTTTGCAAGCGCTTTGCTGCGTGGTGAAGATATAGAGCCCTTTGTGCTCGACGTAAATATGAGTGTTCTCGAAGGCGGCATCGGCATTTTTCCGCGCCGCATGATGGTGGCGGACGCCGAATTGTTCATGGCACGCACGATTTTGCGTGACAATGGCGTTGAGGTTTCGGGCGATAAATGAGTTTTAGCGACGATAACCTAAGTTGCGATGATTTTTTGGGGGGTCAAATACAAATCTGGCAACCAAAGGACGGGTATCGCGCTGCAACGGATCCAGTTTTTCTTGCTGCTGCAATCGATGCGAAACCGGGGCAATCGGTTTTGGAATTGGGGTGCGGGGCAGGGGTGGCACTGGCGTGCCTTTGCCACCGTGTGCCAGATTTAAATGCGTGCGGGTTGGAAATTCAGCCGGATTATGCGGCCCTTGCGGTACGAAACGCCGTTCATAACGATTTGGATTTCGCTGTGCATGTCGCCGATTTGCTTGCTATGCCCGAAGCTTTGCGCCAACAGGATTTCGATCAGGTATTCGCCAACCCGCCGTTTTATGCAGCCAACGCCAGCTCAGCGCCACAAGATGCCGGTAAAAATACCGCTCACCGTGAAGGCGTGGCGACTTTGGGTGATTGGATATCAGCAGGGCTACGGCGTCTGAAACCGCGCGGGTATTTCACAATGATCCACCGCACTGAACGTCTGCCTGATATTCTTGCAGCTTTAGAAAACAAGGCGGGGGATATCCGTATCTTGCCCCTTTGTGCACGCAAAAACCGGGATGCCGGACGGGTCATTGTACGGGCGCGAAAAGGCGCCGCCGGGCCGCTGCGACTGCTTGCGCCTTTAGTGATCCACACAGGCACAGCGCATGGTTTTGACGCTGACAATTACACCCCTATTGCGAGAAATATATTGCGAAACACACAACCTATAGTATTGTAACTTCATAGCACGTTAATACTTGCCCCTTAGAACCGGGGCGAATTTCAGGATATTGTGCATGAAGATTGGTGTAGGGTTTTTAATACTGGCAATGGCTTTAACGCCACTGACAGACGGGTTTTCGAAATCTCTGGTGCAAAATCACCCAACGTTCTTTGTAGTATTTGCACGGTATTTCTCTGCTGGGGTGATCGCATTACTTTTGGCGATAGCGCTGAAAAAGCCCATCGAAATTCCACGTAATGACCGTTTGGGACAGGTATTTAGAACTGCGCTGATGATGGGGGCCATGGCCGCCTTGATTTATGCGCTGTCTTTGGTGCCACTGGCCAAAGCCGTTGGTGGGTTTTTAATCGCCCCCGTTGTCGCCACGATTATCTCGGTGATAATGCTGAAAGAAAAGATGTGTACAACCCGTTTGATCGGATCGTTGCTCAGTTTTATCGGGGCCTATATCATCCTGAAACCCGAAGGCAGCTTTGAGATGGGCACGTTCATGGCCCTGTTTGGCGGCTTTCTTTTAGGGTGTTACCTTGCGGCAACGCGGCGCGCGACCGTGCATGGCGGGGCATTTTCAACCCTTATCGTGCAGTGCATATTGGGGGCGGCAATGATCGCACCTCTGGCCTTTATCGGCGGATTTCCTGTGTTAACCCCGGTTGAGGTAATCTACATAATAGCGCTTGGGGCCGTGTCGGGAATTTGCCATTTCCTGACCGTGCTGGCATACCACAAAACCGAGGCCTCGGTATTGGCGCCATTCTTTTATTTCAACATAATTTTTGCAATACCTGTTGGATATTTCTGGTTTTCCGAGGTGCCAAGCATATCAACCCTGACCGGATTACTTTGCATAGTACTGGGCGGTATTTTAGCGATGATATCCGTGCGTGTTCGCGTAACTGGCTTTACAGGGCTTTTTGCCCTTCCTGTAGAATTTGTGCGAAAATTTAGTTTGAAGATGTGATGACAGATCATAAATAATATGGTCTGATAGGGTCACACACAACAATGAAGGAGAGAAATATGAGCCTGCGTTCCCATTTGAACGAGCTTAGGAAAAAGCATGAAACCCTTTCCGGTAAAATTGAGACAGAACAGCGAAGCCCAGGATCAGATGATCTTGATGTCGCGGGTCTTAAAAAAGAAAAACTTTTATTAAAAGAAGAAATTGTACGCATTGCGGCGCAAGTCTGACAGCATGCGTTAGCCTGGCGGTCTGGCAGCAAGTTCCAGAAACCGGCTAATCCAGCCGCCCCATTCTTCGTTGTGCACGTATTCCCCAAGGGTTTTGCGGGCGTGGGCCGATGTGTCTTTGGGAAACGGTTTTCCCATGCGCAGACGAACCAGATCATCAACAAACCCTGTGGAAAACTCGGGGTGAGATTGCACACTTATGGCAAAAGGCTTTTCCGGATCGCCATAGACAAGGGCAGCATATTCGCAGAAATCTGAGCATGCAATTACGCTGGATTCCGCCGGCAGTTCAACGATTTGATCTTGGTGTATGGCGTGGCCTGCAAAACCTGCCTCAAACCCTTTCATCCAGGCAGGCGGGTTTTTTGTAACATATTCATGCACGCCCAACCCCCAGCCTTTGTCGGATTTTTCCACCCGTCCACCCAGTGCTTCGGCCAAGATCTGATGCCCGAAACAAATGCCGGCAACCGGGATTTTATCTGCTACACAGGCGCGCAAAAACGTCTTTAACGGCTTGATCCATGGCAAATCATCATAAACCCCGTGGCGTGATCCAGTGATGACCCAGCCGTCCGCCATATCGGGGGATGCTGGCATATCTCCGGCGTGGGTGTGTATTGTGAATACCTCAAGATCAGGCGCGTGGGCCATAAGCATTTGCGCAAACATTGACGGGTAATCGCCGTGTTTGTCACGCAATTCCTCAGGCGCTTCGCCTGTTTCTAAAATACCAATTTTCATGTCACTGTCCCGGGGTGATAGTTGTACACTATTCTCATACCCAAACTTTCCAGCATGTGGAACCGTCTAGGTCAAATATTGCCCACCGTTCGCCGTTATCGTCGCTCCAGTGATAAAACCGGCATCATCCGAGGCCAGAAAAACCACGCAGCGTGCGATTTCTTCAGGTTCCCCAAGACGTCCGACCGGGATATGGGGGATGATCCGTTCATTCAAGACTTTTTCAGGAATCGCGCGCACCATTTCAGTGCCGATATAGCCCGGGCAAATGGTGTTAACCGTGATGCCCTTGGCCGCGCCTTCCTGCGCCAGCCCTTTGGTGAAACCAATGTCGCCCGCCTTGGCCGCGGAATAATTCACCTGCCCGGCCTGGCCTTTTTGCCCGTTAATAGAGCTGATATTGATGACCCGGCCAAAATTATTGTCTCGCATGCCGGGCCAGACAGGATGGGTCATATTAAAGACACCATTAAGATTGGTGTCGATCACCTCTTTCCATTGGGCGGGGGTGATTTTGTGAAACATACCGTCGCGGGTAATGCCGGCGTTATTAACCAATATTTCTATCGGCCCCAGATCGGATTCGACCTTTTTGATACCTTTGGTGCAAGCATCGTAATCGGCCACGGACCATTTATAGGCGGGAATGCCGGTTTTGGTGGTGAATTTTTCGGCTGCAGCATCATTACCGGCATAGCTGACGGCAACTGAATATCCTGCATCCTGCATCGCTACAGCAATTGCAGCACCGATGCCGCGTGTGCCGCCTGTTATAAGGGCAACTCGTTTCATATCTGGCTCCTCTATTGGGGAATTATCGGAATGGTTAATCAATCACGCTCAAGGCACATGGCGATGCCCATGCCGCCGCCGATGCACAGAGTTGCCAGACCTTTTTTGGCGTCTCTGCGCTGCATTTCAAACACCAATGTGTTCAGGATACGCGCGCCAGAGGCCCCGATGGGGTGGCCGATTGCAATTGCCCCACCGTTGACGTTAACGATTTCAGGATCCCAGCCCATGTCTTTGTTAACGGCGCAGGCTTGTGCGGCGAAGGCCTCATTTGCCTCGACCAGATCAAGATCATGCGCGGCCCACCCGGCTTTTTTAAGCGCCGCGCGGCTGGCAAAAATTGGCCCCGCCCCCATGATTGAGGGATCAAGCCCAACGGTTGCATAAGAGGCGATGCGCGCCATCGGGGTGATGCCACGCGCCGCTGCATTTTTCGTGCTCATCAATAAGGTGGCCGCCGCGCCATCATTCAAACCCGAAGCATTCGCCGCTGTGACCGAACCGTCTTTGGCAAAGGCCGGGCGCAGTTTTTGCATCGTTTCCATGGTCGCGCCGTGGCGGATATATTCATCACTATCAAGCATGATATCGCCCTTGCGTGTACTGATGGTAAACGGCGTGATTTCATCGTTGAATTTGCCGGACTTTTGCGCAGCCTCGGCCTTGTTTTGCGAAGACACTGCAAAAGCATCCTGCATATCCCGACTGATATCCCATTGTTTTGCAACGTTTTCTGCCGTTATCCCCATATGGTAACCGTTAAATGCATCCCACAGCCCGTCTTTGATCATGCAGTCGATAAACTGCATATCCCCCATCTTTTGACCCTTGCGAAGATTGGCAACATGAGGGGAAAGGGACATGTTTTCCTGCCCGCCAGCCACCACAATTTCAGCGTCTTTTAGCATGATATGCTGTGCGCCCAGCGCGACGGCACGCAGACCTGATCCACAAACCTGATTGACCCCCCAGGCGGGGCTTTCAACCGGTAGACCAGCATGTATATGCGCCTGGCGCGCCGGATTTTGCCCTTGTCCTGCGGTTAAAACCTGCCCAAGGATGGTTTCGGAAATATCTGCGGCATTGACATTGGCGCGGGCCAATAAGGCCTTTATTACGCAAGCGCCAAGATCATGCGCCGGGGTGTTTGCAAATGCCCCCAGAAAACTGCCGACCGCAGTGCGCGCCGCCGCGGCGATAACGATATCTGTCATAATAATTCCTTGATCCAGATGCAGGGTGGTGATTGATTCGCACTCTGCAATATGGCGCAAGGTAACGCAATAATATTCTCTAAGAATGTGTAATTTTGTAATTTTGTGTCGCGCTCAACGCCGTCACTGCACGTAATCTGTGAAATTAGCCAGCGATTTTGCGTGTTTCTGTCTGTGTCTGTAACAAAGGCGATTCTGGCACAGCTGTTGGCTGACCGATCAGATATCCTTGTAAACAATCAATCCCCAGTTCACTGGCAACGCGGGCTTCTTCGGGTGTTTCGATATATTCGGCAACCGAGAACATACCAAAATGCTGGCTGATTTTAACGAGGGCCTCTACCAGCACGCGATTATCGGCATTATAGGGCAGGTCGCGTATGAACAGCCCGTCGATCTTGACGATATCAAACAGAAAATCCCGGAAATACCGAAAGGCCGTTTGCCCGGTGCCAAAATCATCAAGCGCCACACTGCAGCCAAATTGCCGGGCGCGGTGCATGAAGGCAGTCGTTAGTTCAATATCTGTCATGGCCGCCCCTTCGGTGATTTCAAGAATCAGGCGATCCCCGATGTCTTTTGCGCAGGACTGAAAGATATTAAGCCATTTTGGATCGCTCATGGAATAGGCGGACAAATTAACCGAGAGACGGATATCGGGGTAAGCATGCAAGGTTTCCACGGCTATTTCCAGAGCCTTACAATCCAGCGCCCGCCCCAGCTGCGTATTTTCCACGAAGGGCATGAACTGACCGGCCGCAACAATGCTGCCATCGGGCATGTAAATACGGGCCAGTCCCTCATAAAAGGCGATAAAATTATCGGTATCTGCGCGCAAAACCGGCTGGTAAAACAGCTGCACACGCCCATCGGCCAGGGCATGGATCACGCGACGGGTTTCCTGCTGCATAAGCGTTCCAGACTTGATCGCCGGAATATCGCTGCACTTGGTAATAGTCTCGTGTGAATCGGCCACCCAAATCTCCCTCGTCTTGCAGGTTTCGTATAAAATGGTCCATAAGCTATTAAGAGTTCGTGAATTTTCACTCTATGTTCCTTTAATGTTCTTAAAATTTTAGCTAAATTGGAGGTCGCTATGGATGGACGGTGTGATTGGTGCGGCGCCGAGCCGATTTATACGGATTATCATGATCATGAATGGGGCGTGCCGGAATATGACAGCCGGGCGTTGTTTGAAAAGTTGATTCTGGATGGGTTTCAAGCGGGGCTAAGCTGGCTTACGATATTGAAAAAACGGGATAATTTTCGTGCGGCATTCGATGAATTTCAGCCCGAGATTATCGCGCGCTATACGCAAAATGATGTGGAGCGCCTGCTGGGCAATGCCGGAATAATCCGCCATCGCGGCAAGATCGAGGCAACGATTGGCAATGCGCAGGCATGGTTGAAAATCGAAGAGGCTCAGGGGTTTGACACCTATCTTTGGGACTACGTGAATGGCAAACCGATCAGCAATCATTTCCGCACAATGGCCGAAGTTCCCACCAAAACGTCGCTGTCGGAACAGATATCCAAAGACCTGAAAAAAGACGGTTTCAAGTTCTGCGGCCCGACCATTGTCTATGCATTTATGGAGGCAGTCGGCATGGCAAACGACCACATGATAACCTGCCCGCGCCACGGTGAGGTGAGCAAGCTTGCGCGGTAATCAAAGCGCGTAGATCAGATAACTGCAGGTATTTTAAGATAAGGCTTGCCAAGAAACAAATAAGAACATATAGAGAACATACATGAATGAAAAGGATGCCGCATGCATGAATTTACGGTATATCTCCCCGGTATTTTGCTGGCATATTCGGCATTCCTTCTTGCAATTGCCAGCCCCGGCCCGAATATCCTTGCGGTGATTGGTACCTCGATGAGTGTGGGGCGGCCATCCGGGGTTTCGCTTGCTTTAGGGGTGGCGAGCGGCTCGTTTACCTGGGCCATTTTGACGGTATTTGGTTTGTCGGCAATATTGGCGACTTACGCATCTGCGCTGTTGTTTATAAAGGTTTTTGGTGGGGCGTATTTGTTATGGCTTGCCTATAAATCCTTTAAATCTGCGGCGTCGCGCCATGATATTGAAGCAAAAGAACTAAGCGGTGGGGTGCGTTCGCCATTTGGATATTTCAAGCGTGGGTATATCATTCAAATGACCAACCCCAAAGCTGCGTTGGCTTGGATTGCCATCATTTCACTGGGGTTAAAAGAAGGGGCGCCGCTTTGGGTTGGGGCCGTGATTGTTCTTGGAACTTTCATACTCTCGATCACTATCCATATACTTTACGCCGTTTTATTCTCTACGCCAGCCATGGTGCATATCTATGGTAAATCGCGGCGTGCCATTCAGGTTACTTTGGGCAGTTTCTTTGCCTTTGCAGGTTTGCGTTTATTAACCAGCCGCAGTTGATATCGCGCTGGGTATGGGGTGGTGTATGCTCCGAGTTTAGGGGCGGCGGGTGGAATTATCTACTTTTCCATACCGTCAGGCCCGTCCAATACCGCTTTGAGGAATGTCAAAGCATCTTGCCCGAACCAGTCAGCCCCGCCGGTAAGACGGCCGATTTCATAACCTTCAGGGTCAACAATCAAGGTAACCGGCAGGCCGAGCACACCCATTTCGCGCGCTATTTTTCCTTTGGGGTCCAGAAGAATAGGCAGATCGGTGATGCCAACCTCAGCATAGAATTTCTCAATCCCTTCAATACGGTTGCGCCCGGTTGCGATGGTGATAACGTCAAATACGCCGTCAGCGTATGCCGTGCGCAAAGCCGCCAAAGATGGCATTTCCTCGCGGCACGGCGCGCACCATGTGGCCCAGAAATTCACGACAAGGAATTTACCATGTGAATCGGTAAAACGGATTTCATTCCCGTCAATATCCTGAAAAGGCGTATCGGGCAGCGCAACAGGCGCTGCGTGAATTTTCATCTTGCGCATATCGCCTGTGCGGATTGACATGAGATGCGCGCGGAAATCGCTTGGCATATCTTGGGCGTACCCGGGATTTGCACCCAGACTGAGGGCAGCGTATAGCAAAGCAACAAGAAGGGGTCGTTTCATAATGGCCTCATGAATTAAGACGGGTAACACAATGTCGGACAAAAAAACATCAAATGCAATGTGGGGCGGGCGGTTTGCTGCCGGACCGGATGCAATCATGGAAGCAATAAATGCCTCGATTGATTTTGACAAACGGATGGCCCGACAGGATATCGATGGATCCCGCGCCCACGCAGCAATGTTGGCAGCCCAGGGTATCATTAATAATAACGATGCCGAGGCGATCCGCAAAGGGCTGCTCACGGTATTGTCAGAGATCGAGGCGGGGGATTTCCCGTTTTCCCGGGCGCTTGAGGACATTCATATGAATGTGGAATCGCGGCTTAAGGATTTGATCGGGGATGCGGCGGGGCGCCTTCACACGGCGCGTTCGCGCAATGATCAGGTGGCGACGGATTTCAAGCTGTGGACGCGGGATCAATTTGATGCCGCAATCACCGGGCTGGAGGCCTTGATGCACGCGTTGCTGAAACAGGCAGAGGCGGGCGCTGATACGATCATGCCCGGCTTTACCCATTTGCAAGTGGCGCAACCCGTGACCTGGGGCCATCATATGATGGCTTATGTGGAAATGTTCGCGCGGGACCGTTCGCGTATGATGGACGCGCGCAAACGGATGAATGAGTGTCCTTTGGGTGCGGCAGCATTGGCGGGAACATCTTTTCCGATTGATCGCGACATGACGGCGGCGGCACTGGAGTTTGAGCGCCCGGCTGCCAATTCGCTGGACGCGGTATCTGATCGGGATTTCGCGCTGGAATTTTTGTCAAACGCCTCGATTTGTGCGACGCACCTGTCGCGGTTTGCCGAAGAACTGGTGATCTGGTCGTCAGCGCAGTTTCGTTTCGTAACCTTGTCGGACCGCTTTTCAACAGGTTCCAGTATTATGCCCCAGAAAAAGAACCCCGACGCGGCCGAGCTGATCCGTGCCAAGGTCGGGCGGATTAACGGGTCTTTGGTGGCACTGCTGACGATCATGAAAGGCCTGCCGCTCGCCTATTCCAAAGACATGCAAGAGGATAAAGAACAGGTGTTTGATGCCGCCGACAGCCTGATGCTGGCACTGGCCGCAATGAGCGGAATGGTGGAGGATATGACGCCGAATGTGGACAATTTGCGCGTGGCCGCTGCCTCGGGCTTTTCCACAGCGACCGATCTGGCCGATTGGCTGGTGCGCGAACTTGACCTGCCGTTTCGCGACGCCCACCATATCACCGGCACGTTGGTGAAATTGGCCGAGGATCAGGGCTGTGATTTACCTGAGCTAACACTCGAACAGATGAAGTCTGCGCATTCTGGGATTAATTTACACGTTTACGATGTATTAGGGGTAGACAATTCTGTTATGAGTCGCTCTAGTTATGGTGGAACGGCACCGGATTGCGTTCGCCATCAGATTGCACGTTGGCGGGAGGCGCTGACATGAAGGTATTGCTGATAATTGCAGGTCTTGCGTTTCTCTTTCCGCTTGCGTCTTGTGGTGTAAAAGGCGCGCCACTAACGCCGGTAAGTGCAGGGGAATAAAAGCTATCTCGCGTGACCGTCCGAACAACATAAAGGAGTCACGCAGATGACAATACTAAAAAATATAACTTTGATTTTCGCACTCATGATGTCGGCCGTTACAGCCTCGGCAGGTGATCCATGGCGTGAAGGAGAATTCCGCAGCACGGTTATTTTAACGCTCACCGGAAATATTGAAAAGCCGACGCGCGGGGCCAGCAACGAGGATATCGACAAATTTTTTATCTTTAACGATATTGAATTTGCCAATGCAGCCCAGTTTGATGTCGCAGCTTTATCGGCACTACCCCAAACAAGCGTAAAGGCTGATTTCCCTATGGGTGGGCCGGTTTACGTTTTTGAAGGGCCGCTGTTATCGGATGTGCTGCACGCAGCCGGTGCCATGGGCGAGACGATAACAATCCGGGCACTGGATGGATACGCAGTGGATATTCCGTTTGAGGAAGCGATCGCAAAAGGCGCAGTTGTTGCCCTGAAACGCGACGGTATTCCCTTTGCAATCGGCGATTTTGGCCCAACGCACGTGGTATTCCCCCGCGCGGATCGTGATGATTTGGCCGAAATGAACGACGACTGGTGGGTCTGGTCGATCTATCATATCCACGTGGAATAAGGTGTATATTACTGTTGTCGGGGTTATTTCCCGCCAGCAGGCCTTTTTACCTTGGCCAACCGGGCAGTTTGCCGTTATATCGCGGCAAACTTGTCTGTTTGGATAGCCCAGCATGGATCATTTCATATATCGCGGCGGCATTTTGCATGCTGAGGACGTAGCGTTAAGCGAAATTGCGGCGCGCGTTGGTACGCCGTTTTATGTTTATTCCACCGCGACTTTGCAGCGGCATTACCAGGTGTTTGATGCTGCCCTTGCCGGTATGGATCATCTGATTTGTTATGCCATGAAAGCCAATTCCAACATGGCTGTGCTACGGGTTATGGCGGATATGGGGGCCGGTATGGATGTGGTCTCGGGGGGGGAATACGCGCGCGCTTTGGCGGCTGGTGTGCCCGGGACGCGCATCGTTTTTTCCGGCGTTGGCAAAACCCGCGATGAGATGGTGCGCGCCCTGCAAGGTGGTATCCGACAATTCAATGTCGAGAGCGAACCCGAGTTGCAGGTCCTGAACGAAGCCGCGCTCTCTTGCGGGAAAATCGCCCCGATTACTTTGCGCGTAAACCCTGATGTTGACGCTAAAACCCACGCGAAAATCTCAACCGGAAAAGCGGATGATAAATTCGGCGTGCCGATTGCACGGGCGCGTGAGATCTATGCGCAGGCTGGCAAGATGGCCGGGCTGGAAATCGTCGGGATCGATGTGCATATTGGCAGCCAGATGACCGATCTTGCTCCTTATGAAAAAGCTTTTGGCATGGTCGCAGAGCTGACCGGGATATTGCGCAGTGATGGTCATAATATACGCCGCCTTGATCTGGGCGGGGGGCTGGGCATCCCCTATATGCGCTCAAATGAAGCGCCGCCGCTACCTATGGAATACGGTGAAGTTATTCGTCGTACGGTCGGCCATTTGGGTTGTGAAATTGAGATTGAACCGGGGCGGTTGATTGCCGGTAATGCCGGGTTGATGGTGGCTGGGGTGATTTACAATAAACGGGGTGCAGAGCGTGATTTCCTGATCATAGATGCTGCCATGAACGATCTGATACGCCCCGCGATATATGAAGCCCATCACGATATTATCCCCGTAATTGAACCGGCTCCGGGGCAGGTGCAAACGCCTTTTGATATTGTCGGTCCGGTGTGCGAATCCGGGGACACATTTGCTAAAGCTCGCGATATGGCGCCCATGAACGATGGTGATTTACTGGCGTTTCGCTCTGCCGGGGCGTATGGCGCGGTAATGTCGAGCGAATATAACTCGCGCCCCCTTATCCCCGAGGTTTTGGTGAAGGGTGATCAATTTGCCGTGGTCCGCGCACGTCCTACCTATGAAGATATGATAAACCGCGATACAATCCCTGACTGGATGGCCTGATTTTCACGTCGTCACATCAGGGATAAGGAGCGCGCGATGAACCGGCTTTGGCCGAATACGCCAGACAAACGTTATGCGGGCGTATTACGCACCCTGCGTTGGCGGATTTTGGCTTCGCGGCTGGCACTTTTCGTTGAGGCTTTGGCGCAAAGTTTCTGGCCTGTCTGGAGCGTCGGGCTGGCCACATTTGCCTTTGCCTCGTTTGGTGGTTTCGCGCTTTTCTCACCTCTGATTGCTTTGATAATCCTTACCGCTATCGGGGCGGGCAGTTTTGGTCTGCTGGTGCTTGGGCTTCGCAAATTTAAATTTCCGGGTAAAACGGCAACCCTTTCGCGGCTGGAAAAATCCACCCATGGCACGCCGCTTTCGTCCTTGCGCGATCACCCTGCCAGCGGTGCGCAAGATACGTTTACCCGTGCGTTATGGGATGCACACCAGGTGCGTATGGCACAAAATGCCGCGCAGATAAAAACCGCCCCACCCGATTTGCGTCTGGCCCGTCACGATAGATACGGGCTGCGCCTGATGGCGCTGGTTATGGCCCTTACGGCGGTTTTCTTTGCGCCCGGAAACCCCGTTTCATCCGTGCAAAAGGCATTATTGCCAACACAAACGGCAAACACCGTGGCGCTGAGCTTTGAGGGTTGGCTGAACCCGCCTGCCTATACGGGCCTGCCGTCGGTCTATCTGTCTGAGGTGCCCTCTGGCAGCGAATTGACGATGCCAGAGGGCACGCAAGTAATGTTGCGGGTTTATGGTGAGATCGAAAACATCCACCTTGAAGAGAGCGTTTCGGGGAATATCCCTGCGGTTTTCACAACAGAAATCACAACCGCAGCCGCGACGTTTGATATCCGGCAAACGGGGGCAGTGCATTTGTTCGATGGCGATACTCTGCTGGCTGAATGGAATTTCACCATCCTGGTAGACGCGCCGCCCGAGGTTGAGATTTCAGGTGAAATCACGTTGGAATCCGGTGGGGAAATGGCGGTGCCGATCACAGCCTCAGATGATTACGGGGTGCTTAGCGGTAGCGTGGAAATCACGCTTGATTTGCCAAAAATCACCCGCCGATATGGTCTGGAGGTTGATCCGGTCGCGACAAGCCCTATCACCATCGATCTGCCGCTTGGCTATGGGCAATCCACGCAGGATATCACGGAAACGCTGTTTGAGGACCTCAGCAAACATGTCTGGTCTAACTTGCCGGTGATTGTCACCGCGCGTGTTTTGGATGCGCGCGACCAAATCGGGCAATCAAAACCTGTGCAAGTGCTGCTGCCCGGCAAGCGGTTTTTCGTGCCCCTCGCGGCAGCTATTGCTGAACAACGGCGCGATATTTTATGGTCGCCACAAAATGACCGGCGTGTGTTGCAGGTTTTGCGCGCCCTTACGTATCAGCCTGACGATCTGGAATTATCGGCCGGAAATTATCTGATGTTACGGGCAACGATCCGCGATTTTTCCCATATGCTTGCCGATGGGCCGTCAAATGCAAAGCGTCTTGAGCTGGCAGAGACCCTTTGGCAACTTGCGCTTCATCTTGAAGATGAAAACCTGTCGGATGCGCGCAAAAGGCTGGAGCGGGCGCGTGATAAATTGCTGTCCGCGATTAAAAATGAAGCCACCGAGGCCGAGATTGTCGAGCTGATGGAAGAACTGCGGGATGCGGCGGATAATTACTTGGAAATGCTGGCCCAAGAGGCGTTGCGCAATGAGGATAGTGATCAGGCGGGCGACCTTAATACCGATCCTGATGGGCAACAACAGTTGGAAAACCTGCTGCGTGAATTGCAGCAAATGGCAGAGAATGGCAATCAAGAAGCCGCCCGCCAGTTGCTTGATACGATATTGGAAATGCTGGAAAATACGCAAATCACCGAGCAAGAAGGGCAAAGCGAGGCAGAGCGTGAAATGCAACAAATGCAGGATGCCTTGCGCCAGCAACAAGGGTTGGCGGATGAAACATTCCAGCAATTGCAGGATGAATTGAACGGCAGTCAAAGGGAAAATGGCCAAACCCCTGAAGAGCTGGCCAATGAGCAGGAAGCGTTGCGCGAATTTATGGAATCTTTGCAAAACCAAAGGGAGGCGGGGCCAAACCCCTTAGGCGATGCCGAAGAAAACATGGGTGCCGCACGGGACTTTTTAAACGATGGAGAGGCCGGAGAGGCCCTGAACGAACAGGCACAAGCGATTGAAAACCTGCGCGAAGGTATTCGCGAACTTAGCGAAGAAATGCAGCGTTCAGCGCAAGGACAAAACGGGATTGAACCGGGAGAGACGCAGGGTAATGATCCCTCGCAAGACCCGCTCGGGCGGCCAAGTGGTCGAACTGGCAACATGCACACCGGCGAACATCTTGTGCCAGGGGATGGCCCGGCAGGTCGCGCGCAAGAACTGCTTGAAGAGATTCGCCGTCGCTCGGGAGATTTGAAAAGACCTCAGGTCGAGCGCGATTATTTAAACCGCCTATTGGATGGATTTTAGCGCGCAGTCGCCTTTACAGGAATTGCGCGAAAAACGACCAGATAAACCTGCCGGCAGCGCTGAAACGATCGCGCATGATATCCATTACGCCCGTAAACTCCTCAAGATAAGGCGCAATGCTTGGGATATACGCAGCGATTATATTGCTGCCAAGATATGCAAACACTATCAACGCGATCAGAGACAGGCTAAAGATAAACCCGATTTTAAAGCCACGTTTGGCCTTGATCCGTTTTAACTCTTCTGAGTTGGGTTTAATTTTTCTGGCGCGCACAGACTGTTTCAGCTCATCGATATTTGGTACGCGTGCCCGTCGCCCGATCAGTTCTTCGGGCACAAGATCAATACCGGAAACGCCTGGCTCAATACCATCGATCTTATCCTCAGCCTTGATTTGTTCCCGGAAAGTTGCAAGCAATGCACTGTCATCGAATTCGTCCTCAGTATCTTTGGACGGGGTGATTTGCGCGGCTTCTGGTTCAGGTGTCGTGGTCGTCGCAGCTACAGTTGTTGCCGCTGTAAGTGCAGCGGTTGTAGCTGCTGTTTCGGCCTCCGTGAAAAACTCTGACAGATCAAGACTGTCGTCTTCGGAGTCTGGTTCTGGCTCTGACTGTTCTAAATCCGGTTCTGCATCAACGGCAACGGAGGGCTGGGTGTCTGGGGTTTCATCAACGACATCACTGGCAGGCGTGGAAGGCACGACTTCAGGTGGCTCATCCTTGGGTTCCGGGTCTGACTCAACGTCTACATCGGTTTCGCTAGGTGCCTGCGCAACAATTTCCGTCTCCAGCTCCGTCAGAGATTCGGGTTCAGCTGTGGTCTCTTCAGGTATGTCTGCCGTGATTTCAGCCTGAATTTCCGCTAGAGATTTTGGTCGGAATACTTCGGTTTCTGGGTCTTCTTGCGCAGGTTCATCCACAATCTTAAGGGCGGGTTCAGAGGTTTCATCAGGGTGATCAGCCTCTGGCGCGTTTTGCGCAACAGGCTCGTCCGCATGATCTTCGGTGATTTCATCCGGTATTTCTGCGCCATCATTTTGCGCGGCATCCTCGTCTTCAACCCCGTGATCATCATGATCTTCTGACATATCTTCTTTTGGCACGTCGGCTGGATCAAAACCTGAAATCGGCGGCGTTGAAAATTCGGAACCTTCATCCGTATTTTCGGGCTCCTCCAGAGGTTCTTCGGGAGATGAAAGGTCATCTGCCTGGATATCTTCGATAATCGGTTCTTCAGGAGCGGGTTCGCCCGCGGGTATTTCCTGGACAGCTTCATCTTGATCGGGTGCGTCAGGTTCCGCGTTTTCCGTGGCGATTTCGGTCTCTAGCTCTGCCAGAGATTTGGGCTGGAATGCCTCATCAGAAGGATTTTCTTCGGGCTGATCATCATCTTGAGATTCGGGAATTTCGCCCTTGTCAGCTTCTCCGGCAATTTCAGCTTCGAGTTCCGCAAGGGATCTTGGCTGGAAGGCGTCATCTTGCGGCGGGCTTTGTGTGTCCACGACCGTTTCAGATGTACCTTGATCAACAGTATTTTCGGAGGCGATTTCAGCCTCCAAGTCCGCCAAAGATTGCGGTTGAAACGTATCTGGTTCTTGCGCTGCGGATTCTGGCGGCGTATCCGGAAAATCTATGACAACCGGGTCGTCGGGTTTCGGGGCAACATCGGGTTGCGCCGGATTTTCTGTAGGCGTGGTACGCACAGAGCCGTCGCGCTCTTGCATCCAGACTGTCTGGCAATCACTGCACTGGACCTCTTGACCAGAAGAAGAAATGTCGTTTTCTTCCACATCATATTGTGCGGCACAAGATGGGCATGTAATTCGCATAGCAACCTCAAAAATATATCAGAATCGCGATAAGCGAATCATTAGTTATTATAGTTTTAACGATGCAAGCGCATCATTCCAAGCACCGTGCAATTCTTTGTCTATATTGTGTTTTTCTACAAGGGTGGCTAAACCAGCGCAACATGGTAATTTTCGGGCGGTGCGCATGCTGTTAATACGATCACAAATAAGCGATTTTCTGATATATTCTTACCTGTTAATCATTGGTTTTTTCGGTCTACCGCTGGCTGTGTGGTCACGTAACGGGGCATATATGGTCATAAAAGGCTATGCCCGTGGGGTTTTCTGGATATTGCGGGTTATGTGCAATCTGCGAGTGGAAGTTCGCGGAGACATTCCGGAAGGTGAGGTTCTGGTCTGTTCAAAGCACATGTCTTTCTTGGATATTTTGATGTTGTCACATGCGCTGCCGCGGGTGAAATTTATTATGAAACGTGAATTGATCTGGGCGCCGGTCATTGGTGTCTATGGCTGGCGCATTGGTTGTGCACCCGTGGCGCGGGGCAAAAAAGGGGCGGCGATTGCCGGTATGGTCAACCATATTGAATCGGGCGCGCATGATGACGGGCAAACCACAATTTTCCCGCAAGGCACGCGGGTTTTGCCCGGGGCGAAAGACCCATATAAGATCGGGGCCGGTGTGATTTACACCCGCATGGGCCAAACCTGTTATCCGGTTGCAACGAATTGCGGAGTGTTTTGGGCACGCCGCAGTCCGGTGCGAAAACCGGGGGTGGCGGTGCTGGAATTTCTGGAGCCAATCCCGCCGGGGCTGGAATTGCGTGAATTTATGAGCAAAATCGAAGATGTGATCGAGGTGAATTCCAACCGTTTAATGCGCGAAGCGGGTTTTGAGGTCTGATCGGGTTATTTACCCTCGTCAAATAGTCCATCTACCAGCGCCTTTAGGGCGTTCGCCAGCGCCTCGGCCTCGGGACCATTGGTTGTAACCTCAATTTTTGTGCCTTTGGCCGCCGCCAACATCAACAATCCCATGATACTGTCACCGGATGCGTTCATGCCTTCGCGCGTAACTTCGGCGCTCGCCTCAAAACGTTCAACGGTTTCGACGAATTTAGCCGAGGCACGGGCATGCAGCCCTTTTTCATTCTGAATTTCAAGGATCATGCACGTGACCTTTATGAGGCAATTGCGGCACAGTTCAGGTACTTATGTCCTGCATCAAGTGCCATATCAACGGCATTTTGCAGCGCCAGCCCCCGGGCTTTGACCAGCTTAACCAGTACCGGCATGTTGGCGCCGTAAATGACAGCGCGGTTATCAGCCTCACAGGCGGCAATCGCCAGATTTGAGGGGGTGCTGCCATACATATCAGTAACGATAACAACACCGTCGCCGGTATCGACATCACTGATTGCAGCACAAATTTCGGCGCGTTTGTCCGCCCGATTGCATTCAGCACCAATAGAAACCGAGACCAGGCCGGACTGCTGCCCAACCACATGTTCCAACGCCGCGAGGTATTCACGTGCCAGCCCACCATGTGCAACAATTACAATACCAATCACTTTGATACCATTCCCTTCATCGCGCTTACCGCCTCGGCCTGACGGTCCAGTTCCCGATGCCGAATAGACACCTGCCAGCCGTTTTTCGCAAGCGAATTCGCCAGTTTTTCGGCAACACAAACCGATCTGTGCTTGCCCCCTGAACATCCCAGCCCGATCGAGAAATAGGCCTTGCCCTCTTTTTGATACGCCGGGAGCAGCAACTGACACATATCAGACAATTGCTTAAAAAACGGTTGAAATAGCGGATCAGCGGCAACAAAGTCGGCAACATTGGCATCTTTGCCCGTCAGGCTGCGCAGTTGAGGTTGCCAATGGGGGTTCTGTAAAAACCGGCAATCCATGATCATATCGACCCCGCGCGGCGTGCCACGTTTATAAGAAAATGACTGCACGGATATGGTTAAACTGTTGGCACCTTCCCAGCGAAACAGGCGTTTCATCTCAGCTTTTAGATCATGGGGCGACAAATCCGAGGTGTCGATGACGATGTCGGCACGCTCGCGCAGGCCATAAAGCAGATCAATCTCGCGCCGTATTCCGATAATTGGCGCATCTGTGGGGGCCGCCGGATGACGCCTGCGGGTTTCGTTAAAACGTCGCAACAAGGTTTCCTCGTCGGCATCGAGAAACACCAGAGCCGGGGCGTGTTGGTGCGCGGATTTTACGAACTCCAGCAAGGCGGCCACGTCAAAACCCCGCGTGCGGGTATCAATGCCGATGGCCAGCGGGCGTTCCAATGGTGCACCTTGCAGCAGGCGGGGTAAAAGATGCATGGGCAGGTTATCGATGGCCTCATAGCCGAGGTCCTCAAGAATATGAATCGCAGTTGTGCGCCCGGCACCGGCTTGACCGGTTACCAATAACAGTTGTTTTTCAGGCGTTTCGGTCATATTTCCCCGTCGTTATGCAATGCGCGCTCCTTGCATGCGTAAATATAGGGCGCAGGCGAGGTTTGGGGTATCTTTACCTAAAACCAGATCAACCTCAATTCCCAAAAGCGTGTGCATCCTGTCAGGGGGCAGGCGCGCTGGCTCGGGTTTATCCATATCAATGACGCAAACTATATCCGTTTGGGGTTGCGATTGCACGGCTAGCAGGCCAAGGCCGCGCGCCTCAATCATGCCGCGCAAGGTTTTGGGGCATTTGGCAATGATCCGCCCGCCGCGTTGTTGCAGGATTACCTGATCGTCGGCAACCAACACGCCACCAAGGGATATAAGCTGCATTGCCAGCCCGGATTTCCCCGCCCCCGTGGCCCCGATGATTAATACGCCGTGATTGCCAAATGCCACACAAGAGCCGTGCTCGGTTGTGGTTTCCAGGTTCATAAAGGCAAGACGACATTAAACCGTGCGCCGCTCGGGGTGGTGGTATCATCACCTGTATAGATATTTTCCGCCCAGATTTCCCCGCCGTGCGCATCAATGATCTGCTTGGAAATGGCGAGGCCGAGGCCGGAATTATTGCCAAATTGCTGTTGCGGGCGGTTGGAATAGAACCGTTTGAAAACATCCTTGAGGTTTTCCTCAGGGATGCCGCAGCCGGTGTCTTCGACGCTAACGATTATATTGTCCTCATCCCTCGCGGCGATAGACACTTTGACCTGTCCACCCTCGGGGACAAAGGAAACCGCGTTGGTAATAAGGTTGACAAATACCTGCGCCAGACGGCTTTCCAGGCCGGGAACGATGGTGGGACCATCCGGGAAATCCGTTACCAAAGCCACGCCCTGATCTTTTGCCAGATCTTTTTGATAGCTCACGAGATTGCCCAGCAATTCGGATAAATCCACGGCTGCGACATCGTCATTGGCCAGCTCGGCATCCAGCCTTGAGGCGTTGGAGATATCGGTGACCAGCCGATCCATGCGCCGCACATCGTCGCTGATGACATTCAGCAGTTTTCCACGCGCTGTTTCATCTTTGGCATATCGCATGGTTTCCACCGCAGAACTGAGCGAGGTTAGCGGGTTTTTGATCTCATGGGCGACATCGGCTGCAAAATCGGCATTGGCATCAATCCGGTCATAAAGTGCGGTGGTCATATTGCCCATCTGGCGCGACAAATCCCCTATTTCATCAGGACGCGCAGTTAAATCCGGGATGCTTATCCGCCCAAGACTTACGCCATTCGCGTTTTGAATACTGCCCTTTTGCGCGGCCTCTGTAAGCAGACGCAACGGGCGTGCGATCCGGTTTGCCAGCACGATCGACAGAAAGGTCGAGGTCAGCATTGCCAGTAAGAAAACCTCGAGGATTTGCTGGCGCTCATCGCGAATATATGTGTCAATTTCACCCGATGGTGTGGAAACGACAACTGCTCCGACAATATTACCATTTGATTTGATGGGTACGCCGATTGTGATAATCTGTCGTTGAAGGTTATCCAGCGAGTTCGAGACGAAATAATTGCCGGTGTGCAGCGCCTTTTGAGCAACACTGGCGCGAAACGCATCCATATAGGCGTCATCATGCGGGGCGTCCGTATCAGAAAACACAGATGCCAGGCGTTTCCAGGCGTCGCTTAATATATCCCCAAGCTGGTTGGTGCGCGCATTTGCGGCAAGTTGTTCATCCTTAAGGCCCTCATTGGTGCCGGCGATTTTTGACAGAGACACGCCGTCGGCGGAAAAAAGATGGGCGTCTGAATCTATTGGTGCGGATAAATCAACCAGAATTTTTGCCAGTGACAGATTGAGGGCATCCATTTCGCGCGCATCCATCTGAACCGAAATCGCATTGGCCAGCAGGTGCCCATCAGCTGCAAGGGTTTTGATTCTAAGGTTGATTAAACCATCGCGAGACTGGTTTAAAAATAAGACACCCATCATCAAAAGGCTAAGGGCAAGCAGATTAAACGCCACGATTTTTATGGTTAAGGGTGAGGCCCGCCGTTTGAAAATAGCCCCAAACTTCCCGCGCCAATCGACCGTATCAGCGGTCTGTTTATCATGTCTACTGAAAATGCGCATAGGGCATTAGGCCTCGATAAAACGGTACCCTATGCCATAAAGCGTCTCAATCGAAGCGAAATCAGCGTCATGCGCACGAAATTTTTTCCGCAGACGTTTTATATGGCTGTCGATGGTGCGATCATCGACGTAAACCTGATCATCATAGGCGATATCCATCAACTGATCACGGCTGCGTACGACACCGGGATGGGTGGCAAGTGACTGAAGCAGCAGAAACTCGGTAACGGTCAGGGCAACATCATTGCCTTTCCAGATAACCTTGTGGCGTAAAGGATCCATTTCCAGAGAACCGCGGGTAAAGGCGACCTCTTCGGGTTTAGGACCGGCTTCGGTGATCTGCTTGGCCTCTTTGCGCCGCAAAATCGATTTGATACGCTCAATCAGCAGGCGCTGGGAAAACGGTTTGCGCATGTAATCATCCGCCCCCATGCGCAGTCCCAGAACCTCGTCGATCTCATCGTCCTTGGAGGTCAGAAAAATCACCGGCATTTCAGAGGTTTGGCGCAAGCGTTGCAGCAGCTCCATCCCGTCCATACGGGGCATTTTGATATCAAAAACCCCAAGATCAGGTTCATCATTCAGTAAAGAGGAAAGGGCCGTAACCCCGTCGGTAAAAGTGATTACCTCAAAACCTTCAGATTCCAATGCAATAGAAACAGAGGTGAGAATATTGCGATCATCATCCACCAGAACAATCGTTGCCATAGGTACTTCATCCAATTTGATTGCCACATTTATGCCATAATTGCCCAAGAGCGCGGGTATTACAACATAAGAAGGCGAATTTCATATATATTTTTACTGCGCCAAAATGCCCACGTTATGACTGGTGGATTCACGAAATTGTCATGCTATAGAAAAGGTCTTCTTTGCTGCACGATAGAATCAGCAAGTCAGCGCTGGTGATATTGTCGAGGTTGGCCCCCTTGGATACGCAGTAATCTCTCTGTCAGGAGGGGTTCGTCATGGCACACATGAACCCCCCGACATGTCTAAGGAGCGCACTTTAAATGGAAACAGGTAAGGTCAACCCGACCCAGACGTTGGGAAAGACAGGCATTCCAGATGTTGGAAAAATCCATTATAATTTGAAAGAAGCTGCTTTGATGCAGGCCGCCGTTGCCAATGGCGAAGGCGAGATCGGGAATGGTGGCACATTTTTAGTGTCTACCGGCAAACACACCGGGCGATCCCCCAACGATAAATTCGTGGTGCGTGAGGCTTTGGTCGAGGATACGATCTGGTGGGAAAACAACAAACCCATGGACCCTGCGGCGTTTGAAATCCTGCACGCCGATATGTTGAACCATATGAAGGGTGGCGAATATTACGTGAACGATCTGTTTGGCGGCGCGGACCCGGCGCACCGGTTGAACGTGCGCGTGATCACCGAACTGGCGTGGCATGGCCTGTTCATCCGTCATATGCTGCGCCGCCCCGATATGGACGAGCTGGAGACGTTTCTGCCCGCGTTCACCATTATCAACTGCCCCAGTTTCAAGGCCGATCCTGCGCGCCATGGGTGCCGTTCTGAAACTGTCATTGCGATTTCATTTGAGCAAAAGCTGATCCTGATCGGTGGTACGTCTTATGCGGGGGAAAATAAAAAAGGGGTGTTCTCGGTTCTGAATTATCTGTTGCCCGGAAAGGGTGTGATGGCGATGCATTGCTCGGCCAATCATGCTGTGGGTGATGAAAATGACAGTGCCGTGTTCTTTGGGCTTTCGGGTACGGGCAAAACCACGTTGTCCGCTGACCCTGACCGTATATTGATAGGCGACGATGAGCACGGCTGGTCGGATGAGGGGGTTTTCAATTTTGAGGGTGGCTGTTACGCCAAAACCATCAATCTAAGCGCTGAGGCAGAGCCAGAGATTTACAGCACCACCAGCAAATTCGCGACCGTGATCGAGAACATGGTTTATGATCCCTACACCCGCGAGCTGGATTTTGCGGATGATAGCCTCACGCCAAATATGCGCTGTGCCTATCCGTTGCATTACATCGATAATGCTTCCGAAACCTCGCGCAGTGGTGTGCCAAAAAACGTGATCATGCTGACCTGTGATGCCTTTGGCGTGCTGCCCCCGATCGTGCGGCTTTCACCGGCGCAGGCGATGTATCATTTCTTGTCAGGTTTTACCGCCAAAGTGCCGGGGACAGAAAAAGGCGTGGTCGAACCTATTCCGACGTTTTCCACCTGTTTTGGTGCGCCGTTCATGCCGCGCCGCCCCGAGGTTTATGGCAACCTTTTACGTCAGAAAATCGCCGAAACCGGGGCGCATTGCTGGCTGGTGAATACCGGCTGGACGGGTGGACCAAAGGGTAAGGGCGGATCAAGGATGCCGATCCGTGCAACACGCGCATTGCTAAGTGCGGCATTAAGCGGCTCTATGGATGATCGTGAATTTCGCATTGATCCGAATTTTGGTTTTGAGGTGCCCATTGCCGTTAAAGGGGTCGCCAAGGTTCTGCTGGACCCGCGTCGCACATGGGAAGAAGGTGCGGCTTATGACTTACAGGCGGCTAAGCTCGCCAATATGTTTGCTGAAAATTTCGCCCAGTACGAAGCGTTCGTAGATGACGAGGTTTTAGCAGCGGCGATTAAAGCGCAGTAACGCTAAAGGCTTGATGAAAACAAACCACCGCCTTGAAAAGGGTGGTGGTTTTTGCAATTGGAATGCCATGGAAAACTTTGCCGTTGCCTCGGGTCACGTTCTAACCAGCCATGCCGCCGCCGAGGTTCTGCGCGCCGGTGGCACGGCTGTGGACGCCGCGATTGCCGGAGCCTTGATGGCCTGCGTGGTGGAGCCGGTGCTGGCCTCGCCGCTGGCAGGTGGATTTTTGATGGTGGCACCGCCGGATCGTTCGACGCAAATCCTTGATGCATTCATCCAGACCCCCAAACGCAAACGTGCGCTAGGGGATGTGGATATCCGTGAGATTGCAGTCGATTTTGGCCACACGAAACAGATTTTCCACTGTGGCGCCGGCACTATCGGCACGCCCGGCCTGATCCCCGGCCTGTTTGCAGCCCATACCCAGTTTGGGCGCATCCCGATGCCTGAACTTGCGGCGCTCGCGATCGAAACTGCCCGGAAAGGCGCTGAAATAACCGGATTTCAGGCCGAGGTTCTTGGTTATGTTGCTGCGATTTTCACATCTTCGGCGCAAGCAAGAAAGCTCTATGCGCCAGAGGGCAAGCTGTTGGGCGTCGGGGATATTCTGGCAAATCCACAGATGGCGGATGTGTTGGAAACCATGGCACTAGAGGGGGTGCGGTTTTTTCAGGAAGGTGAAATAGCCCAAGCGCTATTGTCCCTGCAAGGCGGGCATTTAACGGCGGATGATCTGAAATCCTACTGCCCCATTGGGCGTAAAACTTTGCACTGCAAACGTCGCGGCATAGAGATTGACCTAAATTCCGCGCCCAGCCTTGGCGGTGTACAAATCGCCCTGGCGCTGCAGGCGTTACCTAACAACCCTGATGACGTTTTGCTGGCGAAATCCCTCTATGAAATCGCACGGATTCGCAAAGAAACGAGGCTTGATTACCATCCGGGACAAGGCGCGGAAATTCTGCTGAACTCTGGGATAGTTGCCAGCCTGCGCAAGACGTTGCAGCACCACCAGGCCGCAACACGCGGCACAACGCATATTTCGGTCATCGATTCCAAAGGCATGGGGGCGGCATTTACCCTGTCAAATGGCGAGGGCTGCGGGCTGATTGTGCCGGGCACCGGGATTATGGCGAACAACATGCTGGGTGAGGATGATCTGGTGCCAGATGGTATGAATTCGTGGATTGAGGACAGACGTCTGGCCTCGATGATGTGCCCGGTGGCGCTGCGCGGCGATGGGCTGACTATGCTGGGGTCCGGTGGCTCAAACCGCATCCGCTCGGCACTGACGCAAGTGGTTTTGGGGGTGATTGATGGGGCGATGTCGCTGGAGCAGGCCATTTGTGCGCCGCGACTGCATATTGATAACACCCCGCATATTCTGGATTTTGAGGATACGGGTTCAGAGGACCGCCGTGCCGGTTTGTTGCATGAATTCCCCACGGCAAATCTATGGCCGGAGCCATCAATGTACTTTGGTGGCGTGCACGGGGTTTGCCAACATCCGGATGGAAGGTTGGAAGCAATGGGCGATCCACGTAGGTCGGGAATAGCGATCAAAAAATAAAACGCGCGTTGGGTGTGTATTCTGACAATTTGCTAAACTACTAAACCGGTTTAGTAGTTTAGTCGTGCGTATTTATAATTATCGTAATCGTTTGATTTTAAACAATTAATGACACCACTAAACCGGTTTAGTAGTTTTGAAAACGACTGAATTTCATCAAATATTCTGCATCACAGCAGGCTTAATCTGGTGAATATCGAGGCTAACAAAGTGGCTTTGCAGATCCTGTCTTGATCCTAGGCTCAGGTACTTGAGCGCTCAATCAATTTAACCCCTAGTTTACTGAGTTTAAACTTAGGATAATCCTTGACCCCGAGTAAGCGGATCAGAGTTTTGGCGGCGAGTTCACCAATTTCCCGGCGCGGTTGACGAATGGTAGTAACGGGGGAATGCAAGTTCGGGCGAATTCGATGTCATTAGAGCCAATAATGGCAATGTCCTGTGGCACCTTAATGCCGCTTTTGTTTAGAGCTGAGATAAGCCCGATAGTCATTACATGAGTAAGAGAGTTAGGCTCTATTATTTGCGAAATAAAAGGATGAAAGGTAAAATTTCAAATATACCATGGTTCAGTCGCTACCTTACCCAAACACCCCACGTCGCAGCAGGTTCACGCCAGCAAATACCAAGACTATCAAAGTGGCTTTGCGGAACCTGTCGTGGTCCATTTTGTCTTGCACTTTGAACCCGATGGCCATGCCTGCCATGGCCGGGGCCACCATCCAGATCGATAGGGGGAGCGTCACAGTATTCAACAATCCTGATTGCAAATGTGCACCCGTAAGCACCACGGCTCCAACCAAAAATGAGATACCCTGAACGCGCACCATCGTTACTTTTGGTGTGTTTTGCGACAACAGGTAAAATAATATTGGTGGCCCCCAGACGCCGGAAAGTCCGCCAAAAAAGCCGGATATCAACCCGATGACAGGTTCGATTTTCCGGGCTGAATGTGGTGGAATATGTGGCCTCCAACCGATGATTTGCAGGATGCCAAATGCGGTGATGCCGATACCTAGGATAATGAATAATGCTGTATCAGGGATAATAATTACCAGTTGGGCAAAGGCGTAAATCGCCACCAGCAACACGATATTCAAGCGCCAATATTCTTTGAGCGTGCCCCAGGCGGCGCCAAGCCCGTTGCGCAAAGATTGCCACAGGTTCGTGACTAATCCCGGAATTATCAGCGCGGCAATGGCGACCTCGGCGGGCAGGATTGAGCCGATGCCGCTGATGCAGATCATCGGCAGGCCAAACCCGACCGCGCCCTTGGTGAAACCGGCGAAAAACATCACACCAAAGGCCAGTGCCAGTGCAACTATGCCAAATTCTGCGTTTAGCGTGGTTATGGCCGGCATGATGTCAGGCAGCACTGCCGCCAACGGTCAGCCCGCCGATCAGGATCGTTGGTTGACCGACCCCGACAGGCACCGTTTGGCCAGCTTTCCCGCAAGATCCGATGCCTGGATCAAGCGCCATGTCGTTGCCGATCGCACGGATATTTTTCAACGCCGTTGCCCCGTCGCCAATCAAGGTGGCCCCTTTGACAGGGTTACCTATAACGCCGTTTTTGATGCGGTAGGCCTCGGTGCAGTTAAACACGAATTTCCCGTTGGTAATGTCTACCTGCCCGCCGCTAAATCCCACGGCATATATGCCGTCCTTGGCCTCAGCCAGAACATCCGACGGGGCCATGCCTCCACCTAACATAATCGTATTGGTCATGCGTGGCATGGGCGCGTGCGCATAGCTTTGGCGGCGCCCGTTTCCCGTGACCGGCACCCCCATCAGGCGGGCGTTTTGGCGGTCTTGCATGAAGTTCATCAGAATTCCGTCCTCGATCAAAACATTACGCTGGCTGGGCGTGCCCTCGTCGTCAAAACTGATCGATCCGCGCCGGTCAGGAATGGTGCCATCATCGATAACCGTCACGCCTTTGGCAGCAATCCGTTTGCCCAAAAGCCCGGCAAAAGCGCTGGTTTTCTTGCGGTTGAAATCGCCCTCCAGCCCGTGGCCGATGGCTTCGTGCAGCAAAATTCCGGGCCAGCCGTTGCCAAGGGCCACATCCATCACCCCAGCGGGGGCAGCTTCGGCGTCAAGGTTGATCAGGGCAATGCGCAAGGCCTCTTTGGCGGTTGCCTGCCAGTGATCTGGCGTCATCAATTGGGTGATTGTGTGGCGTCCACCCCCGGCTGCATGGCCGCTCTCACGGTGGCCGTTGCGCTCAACCGTGATGGCGATGCTGATGCCGGTAAGGGGGCGGGCCTCGGACAAATGAATGCCGTCGGGGCGCAGGATTTCGATCTCTTGCATGCTGGCAGAAAGGCTGGCGGAAACCTGCACGACACTGGCATCAAGCCCGCGGGCGTAGGCATCAATCTCGCGCAAAACTTCGATTTTTACGGGGAAACTGGCGTCGTGAAACGGGTCCATATCCGTATAAAGCCGCTGGTTGGTCGCCTTGGGAGGCGGGGCTATCACGCCGCCGCCATCGCCAACAGCAAGGCGCGCAGTTTCAGCGGCGCGTTTCAGGGCAGGCTCTGACAATTCCGTTGAATGGGCATAGCCTGCGGTTTCCCCGCGAATGGCGCGCAGCCCGAAACCTTCAAAGGCGTCGTAACTGGCGGTTTTAATGCGCCCGTCATCAAGCACCAGTGTCTCTGAGCGCCGCCGCTCCAAAAACAATTCACCGTCATCGGCCCCCATCGTGGCAGCGCGCAGGGTTTTCAGGGTTTTTTCAAGATCAAGGCTGGTCTCAAAAGGGCGGAATCGGGTGCTGTCTGTGGTCATGAAATATATTCCTCTGCGGCGAAACGGCGCTATATTGGTAATTGTATCAGATTTTGCATATCATTGGCTTGTTATCTAGGTGTTTTTATGGTTTTTGAAGCAAAATACTACACGGGATTCTGCAAATTCATGTTAGTAGTATCCCAACATGTGCCAGCCACAAGGAGATAATGATGCGGGCTAAGGATTTTATCACGCAGGTTTCGGCCTTTATTACCGGAACAATAATTTCAAGCGCCGCTTGGGCACAAGATGGCATTCAAGGCCTTGAATCCATCGGTAAACCCGAGCCGGGTGGCATGAATTTCCAAACGCCTGTGACTGAGCTGGCGCTAGATATCCAATGGCTTGACGGAATGATTAACTATATTATCGGTGTAATATGTCTGTTTGTTACGCTGTTGCTGATCTATGTTTTGGTGCGCTACAACCGCAAAAGCAATCCGGATGCAGCGCGTTTCACCCATCATTCAGTGATCGAGGTTGCCTGGACACTTATCCCGATCCTGATCTTGATCGTTATCGGTTCATTTTCTCTGCCGATCCTGTTCAAACAACTGGAAATTCCTGAATCAGATTTGACGATCAAAGTTACCGGAAACCAGTGGTATTGGACCTATGAATATCCTGAAAGTGCGTTTGAGTTTGACGCCCGTATGTTGGGATCCGACTATACTATTGAGGGCGAAATGCCACATGTTTTGACCAAAGAAGTTGAGGAATTACTAGAAAGAAACGGCTATGCCCGCGATGAATTTTTGCTAGCTACAAACAACGCAGTCGTTGTGCCCGTCAATGCGGTCGTGCGGCTGCAAATTACCGGGTCCGATGTGATCCATTCCTGGGCGATGCCGTCTTTTGGTGTTAAACTGGATGCGGTTCCGGGGCGTCTGGCCGAGACATGGTTCGCGGCAGATCGCGAGGGCGTCTATTTTGGGCAATGCTCCGAGCTTTGCGGCAAGGATCACAGCTATATGCCGATCACCGTCAAGGTGGTTTCACAAGCGGTATATGACGAATGGCTTAAAGGTGCGGTCGCTGAATTTGCCGGCCTGCCAAGCCCGATTACCGTTGCAACGGTTGACTGAACCAGCGTTTGGTGCGCAGTGCGTGCCAATATATGGATGACAAGATGACAGATGCAAGCTGCATAAATGATAGGCAAGAATATGACGCTGAGTTCGGCGATTACGTCGAGCTGCTAAAGCCGCGCGTCATGCGGCTGGTGATTTTCACGGCCGCTGTCGGGCTGTTTGTCGCGCCCAATTCCGTGCATCCCGTCATCGCCTTCGCCAGTATTTTGTGCATTGCGATCGGGGCTGGCGCGTCTGGCGCGCTCAACATGTGGTGGGACGCGGATATTGATGCGGTGATGAAACGCACGCAAAATCGCCCGATCCCTTCGGGGCGCGTTACACGGCCCGAGGCCTTGGCGCTGGGGCTGGGGCTGTCGGGCCTTGCCGTGATGATGCTGGGGCTTTTTGGAAACCTGCTGGCGGCTGGCTTGCTGGCCTTTACTATATTCTTTTACGCCGTCGTTTATTCCATGTGGCTAAAGCGCAGCACACCCCATAATATCGTGATTGGCGGGGCCGCGGGGGCCTTTCCACCGATGATCGGCTGGGCGGTTGCCACCGGGGGTGTCAGTGTTGAAAGCCTGTTAATGTTCGCCCTGATTTTCATCTGGACCCCACCGCATTTCTGGGCTTTGGCGCTATTTCGCAATGAGGATTACAAGGCGGCGAATATCCCGATGCTGCCGGTCACTAACGGTACGATTACAACCCGTCGCCATATTCTGGCTTACTCTATTTTGCTGGCCATTGTCGCGATTGCGCTGGCCTTTACCCAAATCGGTGGCGCCGTTTATTTCACCACATCAACCCTGTTGAGCGCCCTGTTTTTATACGGCGCCTATCGTTTGTGGCAACGCGATGATAGCGCCGCCTTAGGCGATGATTTTCACGCAGAAAAACGATTTTTCGGCTTCTCCATTCTCTATCTGACAGTTCTGTTTGTCGCGTTGTTGATCGAGTCGGGCTTGCGCGCCTTTGACCTTGGCTTCGCCGTCTGGCCGATGTGGTTTTGAGCATGAGCGGTATTCACAAAGAACACGAATTGCACCAACGTCGCCGCGGGCGCAATATTGCCGTGGGTCTGGCGCTTGGGGCAATGGTTGCCCTGACATTTGCGGTCTCTATGGTGAAGCTTAGTAAACCTCAAGACGTGGATACGACTGCCCCTAATTACAGCCCAAATGCCGAGGCCTCGGAATGAGCGCGCAGCAGAACAACCGGGTCGTCATCCGTCTTGTCAGCCTGGTGTTGTTCATGGGGGTGATGTCATTCGCCGCCGTGCCGTTTTACAACTGGTTTTGCAGTGTCACAGGCTACGGCGGCACGACGGTTGTTGCAGAAAACGCCGCAGATGAAATCCTTGATCAGACGGTTACGATTCGTTTTGATGCCTCGCTTGATCGCAACATGCCATGGCATTTCAAACCTGTAGAGCCCAAGATGGAGCTGCGGATCGGTGAGGTCGGTTTAGCCTTTTACGAGGCCCACAACCCCACGGATCGCGTTATTGCTGGCACCGCCAGCTATAATGTTTCCCCCTTCACAGCCGGGGAATTTTTCACCAAGATCGACTGTTTTTGTTTCACGCAGCAGATTTTGCAACCGGGTGAGACCGTGCAAATGCCGGTGACATTTTATGTTGATCCCGAAATGGTAAAAGATCGTGATGGTAAGTTTATTAACGCAATTACGCTTTCCTATACGTTCTACGAAACGGATTTACCCGAGGATACCAAGCTAAGCCTTGCACCTTCGGACAAAGATAATAATACTGCGGAAAACTGACCGCGATTGAGTGTCAAAAAGAGGAACCCAAACATGGCGCATGAGAAAAACCACGATTACCACATTTTAGAACCCAGCCCATGGCCGCTGCTCGGCGCGTTTGGCGCGTTTACCATGTTTTCCGGCTCGGTTATGACCTTTGGCGACTATCCTTACGGTTTGGCTGTCGCGCTGTTCGGCCTAGGGTTGGTGCTTTATACCATGTATGCATGGTGGTCTGACGTTGTTGGTGAAAGCAAGGTTGGCGATCACACACCGGTTGTGCAAATCGGGCTGCGGTACGGGGTGATCTTGTTTATCACCTCTGAAGTGATGTTCTTTGTTGCATGGTTCTGGTCCTTTTTCCGCGCCTCTATCTTTCCGTTTGAGGATTATGCAGGCGGCGTTTGGCCCCCCGTCGGGATTGAGACGTTTGACGCATGGCACCTGCCACTTATCAATACGTTAATCCTGCTGTGTTCCGGCGCGGCTGCTACATGGGCGCACCACGCGATTGCCCATGAGAACGACCGCAAAGGGCTGGTGAACGGGCTGATCATTGCTATCCTGCTGGGTATGCTGTTCACGGTTTTTCAGGCTTATGAATATTCCCACGCGGCATTCTCTTTCTCGGGTAATGTTTACGGTGCGAACTTCTTTATGGCCACTGGCTTTCACGGTTTTCACGTGCTGGTTGGTACGATCTTTTTGTTTGTCTGTCTGGTGCGCGCCTTGCGCGGAGATTTCACGCCGACGCATCATATTGGTTTTGAGGCGGCTGCCTGGTACTGGCATTTCGTTGATGTCGTCTGGCTGTTCCTGTTTGCGGCGATTTACATCTGGGGCGGCTGATCCCTGCTGGCTGTGTATCGGGAAAAGGGTTTCCCTGATGCCATGCCCAATATTTCGCGCGTGCCCTGAAACCGGGGCGCGCGTTTTTCATTTGAAACGAGGCCATAAATGAACTGCCGCATGATTTTGCCCCTGATCGCAGGCGTGATAGGCACGGCAATATTGTTGTCCCTTGGCACGTGGCAATTGCAACGCATGAGTTGGAAACAAGGTGTTTTAGCCGCGATTGATGCACGTCTTTCTATGCCTGCGATCGCCGTGCCTGCTGATCCTGATCCGGTGGCGGATAAATACTTGCAGGTTAATGTTTCCGGCACGCTTGAACCGGTTGAACTGCATGTCTTGGGTTTTGGCAATGGTGGCCCGGGGTTTCGGGTGATTGCAGCCATGGTGCTAAAGGATGGTCGCCGGATACTGGTCGATCGTGGTTTTATTCCCGAGACGGCCAAAAATACTGTGCGCAACGGCGGGGCCGTGATTGCTACAGGATCTATGATCTGGCCGCAAGAAACGGACAAGTATATCGCCGCGCCGGACCGTGCAAAAAACATCTGGTTTGCCCGCAACGTGCCCTTGATGGCAGAAACGCTGGGCACATTGCCCTTGATGGTTGCCTTGCATCAAAGCAATAATAATCAGGGGATCACCCCGCAAATCCCGTCTATTAATATCTCCAACCGGCATCTGGAATATGTGCTGACATGGTATGGATTGGCGATTATCTGGTTTGGGATGACAGGCTACCTCCTTTGGCGTATCAAACGTAAAACTGTGTGAATCGGACCTGAAACTATGCGTTACATCTCAACTCGTGGCCAAGCGCCTGTGCTGAATTTTGAAGAGGCCATGCTGACAGGTCTGGCGCGTGATGGCGGGCTTTATGTGCCCGAAAGCTGGCCGCAAATGTCGCAAGATGACATAGCGGCGCTGGCAGGTCTACCTTACGAAGATGTGGCGTTTCGCGTTATGAAACCGTTTGTTGGTGACACATTCAGTGACGCGGAATTTCGCGCGATCATCACCAGAGCCTACGCCAGTTTTCGCCATGCGGCCCGGGTGCCCCTGGTGCAGCTTGACGCGAATGATTTTCTGCTGGAATTGCACCACGGGCCGACGCTGGCGTTCAAAGACGTGGCTATGCAATTGATCGGGCAGATGTTTGAGGCAGTTTTGAAACGGCGCGGTGCGCGGGTGACAATTGTTGGCGCGACCTCTGGGGATACTGGATCAGCGGCGATTGAGGCCTTTAAGGGGCTTGATTGCGTCGATGTTTTCATCATGTATCCCGATGGCCGGGTATCTGACGTGCAGCGCCGCCAGATGACCACGGTGCGCGAACCTAACATCCATACCCTCGCGGTTGAGGGCGATTTTGACGATTGTCAGGCCCGCCTGAAAGACATGTTCAATGATCTGGAATTTCGTGATGCGATCCAGCTATCGGGCGTCAACTCGATCAACTGGGGGCGGGTTTTGGCGCAAGTCGTCTATTATTTCACCGCCGCTGTGTCGCTGGGTGCGCCGATGCGTAAAATCTCATTTAGCGTGCCTACGGGCAATTTTGGTGATATTTTTGCCGGCTACGTTGCCAAACGCATGGGTCTGCCGATTGAACGGCTGGTAATTGCCACTAATCAAAACGACATTTTGCACCGAACATTGGCAAGTGGTGACCACCACAAAAACGGCGTGACCCCATCGATCAGCCCGTCGATGGATATTCAGGTATCTTCAAATTTTGAGCGCCTGTTGTTTGATATTTATGACCGTGAGGGGCCTGCGGTGGTGCAGTTGATGAATGATTTGAAAGACAAAGGCGGGTTTACCCTGTCGCAGGGGGCGCTGGAAAAATTGCGCTGCGAATTTGATAGCGCGCGGTGCTCAGAGGCTGAAACCTCGGCGACGATCCGCAAAACACTGGCCGATACGGGCCAGATCATCTGCCCCCATACCGCTGTCGGGATTAAAGTGGCAGCGGATATGCGTGGTGATCCGGCGGTTCCAATGGTCAGCTTGGCCACGGCTCACGCCGCCAAATTCCCCGATGCCGTTAAGGCCGCCTGTGGTATCCACCCCGAGCTGCCTCCGCATATGGGGGATTTATTTGACCGCCCGGAGCGCATCACCCGCGTGCCAAATGCGCTAAGCGCTATTCAAGACATTATTCGCAAAAGGATATCTGCGTGAGCATAAAATTACACACTCTGGAAAACGGGTTTCGCATTGTTACGGAAAATATGCCCGGCCTGAAATCGGCAACACTGGGAATATGGGTCGATGCCGGAGCGCGCCATGAAACGGCGGCGCAAAACGGCATCGCGCATTTTCTGGAACATATGGCGTTTAAGGGCACGACCAGCCGCACGTCCTTGCAAATCGCCGAAGCGATTGAGGATGTTGGCGGGTTTATCAACGCCTATACCAGCCGCGAGACCACGGCCTATTACGCGCGGGTGCTGGCCGAGGATGTGCCGCTGGCGTTGGATGTGATCTCGGATATTTTGCTCAACCCGCTGTTTGATCCCCGTGAGATCGAGGTAGAACGCGGCGTGATTCTGTCAGAAATCGGACAGTCGTTTGACACCCCTGATGACATCGTTTTTGACTGGTTGCAGGAAACGGCCTTTCCCGATCAACCCATGGGGCGCCCGATCCTTGGGCCAGCCGCGCGGGTAGAGACGTTTACGCGTGATGATTTAGCGGGGTTTGTCAAAGAATATTATGGCCCCGAACAGATGATCCTGTCAGCCGCGGGGGCCGTGGATCACGAGGCCATCGTGCGCGCGGCGCAAACGTTGTTTGGTGGGTTAAAGCGCAGGCATGCCGCGCCTGTAAAACCTGCGTCGTACCTTGGCGGAGAGAAGCGGGTGATCAAGGATCTGGAGCAGGCACATTTCACGTTTGCACTGGAATCCTCGGGATTTCGCGATGAGGATGTTTACACCGCACAGATTTTTTCGGCCACCCTTGGCGGCGGCATGTCCTCGCGCCTGTTTCAGGAAGTACGGGAAAAACGCGGGCTGTGCTATTCGATTTTTGCGCAAGCTTCGGCCCATGAGGACACAGGGTTATTTACCATTTATGCGGGCACCAGTGGCGATAAAATTGCCGAACTTGCCGGATTAACCATTGATGAACTGCGCCGCAGTGCTGAAGATATGTCCGAGGCTGAGGTGGCGCGCGCACGCCAGCAGATGAAGGCTGGCATGCTGATGGGGCTGGAAAACCCCTCGGCACGTGCGGAACGCATGGCGCGGATGATTTCTGTTTGGGGACGGGTGCCAAGCCTTGAGGAAATTATCACAAAAATTGATGCGGTGAACCCCGATAAGGTCAAGATATTTGCGGCAGGCCTGTGCCAGAAGGGAGTGCCCGCGATGGCGCTTTATGGGCCGGTTGAAACTGCGCCGGATGTTGGAAAACTGCGCGCAAAGCTGGTGGCGTGATCGATGTTCTGGCACCGTAAATACCCGGTTTTGCACACGCAAAGATTGATTTTACGTCTGCCGGAACGCGCAGATTATGCTGCATGGGCAGAGGTGCGACGCGCCTCGGTTGATTTTTTGGCACCTTGGGGGCCGGTACGAAAGTCCGCGTATTTATCGCAAAAATCCTTTAAGCGCGGCGTATTTTCCGGTAAACGTGCGGCGATCAAGCAAATATCTTACAGTTTTATGCTGATACCCCGCACGCACGGACAGGTGGTTGGTGGCATAACGCTCAATAATATTCAAGGGGGCGTCTCACAAGCTTGCGCGATTGGCTACTGGATAGGCGAAGAATTTGCGCGCCAGGGATACATGCATGAGGCATTGAACGCAGTTGTGCACTATGCTTTCAGCACGCTTGATATTAGCCGGATTCAGGCGGGATGCCTGCCGGAAAACGCGCCTTCGCGGGCGTTGCTGGAAAAATCCGGTTTCAAATATGAAGGGGTAGCGCAAAGCTATCTGCAAATCGCGGGGCGCTGGCGCAATCATGTGCTTTATGCCAAGCTAAGGTCTGATCGTGCCGCTGATGCAGGAGAGGCTGATGGCGCTGAATGAACCGAGTGCGAATTTTCTGAACGAATTGTCGAAAATCACCCCTGCGCATGCGCCGGATGCGCGCTATCTTGAAGAACCCCGGGGGCGTTTTAAGGGGCAGGCGGCGGCAGTAGTACGGCCGCAAAATGTCGATCAGGTGGCGGCAATTATCCGGCTTTGTAACGGCCATAAGGTTGGTATTGTGCCTTACGGCGGCGGCACTGGGCTGGTTGGCGGACAGGTTATGCCCGGTGGCGCGCCAGCTGTCGTGATCTCGCTGGAGCGGATGAACCATCTGCGGGAACTCGATACATCTGACAATATTATGATTGTCGAGGCGGGTGCGATTTTGCAAAATATCCAACAAGCCGCCGAGGATGCCGGGCGGGTTTTTCCACTGTCGCTCGCCTCTGAAGGCTCGTGCCAGATTGGCGGTAATCTGGCGACAAATGCTGGCGGGGTGAACGTGCTGCGCTATGGAAATGCCCGCGCGCTTTGCCTTGGCCTAGAGGCGGTGCTGCCCGATGGCACGATTTTTAACGGCCTTAAACGACTGCCCAAAGACAATACCGGATATAACTTGCGTGATCTGTTGATCGGGGCGGAGGGCACGCTGGGGGTTATCACGGCGGCGGCGCTGAAAATTTTTCCCAAACCTGTCGATATCGAGGTTGCGTTTATCAGCGTTGCCACACCGCAAACGGCACTTGGTTTGCTCAATCATATGGCGGCGCGGTTTGGCAATAACATTTCAGCCTTTGAACTTATCCACCGGCAGGGATTGGATTTTCTAACCGAAACCGGGTTTGCGTTTGAGGCGCCGCTGGCGGGCAGGCCGGAATGGATGGTTTTGGTTGAATGTGGCATGGGTGCTGAAAGCGGTTTGAAAGAGCGGTTTGAGGATAGTTTGACAGAGGCGTTTGAGGGCAATTTGTTGCAAGACGCAGCGATCGCCCAGAACCTTGCGCAACGGCGGACGTTTTGGGATATCCGCGAGAATATTCCTGAGGCAAACCGTAAAATCGGTGTGATCTCCTCGCATGATATATCTGTGCCGATAGGCATGATTCCTGCGTTTATAACACAAGGAAAACAAATAGTTGCGGCGATAAACCCGGCATTTAGGGTTAATTGTTTCGGGCATTTGGGGGATGGAAACCTGCATTATAATGTCTATCCGCCTGAGGGCGTTAATCGCGCGGAATTTGACAATGTCCGCGGCGAAATCAAGGATAGCATTTACGATCTGGTTGATAGTTTCGGTGGCTCGTTCAGCGCTGAACATGGTATTGGGCGCATGAAAAAACCGGATTTGGAAAAATATGGTGATGCGGGGAAACTGGTGGCGATGCGGGCGATAAAGCAGGCGTTGGACCCTAATGGGATTATGAACCCGGGCGCCGTAATCTAATTTGCCCTGCCGGGGGTAATCGACAGGGCAAATTTCAGAGATCAAACTGAAGCAAGCAGCACCCGTATCCTTGGGCTGACTCTCTTTTGCAGGTTTAAGGTTAACAACCTGTTACGCTTTGGAAAAAAATATTAAGCGCCATCAAATTCGCATAAAATATGCACATCCATCCCCAGTTTATGCAGTTTTTCGCGCCCGCCTAGTTCAGGCAGATCAATGATAAAAGCGCTGCTGATGACCTCGCCGCCAAGACGTTCAATCAGCTTGATACCAGCCTCGGCCGTGCCGCCAGTGGCCAACAGATCATCCACCATGAGAATGCGTTCGCCGGGCGTGATCGCATCTTCGTGCAGTTCCATTACGGCCTCACCGTATTCCAGCGCATAAGCTTGCTGTATGGTTTTTCCGGGCAGTTTGCCTTGTTTGCGGATCGGCACAAACCCCAATGAAAGTTGGTGCGCAATTGCTCCGCCGAGGATAAATCCACGCGCCTCAAGTCCGACGATTTTATCGATTTTCGTGCCTACATAAGGGTGCAGCATCTGGTCAACTGTCAGGCGAAACCCGCGCGGGTCGCTGAATAATGTGGTCACGTCGCGGAACTGAATGCCCGCATGGGGAAAGTCGGGAATTGTGCGAATGTAATCTTTAACGGTTTTATTACGGGGCATGGTTTATCCTTGGGATTTGGGCGTGGTCAGCATTTTTGCGGCCACGGAAATGGCCTGGGCCTCGCGTTCAGCCCATCCTCCTGAAATCAGGGTGTAATCGGCATTAAACGCATCAAGCTTGGCTTTGATCTTGGTGAAAAACGCCTGACGTTGTTTTTGTTTGCCGTAATAGCGCAGCGGATCTTCCTCCCAGGGGGCGTTGGCATCCAGTAGCAGGTAATGATCGGGCAGTTCAATGCGGGCCTCAAGGTCGGGCAGGGAATGGCCGAGCAACATTTCGGCCCAAACGGCGGTTAGCAGCGGGTCGGTATCCTCAAACAGGATCGGCCCGGCCTTAAGCGACAGGGTCTTGCGGTGGGCGACGTGGCCGTCAACGATAAAGTGCAATTCTTCGGCGCGATAATCCCCGGGTGTGCGATATTTTTCGTAAGGTCGCCCGTATTCCGGCACGTATGGCCCGCCGAATTTCTGCGCCAGAACATCGGCCATATAGGATTTTCCGGTGCTTTCCGGCCCAACAAGCGTCAGACGTTTTTGGAAATACGGGCGCACGTATCCGGGGATGGAATGCCAATGGTCAAACGGGTCTTTGCGAATCTCGACCGAGTTCGCCGGGAACGCCATCCACATTGGATCAAGGATAAAATGCTGGGCATTAAGCGCGCGGGCGAGATCAACGACATAATCCTCTGAACCAATCACCCGGTCGATCGCTTCGGGGTGAAAACCGCGTATGATCCGCGCCCAGTCGCGCGCATCCGAGGCCAGCGGCTTTGCGCCATTATTGACAACGATCACCACGGCCTCGGGGAATAGATCCTCCATCCAGCCCTTGCGCACAGCCGGTGAAATGGGATCATTGTCAGAGGTCGCGAGGATAATAGTCAGGCGATCCACCAAATACGAGGCCGTGCGCACCAACGCCACATGCCCCGCGTGGGGGGGCATGAATTTACCCAAAATAACACCAGTAGTAGTCATTTGACGCCCTTCGCTAAGGTTCAAAAATCCGGCTTTGCGATCATCAGCCAGAATACACCCGTTAAGGCTATAAACGCTGGCCAGCCAAGCGTAAACCAAATGCGGTAATATCGGCGGCATTTTTGTGAAAGCGGCGCGCCAGTTTTGGCGGCCACTTCAGCTAAATCGCGGATTTGTTGTTGTAGCCAGACAACAGGCACCCAGCAGGCGAATGCAACGATATAGAAGGCATAGGTCAACAGCAACCACGGCTCCCATAAATACCAGCCGTTAAGATAGACGAGTGTAATGCCACTGACTGGCTGGATAATCCCTGTCGGAGAGGTGAAAATCCAATCAGCAATGACAACGTTTTTGGCGACGCCTGCGATAATACGGGTATCGTTGGTATGCATGGCCGCAACCATTTGAAAAGCCGTTCCCATACCGGTGCCAAATAGCACGGTGGAAGACAGGATATGTACCCATTTGGTGATCAGATAGTAATCCATCAGCGCTCAACCTCTAATATATGATGTATCAGGATCAGGAGCAGGACGGGGATATTTTTTAATAATCCACCGTATGGTTCCAGCCATAATATAGGGATAACGAGGCCAAATATTATGGTATAAACGGCGACGATCAGCAGTTGTAATAAAGCCAGATATGGTAATTTCCATGCAAGCAACAGTCCAAGGGCGATGCCGATATCCATGATCCCGGCGCCCCGTGCGATTGTGATTAGGGTGGTGTCAGACAGGCCAAGTGCTGCCATGTCGCTTAGGAATATTTCTGGTGGAATGCTTAGGCCAACCAGCCCGGACAGCAGCCACATAAACATCAGCGCAAACCTAACTACGGGGCGCAGGATGTAAAGACGCGCATGCCAGAGATCTTGGGCGCCTGCGGGTCTGGCATTAAGAATCTGAGAAAATCCTCGTACCTTAATCCCGCTTTGTTTATGAAATGCAGTGTAATCGGCACTGACCCCCTGTTCTATTTGTGTCACTGCCGTTTTTGAAATCGGGCCAAGCTTTAGGCGATCACCGATCCATCCAAATATATGTGCAAGAGGCAGGGGTATGGCGATATGTCTGGTTTTCGGCCGCCCAAGCCATGCCTGTAGTGCAGCTAGGATATGTTTTTGCGTCACACGTTCAGGACCACACGGAAATACGGTTTGATCGTCCATTTTGTCATGCAAGAATGCCGCTTCAACAGTCTTAGCCAGCTCATTTGCATGTATTGGGTTAAATTCTTGGGCACCTGTACCGATGGTGGGGGTGATGAATGGCAAGGCAGACAGCGCGCGCAACAACGAACTGCCGCCGTAGCTTGTGTCAGCCAACACTAAGGAAGGCCGCAGAATTACATATGGCAAGGTTGAATTTTTAACAGCGCTTTCGCCTTTGGATTTGGTGGCGCCAAAGGGGGTGTCGGCCTCAATACCAATGGCCGAGATCAGGATTAGTTTTGAAACACGGTGTTTCTTTGCAGCGCTATATAGGGCTGCAGGGGCGTCGATATGTACGGCCTGCATTTGTGAATCCGTGCCGTTTAGCAAACCAGCGGCGTTGATAATCACATCACAATCGGCCGCCGGGTTTTCCCAAAAACCTGGCGTTGCCGCTGCGGGATTGGTCAAATCAGCCTGAAAGGTTTCGAACCCGGCTCGGGCCAATGCGGCGGTATTTCGTGCAGAGCAAACCACCCGATAGCCCTGTATTCTAAGATAAAAGGCAATGTGTCGGCCGATAAAGCCGTCTGCACCCAGCAGCAGGATATTGGTGTTGGCCATTTAACGGCCCTTTGTTATCAGCCAGAATAAATCAAGTATTTCTATACCCCTTAGAGAGAGGTGGGTAAACCATTAGCCGCCTTAGATTTTCTGGGTGGTCACACTCTTTGTCGAAGCTATGGCCAGCCCGTCAACTACGGCGGTGAAAACGGCTGAAGTATGCAGAGTTGCTTTGGGGAAAAGCTGTTCTATGGCTTCGCGCACAAATGTCATCAGGCTGGAGCCGCCAACAAAAACCACGTCCGTAATATCCTGGGCCTTACAATCGCTTAATGTCAGGGTTTCACGAATGCCTGTGATAATCTGCTCTTTATGCGGGGTCATTATATTTGCAAGGTTCGCGCGCGTGATTTTGATGGTTTTGCCCTGTTCAATCAGCCCCAAGTCAATCATTTCAAGTCGGGCGTCTGTCTGGTTAACCGTAATTTTGGCCTTTTCGGCCAGTGTCGCCAATTCATGGCCCAGCTCATATTTCAAAACTGTAATAAGGCGGGAAAACGGCGCGCGATTTAGGGCGTCGCGTTCCAGTGTGCGTGCAGTTTCCAGAGTCTCGGGATTATATAGAAACGGAATTTTTTCCCATGTGGCGAGGTCATTAAACAGGGCAACTGGGGCAATTGTCGTGCCCGTGCTCATGACTTTGCGCAACTGTTCCCCCTTTCCCAATACAGGCATGAAATACGCACCGTTAAGGGTTTTATCAAAATCCGTTCCCCCGAACCTCAGGCCGTGGGATGCACGTATTTGAGGTGTATGCCCGGGTTGATCCGGTAACGTGCGAAAAATTGCATAATCCGAGGTGCCCCCGCCAATATCGACAATCAGTCCAAGGGAAAAACCCTTACGCAGGATATTATTTGCCAGCGACGCGGCGACGGGTTCAAACATGAAATCCACGTCCCTAAAACCGGCGCGGTGATAGCATTCGCGCAGATCCTCCTGCGCCTGTTGATCTTTGGCAGTGTTATTGTTGTGAAAATGTACCGGACGGCCAGATAGCACACGCGGGAATTCTTTTCCTTCAATGCGTTCGGCCCGGGTTTTTAGGTCACGCAGAAATCCGGAAATAATGTCGAAAAAATCGAGGTGCAGCCCCATGATATACCGCTTTTCGCCCATCAAAGACGTGCCAAGTGCGCGTTTGAGCGAGCGCATATAACGCCCCTCAAGCCCTTGGGTCAGGCAGGCATTGGCCTTTGTGCCAACGTGGATTTTCTTTTGGGCAAAGTCAAAAAATATCGCCGTTGGCAGAGTATCAGAGCCATCCTCCATCTGGAGTCGCCTGACCTGCCCGTTTTCATAGCGCGCCACCGCCGAGTTTGAGGTTCCAAAGTCGATGGCCAACGTGTTGTCACGGCTTTTGCCCATTTGAAACCCCCTGAAACATGCAAGCGGTCACGCATATTATGCACAGCCTACAGGTTCAAGCGGTAAATGCATGCGCGTTACCCCAAAATCCGCCCGGCAATAGCGTCAAGTTTGTGGACAAGCGTTTGATCGCGGGCATCGGGCGCGGTCATGATTGCAAACTCAAGGGCGCGGTCACAGCCGTGTTCGCATGTGGTGCGCGTAGTCCCCAGCAGGCCGGGTAGATGTTTGATCATGGCGCGTGCGTTGGCGGAATTTCCGGTCAGGGTTTCGATGATTTTGGTCACATCGACCTCACCGTGATCAGGATGCCAGCTGTCGTAATCGGTGATCATGGCGACGCTGGCGTAATCAAGTTCGGCCTCACGGGCCAGTTTCGCTTCGGGCATGTTGGTCATGCCAATAACATCCGCGCCCCAGCTTTTGCGATACATTTTGCTTTCGGCAAGGGTAGAAAACTGCGGGCCTTCCATGGCCAGGTATGTGCCGCCCATATGCACGGTGATCCCCTCGGTTTTGGCGGCCGTCTCACAAGCCGTCGACAGGCGCGGGCAGGTCGGATGCGCGATTGAGACATGGGCAACACAGCCCGGCCCAAAGAACGATTTTTCGCGCGCCACCGTGCGGTCGATAAACTGGTCAACAAGGACAAAATCACCGGGGGCCATGTGTTCGCGCAGCGAGCCGCAGGCCGATATCGATATCACATCGCTTACCCCGATGCGTTTCAGGGCATCAATATTGGCGCGGTAATTGATCGAACTTGGTGTTTGCACATGCCCACGCCCATGGCGCGGCAAGAACGCCATTTTAACACCCTCAAGACTGCCCGTCAGGATCTGGTCAGATGGCAGCCCCCAGGGCGTTTCAACTGTTTGCCATAGGGCGTCTTTCAGCCCTTCGATTTCGTAAAGACCGCTGCCACCGATAATGCCGATCATAGTGTCCATTGTCTGCCCTTTATTTTGGTCGTGCAAGTTGGAAGGTTTTATCGATGACAGCATAATCCATGTATCCCAAACGGGCCAGTGGCTTATATTTTGTGATATCAAAAATACCGTCTGTAAACATGTTGTCAGACAGATGAATACCCACAACGGTTCCTATGACCATGGTATTATTTTGCCCGGGTAACTCGATAAGCTTGAACAAACGGCACTCCAGCGCTGCAGGTGCTTGGGCAACGTATGGCGGGGCGATTTCGCGGCAAGGTGCTTTGGTTAATCGGGCGCGCTCAAACTCATCAACGCCCGAGGGCAATGGCGCAGAGGTAGCGTTCATCTGGTCTTTCAGAGCATCGGAAACGATGTTCACCACGAACGCACCGCTGGCCCGGATATTGGCGACACTGTCCTTGTTTTGCTGCTGGTCCGGCTTGGTGCCGGTGCTGGAAAACATCACCATTGGCGGGCTGTCGGCGATAGCATTAAAAAAGCTATAAGGGGCAAGGTTGGCGGTGCCGTTTTCATCAAGTGTAGAAATCCAGCCAATCGGGCGCGGTGAGATAATAGCCTTGAACGGGTTATGGGGCAGGCCGTGATCGTCAATACCCGGACGGTAAAACATATTTTTTCCTTTTGCGGTTTGCCCAAAAGCTAGGGGTATGTTAGGCGAGTGTCGAGAGCTATTGCAGGAGAAAAGCCAATGTATGTAATTTTTGAGCGACGTGGCTAAACCAACCCATTGCCCCTCTTTTTGTGTCTATTTTCGGCCCCTCTTTTATGTTCCAAATTGCCCCTGAAATCCCTGATGATTTATATGAGGTCGAAAACCTCTATGATCTGACATTTGCGCCCGGGCGCACGGCGTTGAGTTCCTATCGGTTGCGCGCAGGTATGGCCTCGTTGGTGGAATTATCGCTGGTGGCGCGGGATGAATACGGCTCGGTCAGTGGTGCAATCCGGTATTGGCCGGTGCGGGTTGGGGATGCCGCGGTGCTGTTGCTGGGGCCAGTGGCCGTACATCCAACACGACAGGGCGAAGGGTTGGGCAATATGCTGATCGCGCAATCTTTGGCGCGCGCGCGCGAACTCGGCTGGTCACGGGTGATATTGGTTGGCGATGAACCTTATTACCACCGCTTTGGATTTCGCTGCACTATGGCTGAAAATCTGCGATTTCCCCCACCAACAAATCCCGAACGTGTGCTTGGTTGCGCCCTTGTAGAAGGCGCATTTGACGAGGTATCTGGGGCTGTTGAAAGTTGGTTAACAAAGGATGAACCACTAAACTACTAAACTAGGTTAGTAGTTTAGTGGGGTGCTGTATGTTACCCTTAATATACAAGGCTTTAATCTGTGAAATTACGCGAAATAAGTTTGCAAAATCCGGATGTAAATTGCCTTCAACTGATGGATTTGCGCTATCTCTACGCGTTCATCAACCTCATGCATCGTCCGGCCAACCAGGCCAAATTCAACCACCGGACAGTGGTCTTTAATGAACCGCGCATCCGACGTGCCCCCTGAGGTCGAGGCGCCGGGCGTACACCCCGTTTCAGCCGCAACCGCATCGCTGATCAGTTCGGACAGCTCGCCGGGTTCAGTGATAAAACTATCGCCGGAAACATGGGTGTTCATGCGAATATCAATTGCCGCCCCCATGGCCACGTCATCAACAACCGATTGCAGCCATGCGATCAGGCTGTCAGGGCTGTGGGCATCATTGAAACGGATATTAACGCATGCAGTAGCCTTGGCAGGAATGACGTTATTTGCGGTATTGCCTGTGTCAATCGTAGTGACCGCCAGCGTTGAGGGATCAAAATGCGCGGTTCCCTCGTCCAATACATGGTTTGCCAGTTGATCGATCAGCCTTGCCATCACCGGCAACGGATTTTTGGCGCGGTGCGGATAGGCTGAATGCCCCTGCACGCCAAGCACTGTAAAATGCGCCGTCATTGATCCACGCCGCCCGATTTTCATCATCTCGCCCATGGTATTTGGGCAAGTCGGCTCGCCCACCAGGCAGTGATCTATACGCTCATTATTGGCGGCCATCCAGTCGAGCAATGCAACCGTTCCATCGGCAGCGTCGCCTTCTTCATCACCGGTAATTGCCAGAACGATGGCGCCATTTGGCGGTGTTTCACGCACAAAATCAATTGCCGCGGCGGCAAAGGCGGCAACGCCGGATTTCATGTCAGTTGCCCCGCGGCCATAAAGAAATCCGTCCTTTTGCTCGGCGCCAAACGGATCAACGCTCCAATCTGCCCGATCCCCGACAGGGACAACATCCGTGTGCCCGTTAAAACCAAAGGTCCGCCCGTTTGTGCGTGTTCCCCAGCGCGCAAACAGATTACAGACGCCGCCGCGATCTACCCTTGTGGTTTCAAACCCTGCCTCGCTTAAGAGCGTATCAAGCAACACCAGTGCCCCGGCTTCATTCGGGGTGACACTTGGGCAGCGAATTAGGTCTGCTGTTAGGGCAGCGGGGTCAGTCATGCTTTGTCCTTCAGGAGTATTTCACGATAACCATAGCGTAGGCCCGGGGGGGCGTCCAGATTTCACTGGTAATTTCAGGTATTTAAGGTCAGGGTGTGCCAACGTCGGATTCGGCATAGAAAATATTGGAATACAATGACGACTTCGCCCGTAATTTCGTTGAAGAACATCCATAAAAGCTATGGGTCGCTTGAGGTTTTAAAAGGCATTGATCTGTCGGCTAACAGCGGCGACGTCGTGGCGCTGATCGGCTCATCCGGCTCTGGTAAAAGCACCTTGTTGCGCTGCGCCAATCTGTTGGAAATCTGCCAGCAGGGAGACATTATCTTTCAAGGTGATACGGTTAAATGGAAGGGCAAAAAGGCGGATCGTAAGCCGCTGGATGCCAAGCAGGTTATCGCTATCCGTTCAAAATTATCCATGGTTTTTCAACAGTTTAACCTGTGGTCCCATATGACAATTCTGCAAAATGTCACCGAGGCTCCGATCATGGTTTTGGGCAAAGACAAGACGCTGGCCGAGGCAGAGGGGCGGGAATTACTGGACAAGGTCGGTATTGCTGATAAATGTGATTTTTATCCGGCGCAATTGTCAGGGGGGCAACAACAACGTGCGGCCATTGCCCGTGCGTTAGCGATGCAGCCGGTTGCGATGCTGTTTGATGAGCCAACCAGCGCGCTTGACCCTGAACTTGAGGCGGAGGTTGTGAAGGTAATCAAAGCCCTCGCGAGCGAGGGAAATACGATGATAATCGTGACCCATGATATGAAGCTTGCACGCGAGTTGGCAGATCACGTAGTATTCCTGCACCAAGGCCTGATCGAAGAAGAAGGAACCCCGCGCGATATTTTCGATAATCCGAAATCCGAGCGTCTTAAACAGTTTCTATCTGCCACGACGGCACAACATTAAATAAATAAACCATCTAGGGAGAAAATGATGAAAAATCTTGTAATAGCTGCGGTTGTTGCTGCATTTACAGTGGGTGCTGCATCTGCTGAAACAGTACGTATGGGCACCGAGGGCGCATACCCTCCATATAACTTTATCAATGACGATGGCGAAGTTGACGGCTTTGAACGTGAGCTGGGCGACGCGCTTTGCGAAATTGCCAAACTTGATTGTGAATGGGTAACAAACGACTGGGATTCGATCATTCCTAACCTCGTTTCGGGTAACTACGACACTATTATTGCCGGCATGAGCATCACCGATGAGCGCGATGAGGTCATCGACTTTACTCAGGAATATTTCCCCGCAGACCCAAGTTCTTACATGGCATTGGCAGGCGCCGGGGATGATGTTGTAAATGGTGTTGTGGCTGCACAAACCTCGACAATCCAGGCTAGCTATGTTGCCAGTTCATCTGCAACTGTTGTGGAATTTGCAACGCCTGACGAAACCGTAGCCGCCGTGCGCTCTGGTGAGGCTGGCGCTGTATTGGCCGATCGCGCTTTCCTTGCGGATATCGTCAAAGAAAGCAACGGTGAGCTGGTGTTTGTTGGCCCGGATGTTGCCATCGGCGGCGGTGTTGGTCTTGGTGTTCGCGAAAGCGACGGTGATCTGAAGGCCAAGCTAAACGCAGCTATTGACCAGATGAAAGCCGACGGCAGCCTGAATGCGCTGATTGCCAAATGGTTTGACGGCCGCGACGCCGGTTATTGACGGCACTTCGGAGGGCGGCAAATGCGGCCCTCCGGTTTTTAGGTATTTACTATGGAAATGTGTTCTGACCCCTCCAGTATTGAGGGCATAAACTGGTGGATGTGCTATATGAGCACAGGTAAGCATCAGGCGTTTTATGCAAGCTTTGGCACGGTGTTGGCGCTGCTGGTGCTGACGGTTCCGGTGGTCATGGTTCTGGGCTTTAGTGGGGCGATGGCGCGCAAATCTGCGATTGCACCGCTGCGCTGGTTCGGGCTGGCCTATACCAATCTTGTGCGCGGCGTGCCTGACATCATATTTTTCCTGTTTGTCCCCATCGCTATGGATCAGGGGATTGAATATTTACGCCACAAAATAAAATGTCCCGAGGTGCTGGAGCCAATCCGCCAGGGCAATGATTTCGTGGTGTGTACGATCGCCAAAATGCCGCTTGGCTCCTCTGCCCAATGGGTGCATGAGGTTTATGGTTTCATGCTGGCGCTATTTGCTTTTTCTATCGTTTTTGGCGCTTTTGCCGCCAATACCTTATACGGTGCGATGAATGCTGTGCCCCATAACCAACTGGAAACCGGCGCGGCCTTTGGTATGTCTCCGCGTCAGGTATTCTGGCGCATTCAGGTCAAACAAATGTGGATCTATGCGTTGCCCGGCCTTTCCAACCTGTGGATGATCCTGATCAAGGCGACACCGCTTTTGTTCCTGCTCGGGGTTGAAGATATCGTTTATTGGGCCCGCGAACTCGGGGGGGCAAAAACCAACCGCTTTGCCTATCCACACCCTGACTGGCGGTTATATTATTTTGCATTTTTGCTGGTGTTTTATTTGTTTATGACCTGGATGAGCGAAAAGGTATTCACCCGCATTTCCAAGCGTCTATCCCACGGCCAAGCCATGGCAGGAGCGCAATCATGAGCTGTTATGACACGTTTACCAGCTATAGTTTGCGCGCGATCGGGTACGGCGAACGTTTGTTGCCTAAAAGCGATATAACCCTGTGTGAGCAGTTCGTTTTGATTGGTTCAGGCATGATCTGGAACGTGTATTTCGCAGTTTTCGCCATGGTTTCAGGCTTTGGGCTGGCGACGTTGGTGGCGCTTGGCAAGGCCAGTGACAACCGTTGGGCCGCCATCCCTGCCAAGGCGTTCATATTTCTGTTTCGCGGCTCACCGTTGTTCATCCAGTTTTTTCTGGCTTATGAAATTTTTATTCTGATCCCGAAAGCGGGCATTGATATTAACCTTGGATTCGCAGTGATCACCGCTGAAACCCGCTGGCTTACCAAGGCCTGGCTGGGGGCAGTTATTGTGCTGTTTCTAAACACTTCGGCCTATTCCGGTGAGATATTCTACGGGGCGCTAAGGGCGATTCCCAAGGGCGATGTCGAGGCGGCGAATGCGTTTGGCATGTCGGGTTTCAAGAAATTCCGGCGCATCATCTGGCCCACAATGCTGCGGCTTGCCTGGCCAAGTTATACCAATGAGGCTATATTCATGTTTCATGCCACGGCGCTGGTGTTTTTCTCGGGTTTTCCCGCCTGGCAACAAAGCGGAGATGCGTTGTACTACGCCAGTTATTTCGCCGATAAAACCTTTAATCCGTTTGTTTCATATCCGATTATCGCGATATACTTTGTGCTCTTCACTCTGTTGATAATCACCTTATTTGGCTGGATAAATCGCCGCTTGAATCGGCATATCACACCGGAAAAACGGATAAAACTCCGCTTTAAACCACAGTTTATCCGCTAAAACGGCACTTTTGAGGTAAACGTCATTTCCGCCCCGCCATCAGGGTGGCGCAACGTGATCTCGCAGGCATGCAGCTGCATGCGGTCTGCGGCGGTAAAGGCCGGGCCAGTTGCATAAAACCTGTCACCCAGAATGGGATGCCCAATCGCCAACATATGGACGCGCAACTGATGCGTGCGCCCGGTGCGAGGGTATAAAGCCACCCGCGATATTGTGTTGTCACGTTCCAGAACTTTCCAGTCAGTTTGGGCCGTTTTTCCGGTCTCATGACAGACTTTTTGTTTTGGCTTGTTGGGCCAGTCAACGATCAGCGGCAGGTCGATATGACCACTGTCCTTTGCCACATGCCCCCAGACTTTTGCCACATAGGTTTTGCCAATTTGGCGTTTTTCAAACTGCATGCCGATGTGGCGTTGTGCGGCTTTTGTGCGGGCAAATATCATCACCCCAGAGGTCGCCATATCAAGGCGGTGCACCAGCAAAGTGTCAGGAAATTCAGCGCGCAGACGGGTTTCCAAACAATCGGCATGTTCCAGCGCTTTGCCTGGCACAGACAACAGATTGGCGGGCTTGTTGACGATTATCAGCGCATCATCAATATGGATTATATCCAAAGGTGCCAAAGGCGGCGCATAGATATAGCCGTTTTTCAAATGGGTAAAATTGGCACGAAATCAACGCAACCGCTGGTCAATATCAGCAAACCAAACAACATTACACGGTGGATATGGGGCGATTTCATCATAAATCCTTTTGGGTTATTCTGCGCCGTCGATATGCAACGCCAAAGCGTGCACGCGCTCTTGTAACTCGTCCTTTAGCACCGCGTAAACCGCCCGTTGGCGTGCCACGCGCGATAGGCCGTTCATCGCCGATGCCCGCATGGTGACGTCAAAATGGGTTTCACCACCTTCGCGATATCCCCCATGGCCACGATGTTGCTCACTTTCATCTGTGACGCGCAGGAAATCAGGGGAAAAAGCAGTGGTTAACTTCTGTGTTATGCGTGCGTGATAGGACAAAAATCGTACTCCAGGTAAATTTAGCCTTGGCGTTGCCGCTTTAAAGCGTAAAGTGTTGTGCCTGAGTCGGAAAGTAAAAAGGAACGTCGGATATGAGACGTGGGTCACCGTTAAATTTTGATATATCAGTTTCTGCTGATAAGAAACGGCGTTCAAAACACCGTGCAAAATCTGGCGCGATTGAGACCTCCTCGCGCCCTTGCGAGCATGCGGGATGCGGAAAAACCGGTAAATTTCGGGCACCTAAAAACACGGATAATCTTGAGGAATTTGTGTGGTTTTGTCAGGAACATATCCGCGAATACAACAAAAAGTGGAATTTCTTTGAAAACCATTCAGAGGAGGAATTCGAGGAGCAGGTGGAATCCGATAAAGTCTGGGGACGCGATAGAAAGCCGTTCAAAGAGGCAATAAATAACGCACGCCCCAGTGTTGAGGAAGCCGCCTATAAACGATTCGGTTTTGATGATCCTTATGAAGTTTTGGGGGAAAATGGTACGCTTAACCCCGCTGCGGGTAACAGCGCGATTCGCACCCGGCGCCTGCCCCCAACGGAACGCAAAGCCCTGGAAATTCTCGATGCCAAGGATTCCATGTCCAAGGCCGAGATTCGCAAGGTTTACAAATCTTTGGTCAAGGCGATGCACCCTGACCTGAACGGCGGGCGGCGCGACGATGAAGAGCGCCTCGCCGAGGTGGTCTGGGCCTGGGAACAAGTCAAAGGCAGTCGCAGTTTCCGCGCCTAGGCAAAATTCCGACACCCCCTTGCATGCGCTTGGTGAATGCTCCACAAACAACAGTGAAATGCCCGGCGATTTGGCCGGATTATCAGGGCGGATGAACATGGCAATGCATGAAAAACCAACCGAAGACTTAAGCGTTCGTGACCTTTTCGGGTTTGATTCCGATATGAAAATCAAAGGCTTTGCTGATCGTTCTGACCGCGTGCCTGACATCGATTCCACCTATAAGTTTGACCCCGAAACGACGCTGGCGATTCTTGCCGGATTTCGCAATAACCGCCGCGTGATGATCCAAGGCTATCACGGCACGGGAAAATCCACCCATATTGAACAGGTGGCCGCACGTCTTAACTGGCCCGCGGTGCGGGTCAATCTTGACAGCCATATCAGCCGTATCGATCTGATCGGCAAGGATGCGATCAAGCTGCGCGACGGCAAGCAGATCACCGAATTTCAGGAGGGGATTTTGCCCTGGGCCTTGCGTAATCCTTGCGCGATTGTCTTTGACGAATATGATGCCGGGCGCCCGGATGTGATGTTTGTGATCCAACGTGTGTTGGAAGAAGGCGGCAAGCTGACCTTGCTTGACCAGAATGAGATCATCACCCCGCACCCGTCATTTCGTCTATTTGCCACGGCCAACACGGTTGGGCTGGGCGATACAACCGGGCTTTATCACGGGGTGCAGCAGATCAATCAGGCGCAAATGGACCGCTGGTCGATTGTGTCGACGCTCAATTACCTGAACCATGACGCCGAGGTGGCGATCGTTTTGGGCAAAGCCCCGCATTATAATTCTGTGGAGGGGCGCAAAACTATCGCCCAGATGGTGACCGTCGCCGATTTGACCCGCACAGCGTTTATGAACGGTGATTTATCGACCGTAATGTCGCCGCGCACCGTGATCATGTGGGCCCAAAACGCCGAAATTTTCCGCGATGTCGGTTTTGCCTTTCGTCTGACATTCCTGAATAAATGTGACGAGATGGAGCGCCAGACAGTCGCCGAGATTTACCAACGTTGTTTTGATGAGGAACTGCCCGAAAGTGCGGTTTCATTGAGCCTTGGCTAAACCAAACGATAATCCTGCCGAGCCGTTCAAAAAGGCTCTGGCCGAGGCGACCAAGGCGTTGGCGAATGCGCCTGACTTGGATGTTTCATTCACGGTTGATCGTGCCGGTCTGTCTGGCGATAGCGCGCGACTGCCGCAGGTAACGCGGCGGATGTCTGCACAAGAGGTGCTTTTGGCACGGGGCACGGCAGATGCCTTTGCGATGCGTCGGCGGTTCCATAACGAAACAACCCACAGCAAATATCGCCCCGCCGGCGAGATGGCGCAGGCACTTTATGAAATCATGGAAATGGCGCGTTGCGAGGCGATGGGCGCGCGCGCCATGCCCGGAACGGCCAAAAATATTGATGCAAAAATAGGCGATGAGGCGATCAAAGCGGGGTATGCGCAGATAAAGGACGCAAAATCCGCCCCGTTGGCCGCCGCCGCTGGATATTTGGTGCGCCATCTGGCAACCGGGCGGGATTTACCGCGGGGCGCGAATAACATACTGAAATTGCAGCGAGAATTCCTTGAAAATCAGGCGGGCGGCACGTTTGAAGATATCAACGAAGTTCTGGATGATCAGGTGGAATTTTCGCGCATGGCCCGTCAGGTAATCGATGATCTGGGTTACGGCGACCAACTGGGTGAAGACCCTGATATGCAAGACCCAAATGAGGATGAAGAAGCCACAGAGGATCAAGAAGACAGCGATGATGCTGAGGAAAGCGGCGATCAGGATGATCAAAACCCCGATGAAAATCAGGCGGCTGAAGATCAGGATCAGGACAGCGCGGAACAGCAGGCACAAGCCGCAATGGAGGAAACGGACGAGGCCGACATGTCGGACGACGCTCAGCTTGATGAGGGCGAGGCCCCCGATGAACGCCCACCACTCGCGCCGCATTCCGATGCTGACCCGAATTACAAGGTGTTCACAACCGATTTTGACGAGGAAATCCACGCCGAAGACCTGGCCGAACCCGCCGAATTGGACCGCCTGCGCGCCTATCTTGATCAACAGCTCGACCCGTTGAAAGGGGCTGTGAACCGGCTGGCAAATCGTTTGCAACGACGCTTGATGGCGCAGCAAAACCGCTCATGGGAGTTCGATCTTGAAGAGGGTATTCTGGATGCCGCGCGACTGTCGCGCGTGGTTACAAACCCGACGACGCCCCTGTCATTTAAACAGGAAAAAGACACGGATTTTCGCGATACTGTTGTGACATTGCTGATTGATAATTCTGGTTCCATGCGCGGGCGCCCCATCTCTATAGCCGCGATTTGCGCCGATGTTCTGGCCCGCACGCTGGAACGTTGTCAGGTCAAGACCGAGATTTTGGGGTTTACCACCCGCGCCTGGAAGGGCGGGCGTTCGCGTGAGCAGTGGCTTGAACAAGAACGCCCCGCCACGCCCGGCCGCCTGAATGATCTGCGCCACATAATTTACAAAACCGCCGATGCCCCTTGGCGACGCAGTAAGCCCAACCTCGGTCTGATGATGAAAGAGGGGTTGTTAAAGGAAAACATTGACGGCGAGGCACTGGAATGGGCTGGCCGTCGTATGCTGGCCCGCCCCGAAGCGCGCCGGATTTTAATGGTGATTTCCGATGGCGCGCCGGTCGATGATTCCACCCTGTCAGTGAACCCGGCCAGCACGCTGGAAAAACATTTGCGTGACGTGATCGAGATGATCGAGAAACGCAAGCTGATCGACCTGATCGCCATTGGTATCGGGCATGATGTGACGCGATATTATAAACATGCCGTGACGATTACGGATGTGGAACAACTGGCCGGTGCGATGACCGAGCAACTGGCGTCTCTGTTTGAGAAAGACGCAAAGAAACGTAATAAAACCTAACGTTTTTTGCGTTTTCGCAATACCCAAAACACAAATGCCAGGCCGAATAATACCGGCGCGAGGGGCGGGGATACCATAGTTTCCCATGTTGCCGCGCTTAGGTATCTTTCAACTATAGCTTGCAGTATTTCCAAACTACTCGGGTGAATTTCTGACCAGACAGTTGCGATATCAGCAAAGCGAAACGGCTTGGCCTGGGCTGTGGTTAACTGCCAGTCAAACCAGATGCGCGCGACGCCGCTTAAGAAAAATATGACCGCAAACAGTCTTGCCATGTCTCCCCCGAATTTTAGGTTTGCTTTATGCCAACCTAGGGACAATATTGCGGCTAGGCAAATCCTCTCGGCGCGTAAACGCCGAATAACACCGAAAGCAATCATCTCTATGTATCAAGAATTTACTGTTGTTACCTCGCCTGAAACAGGTGCCGCGCGGTTGGAAAAATTGCGCAAGGCCTTAAGAAACGCAAATGTTTCGGGGTTCCTGATACCCCGCGGTGATGCCCATCAGGGGGAAAATGTCGCGCCCTGTTTTGAGCGTTTGGCCTGGCTAACAGGTTTCACCGGCTCGGCAGGGATGTGTGCGGCACTGCTGGATACGGCGGGCGTTTTTGCTGATGGGCGTTATACTTTGCAGGTGCGTGCGCAGATTGATCTGGCGGCGTTCACCCCGATTCCTAGTCGTGAAATTCGCCTTGAGGATTGGTTGCGCACGAACTTGCCAAATGGTGGGGTGATTGCGTATGACGCGTGGCTGCATAGCTATGACGAGATTAAAAAACTGACCAAAGAGTTGTCAAACGACGGGATCACATTTCAAAAAACCACCAATTTTGTCGATCAGATCTGGGAGGATCAACCGGCCCCACCAAAAGGACTAATTTCACCTTACCCTATTGAATTCACAGGGGAAACAAGTGAAAGTAAACGTAATCGCCTTGCCGCCGAGTTACAAAAGCAGGCCTTATCGGCCGTGGTTTTAACGTTACTTGATTCCATTGCGTGGTTGTTAAATATTCGTGGCTCGGACATCCAGAATATCCCCGTTGCTTTGTGCTTTGCAGTGTTACGCGATGATGGCCACGTCGATATATTCGCTGATCCGGATAAATGTGACGACGCGTTGCGCGCGCATTTTGGGCAAGGCGTGCAGGTGCACTCCGAGGCTGATTTCCTACCATATCTGGCAAAACTGTCGGGGCAGGTCGGGGTTGATCGTGAATGCGCGCCGGTAATGATTTCAGATAAGCTGCAAAATCCCACATGGTTTTCTGACCCGTGTGTTTTACCAAAGGCCTGCAAAAACCCGACAGAAATTGCCGGATCGCGCGCCGCACATATTCGGGATGGGGTAGCGATGGTGGAATTTTTATGTTGGCTGGAAGTGGCTGCTAAAACGCAAGAGTTAACGGAAATAGGCGTTGCAAAAAAGCTGGAAATGTTTCGCCGCAACGCCAATACGTTGCGGGAAATTTCGTTTGATACGATTTGCGGTTCTGGCCCTAATGGTGCGATTGTGCATTACCGCGTCAATGAGGATTCCAACCGCACTATCCAACAAAACGAGGTGCTGTTGATTGATAGCGGTGGTCAATATCTGGACGGCACGACCGATATTACACGCACAGTTGCGATTGGCGATATTGATGCAGAAATCAAGCGCGCTAACACTTTGGTTTTAAAGGGTATGATTGCTATTACCAAGGCACGCTGGCCGCAAAAAGTCCGGGGCGGGGACCTGGACGCGTTTGCGCGAAATGCTCTGTGGCAAGCCGGATTTGACTATGAACATGGCACCGGGCATGGGGTGGGGGTGTATCTTGGTGTGCATGAGGGGCCGCAGGCGATTTCCCCTAAAAATACTACGGAATTACTGTCTGGTATGATCATTTCAAACGAGCCTGGGCACTATAAAGAAGGGGTTTACGGCATTCGGATCGAAAACCTGCTGGTTATACATGAGGCTAATATTCCCGACGGTGGCAACCGCCCGATGCTTGGTTTTGAAACCCTGACGTTTGTGCCAATTGACCGCAATTTGATCTTGCCGGATATGCTCGATCGCGCGGAACTGGAATGGCTGAATGTCTATCACGCTGAGGTTTTGGCCAAGCTTAAAGATATGGTCAGCGATGCGGTGCGCCCTTGGTTGGAAAAGGCCTGTGCGGCGCTGTAAACCTTTAAGAATGTTCCTCACTGGCAGTGGCGGCCAAGGCTTGATTATAGGCGCGCAACGCATCGATAAGGTAAAGCGCGCCTAGAAATTCCGGCCCGTTTTCGGCTTGTTTTATGACGGGTAAATAATCGCTCTCGGCAGCCTCCAACTTTGGTAACGCTGTCTCAAGTGTTTCGGTTATGTCTACATATGCGCCTTGCTCAATCATCTTAAGACATTGGAATTGTTCAGTATTTTCATCCCCACCAAGCAGGCGCACAAGTGTGCGAACATCGATGGTTGATAGCAAGTATTCCTGTGGCCCTGCGGCCAAATGCACGCCGCGGCGTTCTAATTGGGTCAAAAAGAAACTGCGATCAACCAGGCGGCTGGTAAGGGCCGAGGCCAATGAGACCGATACCATTACCGCGATGCCGGCCTGCCAATCGCCGGTCATCTCAAACACAATTAAAGTGGTTGAAATTGGCGCGCCAAGAACAGCGGCGGATACGGCTGCCATGCCCGCAAGCGCATAGATTGTTTGGGTTCCTGACACGCCGGGGAAAAGCATGGTTGCGATCAGTCCAAAGGTTAGCCCCGTAAGCGCGCCCAACATCAGGGAGGGTGAAAACACCCCGCCGCCCATGCGTCCGCCAAAGGTAATTGCCACGGCGATGGCCTTGATTACGGCAAATACAAACGCCTCGCGCAACAATAACTGGCCGGTCAGGGCAAAGGACGTGGTTTCATAGCCAACCCCGATAATATGGGGGAAATACAAGGCAATGGCACCCAGTAATGCGCCTGCAATGGCTGGGCGCAGGAATGTCGGGATACGGGTGATTTTTTGTAAAGCATCGCCCCAGTCCTCGGCGATGAAAATGGCACGGATCAGTGCGTATGCCACAAGGCCTGAAACCAGTCCGAGGATTGAAAACGCTGGTAATTCAATATGAAAGGCAATGGGTGTCGTGGGTAAAATGAATTCTGTGACGTTGCCCATTTGCATGCGGCTGACGACGGTTCCGGCAACGGATGCTATGACGATCGGGGCAAATGCGTGGACGGCGAAGTGGCGTAAAACAACCTCTAGCGCGAATATTGTGCCTGCTAGGGGCGCGTTGAATGAGGCGGAGACAGCCGCAGCCACAGCGCAGCCCATCAGGTCACGCGCCGTGATATCACTGGCTTTGATGCGGTTAGATACCCAACTGGAAATCACGGCTGCAAGATGAACCACCGGCCCCTCGCGTCCGCTTGATCCGCCTGTGGATAAGGTGATTAATGAGGCAACCGCCGAGGCCAGCCCGATGCGTTTACTTACCCGCCCATGGGTCATTGCCGCACCGTGGATTACATCGGAAACGGCCACAGATTGGCCATTTGGTGTGAAGGCCCAAAGAATCAATCCGACAGCTAACCCACCAACAACCGGAATACCCACGACCCACCGCCAGCCCAAAGTGCCAAGTGTTGTTGCCAATGTTTTGTCATCAGCGCCGTAAAAAAGGCTTTGCAGTTCAGCGATGGCAACCCTGAACCCCAGCGCCGCCGCTCCTGCCGCAATACCGATAATCAGGGCCAATACCCAGAATGCTATCTGGTTTGGCCCTTTGTCACGCAGGGTCATGAATGCCTTTTGACACTCAATGCTTACGTTTTTCGAACATTTTTTGATTAAATTCTGCAATTATACACCGCAAATCGAATTATTGCCAGGTTTTGGATATTATACCTAACTGCGCCCAATGCATCCAGCCTGAATTTTGCTTTCGCATGCGAATGTCAGCTACTACTGTAGCCCTGAAATAGGAGAAACCTTATGAGTATTGAAAGTGCAATAGAAACATTACGTGCAGAGTTTGGCGCAGCCCTTTCAACCAAAACACCGGATTTGCAGGCGCATGGCCAAAATGAGGCGTATTTTCCTGTGATCCCGCCTGATGCGGTGATCTATCCGGCCTCGACAGCAGCCGTTTCTCAAATAGTCAAAATTTGCGCCGATAACAACTGCCCGATAGTCGCCTATGGCACGGGCACATCTTTGGAAGGGCATCAACTGGCTGTCCGTGGTGGGATTTGTCTGGATATGTCCAAGATGTGTGCGATTTTAAAAGTACATGCTGAGGATATGGACGTGGTTGTGCAACCCGGTGTCACCCGCGAACAGCTTAATGAAGATCTGCGTGCAACGGGCCTATTTTTCCCGGTGGATCCGGGTGCCAATGCCTCATTAGGCGGAATGACGGCGACACGGGCCTCTGGAACGACAGCGGTCAGATACGGCACAATGCGCGAAAATGTCTTGGCATTAGAGGTAGTTATGGCCGATGGGCGCATTATTCGAACGGGCAGTCGGGCGCGCAAATCGTCTGCCGGGTATGATCTGACCAAACTGTTTGTCGGCTCTGAGGGGACGCTGGGCATTATCACAGAAATCACGTTACGGCTGCAAGGCCAGCCCGAGGCCGTGTCTGCCGCGATCTGTAGTTTCCCCGATATCGACAGTGCGGTGAACACTGTCATTGCGACCATCCAAATGGGTATTCCCATGGCACGGATCGAGTTTGTTGATGAAATGATGGCGCGCGGATTTAATCTTTTTGAGGGCGCGAATTTGCCCGAAGTGCCGCATCTTTTTATCGAGTTTCACGGCTCTGAGGCCAGCGTGAAAGAGCAAGCCGAAGCATTTGGCGCGCTCGTCACTGACATGGGCGGCAGTGATTTTCAATGGTCAGATAAGGTAAAAGACCGCACCGCGCTGTGGAAAATGCGTCACAATGCATACTATGCCCAAAAGGCCCACCGGCCCGATGCGCGGGTGCAAAATACCGATATTTGTGTGCCGATCAGCCGCTTGGCAGAGGCGGTCAGATATGCCCGTAATGAAAGCACTAAGCGCGGATTAACGGTTTCTATGGTCGGGCATGCAGGCGATGGTAATTTCCATTGTGGAATAAGCTATGACCCTGAAAGTGCTCAAGAAATGGCCTCGGTACAAGGGTTCGTACATGAACTAAACAGGTTGGCAATTCGATTGAATGGCACCACGACAGGGGAGCATGGCGTCGGGATTGGCAAGATGAAATACATGGCTGAAGAGCACGGCGAGGCCCTTTCCCTTATGCGGGATATTAAACGGGTGTTTGACCCACAAAATATCATGAATCCGGGGAAAATATTTCAGCAGAATTAGGCATGACCTCAAAGTTCAATCATTCGCCCGCCAGCTTTTAATTCCAGATTTAATCCTGTGCCAGTGCTTGCATATTTTCCGGTTAGTATTTTCTGGGCCTGAAATGCTGCATTTTCCTTACCAAATAGCATTGAACGAAATAAAAGCGTGAATAAGACTGAAATTGAAGACATAGGCGGCGTATAATTTATTTTGTCGTACGCCAAGCACATTTCAAAATGTTCAACCCCGAATTTTTCTTGTGCAAGTAGGCAATAAAAATTCCATATTTTTACGTTTGTTATCGAAGGTAATGCCGCACATGGCAATTCTGTTGGGGTGCTTTGGCCAATCCAACGGTATTCTCGTTTTGTCTTGGGGTGAATGCCGTACGCCACAAGCTGTGCGCCAAGGCCAATAATGTCAATGGATGGGGTTCTGCACGAAATCACCGGCTCTGACGTGCGATATAAAAGGGCGATTTTCGGGTTTTCCCCTTGTCGGATTAAAGGCGTTTCTCCAAATATTTCAAACGCAACATCCTTAATTTTGGCAACATTGCGGGCATCTTTAGCATCGATATCTATGGCTACAGTCTGGCGCCCGCAAGCCAGACCCACCCCCATATTTGGGTGTCTTTCGATCTGAGTGGTTATGAAATTTGGATCTGGCTGTTTCCAGCAATATTTCATCCAATCGACAGATTGAACAGGACGTTTTGTTTGTGGTTCTAACGGGATAGCACAATAGCCATTTTCATATAGCTGCCAGGCGTGGTTTTTGAAATATGCGGTTTGTGATGTGTTTTTCATACTGATTAATGGAACGCGGATGTAAAAACATCGGCTTTAAGTTCCCTCCCATTGTTGTTCACCTTTAACATCAGGTTTTAGAACAAGCCCCCAGCAACCAGACGGAACGCGGGTGCGCATCATATTTGCGGCATAACTGCGACTGTATCGTTTCCCTTTAAAGATACGGCGCAAAAGCTGCTTTGCCAAAATGGTGCGTGAAGATAAAACCAGAGGCATAAAATTTCGATCAAGTTCTAATTTGAAACCTATGAAATCGGATCCAATCACAGATTTTGCAATCTCGGACATTACAGTTTCCACCTGGGCGTTTGTTACGGCCGGAACTTCGGATAGCGGGGTTATATGCGGTGCACCTGTGCCAACCCATTTGTAGGGCTTGTGTGTTTTTGGATGCATTCCGTAGGCGACTAGGTAGCTGTGAAGCCCTAAAACATCGATTTCTGGTATCCGTATGGATATTATTGGTTCTGCGGCGCGATAAACTGCGGCAATCTTTGGTGTTTGCCCTACCCTTAGCAGCGGTGTTTCTCCGCAAACCTCTTTTGCAAGATCAAGAAAGCGCTGGTTATCTTTCTTGGATAATGTATCGAAATCAAAGGCAAAAGATAATCTACCGCCAACAATCCCTATGCCATCGTCTGGATTTTTGCTGCTATAGTTTTCGATCCAGTCAACGTCAGGTGGCTGCCAGCCATGATGCGGCCAATCCATGTCGGCTGTGGGGGCCTTACTGCCCGAAATAAGAGGGACAACGCCATAACCGTTATCGCGCACGGCTTGTGAATACTTCTCAAAGTAGTTTATTCCCATGAAGATATCTCACTATATACTGGGTAATCGTTGATGTTATGCTTTCATGCAGGTAAAACTAAGGTTAGTTTGTGGTATTTATCACAGTATTGCAATAATTTTTACAACACACCGAAAACTGGGTGGAGTCATTTATGCAGAGATATAGATATTGGAAATATTTTATATTAGTCGCGTGTCGCTGGGCCAAGTTCGGGAAAGTCGGCGGCAGGTTCTTGTTCCTCAACCGAAGGTGTTGCAACAAAAGGGTTGCGTGTGCTGGTGGGCTCTTCGGGAGGCGGGGTGATTTCAAGGGGGGCCTGAATCTCGGCGATAACGGCCGCAACTTCGGGTAAAATCGGGATGGGGCGGCGAAATACCAGCAACGGCATGTATTTTTCCGTGGTTTTCCCCATCATACCGGATTTTTCATCCATTGGCAGGGTTTCAGCACGGAAATATTCCCAACCATCGGCAGCGTATTTGTTCATGAGATCAGAAAGATTGCGGGCAAAGCGTTCATCCTGCGCGCGCACACCTTTAACCTTTTGCGCTTTGCGCGGGGCATTCACGACCTTATATTCATAGTCAGGCATTTGATTTCCTTATTAAAACAGCGTGTTGCAGCTTACACAATTCCCAGCTTGGTGCGAATAATTTCGTTAACAACCTTGGGGTTTGCCTTGCCCCCAGTTGCCTTCATCACTTGCCCAACGAACCATCCGGCCATATTCGGCTTGGCCTTGGCGGCGGCAACTTTATCAGGATTGGCGGTCATGATTTCATCAACTGCGGCCTCAATCGCGCCGGTGTCCGTGACTTGCTTCATGCCACGGGCCGCAACGATTTCAGCAGGGTCGCCGCCTTCAGACCAGACAATTTCAAACAATTCCTTAGCGATTTTCCCTGAAATATCGCCCTTGCTGATCAAGGTAATAATTGCGCCGAGCTGGCCTGCCGAAATGGGGGAATTTTCAATACTAAGAGCTTCTTTGTTAAGACGTCCAAATAATTCGTTAATGACCCAGTTTGCGGCCATTTTCCCGTCACGTCCATTAGCGACAGTCTCAAAATATGTGGCATTGGCGACATCGGCCGTAAGCACGCCAGCGTCGTATTCGGTCATGGCGTAATCTTTTACAAAGCGGGCTTTTTTAGTGTCCGGCAACTCGGGCAGGTTCGCTGCGATTTTATCTACCCACGCCTGTTCTATTTCCAGCGGCAACAGGTCCGGACAAGGAAAATAACGGTAATCATGTGCCTCTTCTTTTGAGCGCATGGAGCGGGTTTCGCCTTTGTCGGGGTCATAAAGGCGGGTTTCTTGATCAATTTTTCCACCGTCTTCGAGAATGGAAATTTGACGATTAGCTTCAAAATCGATGGCCTGTTGGATGAACCGCATGGAGTTCATATTCTTGATCTCACAACGTGTCCCGAGGATCGAAAAATCATTGTCACTGGCACGGAACTTTTCATAAACACCGGCCTGACAAACCGAAACGTTAACATCTGCGCGCAATGAGCCTTCTTGCATGTTACCATCGCACGTGCCCAAATATCGCAGAATTTGGCGCAGTTTTCGCACATATTCGGCGGCCTCAAGGGGGCTGCGAATATCCGGGCGGCTGACGATTTCCATCAGAGCAATACCCGTGCGGTTAAGATCGACAAAAGACATTTCGGGGTCCATATCATGCACGGATTTTCCGGCGTCCTGTTCAATATGGATGCGCTCCACGCGAACTTTGCGGGCGATACCCGGCTCCATGTCTATCAGAATTTCCCCCTCACCGACAATCGGGTGATAAAGCTGCGAAATCTGGTAACCTTGCGGCAGGTCCGGATAGAAATAATTCTTGCGGTCAAAGCGCGAAAACAGGTTGATTTTGGCCTTAAGACCCAGCCCTGTGCGCACCGCCTGTTCGACGCAAAATTCATTAATTACCGGCAACATTCCGGGCATGGCGGCATCAACCAGACTGACGTTTGAATTCGGCTCGGCCCCGAATTTCGTTGACGCGCCCGAGAATAATTTCGAATTTGAAGACACCTGCGCGTGCACTTCCAGGCCGATCACCACCTCCCAGTCGCTTTTGGCGCCTGCATAGGTTTTGATTTTGGGTTCGGTATATGTCAGCTCGGTCATCGCGTTTCATCCATTGAAAATATGCTCTGACCTTCTACGCAACTGCTTGGCTATGGGCAAGGGGCGAAGGTTTAGCGAATTTTAAATGCTAGTTTCACATCGTTAAGCGCTGTAATTTGCTGGGAATTCCAGGATTTTGGCAAAGTGTTTTGCAAAATATGCAAGAGGTCAGAAAATGCCTCCATCCCGGAAATTTTGAAAAGACGCTTGGCCATCCGGGTAATTGCGGCATCGGGGGATGCGCATTCATTCACCAGCCAACGCCCCAATATCATCATTTCCTCGGCATCTGATTGTGAGACATTCAAGATCGATTGCAGTTGAACATGCAGCTGGTCGCGCTGGTCTTGTGTGGGCAAAGAGCCAAGTTCAAGAAAGGCGCAGGCAATACCGGCAACCGCCAGATTGCGGTCCTCAATGCTTTCAACGGGGTGTTTATTAACCTTGCGCCGAAAGCCAAATCGTTTGGCAGCAAGGTAAATATCAGTCGCAACATCTGCGAGTTCCGAGGTCATCGCGGCGGCGTTGCGTGCGCGCTGCGCCCAGAAATATGCGCCGCCGATAAGGGCAATAATTCCAATGATAATATGCATACGCTAAACCTTTGAACAAATAAATAAGTTCAAATATTAACGCAAGGCGCATTCTAATCAAGGGTAAAGCCATATTCGGGCTTTTAGTCCAGCAATTTTCCAACCATTTCAGCGGTGTTTTTCGACAGGTTTTTTGTATCGCGAATGCGTTCCAGCGCTGCCTGCATTTGCGATTGGCGCTCAGGCGCATAGCGTCGCCACGTGCCAAATACCGTGCTCATACGGGCGGCTATTTGTGGGTTGTGGGGGTCAAGTTTGATCAGCCAATCGGCAAACAGTTCATAACCTGCACCGCTGGGATCGTGAAATCCGGCTGGATTACCCATAGCAAAAGCACCGAGGAGGGACCTGAAGCGATTTGGATTTTTCCAATCAAAATCAGCATGTTGTGATAGCGCACGCACGACCTTGACGGCCTTATCGGCAGGTGTAGCCACAGCCTGCACCGAGAACCATTTGTCCACCACCAGCTTTTCGTGCTGCCACTGGGATAAAAACGCCGCCAGCGCCTCGGTCGCTTGTCCGGCGGCGACCAATTGGCCAAGGGCCGCCAGTTGCTCGGTCATATTATCGGCCGCATGGAACTGCTGTTTGGCGAGATTTGCCTCTGGATCAAGTTTGCTAAGCAAGGCAAGTGCACGGGCGCGCAAAGCACGGTTTCCTGCGGCTGTGGCATCCGGGGTATAAGGCCCGCTTACCTTCATATTTGTGTAAATTTCGGACAGATCATCAGCCATGAAATCCGCCAAGGCTTTGTTAAGCGTCTGGCGCGCGGTATGAATCGCAATCGGGTCAGGCGTGTTGCCAGCAGCGGCGATTGTGCCTGCGATATCGTCTTCGCCGGGCAGGGTTAGTGCAAGGGCGCGAAAAGCCGGCGCGAGGCTGTCATCAACCGCCACTTTGCCCATGGCGCGCAAGAATGCTGGATCGGGGTCATTGGCTGCGCGGGTCAGGCGTTCGATGATATCAAATGCATATTTCTGCCCCGCCTCCCATTTGTTAAAGGGGTCGGTGTCATTGGCCAACAGAAAGGCGCGTTCATCATTGGTGATGTCGTGCTCAAGGATCAGGGGGGCGGAAAAATCGCGCAGGATTGACGGGATTGGCCGCATTTCCAGACCTTCAAACGTGAAGGTTTGGGTGGTGTCTGACAGCTCCAGAATCTGTGTTGGGCGTGCCTCGCTGCCATCGGGATAAAGCAGACCGACAGCCACCGGAATCAGGCGCGCAGCTTTACTGTCTTCGCCAGGCGTGGCAGGGGTATTTTGTGTGAGGGTCAAAGAATAAACCCCGTCAGACCAGCTGTCAGAAACCTGCAGGCGTGGAGTGCCGGCGCTGGTGTACCACAGCTTAAACTGGCTAAGGTCGCGCCCGGTTGCATCCTCAAAAACCTGCAACCAATCCTCGATTGTGCAGGCCTGACCATCGTGACGTTCAAAATAAAGATCAAGCGTTTTGCGATATCCATCCGGCGTTACAAGGCGGCGCAGCATGCCGACAACCTCGGCCCCTTTTTCATAGACGGTTGCGGTGTAAAAATTGTTGATCTCGACGTATTCGGCGGGCCGTGGCGGGTGGGCCAAAGGGCTGGCATCCTCGGTGAATTGACGGCCACGCAAGGCGACAACATCGTTGATCCGCATCACGGCGGGATCGCGCATATCACCGCTAAATTGCTGGTCGCGGTAAACGGTCAGCCCTTCTTTCAGGCACAGCTGAAACCAATCACGACATGTGATGCGATTGCCGGTCCAGTTGTGAAAATATTCGTGGGCAATGACGCTTTCAATACGTTCATAATTGCCATCCGTCGCAGTTTCAGGGCTGGCCAGAACAAGCACAGAGTTAAAGATATTCAACCCTTTGTTTTCCATGGCCCCCATGTTGAAATCATCGACCGCCACAATGTTGAACAGATCCAGATCATATTCGCGCCCGTATTCATCCTCATCCCATTTCATCGACCGTATCAGCGCATCCATTGCATAGGCACATTTATCCTGATCGCCATCGCGCACGTAGATATTCAGATCAACCTTGCGCCCGGATTTGGTGGTGAATGTATCGCTGTGGGCAATCAATTCGCCAGCGACCAGCGCAAACAGATAGGCCGGTTTTGGCCATGGGTCATGCCATTCCACCCAGCCATCCCCTTGCGCTGTCGGATTGCCATTGGACAAGAGCACCGGCAGATCGCTTTTTATGCGCACAGTGAATGTGGCCATAACATCGGGGCGGTCGGGGTAATAGGTGATTTTGCGAAAACCCTCGGCCTCACATTGGGTGCAATACATGCCGTTTGACATGTATAACCCATCAAGCGAGGTGTTGGCGGATGGGTCAATAAGCGTCTCGCATTCCCATATAAAGCCATCCTGGGGCAGCGTTGAGGCGGGCAGGGTGACCCCTTCGGCATCTTGCGCAAAATCTTGTAGCGGGATTTCAATATCGTCAATTTTGCACGCCGCACTTAGAAACTCTTTGCCATGGAGCGTCAGATCATGGGCGCCTTTTGCCCGGGCAGGGTTCGCGACAAACGTGATTTTGCTGCTGACCCGGGTTTTATGCGGATGCAAAGCAAAGGTCAGATGAACATCTTTCACCAAAAAAGCCGGTGGCGTATAGTCTGAAAGGCGGATCGTCTGATCAGCTTGATTTTCCATGGCAAAGTTCCCCTTTAGTGTTTCGACTAACCTATGCTCTTTAGCGCGGGCTGCAAGGGAAAGATTGGGGATTTGACCCCGCACATAATTTTGAAACTGTTTTAGCTGCGCCTAGCCCCCTTGCGTTTCCTTTTGGAAACAGTATCCAAAAGGAAACGGGATTAAGGAGCTAAGGTATGTCACAGCGTATTATCCGAAACGGCCTGCAAATCGATAGCATGCTATTTGATTTTATTGAGGCCCAGGCGTTACCTGAAACCGGGATTTCACCGGATACTTTTTGGCGAGGATTTGCAGGTCTTATCAATGCATTAACGCCCCAAAATCGCGCGCTTTTGGCGCACCGTTCGCAAATGCAAAACAAGATTGATGCATGGCATATCGCGCACAAAGGCCAGCCACAGGACATGGCGGCATATAAGGTGTTTCTGGCCGAGATTGACTATTTGGTGCCAGAGGGGCCGGATTTTACGATTGATACGCAAAACACTGATCCAGAAATCGCCACGATCCCCGGGCCGCAATTGGTGGTGCCGGTGATGAACGCACGCTATGCGCTGAATGCGGCAAATGCGCGTTGGGGCAGTCTTTATGACGCACTTTACGGCACGGATGTGCTGGGTGATTTGCCCCCCGTCGGTGGCTTTGATGAGGTGCGCGGTGCGCGGGTTGTTGCCTGGGCCAAGGGCTTTTTGGATCAGGCAATGCCGCTTGATGGCTGCAAACATGCCGATGTCACGGCCTATAGCATAGAGGGGGGCGTTTTGCGCGCAAACGGATGCGGCCTGATTGATCCGGCGCAATGTGTCGGCTATCTGGGGGCACCCGCTGCACCAGATGTTATACTGTTGAAGAATAATGGCTTGCATGTGGAAATTCACGTTGATGCTGCGCACCATATCGGGGTGGATGATCCGGCCTCGGTCGCCGATATTCGTCTTGAATCTGCCCTGTCTGTGATCATGGATTGCGAGGATTCCGTTGCTGCCGTGGATGCCGCCGATAAGACCCTTGCCTATTCGAATTGGCTGGGCCTGATGAAGGGTGATCTGGTCGAAACGGTGCAAAAGGCTGGCAAGGCGATTGAACGTCGCCTGAATGAAGATGTGAAATATATCGCGACCACTGGCGGGGATTACATGGTGAAATCCCGCGCGCTGATGCTGGTGCGAAACGTTGGTCACCTGATGACCAATTCTGCGATTTTAGACGCAAATGGCGATGCGGTATTTGAAGGTCTGATGGACGCAATGATCACCACGCTTTGCGCGATGCATGATCTCAAACGGGGCGCGAATTCTGCGACCCAGTCGGTTTATGTCGTGAAACCCAAGATGCACGGCCCCGATGAGGTCGCGTTTGCGGATGCTATTTTTACACAGGTTGAGGCGGTTTTGGGCTTGCCTGCGAACACTGTCAAACTGGGCATTATGGATGAAGAGCGCCGCACGAGCGTTAATTTGAAAGAATGCATCCGCGCGGCGCGCCATAGGGTCGCGTTTATCAACACCGGCTTTCTGGATCGCACGGGCGATGAAATCCATACCTCGATGGCGGCGGGGGTGATGGTTCGCAAGGGGGCAATGAAAACCACGCCGTGGATTGCAGCTTATGAGGATAATAACGTCGATGTCGGGCTGGCCTGCGGGCTGCGCGGGCGCGCACAGATCGGCAAGGGCATGTGGGCAATGCCGGGGCTTATGGTGGATATGCTGGCACAAAAAATCGCCCACCCGAAATCCGGCGCCGATTGCGCATGGGTGCCCAGCCCGACGGCGGCAACTTTGCACGCAACCCATTACCACGAGGTCGATGTATTGGCTGTGCAGGATGCGCTGGCCAAGGCTGGTGCGCGGGCAGAACTGGATGACATTCTGACGATCCCGCTGGCGCTCGATACTGATTGGAGCCGCGTGGAAATTCAGGAAGAACTTGATAATAACGCCCAAGGTATTTTGGGGTATGTGGTGCGCTGGATCGATCAGGGGATCGGGTGCTCGACCGTGCCGGATATCCATGATATCGGCCTGATGGAGGACCGTGCGACCTGTCGAATTTCCAGCCAGCATATGGCCAACTGGCTGTATCATGATGTGGTTAACAAGGGTCAGATTATCGCAACATTTGAACGCATGGCGCGCGTAGTTGACGGACAAAATGGCGATGATCCGCTCTATACGGCCATGGCCCCGCAGTACGACAATATCGCCTATATTTCAGCCCTTAATCTGGTGCTGCAAGGGGTTGAACAACCCTCGGGCTACACCGAACCGTTGCTGCACAAAGGGCGTTTGGTGCGAAAAGCGCAGCGTTGACAAACCGCCCGCCCGCCGCCAGTATTTCACCATTGTTTTAAGGTTTTAAGCTGGAGGTATCATGATCACAGGCTCTTGCCATTGCGGCACAATAACGTTTGAAATTTCTGAGAAACCGGCCTTTATGGTTGCCTGTAACTGTTCAATCTGTCGCCGTTTGGCGACGTTATGGGTGCATGCGCCTCCGGCAAAAATCACGCTAAATGCACCCAAAAATGCTACGAATACCTACGTTTGGGGCGATAAATCACTGGTCATTCACACCTGCAAAACCTGCGGCTGCACGACGCACTGGGCAAGCCTGGAAGGCACACGGTTCGCCGTGAACTGTCGTCTTAGTGACCCTGCTGACATCAAAAATATCCGTACCCGTCATTTCGACGGGGCTGATAGTTGGGAGTTCCTGGACTAAGTTTGCCAGCTATTTTGCCCGCATCACCATGCCAAACAGATCGCGTGGGTCATCGGGGTCGGCGAGCATGTCGAGGTTTTCAAAAGCGCCTGTGCGTTCCAGTTGATCTTTGACGTAACGCAGCGCCGAAAAATCCTCAATTGCGAAACCGACGGAATCAAATAATGTGATCTGTTTATCGTCGCGTCGCCCCGTGCGCGTGCCGCTAATTACCTCCCATAATTCGGCGACCTCATGGTCTTCGGGAAGCTGCTGAATTTCGCCTTCAATACGGGTTTGGGGTGGATATTCCACGAAAATATCGGACCGCAGCAAGATATCGCGGTGCAGTTCTGTTTTGCCCGGACAATCACCACCAATGGCGTTGATATGGATGCCCGCGCCGACCATATTATCGGTCAGAATTGTCGCGCTTAGCTTGTCGGCCGTGACCGTCGTGACGATCTCAGCGCCCTCAACCGCGTTCTGTGCTGACGTGCATTTGATGATGTTCAATCCACGTTCGGCAAGGTTGGCGGCGCATTTTTCAGTTGCTTGAGGATCGATGTCATAAAGGCGCAGCGTGTCGATCCCGACAATCGCCTTGAACGCCAACGCCTGAAATTCTGACTGCGCCCCGTTGCCGATCATCGCCATGGTTTTTGCGCCCTTCGGGGCCAGATATTTCGCCGCTACGGCCGAGGTCGCCGCTGTGCGCAGGGCCGTCAGAATGGTCATTTCAGACAGCAAAATCGGGTAGCCGTTTTCGACACTGGCGAGCAGGCCAAAGGCAGTGACGGTTTGCAGGCCCTCTTTCGTATTTTTAGGATGGCCGTTGACGTATTTGAACCCGTATACTTCACCGTCCGAGGTGGGCATAAGTTCGATCACCCCCTCAGCCGAATGGGAGGCCACGCGCGGGGTTTTATCAAACAGTTCCCAGCGCTTGAAATCGGATTCAATATATTCGGCCAGCTCGACCAAAAAAGTTTCAACGCCAATAGCATGCACGATTTTCATCATGTTATCGACGGATACAAACGGCACCATGGCCAGTTTGGAGGGGGTGGGCTTTGTCATAGTTAATAACTCCGGGTTGGGCGATCCATAACGCGCCGCCCCATCAGGCTGGCGGTCAGGTCTACCATCAATTTTGCGGTGCGCCCGCGTTCGTCCAGAAACGGATTAAGCTCAACCAGATCGAGTGAGCTTACGAGACCACTTTCACTGAGCATTTCCATGATCAGATGGGCCTCGCGAAAAGTCGCGCCACCGGGTACGGTTGTCCCCACGGCAGGTGCGATGGCTGGTTCCAGAAAATCCACATCCAGGCTGACATGCAACAGCCCGTTGGCGGCACTTACACGCTTTAGAAACGGGCGCAGCAGGGCGGCGACACCGTTTTCATCAATGGCGCGCATATCGTGTACGGTGACATTTGCCGCCAGCAGCCCGTCGTGCTCGGCGGGATCAACCGAGCGAATGCCAATCAGGCAAACCTGTGTCGCAGGGACCGGCGCTGGCAAGGGGGGGAATACGCCGGCAAAACTGTCTTGCCCGGTAAAATAGGCCACAGGCGTGCCGTGCAAATTGCCGCTGGTCGTGGTATTTAGGCGATGAAAATCAGGATGCGCATCAAGCCAAAGCACGAACAACGGGCGATCCTGTTCTGCCGCAGCTTTGGCCACACCGGAAACTGTGCCGGCTGACAGGCTGTGATCGCCCCCCAGAAAAATCGGAAAATCGCCGTTTTTAGCCGCATCGTAAGCCGCCGCTTGCAGGGCAATTGTCCAGCCAACGGTTTCGGGGAGTTTGTGTAAACCAGCTTGTGCAACTACGTCAGATATGGCCGGTTTAACATCCCCTCGGTCTTCGACGCTATGGCCAAGGTTTTCCAACTCATACGCGATTCCGGCGGTGCGTAATGCGGCTGGTCCCATCAAACAACCGGGCTGAATCGCGCCCTCATCCACAGGTGCGCCGACTAATATGCAATGTTTTGGCATGATTTCCCCAATTCTATTTTGCAGAGTATATTTGCCTGTTATGGCAGTAATAAGGTAAAGTAATGATCTAAATGATAGTTGAATTATCCATATTGATCTGTGATACTGACCGTTATGGATAATCTTGATCAAAAACTTATCACAGCATTGCGACGTGACGGGCGCGAATCTATTGCTAATCTGGCGGCGCTGCTGGGGGTGACGCGCGCGACGGTGCGGGCGCGGATGGATAAGTTGATCGCCTCGGGGCAGATATTGGGCTTTTCGGTTGATCTTAAAGCCGATACCGCCGAAAGCCCGGTGCGTGGTTTGATGATGATTGAGGTTGAAGGGCGCGGAACTGAACGTGTGGTTGCGCGCCTGTTGAACATGCCCGAGGTGCTGCGCGTGCATGCCACGAACGGGCGCTGGGATCTGGTGGCAGAGCTGCGCACAACAACGCTGGAAAAGCTCGATGAGGTTTTGCGCGCCATCCGTCTGATTGACGGTATTGCGACCAGTGAAACCAGTCTGCTTTTGGCAACACGACAGCACCGTCGCATTTAGGCGGGATATGTGCTATTCTCTATAGCCATTGAGTTTATGGAGGGAAATATGGGAAAACCTGCCCCTGATGTGTTACCTGAAATGCTTATTGCATATGAAAATCTGGTTGCTACGGTCCCGGGTTTGGAGCGCAAGGGTGCCAAAAACCCCTATACTTCCCGCAATGGACATATGTTCAGTTTTTTGACCAAGGAAGGTCTGTCCCTTCGCCTGCCAGATACTGACCGCACGGCATTTTTGGCTGAATATACCACAGAACTTAGTGTGCAGCACGGCCATGTAATGAAGGAATATGTTCTCGTTCCTGACACCTTGCTCGTCGATACAAAAAAGCTGTGCCCTTATTTTGAAATGAGCCATACATACATCGGCACACTTAAACCAAAACCCACCAAACGCAAAAAACCGGCTAGTAAAAACTAGGGGTTCCAGCGCAGAAAATTCGCGATGAAACGTAGGCCGGTTTTCTGGCTTTTTTCCGGGTGAAATTGGGTGCCTACCATATTGTCACGTCCAACCATTGCCGTCACTGGGCCGCCGTAATCGACGCTGGCCAACAGATGGTCGGGATTTTGGGGTGCAAGATGATAGGAATGCACGAAATAGGCGTGATCCCCGTCTGAAATACCGTCAAATAAGGGGTGTTTTTGCTGAATTTCCAATTCATTCCAGCCCATATGCGGGATTTTTAATTTATGGTCAGCAGGGGCCATTTTGACCACTTCGCCACCGATCCAGTCAAAGCCTTTTGTGGCATTGCCATGTTCGCGCCCCAGCGTTGCCATCATCTGCATACCGACACAAATCCCCAGAAACGGGGTGCCTTGCAGCACCTGTTCTTCAATCGCGTCAAACAAGCCGTCAAAACCTGCAAGCCCTTGACAACAATCAGAAAATGCTCCGACCCCGGGCAAGACGATACGATCTGCGCGGCGCACTGTATCAGGATCAGATGTTATCAGAACCGCGCCAAGATCACCCTCTGTCGCCATGCGTTGAAAGCTTTTTTCTGCCGAATGGATATTGCCGGAATTGTAATCAATAATGACCGTCGTCATTCGCTGAGCGTGCCTTTGGTGGAGGGAACCGCGTCACTTTTGCGCGGATCAGTCTCTAAAGCCACGCGCAAAGCCCGCGCCACCGCCTTGAAACTGGCCTCTGCGATGTGGTGCGAATTGATCCCGTCCAGACGTTCAATATGCAGGTTCATACCGGCGTTCATAGTAAATGCCGTGAAAAATTCGCGCACCAGTTCAGTGTCAAACGTGCCGATGCGTTCAGCTGTGAAATCCACTTTCCAGGTCAAAAAAGCCCGCCCCGACATGTCGAGCGCCGCCCGGATCAGCGTGTCATCCATGATCAGCATGCACGACCCATAGCGCGTGATTCCGCGTTTGTCACCAATGGCTTGCGTGACAGCTTTGCCCAAGGCAATGCCGACATCCTCGACCGTGTGATGATCGTCAATGTGCAAATCCCCTTGGGCGCGAATTTTCATGTCAATCAATGCATGGCGTGACAATTGGTCCAGCATATGGTCAAAAAAACCAACGCCGGTCTGGTTGTCATAAACGCCTGTTCCATCGAGATTGATCTCAACCGTGATGTCCGTTTCGGCAGTTTTGCGTTCAATTTTTGCGGTTCGCATGGTGCTCTCCAATGATTTACATGGCGCTTATAGGGTGGGACGCTATGTGATCCAAGTCCAAAAACATGTTGACCTTCCTGTAACTGGAAGGTGTATATATGTGTAATACTTAGGAGAATACCCATGGATAACGCGCAGAAAACGCCACATTCCTCGATCAATATTGAAGTAACTGGCATGACCTGCGCGGGTTGCGCCGGGCGGGTGGAAAAGGCCGTGGCCGCGCAGCCCGGCGTTATAGATGCTGCCATCAATCTGGCGCTGGAAAAGCTGGATGTAACGTATGATCCCGCACAATCTTCGGCGCAATCCCTGGTCGATGCGGTGCGTATGGCGGGATACGGCGTTCGTGAGGCGCAGGCGGTTTTAACGGTGTCAAAAATGAGTTGCGCCAGCTGCGCAGGGAGGGTGGAAAAGGCGCTGAATGTCTTGCCCGGGGTTTTGATGGCAGAGGTTAATCTGGCGTTGGAAAGCGTAGCGGTGCATTACATACCGGGGCAGATTTCGGTTGGTGCTATCGCCCAGGCGGCAACGGATGCAGGTTATCCAGCGCAGATTTCAAGAGAGCTTGCGGATGATCGCGGGGCTGATATGCAAGCCGCTTTGCGTCGTGATTTACGCCAGCTTGTTATTGCGGCAATTCTGACGATTCCACTGATTATTCAAATGGTTACCATGCTGTCAGGCCTTGGCTTTCGCCTGCCGGTCTATCTGGAACTGGCGCTGGCAACGCCGGTGCAATTTTATATTGGCCGGCGGTTTTATCAGGCCGCCTGGCATGCGTTGCGTGCGCGGGCCGGCAACATGGATCAACTGGTTGTGGTTGGCACCAGTGCCGCGTATTTTTACAGTCTGTGGCTGGTTTTAACGCTGCATGAGGCAGCCGCGGGTCGCTTATATTTCGAAGCATCGGCCGTTGTTATCACGTTAATATTAGCGGGCAAAGTGTTGGAAGCGCGGGCGAAACGTTCGGCCTCATCCGCTTTACGCGCCCTGATGGCATTGCGCCCGGACAGCGCCGTGGTTTTGCGCGCAGGGACCGAGGTAGAGGTCGCGATTTCCGAAGTTCTGATCGGCGATGTGATCATTATCAAACCCGGCGAACGTCTGCCGGTTGACGGGGAAATAATCCGGGGTGAATCTGAGCTGGATGAGAGCCTGATAACCGGAGAATCGATGCCGGTATTGCGCTCCAAAGGTGACAACGTTGTTGCGGGGGCACTCAATGGTTCAGGGCTGTTGCGCCTGCGCGCGCAAAAAATTGGCCAAGACACAACGCTTTCAAAAACCGCCGCAATGGTCGAGCGGGCGCAAACCGGCAAGGCGCCGATCCAAAAGCTGGTGGATAGGGTCAGCAGCATTTTTGTGCCCGTTGTGCTGGTAATTTCTGTGCTGACCTTTGTCGGCTGGCTGCTTGGCGGCGCTGACTTTGAAATTGCCCTTACTTCGGCAATTGCAGTGCTGGTGATCGCGTGCCCTTGTGCGTTGGGCTTGGCCACGCCAACCGCACTTGTTGCAGGCACCGGGGTGGGCGCGCGCCACGGTATTTTGATCCGCGATATTGAGGCACTGGAGCGCGCGAAAAGCATTGACACTGTAGTTTTTGATAAAACCGGCACCCTGACCATGGGCAAGCCAAAGATCGTCGAGATGCAAAGTTTTGGCATGTCCGAAGATGAAATGCTAACCATTGCTGCCTCGACGCAGATGGGCTCGGAACACCCGCTCGGTGTGGCGATGGTCGCGGCTGGCAAGGCGCGAAAACTACCGCTGTTGGCGCCTACAATGTTCAAGGCAAAAATTGGTGCGGGTATTGCAGCAACGCTTGATGACGCGCAAATTCTAGTCGGGCGTCCGGCCTATGCGGCGCCTGAGGCTGAGGAAAAGATGAAAAACACTGCGCGCCTTATGGCTGAGAAAGGTCAAACGGTGGTTTGGGTGGTGCGCAACGGCGATGTACTTGGGCTGATTGGCTTGGCTGACACGCCGCGCCCGCAGTCTGGCGCGGCGATTGCGGCGCTTAAAGCCAAAGGTATTCGCACGATGTTGCTAACGGGCGACAATGCGCAAACTGCCGTGAATATTGCCACAGCGCTGGGGATTGATGAGGTGAAATCCGAGATGTGCCCCGAAGATAAAGTTGCTGAAATCAAGGCGCTTGTGGCTAACGGGCGTCATGTTGCCATGGTCGGGGACGGCGTGAATGATGCCCCCGCGCTGGCTGTTGCTGAGCTTGGTATTGCCATGGGGGGCGGTGCGGATGTGGCATTGGAAACGGCTGGATTTGTGCTGATGCGCCCTGATCCAATGCTGGTCGTTGCTGCACTGGATATTGCCAAAGCGACATCGGGTAAAATCCGCCAAAACCTGTTTTGGGCTTTTGTTTACAATATGATAGGCATTCCAGTTGCCGCGCTGGGCTTTCTAAATCCGGCATTGGCGGGGGCGGCAATGGCTTTTTCAAGTGTCAGTGTTGTCAGCAATTCATTACTGTTGAAACGTTGGCAGCCGGGGGCAGGAAAATGAACATTGGCGCGGTTTCGAGCAAAAGCGGTCTGCCTGCAAAAACCATCCGGTATTATGAAGAGATCAGGCTGATCACGCCGGACCGTACCGCAAATGGTTACCGTAATTTTAGCGATACTCACTTGCATAAACTGGCGTTTTTGCAACGCGCCCGCGGGCTCGGGTTTTCTATTGAGGATTGCCGCGTGTTGTTGTCACTTTATGAGGACACAACGCGCGCCAGCAGTGACGTAAAAACCATGGCGCAGGAGCATCTGGGCAAGATCTTGCAAAAAATTACAGAACTGCAAGCCATGCGCGCCACACTTTTTGAACTTGTTAACAAATGTCAGGGTGATGATCGCCCCGATTGCCCGATTCTTAAGGGATTGGCCGGGGAAACATGAAAAGGGATTTAAGATGAAAATGAAAATAATTTTGGCTATCGGGGCGGTGCTTGCGATCATATTTGGGGTATGGATGTATATGGGCATGCAACACAAAAAGATGATGGATATGGGCGGTATGGAGGGTCTGGTTATTCCAGAATTCTCACAAGTCGCACAAACCGGCCAGATAGCATTTGAAGAAAACTGCGCGGCGTGCCACGGGATTAATGCTGTGGGCACCGAACAAGGGCCATCGTTTTTGCATATGATTTACAAAGCTGGTCACCACGGCGATGGTGCGTTCTATAATGCCGCCAAAAATGGTGTGCGGGCGCATCACTGGCCCTTTGGAAATATGCCTCCGGTAGGGGGAATTAGCGATGATGAAATTGGCGTAATTATCAAATATGTTCGGGAATTGCAGGCTGCAAACGGGTTTTAACCTTTAAATCCAGCGCCGGACTTGTGTGCAATACGTGCTGAAAACATCGCCGAATTCTGCCTGCATATATCCCTCTTCATGTTTGATAAACCGTGCATTTATGACGCTGACAAAGGCAACTATCGGGATAAGAGCCGTGATCGCGCCAAAAATCAGCGCCATGCCGATCAGGATCATCAGGTCCGCCAGATAAATCGGGTTGCGTGAGAAACGGTAAGGGCCGGTTGTAATCAGGCTGTTGGGCGTGCGTTTGGGAATGACCGACGTGCGGTGGCGCCAGAACAGATAGGCGCTGAGTATCATCAAAACGACGCCGGCAACGATTAATGTCCAGCCCACCACCCCGAGGATTTTTGTGGGGTAGGAGAGGCTCGGGAAAACGCGGGATAACAGCCAGACCTGGGACATTGCAAACAGCAGCCAGATGGGGGGCCAGTCAAAAAATGTGACAAAGAACTTTTTCATATCTGCCTTTACGGGTTGATGATTTCAAAGGTCAGCGAGGCCCAAAGACTGTGCCAGACAGTGCCGGTACGCTCGATATCCTCGGCGAAAGGTATGATCATATGCACCGCGTTAACCAAATATTCCCCCGGCATATGCACAGGGATTACCGCGCGGCCCTCGGCATCGGTTTTGACATGGATCTTTGTGGTCTCGATACTGTCAGATTTATGAAAAATATCGATTTGAATGTCAGCTAATCCTTGTCCTTGCCACAATAATTGCACCGGTAAACCGTCTGTCATATCGTCAGTATAAGGGTTGGCCAGGGCGACCAGTTCAAAATGCATGCCGGTGGCCGCGTCCTGACCCGCGCCGCCGTTTACAGCAATAAGAGACTTGGCAAACCGCGTGTAGCCTTCTTTAAAACCAACAGCGGGCAGCCCACGTTCACGGTGCTTTGCCAACACCCAGTCCAACCCTTTACTTTCAAGGAAATCCTCAAACTTTTCGGCATCCTGATAGATCAGTCTTTGGGACGTGGAGAAATGGTTAAGCACTATTAACCCGTCATTCTCAGGGATGATTTCTACTGCCGGCATGTCGCCGATACGCCCTTCAACGGGTGTTTTTCCATGGCCGTCTGTCAGCGCGAATTCGGTGAATTGTTCGGGGTTAAAGCTGTACTCATTTCCCTTGAAATCTTGCCCGACACGAATTTCGACACGCAATTTCTGACCCGTTTCAAGGGTATAATCCTGCGCTTGCAACCAAAATTCATGGGCAAAGGCTGGCAGGGCGGCGGCCAGCAGGCATGTCAGGATTACCCCTGATATAAGACGTAATTTCAGCATTGGTTCTTCCATTAATATTTGTCATCTGTATGCTTTCCGCTCAAATCAGAATAAGTCAAGGAACATTGCTGTGCACAGACTGTTTGCCCTCATTTTTGTCCTGACCTTGTTGCCAATCGGGGCCATGACGCATGAGCAGCGTCCCGCTGTCGCTAACATCGGGTTTGGTGAAGGCGTGGTTAAGATTGATATCCGCATGACGCTTGAGGCGCTGATTGCCAGGATTGATCCGGCATTGGGGGATACTGCGGAATCGGAAAACGCGGCGCGATATGATGCATTGCGCAAGTTGCCACCTGCACAATTGGCGGTGGAATTTAACGGATTTCAAGCCGAATTCCTTGATGGTTTACACCTGATTGTCGATGGCGCGTCGCTAAAAATTGATGGTATTCAGGCCCAAATACCCGAGGTTGGTGATCTCAATCTTACCCGTGATTCTCGCGTGATATTCAGTGCCAAAATCCCCGCAGGCAGCAGTGAAATGACCTTCGGTTGGGAAGAAAAATTCGGCCCTGTCATCATCCGTGTCACGACGCTTGCGGGTGAAGATGGCTATTCGACCTATCTTACGAGCGGCCAACAAAGCGCGCCGTTTTCGGTGCTCGACGTTACGCCCCAATCCAGTGTTTCGATATTTATCAATTACATCGCGATTGGCTTTCAACACATCGTGCCCAAAGGGTTGGATCACATCCTGTTCGTTGTCGGATTGTTCCTGCTTTCCATCCGAATGCGCCCGCTTTTGTGGCAAATTTCGGCCTTTACGGTTGCGCATACTATATCGCTGGCGCTGGGAATGCTTGGCCTTATCAACGTCCCCGTGGGGATTGTTGAACCTCTGATCGCGGCCTCAATCGTCTATGTCGGAGTGGAAAATATCCTGGTGAAAGGGCTTAACCCCTGGCGGCCCTTTATCGTGTTTTTGTTTGGCCTGCTGCACGGGCTTGGCTTTGCGTCAGTTCTGAGCGAGGTCGGCATGCCGCGCGCGCAATTTATGCAAGGGTTGATCGGTTTTAACATCGGGGTAGAGCTGGGCCAGCTTGCGATAATTGCCATTTGTTTCGGGCTATTTGGTTATTGGTTTGGCCGCAAATCCTGGTATCGCGCCGCTATCACCACACCCCTGTCGCTGGCGATTTCACTGATTGCGGCGTATTGGTTCGTGGAACGCATTGCGCTTTAGGCTTGCAAAATAAATGAACATATGTTCAGTTGTTAGAGATAAACACCCAAAGGAATCCGCCAATGTTTACTGCATCGATGAATTTTTCCTGCGGCGAAGACGTCGAAGCCCTGCGCGACATGGTCCATCGCTGGGCGCAAGATCGGCTGGCACCAATGGCTGGTGATATCGATAAATCCAATAGATTTGCGCCGGAACTTTGGCGCGAAATGGGCGCGCTTGGCCTGCACGGTATCACGGTTCCCGAGGAATACGGCGGCGCTGGCATGGGCTATCTTGCGCACACAATCGCAGTTGAAGAAATCGCCCGTGCCTCGGCCAGTGTGTCACTGTCATACGGCGCGCATTCCAACCTGTGCGTCAATCAAATCAAGCTGAATGGCAGCCATGAACAGAAATTGAAATACCTGCCCGGCCTGATTTCCGGGCAACATGTGGGCGCGTTGGCAATGTCGGAATCCGGCGCGGGTTCGGACGTTGTTTCAATGAAACTGCGGGCGGAAAAAAAGAATGACCGTTACGTTCTGAACGGCACGAAATACTGGATCACCAACGGCCCGGATGCTGATACGCTGGTGGTTTACGCAAAAACTGACCCAGATGCCGGTTCGCGTGGTATGACCGCCTTTATCGTTGAAAAATCCATGAACGGTTTTTCCACAAGCCCGCATTTTGACAAGATGGGCATGCGAGGATCAAACACAGCCGAGCTGATTTTTGAAGATGTCGAGATACCGTTTGAGAATGTATTGGGCGAAGAAGGCCGCGGCGTTAACGTTCTGATGTCCGGCCTTGATTATGAACGCGTGGTGCTGTCGGGCATTGGCGTTGGGATCATGCATGCGGTGCTCGATCACATCATGCCCTACATGCATGAACGCAAACAATTTGGGCAAAGCATCGGGAATTTTCAGCTGATGCAAGGGAAAATTGCTGACATTTATACCACAATGAATTCGGCGCGCGCGTATGTTTACGAGGTCGCAAAATCCTGTGATCGGGGCGAGGTAACCCGTCAGGACGCCGCGGCGTGCGTGCTCTATGCCTCTGAAAAGGCTATGGAAATGGCAACGCAAGGGGTGCAGGCCATGGGGGGCGCGGGGTATATGAACGACAGCCCGCTCTCGCGCCTTATGCGCGACGCCAAGCTGATGGAAATCGGGGCAGGCACCAGTGAAATTCGTCGGATGCTGATTGGGCGCGAATTGATGAAAGTGACGGGGTGATGCAACTAAAATCGGGCGTTATCACCAGTTCAGATACCTTCAAAAATAACGTAACAGCACATGAATCCGCCCTTGCAGAAATCGCTAAAATTGCCGCTGTTGTAGCTGAGGGTGGCAGCAAACATGCACGCGAGCGCCATCTGTCGCGTGGCAAGATGCTGCCGCGCCACCGTGTGGCAAATCTGCTTGATCCCGGCTCACCCTTTCTCGAAATTGGCGCGACGGCGGCGCATAATATGTATGATAACGCCGCTCCGGGCGCGGGGGTTATCGCAGGTATCGGGCTGGTGCACGGGGCCGAGATTATGGTGGTGTGCAACGATGCGACCGTAAAGGGCGGCACCTACTATCCGATGACGGTTAAAAAACACTTACGCGCGCAGGAAATTGCTGAACAAAACAATCTGCCGTGCGTTTATCTGGTTGATTCCGGTGGCGCAAACCTGCCCCAACAAGACGAAGTTTTCCCCGATCGCGACCATTTCGGGCGTATTTTTTTCAATCAAGCTAATATGTCGGCCAAAGGCATTCCGCAAATCGCGGTTGTTATGGGGTCCTGTACGGCTGGCGGTGCATATGTCCCCGCCATGTCTGATGTCACGATCATCGTTAAGGAACAGGGAACTATATTTCTGGCCGGGCCACCACTTGTGAAAGCTGCGACAGGTGAGGTCGTCAGCGCCGAGGATTTAGGGGGTGGCGACGTGCACACCCGCCTAAGTGGTGTCGCTGATTATTTGGCGGAAAATGATGCACACGCGCTGATTCTGGCGCGCCAGGCTCTGGGTAATTTGAACCGCACGAAACCATCCACTGTTGCGCTGCAAAGCGTTGAAGAGCCAGCCTATGACCCTACTGAGATTCTGGGCGTTGTTCCCGCCGATCTGAAGACGCCCTATGACATTCGTGAGGTTATCGCGCGGGTCGTAGATGGCTCACGCTTTGATGAATTCAAGGCGCGGTACGGCACTACACTTGTGTGTGGTTTTGCTCATATCATGGGTATTCCCGTTGGAATTATCGCTAACAATGGCGTGCTATTTTCCGAAAGCGCCGTCAAAGGCTCACATTTCATAGAGCTTTGTTCTCAAAGGAAAATACTGTTAGTATTCTTGCAAAATATCACAGGTTTTATGGTTGGTCAAAAATATGAGGCCGAGGGCATCGCCCGACATGGCGCCAAGTTGGTAACCGCCGTCGCCACCACAAAAGTGCCTAAGATTACGATGCTGGTTGGTGGCTCTTTTGGGGCTGGAAATTACGGTATGGCGGGGCGCGCATACTCGCCGAATTTCTTGTGGACATGGCCAAATTCGCGGATTTCAGTGATGGGCGGTGCGCAAGCCGCTAACGTCTTGGCCAGCGTTAAACGTGATGCGGTTGAACGACAGGGTGATACATGGTCAAGCGAACAAGAGGCCGAATTCAAACGCCCGACAATCGAGATGTTTGAACGTCAATCGCACCCGCTTTATGCCTCTGCGCGCCTGTGGGATGATGGTATAATCGACCCGCGAAAGACTCGCGAAGTTTTGGCATTATCCCTGATGGCCGCCCTTAATGCACCAATAGAAGACACGCAATTTGGCGTGTTTCGTATGTGATGGGGGCGTGAATGTTTAGCAAAATTCTCATTGCAAATCGCGGTGAAATTGCCTGCCGTATCATGGAAACTGCCCATAAAATGGGTGTAAAAACTGTTGCGATCTACTCCGACGCTGACGCATCAGCCAAACATGTCGGGATGGCCCATGAGGCCTATCGTATCGGCCCCCCCGCTGTTGCAGAAAGTTACTTAAAAATTGATCTAATCATAGAAATTGCCTTGGAATCTGGGGCGGAAGCCATACACCCCGGCTATGGATTCTTGTCTGAAAACCCTGAGTTTGTCGAATCAGTAAACGCAGCAGGTTTGCGGTTCATAGGTCCCTCAGCCCAGGCCATTCGGGCGATGGGGTTAAAAGACGCTGCCAAGACCTTGATGGAAAAGGCAGGTGTACCTGTGGTGCCGGGATATCACGGTGATAATCAAGATAGCCGTTTTCTTGCGCAACAAGCTGAAGAGATCGGGTATCCAGTGCTGATAAAAGCACGCGCTGGCGGTGGCGGCAAAGGTATGCGTAAAGTCGAAATATCTGACCAATTCCACGCGGCATTAGAAAGCGCACAGCGCGAATCCCTATCAGCCTTTGGCGATGCACATTGTTTGATTGAAAAATGGATAATATCCCCGCGCCATATTGAAATTCAGGTATTTGGCGATGACTTTGGTAATGTTATTCACTTGTTTGAACGCGATTGTTCGCTGCAACGCCGTCATCAAAAAGTGATTGAAGAGGCTCCGGCGCCGGGGATGACCATGCAAATGCGGGAGGCTATGGGTGCCGCAGCCGTTCAATGCGCCAAATCGGTAAATTATAGTGGTGCCGGCACAGTGGAATTTATTGTCGATTGCTCTGATGGCCTGCATCCTGATAGATTTTGGTTTATGGAGATGAATACGCGCTTGCAGGTAGAACATCCTGTAACAGAAATGATAACAGGCATCGATCTCGTTGAATGGCAATTGCGTATTGCAACTGGCGAGGCGTTATCACAAACGCAAGATAGTTTAATATTAAACGGGCACGCATTCGAAGCGCGAATCTATGCCGAAGATGTACCTTCGGGGTTCTTACCGGTAACTGGAAAATTGAATTACATCGCACTATCAAATAATGCACGCATTGATAGTGGGGTACGGATTGGTGATGATATAACACCATGGTATGACCCAATGATTGCAAAGATTATTGTGCATGGAGCAACGCGGGATGTAGCACTTTCAAAACTGAGATATGCAATTGCTGAAAGCCATATTGCCGGAACAATGACTAATCTAAATTTTTTGTCAGCTTTGTGTAACCACGCGGAATTTACAAAAGGAAATGTTGATACGGGACTCATAGAAAACAACCTGGGTAATTTAATAGTTCAATATAAAACTAATGATATTACCTGGGCGCTTACAGCGATTTTGGCTTCGGACTTACTAAATGCCGCTTCACTTTCTGGTTGGCACACTTGGTCCCCGCTTGAACGTTCTCTGTTATTATCTTCAGGTGATAATTTACAAGAATGTGTGGTGTCCTGTATCCAAGCTGGAAAATACCGAATCTTGATAGATTCGACGATATTTTTGATTGAAATTGCAGCTATTGGCATAAATTTAATGCGATGGCGACATGAAAATCAAACATCATTGTTGCATTATAGTATAGCGGGAAATGAGATCACTCTCTTTAGAGAGGGAAGGATTGAGCGTATTGATATTGTTGATAATTTTTCGACTATTGAGGAAAATACATCCCATAATGATACGTTGGTTTCACCCATGCCCGGGGTTATTAAGCTTGTTAAAGCACAAGCAGGTTCAAAGGTTATCAAGGGCGAGATACTGTTGGTTGTTGAGGCAATGAAGATGGAACATACTATTGTCTCGGTTCGAGATGGCATCATCGCCGACGTCTTTGCAAGCCTTAACCAACAAGTTAACGCTGGTGAGGTTTTGCTGACTTTGGAACAGCAGGATGCGTGAGCCTGTTCGCATTTATGAAATGTCCCCTCGGGACGGTATTCAAAACGAAGAAAAGCTGATATCAACTAAAGACAAGATTTCTCTCATTGATCAACTATCTGATTGTGGTTTTACCCATATCGAAGCGACCAGCTTTGTTAATCCTAATTGGGTACCGCAAATGGCCGATGCTAGAGATGTATTGCGTGGAATCTATCGAAAAAAAGAAATGACCTATGGGGCTTTGACACCAAATTTACGTGGGTATCAGGATGCAATTAATAGTGGTGTTGATGAAGTCGCCATTTTTGGGTCGGCTTCAGAAGGGTTTAGCCAGAGGAACATAAATTGTTCGATAAATGATAGTTTTTTACGATTTAAATCAATATTTTTAGCATCAAGCATCGATAATATGAAAGTACGTGGATACGTTTCCTGCATAGTTGATTGCCCATATGATGGGCCAACCCCGCCAAATATGGTCGCTGAAGTTGCTTGGCAGATGCTTGAAATGGGGTGCTATGAAATTAGCCTTGGAGATACAATAGGAACAGGTGCGCCAGATAGTATTTCGCGTATGCTTGATGCTGTATTGACCAGGATTCCGGCTACGAAATTAGCTGGGCATTATCACGATACTAACAATCAAGCGCTTGATAATATCGAGGTAAGTTTAGATCGTGGGCTTCGTGTTTTTGATGCATCTGTGGGCGGGCTGGGTGGGTGCCCTTATGCGCCCGGTGCAAAGGGAAATGTGGATACGGTTGCTGTCGCGCACCTGATGGCTGATCTTGGTTATGAAACCGGGTTGGATATTTCAAAATTGGAAAAGGTTGCAAAGTTCGCGCAATCGCTGCGAAAGGGTTGAGATGAATTTTACGACAGTAAAACTTGATATTGATTATCGTGGGGTTGCAACGATTACATTAAATCGGCCGAATAAGCATAACGCACTGTCTAGTGTGATGATTTCGGAACTGACGGATATTTGCCACAAACTTGGTGCAGATATGGATGTTCGCGTAGTGGTAGTTGCTGGTGCTGGCAAAAGTTTTTGTTCTGGTGGCGATCTTTCCTGGATGCAGGAGCAAATGAGCGCGACACGTGCCGTGCGCATATCGGAGGCTCGAAAAATAGCGGAAATGTTGAATGTTTTTAACTTGTTGCCCAAGCCAGTTATAGGGAAAATTCATGGAAATGCGTTTGGTGGTGGCGTTGGATTGATATCTGTCTGTGATATTGTAATAAGTTCGAAAAATGCAAAATTTGGATTAACTGAAACTAAATTAGGATTGATACCTGCAACTATCAGCCCTTATGTTATCGCGCGCATGGGCGAGGGGAAGGCGCGACAGGTGTTCATGTCGGCACGTATCTTTGATTGCAACAAGGCGTTAGAGTTGGGTCTGATATCTGATATTACCGATGATCTGGATACTGCCGTAGAGGGTGAAATATCGCTCTATTTATCGGCAGCGCCACAGGCAATTGCAGCTGCGAAAGCTTTGGCCAGAAGTTTGGGGCCAAAAATTGACGCCGAGGTTATTGACGATACCATTAAGCGTCTCGTTGACACATGGGAGCAAGCCGAAGCGGTTGAAGGTGTCAGTGCATTTTTTGAAAAACGTAAACCTAATTGGCAAATTTAATGGTTTTCAACTGAAGTGTGGATAAGAGATGTGACTATTTTCGCCGTGCAGTTGGTACAATTACCAACGCGCCGGCCGCGCCGATGATGGCATCGATGCCGGGGCTGCCAAAGCTGAAATGGAACATGACACGGAACATGTAAAATAAAAATACGCCGCCAAGGCATATAATGATGCTGGGCAGATATCCGTTGCGGGTGAAATTCCATTTCTCGGAAATATATCCGATGATGCCGCCGATAATCATTGAGCCGAAAAAAGCAAAAAACATGAGGGTTCCTTTGGTTACCAAACCATAGCGCCAGCGTCTAGCGCGCGCAAATATTATTCTAGCGTAGTGCCACGTGGCACCTCATTGCCGCGCAAAAAATCATCGGCGTCTTGCGGGGCTTTGCCGGATTTCTGCACGCGCAATAGGCGCACAGCACCCGTCTTACAAGCTATGGTAAGGTCTGAATCAAGGGTGGTGCCTGCAGGGCCTTGTGCATTTATTGTCCTAGAGAGCAATGCTTTGATCCGGACGCCATTCAGGGAAAACCAGGCGCCGGGAAAGGGGGAGATTCCGCGGATCAGACGGTCGATTTCAATTGCGGGTTTCTGCCAATCAATTTTGGCCTCGGATTTGTCAATTTTGGCCGCATATGTCACGCCATTCGCAGGTTGTGAAACGGGCGTGAGGGAATTCAGATTTTCCAGAGCGTTAACCATTAATTCTGCGCCCATATTGGCAAGGCGGTTATGCAGGATAGCGCTGGTGTCATCCTTGGAAATTGGCGTAGTGGCACGGGTTAAAACCGGGCCGGTATCAAGGCCAGCGGCCATCTGCATAATGCAAACGCCGGTTTCAGGATCACCGGCCATGATGGCGCGCTGAATGGGCGCTGCACCGCGCCAGCGTGGCAGGAGGGAGGCGTGAATATTAATGCACCCACGTGTTGGGGCATCCAGAATTACCTGCGGCAGAATTAGACCATAAGCGACAACGATAGCAACGTCAGCGTTAAGGTCAGAAAAAGTTTCTTGATTAGATTTATCTTTAAAGTTCAATGGGTAACGAACCGTCAGGCCAAGGGATTCCGCGCGTGATTGCACAGGGCTTGGGCGCAGTTTCTTGCCGCGACCAGCGGGGCGGGGCGGCTGGGTGTAGACGCAAACGACCTTATGCCCCGCGCTGACAAGGGCGTCGAGTACCGATACGGAAAAATCAGGTGTTCCCATGAAAATTACCCGCATCAGCCCCTCCGCCGCATGTTTTTTGCGTGTTTTGCCAGCAACATTTTCCGCTTTACCGGCTTTAGATGATCCACAAACATTTTGCCGTTCAGATGGTCAATCTGATGCTGCACCGAGGTCGCCCAGAGGTTCACAAATTCACGTTCAACGGTTTCGCCGTTTTCATCCGTAAAACGAACAGTTACGGCGCGTGGGCGGGTGATTTTGGCGGATATATCGGGGATGTTCGGGCTGGCCTCTTCATGGTCGCGAAAAATGGCCGAGGCGTGCAGGATTTCGGGGTTTGCCATACGAACAGGACGGTTATGCGTGGTGGAACAATCTACCACCGCCAAACGCGTGATTTCACCGATTTGCGGCGCGGCCAGACCGACGCCGGGCATGGCATACATGGCGTTTAACATATCATCCCAAAGCGCGCGAACTCTGTCGTTAATTTCGCTGACCGGCGGACAAATGGTTTTCAAGCGCCGGTCGGGATAGAGGATGAACGGCCTAGGCACGGGCGCGCTCTTTTTTAAGTTTTTTCATCTTATTGGTGATCATGGCACGCTTGATTTTACTAAGATAGTCGATAAACAGAACGCCGCTTAAGTGATCCAGCTCATGCTGTGTGGCGGTCGCATAAAGCGCCTCGTATTCATTCTCATGTTGTTGGCCATCAAGCCCAAGGTATGACATGCGCACCATTTCAGGGCGGGTGATTTCCTCATATATTTCCGGGATCGAGAGGCAACCTTCCTCATAGGTATTAAGCGTATCGGACTGCCAGGTAATGCTGGGATTTATCAATACCATCGGGTCAGGCGTGCTCTCTTTATCGGCGCAATCAATGACAAAAATCTGTTTCATGACACCGATTTGCGGCCCGGCAAGGCCAACGCCCGGGGCGTCATACATGGTTTCCAACATGTCATCGGCCAACGCGTGGATTTTAGCATCGACACTGGCCACAGGTTCGCAGACCTTTTTCAGGCGCGGGTCGGGGTGAATAAGGATGTTTCGCAATGTCATGTGGGGCATTTAAGCGATGTTCAGGATTGGTGCAAGGTTTGCTATTGTAGCGGGCGTTGAAACGGTTAGATTACGCATAATAATCCGGGGAAAACCATGACAGATTTTGACGAAGTTATCGACCGCCGCAACACCCATTCTGCAAAGTGGGATGTGATGGAGGCGCTTTACGGCGTCTCGCCCGATGACGGGATTTCCATGTGGGTGGCCGACATGGATTTCAAACCGCCAGAGGCCGTTAATGATGCTGTGCAGGGCATGGTTGATCACGGGATTTATGGCTATTACGGGCAGGATGGCAGTTATCGCGCGGCAATTTCCGGCTGGATGGCGCGCCATCACGATTGGCATGTTGACCCTGCTTGGATTTTCACCACACACGGGCTGGTAAACGGCACGGCGCTTTGCGTGCAAACCTATACCGATGCGGGCGACGGGGTGATATTATTCACCCCCGTTTACCATGCATTTGCTCGCGTGCTTGAGGCCAATAACCGCCGCGTTGTTGAAAGCGCGCTGGTGAATAATAATGGCCGTTATGAGATGGATCTTGGTGCACTGGAAAACCAGTTGCAGGGCGATGAAAAGATGGTCATCCTCTGTTCGCCCCATAACCCGGGCGGGCGGGTTTGGTCGCAAAATGAACTGCGCGCGTTGGCGAATTTTTGCGTCAAACATGATCTGATTTTGCTGTCGGATGAAATTCATCATGATCTGGTGTTTAGCGGCAATTCCCATACTGTTATGTCTTTGGCCGCCCCTGAAATCATTAACCGTTTGGTGATGCTCACGGCCCCTTCAAAGACCTTTAATCTTGCCGGATGTCATACGGGGAATGTCATTATCGAGGATAAGGATTTGCGCGCAAAATTTGCCCGCACGATTGCGGCGGGCGGGATTTCCGGCAATAGTTTTGGCATGGTTACGCTGGAGGCGGCTTATAACAACGGTGATGCGTGGCTGGCGGATTTAATTAGCTATATTGACGAGAATCGCCGGATTTTTGATGCGGGGATCAATGCAATCCCGGGATTGAAATCCATGTCGTTGGAGGCAACCTATCTGGCGTGGGTTGATTTCTCAAGGACAGGGATGACCCAGCAGGAATTTACGGATCGCATTGAAAAACACGCCAAGATCGCGGCGAATTACGGCCCGACATTTGGCAAGGGCGGTGAAAGCTATCTGCGCTTTAATATCGCCACACGTCGCGCATTGGTTGAGGATGCCGTTGCCCGTATCACCGCCGCATTTAGCGATTTACAATAAGGCAGGATTGCCGCGACGTTTCCGGCCACAACGTTTCCGATTGTGCTTTTGAAAAAACCACATAAGGTGGCCGCATGAGTAAACTCAACCTATCAGATAGTGCCGTCTGGTTAAGTCGGCACACACCGCCCCATATTATTACACTTGTATTACTGGCCAGCATCTCGGCGCTGAATATGAATATTTTTCTGCCGTCCCTACCCGGGATGGCGGCCTATTTCGATGCTGAATATAGTTTCATGATGTTGGCAATTTCGGCGTATCTGGGCGTAACGGCGGTGCTGCAACTGATCATCGGGCCATTGTCTGACAGGTTCGGGCGCCGCATTGTGCTGTTGTGGTCGATGGTTATATTCTTGCTGGCAACGCTTGGCTGTATCTTGTCACCGACGGTTGGGATTTTTCTGTTTTTCCGTATGTTTCAAGGGGCGATTGCCGCGGGCATGGTGCTTTCGCGTGCCATCGTGCGTGACATGGTCAAACCTGCCGAGGCCGCCAGTATGATCGGTTATATCACCATGGGCATGTCCGTGGTGCCGATGCTGGGGCCGGTGCTGGGGGGGTATTTGCAAAAGGCCTTTGGCTGGCAAAGTTCCTTTACGTTAGTGCTGGTTTTTGGCCTGTTGGTCACCTGGCTGGTCTGGGCTGATCTGGGGGAAACAAATACGTCGAAATCCTCCAGCTTTAAGGCGCAGTTCAAGGCCTATCCCGAACTTATCCGCTCACGGCGGTTCTGGGGCTATGCGCTTAGCGCCGGATTTGCAGCGGGGGCGTTTTTTGCGTTTCTGGGGGGCGCGCCGTTTGTGGCCTCGATTGTGCTGGGGTTGGATCCGGCAGAACTGGGCCTTTATTTTATCTTTATTTCGGCCGGCTATATGGCCGGGAATTATTTATCCGGGCGGTTTTCCAGCCGCGTGGGCCTTAACCAGATGATGTTATATGGCGGTATTGTTGGCTCTGCTGGCATGGCGTTGACGCTTGTGTTGTTTTATGCAGGTTTTGAGACGCCGCTGGCGTTTTTCGGAACCATGAGCATTCTTGGTATTGGCAACGGTATGACTCTGCCCAATGCCAACGCCGGAATCGTGTCTGTGCGCCCCCATTTGGCGGGCAGCGCCTCGGGGCTGGGCGGCGCGGTTTTGATCGGCGGTGGTGCTGGGCTTTCAGCAATTGGCGGGGGGTTGTTAACCGCCGAGAGCGGGGCTTATCCGCTGTTATATCTGATGCTGGCCTCATCGCTTTTGTCCGTGGTTATCAGTTTATATGTTATATATGTGGCGCGCAGTGCGGGCGAGCTGAGCGAAGACGGGTTTGATGATTGACATGACCGCGTAATATTGTGATGAGTTGCGCAAGATAAACGTAATATAATTATACAAGGGTTCTTTCATGAGCTTTAAAATACAACCTGCCGCCCCGGCCCGCCCTAATCGCTGTCAGCTTTTCGGCCCCGGTTCGCGGCCCGAAATTTTCCCCAAAATGGCGCTAAGCGCTGCGGATGTAGTTAACCTTGATCTGGAAGATTCGGTCAGCCCTGCGGATAAAAATCAGGCGCGTCAAAATGTAATCGAGGCCGTAAATACCATTGACTGGGGGCAAAAAACCCTCTCGGTCAGGATCAATGGGCTGGATACTGAATTCTGGTATCGTGACGTGGTTGAGCTGTTGGAACAGACGGGGGGTCGTCTTGATCAGATTATGATCCCCAAAGTTGGCAATGCCGGGGATATTTACGCGGTTGATGCGTTGGTAACGGCGGTGGAAATGGCCAAGGGACGGCGTAAGCCGATTGATTTTGAGGTAATAATCGAAACGGCGGCGGGTCTTTCTCATGTTGAAGAAATCGCTGCCGCCAGCCCGCGTATGGTTGCAATGAGCCTCGGTGCTGCGGATTACGCGGCAAGCATGGGCATGCAAACCACTGGTATTGGCGGCACGCAGGAAAATTACTATATGCTTGACGGAGATACGCGCCATGTGGCGGATCCCTGGCACGCACCTGTTGTTGCCATCGTTGCAGCCTGTCGCACGCATGGTCTGTTGCCGGTTGACGGGCCGTTCGGGGATTTCTCTGATGACACGGGTTTTACGGCGCAAGCGCGACGTTCAGCGACGTTGGGTATGGTCGGCAAATGGGCCATTCACCCCAAACAAATCACACTCGCCAATGCTGTTTTCACGCCTGATGTTGCACAAATCACCGAGGCGCGCGAAATTCTGGCCGCCATGGAGGTCGCCAAATCCGAAGGGCAGGGCGCGGCCGTTTACAAGGGGCGTCTGGTTGATCTTGCCTCAATCAGGCAGGCAAAGGGTATTGTCAAACAGGCAGAATTGATCAACACTCAGGAAAACCCCTAACGAAAGATATATGTTATGAAACAGATTGCATTTTTAATTACCAGCCTTTTAATCCTGACTACGGCCTCTGCTTTTGCCCAGGAAATCGATTTTGGCGATGATAGCGGCGAAGTTGTTGATAATATTTGTGATGACCGCCGTTTTGAAGGCGCGGGCATGGAATTGCAATTGGGTTGGAAATTTGTCGGACAAGATGCCAGCGATTGCAGCGCGGCCTACGAGGCAGGCACGATCAGTCTTTGGAATTTGGCCGAGGGGGTTGCGCGCACCGATTGCGCTGCCGTTAATTTTGGCGATGATTCTTCAGAATATGCCGATGACGGTGCCTGCGATGACCCCCGTTTCGAGGGGTTTGGTTCAGCGGAACGCCCGGGCGAAGAACATATGGGCAGGGACGCCAGCGATTGCCAGAAATTATGTGACTATAACATGCTGTTTGTGCGCGAAACCGCCCCTGTGCATATCCCTGAACCCGAAGTGCAAGACCCGATTTACGGGGATAACAGTAGTGAATATTCGCGTGATGGGGAATGTGATGACCGGCGTTTCTTTGGCCCGGGTATGGCCGATGTCTTGCGTTGGAGCTCGGTTGGGCGGGACGCTGAAGATTGTCGTGAAGCACATGAAAACGGCAGGATCACGCTTTGGGATCCGGTTGTCGCGGCAGCGCAAACAAGCTGCGACGCGATTGATTTTGGCACGAATGCATCCGAGTACGCTAACGATGGCACCTGTGATGACATGCGTTTTGAGGGCCGGGGTGCCGCCGCATCGCTGACAACAGGTGACGAGCAGCGTGACGCTAATGATTGCCAGAAACTTTGTGGATACGGCATGATTTTCGTGCGAGAAACTGAATAATTACACCTTGATAACAGGTTGCCGGAGGAGGGTTTTTAACTTCTCCGGTGGTACTTTTCGCGGATCCCCCAGATATACCTCATGGTGCCGCCCGGCCATTTCAAGACTGTTGTCAGGAATAAACTGCTCATGCATTTCTGCGAGCACTGGCCCTTCGTCATCATAAGCGCCAACATGTAAGGTCTGCACAGATAGCCCCTCGCTTATCTGCCCCAGCTTAACGGCGCGCAGTGTTTCCGCATCCGTCGCAGCCGCCTTTTTCTTGGAGGTTTTCCCGATAACGACCTCCAACACCTCGGCAAACATTGCGTTATTTACCCAGCCCGGCTGCCGTATCATCATCTGCCATTTCCAGGCGGATTTATTGCGCACCACAAAATCGCGCATATCATCCGCCCACCAAAGCCCTTCCATAGGGGGTACGACATGATCCTTCTCAAGCGTCTTTTTGCAATGAAATTTCAACCCGTAACTCAACCCATATAGCGCCGCAATCGCGCGGGTATAATCGGGTGAGGTATTAGGATCGCCCGCGCCCTTTATCGATAAAAACGACATTTTCGGCACATCCAGCAGATCAAACCGCCCAACCTTGCCGCTATAAAACGCCTTATCAACCTTCTTGAAATCAACCTTTTCCATTACGTCTCCCCTTATGGTGCATTTTTCCATTATACACAGCGTAACTTCACTAATATTGCGGAAATGTTCAACATTGTATTCTGTGCCTATCCCCGCCATATATAGGCGTAACAGGGTACAAGGAATCGACGCATGCAAAACTACCTCGAATTTGAAAAACCGCTTGCCGAAATCGAAGGCAAAGCCGAGGAATTACGGGCCATGGCGCGCCAAAATGAAGAAATGGACGTCACTAAAGAGGCCGCCGCGCTGGATAAAAAAGCCGAAAAGTTGCTGAAAGATTTATATGTCGATCTGTCTGCCTGGCGCAAATGTCAGGTTGCCCGCCACCCGGATCGCCCCCATTGCAAAGATTACATTGAGGCGTTGTTCACAGAATACACGCCGCTGGCTGGCGATCGGAATTTCGCCGATGACCATGCGGTTATGGGTGGTCTTGCGCGTTTTAACGACCAGCCGGTGATGGTGATTGGTCATGAGCGCGGTCATGACACTAAATCGCGGATCAAACATAATTTCGGCATGGCCCGCCCTGAAGGCTATCGCAAAGCCATTCGCCTTATGGACATGGCCGATCGTTTCGGCCTGCCAATTATCACGCTGATTGATACCCAAGGTGCGTTTCCCGGCAAAGGGGCCGAGGAACGTGGCCAGTCCGAGGCTATCGCGCGTTCAACCGAGAAATGCCTGCAAGTCTCGGTGCCCTTGATTGCGATTATCATCGGTGAGGGCGGTTCTGGCGGGGCCGTGGCCTTTGCCACCGGGGACCGTTTGGCGATGCTTGAACATTCCATCTATTCGGTGATTTCCCCCGAGGGCTGCGCCTCAATCCTATGGAAAGACGCGGCGAAAATGCGCGAGGCGGCTGATGCTTTACGCCTGACAGCGCAGGATTTGAACAAACTTGGCATTGCGGATCACATCATCCCTGAACCCGTCGGCGGTGCGCAACGCGGGCAGGAACAAACCATCAAATCTGTGGGTAAAGCGATTGAAAAATTACTGGCAGGGCTGTCAAAAACCAAACCTGAAAAGCTGCTGGCCGCGCGACGTCAGAAATATCTGGGTATGGGCAGCAAAGCGCTGGTTTAACGTGTGGGCACGGGCGTTTCTCCGCGATAATCGTAAAACCCCCGGTCTGATTTTCGCCCCAGCCATCCGGCCTCAACGTATTTCACCAGCAATGGGCAGGGGCGATATTTGGTGTCCGCCAGCCCCTCATGCAGCACATTCATAATCGCAAGACACGTATCCAAACCGATGAAATCCGCCAGTTCTAGCGGCCCCATCGGATGGTTGGCACCAAGTTTCAGTGAGGTATCGATGCTTTCAACTGTGCCAACGCCCTCATAAAGGGTGTAGACCGCCTCATTAATCATCGGCATCAGGATGCGGTTAACGATAAAAGCCGGGAAATCCTCAGCGCTGGCGGAGGTTTTTCCAAGGCGTTCAACAACATCTTTCAACGCGCGATACGTCGCCTCATCCGTTGCAATTCCGCGAATAAGTTCAACGAGTTGCATGATCGGCACCGGGTTCATAAAATGAAACCCCATGAATTTTTCAGGGCGATCCGTGGCGGCGGCCAGACGGGTGATCGAAATCGACGAAGTATTAGAGGTAAGGATCGTATGTGCAGCCAGATGGGGCGCAAGACTGGCAAAAATCTGATGTTTGACCGCCTCTTTTTCTGTCGCCGCCTCAATCACAAGATCAACGGTTCCCAACGTCGCGATATCGGTCTCAAGATGAATGCGCGATAAAGCGGCCTCTTGATCGGCTGCGGTAATTTTACCCCGGGCGACCTGACGGGCGATGTTTTTTGTGATTATGTCCTTGCAATTATCTAAAGCATCGGCGGAAATATCATTAATAACAACGGTGTAACCAGCAAGAGCAAACACATGCGCGATCCCGTTCCCCATCTGCCCGGCACCGATTATGCCAACCTTTTTGATCTCCATGATATGTTATGCTCCCTGTAGATTTCCTGCAAACATATGCTGTGGCAGCTAAGCGGTGCAAGTTGTTAATAGATTTTGTCCTCAAAATTAACGCCCCCTTAAGAGAAATCTGAAAATCTCTGATACGGGCCAGAATCGCTGGTTTTGTAAATCGTGAGGGAGACACCATGGGGTATGGTATTGCAATTGAAGAAGCCGGGGAGGTTGATTTGTACCGTTTTGGACGCAGCAGGCAGATATTCAGAGGGCCAAAGCCAAATCTGAAAAACCCATATATCGCCTTTATTGGTGGCTCTGAACCATTTGGGAAATTTGTGACAACACCGTTTCCCAAACTGGTGCAAAGGAAGGTTAAGAAAACCTGTGTAAACTGGGGAACACCTGGTGCTGGCCCCGGGTTTTTCCTGAAAGATCCCATGATTCTGGGGGCTTGTTCTGATGCAGAAATATGTGTTGTGCAGGCCATGGATGCGGTGCCGCTGTCCAACCGGATGTATTCGGTATTTCCACGTCGAAATTTCCGTTTGCGCGCAGTTTCAGACATGCTTAAGGCGCTTTACCCAAAAATTGATTTTGAGAATTTTAAATATGTGCCGGCAATGATTCGTAAAATTCAGTCTGTGGATGCAACTGCCTATAAAATCGTGCTGGCCGAACAGCGGTCAGCCTGGATGGCGCGGATGCTGGAGTTACTGGAAGATATTGAAACAAATAAAGCGTTATTATGGCTGGCCCCTGAGAAAGGGTATGGCGATGATTGTATCATTACGGAAGAAATGGTGAATGTAGTTGCCAAAAAAGTTGACAGGGTAATCAAGGTTGAAATTCCCAATAAACGTACAAAAGATATGTTGTTTGGCAGCAGCAAAAAAGATTCATTCTGGATGACACGCAGCGCCCATGAAACGGTTGCAAAAGCTGTATCCGATGAGGTGCATCTGATGTTATCAAGTGGCGAAAAAATCTCGGCATAAATGAAAGGCCCACGATCAAGAGGGCCTTTCAACCAACTGCAAGGTTATTTTAATGCATCGGTAAGGGCAGGCACCGCGTCAAACAAATCCGCAACCAGCCCGTAATCAGCAACCTGAAAAATAGGCGCCTCTTCGTCTTTGTTAATCGCCACAATAACCTTGGAGTCCTTCATGCCGGCAAGATGCTGAATGGCCCCGGAAATACCAATGGCGATATAAAGATCAGGGGCGACAACCTTACCCGTTTGTCCAACCTGCCAATCGTTTGGCGCATAGCCGGAATCTACCGCCGCGCGCGATGCACCGACCGCAGCTCCTAATGTATCAGCAAGTTTCTCGATAAGGTCAAAGTTTTCCTCAGATCCAACCCCGCGCCCACCAGAGACGACAACTTTGGCGGATGTGAGCTCCGGGCGATCAGAGCTTTGCACTTTATCCTCAACCCATTCTGACAGATCAGGGTTTTCAGCTGCAGAAATTTGTTCAACCGAAGCCGAGCCAGTTTCAGCAGCGGCTTCAAAACCTGCGGTGCGGATGGTGATAACTTTCGTAACATCAGCGCTTTGAACGGTTTGGATGGCATTGCCAGCATAGACCGGGCGCTCAAATGTATTGGCATCAACGACACTGGTGATATCAGAAATAACCATTACATCCAAAAGCGCTGCAACTCTGGGCAGGATATTTTTACCCGACACTGTGGCCGGGGCAACGATATGCGTAAACTCTTTGGCAAGAGTAGTGATCAATGCCGCAATCGGTTCCGCCAACCCGTTCTCATATGCAACATCATCAGCGCAAAGAACTTTGGCAACACCATCAAGTTTGGCCGCCCCATCGGCGGCACCACCGCATCCCGCCGAGGCACAAAGTACGGTAATATCGCCAAGCGCACGCGCAGCCGTAACGGTTTTGGCGGTTTGATCGACAGATAATTCAGCGCCATTCATTTCGGCAAGTAAAAGTACAGCCATCAGATCACTCCCGCTTCGTCTTTAAGTTTGGCAACAAGTTCCGCCACATCAGCAACAATAACGCCCGCCGTTCGTGTGGCTGGCTCAACCGTGTTAAGAATTGTCAGGCGCGGCGTAATATCAACACCATAATCGTCCGGCGTTTTTTCCTCCAACGGTTTGCGCTTGGCCTTCATGATATTGGGCAGACTGGCGTAACGCGGCTCATTCAGGCGCAAATCTACAGTAACAATCGCAGGCATTTTAACTTTGATTGTTTGCAAACCACCATCGACTTCACGGGTAACGGATGCATGATCACCGTCGATTTCCAGCTTGGAAGCATAGGTAGCCTGTGACCAGCCAAGCAGTGCCGAAAGCATCTGACCCGTGGCGTTCATGTCATTATCAATGGCTTGTTTCCCGGCTAAAACCAGTGTGGGCTGTTCTGCGTCTATTACGGATTTTAGCAGTTTCGCGACGGTAAGTGGCTCAATATCATTGTGCACATCCTCACCGGTAACAATCAAAATCGCGCGATCAGCCCCCATGGCAAGTGCTGTGCGCAGCGTTTCCTGATTTTGCTTAATGCCAATGGAAACCGCAATAATTTCCGAGACTTTTCCAGCTTCTTTCAGGCGGATGGCCTCCTCAATTGCAATTTCATCGAACGGGTTCATCGACATTTTAACGTTTGCCAGATCGACCCCGCTACCGTCCGCCTTGACGCGAACTTTGACGTTATAATCAATCACACGTTTGACAGGTACAAGCACCTTCATGATTTGTGTATCTCCAGGTTATTCCCACCCAATGCGGGGTAATTATTTCGGGTTTACCGTATTTTCTTACCGATGACAGTGAAAAACGCCGCCTTGCATCAGAGTGAAGCAGTAGTTTTATGGCACTGCAAGAAAAACATGACGTAACTTCTGCATTTTGATGAAATAAACAAAATATTAACTAAATTGTTAGGATTTTACTGTAACGATACTTTCATAGGGCCAGAGCAGGCATATTTACGCAACTGCGCCTAAATACCCCCGAGATTATTAATCCACTGACATCTGGCTTTGCCGGATTTTTTTGCTGAAAAGGAATTACAATGGCTATTGATACTTATAAAAATACGATGGGCGGTCTGGAATCCCCGGCGCGCGAAGCGATGAGCGTCACGCCAAATGACACGGTTGATCTAACCCATACTTCGCGGGCGGTTTACGTTGGGGTTTCCGGCGATATTGCCGTGCATATGGCTGATGAAACTACGGCAGTGATCTTTAAGTCTGTACCTGTGGGCATATTGCCAGTGCGGCTCGATCGTATTTTAGCGACGGGAACTAGCGCCAGTGATCTGGTCACTTTGTGGTGAAACCATGGAATTATCCTTAAAAATAGGGCTTGGAGGGGGCAGCGTTGCACAGGGCAGCGCAACCCCACCTGTATTCTCAATACTGGCAGGCCGAAATGGTTTCGCGATTGATTTCATCCAAAACAGGATGATCGTGAATGACAGCGTGACACCGGCAAATAATTTTGACGGTGATCCACAGGTAAAATTAACAAAGTATGGTGTGGATTCGTGGCAGATTGATCCGGTTAAAGGTTTGGTGCTGGACGCAGCACGGGATTTCGCAGTTGCCATGGCAAAGAGCAATTTTCCCTATGATGCAACAGCGATTCATGTCTACGCCCGGTATCAATTGAACGGGGCGGATAGTGTTGATCAACGGTATATATTCATGGCGGATAATTCGGGCAGCGACCGTTTTGCCATGTATACAACGCCGGGCGCGAATTTTCGGATGGTTACAGGCGATGGTACAAGTGCTGACACGGAGGTATCCGATATGTCATTGGCCGCAAATACCGAGTACCGCACATTTTTCGGGGCCGATTCTTTTGGCCGCAGCTGGATAGATGAAGGGGGCATCCAAACGGATGATATCCTGCATTTACTTGCCGCAACCGGACCAGGAACGCATGTGGGTTTAGGCGGATATCCAGATCGGGTTTTGCGCGGGCTTGACGGACATTTGGCCGAAATCGTCGTGATTTGCGAGCATATTATCCGTGAACGCCGCCTAACACTTACCCCGCTTGGGCCATATTTCGCAGCCGAGGGGGACAGCCACACATTTAATGTGTCTTTTGGTATGCCCGCGTCAGAGTTTTATCCGCATTTAATTGGCTCCTCCCAAGGAATGCCCGCAGGAAACTTTGGCAGTTCGGGCGAAAGTTCTGCAAAAATGCTCGCCGAGGCGGATGATTTTTTCCTTGATGATATCCCAAGCATTGCGACAATTTATGCTGGTTCAAACGACACTATTACGACGATTGAGGCCGCACCGGCACCGACGCTCAGCAGTTTCACCGTGGCAACAGCGGCAAAAATGGCGGTGGGTGGTTGGGTTATTATCAATGGTGAAAGTCGTGAAATCGCGACGGTAAGCGGGGATGCGTTAACCCTTGATACCCCCTTAAGCACCGCGCCGATATCTGGGGACGATGTGGCGGTTGATACCGAGACAAATCTACGTCACTGGATTCAAATTGCTAAGGCAAAAGGTGTGGCGCGCGTCGTTGTTGTCGGCTCGCATTATCTGAATTTTGCCAGCGGCGGTGACACTATTTCAACCGAGCAAAGCCTGCGGGCGTCTGTCCGAGTGAAACAACAGGGCGCCGCCAGCGCTGAGGGCGTGGAATATGTCGATACATATGCCTATATGCGTGACCTTATTGTTGCGGGCGGGATAACGCAGGGCGATTGGAGCGTCTGGCATCAAGGGGCGACAAACACGCATCTGAATGCGGCAGGCGAACAGGTATTGGCCGATGCAATTGTGGCGGCGCTTTTTTAATTAACGATTGGCACCGGGGACCCAAAGGACATCCTCGGTGCCATTATTATTGGCTGCGCGGGCTGCTACAAAAAACCAATCAGACAAGCGGTTGAGAAATTTAACGGTGTCGGGGTTGATATTTTCAATCTCAGACAACGTAATTGTCAGCCGCTCAGTACGCCGCGCGACGGTGCGGCACAGGTGCAAATGTGCCGCCAGAGCATTGCCGCCGGGCAAAATAAAGCTGCGCAACGGGGAAAGATCATGGTTCATGGCGTCAATTTCGCCCTCAAGTCGATCAATTTGCGCTTGAATGATACGCAAAGGTGGATGCGCGGCCGTCGCATCTTGCGGGTTTTCAGGGCGACATAAATCCGCGCCAAGATCAAAGAGATCATTTTGGATGCGCGCAAGGGCTGCACTTGTTTCGCTCCTTGCATGAAGGCGCGCAAGGCCAACGCAGGCATTCAGTTCATCAACCGTTCCATAAGCATTAACGCGGGCGCTGTCTTTGAGAACGCGGGTGCCATCGCCAAGGGCCGTATCCCCTTTATCGCCTGTGCGCGTATAGATTTTGTTCAAAACAACCATGTTATCCCCCGCGGCGCAGCCAGATAAACAGCAGGATCAGCACCACGGCAATCAGTTGAAAAAGCAGGCGTAACCGCATGATTTTGTTAGCATGCTTTCGGTTAAACTCACCACCTTTGGCAAATACGACCACACCAAAAACCAACACAGCAAGCACGGATAAACAGGCAAATATGACAAGCAAAAATAACGGATCATAGGACATTCAGGCTTCCTTTTTGCATAGCATAGGGGGTGGGCGGGCAGGTGCCAAGGGCGCTAGTGCCCCGCCAATATGGCATCAAGCAGGCGGGTTGGCAAAAAACGTCGCATGATGTTGGCAGCGTAGGTCACTGTGGTCACAAAATACCGCGGGTGCGGATTGCGCGATTCAAGTGCGTGGATCAGCTTGGCTGTGACCGCAGAAACGGGCAGTTCAGAAAAATCCTTTTTACCGGATGTGTCGTACAAACGCTTGCGCACTTCGGTTTCATAAAAGTCCTTGCGATGGGCATTTTCCCAGTCGATCCATTTCTCAAATTGCTTGGCAGCATTTTTACGAAAATCTGTCGGAATCGGCCCGGGTTCGATCAGGATAAATTTTATCGGGCTGTTGCGGTGCTCCAGACGCTGGGCGTCCGTCAGGGCCTCAAGCGCGAATTTTGTCGCACAATATGACCCGCGAAACCGCGTCGCGATAAAGCCAAGTACCGAGGAATTATGGATAATTCGCCCATAGCCTTGCGCGCGCATAATCGGCAAAATCCGGTTTGTTACATCAAGGGGGCCAAAAACATTGGTCTCAAAAATATCACGCAAAGCGTCGCGCGACAGATCCTCAACCGCGCCGGGAATGGCATAAGCGCCGTTGTTGAAAACCGCATCCAGCGTACCACCTGTGCGCACTAAAATATCCTGTAATGTGGTCTCAATACTGCCCTCATCCTGATAATCCAGCCGCAGGCTTTCCAGACCTTCATCGCGCAAGCGGATACAATCAGCCTCGGCCCGGCAGGTTGCAAAAACCCGCCAACCCCGTTTATGCAAATTATGGGCGGCATCATAGCCAATGCCCGATGAACACCCGGTGATAAGGATGGATTTCTGGGTCATAGGATGCTCCATTTTGATTGCTCGTAGCACTTTACGATGCGTTCATCTTGCAATCAATTGCCAAATCCGTGATTGCCTCTGGACCCGTTGCACATGGCGTTATACACAACATCTATGGCTAAACGAACCGATACCCCCGATATACCCGATGGCGGCGAGATAACTATTGAACCCTTGCACCGCGCGATTGGGGACAGATATCTGACCTATGCGTTGTCAACAATCATGCACCGTGCCTTACCGGATGCGCGTGACGGGTTAAAGCCTGTGCACCGGCGGATTTTATATGCAATGCGCGAATTGAAGCTGGATCATAAGGGGCGTTATCGCAAAAGTTCCAAGATTTCAGGCGATGTGATGGGCAATTATCACCCCCATGGGGACGCCGCGATTTACGATGCGATGGCACGTTTAGCGCAGGATTTCAGTGTGCGTTATACGCTGGTCGACGGGCAGGGAAATTTCGGTAATATCGATGGCGATAACCCCGCCGCGGCGCGCTATACTGAGGCTCGGATGACCGCCGCTGCCGAGGCGTTGATGGTTGGCTTGAATGAAGATTCGGTTGATTTTCGCGACAATTACGACGGCACGCTTAGCGAACCGGTCGTGCTGCCTGCGGAATTTCCAAACCTGCTGGCGAATGGCTCATCTGGGATTGCGGTAGGTATGGCGACCAATATTCCACCCCATAATATCGGCGAACTGTGTGATGCCGCACTGCATCTGATCAAGGCGCCAAATGCGCGTGATGAGACGTTGCTGGAATACATTCCCGGCCCCGATTTTCCAACCGGCGGCGTATTGGTAGAGCCGCGTGAAAACATCCTGAATGCCTATAAAACCGGGCGTGGGTCTTTCCGGTTGCGCGCCAAATACGAGATAGAGGATCTGGGGCATGGCAAGTGGCATATCGTTGTCACAGAGATTCCGTATCAGGTGCAAAAATCGAGATTGATCGAAAAAATCGCCGAGATTATCAACGCCAAGAAAATCCCAATTCTGGGCGATGTGCGCGATGAATCGGCCGAAGATATCCGCCTTATTCTTGAACCTCGCGCTAAAACTGTTGACCCCACGGTACTGATGGAAACCCTGTTTCGCCAAAGCGATTTGGAGCTGCGGTTTTCGATGAACATGAACGTGCTGATTGACGGGTTGACGCCGAAAGTTTCAACCTTGAAAGAGGTTTTGCGCGCCTTTATTGATCACCGCCGCGAGGTTTTGCAGCGGCGTTCAAAGTTTCGATTGGGCAAAATTGACGCCCGTCTTGAGGTGCTAGAGGGCTATATTATTGCCTTTCTCAACCTTGATCGTGTCATCGAGATTATTCGGTATGAGGATGATCCAAAGGCCATGTTGATGACCGAATTCGACCTTAGCGATGTGCAGGCCGAGGCGATTTTGAATATGCGACTGCGTAGCCTTCGCAAGCTCGAAGAGATGGAACTGCGCCGTGAGCGGGACGCATTATTGATTGAACGTGCCGCGATAGAGGATCTGCTGGAAAGCGATGATTTGCAATGGGCGAAAGTATCTGAACAGCTGCGCGAAACCCGCAAAAAATTCGGTAAAACCGCTCCCGGCGGCGCGCGGCGCACAGAGCTGGCGGATGCACCCGATTTTGAAGAAGTGCCGATTGAGGCCATGATTGAGCGTGAACCAATCACCGTTGTTTGCTCGGCGATGGGCTGGGTGCGGGCGATGAAAGGGCATGTAGCGCTCGATTCTGAACTGAAATTCAAAGATGGCGACGCGGGGCGGTTTATCTTCCATGCGGAAACGACGGATAAGCTGATATTATTTGGTTCAAACGGGCGGTTTTACACGTTGGCATGCAGCAATTTACCCGGCGGACGGGGCATGGGTGAACCGATCCGCCTGATGGTTGATCTGCCTAATGAGGCCGACATGGTGGATTTATTCCTGCATAAATCCGGGCGTAAATTGCTGGTTGCATCAACCGCTGGTGACGGGTTTATCGTGGCCGAAGATGAGGTGATCGCGCACACCCGCACCGGTCGTCAGGTGCTGAATGTTAAGGCGGGCATCAAGGCGCTGACGTGTACGCCGGTTGCTGGGGATCATATCGCTTGCGTCGGATTGAACCGCAAAGTGTTAATTTTTCCGCTGGCAGAATTGCCGGAAATGGGGCGCGGCAAAGGGGTGCGTTTGCAAAAATACGGCGATAAAGACGGGGAATTATCCGATATCAAAACATTTATTCTGGCAGAGGGGCTAAGCTGGCTGGACCCGGCCGGACGCACCCGCACCGAGGTCGAATTGGGAGACTGGATGGGCAAACGTGCCGCCGCAGGCCGCATGGCCCCGCGCGGATTTCCGAGGGACAATAAATTCACCTGATAGAGGTTGCAGCATGGACAAGACGCATATGAATATCCCGAAAACGGCAGCGAATTATGCGCCGCTAACCCCAGTTTCATTCATGCGTCGCACCGCGTTAACCTATCCTGAACGCCCGGCCGTTATCTATGGCAAAGCCCGGCGTAGCTGGCGTGAAACCTATGCGCGGTGCCGAAAGCTTGCCTCGGCATTGGGGAATACGGGGCTGCAAAAAAGCGATGTTGTCGGCTTTATGGCAACCAACACACCCGAATTATACGAGGCGCATTTCGGTGTGCCGATGGCAGGGATGGTGTTGAATGCATTGAATTATCGCCTCGATGCGCACACGATTGCCTATATTATTGACCACGCAGAAATCAAACTGTTGGTTACGGATCGGGAATTTTCAGAGGTCGTGAAACAGGCGGTATCTTTGGCGAAATCGACGCCGGTTTTGATTGATATTGATGACCCTGCGGCCCAAAGCGGCGAATTGCTGGGCGCGCAAGATTACGAGGCGTTTATCGCCGGGGGTGATCCTGATTTTGCTTATGATCCACCCGTTGATGAATGGGATACGATCAGCATTAACTATACTTCCGGCACGACGGGCAAGCCCAAGGGGGTCGTCTATCACCATCGCGGCGCCTATCTGAATGCGCTGGGAAATGCGTTGGAATGGGATATGTCGGCGCATCCGGTATACCTTTGGACGTTGCCGATGTTTCACTGCAACGGCTGGTGCTTTCCCTGGACGATTGCAGCCAAAGCGGGGGTAAATATCTGCCTTCGCAAGGTGACGGCGGCAAGTATTTACGATGCGATTGCAGAGCACGGCGTTAACCATTTATGCGGCGCGCCGATTGTGCTGGGCATGATGATTGACGCAAGTGCTGAAAAACGCGCCTTTGAACATACATGCAAAGTGATGACGGCTGCGGCGCCGCCCCCTGCAAAAATCCTGCAATCGATGGTGCAGGAGGGGTTTGAGGTGACCCATTCTTATGGCCTGACGGAAACCTATGGACCCTGCGTTTCATGCGCTTGGCATAAGGAATGGGATGCTTTGCCGGTTGGAAAACAGGCAAATCTGAAGGCTCGTCAAGGGGTGGCATATATGGTCCAAGAGGATTGCAAAGTGCTGAACCCCGACACGATGCAAGAGGTTGCACATGACGGCGAAACCATGGGCGAGGTGATGATGCGCGGCAATATAACCATGAAGGGATACCTTAAAAATAAGCTCGAAACGGATGCTGCGTTTGCTGGTGGTTGGTTCCATTCCGGTGATCTGGCGGTGGTGCACGGGGATGGTTATATCCAGCTGCGCGACCGGGCCAAAGACATAATAATTTCCGGCGGCGAGAATATTTCCAGCATTGAAATTGAAAGCTGCCTATACGCCCACGCGGCGGTTGCGGCCTGTGCGGTTGTTGCGCGCCCCGATGAAAAATGGGGCGAAACACCTTGTGCGTTTATCGAATTAAAACCAGGAATGCAGGCAAGCGAGACCGAGATGTTTGACCATTGCCGCGCGCATCTCGCCAGCTTTAAGGTGCCGCGCACGGTGGTGTTTTACGAGGTCCCCAAAACCTCAACCGGAAAAATCCAAAAGGTGCCTTTGCGGGCGGTTGCCAAGACAATGTAGGGACGGATATGGCACATAAAAACACAGTCATCAGATCAATTAATCTTGGCGGTGAAATGCTGTGCGTTGACGTTTTTCAGCGCCCCGACACAAGCTATGGTTTTGATGAATTTCGCCGCGACATAGAGGATAATCGCGGTTGGTTTAGTATTGGCCATCATGGTGACCGGGTTTTTGAAACCGCCGAAGCCGCGCTGAGTGCGGCACGAAATACCGTTTACTGGCTGGACGGCGTTTTGAAATCAGAGGCGCAGGAAAGATAGATCATGGAACTTTGGGTTCTTATTGCCATCGGCGCGGCCTTTTTGCAAAATATCCGCTCGGCGTTGCAAAAGCACCTTAAGGGGCAGCTTTCCAACAGTGGTACGACGTTTTCGCGATTCGTATTTGCCGTACCGCTGGTTGTGCTGTTTCTGGCGGCATTAGTCAGTTCCGGTAATAATTTGCCCGCACCGAACCTGCGGTTTACCAGTTTCATGGCCCTTGGCGGAGTTGCGCAGATTATCGCAACGGCGCTGCTGGTTTATCTGTTCGGGCTGCGAAATTTCGCGGTTGGTACGACGTTTTCCAAGACGGAAACCATACAAGCAGCGCTTTTTGGTGTGATTATTTTAAGTGATACCATCAGTATGGCCGCGCTGTTTGCCCTTGGCATTAGCCTTGCTGGTGTTGTTCTTATCTCGACACCAAACGGAATGCGCGGCGGGGGTTCGAGCCGTGCGAGCCTGATTGGCATGGCCTCGGGGGCGGCGTTTGCGGTGTCTGGCGTTAGCTACCGCGCGGCGTCATTAGCTTTGCCATCCGGGGATTTTCTGATCCGCGCAACCTTTACCCTGGCCTCTGTTCTGGTTTTCCAGACCATCATTATGGCCGCGTGGCTGCGTTGGCGCGAGGTTGGGCAAATCACAAAAGTACTGGCTAGCTGGCGTATTTCGGCAATTGTGGGATTGGCCGGCGGGTTGGCCTCGCTTGGCTGGTTTTCGGCAATGACATTAGAAAATGCAGCTTACGTTAAAGCGGTCGGACAGGTGGAACTGCTGTTTACATTTGCCGTTTCAACGCTGATTTTTCGCGAGCGTTCCAGCGGGCGTGAAATCACCGGGATCACCCTCGTCAGCCTCGGAATTTTACTGCTGCTACTTTGGCGTTAACGTTGCCCGTAATAAAGCCCGACCACATGCTCGGCCTCGGCAAAGAACAACCAGCGCGCCGTAAACAGACCCAGCATATGGCTAAGAATTGCGAGTAATCCGATCATATGACCCGGCGGCAGGGCCAGCAGCAGAACCGCAGGAATGACCATGCCCGTGCTCAACGCTATGATCCTGAGTTTTAGCGCGTGTTTACGCCCAATCACATAGACCATCTCTTTCATCAGATAGTTCGTACCCGAATGGGGCTTTTCCAGCAACCGCACTTTACCAAGCCCGCCAAGGCCCGTCGCCGTACCCATATCCGAGCCGCTTTTGGCAAACGCTCCATCGCCCAGCAGCCACGCAACGATTTGTGCAACCGCAAGGGCGGCCATCATCCAGCCCGCGATATTCACCTGTGTGGTCAGCAATGCACCGCCCGCAAAGGCGTATAACATGAATAAAATAGGGGTCATGGCGGAATTCCAGCGCGGCACGGATTTCATCTGGGCATAGATCATTGAGGTGCTGAATATGGTCCAGATTGACAGGAGTGCCGCGATATACCCAAGTAATTCAATGCGCATATCCATGAATATCCATAAAATGGCGTAGATGCCAAAGATGCCCATGGTTAGAATCGATAAAATGCCCTCGCGCGATAACCAGCTTGAACGCCATTGTGTCAGGGCTTTCAAAAACCGTTCAGGATGGCCGAGATGAAAGAGCGAGGACAAAAGCCCACCCCCTGCCAGCGCATAGGCCATTGCGACAAAGACAAAAGCGGTTAGGACAACGACATTTAGATAGCCCAACCCAAGGAATACCATCATGCCAAATCCAAGGCCGGACAGTGCGGTAAAGATGATTACGGAAGGTGCGGGATGCATCAGAGTTTCTCCAATGTTCGATCTATCCAGCCTAAAAAACCGCCCGTTTCAGCGGATTGTGCGGTCAAGGCCGGGGTTATATCACTGGTTATGTCGGATTTTGGCCGGGGTGGCAGATATTTATTTACGGGTTTGGTGCCTTGCTCGGGCATCATATCCATCCCTGCGCGTTCAGCGCTCAGTATGGAAACATTGCTTTGGGGATCTGCAAAATCACCAAAATGTCGCGCACCGGCCGGGCAGGTCCGCACACATGATGGCACGCGGTCTTCTTGCGGGATATTCTCATTGTAAATCCGGTCAACACACAGCGTACATTTCTTCATCACCCCCTCGGCCGCGTCCATTTCACGCGCCCCATACGGGCAGGCCCAGGCACATAAGCCACAGCCTATGCAGTTGTTTTCATTGACTAAAACAATGCCATCTTCAACGCGTTTATAACTGGCCCCTGTCGGGCAAACGGTGACGCAAGGGGCATCCTCGCAGTGCAGGCAGGATTTGGGAAAATGCGTGACTTGCGCCGGCTTATCGTCTTGTTTCACCTCAAATGTATGCACCCGATTAAGGAACGTCCCGACCGGGTTTGCACCATATGCGTCCATGTCTGATAAGGGTGCGCCGTAGTTGCTGGTATTCCATTCTTTACACGAAATCACGCAGGCGTGGCAGCCAACACAGGTGTCGAGATCAATAACAAGGCCGAGCTTTTTCTCGGTGGATTGTGGCAAGCTTGTCATGTCCACTCCTTACCATATTCAACGTTTTTAGGACCACGGCCAACGGGAGATTCTTGTGGGGCAACATCGGGGATTGAATGCAAATCTGGCGGCGGGTCGGTTTTCTCAATGCGCACACGCAAATCAAACCATGCTGCCTGTCCTGTAATTGGGTCAGAATTTGCCCAACGCTGGCCATCATCTTTGGCGGGTAGCAATTCATGGATAAGATGGTTCAATATAAAACCTTTTGTTGATTCGGGCGCGTCATCCTGTAAGCCCCAGGCGCCTTTGCGCTTACCAATAGCATTCCATGTCCAGACAGTGTTGGCATTTAGCGCCTCCATCAAAGCAACCGGCACGGTAATTGCGCCGTGATGTGAGGTAACAAGCGCCCAGTCGCCATCCTGAAAACCATTGGCATTCCAGATATCTGTTGGCACATAAAGCGGGTTATGGCCATGAATTTGGCGCAACCAGGCGTTCTGTGTGCCCCAGCTATGATACATTGCCATAGGGCGTTGCGTTAAGGCGTGATGCGGAAATTCGTCTTTGTTAACAAGAGCTTGTTCAAATGGTTCCCACCATGTTGGCAGCGGATCCATCGATGCACGAACTTGCTCGCGCAAGTGTTCGGGCGGCTGAATGTCCCCTTTGCCTTCGGCGGCAAGGCGGAATTTTTGCAAGGTTTCCTGATAGACCTGAAAAACAAAAGGCTGCACGTTATCATATATACCCCGCTCAACGGCCCAATTCTGATAGTCCATATTCCAGGGTTTGAAATAGGACGCGGATTCGGGTATGTGATCCAACCAGAACCCGCCGTTATCGATATAGGCTTGAATTTGATTTGGGTTAGGTTCCCCGCGACCTTTGCCCGTGCCGTCTTTGCCGCGAAAACCAGCCAAAGGGCCAACGCCCGGGCGACGTTCGTGATTGACGATATAATCGGCGTAATCTTTGAATTTTGGGCTACCATCCTCGTTAACCATGCCGGGCAAACCAAGCTTGGCGCCAAGTTGGATCAGGGCAGTTTGAAAGCCACGCACATCGCGATCAGGTTCCACCACGGGCCAGCGAATACTGTCGGCTAAGGCATCGGGTTCGCAGATCGGACGGTCGAGCAGGCTGATGCAATCATGGCGTTCAAGATAGGTCGTGTCGGGGAATATCAGATCAGAAAACGCAACCATTTCAGATGAGTAGGCGTCAGAATAGATGATGTGCGGGATCACATATTCGCCGTTTTCATCCTTATCCGTAAGCATATCCATCACACCGCTGGTGTTCATGGATGAGTTCCACGACATGTTGGCCATGTACATAAATAACGTGTCAATTTTATAGGGATCACCTGCATGGGCGTTGGAAATCACCATATGCATCAGCCCATGCGCCGACAGCGGGTTCTCCCATGTAAAGGCTTTATCAATCCGTTTGGGACGCCCGTTTTCATCAAGCGCCAAATCCTCTGGACCGCGTGGATATCCAAGGTGCGGGCCGTCAAGTGGTTGCCCGGGTGTCACATTATGATGTGGTTTCGGGTGCGCCTCGACGGGTTTTGGGTAAGATGGTTTAAACCTAAACCCTCCGGGGACCTCAACCGATCCCAACAGAATTTGCAGCACATGCAGGGCGCGCGCCGTTTGAAAACCATTTGAATGTGCCGAAATACCGCGCATTGCATGGAACGAAACCGGGCGGCCGATCATCTGGTCATGCTTTTGCCCCCGAAAATCGGTCCATGGACGATCCAGAACGATTTGTTCACCAAAGGCTACCTGCGCCAGTTCAGCCGCGATGGATTTAATGCGTTCAGCGGAAATGCCAACGCGATCAGCCACTGCGTCCGGTGTGAATTCATCGGCCATATATTTATCTGCCAGTAACATAAACGCAGGCGTACAGGCGATGTCATTAACCATATATGCGCCTTGCATTGCTGGCTTAACGTCTTTGGCATCCCAGGCAGCGGGGGCATTTTTCACGCGATCCCAAACCTGTTCCTTGCCGTCTGAATCGCGGATAAACAGACCATGTTCATCGCTATTTTTATCCTGATTAACCAAAAATGACATGTTGGTATAGCGAATCAGATAATCAAGGTCGACCTTGCCTGCCTTTAATAATTCATGGATCATCGACAGTATAAACAGCCCGTCAGTCCCGGGCGTAATGCCTACCCATTCATCGGCAATGGCGTTATAGCCTGAGCGGATGGGGTTAACGCCGATCACCTTGGCACCGCGTTTTTTCAATTTACCGAGGCCCATTTTTATCGGGTTGGAATCATGGTCTTCGGCGACACCAAAGATCATGAACAGCTTTGTGTGGTCCCAGTCTGGTGCGCCGAACTCCCAAAATGCGCCGCCCATCGTATAGATGCCACCTGCGGCCATGTTCACCGAGCAGAACCCGCCGTGGGCTGCGTAATTGGGGGTGCCAAAGGCTTGCGCCCACCAGCCTGTCATCGATTGGGATTGATCCCGGCCTGTAAAAAACGCCAGTTTTTCAGGGTTTTTCTCGCGAATAGGGGCAAGCCATCCTGTGGCTATCTCAAAGGCTTCATCCCAACTTATTTCTTCAAACTTACCCTCGCCGCGTTCGCCAACACGTTTTAGGGGTGCGCGCAGGCGTGAGGGCGCGTAGTGCTGCATGATGCCCGCAGAACCTTTTGCACATAGTACACCCTTGTTAACCGGATGATCCTTGTTGCCCTCGATGTATGCAACTTTGCCATCGCGCAGATGCACGTTGATCCCACAACGGCATGCACACATATAACAGGTTGTATGGCGAATCTCATCGCTGACTTTTGGCGAGGTATCAAGTTGTGGCTGGTTATGCTTGGCCATTTACGACCGCCCTCCTGTGGTGTTTATTACATATGCGGATTTATGCAATTAAACGGGAATACTGCAAGTGCGCAAATCCGCTCAGGTATTAATTGTTATGAATTTTCTGTTAAGTAGATAAATATAGAGGCTGATGTATTGGAAAATTTTGCACAAAGCATGTAATTATTCTAAAAATAAGTTCTATATCTATACTATTCGAACATTACCTTAAAATACACGATTTTATGCTATATCTCAACCTAAATAGTAATAATAGCAGCAGCGGTTCTGATGGAAGTTCAAGAAAGCAGAGCGATTAGTTTAATATTAAACTAAAGATATTGATTGACAGTACGGATACTTGGATTACCGAAGGGGCGTTGTTTGTTTATATTATGCTATGGAGGAAAATCATGTCAGAAGATGCATCGCAGTGGCTTAAGGATCACCCGGATTTGGCCAGCGTTCGTGCGGCTGTTGTTGATCTTAATGGCGTGTGGCGTGGTAAGCGTCTTCCTGTGGCGCAGGCTGAAAAGCTATTAAGCGAGGGCGCGCGCATGCCTTTATCAATCACCACGGTTGATATTTGGGGCACGGATACGCAGAATAATCCACTGGTTTTTGACACTGGGGATGGCGATGGTTTTGCGCGCCCGACAGGCCGGGGTATTTTGCCGATGGACTGGCTGGCACATCCAACTGCGATGGTGCCGTTATGGATGTCGCTTGAGGATGGTTCGCCCTCGCCGGTTGATCCGCGTCAGGTTTTAGCGCGCGTTATTGATCGCTACCGCGCCGCTGGTCTTAAATGCGTAACGGCAATGGAGCTGGAGTTTTATATCACCGACCCTGCGCAGAATCGCCCAAATGCGCCAATATCGCCATTGACACAACGTCGCCTTGACGGGGATGGGGTGCTGTCGATTGATGAGATTGATCAGTTTGAGGGGTTTTTTGGCGACGTATATGCTGCATGCGATGCGCATGGTGTGGCGGTCGACGCGGCGATCTCGGAAAATGGGGCAGGGCAGTTTGAGGTGAATCTCATGCACTGCGATGATCCCTTGAAAATCGCCGATGACGCCACGTTTTTCAAAAGGTTTGTCAAAGGGATAGCGCGTAAACACGGGTTCGCGGGCACGTTCATGGCAAAGCCATATCAGGACCGTGCCGGCAGTGGTCTGCATGTGCATTTCAGCATTTTAGACAAAGACGGCAACAATATTTTTGATAATGGCAGTGATGAAGGCTCGCCGGTTTTAGGCCATGCAGTCAACGGGCTGCTTCAGGGGATGTCTGAATCGACGCTGGTGTTTGCGCCGCACTTGAATTCCTATCGCCGCATGGCCCCGGGCACCCATGCTCCAACCGGAATTTGCTGGGGCTATGAGAACCGCACAGCGGCTATTCGCATCCCCGGCGGCCCGGCAAAAGCGCGCCGGATTGAACATCGTGTGGCCGGCGCCGACGCCAATCCCTATCTGGTTATGGCAGCAGTTTTGGGGGCTGCGCTGACAGGTATTGAGGTTGGGCAAAACCCGGTTAACCCGATTTCCGGGGATGCATACGGCATGAATTTAGCGCAATTGCCGTCGGATTGGGGGCAGGCAATAAACCTATTTGAAAACGGAGAGACCAATGCCACGATTTATCCGGATTTGATGCGCAAGGTCTATGTATTGGCGAAACAACAGGAATTACAAAAGTTTACATCCAGAATGAGTGATTTTGAAATTGCCACATATCTGGAAACTGTGTAAAAAAATCAAAAAAGCTTGCTTTGCCTTTGTAAACTGGTGTCAAATCATCCATCAGATCAGAAAGAGGGAGAGCGTAATGAGAAACAAGATTATCTGGGCTACAGCAACGGTATTAATTGCCAACCCACTGGCCGCACAGGACAAGGTTGTGAATGTCTACAACTGGTCCGATTATATCGCCGAAGACACGATTGAGAAATTTGAGGCGGCGACCGGCATCAAGGTTGTTTACGATGTTTACGACAGTAATGAGGTGTTGGAGGCGAAAATGCTGACTGGCAGCTCGGGCTATGATGTCGTGGTGCCAACCTCGGACTTTCTGCAACGCCAAATTGCGGCTGGCGCGTATCAGGCGCTTGATAAATCGAAATTGCCGAACCTTGCCAATATGGACGCAGACCTGATGGCAGGTGCCAGCGTTTATGACCCGGATAATGCATATGCGACGATCTATATGTGGGGGACCACGGGCATTGGTTATAATGCCGCTGCAATTGCCGAGCGTCTGGGTGCGGATTACGAGATTAACAGTTGGTCACTGGTTTTTGATCCCGAAGTGGTGGCCAAACTGGCCGATTGCGGTGTCTCGATGTTGGATGCTCCGACAGAGATGATCCCCGCCGCCATGAGCTATCTGGGCCTTGATCCGCGTTCTACGGATGCGGCTGATCTGGAAAAGGGCGCGGCATTGTTGGAAAGCATTCGTGGCAGCATTCGGTATTTCCATTCATCACAGTATATCAATGACTTGGCCAATGGTGACACCTGCGTGGCGATCGGTTGGTCGGGCGATATATTCCAGGCAATGGCGCGGGCTGAAGAGGCGGGAAATGGCGTTGAAATCGGCTATGTGATCCCCGATGAGGGCGCGTTGCAATGGTTCGATATGATGGCGATCCCGGTTGATGCGCCACATCCCGATGCCGCGCACCAGTTCATTAACTTTATCATGGATGCCCAAATCACCGCTGATATCACCAACTATGTCTGGTATGCCAATGGCAATGCGGCCTCCATGCCGATGGTTGACGAAGAAATCACCTCTGATCCGGGGATATTCCCGACCGAGGCCGCCAAGGAACGTTTGTGGGGGGCGCAAGTTTATGACGCGCGCACAGACCGCACAATCACGCGCCTTTGGACACGGGTGAAAACCGGGCAATAAAACTGGGCGGGGTGTCGTATCGGCACCCCCAACCATAGGATACCTATGTCACAACAACTAACAGCTTGCGAACGTCGCCCTTGGATCGAGGCGGTGGAAACGCCGTTTATCCGCATCAAAAACATCACCAAGAGTTTCGGTGATTTCGCCGCCGTAGATGATGTCAGTCTGGACATTTACAAAGGCGAATTGTTTTGTCTGCTTGGTGGATCAGGGTGCGGAAAATCGACGTTATTGCGCATGCTCGCCGGGTTTGAGACACCCACATCGGGGCATATTGAAATTGATGGGCAGGATATGGCGGGGGTCTCGGCGAATTTGCGGCCCACCAACATGATGTTTCAGTCCTACGCGCTTTTCCCCCACATGTCGGTTGAACACAACATCGCCTACGGGTTGCTGCGCGAGGGGATTTCAAAGCCCGAGGCGATGGCGCGGGTTGGGGATATGTTGGCACTGGTCAAGCTTGGCGATTTTGCCGCGCGCAAGCCACATCAACTGTCAGGCGGGCAACAACAACGGGTGGCTTTGGCGCGCTCTTTGGTGAAGCGGCCAAAACTGCTGTTGCTTGATGAACCGCTTGGCGCACTTGACAAAAAGCTGCGCGAGGAAACGCAGTTTGAGCTGATCCAGATTCAAGAAAGCCTCGGTGTGACCTTCATTGTTGTGACCCATGATCAAGAAGAGGCGATGACCCTTTCCACGCGTATCGGTGTGATGGACGCCGGAAAAATCGTGCAAATCGGGGAACCGCCGCAGATTTACGAGGCTCCCGACACCAAATTCGTTGCAGATTTCATCGGTTCGGTGAACATGTTTGAAGGCAAGGTTGACGTGGCCGTGGCTGATACTTTGCGCATAAAAACCAGCGATGCCGGGGTTGATTTGGTGGTTGATACGCATCAAAACGTTGATGCGCATCAGAAAGTCTGGATCGCCGTGCGCCCGGAACGCATTGTTATCAGCCGGGATAAACCCAAGGCCGATAACGTCGTCAAAGGTATGGTCGAAGAGGTGGCCTATCTGGGGAACCTTTCGATTTACCGTGTGCGGCTTGGCACTGGAAAAGTCCTGAAGGTTACGAAATCCAACCGTCTGCACGACGGTGCCGCGATCAAGTGGGACGAGGACGTTTATTTAAGTTGGAGCGCCGCCGCCGGTGTCGTGTTAACCAAATGAGGGCGCTGCTGGCCCGCCTTGGCTTGAACGGCCGCACGCTGGTAATCGCCGTGCCGATGGTCTGGCTTTTGGTGTTTTTCCTGATCCCGTTCCTAGTGGTTTTGAAGATTTCAGTGGCCGAACCATTGATCGCCCGCCCCCCCTATTCGCCACTGTTTGTCGATGGCGCAATCAAGGCGACGTTCAGCAATTACGCTTACTTGTGGCAGGATGCGCTTTATATCAATGCCTACCTGTCCTCGATCAAAATCGCGTTTTTCGCGACCGTTTTGGCGCTGCTGATCGGGTACCCGATGGCCTATTATATTGCTCGTAGCGCTGAACCGAAACGCTCGTTGCTGCTGTTGTTGATCGTGCTGCCGTTCTGGACCTCATTTTTGCTGCGGGTTTATGCGTGGATTGGCATTCTGAAAACCAAGGGCATCCTGAATTTGATCCTGATGAAAATCGGCGTAATCAGCGAGCCTCTGATCATTATGCAAACCGATATCGCCGTTTATATCGGCATTGTTTACACCTACCTTCCGTTCATGATCCTGCCGCTTTATGCCAATCTGGTAAAGCTTGATGACAGTTTACTTGAGGCTTCAACAGATCTTGGCGCCCGGCCTGTCACGACGTTTATCAAGATCACGCTACCGTTGTCTTTGCCCGGCATTATCGCAGGCTCGATGCTGGTTTTCATTCCCGCAATCGGTGAGTTCGTCATTCCCGCGCTGCTGGGTGGGCCTGACACGTTGATGATTGGCAAAATCCTGTGGTCAGAGTTCTTTTCCAACCGCGACTGGCCGGTGGCCTCGGCTGTGGCCATTGCCATGCTGGTGTTGCTGGTCATCCCGATTATGCTGCTGCGCATGGCTGAAGGTAAGCAAGGGGCTGCGACATGAAACGCAGCATTTTCCTGCCTGTGGTGGCATTTATTGGCTTTTTGTTCCTCTATATTCCCATCGTTTCTCTGGTGATCTTCAGCTTTAACAAAAGCAAGCTGGTAACCGTTTGGGGGGGCTGGTCAACCAAATGGTATGGCGAGCTGTTGCATGATCCGCAAATCCTTGGTGCCGCCTGGATCAGCCTGAAAATCGGATTCGTCAGCGCGACGTTGGCAACCGTTCTAGGCACTATCGCCGCCATGGTCCTGACCCGGTTTGGGCGCCTGCGCGGGCGCGGTTTGCTGACCGGCATGGTCACTGCCCCGCTGGTAATGCCCGAGGTCATAACCGGGTTATCCCTGCTATTATTATTCGTTACCATGGAGGCAATGTTTGGCTGGCCCGCAGGCCGTGGTATGTTAACGATCATCATCGCCCACACCACATTCTGCATGGCCTACGTCGCCGTCGTCGTTCAATCCCGACTGGTCGATATGGACGACGCCATTGAAGAAGCCGCCGCTGATCTGGGTGCGCGCCCGTTGCGTGTGTTTTTCGATATTACCCTGCCGATGATTGCACCGGCGCTGATTTCGGGCTGGTTGCTGTCATTTACCCTGTCGCTCGATGACCTTGTTATCGCCAGCTTCGTGTCCGGTCCGGGCGCCAGCACTTTGCCGATGGTGATTTTCTCCAAGGTCCGCCTTGGCGTTAGCCCCGATATTAATGCACTGGCGACTTTGATTGTGGTAACGGTGGCCATCGGGATTTCGATTTCGTGGTTTTTCATGCGTAAAAAGGTGAAATGATGCAAGGTGATCAGGCATTCCGGGCCAAGGGCAACAACGAACGCTGGGCAGAGATGACCTATGGCGGGGCGCTCAGTTTTCTGCGGCGACGTTATAGTCGTGATCTTAACGGGGTCGATGTCGTGGTGTCGGGCGTGCCTTATGACAGCGCCGTTACCTATCGTTCGGGCTGCCGTTTGGGGCCGCGCGCTATTCGTGCGGCCTCTGTGCAGCTGGCGGAACTGCCTGCCTTTCCCTTTGGCTTTGACCCGTTTGAAACGCTTGCGGTGATCGACTGGGGGGATTGCATGCTTAACCCGCATGACGCGGCGTCCGTTCCGATAGATATTCAGACCCATGCGGCTGAAATCCTGAAAAGTAATGCAAAAATGCTGACCTTTGGCGGCGATCATTTCGTCGCCTATCCGTTGCTGAAAGCGCATGCCGAAAAATACGGCCCCGTCGCGCTCATCCAGTTTGACGCCCATTGCGACACATGGGAGGATCACGGCGGCATTGATCACGGCACCATGTTTGGCCGTGCGGCTGCCGAGGGCATCATCGATGTGAGCAAATCCACACAAATCGGTTTGCGCACTTATAATGACAGCGATCATGGCTTTGAAATTCTGACCGCGCCTTGGGTGCATCGCCACGGTATTGACGCGGCCCTCGACATTATCAAAATCCGCGCCGGGAACGCGCCGGTCTATATCTCGTTTGATGTGGATGGGCTTGATCCGGCCTTTGCGCCCGGCACTGGCACGCCGGTGATGGGGGGGCTTGCCAGTTGGCAGGCGTTGGAGTTGATCCGCGGGCTAGGGCCGCTTAATCTGATTGGTATGGACGTGGTTGAGGTCTCTCCAGCTTATGACCACGCCGAAATCACCGCCCTTGCGGCCGCAACGGTGGCACATGACTGGCTGTGTCTGTTGGCCGCGAAAAAGGGCGCCACAGCTAAACCTGTCGGGCGGTTGTAAAGGAAAAACCATGGCACGCAAATCAATGGATTTCATCACAAAATTCCCCCCTGCCACCCGCGAGTGGCTGGATGGGCGCCGCATTGAAGAGGTTGAGTGTATCATCGCCGATTTTGTCGGTATGTCACGGGGCAAAGCCATGCCCGCCGCGACGTTCAACCGTTCGGAAAGCATGTTTTTACCACAATCCATCATGTATCAAACCATCGCCGGTGATTACGTCGATATGGAAATCGAAGATCAGTGGATAGAGGCCGATATGGTTCTGCAACCTGATTACGCAACGGCCGTGGCAGCCCCCTGGGCGGATGACGTGACCATTCAGGTAATCCACGATGTGTTTGATCTTGATGGGAAACCTGTGCCGATAATTCCGCGCAATGTTCTGAAACGGGTGTTGGATTTATATCGGGCTGAGGGGTGGACACCTGTTGTTGCCCCCGAGATCGAATTTTACCTCACCAAGCCCAATATCGACCCTGCCCAACCGATTGAACCCCCCATTGGCCGCACGGGGCGTCGTGTGGTTTCGCGCCAGGCTTATTCTATGGCGGCGGTCGATGAATACGGGCAGGTGATCGATGATATTTACGATTTCGCCGAGGCTCAGGGCTATGAAATTGATACGATCATTCAGGAAGGTGGGGCAGGGCAGGTTGAGATTAACCTAGTGCACGGCGATCCGGTGCACCTGGCCGATCAGGTATTTTATTTCAAACGTCTGATCCGCGAGGCGGCGCTGCGCAATGACTGTTTTGCGACCTTCATGGCCAAGCCGATGCAGGATGAGCCGGGCAGTGCCATGCATATCCACCAATCAGTTCTGGATAGCACGGGCCAAAATATTTTTAGCGATGCAGATGGTCAGGAGACCGAGTTGTTTTACAACTTTATCGCCGGTCAACAGACATATATCCCCCACGCGATCTGTTTTTTTGCACCTTATGTGAATTCCTATCGCCGGTTTGTCGCCTCGGGGTCTGCGCCGATAAATCTGGAATGGGGTGCCGATAATCGCACGACGGGCATTCGCATTCCGATCTCGACCCCTGCGGCGCGTCGGGTTGAAAATCGTGTTGTCGGGATGGATTCAAATCCGTATCTGGCACTGGCCGCGTCACTGGCTTGTGGATATCTGGGGATGAAAAAGGCCCTCAAACCCCGTGCGGCCCTAAAAGGCGAAGCTTACGACGAGCCACGTGCCTTGCCGCGCAGTCTGATGGGCGGGCTGGATTTGTTTGAAGGCGCGCCGGAACTCGCCGAGGTTCTCGGGGTCGAGTTTTGTCAGGTCTATACGGCCATAAAACGCCATGAGGCCGAGGCGTTCCTCGCGGTCATCAGCCCGTGGGAGCGTGAACATCTGTTACTGAACGTCTGATGGATATCTTAACGATTAACGATCCCGATGGTGGGTATCCTGCGTCTTATTATACAGATACCGCGCATTCTTTGCCACCATTTCCCTCGCTTGCAGGGGCAGAAACCTGTGATGTTTGTGTCATTGGCGGCGGCTATACCGGCCTGTCCACGGCGCTGCATTTGGCAAGCCGCGGCTATGATGTGATTCTGCTGGAGGCCCGGCGGCTAGGATTCGGGGCATCAGGGCGTAACGGCGGGCAGGTTGGCTCGGGACAGCGGGTTGAACAGGATGATTTGGAAAACATGGTCGGGCAGGATCATGCACACCAGCTTTGGGCGTTGGGTGAGGAAAGTAAATCGACAGTTCAGGAACTGATAGCAAAACATTCTATAGATTGTGACTATAAATCCGGGGTTATACACGCCGAACTGAAACCTAAAAACCTGCACTATACCTATGATTACGTTGAAAAATTGCAACGGGAATACGGGTACGAACTGATTGAAGCTCTGGATGGCCCCGCCATTCGCGATGCTTTGGGCACGCAGGCTTATTATGGCGGTTCGATGGATCGGGGGGCGGGGCATTTGCACCCTTTGAACTATGCGCTCGGGCTGGGGCGGGCCTGTGTTGATGCCGGGGTGCGGATATTTGAAGACACGCGGGTGACAGGTATAAAACGGGGTGAACCGGCCACTGTTGAAACCGAAAACGGGGATATTACCGCAGGTTTCGTGGCACTGGGCTGCAACGGATATCTGGGGACTATGGAACCGCAGGCAGGTGCGCGGGTGATGCCGATCAACAATTTTATCATCGCCACCGAACCCTTGGGCGCGGATATGGCCCGCAGTCTGATCCGCGATGATGTGGCGGTGGCTGACAGCAAGTTCGTTGTTAACTATTTTCGGCTTTCGGCGGATAATCGGCTACTGTTTGGTGGCGGTGAAAGTTACGGTTACCGGTTTCCCAAAGACATCACCACCAAGGCGCGGGCACCAATGTTAAAGATCTACCCGCAGCTGAAAAATACAACCATAGATTTCGCCTGGGGCGGCACATTAGCGGTTACGATGAACCGGATGCCGGATTTCAGACGGCTGTCTGCAAACATCTTTTCGGCCTCTGGATATTCCGGTCACGGGGTGGCAATGGCGACCTTGGCGGGCAAATTGATGGCCGAAGCAATCAGCGGCACGGCGGAACGTTTTGATATCATGGCAAATGTTCCGATTCGCCGATTCCCCGGCGGAACGATGTTGCGGTGGCCGCTTTTGGTTCTGGCGATGACTTGGTTCAGTCTACGTGACCGTTTATGAAATTAAATTACGTCAAATTGACGATAACTTCGTTAATTTGCCTATAACGCATAGTAAACTGTTGAATGCCGTTAACGTCTGGGGCAGATTGCGAAAATGATCACCTTTTCGATACTCGAATAATGTGTTCGTGTGTGGGTGAATCAAAAAAACAAACTATGGAGGATGAAAAATGCGCTTATTTGCCAAAACTCTGGCAGTCAGCTTTGTTTCCGCAACCCTTGCCGCTGGCCCTGTGCTCGCTGCAGGAACGCACCCGGTAACCGGCGAAGCCCTGGCTGACGACCAAACGTTTACCTATAGAAACGGGGATGAACATACCTCGGTCGATCCGCAAATCGTAGAAGATGTAAGCGGTTCTGATATCATTCGTGACCTTTTTGAAGGCCTGATGAACCAAGACGCCGACGGTAATCTGGTTCCCGGTGTTGCAACTGGCTATGACACCAATGACGAAAAGAATGTCTATACATTCCATCTGCGGGACAATGCCAAATGGTCTGACGGCAAACCTGTAACCGCTGGCGATTTCGTTTACGCTTGGCGTCGTTTGGTTGATCCTGAAACTGCATCTCCATACGCTTGGTTTGGCGAATTGATGTCAATTGAAGGCGCTGGCCCGATTTTGGCTGGTGAAGCTGCGACAGATACGCTTGGCGTAAAAGCGCTTGATGACCTTACACTTGAGGTTCGTCTTTCAGCATCCCTGCCATATTTCGCGCTGATGACAACGCATGCGAGTACGTTCCCGACACCATCCTGGGTGGTTGAAGCGCACGGCACAGAGTGGATCAAGCCTGAAAATATCGTATCCAACGGTGCCTATGTCTGGACAGAGCATATTCCACAAGAGCGTTCAACGCGTGAACGTAATCCGATGTATTGGAATAATGAAAACACAATCATCGAAAAAGTTGTTGCACTGGTGATCGCTGATGAAAACACTGGTTTGACTCGTTATCTGGCCGGCGAATTAGACAGAGGTCCAATACCAACAGGTCAATATCCGCGGTTATCCAAGGAATATCCGGATCAAGCCGTCTCGATTCCACGTCTGTGTAGCTACTACTATATGTTCAACGTGTCCGAAAATGCCCCTGCGGCGTTTAAAGATGTTCGTGTTCGTCAAGCGCTTTCCTATGCACTTGATCGTAATGTGATTACACAAAAAGTTACGCAAGGCGGTCAGATTGATGCCTATACGTTCACACACGGTGCAACTGCCGGGTTTGAAATTCCTGAGGTACCATATGCTGGTATGACCCAGGACGAGCGTAACGCAAAAGCCAAAGAATTGTTGGAAGCAGCTGGATTCGGTGCGGATAATCCGTTGGAATTCACCCTGCTATACAACACATCCGAGGGCCACAAAAAGATCGCTATTGCTGCGAGCCAGATGTGGAAACAAACTTTGGGTGTTGTCGTTACACTTGAAAATCAAGAATGGAAAACCTTCCTTGATATTCGCAAAACGCAAGGCTTTGAAATTGCACGTAGCGGCTGGTGTGGAGATTATAACGAGGCATCAACCTTCCTCGATCTTCTGACAACCAAAAGCGGGCAAAACGATGGCAAATACAGCAACGCCGAAGTTGATGCGTTGATGGCCAGTGCTAAAACTATGGCCGATCCAAGTGCTAACTACACGCAGGTCGAGCAAATTTTGGCGGATGAAATGCCTATCATTCCAATCTATCATTACACAGGGGTCTTTATGCTGAATCCAGCACTTAAAGGGTATCCTTTGGATAATGTTGAAGGAAACTGGTATTCGCGCGAATTCTATAAAGTCGCTGAATAACATCCATACTTAAACATTCACACCGCGTCATCTGACGCGGTGTTTTCCCATGTAGCGCAATAAACACCAGAATTATGCGCATAGACATAGTGTAGGTTGAAACCATGTTACAATATGTGATCAGGCGTCTGGCGATAGCCATACCGACGCTGCTGCTGCTTATTATTGCGTCATATCTGCTGATGCACGCCGCTCCTGGCGGTCCGTTCACTACGGAAAAAACGCCACCCCCACAAGTGCTGGCGAATATCAGGGCTAAATATGGTCTGGATGATCCGCTTTGGCTGCAAATGTATAACTACCTTGTAGGTGTTGTTATTCATTTCGATTTTGGGCCGTCCTTTATTTATAAAGACCGCACCGTGAATGACATCATTGGGCAGGGGTTCCCGATCACGCTAACTTACGGCGGAATATCGTTTGTTGTTGCCGTTGTAACGGGCACAACGCTGGGCATTGTGGCCGCCATTCGTCAAAACACCATCATTGATTATTTCGCCGTTGGCGTGTCCATCGGTGCGCAGGTGCTGCCGAATTTCGTTATGGCGCCGCTGCTGGTCTGGTTCTTTACGCTTACGCTGCACGGCACTATGTTTGCCTTGCCGGGCGGAGGCTGGAACGGCGGGGCCTGGCCTAATCTGATCATGCCGGTTATTGCCCTTTCCACCAGCTATATGGCCTCGATTGCGCGCTTGACGCGCTCGTCCATGCTAGAGGTGCTGAACAGCGATTTCATTCGCACGGCCAAGGCCAAGGGCCTGCCGACACGCCATATCATTATCCGCCATGCGTTAAAGCCGGCGTTACTGCCGATGATTTCATATCTTGGGCCTGCATTCGTGGGCATGATCACCGGGTCGGTGGTTATTGATATGTATTTCTCTACAGGTGGTATCGGGGTTGCGTTCGTGAACTCGGCCCTTAACCGAGACTATTCGGTGATGATGGGGATCACAATCCTGGTCGGCGCGTTGACCATTATTTTCAGCCTTTTGGCCGATCTGCTTTATGCGTGGGTCGATCCGAAAATCCGGTATTAAGGGGATAATTATGATAGTAGCTGAAAAAGATAAAATCGTTAGCCTTGCGGATAATCTTGCCAATATGGACGAGGTTAAAGGTCGTTCCCTTTGGAGCGACGCGCGTAAGCGGTTCATGCATAACCGCGCTGCGACCATTAGTTTGGCAGCGTTAACCATTATCATCCTGATTTCTGCCATCGGTCCGTATTTTGCAACATGGAACAATGAGGAAATCGACTGGGATATCATGGGAAGTGCCGCTGAACTGGGTGCTCCATCGTTTGAAAACGGCCATTATTTCGGAGCTGATGATCTGGGGCGCGATATGTTTTCGCGGGTTCTTCAGGGCACGCAAATCTCGCTTATGGTGGGGATTATCGGCGCCGCTATTGCTGTTGTTGTCGGCACGCTTTACGGCGCGATTGCCGGTTATGTCGGGGGGCGCACGGACCAGATCATGATGCGTATCGTCGATATCCTGATGTCGATTCCTTACATGTTTGTGCTGATTCTGATGCTGGTGATTTTCGGGCGCTCCATCTATATGCTGTTCATTGGTATCGGCCTTTTGTCCTGGCTTGATATGAGCCGGATTGTGCGGGGCCAGACGCTTTCGCTTAAGAACAAAGAGTTCATCGAGGCCGCGCGTGCCACGGGTGTTGGCAGCTTTACAATCATCATCCGTCATATCGTACCCAATCTTCTGGGGATCGTAGCAGTTTATGCCACCTTGCTGGTGCCAGGCATGATCCTGACCGAGAGTTTTATTTCCTTCCTTGGGCTTGGCGTACAAGAACCCAACACCAGTTGGGGTGCGTTGATTTCAGAGGGTGCAAAAACCATACGCTATGACACCGAATGGCAATTGATTGTGCCGCTTATATTCTTTGTTATCACACTGTTCAGTTTCTATTTCATTGGCGACGGGTTGCGCGACGCGCTTGACCCCAAAGACAGGTAGGCCGTTATGAGCTTTCTCGAAGTTAAAAACCTGCGCGTGGATTTTGACACCAATGACGGTGTTGTGCACGCGGTTAAGGACGTCAATTTCACCCTGAAAGAAGGTGGAACCATGGCGATAGTTGGCGAAAGCGGGTCGGGCAAAAGCCAATCCGCCTTTGCGATTATGGGGTTGTTGCCTAAAAATGGCCGCGCCTTTGGCTCAGTTCTCTATGAGGGCGAAGAGATTTTAAATCTGCCTGAGGAAGAAATGAACCAATATCGCGCCAATGAAATGGCGATGATTTTTCAGGACCCTATGACCTCGCTCAACCCTTATATGCGTATCTCCAGCCAAATGGCTGAGGTGCTGATGCATCATCGTGGTATGGGAAAATCCGAGGCGATTGCGGAATCTGTGAAGATGCTGGATGCTGTGCAAATCCCCAATGCGAAAAACCGGATACGCATGTATCCTCATGAATTTTCCGGCGGAATGCGCCAACGGGTGATGATTGCAATGTCGCTTTTATGCAACCCAAAACTGTTGATTGCGGATGAGCCGACAACGGCGCTTGATGTGACGGTGCAGGCAGAAATCATGGATATCCTGTTGGATTTGCAAGAGGATTTTGGCACCGCGATTATCCTGATCACCCATGATTTAGGTATTGTTGCCGGAACCTGTGAGGACACGTTGGTGATGTATGATGGCCGGGTTATGGAATACCGCCCTACCAAAGACGTGTTTGAGAAACCGGAGCACCCCTATACTCAAGGTCTGTTGGCAGCCGTACCGCGTCTTGATCAAGATGTCTCCAGCCTGTCCACCATTGATTATAAAAAGCTTGTGACAGCCGCTACGGAGGCCCAAAAATGACCAACGCAAAGAAAATCCTTTCGGTCAAAGACCTTTCCGTACATTTCAATATCAAACAGCATGATGCGGGATTTTTCGCCAAACCCGAGGTTTTAAAGGCCGTTGATAACGTCTCTTTTGATCTTTTTGAGGGGGAAACCCTTGGCATTGTTGGTGAAAGTGGCTGCGGGAAATCGACATTGGCACGCGCGATCATTCGTATGATCCCGGCCAACACAGGCGAAGTTATGTGGATGGGGCGGGATCTGCTTAAGCTTGATGCTGCTGAAATGCTTGAGGTTCGTAAAGACATCCAGATGATTTTTCAGGACCCTCTGGCCTCGCTTAACCCACGCATGACGGCGGGTGATATCATCGCCGAGCCGCTCAGAACCCATCATGCGTCAATGTCCAGGGCTGAGATACGTGAAAAGGTAAAAACCATGTTGGAAAAGGTTGGTATGAACGCCAGCCATATCAACCGTTACCCCCACGAATTTTCGGGCGGACAGTGCCAGCGTATCGGTATCGCGCGGGCCTTGATCACCGAACCCAAACTGATTGTTTGCGATGAACCCGTGTCAGCGCTCGATGTGTCTGTGCAGGCGCAGGTGGTAAACCTGCTGATGGATTTGCAAAAAGAGCTGGGCCTGTCATTACTGTTTATCGCCCATGATTTGAGTGTGGTGAAACATATCAGTAACCGCATCATGGTGCTCTATTTCGGAACTATTGCCGAGATCGGCGAGGCAAAACAGATCATTGAAAACCCTAGCCACGATTATACGAAAAAGCTGATATCGTCTGTGCCAATCCCTGATCCGAAAATTGAGCAGGAACGTCGGGAAATCCGTCGTGCGGCGCGCGCCAAACGTACGGCGACGGCCGGGTAACAATAACCGGGCATCCAATGTGGGTGCCCGATCTAGTTAATCCTCCATGGCTTCCAGCTCATCGATCATCGACGAGATCAGTGACAGGCCTTTATCCCAGAATTTTGGATCAGAAGCATCAAGCCCAAAGGGCGCCAGCAGTTCTTTGTGATGTTTTGATCCACCAGCTTTCAACATATCGAAATACTTGTCCTGAAAACCCACATCGCCCTCGGCGTAAACCGCATAGAGCGCGTTCACCAGGCCGTCGCCGAACGCATAGGCGTAGACGTAGAATGGCGAGTGGATGAAATGGGGGATATAGCTCCAGAATGTTTCATAACCGTCCATGTAAGTGAACACATTCCCCAGAGATTCGTACTGAATTTCCATCCATAGCGCGTTGATTTGGTCCGGCGTCAGCTCACCATCTGCGCGCGCGGCGTGCAGGCGGCATTCAAAGTCGTAAAAGGCAATCTGGCGCACGACTGTGTTGATCATATCCTCAACCTTGCCCGCCAGCAGGCGTTTGCGCGCAGCTTTATCAGGGGCATTCCCCAGCAGTTTCTTAAAGGTCAGCATTTCACCAAAAACCGAGGCCGTTTCCGCAAGTGTCAGGGGCGCGCTGGCCAGCAATTCACCTTGCTCGGCTGCGAGCACCTGATGCACGCCGTGGCCAAGCTCATGCGCCAAAGTCATCACATCGCGCTGTTTTCCAAGGTAATTCAGCAGCACATAGGGGTGCGCGTCGGTCACGGTTGGATGCGCGAATGCACCGGGGGATTTTCCGGGTTTAACGGCTGCATCGATCCAGCCGTTATCAAAAAACTGTCCGGCAATTTCGGCCATACGGGGATCAAAATCACCATAAGCCTGCATCACCGTCTCGCGGGCCTGCGCCCAGGGAATGATCAGATCATCCTCGCCGGGCAGGGGGGCACCACGGTCCCAGACCTCCATTTTCTCAAGCCCCATCCACTTGGCTTTCAGCGCAAAATAGCGGTGCGAAAGCTTGGGATAGGCGGCAACAACCGCATCGCGCAGGGCCTGCACAACCTCGGGTTCCACGTTATTGGCAAGGTGGCGCGACATCTGCGGCGTTGGCAGTTTGCGCCACTGGTCCTTGATCGCTTTTTCCTTGGCCAAAGTGTTGGTGATACGGGCAAACAGCGGCGTTTTTGCACTAAAAACCTTGACCAATGCGCGTGCACCAACCTCGCGGCGCGCCCGATCAGTGTCTGACAGTAGGTTAAGCGTCTCCTCCAGCGGCAGCTTTTCCCCCTCCACATCAAACGTCAGGCCCGCCATGGTTTCATCAAACAGACGGTTCCAGGCCGCAGCACCAACAACAGACTGGTCGTGCAGGAATTTTTCCAACTCGTCAGACAGTTGATAAGGTTTCATCTTGCGAATGTCGTCAAACACAGGTTTATAACGGTTAAGATCGGCGTTCTCAGCCAGTAGCGTGGCCATCGCAGCATCATCGAGCCGGTTGATTTCCAGTGTGAAAAACACCAGATGCGTGGACATGTCCGTCAGCTTGCTTTGCATGTCAGACATAAATTTCCCACGCGCAGCGTCGGTGGTATTTTGATAATACAACAGCCCCGCATAAGACATAATCCGCCCCGAGACCTGATCAATGCGCTCATAACGTTTAATGCATTTCAACATGCCAGCCGCATCAAGCCCCGCCAGATTTCCGGTGTAGTCTTGGCCAAATGCCGGCATTTCATCCCCAAGCCAGAGCAGATCCTTGGTGATTTCCGGGCCGTCCATTGAGGGGTAAAGATCATCCAGATTCCAGTCGGGCAGATCACCCATATTGTCACCGGACTGTGCTTCGCGCGCATCGCGCAGGATTTCAGGGGCTGAAAACGGGTGGAACATGGGATGTCTCCTTGAATGGTTTTTATCTTGATAAACCGGTTATGGAATTGGGGAAAGCCCTTAGAAATGCAAATCAACGCTGACCGGAAAATGATCTGACGCGTTTAGCAGGGCCAGCTGCATTTCGGCATCTTTGAAACATACCGGATCATCGAAAGGATGCCAGATGCGCCAACTGGCATCATGGGCGTGATAGAGGTCGGGCGAGAGCATGATATAATCCAAAAGCGCATTCATATAGCGTTTATATTTGCCGATATAAAACCGCGCGGTGGACAGTGCCCAGGCTTGGCGCGGGTTCAAAACGATTTGGGCATGGGGTTCAATCAGATAGCTGGCCGCGTCAGATTTATCGCCCAAAACAATCTCAACGCCAGAACGCGCGAACAGCGTCTCATAGCCGTTCACGCCAGGACCATCATTGAAATCACCCAGAACAACCAGCGGCGTTTTGGCGGCCAGGATCGCATCAACCCGTTGGCGTATCCAGATACATTGCGCCAGTTGTTTGCGGCGGTTTTCGACCATGATGCGCAGGGCATCCTGCGGGTTTTCGGCCCCATGCGGCGCTTTGGATTTCGTATGCACCCCGATCAGGCGAAATTTATTGCTTGTCGCTTTATTTTCCACCAGCATCTCGACCGGAGGTTTTGAGAAATTGAAAACCTCGGGCTGACCGTCAACATTAACATCATAGAGAAATTTACCGTCAAACCGCGGGGCGTTTTGCGTGACTGTCCCATCCGAGATATCCCCTTGCGGAGCGTGCGTGAGGGTGACGACATCGGGATCATAGATGATAGCCAGTTCCTGATGTGTGGCGTTAGCAAACCCCATCGTCACAGCGTTTTGGCGTAAATTATAGTGTTTGGCAAACGTGCCAAGGGCTGTGATTGTATCTTGCGAACCGCCGGTATTTGGGGCCTCGACAATCAGCATGATATCGGGGTCAACCCGCTTTATTACGGCTGCAATGGCATCCGCCTGATCACGGCGGCGCACTTTATAGCGGCGGGACCATTCCTGATCCCGCAGCAGGCGATTTTGCTTGTCAAAAAGACTGGAAAACCATTCAACGTTATAGCTGGCTATCCGCATTATGCAGCCACGTGGGATTGTTTTATCTCTTCCCAGGCGTTGTTGATGATTATCAAACGACTATTGGCCAGTGCAATTGCTTCGGCGGGCAGGCCGCGCGCGATCAGGTTATCGGGGTGAACGGCGTGGACCTTACGGCGCCAGGCTTTGCGAATATCACCGATGTCTGTGCCGTGGGCGATTTCGAGCACGGAATAAGGATCAGGTTCCGCACCCGGCACATAGCGCGAGCGCAGGCAGGTGAAATGCTGTGCAGGCATGCCGAAAATCGTTGAGACCTCGTTGATAAAGGCATCTTCAGAAGGGTGGTAATGCCCGTCTGCCATAGAGATATGAAAAAGCCCCTCGATCAGATCGCTAAGGATATCGCTGTCTTTTGCGAACATGCGGGCGATGTTCCGGGCGTAAATTTCATATCCGGCAACGTCCTGACGCGCCAGGTTAAACACGCGCGCGGCCTGGATTTCATCCTCGGGGGCGATCTGGAAAATCTGGCGAAAAGCGATCACCTCGTCGCGGGTCACCTCACCGTCGGCTTTCGCCATCTTGGCCCCGAGCGCAATTACCGCAATCGTGAAAGCCACACTTTTTTCCGGTGGCTGTTTGAGGTTCTCAAAAATCGCCGAAAGCCCCTGACCTTTTGCAAGGGCGGCCAAAGCTTCGGATATGCGGGTCCAGATCGACATTTTGTCAGTTTAGCAGAATATAGGGCGGGATAAAGCGCTGTTCACGAAATATTCACCGAGCCTTACGCATTGCCTAAGGCTGCTGCCATCAGGGTTTTGGTATACGCCATTTGCGGAGCATCAAAAATCTGGTCGCTGGTTCCCGCCTCGATAATATCGCCCTGTTTCATCACCAGAACCCTATGGGATAATGCCCGTACAACCTTTAGGTCATGGCTGATAAACAGATAAGCCAGCCGATGTTTCTTCTGTAATTTGCGCAATAAATCAACGATTTGCGCTTGCACGGTCATATCGAGTGCCGAGGTTGGTTCATCCAACACCAGCAATTTTGGGCGCAAAACCATGGCGCGGGCGATGGCGATACGCTGGCGCTGGCCGCCGGAAAATTCATGCGGATAGCGCTCTAACATATCGGGATCAAGGCCGACCTCTTGCATGATATCAACGACCATCTGGCGCACATCCTGCCCGGCCTCAACCCCGTGCACACCCAAGCCCTCGGCGATAATCTGCTCTAACGTCATGCGCGGCGAGAGCGACCCAAACGGATCTTGAAACACGATCTGCATGTCTTTGCGCAAGGGCCGCATCTGGCGGTTGTCAAAGCGTTCAATGTCCTGCCCGATAAACCCGATTTTGCCGCTTGCGGAAATCAGCCGCAGCACCGCCAGTGCCACCGTGGTTTTGCCCGAGCCGCTTTCGCCAACAATCCCCAAGGTTTCGCCCTCATGGATGGTCAAATCAACTTTGTTGACGGCTTTTATATGTCCGACCGTGCGGCGTAAAACCCCCTGTTTAACCGGAAACCAGATTTTCAAATCTTGCGTTTTCAGCACGGGTTTGGCGCCCACAGGCACAGGCGCAGGCTGGCCGACAACCCCGGCTGAGAGCAGTTTTTTGGTATACGCGTGGCGCGGATTGGTGAAAATTTCAGCCACCGGACCTGTCTCAACCATTTGGCCGTTTTGCATAACGCAGACGAGGTCCGCGATGCGGCGCACGATGCCAAGATCATGGGTTATGAACAGCATGCCCATGTTGGTATCGCGCTGAAGGTCGTGCAAAAGCGTTAGAATTTGCGCCTGAATAGTCACATCCAGTGCCGTCGTTGGTTCATCTGCGATCAGGATATCCGGCCCGTTTGCCAGTGCCATGGCGATCATCACCCGTTGACGTTGCCCGCCTGAAAGCTGGTGGGGATAGGATAAAAGCCGGGTTTCGGGGGCTTCAATGCCAACCTTGGTTAACAGCTCCAGAATCCGCCCCCGCGCGGCGTGCCCGCTTATCCCCTGATGCAGCGCCAGACTTTCGGTCAGTTGTTTCTGGATCGTGTGCAGCGGGTTGAGCGAGGTCATGGGTTCTTGAAAAATAAAGCTGATCTCGTTGCCGCGAATGTTTTGCAGGGTTTTTTGGTCAGCGCCCAACAACTCATCGCCGCGATAGATCACGCTGCCGGTAATGTCGGCGCTATCGGGCAGCAGGGACACGGTGGAAAGCGCGGTCACTGATTTGCCTGAACCGCTTTCGCCAACAATCGCGACGGTCTGCCCGGCGTGCACATCAAAATTGACGTTTTGCACAACTTCGCCGTGCGCGCCAAAGCGGATAGACAGGTTTTTGACGGAAAGAACAGGCGTGCTCATTGAAAGGTCTTTCTGGGATCGAACGCATCGCGCACGCCCTCGAATATGAACACCAGTAAGGATAGCATGATGGTAAAGCTGAAAAACGCTGCAAACCCCAGCCAAGGGGAATTGATGTTGGCCTTGGCCTGCAAGGTCAGCTCACCCAGCGAGGGGTAGGAGGTCGGCAGCCCGAAGCCCAGAAAATCCAGTCCGGCAAGGGTGCCGATCGTGCCGGTTACGATGAATGGTAACATGGTAATGGTGGCGACCATGGCGTTAGGCAAGACGTGGCGAAAAATGATTACCCGGTCGCGCACTCCAAGCGCACGCGCGGCGCGGACATATTCAAAATTGCGCGCCCGCAGGAATTCAGCGCGCACCAGCCCGTCAAGCGCGCTCCAACCAAAGGCGACGATAATCAGGACCAGTAGCCAGAAGGTCATGTTGAAAATCGCTGAAATAATGATGATAATATAGAGGCTGGGCAAAGACCCCCAAACCTCGGTAAAGCGTTGAAATAACAGATCAAAAAGCCCACCGTAATACCCCTGTGCAGCCCCGGCAATGATCCCCAGAATTGAGGTGGTGACCGTGACAACAATGGCGAAAATAATTGAGATTCGAAAACCGTAGATAATGCGTGCAAATACGTCTCGTGCCTGATCATCGGTGCCAAACAGATGAAAACGATCCGGTGGGCTGGGCGCGGTTTTGACATTATAAGTGTCAATCGTGTTGAATTTATAGGGAATGGGCGGCCAAAGAATCCAGCCTTTTTCGGGCACTGAAAGCGCATTGCTTTGCGCCTGGGCAATCACATCTTTTGCACCTTCAAGACCGATAAAACAGTTATCCGCCTGCCCGCCGGTTATGATCAGGCATTGCAGTTCGGGGTCGGCGTAATTGGCCTCGGTGTGGTAATCCCCGCCAAAATCGGCCTCGGAATAAAAGCTGAAAACGGGCATGTGCAAATCACCTTTGTAGGATACCAGCAATGGGCGATCATTGGCGATAAACTCGGCGAAAAGCGACAGGATAAACAGACCGGCGAAAATCCACAGGCTGTGATAGGCACGGCGATTGGCACGGAAATTTGACAGACGACGGCGTTGTAGCGTGGTGAGGTTCATGTCTGGCGGCTCTCAAAATCGATACGCGGGTCTATCCAGACATACGTGAGGTCCGAAACCAGTTTTATGAACAATCCCATGAGGGTAAAGAAAAATAACGTGCCAAACATCACCGGATAGTCGCGGGTCAATGCCGCGTCAAACCCCAGCCGCCCCAGCCCGTCGAGTGAGAAAATAGTCTCGATAATCAATGAGCCGCCAAAGAACACGCCGATGAAAATACCCGGGAAACCGGCGATGACAATCAGCATGGCATTGCGAAACACATGCCCATAAAGCACCCGGTGTTGCGGCAGGCCTTTGGCATATGCGGTGATGACGTATTGTTTCTTGATTTCGTCCAGAAAAGAGTTTTTTGTCAGCATGGCAAGGCCGGTGAAGGCCCCCATGCTGCTCGCGATAATCGGCAAGGTGATATGCCAGAAATAATCCCGTATCTGCCCCAACAGACTGAGGTCCGAAAAATTGTTTGACGTCAGCCCGCGCAGGGGGAATATCCGCCAATATGATCCGCCTGCGAACAGCACCACCAGCATGATTGCGAATAAGAATCCCGGGATGGCGTAGGTTGCGATCAGGATGGCTGAACTCCAGGTGTCAAACCTTGATCCCTCATGCACCGCCTTGCGGATGCCCAGCGGAATGGCGACCATATAGGCGATCAGAGTTGACCAAAGCCCGAGTGAAATCGATACCGGCATTTTTTCGAGCACCAGATCGAAAACCGAGATTGAGCGGAAATAGCTTTCACCGAAATCAAAGGTGATATAGTTTTTCATCATCAGGAAAAACCGTTCCAGCGGTGGTTTGTCAAAGCCAAACTGGATTTCCAGCCTTTCGATGAATTCCGGCGGCAGACCGCGGGCGCCCTGATATGTGGAATCCTCTTCCGTGATGTTTTTTACACCTGCGTCAGAGCCATCCCCACCGATGCGATCCAGTGGATTACCGCCGCCTTCCATTTGTGCAATGACTTGCTCAATCGGGCCGCCGGGCAGGAATTGCACCAGCGCAAAGTTGATGATCATAATCCCGATCAATGTCGGAATTATGAGCAACATGCGGCGAAGAATATAGGCGCCCATCAGCTTTTAGAACGCGCCAGCAGCTTTAAGTTCAGCCGCGCGTTCCGCATCATACCACCAGAAATCCACCGTTCCCAACGCATAGGGCGGCAGGTTTTCAGGGTGGCGGTAGACATCCAGATAGGCCACCGTATGCACATCCTTGAACCATTGCGGCACCCAGATATGCAAGGCCCGCAAGGCCCGGTCCAGCGCCCGGGTGTTGAGGTTCAGCTCTTCGCGGGTCTCGGAGTCGATAACAATCTGAACCAATGCATCAATGGCCTCGTTCTTGAGACCGGCGATATTGCGCGAAGGCACGTCGGCATTTTCGCTGCCATACCATTGCTGCAAGCCAAGCCCCGGCGTGATCGAATTTTGATAAGTGGTGACCAGCATATCAAAATCAAAACTGCGGCGCCGCTCGGTGTATTGCGCACTATCCACGCGGGTGTGGCTGGCATCGATGCCCAATTTCTTGAGATTTTCCACATAGGGGTTGATGATCCGGTCAAAGGCCGGGGAATAGTTAAGGATATCAATCGCCAGAACCGCCCCTTCGCTGTTGCGCCGCATACCGTCATCACCGACAAGCCAGCCAGCTGCGTCCAGCAGTTTACCCGCTGCACGGATTTGCGCGCGATCCAGTTGCTGTGTGCCCGAGGTCGGCGGGATATAAACGGTTTTGGCAAAAACGCTTTCGGGCAGATGGGCCTTAAACGGCTCTAAAATGGCGCGTTCATCGTCGGGGATCATACCTTGGGCTTCCAGACCGGAATTGCCCCAGAAACTTTCAACCCGCTGATAAAGTCCGAAAAACAGGGTTTCATTGGCCCATTCAAAGTTAAAAGCCAGCCCCATAGCTTCGCGAACGCGGATGTCATCAAAGGGAGCTTTGCGCAGGTTATAGAAAAATCCCTGCGCCTGTGCGATATTGCCGTTGGGCAACTTGTCAGTGCGCACCCAGCCTTTGTCGATTGCCGGAAAGTTGTAATCCTGCGCCCATTTTAAGGAGGAGTTTTCCAGCCGGAACGTTGTTTCACCCGCTTTAAAACCCTCAAATGCAGCCGTTGGATCGGCGTAATATTCGTAACGTAACGTATCAAAATTGCTGCGTCCGATGTTGATAGGCAGGTCCTTACCCCAGTAATCATCGCGGCGACGATAGATCACGGTTTTGCCGATATCCATGCTTTCCAGAATATATTCAGACGAACCCATGGGCACATCAAGCGTGGATTCGGTAAAATCCCGCCCCTCCCACCAGGCTTTGGAAAATACGGTCGAACTGGCGGCCTGCATGACCATATCATTGGTCTCGGACGGCTCGGTAAAGGTGAATTTCACGCGGTGCAGATCCAAGGCTTCAACGGATTGAAAGGCCTCAGCAAAAAAGGTTTGAATTGACGGAATACCCTTTTCGGCCAGGATTTTATGAGAAAAAACCACGTCATCGGCGGTAACCGGCGAACCATCAGAGAATTTTGCCTCGGGGCGCAGATTGAAAATTACCCAAGAGTAATCATCGGGGTATTCCAGGCTTTCGGCCAGCAGGCCATACATGGAATCTGGCTCGTCAGACGTGCCAACCATCAGGCTTTCGAATTGGATGCCGGCCCCGGCAGCCGGGCGACCTTTGGGGATGTAGGGGTGGAAACTGTCGAATGACCCGAATGTCCATGTAGAATATTCCCCGCCCTTTGGCGCATCGGGATTGACGTAATCAAGATGGGCGAAATCCTCGGCATATTTCAGCTCGCCAAATTTGGAGATGCCGTATGATTTTGTAATCGTTTCGGCGTTTAGCGCGGTTGCAAAAACAAGGAAGATAAGTGCCAGCATCAGCCCGATCCAGTTAAGGGTAAGGGATCTGGTATCATTGCTGGCGCGCACAATAAATGCGGCTTTGCTTTTTCGAGGGATCATCGGCGCAGTCTCCATGTGGTTGTTTGCCCTATGCTTGGGCAATATATCGCAATGGTACGGTGCACGCCCCCCTTTAGGCAAGACGCGATTGTGTTACGCCCGTGTGAACACAAAAAACCCGCGTCCTAGCGCGGGTTTTGAGGGATATTAAGGGCTTAACCGCCGATAGTGGCCAGATAGGCAATCAGATTGGCACGATCTTTTTCGCTTTTTAGACCGCCAAAACTCATCTTGGTACCGGGTGCATACTCTTTAGGTTTGGTCAGGAAAGCATTCAAATCCTCAGGTGTCCAATTGCCACCAAGGCCGGTTAAAACGGCAGAATAGCTAAAATCTTCAACCCCGGCTTTGGCGCGATCGATAATGCCAAACAAATGTGGGCCGCTGCCGTTTACGCCATCTTCAAGTTTGTGACAGGCCTTACATTTTTTGAATACCTTTTCACCGGCAGCGGCGTCAGCCATGGCGAAAACCTCGGCGAATGTTGGTCCTGCCACCTCTTCAGTCGTGGCTGTTTCGATTACTTCTTCAACTTCGATCACATAGGCGGCCTCGGATTCACCGTGGCTCGCGCCATGATAAATCACTTCAGCCCCCCATTTCACCAATAGAAAAACCAAAAGAGAGCCGCAAACGCCGCCGACGATTTTCGTTGCTGTCATAGTATCCATGGGTATTTTGACCTTTTGTCTGACCGAAATCTTATGAGAGGTGTTCTAGCCGCTTCCCCTATGGCTTTGCAAGGTGTAGAAAGCGCAACGAACGCGATGCGAGGTATAACATGAAAAATACGATTTCCTTTCAAGGAGAGCTTGGTGCTTACTCTCATGAGGCCTGCGTCGGGATGTATCCAGATATGCAGGCCTTGCCGTGCAACAGCTTTGAAGGGGCTGTTGCTGCGGTAAAGGAAGGGCGTGCGGATCTGGCGATGTTGCCTGTTGAAAACTCCACCTATGGTCGGGTTGCGGATATCCATCATTTGTTACCTGAAACGGGTTTACATATAATTGGTGAACAATTCGTTCGTGTACATATTAATCTTTTGGCGGTACCAGATGCTGAAATTAAGGATATAAAACACGCCATGAGCCACACGGTTCTGTTGGGGCAATGTCGCGAATTCCTTAAGAAAAACAATATCTTGCCGCGCACGGGTGTTGATACGGCTGGTTCGGCAAAACAGGTGGCGGTTGATGATAATCCGGCGGTGGCAGCGCTGGCGTCCGAATTGGCAGGTGAGATTTACGGGCTGGATGTTCTGGCGCGCCACATCGAAGATGCCGATAATAACACCACCCGTTTTCTGGTTATGGCCCCTCAGCCCAAGCGCCCCGATGCAAGGGTTGGCAATATAATGACCACGATTGTTTTTCAGGTCCGCAACATTCCGGCCGCGCTTTTCAAGGCCATGGGCGGGTTTGCTACCAATAGTGTCAATATGCTGAAACTGGAAAGCTATATGCTGGGCGGCAGTTTTACGGCCACGCAGTTTTATGCGGATATTGAGGGGCATCCCGATGATGCAGCGGTCAAACGTGCGCTCGAAGAATTAACGTATTTCACGACTCACCTGGATATTCTCGGGGTTTATCCGATGCATGCATATCGCAAATCGCTTTAATCGCTGTCTTTTTGGTAGTCCTTGGCCAAACGATCCGCCATTTCCTGCATCTCGCGGCGCAACCGTTTGTTGATCCGCCTGCGTGCCAGACGGATAGAGCCAAACAACATGCGTGCGCCAAGGCTGCGGGCCTGCGCGACCATCAGCATATCCATGCGGCATTTCTGGGCGCTGATCGGCGTGAAAGTCAGCGATAGGGCTGCCTGATATTTTATGCTGGCCGATTTATACGAAATGACGCGCGGCGGGATGAATTCGCACAGCTCGGCCATGAATTTGCGTCGCCGGCCCCGAAAAGGCACGGCGATATTCCACTGGGTGCCAATCTCGATTTTACCGTGTCCATGACGCTTAAAACCGAACCCTTTGTCGCTGGAGCGTTTCTCAAAGCGCGCAAAATCGCTGGCGCGGGCAAAGGCGTAATCAACCGGAGTATCGATTATTTGTTTATGTTTAAACTGCATACTAGCCCTCTAGATCATCAGCCAGCCACCGATCAAGCAAAAACCGCGCGATGGAGCCTTTATGGCTGGGCATCAGGTTTTCATCCGCCCCGCGCATGGCATGGGCCACGGCCTCGCGGCTGACCCATTTCGCATCAGCGATTTCAACAGGATCAAGGGTTAAATCACGCGCCAAAGCTGTGGCGCGGCATCCAATCATCAAAGACGCAGGGAATGGCCATGGCTGGCTGCTCAGATAACTGACCTTGCCGATAGGCACGCCGCATTCTTCAAAAACCTCGCGCCGCACGGCTTCCTCAATACCCTCACCGGGTTCCATATAGCCTGCCAGCAGCGAATACATGCTTTCCGGCCAGTTTGGTGCGCGCCCCAGCAATACGTCGTTTCCATGAAGCACCAGCATGATCACCACCGGGTCCGTGCGCGGGAAATGCTGGCGCTTGCAGGCGGGGCATTCCCGTTGCCATCCCGCTTGCGAGACAATGCTGGGTTCGCCGCAATTCGCACAAAAACGGTGGTGGCGGTGCCATTCAAAAATCCCCTTGACCGTTGCCGCATCCCCGGCATCAGCATGACTAAGGCTGGCCATAATCGCGCGCAGCTCAATGAATTCCTGCCCGGCTGGCATTTGGGGATGCTGGTAGGGGGTCTTATCAAGGAACTGTTGTGCCGCGTCTTGATCAAGATCATCGGGCACCCAAGCCGACAGATCATAAGCAAAGCGCGGCGCGCCGTTTTGCAGGCCGATAAATATGGGCGCTTTGCCTGAAGTTTTCAAAATATCAGCGTCAAGGCGCAGCCAGACCAATGTTGGAGCGCCAGACATATCCACCAAAGGCCGCCCGCGCCACATCACAAACGCCCGCGCCGCAGGATCACTTTGCATATTTTGCAACGCCACAGCATCCCCGCGAAGATGCGCGGCGCGATCCAACGTGCCCCCTGCCAGCGTAACGGCCTCAGTGTCGTGCATATATCCCTCCTGATTTCGGGGTAACCTGCCGCAAGCTGCGTGCCACTGCAAGCCATTCACTGCCACAACCCAACCTATAAGATTATGCACCCGTAGCTTTTAAAGGATATGCATATGGCGGCACCGAACATCACGCTTGACAAAATGACCGAATGTTCCCTTAATGTTCCAAACAGTTCCCGTGATATGAGGTGCTAAGTATGGCTTTTCAAACTTTCCTGATTTTCGCTCTGACAACAGCGGTTGTTATTTTTTCGCCGGGTCCCACGGCCATTTTAATGGCGTCTCAAGGTGCGGGTAACGGGGTAAAACGCACTTTGTTTGGGGTGTTTGGCATCACCTGCGCAACAATGCTTTATTTTGTGATGTCGGCAACGGGTATCGCCTCGCTGATTGTGGCATCCCATACACTTTTTCAGGTTATCAAGTGGGCAGGTGTTGTCTATCTTATATATCTTGGTTGCTCTGCAATATTCAGTAAATCAGGCGGGTTAGTCGTTAAATCTGGTGTACCATTGCGCAAGCCTCGATCGCTTTTTGCACATGGTTTTCTGGTCGAGTTTTCCAACCCCAAAGCCCTTTTGTATTTTTCCGCAATTCTGCCCCAGTTTCTGGATGTTGGCAGGCCAATCGCCCCGCAATTCTTGATCATGTGGGTGACAGCGTTTCTGCTGCAATGTGTTATCTACTCGGCCTATGCGTATCTCGGCGAGCGGTTGATTGAGGGCGGTGTCAAAAGCTGGGTTGTTAATCTGATTAATAAAACTGCCGGGGCAGCTCTTATTTTTGCAGGGATAAAAATGATAAGCGTGAGCGCAAACAGGTAGCTGCTGAGGCGCGTTGGCGATGTGATTTCCCGAAGGTTCCGAGGCGATACGAGCGCCAGACGGCTGAACCTTCTTTTCAACATTATCCTCGCCAGTGTAGCCATCTGGATGCTGGTTCTATAACCTCGTAATATTCGGCAGAGCTTGTGCGGCGTGCCAGATAGCTTAAGAGTGGTTATTCAGGAAACCTGATCAAGAACCGCAGTGTGGGCTCACGTGTCGTTCGTCACATGGTTGACAAGTCAAGTATTCCGAGAAGCAGCAAGCCCAAAGCCGCTGGCGATAAACAATCCACCTGTCGTTTTGTAGATGCGTTTCATGAACATTGCGGAAAGTTCCAAGCCGCGCAGCCATGCGCCAAGGCATCCATAAAAGAACGCGACAACAAATGCCCCTAGACCTACCAGAACGACCATCGTACACAATTGCATCCAACCATTGCCATCGACAGATAGAAACTGTGGAAAAAGCGCGGTAAAAAATGCAATAGCTTTAGGGTTGCTGATGGCTATCGTAAAACCTCCAACAAAGAGTTTCTTCGGGCGCCCATCAAGCTTATCTGTATCAGAATTCAATGAAACTCGTTGCGCTGCGCCCCGCCACATCTGAATGCCAACATAGATGAGGTAGGCTGCGCCAGCATATTTTATTGTGGCAAATAATACTGCTGAGCTTGTTATAATCAAACCGAGACCAGCGGACGCGGCGCTCGCTTGCAGCATTGATGCGGTGCAATTTCCACATGCAGTAAACAAAGAACGGCTCCATCCGTGAGCCGCTCCATGCGCAAATGCAATGAATGTGCTTGGGCCGGGGATTAGTGAAACGCCCAGTACTGTACCAAAAAATAGAAACCAATATTGTAAATCCATCGAGGCACCCCAATAACAGAGTTTCGAAAACTTTAGAGGGGTATTGGGCCTTGGTCAATATGGGCTCAAACCGGCCATCGTCAATTATTGGCGAATGATCACTTTCGGGCATCCCCCCAAAGAACAAACTATCTGACAGGCCACATTTTGCTATTTCAACAGCAAAGAGATTGGCATGAGCGCAGCCATTTGGATGCTGGTTTTGTAACCCCGTAATATTGGGCAACTCTTGTGTGGCGTGCTAGATGACCTGAGCGCTTAAGAGTGGATATTCAGGAAAAACCGGCCGATGGCGTCAGTGTAGGATGAAGTCAGCATTCGCTACACGTGACCCAAAGTCTATTTCGAGATTCAAACCATGCTAAAAACGGTAGTTATGTTGGTGCTACAAAGGTTAGGCTTTGGCAGGATGGAGTCGTTTTTTTGCACTAAACGATTAGTGAGCGGCAACTGTCAAATTATCCAAGTTAGATACGCTAGATCGATGTTTAAGCGTGTCTCGTCATTAGCCTATCATTCGATATTTCTAATTTTTACATCCATTCTTGTCGCACGTAATACGTTTTGTTGTGTTCTTCCAATGACTAGAATTGTCTGTGGTACTAAATCCACATCCAGTAGTTCCGCCTTTTGAGCCCTGATGAACTTCTCCCGTGGGGGTATGTTCTACGGCCATGATTCAAATCCTTTGATTGAATAAAATCGCATGAGACAAGCTGGGCCTAACCCACACGACGTGATTGACATTACGCAGTTGCTCGATCAGAGTCCCCTTGGCGCGAGAGCTTCTCTGGCCAAGACCTCCTTCCCAGAATTCCCGCTTAAGGTATCTGAAAATCACTGTAAGCAACCTTAAGTGGATTTTGCGCTTATTGTCAAGTTGGATCGTAGTCGATCAAGTTCTGTGCAATGACGACTCTTAGGCAACTACCCCTCCAAAGACCAAACTATCTGCCCGCCCACATCTTGCTATTCCTTCACACGCTTGCTATCTAAACCTTGAGAGGTTGGCGCGGGTGAGCGCCTCGCCAACCTGGTCAGATCCGGAAGGAAGCAGCCATAACGAGTCCCGTTTGGGTCGTTGTCCAGCCTCTCACTTAACGCATGTTTGACAGGAGGATTTTTTATGATTGTTGCAAGACCCCTCCGGGCGTGCCGTTTGGCCCGATAAGGCCGCGTGTCCAGCCCGATGAAACAAACCCCGCGCCGGGAGCAGGGGGTTTTCCGATTTCTATCGAGGTTATACACATGAATACGCAAATTCCTGCGCTGCCCGATCTGGGCTGGAGCGCGTTTTATCAATCCCAGCTTTCTCTTGAGGAATGCGCCGATCTGTGCGCGCATCGCATTACCCAAGTCCACCGCAGCACGCTGGATCTGATTGGCGAAAACGGCGCGCGGCGCATCAATATGAACGGCATGCTGGTCGATCACGGCGTGGTCGTGGGCGACTGGATGCTGCTGGACGCGGCCCATCAACCCGTGCGGGTGTTGGATCGTAAAAGCTTGCTAAAAAGGCGCTCGGCGGGCACCGAGATTTCTGAACAGCTGATTGCCAGCAATGTGGACACGCTTTTCATCGTGTCCTCATGCAATGCCGATTTCAATATCGCGCGCCTAGAACGGTATCTGGTGCTGGCCCATCAGGCCGAGGTCGAACCGGTGCTGGTACTGACCAAATCCGACCTTTGTGACGATCCGGGCGTTTATCTCGATAAGGCCCGCGCTGCATTTCCAAACATGTTGATCGAGGCGGTTGATGCGACACACAACGATACCGTGGCGCGTCTGGCGCCGTGGTGTGGCAAGGGGCAGACCCTGGTGCTGGTTGGTTCATCCGGGGTGGGAAAAACCACGCTTAGCAATATTTTAACCGGCCTCAATATCGTGACCCAGGAAATTCGCGAGGATGATGCAAAAGGCAAGCACACCACGACCGCGCGCTCTATGTATCGCATGCTCAGCGGTGGCTGGCTGATCGACACCCCGGGCATTCGGGCGTTACGCCTGCTAAACGCGCGGAGCGGTGTAGACGGAGTGTTTGACGATATTTTGCAGCTAATTCCCGAATGCCGTTTTAACGATTGCGTCCATGAAACCGAGCCGGGATGTGCGGTGCAAGGGGCGATTGAGGCAGGGGATCTGAACCCAATGCGTCTGAAACGCTGGCGAAAATTGCTGGCAGAAGATGCTTTTAACAGCCAAACTTTAGCGCAGGCGCGTCAAAATCGTAAAAAATGGGCCAAAATCGGTAAGGCTGGAAAAGCTATGAGCAAAGCCAAGCGTGGGGATTTCATGTGAATATCCTGCTGCGGTCTGATCGACGCCGTTGGTGTTTATAGAATGCCAAGGGGGCTAGCCTATTATGTTAATCCTTTGCATTGGGGGCAAGGATATGCGTTTGAAGCCTCAAAGCTGTTGTTACAGGATGCTTTGAAACGGTTCGATTTGGACAGGATCGCCAGTGGGATGTTTTAGGATAATCCGACCTCAATCCGGGTGCTGGAAAAACTGGGTTTTGAGTGTGTTTCCAAAGGTGTTGGTTATGTGCCTGTGCGCGGTAAAGAGGCGCCAAGCTTTCGTATGTACTGATCCGCGAGGATTTCATGTAGGGGAATGGGAGCCACCGGCCCAGCATTCCAACTCATGGGGATAACCAGCTCGGCCAGTAGTTTGCGCCAGATCGCGCGGGGGTAATCGGCGTAGCTTTTGGCGGTAAAGACAAATGCGCCGGTGCCGGAAATGACGTTGTGGCGGAAATATTCGGTTAGCTCGAACTCATCACCCTCAATCGCCAGCCCGTTGATCTGGAACCCCTGTGCGGCCAAAGCGGTGGCGACATCCTTGGGGGCAAGCCCCTCATTTGAATAGCCGTCGCCCGATACATCGATCACTTTTCTGGTGCAGTCAGCCACGCTACCAAACTGTGCGGCTGTGAACTGCAACGCGCCCCCTATGCCGGTTGAAAACTGATCCCAGGCGCGCGGGGCGGCAATAACGGCAGCGGCAAAATTGGCCACATCGACGCGGCGGTGCATGCGTTGCCAGGGCACCGAAACCGTTTGGCGATTACCGCCCGACCATTGCACCAGCATCAATGCGACATTGCCAGCCACCAACGCATCCTCAACCGTTGGATTCTGCAAGGCCGCTGCCAACCCGTCCATTTGCAAGTGATATTCCTGCTCATTGATTGAGCCGGACACATCCACCGTTAACGCCAGCGCAATTTCGCAGGCATAGGCCATGGGTGCCGCCAGCAGCCCGGCCAGTAAGATCAGGAATGACCTCACCAATCCCCGACGCTCTCCATGCTTAACCACGGTTCCGCCAATTCCAGCGCCTTGCCTTTTTGCAACAACTCAATCGAGATATTGTCAGGTGAACGCACAAACGCCATGCGCCCGTCGCGCGGCGGGCGGTTGATGATCACACCGTTATCTTGCAAAAACTGGCAGGTCTCATAGATGTTATCAACCTCATAGGCCAGATGCCCGAAATGACGGCTGTCGGCAGGCAGACCGGCATCACCATCCCAGTTATGCGTCAGCTCTAACGGGGTTTCATGCTGTCCGGGGGCTGCCAGATAGACCAGCGTAAAACGCCCCGCCTCGCTGTCATAACGCTTGGTTTCCTCAAGCCCCAAAAGGTCGCGGTAAAAATGCATAGAGGCCTCCAGATCCTTGACCCGTACCATCACGTGTAGATATTTCATGCTACCCTCGCTTTATATGCTGGCACCTTCATCATTCCATAAAGGTGGATTTATGTTGCACTAGAGATAACGGTGCTTTCAGGATTTAGCAACGTATGCGCAAATTTGTTGACACAACCTATGGGTGTGGGCAATATTTTGCATTACTGACCAGTCACAGGAAAAATCATGAATCGGCGTAGTTTTTTGTTAAGCAGTACCGCGTTGCTGACCCTTGGCAATTGTACGGTAGTTTTTAGCAGGCAAGAGTCCTTTGATCGTTCGAAGCACTGCAATACTGCCAATCTTGCTAAGGCCGAAGAACTGACGGTAGACATACATTGCCATTTACTGAACACAACTGACACGAATGGCCCGGCTTTTGTTGCGCGTCATATGCTGAATATCCCAGAGGATGGTTTACCGCGGGATTTTTTGAACTTTGCCGGCAGGTTTTTACCAAATGTCAAAAGAGAAAAAGGCAGGCTGATTGATATCCTGATAAACTGGAGCAACCACCAAGATAAGACCCCTGATCACAATATGCGCGAAGATTTATGCATTCCAGCCTACGAGCGGCATAAATATCCATTAGGGAGAGTTTTGGAAAACCTGCATTTTGAGGGTTTCCTCAGCTCACGCATTAAGAACGCAGCCGACCTTATGCGGATGTTCCCAAAGGTGCATATGTTTGCACCCTCCATGGTAGATTTTTATGAGGGCACCGGGATTGAGGCAAATGCGGGCTATGATCCGATCGAAGCAGTGCGCTTTTACAGTGCTTTAAATCTGGCCACGAACGGTCGGTTTTTACCCATGGTCTCTTTTTCGCCTGAACGGCAATATGACGAGGAAATTAATGGGCAAACCACCGATGGGTTGAACCATAAAAGGCCTCTTGATCTTATACGATGGGCGGTTGAAGAGCTTGGGTTTGTCGGGGTAAAACTGCATCCCTCAACCGGGTTCTCACCGATTGGAAACCAGAAATACGGCTGCCTCAATACCAAAGGTCAAAACGCGGACAGATATCCGCCATCCGCTGATGAGGTGCAAAGACGCTTTATCAGATATGACGAAATAATGATGGAACTTTTCCTATTATGCGCCGAGCTGGACGTGCCCATTCTGACCCATGGCAGCAGGGGTATTATGGCGAATAATTTCTGCATGACCCATAAAAGACCAGGGAATTCGCAGGGCACGCCATTTACCTATCACCCACTTGATCCAGATAATATGTGGGTTGACGAGGTTGAACTGGAATGGACCAATTCCCCGAAAATATGGGTGAAAACTATGAAGACTGTGCAAAAAGCCATTGCGGGGCGCCCTGATCTGAATGGTCGTACACTTCGCGTCTGTCTGGGGCATCTGGCGGGTGGCTTCAAGCGCAAGCCTAACAAGACCGGTGAGCCGGAGTATCTGGGGGATAAAGTTGCGACCCATCCTGTGCGCAAAACCGACTGGCTGGCGTATATGATGGGTGCCGTGGGCAGGACCCCGGGTCTCTATTTTGATCTGTCTAATCAGGGGTATTTATTTGAAAAACCTGCTCGGGGACTCCCTGAACCTTTATCAAAAATGCATCCTAACGCACGCGCGGCATTAGGGCTGCTTTCCGATGAACCTGGCTTTGCGCAAAGGGCAATGTATGGCACGGATTGGCACATGCCCAGCCTCTCAAAGATAAGCGGATCATATCAGGCTGAAATCCGCCGTGGGCTATACCCATATACAAGATCAAGGGTGATGGGAGGGAACGCCATTCGGTTTCTCGGTCTGAATTCGGGTGGTACAAACCGCACCAGATTAGAACAGTTTTACGCGCATCCCCCCGAAGCTTTATTTGGTGATGGCGTTGATGAGGCTGACAGGCAGAAAATGGCGGTTAATCTTGCTGCTGTTCCCTGGTGGGAGGCTTCAGACAGTATCATCTAAGGGATGTTCACCGGGCACCAATGTGTCACGGTAAACAAGGCTGACCTGCACAAAGCTGACAAACAGCAGCAGATACCATGATCCAAGCTTTGCCAATGAGGTGAAACTGAATTGTGCGGCCCCGCTATATAACCACGTTCCCGTCAGCGTGCCGATATTTTCGGCGAGGTACAGGAAGAAACTGGACAGAAACGCCGCTAAAAGCAACGGCATCCAGCGGCGCGTTCCGAAGGGGGTGAAATAGATGCGGGTGCGCCAGAACAGCAGGCCAGTCAGGGCAAAAAGCCCATAGCGCATGTCCCAGATGAAATGGTGGCTAAAGAAGTTTACGTAAATTCCGACGGCCAAAAGCACCGTAAGCCCAAAGCGTGGATAGCCAGTGAAACGCATGTCGAAAATCCGGATCGCCCGGGCCATGAAACTGCCGACACTGGCATACATGAATCCCGAAAACAGCGGCACATTTGCGATTTTCAGCAGACCGGGTTCGGGGTACGACCATGACCCCATATGCAGCTTGAATACCTCCATTATGGTACCGGTGATGTGAAACAGCAGGATAACCTTGGCTTCTGCCGGGCTTTCAAGGCGAAATATTAACAGGATGGCCTGAATGATGACGGCAAAACCCACCAGAAAATCATAGCGGGCAACATCTGCGTTCTCGGGCCAGAGCATCGCCGTCAGAATGATCGCCAGCAGCATTAAACCGGCAAACAGGCACGCCCAGGCCATTTTTAGCCCGAACATCACAAACTCGACGATGCCATTTGGCAAATATTGCCGCATCACGTCACCAAGTCGCCGTTCAATCGTCAAATTACGCATCATTCACCCATTTTGTGCTACATTAGCGCGCCAAAACACGTTCGGCAACATGTGAATTACATATAGTATTCCATGTGGAATAAGGTAAGTTACCCGTCTGAAACCGCCAGAATCTACGAGGAAACCATGGACGGAAAGATTGCAATTTTGTTCTGGCTGATGAGTCTGCCAAGTGGTGAATACACGCTCGACGGGATTTCCACCAACCGATATAATGCCGATGACCGGATGGTTGTCTCGGTCGGGTCGATAGACTTTCAGGAGCGCACTATCGGCTGGGAGCCGCGTTTTACCTATATGTTTGATCATATTTATGGGCGGTTTAACCCGATAATTGACGTGTCCGTCACCGATTCCGGCGCTGTTTGGGCCGGCGTCGGCTTGTATCAACAGATCGATATCCACACGCTTGGGCAGGATTTTTTCGCCGGTTTTTCCTTTGCCCCCGGGGTCTATTTTAAAGGCGATGATGTCGATCTTGGCTATCCGCTTGAATTTCGCGCGGGCGTTGAGCTGGGTATACGGTTTGAAAGCAGCTGGCAGCTCTCGCTGTCGTATGATCACCGCTCAAACGCTGATCTTTCCAGCCTGAACCCGGGTCTGGAAACCCTACAGATACGTCTATCCAAGGTTTTTCCATAAACACATCATATAGCGGTTCCACTGCGCGTATCTTCCATATATAGTCGTGAGAACCTTGATTATAGTAAGGATGCCCAGATGCCTATGACCCCTGAACAGCAGGCCGAAATCGATGCGGCCCGTGCAAATGCCAGCCAGACCCTGCGCGTCACTGCTGAGGGGATGGAAAAGCATCTTTATACAGCCCACGGCGTTCTCGACCACGGATTTGTGCGCGTCATTGACTATATGGGCGACGACAGTGCGATCTGTCAGGCGGCGCGGGTTTCTTATGGTAAGGGCACCAAAACGGTCAGCAATGATGCCGGGCTGATCCGCTATCTTATGCGCCACTGGCACTCGACCCCGTTTGAGATGTGCGAGATCAAACTGCACGTCAAACTGCCGGTGTTCGTGGCGCGCCAATGGATCCGTCACCGCACCGCAAATGTGAACGAATATTCCGCCCGCTATTCGATTTTGGATCGTGAATTTTACATCCCCGCGCCGGAACATATCAACGCACAATCGGTGATCAATAACCAAGGCCGCGGCGCGGTGCTTGAGGGCGAGGAGGCCGCGAAGGTGTTGGAAATTCTGAAATCCGACAGCAACCGCGCCTATGATAACTACGAATCCATGATCTCGGACGCGGGCCAACAGGGACTGGCGCGCGAATTGGCCCGCATGAACCTGCCCAGCAATATCTATACGCAATGGTACTGGAAGGTTGATCTGCACAACCTGTTCCATTTCCTGCGCCTGCGCGCCGACGCCCACGCTCAATACGAGATACGCGTCTATGCCGATGCCATCTGCAAAATCGTCGCCGACTGGGTGCCAGCAGCCTACGGCGCCTTTGAGGATTACCGTCTGGGAGGCACGCAATTTTCAGGCAAGGGCATGGAGGCGCTGCGCCGGATGCTGAAAGGCGAAAAGGTCAGCCAGGAAGATTCAGGGATGAGCGCCGGGGAGTGGCGCGAATTGATGGGGAGTATTGAGCGGTAAAATCTGTTAAATAGCAAAGAGAGCGCGTATTCTACATTTTTGCACATTCGCGGCAAAAGGCCGATTTACTAAGGAGAATAAAATGAATAAAATTACAATAATTGCGATTGGGACGTTGCTTCTTAGCGCCTGTGATGGAACGCTAGATTATAATGCTGATAATCTAGTTAGGATTGAGCACGATCAGCACGTCTATCGTGTTCCGATTCAATATGTTATGGAAAATGGCAATGCGCAGGCTGAAAGCCTCAAAGAAAAACAATTAGCCAAGTATTGTCTGAATGGCTACCGTGAACTTGATCGTACAAGCCCAGAGATTTATGATACAATACAAGGCGGTTTTTATGGCCCGACAGCTTATGTACCAACCTCGACATATGCGCGGTATTATATAACGGTGAAATGTGCTGAATAGCTGAAATTATTAGCAACATAAGCCTTCAAAATCCTCTTTACCGCTTTGAATGGACCACCGACATGATTTCACAACATTCACCGGTGTGAAATGCGTAATTCCGTATTTTTTACCATCCCAATATGTGGTATTTTACACATAGCAACAGCATCACATGTGATATTTTACCTTTGAAGATGAGCTATCAAAAGGTGAAAACATGACGGGTCTTTCTATGAAAACTACATTCGGGGTTTTATTTGTGCTGGCATTGTTGGGCTGTGCAAAGCTAGCTGGCGGTTTAACGCAACCTGATCTAATTCCTGAACGTCGTGCCGGCGGGCAGGGGGATGAGGGGTTTTGCAATCGTGATCAGGCAGGTGATCTTATAGTTATTGTGCGAAATCAAACGAATAACCCGGTTCTTGTACCGACCTTAACCGAGGTTGCGTTCTCAAATTCAATCATTAGTGAAATTACGCCGCCACTGGCAGGTGGTGCGTCATACAGTTTTTCGGTACCCATTCCTGCGGGTTGTTTTAGCAGCGATTGCAGTTTTGAAATAACTGTTGATCGAGAGGATGTGGTTGAAGAAAGCCATGTCGCTACGCCCGATAATCATGAGGAAAACAACCGGCAGTCCGGTATTTGTATAGGTTAATGCTGATGGCGCGCGGATACCTCACAAAATCCGCTTAACCGCCTCAGGTGGGCGGCCTAGTGCCGCTTGGCCGTTTGCAAATACTATCGGACGCTCGATCAGGATGGGGTGAGTGGCCATGGCTTTGATCAACGTGTCGCTGTCAGCATTGGCCAGCCCCAGCGTTTTATAAAGGCTTTCGCCTTTGCGGATCAGCGCCGAGGCGGGGATGTTCAGCAAGGCCAAAACCTTGTGCAATTCGGCCTCCGCCGGGGCGTGATCAAGGTAGTTCAAAACCACAGGTTCAAACCCTGCGTCTTTTAAAACCGCCAAAGTTTCGCGGGATTTTGAGCAGCGCGGGTTGTGCCAGATTTTTGGGGCGCTCATAGCCATTCCTTTTGCTTTGTGCCTACGGCTTCAGCGAGGTTGGTGAACCCGTCGCGGGCCAGTAATACGTCAAGCTCTTGGGCAATTTCACGCGCCAACCCGATGCCTTTGTAAACCATCGCAGAATAAAGCTGCACGGCAGAGGCACCGGCTTGGATTTTGGCATATGCCTGCGCGCCAGAGCCGATACCGCCAACTCCGATCAGGGGTAGTTTCCCGCAGCTTAAGGCCGATAATCGCGCCAAAACCCGGGTGGATTTTTCAAACAATGGCTGGCCGGATAACCCGCCTGCTTCAGCCGCGTGCGCGCTATGCAGACCCTCGCGAGACAGGGTGGTGTTGGTGGCAATGATGCCGGAAATACCGCTGGAAAGGGCGACCTCGGTGATGTCTTCCAGATCCTGCATTTCCAGATCCGGCGCAATTTTAAGGAAAATTGCCGGGTGATTTGGCAGGGATTTGCGGGTTTCCATGACCTGCACCAACAGCCGCTCTAGCACCGCTTTACCTTGTAAATCGCGCAGGCGTTCGGTGTTGGGCGAGGACACATTTACCGTTGCGAAATCCACATACGGCCCGCAGCTTTCCAGCACTGTGGCAAAATCTGCGGCCTTATCCTGGCTGTTCTTATTGGCCCCAAGATTGATCCCCAAAATACCAGCCGCAGGACGGTGCGCAAGGCGCGCAGAAATCGCCTCCATCCCCTGATTATTAAAACCAAAACGGTTGATCACAGCCGCGTCGGCGCTTAGGCGGAACAGCCGGGGTTTGGGGTTGCCGGCTTGCGTGCGCGGGGTGGCGGCCCCTACCTCAACAAAGCCAAAACCGGATTGCAGCAAGGGCGCAATCGCCTCGGCATTTTTATCAAAACCTGCTGCCAGCCCGACGGGGTTTGGCAGGGCCATCCCGGCCAGTTCTGTTGCAAGACGCGGCGTTGTGAACGCGCCCGGTGTTGGGGTCAGCCCCATTTTCAGCGCCTTAATTCCCAGCCCATGCGCGACCTCGGGGTCCAGAAGATGCAGCGCTGGCAGGCCAAGTTTTTGCAGCAGTTTTTTCACAAGACACCTGTCGGAAAAATATGTCCCTTTGGCCCGCGTGCCAGAGGTTTGGACCAGATAATATCGAGCATATGCAAGGGGCGGTAAAGATGCGGGAACAGATCGCCACCGCGCGAAGGCTCCCATTTCAGAGCATCCCCCAAGGCCGCAGAATCAAGTGCTAAAATCGTTAACCCGTCTTCATTAGCAAAGTACTTGGAAACGGTTTCAGCCACCTGTTTTCCTGTGGAAAAATGCACGAATCCATCAGCCAAATCAACCGGCGCCCCGGCGGTTTTCCCGGCCTGTTCAAAGGCCGCCCATTCGTGCGCGCGAAATATTTTGTAGATCATCATGAGGGGTGCATGGCGCAAGATCGCTAGTTGGTCAACCCTTCGGCTTTGGCCCATGCGGCAGTTGCATCAAGGGCGGCTTCCATGGGGGCGAACATCTCGTTGATTTCGTCAATGGTGATGACCATCGGCGGGCACATGACGATGCTGTCAACGACGGCGCGCACGATCACGCCGCGCGACAGCAGTTCTGCGGCCAGTTTTGCGCCGATTTTGCCCGGCGTTGCAAAGGTTTTAGCTGCGGCATTTGGCACCATTTCCAGCGCTCCCATCAGGCCAAGTGAACGCTGCTCACCCACCAGCGGGTGCTCTGCCAGCCGTTGCATGTGGTCTTTGAATCTGGGGCTAACATCCTGAACATGCTTGACAATATTACGGCGTTTATAAATCTCCAGCGCCTTTGCCCCCACCGCACAGCCCATGGGGTGGCCGCCATAGGTAAACCCGTGGCCCAGCACACCAAGCTTGCCGGAATGGGCCTCAATCACGTCGGCCATGTCTTGATTAATGGCAACGGCAGACAGCGGCGCGTAGCCTGCCGTCAACTGTTTAGCCATCGACATCGAGGTGGGTTTCATGCCCAGAGTTTCAGCGCCAAACCATGCGCCGGTGCGCCCGAAACCGGTGATAACCTCGTCTGAAATCAGCAGAATATCGTATTTTTCCAACACGGGCTGAATGGCCGCGAAATAGCCATCGGGCGGCACGATCACCCCGCCTGCACCCATCACCGGTTCGGCGATAAAGGCGGCGACGGTTTCGGGGCCTTCCAGAATAATCTGTGCTTCCAGTTCAGCGGCCAGACGGGTGGTGTACTCTGCCTCGCTTTCACCTTCCTGGGCCTCTTTCCAGAAATGCGGGGTGCTGGCATGCAAAATCCGGTCTACGGGCAAATCAAAATCAAGGTGGTTGTATGGCAGGCCCGTCATCGAGGCCGATACGATCGTCACCCCGTGATAGCCCTTTTTACGGCTAATGATTTTCTTTTTCTCAGGCCGGCCAAGCGCGTTATTATAATACCAGATCAGTTTCACTTGCGTTTCATTTGCCTCAGAACCCGAGGATTGATAAAACACCCGTGCCATATCCGGCGCCAGTTCCTTGATCTTTTCGGCCAGTTCCACCGCTGGTTCATGGCTTTTGTTGCCAAAGAGGTGGTAATAGGGCAGGCGGCTCATTTGTTCTTTGGCGGCCTCCACCAGCTCGCCGTCGCTAAACCCCAGCCCCGCGCACCACAGGCCCGCCATCCCCTCAATATAACCGCGCCCGGTGTCATCAAACACTCGCACACCTTCGCCGCGGGTGATGATCTGCACGCCAGTTTCGCGCAACAGGGGCGTGTTGGCGTAGGGGTGCAGCAGGGCTTCGAGATCGCGGGTTTGCGCGTTGGAAAGTGGGGTGGTCATGGCGAGCCTCATTGTTTGGAGCGCCATGACTTTAGGACCAGCCTAATTCTTTAGCAAGTTTTCCATGATGCTAAGATGCCGCAAAATGATCTGGTTATAGCGACCGGATTCTTTGATTGCAGCAATACCGGCGTTAATTCGGTAGAGATGGGTTGTCCCGCGCCAGTGTCTCTTGGAAATAACGATGTGCAGGGTTTCCTCGGAAATAGGGCTGCTGAAAGGGCTGACCTGATTGCCTAACCCCATCGTATGCACTATTTGCGCGCCAAGCAAAGAGTTGAGAACCACTGCATCAACCTTATCTTGCATCAGCAAATCGAAACAGGCATTTGGGGTGTCGGCAATCAGCAGAGTAACCTGCTTGGTTTTCAACCATTCCCGCCCTGTACGATCCAGAAAATGCACCGGATAGCCGCTGGGGCGACACAGGGTTTTACCCAGAATACCTGTGTTGGCATTGTCGGACCCGTTGCGTGTATAAAGTACGACCAAAACCTTGATTAACGGGTCTGAAAAGTGAAAATCCTGACACATGGTATCATCGGGGTCCCCCTCGCAATCGGGTCGGAACCATGGGAACCCCATGTCAAATTCTTTAGCATCCAGCTGGGATTGGTGTTTTGAGGTGTCATCATCCCATGTGATGCTGTAGGAAACCGGGGATGGGGTGTCTTCCATTATGGCATTGATCAGCTCGGTTACAATGCCTTGCCCGGGCCAATCCAGATCTGAAATGGGCGCAATATTGCCCCCGGTCAGAAATTTGATATCAGCATCAGCACTGCGTAACGGGGTTTTATCCGGGGCCAGTTCCTCAAACGAGCAGGGAATATGCAGTTCCATGCCTGTTGTAACGTCGAGGTTTGCGCCGGGCATGGCCTTTTGGTTGCTATAGTAGATCAGCGCCCATTTTTGCGTATCCCCGTACTTATCCTGCGCGATTGAGGTAAGCGTGTCCCCGGCTTTAACCGTGTATGTTACGTTACATTCTGCCGTTGCTGCATTGGCCGCAAAAATGCTTGCGCCCAATGCCAGTACAAAACCCCATATAGGTTTCATCATTAAACTCCTTACATCTGACCTTAAAAATCGGCCCAGACACGGGACATATGCGTATCAATGATGCTCTGATATTCCCCCGATGCTTTGATGTTACGAATGCCTTCGTTGAGGATTGCCAGCAATTCTTGACCCCGTGGATGAGATTTATGCACGATCACAAGTTGCCCTTCGATCGAGAGCGGGCGGGTGTCAATGATTGTGACACGGTCCTTGAGATTGAGGTCTTTCAAAGCTTCGCGGCCAGTGAATTCGTTGATTGCAACTGCATCAACTTCGCCTGCCATTAGCATATCAAAGCACCCTTTAACGGTCGTAGGGCTTTCCAGAGTTATCTTGTTATCCACAAGCCAGTTACGGCCGTTTTTATCAAGATCATGTGTGAAATACCCAGATGGGCGACACAGGGTTTTACCGATAATGTCAGAGTCTTGGGCAAAGGTGAACGGCGTATCTTTATTAACGAAAAGCAGGATCAATACTTCGAAAGTAGAATCCGAGAAGTAGAAGTTTTCGCAGCGATACGCATCTGGATTTGCGTCGCAATCTGGCTGGAACCAGCCAACGCCAAGGTCCAAAAACGCATTGGACAAAAGTGGTTCCAGATGTGCATCATTGTCATTTATCCAGAAAAACCCGAACTCATCCTCCGATTTAACGGTTAACATTGCTTTGTTCACAACATCCGTCAGCAGGCCACCATTTGGCAAAGCGCGATCCATAAACGGCTTGTAATCATCTGCCATCAGGAAACTGATTATTTGGCGGTTAGCGGCCGTACCTGGGGCTACTTCCAGCGCTTCTCCTTGCTGCATTGTGGCCATGTCAACGCCGCCATCCAAACCTGTCGGGCGTCCGTTGATGCAGGATATCCGCAGTTTCATACCCACTTGAATATGGCTTGGCGATGCGCCTATAACCTCTTGATTGCTATTGTAAATAGCAGACCACATGTCGGCACTACTATACAGTCTTTTTGCGATTTTAGACAGACTGTCACCAGATTTAACGGTGTAATTCCCACCGCAAGTTTGAGCCTGCGCGAATGAGCCGGATAATCCAACGGATATAACGGCAGCAATTAGAAAATTTTTCAGCATAAAACACTCCTGATGTGAGAATTATAGCTGTCTGATAATTCTCTAAAACGGTTATAACTGCCTTTAGGGGTTGCACAGGCATTAACCTAAGTCAACACATTAACAATACCAATTTACATCCAATCCTTAGATGTATTTTGTGCAAAACGTGTGATTTGTTACGGTGATGATTGTGTACATATCGCATCCGGGCAATAGATATTTGCGCAATAGATAGATGTGTAGTTTAATGTAAATATATTTCATTTGGAGGGAATCATGAAAACATCTCGTCTACTTCTGGCTGTATCTGCACTGGCGCTTTCAGCGACCGGGGCATTGGCCGATTTTAACCTCACAATCTTGCACACGAACGATTTCCATGCACGATTTGAGCCGATCAGCAAATACGATTCACCCTGTTCATCTGAGGATAACGCCGAGGGTAAGTGTTTTGGTGGCACCGCACGTCTGATCACAGCCGTTGAAGCGGCGCGGGCGCGGGCGGAAAATTCGATCCTTGTGTCGGGGGGCGACCAGTTTCAGGGCACGCTGTTTTACACGTATTACAAGGGCAAACTGGCGGCCGAGATGATGAACAAGCTTGGCTATGACGGCATGACTGTCGGCAATCATGAATTCGATGACGGCCCCGAGGTTCTGCGGGGCTTTATGGATGCGATTGATTTCCCGATTTTGATGTCAAACGCAGATGTTTCCGGCGAACCATTGCTGGCAGGCAAGTTGCAGAAATCCACAGTGATCGAGGTCGGCGGGCAGAAAATCGGTCTGATTGGTCTGACCCCGCAAGACACGGATGAACTGGCAAGCCCCGGCAAAAACGTGGTCTTCACCGATCCTGTGGGCGCGGTGCAGCATGAGGTTGATAGGCTGACCGCCGAGGGGGTCAATAAAATCATCGTGCTGTCGCATTCCGGCTATAAGGTTGATCAACGTGTGGCGGCTGAAACTACGGGCGTTGATGTGATTGTTGGCGGGCATACCAATACGTACCTCTCCAATGTGTCCGACCGCGCCGCTGGTCCATACCCGACGATGGTTGGGGATACAGCGATCGTGCAGGCCTATGCTTATGGTAAATTCCTTGGCGAATTGAATGTAAACTTTGATGACGACGGTAACGTGCTTTCGGCCACCGGTGAGCCGATCTCTATGGATGCAGAGATTGCCGAGGATACAGGCACCGTGGCCCGCATCGCAGAGGCTGCCGCGCCGCTTGAGGAAATTCGCAGCAAAGTTGTCGCCAATACATTGACGGCCATTGATGGGGACCGCGCCAATTGCCGCGTTGTGGAATGTCAGATGGGTAATCTTGTGGCGGATGCAATGCTGGATCGTGTCGCCGATCAGGGCGTTACCATTGCCATCCAGAACGGTGGTGGCATACGGGCCAGCATTGATGCCGGTGAAGTTACCATGGGCGAGGTCCTGACGGTGCTGCCGTTCCAGAACTCGCTTGCAACCTTCCAGATTTCCGGGGCCGGGGTTATTGCGGCACTTGAAAACGGGGTTAGCCAACTTGAAGATGGCGCCGGGCGGTTCGCGCAGGTTGCCGGGCTGCATTACACGTTTGATGCCGCTGTAGCTGCGGGCGAGGGGCGTGTCTCGGACGTAATGGTGCAAGACGGCGGTGGTGCCTGGGTACCGATTGATCCCAATGCGATATACGGCGTTGTTACCAACAATTACGTGCGTTCAGGTGGCGACGGGTATAAAATCTTTGCGAATGAGGCGATGAATGCCTATGACTATGGCCCAAGCGTTGAAGATGTGGTTGCGGAATTCATGACCGCCAATGGGGATTACACGCCATATCTTGATGGTCGTATCACCGCCAAGTAATCGGTTGCATATAGAATCAATTGGGCGCGGGGATATTCCTCGCGCCTTTTCTTTTGCGAAAAGCCCAGCAATCAGGCAAAATTTTGATATAGGCGGATTTTGCCATCATTTTGCCCGGATTGCACGGGCATGAACATATTCAATAGATAGAATTCTTGAATATACCCAAATTCCGCCCTAGCAGTGCCTTATTTGCCCGCGATAACAAACATGCGGACAGGGACATAGTTCCTCGGATGTATAGTTACCAGTTCGTACCTGTTCGCACCGTAGGGGTGTTTGGTGTGTAAAAGTTCGTAGTTTTTAAATGTGTTAACAGTAGTGATTTTGTAACGAGTGCAATGTGTAGATAGTAAAAAGTAATAGAACGGTTCGTTTTTGTAGATAGTACCGAGTGTAGTAACTATTGTGTTGTATATACAACATAGCCGATAGCCGTTGCGAGTATTGCAACGGCTATCGTCGCCATTACAATTTTGATCACAGAATATGGGCGTTCACCTTTGACTGCGCCGCTTTGCGCATTCACCACAAAACGGTAAGACTTGCCACGATATTTGTAGGCAGCCAGCCAAACGGGCAGCAAAATATGTTTAAACGTCACGTCCTTGACGCGGGTTTCCAGATGGTTGATGCGTTGACGATCACCACCAATATCAAATTTCACATCCCGCACGATACGACGCTCCATAATTTCGCGCGCCTCGATATATCCGGTTTCCAGATCAACCGAATAGCCTTCGGCGCGAAAGCCGGCGAGGTATTCGGGATTATATGGCTCCAACGCGGATAAATCCCACGGTGACAGCGCATCAGTGTATTTCTTGGGCAAGCTGGTCGAGCCAAGCACCAGAACATCGTCAAAAAACCGCGCTACACGTCCTGAAACACTGTTCCAGCGGATTTTTTGCACCTGGCGGGTGTGGGTTTTCCCGTCGGATTTATATTTCTCTGTCACATAATAAATCGTGCCGCGCTGGCCTTTATAACGGCTTTTGGTATCGGCGTCATAGGTCCAGTAGGGCACGTAAATCCCTTGCATTTTACGCCCGGCGCGCGCGTATGCCTTAAGGCCGTTGGGTGCAAACCACAGCCGCCCCAGCCACGCGTTCATAGCATTGCGCCCCTGTTTTTCCGACAAGGCAAAGGGCAGGACGCCGCGGGGTTTGATATGGCGGCTGGTGCCGGTGCCAATGACTACAGGGGTGGCGCAAAACGGGCACTCGCTGGCGTGATCATGTGCGTGAAATTCAACCTCGGCCCCGCAGTTTTCACATTTCGTGATCCGCAACGTCTCCATTTCGACCTCAGGCAGATCAGCGACAGCGGCGCGTTTGAAATCAAGTTCCTTGATCGCCCCGGCATTCCAGGGGTTTTCGTCGATCTTTTCCGTCGCCCCGCAATGGTCACAGCTAAGCGCCCCCGTGCCCGGGTCAAACCGCATGTCGGCCCCGCAGATATTACACGGGAACCGATGTTCTTGAGGGGCCATCATTGATCGCCTTATTTTGCCGGAGGCGGTGGGGGCATCACGGTGAATAATTGCGCCAAGGCTGGGATGTCATCGGCCTTTCGCCAGCCATCTTGCCCGGCGCTCCAGGCCATGGTTTCACGCCCAAATGACCCGTCAGCCGCCATGCGTCCAAGGGAGGCGCGTGAAAACGGGCCTTTGGTTTCGCCACTTTCAGCAAGATGCCAGACCTTTTCAACGGGTGGCGGCGGGGGTGCGGTGGGCGTCTGCCCAAAGCCTTGCGCCATTTGTCCCGCCATCGCCATGCCCATCCCCATTCCGAGGCCCTCGCCCATGCCTCCCCCGCCGGGGTTTTGGGCCGCAGATGTCATCGCTTCGGCAGCGGAAAACTGTGCGTAGCGCCCCAGATCGCCAATAATGCCCATTGACGAACGTTTGTCCATCGCCGCCTCGACGGCCTCGGGCAGCGAGATGTTTTCAATGTAAAACGCGGGCATCTCAATGCCGAATTCCGCCAACTCGGGGCTGATCTTGGCGGCAATAAGTTTGCCCAGATCGATGGTGTTGGCGGCCATTTCGAGCACCGGAATGCCGCTGGCAGCAATCGCTGCAGAAAAACGGGCAACAATGATGTTGCGCAGCTGGAAACTGATCTCGTCGGTGGTGAATTCCCCGTCCGTGCCGACGATTTCACGCAAGAACACCGCAGGGTCTGACACGCGGATCGTATAGGTGCCATAGGCGCGCAGGCGTACCGGACCGAATTCTGGATCACGCAGCATAATTGGGTTTTTCGTACCCCATTTCAGATCTTGAAAGCGCGTAGTATTTACGAAATAAATTTCAGATTTGAACGGGCTTTTGAAACCGTGATCCCAGTGCTGCAAGGTGGTCAGCAAGGGCATATTGTTGGTTTCCAGCATATAAAGCCCGGGCGTAAACACATCCGCCAATTGCCCTTCATGGATGAACACCGCCGCCTGCCCCTCACGGACTGTCAGTTTCGCACCATATTTAATCGCGTGGCCTTCACGCTCAAAACGCCACACCAGCGTGTCACTGGTATTGTCAGTGTGGTGAATAACGTCGATAAACTCGCCGGTCAAAAAATCAAAAATACCCATGGGTTACCTCTTTGGATCGCTCGGTGGGGTGTGGCCCGCGTGGGTGCGGGCCGCAAATTTTTAGCTAACACTCTCGCCAACATTCGCGCCGGTGCCGGTGGATTTGGCTTTGGCGGCGGCCAAGGTGTTTTTCAGCTCGGCTTCCATCAGCTTCAGTTCTTTTTCGGCCTCGGCGCGTTTGGCTTTGCCCTCATCGGCGATGCGCAGGCTGTCCTCGATGGTTTCGATCAGATCAGCGTTAGCCTTTTTGATCGCCTCGATGTCAAAGACGCCGCGCTCCATTTCTTCGCGGATAACTTTGTTGGCCTGTTTGAGGTTCGCCGCGTTTGAGGTCAGCAGCTCATTGGTCAGGTCATTGGCCTCATGCACAACTTCGGCGGCCTCGCGCGAGCGGTGGATGGTCACAGCTTGCGCCAGTTGCGTTTCCCAAAGCGGCACGGTGTTCACAAGCGTCGAGTTGATTTTGGTAACCAGCGATTTGTCATTTTCCTGCACCAGCCGGATTGATGGCAGGGATTGCATGGTCACCTGGCGCGTCAGTTTCAGATCATGCACCCGGCGTTCCAGATCGTCACGCGCCGCGCGCAGGTCGCGCAGTTCTTGCGCCAAAATCACGCCGTCACCTTCAGGCGCGTCGGCAACGGTTTTTTCCATCGCCGGGATGTCAACCGTATCCAAAAGCCGGGTTTTTTCCTCGCCAGCTGCGATATAAAGCGCCAGTTCGTCGTAAAACTCCAAGGTCTTTTCATAAAGCTTATCGAGTGATTTTATGTCTTTCAACAAAATCGTCTCGTGGCTTAACAGCTCGTCGGTGATGTTGTCGATTTGCCCCTGCACGCCTTCATATTTTGCCATGAACATTGCCATAGGTTTGGTGCGCCCGATCAGACGTTCCCACCAGCTTTGCTTGCGGTTTGGATCAAGCTCATCAATCGAAAAGCCCCGGATAGAGCTGACCATTTCGCGCAGGCTGTTACCCGCTGGCCCCACATCTTTGTTGCGCACACCAGACAGCATTTCCTGACTGATAACCTGCAATTCGGCCTGTGCGCCGGATCCAAAACGGATGATCGATTGGGTGTCGTCCATGTCCAGCTCGCCCATGCGTTTATCAATCGCGGCTTTCTCTTTGGTCGTGGCTTTATCGATCACGATCAGCTCGCCTTTGGGTTCGGGCAGCAAGGTGGCGGTAACCGCTTCTACCTCTTTCAGGCTGGTTTCGGCCCTGGCTCTGATATCGTCTGACATGTCTGTCTCCTCGTTAGCGGGCGCTTAGCCCTTCTTGGTGTAAGCGGTCGCGCAGAACTTCGATTTCGATGTCGAGATCATCCCGGTCATCCAACAAAAGCATCTCGCGTTGCGTGTTAAAACTGGTTTCTAAATCATCGATCAGGGCCACATATTCTGTGCGCGCCTCAACAGCTTGGCCACGGGCGTTCAGGTCGGCGTATTTGATCGTCGCATCCCGCGCGCCCGTTAGATAGACGCCCAGAAATTTGCGGGCACGGGTCAGATCACGCGGGTCTTCTTCGACGGTGCGCAGCATATCGCGCACACTGGCGGCCAATTGTTCAACCCGGTTTTCGAGCGCCCGGTCCTTGAAACGGATTGCGGCGGCGTGGATTTCGACAAGGGTTTGCTCGGCTTTTTCAACGGCTTTGGCGGCGCGTTCGGCATCAAACTGGTTGATTTGGCTCATGCCCTTTTTGCGCATGGGATCAATGCCAAAGGCAAAAAGATGAGCGGTGCTGGCAATGGCACCAAACGCAAGGCTGGCAAACATCGGTTGCCCCCAGCCGAGCCAGGCGGCGATAAATACCCCCGTGCCCGACAAAAAGGCAGCAAAAATTTTGCGTGGAATTGCCGGTGGGCGGGCGACTTTGCGCAAGGCGTATTCATCCTCGGCCTTTAGACCTTCGCGCAGCAGCCAAGGCGATAACAATAGCAATCCAAGCGCCCCTAGCGCGCCAATCATCCCCATGGCATCCCCGGCGCGCAGCTCGGCGATGCCGCTGAATAACAGGGGCAGGGGGGCGAAAAATAACAGGTTGGCGCGCAAGTAGGTTTTAGCCACACGACGATGGCGAAAGCCGTTACCTGACGTAGCGTCAGCCTGACTGAACTTTCCACCGTAGCGCTGGCTCATAGGCCCATTCCTGTACCAAATGATCCTGCCGCAACGGTCCAGATCATTGCGATAAGCACGAAAAATGCCATCCATTGCAATAGTTTAGCTGACAATCGTCCCTCCTGCATTATACGTTAGATAAGAATATATTAATTCTTATGCCTGCTTTCCAGTGAAACCTGCAAAATAGTCACTATACGCCGGTGAATTCCTCATAGGATTTCTTGTTATCCGCCTGTTCAAACGCCCGTTCATGCGCCAGTTTTTTCTGATAGCGCGTCTGGATTGACTGCACGATAAATAGCACGGCAATTGAGAAATAGAAGGTCGATTTTGACATTGGCTCAACGGGATGCCCAAAGAATTTCAGATGGGCCTCATGACCACCTTCGCCGAGCAACACGATGCCAACAATCAGCAGCACAAACAGACCTAAAACCTCATACATGCGGTTCTTTTTGATGAATTCCGAGACCCCGTCCGCCAGCACCAGCATTGCCACGCCAGACACAATGATTGCAATCGCAAGCACGACAAAAACATCCGTAATGGCAAGGGCCGAGAGGATGGAATCAAAGCTGAAAATCAGATTCATAAACACGATTATTGCAATGATTTGTGCCGTTGATTTCTGTTTTTTATGCTCTGGATCCTGTTCCAGATGCTCAATCGACATAAGGTGCCCGATTTCTTTAACGGCCGTATACATGATAAAAGCGCCGCCAAATAGAAACACCAGAACCGAGAAATTAAAGCTGCCTTCCAGCACCCCCTTCCAGTGGATTTCAAAGAACGGTGTTTTGAGGGCGTCAATCAATTGTATCATCACAAACAGCAAAATTACCCGCAAAGCGATAGCAATCAGGATGCCCCACTTGCGTACCATGGCCTGATCAGCCTCGGGCGCGCGGCGGCTTTCGATGGAGATATACAGAAGATTATCAAACCCCAGCACGGCTTGCAGGAAAATCAAAACCCCGAGATTTCCAAGGTTTGCGAGTGTAAATAGGTCTGCCATGTGTTTCACCTCATGTTATGGGTTCTTTGAACAAAGGCATATTTGTCCGATGATTTCAAGAAAATCCATGTGTTTTAACCCGGTTATTTACCCAAATTTGCGCGTTTCGCAAACTTCTGTTATGCGTATGCCTGTTAAGGCCCGGCAAGTCGCTTGGGTGATACAAGGGAAGGAACGTCAGAAATGGCAAAAGGAACAGTTAAGTGGTTTAATCCAGATAAAGGATTTGGCTTTATTCAGCCTGAGGATGGTGGCAAGGACATCTTTGTCCACATCACGGCCCTTCAGGAAGCCGGGCTGCAAAGTTTGCAGGATGATCAACCGATCGAATACGAAATGGTTGAAGGTCGTGATGGCCGCGAAAGCGCGGGTAACCTTAAGATTTGAATGATTTCAATTTTATGCAAAGTGAAAGCCCCGAAATACCGGGGCTTTTTGTTATTGCAATGCCCTGAATGCCGCAGGGGACCATTTGCAGGCAAAACCATCCCCATCAGGATCAAGATTTAACGGGTCTTTTTGTGGACCGTCATTGGCCAGAAAATACCGTTGCGCGTCGTCTGGTACAGCGAATTTCCGACATTCTGTGTTTGAAAACCGTGCCTTTATGACCGGGCGACGATAGAGCCGTTCGCCGACCTGGTTGCTGGTCTGGCGGGCATAATAGGCGATGTTAACGCCCGCGACGACTTCGGGCAGCACGCCAGGTTCGATGATAACCAGTTTGGCGCGGGCCTCGGCCAGAATGCGCGCGGCTTCATTGCGTTCGATAATTTGCTGGTCAAGTGAGGTGACATTCAAATCCAGTCTGCCATCATCGGTATTGATTGTATCGCTGGTCTCAATCGGTTCAGGTGTGGGTGTAACTGTCGGTGTGACTGTGGCAGTTTCCAAAGGCGTCTGGGTATTGGCCAACGCGGTTTCAACAGCCGTAGCCAGCCCTTCGGTCATATCCCCGGGTTCCGGTGGTAATGGGGTAGATGCAGGGGGCGCAATTACCGTTGGTTGATAGTTGGAAAGCGGAGCATCAAAATACCCGCGCCCGCCAACTGGCTCGGTTCTGTTGCAGCCGCTGATTGTTGCTGCAATAACCACTATCCCAAAGATATTCCTCAACATTTTTTTCTCCAAGTTCATGAACTTACCACCATTTAGCAGGTTTTGCCTCGAAACTGCCAGCCCGTTCCAACGCATAGGCGGTATTTAGCATATCTGCTTCATCCCAGGGGCGCCCGATCAATTGTAAACCCAGCGGCAAGCCTTGTGCATCCAGCCCCGCAGGTACCGAAATACCCGGCAATCCTGCAAGATTGACCGTTACCGTAAATATATCATTAAGATACATCTTGATCGGATCCATATTTGCCATCTCGCCAATACCAAAGGCGGCACTGGGGGTGGCGGGGGTCAGAATCTGGTCGATCCCCTGGGCAAAAACTGTCTCAAAATCCTGTTTTATCAGGGTGCGAACCTTTTGGGCACGAATATAATACGCATCGTAAAATCCAGCCGAAAGCACATAGGCCCCAATCATGACGCGGCGCTGAACCTCGTCGCCAAAGCCCTCGGCGCGGGTGCGCATGTACATCTCATCGATACCCTCACCCGCAACAATCTTGGCGCGGTGGCCGTATTTGACGCCGTCATAGCGCGACAGGTTAGACGAGGCCTCGGCGGGCGCGATCACGTAATAGGCGGGCAGGGCGTATTTGGTATGGGGTAGCGAAATATGGACAATCTCTGCGCCCGCATCTTTCAGCATTGCAGCACCTTTAGCCCAAAGATCCTCGATCTCGTCGGGCATGCCATCCATGCGGTATTCTTTGGGGATACCGATTTTCTTGCCGCGAATATCGCCCGATAATGCGGCCTCAAAATTCGGGACAGCCATGTCGGCCGAGGTGGAATCCTTGGGGTCATGGCCGCACATGGCCTCTAGCATAATGGCACTGTCGCGCACGGTTTTAACCATCGGTCCGGCCTGATCGAGCGAGCTGGCAAAAGCCACAACTCCCCAACGCGAGCACCGCCCATAGGTGGGTTTCATCCCAACAATGCCGGTAAAAGCGGCGGGTTGACGGATGGAACCACCCGTGTCGGTGCCGGTGGCCCCCAGACATAAATCGGCCGCCACCGCTGCGGCTGAGCCACCCGATGAGCCACCGGGTGTGAGATCAGTATTGTCATTCCCGCGCCGCCAGGGGCTGATGGCGGGACCGTAATAAGAGGTTTCATTTGACGATCCCATGGCGAATTCATCCATGTTCATCTTACCCAGCATCACCGCACCGCGATCCCAAAGCTGCGTGGTGATGGTGCTCTCGTATTTTGGCTTGAACCCGTCCAGAATATGGCTGCCCGCTTGGGTTTGAATGTTTTCAGTACAAAACAAATCCTTGATGCCGAGCGGGATTCCGCACATGTCGGGCGCATCCCCCGTCTTGATCCGCACATCCGCAGCAACAGCCTGCGCCAGCGCTTTTTCCGGCGTTTTGGTGGAATACACGTTCAGGCGACCCGCGCCATCCATCGCATCCAGATAGCTTTGCGTCAGCTCTTTGGCCGTGAAATCCCCGGCGCGCATGGCCGTGCGCGCACTGGCAATCGTCATTTTTGAGAGGTCAGTCATGGCTTACTCCACCACTTTGGGCACGGCAAAAAAACCCTCGCGGGTGTCGGGCGCATTGGCGAGAATTTTATCGGGGTAACCACCATCTGTCACAACATCGGCCCGTTTCTTAAGGTCCATCGGTGTGACCGAAGTCATCGGTTCAACGCCCGTAATGTCAACCTCATTGAGTTCCTCCATGAAGTTGAGAATATTGCTAAGCGCTCCGGCCAGTGGTTCCAGCGCCGCCTCGGCGACTTCGATGCGGGCGAGATAGGCAACCTTGCGCGCGGTTTCTTTATCAATCGACATGAGGTCCATTCCTGAGGGCATACTTCTTTCAACAGCGTTTAACGGGGCGGCGCGCGGGGCGCAAGTATGGGATGGTTGAAAACGGTTGCCCGATCGGGATAGGGTTATGCAAATCAAACCGGAGGGTGTCATGAAAATCATATGGCTAGGGCATTCAGGCTTTCGCATTGAAATAGCAGATCAGGTGTTGCTGGTTGACCCGTGGCTAAGCGGAAATCCGATGTTTCCCGCAGATCGCCGGGACGCCGCAATCCATGGTGCAACCCATATCCTGATCAGCCACGGGCACGGGGATCACACGGGCGACGCGCTGGCGATTTCCAAAGAACTTTCGACCCCGATTGTCGGCATTTATGACCTAATGAACTGGTGGGAAAACGCGCACGGCGTCAGCACCATCGGCTTTAACAAAGGCGGTACCGTAAATCTGGGGGCTGTGGCGGTGACGATGGTAAACGCGGTCCACAGCTCATCTGTCGATTCTGATAACGGTCCGATATATGCCGGGGCAGAAGCAGGGTTTATGATCGCGGGCGAGGGTAAAACCATGTATTTTTCCGGGGATACCGACATTTGCATGGACATGCAGCTGATGCAGGAACTTCATGCGCCCGATATTGGCATTCTATGCGCTGGCGGACATTTCACGATGGATATGAAACGCGCGTCTTACGCGGCGAAAAAGTTCTTTGATTTCAAAACGGTGATCCCGTGTCACTACCGTACTTTTGCGCTGTTGGAACAATCCGCTGATGTGATGAAGGCTGAACTAACGGGCGTGGACGTGATCGAACCCGAGGTTCTGGAGGCGATAATCCTGTAGGGTAAAGGCTGTTTGCCAGAGCACTGGAATTTCCACGATCCAACCCCTACATATGGTAAAACGTAATCAGGAGCACACATGAAAAACGCAGCAATGGTATTGGGAGTTATCGGCGGTATTGTCGGTATGATCGTTGGATTTTTTGTTTACGGTTGGGTGGTTTTCACCGACTGGTTCAACGGTGAGGTCGCCGATGTGATTGAGGAATCCGCGCATGCGACCCGCTGGCAAATCATCGGCCTGATCGCCCCGATCCTAGCCATCGCTGGTGGCGCTATGTCCAACCAACGCCCCTATATAGGGGCTGTAATGATGTTGCTATCAGCCGCTGGCATGTATTGGGGCCTCGGTTTCAGCGTCTTCACAATGTTCCCGATTGCCATGTGCGGATTGGCCGGGATTTTGGGCGTGGCGGGGGCTAATTCAAAGGCGGGGTAGGTGTTTATTTTGCGCTAACGGCCAATAAAAACCACGCTGCATGGGGCAGCCATTGTTCAGACCAGCGCCAGGATTGCATGGGGTCTTCGGTGTCGCAAAACCCGATATCGGCCTCGTTTTCCAGCGCTGAGGTAATGCCGTTGCAAATACCCCCGTCGACGTTGGGGAATTTGGCGGGTTGGTAGGTTGGCGTGTTGCGCCCTATCCCTTGCATCATGCAGGATTGGTACGGGTTCAGCCCTAAAATCCAGTCGATTGCATGCTGGGCATGGGCATCACAAATAGTGTGCAACGCGCTGTCTACAAGCGGTTTTGCGCATTTTAATCCATAGGCAATGCTGGCCAGACGCGCGTTTTCACCTTGCCACCAATAGCCGCTCTCGTTTTCATGGGGAAAGAAAAACTGTGTTTGAAGAGCACCGCCGCTCGATTTTACGAACTGGCGCGGATAGGAAAACGGGTTGAAAACCGCATGTGTTATGTCGTTTAGGTGACGCACAGCCTTGTTCAGCGTATCCATGACATTTTGCTTTTCAGGCGCGCTACAAATCCCGGCATAAGCGGCCAGTGCCACCATCGGCATGCCCGCATCGGAAGCATGAAAAAACGGGCGGGCGCCGTCAGCATCGGCATGCCACCAGCCGTCCTTTGTTAACCGCGCCATCAGGTTTTTGGCAAAACTGTCGGCGTGGGTGATGTAATCGGGATTGCTTGTGGCGCGGTAAAGCTCGACCGCGGCGAGCAGGGCGCAATAGTCATCGATGATATTGGCCACACCGTCGTCAAGGTATTCAGTGTTATGGATTAACAAATGCTGAAAGCCTTGTTGCGCGACTTGCCCGTAATGGCTGGCAGAAAAATCCCCGTTTTGAGCCAGGCGAGACATGCGTGCCAATGCCGCGATTGCCATGCCGCCGCCTTGGCGAAAACCAGCCTGCCAACTGTCGTGTTTGATGCCCTCTTGGGTGGAATAAGAACAGATTTCGCGCTGCTCCACATCCCCGGACCATTTATCAAAAACGGTCATATAGAAATACCCCGCAGGGTCAAACATGCGCACCAGAAAATCGGCACCCCAAACGGCCTCACGGGCAAAATCATCACCGGGATTTTCGGCTGTATTAGCCAAGGCCCAAACCACAAGCGGTGTTTGTTGGGGGTTCATGAAATTGGCGTAAGATAAATGGCTGAGGTATTTTGAGACATCCCCCGATGCATCATACCAACCCCCATGCACATCTACATCCCTTGTTACATCCCCTGTGCGTTTATCCGAAAAAAACGGCACAGCCGTATCGGGGTATTGATCTGTGCAGCGTTGGGATTGAAAATACCCGAGCATCATATGCGATAGCTGCGGGTGATATAGGGTGGCAGCGATCTCAAAAGCTTCGGAATATTCAGGCGTATGGCTCGCGTCATACGCACAAATACGATAGCTGCCAGGGGTGCTGAATTCCGAGAAATCGATCATCTGATAGCTATTACCTTCCCAGCCTGCCACCGCTTGAGGCTGGCTGATCGGCATCGTAAATACGACCTGATCATCAGATATGCGCAACAGTTCGCACCTGTCTGCGCCCCCCCCGTCGCCCAGACAAAACACGGCCGTTTTCATCGATGCAGTTTCATAGCCAAGATGGTTAATCGAAATGGCCCGGGCGTTACGTAAGGCGTGCAAAAAATCGTTCATTTCAGGCTCAATCATACATGATGGCAGCGGACATTATGCCCGGCTGCGATGGGGGTTTCTTTGGGCATGGTTTGGCGACAGATGTCTGTTGCAAGCGGGCAGCGCGACACAAACGGGCAGCCGATGGATTTTGGGGTCCAAAGCGGGATATCTGTGGCGCGGCGCTGGCTTGTTGGATCATCTTCGCGCGCCGGGTTGGGAACTGAACGGATCAGCAGCTGCGTATAGGGATGGCGGGGCGTCGAGGTAATGGCCTCGGACGGGCCGCTTTCCACCAGATGACCCGCATACATCACGGCGATATCTTCGGAAAAATAGCGCGCGGTGGCGATGTCATGCGTGATGTAAAGCGTTGATAACCCGTGCTTATCCTTAAGGTCCGCCAGCAGGTTCAAAATGCCAAGGCGCACGGATACATCCAGCATGCTGGTCGGCTCATCCGCCAGCAAAACTTTGGGGTTGGCACATAAGGCGCGGGCGATGGCGACGCGCTGGCGTTGTCCGCCTGACAGCTCATGGGGTTTACGATCTATGAAATCAGCCGCCGGGGAAAGCCCGACCTGTTCGAGCATCTCATAGGCTTTTTGTTTAACATCCTCACGGCTCAGACCCCGATTATGGAGGGTCAGCGGGCGCACCAGATGATAGCCTATCGAATGCACCGGATTGAGCGAGCCAAACGGATCCTGAAAAATCATCTGCACATCGGAGCGATATTCGGCCAGTTCCTGACGTTTCATCGCAGCTATGGGGCGGTTGTGAAAGGTGATTTCCCCCTCAGTCAGCGCATAAACCCGTGCGATCAGCCGCGCGATGGTGCTTTTGCCCGAGCCGGATTCCCCCACCAGTGACAGCGCCCGGCCAGTGTGCAGTTTCAGGCTGACACCGGAAATGGCGCGCAGCAGAGTTTTGTTGAAAAACATGCCACCCAGTGCGAAATCTTTGGTGATATTTTTCAACTCGATTATGGGTTCAGCAGATGGCATCGGGCCAGACCTCCGTCACTTTGGGCTTCTAGGTTCGCAGGTTTCGTGGCGCATACATCAATGGCTTTTGCGCAGCGGGGTTGAAAACTGCACCCCGTTGGCAGGTTCATCGGACTGGGCGGCGCCCCGCGGATACCTTCAAGGCGCACGCGCGGACCGGAGAGCGGTGGAAATGATTTCCCAAGCGCGATTGTATAGGGGTGCTGGGGGGCGGTAAAAATGGTTTTGGCGTCGTTAACCTCGACCAGCTCACCTGAATACATCACGCCGATGCGGTCACAAAATTCAATCATCAGACCCAGATCATGGGTAATGAACAGGATCGAAAAGCCGAACTGGTTTTTCAGCTCATTAATCTGGTCAATGATATCGCGCTGCACCACAACATCGAGCGCCGTTGTTGGTTCATCCATGATGATCAGCTTGGGTTGCAGACACAGCGCAATCGCGATGCAAATCCGCTGACGCATCCCACCGGAAAACTGATGTGGGTAATCATCGAGCCGGTCGGGATGGATGCCCACCAGTTCAAACATTTCAATGGCCCGGGCGCGGGAAAATGCGGCGTCACCGGCTTTATGGGCCTCAATCACATCGAGAATTTGCTCGGATACCGGGATCACCGGGTTGAGCGCGTTCATGGCGCTTTGAAACACAAAACTGACCTTGTTCCAGCGGTAGTTTTGCAAATTCTGACCAGTCAGCGCCAGCACGTCCTCGCCATCAAAGGTGATCTGACCGCCGCTAACCAGCCCGGGCAGGCGGGTAAGACGGGCGAGCGCAAAGGCCACCGTGCTTTTGCCACAGCCGCTTTCACCGGCCAACCCAAAGGCCTCGCCCTTGGCTATATCAAAGCTGACATCGTTGACAGCGCGCGCGATTCCGTCTTCGGTTACATAATCAACAGTCAGGTTTTGCACCTGCATTAATGGATCAGAAGACATCGACCGACCTCCCGCGTTTAGCCAGATATTTCTTTACTTTGCCACTGTTTCGCCCGGCTTTCAGTTGCGGATTGGTGATTTCATCAACGGCAAAGTTGATCATCACCAGCGCCGCCCCTGTGACCATGATGGCGATGCATTCTGGCCATACCTCCCACCAGCCGCCGGTCAGCAGCGCTTGGCTGCGTTGCGCCCAAAACAGCATGGTGCCCCAGGTTACCGCACTTGGATCACCAAGGCCGATGAATTCCAATCCTGCCTCGGCGAGGATGGCGTAAATCGTGGCCAGCACGAAGCCGCCAACAATAAAGCTGAGCATATTGGGAAATATTTCCATGATAATAATGCGCCATTTCTTTTCGCCCCCCAGTTCAGCCGCCAGCACGAATTCCTTGCTGCGAATAGCCAGAGTTTGTGTACGAATGGTGCGCGCCGCCCAGCCCCAGCCGGTTACAGCCAGCACAAAACCGATCAACATCGGGGTGGCCTTTTCGATATAGGCGGCAAAAACAATGATCAATGGCAGGGCAGGCATTACCAATACGACATTAACGAAAAATGTCAGAACCTCATCTACTTTCCCGCGGAAATACCCCGCGGAAATACCGACGATCAAACCAATAACGGTTGAGGCGATACCGGCGATAAAACCAACCGTCAGACTGGTCCGCGCACCGTAAATCAATTGCGAAAACACATCGCGCCCGAGACGGGTTGTGCCCATATAATGCTCGGCTCCGGGTCGAATATGCGGGCTGCCGGCAATGCGAAACGGGTTGTGGTTCACAATAAGAGGGGCAAATAATGCACACAGGATAATCGCGGTCATGATAATCGCGCCTGCCAGCCCTTTTTTGTTTGTCAGCAGCCCCGAGATGCCGATGGGCAGGTTTCGCAGCCATTTGGGGCGCGGCTTAACCCCAAGCTCTTTCATCAGGGCCTGTTGGGATGGGGCAATATTTGAGATGTCTGGTGGCGTCATGGGTATTTCCTAATGTTGACCGCCGGTGCGCAAGCGCGGGTCAAGTATGAGGTTAAGAACATCTGAGACCATATTGGCGATCAAAACGGTGCTCGTCAGCAGCAACAATTGTGCCTGAATAAAGGAATAATCGCGGGCCTGAATGGCTGACAGGGTGAATTTACCAAGGCCGGGATAGTTGAAAACAATCTCGGTGATAATCGCCCCGCCCAGCACAAAGCCGATCGACATCGCAAGGGATGTGACCTGCGGCAGGATCGCGTTGCGCGCAACATAGCGATAGCGGATGCGCCGGTCTGACAAACCCTTGGCCTTGGCGAGGATCACGAAATCCTCATCCAGCAGGTTGATCATGGTGTTACGCATGCCCAGATGCCACGCGCCAAAGGTCACGATGACAATGGACAGCACAGGCAGGGTTGCGTGGTATAGAATGTTGATGACAAAGCTAAAGCTCCATTCCGGAAATACGTCCAGAGCATGCGCGCGCCCTAACGGGAATATGCCCCATTCCAGAGACAGGGAATAAAACAACAGCAGCGCGACAACAGCCGGGGTAAAGGCATTGAGCATCACGTTGATTGGTGTGAAAAGACTGTCAAAAAAGCCACCGCGATTCCAGGCGGAATAGATGCCCATAGAGATGCCCATGGCAAAAGCGATGGCAGTTGCCAGCCCTACCAACAGCAGCGTCCAAGTGGCGGAATAGAATAAAAGCGTTGAGGTTGGTTCCGGGAAATTGGTGGTCGATATACCAAAATCAAACTGGGTAAGTTTAACGATATATATCCAGTACTGTTCCCAGAGCGTGCCGCCGTATCCGTAGGATTCTTTGATCGCATCAATCTGGTCGGGGCGCAGCCGCCCACGCATCGCTAGAATGATACGGGTGGTCGGATCGCCCGGCATCCAGCGCGGAATAAAGAAATTAAGGGTGATGGCGACAAAGAAGGCGCCTAAATAAAAGCCCAGCCGACGAAGCAAAAACTGCATGGAATATCCCTGATAATTTGGGTGGGCACCGGAGGGATGCCCACCCGTTAAGTCAAGACGCCGATTATTCTACCGGTGTCAAGCTTAGGAGGTGTTTCACCCGCTCATGGATGCCAGGATGCAGCATTGGGCGGATATATGGATTATCTTCATTCGACCAGCCGGTGAAACGACGGGTTGAATATTGATACCAGCTTGGGTTGGCAAACAATGAAATCATCGGCAGGTTTTCAGCCACTTGGATGTGGATTTTCTGAATTTCCGCCAGCTGTATTGCCGGGTCACGTGTGGCACTGATGGCAGACAGGGATTTTTCAATCGCCGGAATGCGCATCTGGTGCATAGCTTGTTCACGAATTTGCCCCGGTACCATCGATTGAGGGTCGAACATGGCATAATAAGTCCACCACGGTGTGGTCGAGGTTTCAACCCACATGATGTAAACGTCAAAATCACCAGTGGTGAAATTGTCAAACCATGCGCCCTCTTCCATCGCGTGCAGATTGCCGTTCACACCGATATCCTGAAGGTTTTCAGCCACGAGCTGCACCGAATTCACCCAATCTGTCCAACCCGCGGGTACGGACATTTTGAAATCAATGGCACTGCCATCGGGGTTATCGCGCCAGCCGTCACCATCCTGATCTACAAAACCAGCGGCATCAAGAATGGCTTTTGCACCTTCGGGATCATAGGCCATCAGATATTCATATTCAGCCATCGCATCTTCATCATACCAGGCTTTATAAAATTCACCTGTCGCGATTGGATAACGTGTCGCCGTGGTCAGACCAAAGGTCGCGATATCCAAAATCGGCTGCCTGTTAATTGCCATCGAGAACGCCTTGCGAAATTCAACATTGTTGAACGGCGCTTTGGTCGTGTTGAGTTGCAGGTTGGTGTTGCCATCAGCCGGCAGCCAATACTGGTTATGCTCGCTTTTGGCCGAATATGTGATTTCAGGGTCGGTCATGCCGTCGCCGGCCCAATCCAGATCACCAGTGGTCATTGCTGCCATCACCTGTTCATTACCCGAAAGTTGCGGGAATTGCAGACAGTCAATTTTGTTGGTGTCGTTTTCACGATAGGTCTCATTGCGGCAAAGTTTCCACGAAGCGCGTGAGAATTCTTTCACATTTGTAAACGGCCCTGTTGCCACGATGGTTTCATTGGCAAAGTTTCTGGGGTCGTCAATGCTGCTCCAGATATGTTCGGGCAATGGAAACACAATCCCGATGTTCAGATGTGCCAGCGAATCCGGCTTTTGCAGATTAAAACGCACTGTGTGATCATCGATTTTTTCAATACCAGCGATTGAACCGGTATCCGTGTCAGGCGTGTAATGATCAAATCCGATTGGAAAATCGGGATGCGCCTTGTCATAGTTAAAGGTGAAAACCACGTCATCGGCATCAAAAGCTTCGCCATCTGACCATATCACGCCTTCACGCAAATGATACGTGATGCTCATCAGGTCTTCGGCGACTTCATAAGAGGTTGCCATCGCCGGAAAATCATTTTCCGGGTGCAGAATGTTGTAAATCCAAAGCGGCTCATAGGCGAAATCCTGCACATAGCCCGAGGGATGTGAATAGTTGTATGGGTTGAAGTTTTTGACATGCGCATCCGTATGATACGGAATGAGACGCATCGTCACCTCACCGGCGCTTAACGCCGTGCCAGCAACAGCAATTGCGGCAGTTAATAGTAGTTTTTTCATTGTTTTCTCCCTGCGTGGGATCGTTCCCACAAGATGGTGTGTTGTTTTGGTAACGGGTGTTTTTGCTCCTTCAATTATCTCTCCTTTGCTGCGTTATATTGCGGTTACGCTCTCACGAACGATAAGTTCGGTGGGAACGGTAATTTCAGTGTTCTCAAGATCATTGCCATCCAGAATCTGTGCAAGCAATTCGATAGCCAAACGCCCGACTTCACGGGTGGGTTGGCGCACAGTGGTCAATGCCGGTGACAGATGGCGTGCGTGAAAATTATCGTCAAAACCAATTACTGAAACATCCTTGGGCAAATGCAGACCGCGTTCCTTAAGGGCAAGAATGACACCGGCGGCGATATCATCATCACCGGCAAATACGGCGGTGAATTTGTGACCACTGTCAAGCAGGCTCAAGGTCTCGCTATACCCGAATTTTTCGAAATATTCACCGTGGCGTATAAGGATTTTATCCGCAGCGATATTTGCTTCGGCTAAAGCTGCTTTTATACCCAAAAGGCGCGCGCGGGTATCGCGGTAGGCAAGGGGGCCGGACAGATGAATGATATGACGGTGCCCGTTATCTATAAGAAATTGCATTGCGGCTTTGGCACCGGAATAGTTGTCGATTTTGATCACGGCACGGCCAAGTTTGCGCTCATCGCCACCGATCATAACGACCGGGATGCCGGAGTTTCGAATGATATCGGCCAGATCATCACGCACCGGATTTTCAAGGTATAACACCAACCCATCGCAGGCGCGGTCAATCAGTTCCATAATCGCGTTTGATTCATCATTCTGATCCGCATAACCGCTGCTGATAAGCATGCTTTTCTGCGCCTGACGACAGGCAGCCTGACTGCCACCGACCATCTGGGCATAAAACGGGCTGGCGACATCTACGACAACATTTCCAATGATATTTGTGCGATTAGACCGTAGCCCGCGAGCCATAGTATTGGGGCGATATCCAAGTTCAGTGATGGCACGCCCAATGATTTCGCGCTTGCGTTCAGAGACGTAGCCATTGTTGGCAATCACACGCGATACCGTGGATTTTGAAACGCCTGCGCGCTTTGATACATCTTTGATTGTGACCACTTTGCGGTTCTTTCAACACTATGGGAACGTTCCCTTATTTGTATCGAATAAAATTAACGCCCTGTCAAGATGCAGTATTTTGTTATTTATATCAGATGGTTACCTAGAAATTCCGCTCAAAGGCAATAGATTCGCCACTGGTAAAGATGGTTGGATTTGGGCTGGTTGCTGCGATGATAGGAATCGCCGCAGCGCCTTGTGCAATACTTTGGCATGTGTTTTCACCAATGATAATACGCGCACGCTTTTTTCCAGCATTTATCGATGGGAAAAGTGGTTTAAGCCGGGCGTTTATCGCCTCAAGTAATGCGGCAGGCGCTGTCCCACCCAGAATGATTACCTCAGGTTCCAGCAGGTTTTCCAAACTGGCAATTGCCGGGCGCAAAGCCGTGGTTGCAGTGTCTATCCACGCCATCAACGCCGGGTTATTTTCTGCTAGCAGCGCCTCTAATTCATCGGGACCATCCGGAGAATTTCCATGTTGGCGCAAATGGTCATATAGCGAAGCGAGGGACAGATATTGCCCCAAACAGCCCTTGTTCCCACAATAACACGGCTTGCCGTTTGGGTCGACAATATGGTGCCCAAACTCGCCAGCATTACCTTTTGCGCCGCGATAAAGCTGGCCATTCCAAACCAAGCCGGCACCTACACCCTCGGCAATAAAGAGGTAAAAGAAATTACGGACATTTCGATCAGCCCCGAAAAGCAATTCTCCGACTGCAGCCGCAGCCGCATCATTTTCCAAAAGGACAGGCAGGCGGGTTTTTTCGCTCAGAATTTCTGTGACTGCGTGGCTTTGAAAACCCGGTAAAGACCCCGGGCTTTGTTCTTGGGGCCAGAGTGTATCAAAAGGGCCTGGCGTGACCAAACCTACCCCAAGAAAGCGTTTTTTCGGTAATTTTGACTTTATGATAGCAGCGTTAATTTCGTCGGCAATGAATTCGACAAGCCCTTCAGCATCCTTATTCGGTGTCTTGCCATCTATATTGAACAAGCATTTGCCCAGTAGGTTGGAAATCACAATATCATAGCGTTTGTGATCAATGCGCACACCAACGCTGTAGCCGCCCTGCGGATTGATTTCTATGACAACAGGCGGCTGCCCGCGTGGCGTTGTTCGCCTGCCGGTTTCCAGCACATAATCGTCGGCCTTTAGGTCATCGATAATGTTCGCAATTGTTTGTGGTGTGAGATTGGTATTGCGCGCTAATTCTGCCTTCGAGAGGGCTTCATGGATGCGCAACGAATCGAAAACCAGCCTGCGATTATAAATCCTAGATTGGCTTGTTTTCTTGATCGCAATTTGATTTTTGCTGTGTTTATTTTGTGTATACATGCGTTATGTTTAGCATATTTTTGTTAAATCCACTATATTAATGTATTGACAATGTCGTCTATTGAAAATAGAGGTATTATTGTAATATTTTGGAAAATACTATGAATTACCTCACTAAAATACACGCATTAAAGTGCTCATTTGCGCAAATTTCGCGCATAAGAGCGAAAATCGCGATGTTGCTGTCAACATATGAAAGATCATGCTTGTGTAAACTTGCGTGATAACATCATCGATACGTAATACCTTTTCAAAACCAAAAATGAATATAAAACGAACGGTATTACGCCAATGAATAGGGATAAAAAGCCTTTGGGCTGGATATACCCCATGCATATCGAAACATGTGAATTTGGAGATATACTATGTCAAAATTCCCGGTAGGAATGAAGATATATAATAATGACTGGTCGTTGAAGTATCGTTTGAAACCAAGACAAGCCGCTGAATTTATTGCTGAACTCGGTGTAAATTTTGTTATTACGCAAAGCCATATACTGCCCATGCAAAGCAGCACCGTATCCAGCGCAGGCTCGGCCCCGGATGGTGCGCGCAATGATCTTGAATTCAGGGAAGAATTGAAGAAATGCGGGATTAGGTATTTTGCCTGCATGAATATCGGCTTTGACCCAGAGGCGGCGCATAAAAATCCGGAAATACTGCCGGTAGATCAATATGGCAACCGGGGGGAGCAGCTCGACTGGTATGTTGGCATTCCGCTTTCAAATCATGCGTTTATTGATGACAAAGCACAAAAATTGCGCGCAGCTGTCGATATTTTGCAACCCGATGGTCTGCATTTGGGGTTTGCGCGCTGGCCCGGATTTTGGGAGACATGGCAGTCTGACATGACGCGTAATGATCTGCGGGAATTCTGTTTCGCCCCTGACACGATGCAGCAGTTCAACGAATGGAGCGGGCTGGAGCTGCCCATAGATGACCCGGTCGCCTGCGCAAGCCAGATTTCAACGCAGCACCGCGCCCAGTTCACGGATTGGAAATGCAGCATCACGCACGATATGATCGCAACCCTTAAGGCCAGTGCGCGCGATGTTGCCAAGGATATCCCAATTGCTGTCAACACCGTGCCTTTTCAAATGCATGAATTTGATGGTGCGCTTGAACATGTGCTTGGCCAGCGCCATGCGACACTGCCCGATGTTGTCGATATATTTGAGGTTATGGCCTATCACCAGATATTAAAGCGCGACACTGCCTGGCCCGCCAAAATCACCTCTGCGATCAAAGAAAAAACCGGCCAAACCACGTATTGCACGCTCCAAACCGGCGCGCATTATCTGACCGGCATGCATGAAAATGTCGACCGCATAAAGACTGTGCGCGCGTGCGAGGTGCAAGAAATGGTTGATAAACTGCTTGCGACCGATGTTGACGGGCTGTGCTTTTTTACACTGGCGGATTTCCTTGACGGACCAGAAAAGGCTGAGTTGGCCAGAATTGTCAGATCAATTGCCTGACGAAACTGTTACCTCCCGGCATTTGCAAAACGGGGTATTTTGTTGCTAGAAATACCCCGCAAATACTGTTCAACAGGTTTTATATGCTGCGAAAACTTCTAATTTCTGGCCTGGTTGCCAGCCTGCCCTTTTCAACGCTCAGTGCTGGTGAGGTTGAAATACTTGATGTGGTTGCAACGCAAAGCAATGGCACTTGGCATTTCGCGGTCACGGTGAAACACGCCGATACCGGCTGGGATCATTATGCTGATGGCTGGGAGGTGTTGACCCTTGAGGGCACATCGCTTGGCTATCGAACGCTGGCGCATCCGCATGTGAATGAACAACCTTTTACCCGCGCGTTGGGCGGCATAAATATCCCTGAAGGAATAACCGATGTGATGATCCGCGCGCGTGATACTGACGGCTGGAGCGATACGATGTTCAACGTGAAATTGCCTTAGTCAGGTTATCGCGCAGGTATTTTTCACCAAGTATTGCGGTTACCCGCGCAAAATCCGGTGCAAGAGCTTGGGGTTCGGGGGCCTCCATATGGCTGCCGATCCAGGCTAAAAGTGCCAAGCGGCGCAGCATGATAAAACTGTCAATTTCCGCCTCTTCAATGTCTGATATTTGGCGAAATTTACGGTACCCTTTAAGCCATGCGGCGCGCAAACCGGGGATTTGCGGGTGGTCCTCGATAAAACTGATGGCGGCAGCAAAATCATAGAGAAACCAGCCAAACCCGCAGTCGTCAAAATCAATCAGACGCGTTTCGCCTTTGTGGATCAAAAGATTAGCCAGCCGCATGTCTGCGTGGATCAACCCGTAGCGCTGCGGTGATTTTTCGAATGCCGTCAGACGTTTGGTAACCAGTTTTTCGACTTGCTCCAATGTTTGCCGGATCGCTGGGGACACGTTCGGCGCAGCCCGCCAATCGCCCCAACGCGCCGCCGGGCCAAACATGCCGTCAACATCCCATGTTAAACGCGCGAACGGTTTGGGGCGGGGCCAGTTGATTGCGTGGATATGCATTTGCGCCGCGATCTGCCCCAGCTCCTCAAATGCCGGTATCAGGTCTTGATTTTCATCGGGGTGGGTGCCGTTTATAAAATGAAACAGCACCATGAAACGCCCACCTGCGGCTTGCACGGCTTTGCCATTATGCCCCATATAAGCGATAGGCGTTTTGATCGGCAGTGCCGCGCTCCAGGCCAGTTCACATTCAATGGCGCGTTCAGAATTATACCCCTTGCGGTGGATGCGAAGAACCGCTTTGAAACCGGCAGATTTCACCAGAAACGTCACGTTTTCCGAAACGTTAATCAACGTTACCGATGCGTTTTGCGGGATATCCCAAAGCGCCAGCGAGGTCTGGGCGTGTTTAGTAAGATCAGGGGGCTGGTTGGTCATATTTACCTCTTTGGAGTGGCTATATAATCAAATATCCAGCGGATCAACGCCATTGACGTCAGGGCCTCAAACCCATAGCTAACGGGCATGCGGATGGCTGGATGGCTGCACCTGAAAGGGTGAGGAAAGTCCGGACTCCATGGAGAATTGACGCCGGTTAACGGCCGGCCGGGGTAACCCGAGGGAAAGTGCCACAGAAAACAGACCGCCCTGCGCGCAGGGTAAGGGTGAAACGGTAGAGTAAGAGCCTACCGCGTGTCTGGCAACAGACACGGCACGGTAAACCCCGTCAGGAGCAAGGCCAAATAGGGATCGCGCGCTGCAAGGCGGGGCCTCCACCCCAGCGATCCGGGTTGGCTGCAAGAGCACGTTGGCAACAGCGCGCCCAGATGAATGGTCATCGAAGGGTTCAGGCCCGGAACAAAATCCGGCTTACAGGCCATCCGCATATAACCCGGTTTGGGCATTTTGTTACCGAAAGCACGGCGGAGGCGTTCCATTAAGAAAAGGCAGTTTCAACTGCCCCTGTTGATCCCACCAGCTTTAGCTGGTGGTTGTTCAGTGTGATCTGCGCCCCAGGTTATTTGGTCGTGTTACGGTTTATTATCCACTCAGTTGTCTTCCCTCTGTCTTCCAGACTGCAGTTAGCTTATCACCCCTCACCCTCCAGCACCGCCAGTCGATATAGGTGCCAGGTGGCGTGGCCAAGTACGGGTAGGCTGATGATCAGGCCTAGAAACATTGGCAGCATCGAGACAAGCAGCACAGCGCCTACAAAGAAGCCCCAGGCGATCATGACCACGAAATTATTCAGAACCAGGCTGACGCTGGTGATCATGGCTGAGATGATATCGATCTCACGGTCCACCAGCAACGGGATGCCGATGACGGTGATGGAAAACAGCACCAGTGACAGAAAACCGCCAGTTAGCGTACCTAAAAACAGCATTAATATGCCTTCTTGCGTGAACAACAGATCGGTTGAGCTCATGACGTTCGTGAGGGGTTTCAGGCCGAATGACAGCGCAAATACCAGGTGCGCCATATAGACCCAGATCAGGAATATGAACATCACCACAAAGGCCATTGACGGGATTTGCCGTTTGCGCTCGGCGTAAATCGCCTGCAAGACTGCGCGCCAGTTTGTGGTGGTGTTTTTCTCACGCAGACGGCTGACCTCATACATGCCGACGGCAATGAAAGGTGCGATCATCGGGAATCCGGCGGCGAATGGCACGATCGACCAGTCTGACCGCCAGACGATGAATTGCATATAAAGGATGATCCCCAAAAACGCGAAAATCGCGCCAAAGACGATGCCGTAAATCGGGCAGGTGCGAAAATCGGCCCAGCCTTTGCCGAGCGCGACTTTCAGATCGGAAAAATCCAGCTCGGCGATTTCCGGCAGCGGGGTGGCTTCAGTTGTGTCGGGCATTTTATCCTCCGTTAACTCTTTGGCTGATAGATTGCGCTATCCTGCGTTTCGTATCAAGGAAAACTACGGCTTATCGTTGTGCTGACAATACGTGAAATGCTTGACGCAGCTTGTAAAAGTAAATTACACTAAATTTATGTGAATAGCGAGACCGTAAAGTTACCCCAAAGGAGGTATGTAATTCCCCATCGCGTTAAAATTATATTATCCCTTGTATTCACGGCCCTTTTTTCCGGGTTTGCGGCTTATGCCCAGCCCGATGCCCAAGAAGGCGCCAAGGTTTTTCGCCGCTGTTTCTCTTGCCATATGGTCGGAGAGGGCGCGCTTAACCGCACCGGGCCGTCGCTTAATAATCTGTTTGGGCGCGCGGCAGGATCGGTTACCGGGTTTGCTTATTCGCAAGATATGGTGCGGGCTGCCTCGGGGGGGCTGGTTTGGGATATAGAAAATCTTGATACCTTTATAGAAAACCCTAAATCATTGATATCGCGCACGAAAATGCGGTTTTCTGGTATCAAAAACCCCAAGGAAAGGGCCGATTTGATGGCCTATTTACGGCTGTTTTCGGATAATCCAGCCAACATCCCCGAGGCGGCGCCAACGTTACCGTTGCGTGACCCAGACGTGAATCCGGTGATTTTGGCAATCAAGGGCGATCCCGAGTTCGGGGCATATTTATCCGGGGAATGTGTAAGTTGTCACCAAATCGATGGCAGTGATGGGGGCATCCCCTCAATCATCGGGTGGTTGCAGGCGGATTTTATCACGGCGTTGCAGGCGTATAAAAGCGAACACCGCCCGCATCCGGTCATGCAGATGATGGCCAAACGTCTTTCAGACGAGGAAATCGCGGCGCTGGCTGCGTATTTTGAAACAGTGGAATAATACCACAAACCAAGGGAGAAATATCATGAAATTTAACAGACGCGGATTTATCGGGGCAGGGGTTGCGACAGCTGCAACGTTTGGCGCACCGATGGTCATGGGGGCAGGCCACGGCAAGCCCAAAGTCGTTGTGATTGGCGGCGGGGCAGGCGGGGCCACGGCGGCGCGCTATCTGGCCAAAGACAGCGCCGGGGCGATTGATGTGACGTTGATTGAACCAACGCGCACCTATTACACCTGCTTTTTCTCAAACCTCTATATCGGCGGTTTCCGCGATTTTGCCTCGATTGGGCATAGTTACGGGGCTTTGGCCGCCGAATATCGCATCAACGTGGTGCATGACTGGGCCATTGGCGTTGACCGGGATGCCAAGGTGGTGACCTTGGCGGGTGGTTCAAAAATCCCCTACGACAGTCTGGTGATTTCCCCGGGGATCGATTTCGTTGACGGGGCCGTGCCGGGCTGGGATGTAAGCGCGCAAAACGCTATGCCACATGCCTATAAAGCGGGCTCGCAAACGCAACTTTTGAAAGCGCAGGTTGAGGCAATGCCAGCGGGCGGCACCTATGCCATGGTCGCCCCCCCCAACCCTTTTCGCTGTCCCCCGGGACCTTACGAGCGCATTTCGATGGTCGCCCATATGCTGACGGATATTAACCCGAGCGCCAAGATTTTGATCGTTGATCCAAAGCCGAAATTCTCCAAGCAAGGTCTGTTTGAGGAAGGCTGGGGCAAGCATTACGCCGGTATGATTGAACGTATCGGTCCGGATTTCGGCGGTGATAAGGTTGAGGTGCGCCCCGATACGATGGAGGTGGTGATCGACGGCGAGGTCGAAAAAGTTGACGTTTGTAACGTTATTCCAGCCCAAAAAGCCGGAAAAATCGCTGAAATTGCCGGTGTGACCGATGGCAACTGGGCGCCTGTGCACGCCCATGACATGCGCAGCAAAATGGATGACAACATCTATGTGCTGGGCGATGCAAGCGCGCAAGGCGACATGCCAAAATCCGGCTTTTCAGCCAACAGCCAGGCCAAGGTTTGTGCCATGGCCATACGGGGCGCGCTGACAGGCTCCAAGGTGTTTCCGGCGAAATTCAGCAACACGTGTTGGTCGCTGATTGACACGGAGGATGGCATCAAGGTTGGCGCATCTTACGAGGCCACGGACGAAAAAATCGCCAAGACCTCGGGGTTCGTTTCCAAAACCGGCGAGGATGCGGCGTTGCGCAAACAAACCTATGAGGAATCCGTCGGTTGGTATGCCGGTATTACCGCCGATATGTTTGGCTAAAACCTGAATGGGGCGGATATAAACCCGCCCCTTGTTTATCAATTCGCCGCTGGCCGCGCCCCTGATTTGGCGCGATTAGGCCGGCGGCGTTTTGCGTTTGTGCGCCCCGCAGGGTTGCCGCCGCCCGGGCGATTATCAGGCCGCCCGCCGCCGCCGCCGCCACGCCGTTTGCCTTGCCAACCTTTGTTCTTCGGCTTGGGTTTCGGGTCGGGCCCGGTGCGTTCAATCAACACCCGTTTGATGATTTTCTCCACGGCCGCCAGTTTTTTCAACTCGTCAGGCGCACATAGCGTAATCGCGATGCCCGCGGCCCCGTTGCGCCCGGTCCGCCCGATGCGGTGCACATAGTTTTCAGCCTCGTCGGGCAAATCGAAATTGATGATATGGGTGATGCCCGGCACGTCAATGCCGCGCGCCACGATGTCGGTGGCCACCAGAACTTTAACGAATCCGGTCTTGAATTTTCCCAGCGCTTTTTGGCGGGCATTTTGCGCCTTATTGCCATGAATAACTTCGGCCTCAACCCCGTCGGTGGTCAGATTTTTCGCCACCTTATCGGCGCCACGTTTGGTGCGGGCAAACACGATTACCTTTTCCACTTCGGGCGTGTTCACCAGCTCCAGCAGGCGGGCGCGTTTGTATGGGCCGGTGATCAGCTCGGCGCGCTGCTCGATCTTGCCAACAGTGGTGGCTTGCGGTGTTACTTCGACCTTAACCGGATCATTGAGGAAACTTTCCGCCAGGCTGCGCACGGTTTTGGGCATGGTCGCAGAAAACAGCGCTGACTGGCGGCGTGGGTGTAGACGTGCCAAAATCCGCTTAACCGGTTGCACAAACCCCATGTCGAGCATCCGGTCGGCCTCATCGAGTACCACAAAACGCACTTCATCGAGGCGGATTTTCTTGTCGTTCATCAGATCTTCCAGCCGTCCGGGCGTGGCAATTACCACATCAACCCCGCGGCTGATTTTCTTGATCTGCGCGCCGCGCGAAACCCCGCCGAGCACCAGACAGGTGGTCAGACCCGCCCCGCCGGAAAACTGTTTAAAGTTATCCTCAATCTGCACGGCCAATTCCCGTGTCGGGGCCAGTACCAGCGCGCGGCAGGATTTCGGCGCCGGGCGGCCTTGCATGTTCAAAATATGATGCAATATTGGCAAGCCAAAAGCTGCGGTTTTACCCGTGCCGGTCTGGGCCACCCCCAAAATATCACGCCCGTCAAGCTGCGCCTTGATCGATTGTTCTTGAATAGGTGTTGGCGCCGTAAACCCGCTACGCGCCAGCGCGTTCAACAGGTTTTGGTCCAGGCCGAAGCTCTGGAAAGTCGTATCCGTCATTTTATCCCTTTGATCTATATCAATGTGGCGGTGTCAATGCCTCAAGATGCAGATTGCTTCGGGGGAACTGACGTTATGCGCTGCATATGAGGGGTCACGGCAGATAAATCAAGCCCAAAGCGGCGGATTGTGGTTTTTGTCGGGGGAAGGCGGAAATCTGGAGCGGGTGAAGAGATTCGAACTCTCGACATTTTGCTTGGGAAGTTCGCGTTAAAACCAGAAAAACTTAAGTTTTCAAATGGTTGTACGCAACGCAATTTCAAAACCGTAGGCGTTTCGTAGGTGCAGAATAATTTCACAGGCACCCAAGAAACACAAATCCCGCACCCGGCGCAAACACACTCACTCTGGTAGGTTGCATCTAATCCCGACACCATATCTTGAAAACTCCGCCACACAGCACTATCTAATAGATGAATAGAACCCGGAAAGCGACAGAGGGATCACGTGAACACCGAGATTTACAATCAAAGATACGAGACTTTTCGACATTTGGACAAGTTGCGTTGGCAAATGTTGCAGTTGCTCATAGCAATTGCTTCGGCCACTGCTTTAGTTCTTCGCTCAACGTCTGGTGAAATTGAATGGTGGTTCTATTTTCTACTTGGTTTTACACTTGTGACGCTAGCCTTCGTAATGCTTCGAATTGGGAGCGGCATTCGAAATAATGCGGTTGTGCTCAAGGCTGCCGCTGACGCAATAGGCGACCACGGGATGCCTGACGTTTCAAACGAGTGGAAATCTATTGCACACTGGATTGCTGTTTTGGTGATGGGAATGGGCGCTTTTCTTATTGGCACCGCCGCAAGCATGGCCAACGTATTCTCAGGAGGTTGATTTGACCAAGGCATTTATTAGCTACCATCACCGCAATGATCAGGGTTATCGCGACCACATTTCATCGCTCGCGAATGTATATGGAGCGTTCGACGACTGTTCCGTCGAATTGGATGACATTGACGACGGTCTCGCACCTCAAACCATTCGCAGGATAATCCGCGACGACTATCTTCGAGATACGCAAGTGACGATTCTGCTTTGCGGAACTGAGACCAAATTTCGAAAGCACGTGGATTGGGAGCTTAAGTCCAGCATGATAGACGGTACGGTGAATAGGCGATCCGGCATCTTGGTGATCGACCTTCCAACTACTTCGTGCAATTCTTGGCAAACTAGCTTGCGGGGAGAGAAAGACACCATTTACCCAGACCATACTACAGGATGGTTTGACGTAGAAACAAAGGCTGATTTTGAAAGTCGATACCCCGATCTTCCAGAGCGTATCGTCGACAACTTGGTAAAATCCGATGTCGCTTTGTCTGTTGTTCCGTGGTTACGGATTGAGAATCAACCCGATAAGCTCAAGTTTCTTGTCGACGCTACCGCGCGGGTGGCGGCGTCTAACGAATACGATTGCTCTTTGCCGATGCGGATGCGCGATTATTATCCGCGCCCCTAATACCAATAGCAGTAAATCTGGAGCGGGTGAAGAGATTCGAACTCTCGACATTTTGCTTGGGAAGCAAACGCTCTACCCCTGAGCTACACCCGCATAGGCGCGCTTTTAGAGCGGGTATGGAACGGCGTCAAGGCGGGTTTCGGGGCCACGGTGTCGCGGTTCCATGCCGCGTCAGTTTTAATTGCGGCATATTGATTACATAGACAGGATTGTGCAAAGAGATTGCGCAAAAAAAAGGCCGAGCAAAGCTCGGCCCAAGTCCAACAGGGAGGTATGAAACAGCGCCGACATTGTCGGCTGCTTCAATAAGTGATATAGGTAGTGCTATCATGGCGTTCAAGAAAAAAACGTAATAATAAGCGCATACCCGCCATCACCTGACTGCATAGCTATACTGAAATAGTGTCTAAAGTGTGAATTTATAGTGTTTTTTGCATGTCCTTGCGATATTCCTTAATTTCCTCCAGCACAAAATCCCTGAATGCTGCGACTCTTTGAGAGTGGCGCAGTTCTTCGGGGTAGGCCAGATAGACAGGGATTGTGTTGCTGTGATTGTCGGGCAGAACCGCCACAAGATCAGCGGAATTTGCGGTGATATAATCGGGTAGCGCCCCGATGCCAAGGCCATGTAAAACCGCCTGAAGAATGCCGAAATAGTTGTTAACCGTCAGAATTGACTGCTGGTTTTCCAATAAAAACGGGGCAACCCATTGTGCGCCGGCGCGAACCTGCGGCGAGTTGGCGTTATGGGCAATCAGGCGGTGGTTTTTCAAATCCTGCGCATTCTGGGGCATGCCGTGTTTTTCGATATAGGCATGCGAGGCATAAAATTTCATGTTCACATCCATCAGGCGGCGGCGCACCAGATCGGCCTGGCTGGGTTCTTTCATGCGGATGGCAACGTCAGATTCGCGCATTGGTAAATCCAGCACTCGTTCTTCCAGCATCAGATCAATTTTCAGATCGGGGTATTTTTCATATAAATGCCCAAGGCGCGGGGCCAGCCATAGCGTGCCAAAACCGGTGGTTGTCGTGACCCTGAGATCGCCGAAAACCTCGTCTTTACTGTCACGAATATGCGCCGTTGCCGCCTCCAGACGTTTGGTCATAGAGCGGGTAGCATCCAGTAACAGCTCCCCTTGTTCGGTCAAAATCAGCCCGCGGGCATGGCGGTGAAACAGTTTGACGTTTAGATTATCCTCCAGCGCGCTGACCTGCCGGCTGATGGCGGATTGGCTGAGGTGCAGGGTTTCACCGGCGTGGGTCAGGCTGCCCGCCTCGGCGACAGCGTTGAAAATCCGCAGCTTATCCCAATCCATGTCTACCCCCCCCCTCACATTTTCGTTTCACACCACTATAGGCAGAGTTTTTATGATACAAAAGGGATAGGTTTTGTCATTTGCAAGAAAATGGCTGTTGATGGGTCATAGTTTGTGACCTATAATACGTGAAATACCGAACCAGAGGAGTCTGTGATGACACTTCAATCCGTATCTTTGAGCGACCGTTATGATCTGGAAAAACGCCATGTTTTGTTATCTGGCACGCAGGCTTTGGTGCGCTTGCCGCTTATGCAAAAGGCGCGCGATGTGGCAGCGGCGCTGCATACGGCGGGGTATGTGACGGGGTATCGCGGCTCCCCGCTGGGGGCGGTTGATATGCAGATGCAGCGGGCTGAAAAAGTGCTGAATGCATCGGATGTGAAATTTCTGCCCGGCCTGAATGAAGACCTTGCAGCGACGGCCCTTTGGGGCGCGCAACAGGCACATCTGCGCGGTGAGGGCGCGTTTCAGGGCGTGTTTGGCATGTGGTATGGCAAAGGGCCGGGGGTGGACCGCACGGGGGATGTGTTTCGCCATGCCAATATGGCCGGCAGCGCAGAACTGGGCGGCGTAATTGCCGTGATGGGGGATGATCACACCGGCGAAAGCTCGACCGTTTTGCACCAGTCGGAATTTGCCTTTGTCGATATGCTGATGCCTATCCTGTCACCTGCCGGGGTGCAGGAAATCCTTGATTACGGGATTTTGGGCTGGGAACTCAGCCGGTATTGTGGCTGTTGGGTAGGTCTGAAGGCGTTGAAAGATACGATTGAAGTGACCGCGGTCGTGGATGGATCACCTGACCGTATGCAGATTGTCAGGCCTGATTTTGACATGCCCAAAGGTGGGCTGAATATCCGCCTAATCGATGATCGCACCGATCAAGAGGCGCGATTGCATGATTACAAACGTTTTGCCGCCGAGGCATTCGGGCGCGCCAACAAAATTGATTACCGTGTGCACGGAACCAAAAAGGCACGGATCGGTATTGTTTCGGCGGGCAAAAGCTGGCTCGATACTGTGCAGGCGCTGGAACTGCTGGGCATTGACGCGGCCGAGGCCGAACGCTTGGGCATCACCACCTATAAGGTTGGAATGGTCTGGCCGCTCGACATGACCAGTTTTCGCGAATGGTCCGAAGGGCTGGAGCTGATAATCGTCGTTGAGGAAAAGCGCAAACTGATCGAGGTGCAGATCAAGGAGGCGATTTTTGACGACCGGCGCGGGCGCCGCGTGATTGGCTGGAAAAAGGAAAATGGCGATGTGCTGTTTTCGGTTAAAGGCGCGCTCGATCCGGTGCTGATTGCCCGAAAACTGGGCGAGGTGTTGCTGGCAGAGGGGGTGGATGCGGCCCGCCTGATGCAAGCCAAACAGCTGCTGGATGACGCTGAAAAGGCCGATAACGCCGAAGAAATCGCCAGCCGTCTGCCGTGGTTTTGTTCAGGTTGTCCGCATAATTCATCCACCAAACTGCCAGAGGGCGCGCGCGCCTATGCCGGGATTGGCTGCCACTATATGGTGCAATGGATGGACCGCGATACGCTGGGATTTACCCACATGGGCGGCGAGGGGGCGAATTGGATCGGCGAGGCCCCGTTCAGCAAGCGCAAACACGTATTCCAGAACCTTGGTGATGGCACATATAACCACTCGGGCGTGCAGGCAATCCGTGCGGCCGTGGATGCCGGTGACATCAATATGACCTATAAAATCCTCTATAATGACGCGGTTGCCATGACTGGTGGCCAGCAGATTGAGGGGGCGCTTAGCGCGTACCAGATCGCGGCTGAACTGGTGGCAATGCGCCTTGAAAAAGTCGTGGTGGTTTATGATGATAAAGAGGATGTGGACCTGTCGGCATTCCCGAAATCCGTTGAGGTATTTGAACGCCGCGCGTTGATGGATGTACAAAAACGGCTGGAAAAAATTGCGGGCGTTACGGCGCTGATTTATATCCAGACCTGTGCCGCAGAAAAACGGCGGCGGCGCAAGCGTGGGACTTTTCCTGATCCGGACAGGCGCGTGTTTATCAACCCGGATGTTTGCGAGGGCTGCGGCGATTGCGGGATCAAATCGAACTGTGTTTCGATCCTGCCGCTGGAAACTGATCTGGGGCGCAAACGTGCGATTGATCAGTCGTCCTGCAACAAGGATTTTTCCTGTATCGACGGTTTTTGCCCCTCTTTCGTGACACTGGAGGGGGCCAAAGTCAGAAAGCCGGAAAAAGCGGCGCTTGATTTACCGGACCTGCCTGAACCTGTTTTGCCTGCGATTAACGGCACCCATAATATCGTAATTACCGGCGTGGGGGGCACCGGCGTAGTGACCGTCGGCGCGCTTTTGGCGATGGCGGCACATCTGGAAGGCAAGGGCGCAGGCGTGATGGAAATGGCCGGATTGGCGCAAAAGGGCGGGGCGGTGCATATTCATTGCCGCATTGCTGAACGGCCTGAAGATATCTCGGCTATTCGCGTGGCCGTGGGCGAGGCGGATGCGCTGATAGGCGGCGATCTGGTGACCTCGGCGGGGGCGAAAACGCTGGGGCTGATGACGCGCGGGCGCACGCGCGCTGTGTGCAATTCACACCAGATTATTACCGGCGCATTCACTCGCAACACGGATTTCACCTTGCCGGTTGATCGGATGAGCATGGCACTGTCGGCCCGCATTGGCGCTGAGGCGCTGTTGATGCTGGATGCAACTAAATTAGCGGAAAAATTCCTTGCCGATGGAATTTACGCCAATGTTCTGATGCTGGGGGCTGCGTGGCAGGCAGGGCTTGTGCCTCTGTCACTGGCCGCGATTGAGCGCGCGATTGCGCTGAACGGCACAGGGGTTGAAGGTAACCTGCTGGCGATAAAAATCGGGCGCTGGGCGGTGGCGTTTCCGGGTCAGGCCGCAGCTGCAATTGCCCCGCCGGTTTTTGAAAACAGCGACCCACTAGAGGTTCGTGCGGCGCATCTGGTGAAATATCAGGGTGATAGTTCGGCGCAAAAATACCGCAATCGGGTGGCCGTCGCGATGGCCGTGGACCCGGATTTCGGGCAGGCTCTGGCCAAGGGGTATCACAAATTACTGACCTATAAGGACGAATACGAGGTTGCGCGCCTGCACCGTGAAACACTGAAAAGTGCCGTGGCCGCGCATTTTAGCGATGTGCGCACCATAAGGTTTCACCTCGCCCCACCGATTTTCGGCAAAAAAGACGCGGCAGGCAATCCGGTAAAATCCGAATTCGGTCCGTGGATGATGAAAGCTTTTGGCATGCTGGCAAAAATGAAAGGCTTGCGCGGCACGATGTTTGATCCCTTCGGGCGCACGGCTGAGCGAAAAATGGAACGCGCGCTGATTGTTGAATTTGAAAACACGATGGACATGGTGCAAGCAGGCCTAACCCCCGCCACCCATGATATCGCCATCCAACTGGCCGCACTGCCGCTGGAAATTCGTGGGTTCGGGCATGTCAAACAAGCGGCGGCTGAAAGGGCGGCAAAACGCCGCGAAACCTTGTTAACAGCATTTAAGGCTGGAGGTGAACCGCGCCTTGAGGCAGCACAATAATATATGGCCCAGCTATCACAGCCGGGCCATTAATACATTCTTAAAGATACGTTACATGCCGTGAGTTACGCACGATCACGCGTTGCCACCATTTGAGGTCCGTGCCACCACAGGTTCCATTGGCAAGGTTCGATGCAGGACCATGGTGCCAAAGCCCGCAGGCATGCGCCAACTCATGGGCAAAACAGATGCCCCTGGCCCCCTCAACGGTGACATAATCCGAAAGCGGCCCCAAGGAACACCCTGCGGTATTGCCCGGGATATCGCGGATAACGAATACGGTGATTTGCGCACCATATCCCAGCAGCCGGGATACCGCACCCGTCAGGCAATGCAACGCGCTTTGCAGATCGAAATATGACCCTGTCAGCCAGAGATCTTCGCCTAAAGCAGCGCCTCCGCAACTGACATCAAGGGCATATGTGGGGGCAGGTTTGGCCAATGTGTGAACACGTTCAACCGACAGCTTAACATTCGCCGCATCAAGGAAAATCGCCTTGGCTGAATCGATCGCCGGTTGCAAATCCGCCTCGGTCGCCAAGGGCGTGCCTTTTTCATCACGCAGAATAATCACGCAAACGCGCAGGTTTTTCAGTAACGTGATGCCGATTGCATCAAGAATCGCGTCGAAAATTCCGACAATTCGCCAGATGATCTCGGCGATAATATTAATGAGTATATCGATCAGCCGCCCAATGATCGGGATAAGCAATATCAGCTCAATCAGCACGGCAATCGGGATCAGGACAATCTTTATCACTTCCCAGGCGATGCAGGTAACCGTCACAATTGTCGTCCAGGCCACACAAACAATATTGGCAACCCAATACCACCCGACGCAGACCCAGGTTATAAGTTTGCAGCCCCAGGAACAGGGCCACCAGCTACAGCATTTATCATCCCAGTCAGAGCAGGAATCATGCCCCTCATCACGATATTCCGAGCATTGCTCATAACTTTCTTCAGCGTATTCGATGCAAGTTTTAATGGCCATGATTAGCCCTCCTTATTGGTTGTACGTGCGCAGAGCAGCGCATGCAGTTGAGTTTTTTTATGATTTAATGTGCGGCCGGCGATCAAAAGCCCCAGCGCTTTTCCCAGCATCAGACCTGTGGTGAACACGAGGAATATCAGGGGGATATCCATCCATGTGATGCCAAGCGGTCCGTTGGGATAGATGACACGCCAAATGGTAAAAAGGATGACACTGTTAATCGCCATCCATGTCCCGACCCCACAGCCGCAAGCGAAAACGTCACGGGTCAGTGCGCGTTGCCATTGGCGCAATTCGCGCGCATCCAATGTTGGAAATTTCAGGATAACCCTGCCGCGTATTGGCCGCAATAATGAGCCGCGCGTCTTTAGGGCACCAAGCGTCGTAAGGTTCGTTATATTAATGGTTTGCATGGTCATCTTAATCCTCCCGGATGTAATCGGTATGTTCATTTGCACATCTTTTAGGGGTTAAATCGCAAAGCATCTGTGCGCTTCACCACATATGAGAAATACAGATTGAAAATCTTGTGGCCGGGTTTACGCAAATGTGACATTTCGTGGCGTGACGCGCGGGATGTGATCCCTTATATTAGAGCAAACGGAAGGATAGAAATGTTTGGAATCGATATCATAGACGCTTCATTGGGGATGTCGTTGCTGGTGGCAACATTCGCTGGCGTGTTGTCATTTTTGTCGCCCTGCGTGCTACCGATTGTGCCGCCATACCTTGCATTTATCGGCGGAACCTCCATCAACGATATATCTGAGGGGCGCGATCGCAGCGTTATTATCAAGGCGTTGTTTTTCGTGTTTGGCCTCTCGACGGTGTTCTTGTTTCTGGGATTTGCGGCCTCGGCATTCGGACAGGTGTTTTTGCAATATCAGGATATTATGGGCAAAGTTGCAGGCGGCGTTATTATCCTGTTTGGACTGCATTTTCTGGGCATATTGCACATTCCGTTCCTCTACCGCGAAGCGCGTTTTGATGCAGGTGATCGTGGCGGCAGCCTGTTTGGTGCCTATATTTTAGGGCTGGCCTTTGCCTTTGGCTGGACGCCGTGTATTGGCCCGATACTTGGCACAATATTGTCGCTGGCGGCCCAAGAAGCCTCGGTGCAGCGCGGTTTGATCATGATGGCGTTTTATGCCGCAGGTCTTGGGATTCCCTTCATTCTGGCCGCAATGTTCATGCGCCATTTTCTGGCCGTCATGAACCGCTTTAAAAAGCACATGGGGCTGGTTGAAAAAACCATGGGGGTGATGCTGGTCATCGTCGGCATCCTGTTGATAACCGGCCTCTTTTCCGAGATGTCTTTCTGGCTACTGGAAAATATCCCCATGCTGGCTGGCATTGGTTAACAGTTCGTGTAATTCTGCAATAGAATTTTAACGATTAGCAATGTAGTAAGTCCCCTGTGAGCCAGAAACCTCAATCCAACGTTCGCCGCCGGCATGTGTTTTATGTCCCCGGCTATGATCCAATGCCGCCGCGCCGGTATCGGGAGCTCTATCGTACTGAGGGAGGGAAACAGGCGGAAATCTGTGGATATGCGTTGAAAGTCCAAGGGGCAACCGGGCAGGGTGTGCAGTATCACTGGAATGTGCGAGCCGAAATGGAAGACGCAAAAACCGACACAAAGATTGAGTTTTTGCTTTGGGATGATATTGTTAAGCAGTCCATGCAAAGCACGATTTTGCACACCTATTGGAAGCTTTTACGCACGCTTTGGCTCTATGTTCGCAGCGGCGCCTTGCCAGCACTTTATCGCCTTCGCCGGGCGCCAATTCTGGCGGCGATGTATCCGGTTGTGGTGCTGCTGGGGCAAATTCTGTTTGCGTTTTTCGTGGCGAAAAGCCTTGCGGGGATCATCGGTGGGATACCTGGCTTAGGGGCCGGCGCGTTTGTTATCGCCGGGATATTAATACTTTTCCGCCGCCTTGATCGACGCTTTTTTGCCTATTATCTGCTGCATGATTTTGCCTTTTGGGCGCAGGCAGACGGGCGGATGCCACAGGTTTTGATGCCGCGGGTTGAAGGCTTTTCAGATCGCATTTGTGCAGCCCTTGATAGCGAGGTTGACGAGGTTTTGATCGTCGGGCATTCCTCAGGCGCGCATCTGGCCGTGGTGCTGGCGGCTGAGGTTCTGCGCCGTCGCCCTAGGGCGGAAAAACTGGCATTGCTGACATTAGGGCAGGCGATTCCGGTGATCTCGTTTTTGCCGAATGCCTGGGATTTGCGCCGTGATTTACGACAGGTTTCCATGCGCCCGGATATCACGTGGATCGATGTATCGGCCCCCGGGGATGGTGCGTGTTTTGCCCTTGCGGATCCGGTTGCGGTAAGCGGCGTCGCACCGCCATATGGTGCGCGCTTTGGTCCCAAAGTCATCTCGGCGGCGTTCACCCAAACGTTATCGCTCGAAACACGGCACAAAACCCGTTGGAAATTTTTCCGCCGTCATATTCAGTATTTATGCGCGTTCGATACGCCCCTGGAATACGATTATTTTCGCATTACTGCAGGACCAGTATCATTGAAAAACAGGTTTGACGCGCGCGGTTCCAGCGCATCTTCTATTGATACGGTATTTTCACCGCACATAAACACGAAATCACGCGATGAATAAGCGTGCGCCTAAGCCGCCTTCACGGCCTGATGATGCTAGTCTGTTGCGGCGCATCTCGCTGTTTCGCCAAGACATGTTTTCCTCGCAACCGGCACGTTTGTACCGGGCTTGGATGGCTGAGGCGCGCGCGCCGTTCTACCGCTCATTTCTGGTGAATGAGCCGACATTGGTGCATCGGGTTTTGGTTGAAGAACCCGATAATTTCCCCAAATCAGAATTGGTAGCCGACACGTTGCGTGCCTTACTGGGGGAATCGATTTTTGCCACTAAAGGTGCGCAGTGGCGCGCGCAACGTGATATCATTGACCCTGCCTTTAAAGGCTGCCCGCGACAGGCATTTACCTCTATGCACGACGCCGGGCAGGATGCGATTGCGCGGTTGCAAAAGCTAACAGATGCGCCGGTGGAAATGGAGTTTGTCACCTCGTTTCTAGCCGCAGACATCATTTTTCGCACACTATTTTCCAAACCGCTTACGCAATCCAGTGCCATCGCGGTTTTTGAGGCTTTTCGCGCTTATCAAAAAACCCAACCGCTATGGAATATTCCCACCCTGCTGCGTCTGCCTAAATGGGTGCCGCGCATGCGTTCAAAACAGGCGAAAAAACACGCTGCCACCATTCGCGCGCTACTGGTTGATCTGGTTGCTGAACGGCGCCTTGAGATTACCGCAGGCACGGCCCCTGATGATCTGGCGACCAGTTTGATGACGGCGACTGATCCAAAAACCGGCAAGGGTTTTAGTGAATCCCAGATGGTGGATCAGGTGGCGATTTTCTTTCTGGCCGGGCATGAAACATCGGCCAGCGCCTTGGCTTGGGCGTTTTATTTGCTGGCGATGGACCCAGACGTGCAAGATAAAGTGGCGGCGGAATCGCGCCTTTTAAGTGATCCGCCTGCCCCCGGTGATTTATCAAAACTGCGGTTTACCAAGGATGTGTTTCATGAGGTTTTACGCCTCTATCCGCCGGTGCCGATGTATTTGCGCGATGCCGTCACGCCGACAGAATTTCGTGGCCGAAAAATCCCCAAAGGCTCGATGGTGATCGTGTCGCCCTGGCATTTGCATCGCCATGAACGTCTGTGGGAGCACCCCGATCAGTTTGACCCCAAGCGCTGGCAAACTGACAACGGCTGCACACGAAAACGCGACGCTTTCATCCCCTTTTCAGCCGGGCCACGGGTTTGCCCGGGGGCGGGGTTTGCACGGATTGAGGGCGTGTTGATGATCGCAATGTTCATACGTGCTTTTCGGTTTGAGCTAACCGATCACGTGCCGGTGCCTGTGGCCCATCTGACCGTGCGTTCAAAGGATGGCATTCAGTTATCACTTAGCCCGCGCGGGTCTGATACCAGTGCAAAACATAAAGCCTGATCGCCGAGGCCAGCCCCATATCTGTGCCACGATCCTCGTCAATTTGGGCTGCTAAACCGTTAATGGTTTGCCCTTCGGATTTGGCGATATGCAGGAAGGCTTTCCAAAATGCCTCCTCCAATGAAACGGACGTGCGATGGCCGCGCAGGGTCAGGGAATGTTTTTGCGGTCGCATCAGGGAGCATCCTGTTTTCGCCCGTCAAGGGATTTATCAACCAAGGCATTTATACGGGCAACCCGAGTGCGTTCATCTTTCTTAACGCCAGCGCTTTTGGCCTGCACGGCAGTTTTTTCCGCTGCCAATGCACGGGTTTTTTGTTTGCGCAGGGTGCGCAGGTTGACAATTTTTACCATATCACCCCTCTTTCGGGCCGATCATATCCTTGGGCTGCACAACGCGGTCAAAGGTTTCAGCGTCAGCAAAGCCAAGATTAATGACTTCTTCGCGCAAGGTTGTGCCATTTTTATGGGCGGTTTTGGCGACTTTGGTGGCATTATCATAGCCGATTTCCGGGGCGAGCGCTGTGACCAGCATCAGGCTTTCCCACATCAATTTGTTAATCCGCTCTTTGTCGGCCTCAATACCAACCACGCAATTATCCGTGAACGTGGAACTGCTGTCACCGAGCAACTGCATCGATTGCAGCACGTTATAGGCCATCATCGGTTTATAGACGTTAAGTTCGAAATGCCCTTGACTGCCAGCAAAACCGACGGCCGCGTCATTACCCATGACATGGGCGCAAACCTGCGTGATCGCCTCGACTTGGGTGGGGTTAACCTTGCCCGGCATGATCGAGCTGCCCGGCTCATTTTCGGGCAAGATCAGCTCCCCCAGACCACAGCGCGGACCGGACCCCAGCAGGCGGATGTCGCCCGCGATTTTGAACAGGCTCGCGGCCACGGTTTTTAGCGCGCCCGACATTTCAACAAGCGCATCATGGGCGGCCAAGGCTTCGAATTTATTGGGGGCGGTTACAAAGGGCAGGCCAGTGATTTCGGCCATATTTGCCGCCACCAGCTCGCTCCAACCTTTGGTGGTATTCAGCCCGGTGCCAACGGCCGTGCCGCCTTGGGCGAGTGGATAAATATTGAGCAAAGCATGGCGCACACGCTTGATCCCTTGTTCGACCTGATAGGCATATCCGCCAAACTCCTGCCCTAATGTCAGCGGCGTTGCATCCTGCGTATGTGTACGGCCAATCTTGATTATATCTTTGAAATCATTGGATTTAGATGCCAAAGCACCGTGCAATTTTTCCAACCCTGGCAGTAGAATATCATGGGCCATTGTCGCCACCGAGATATGCATGGCCGTCGGAAATGTGTCGTTTGAGGATTGCCCCATATTGCAGTGATCATTGGGGTGCACCGGAGATTTGGAGCCAATCGTGCCACCCAGAATTTCAATCGCGCGGTTGGCAATAACCTCATTGGCGTTCATGTTGGACTGTGTGCCAGAACCCGTCTGCCAGACCACCAGAGGAAAATTATCATCAAGCTTACCTTTGATCACCTCATCGGCAGCATCAACAATGGCATTGCCCAGCTTTGTATCAAGTTTTCCCAACGTCATATTAGCCTGCGCGCAGCCCTTTTTGATCACACCAAGGGCGCGTACAATGGCGATGGGCTGTTTTTCCCAACCGATCGGAAAATTCATCAAACTGCGTTGCGTTTGGGCGCCCCAATATTTGTCTGATGGGACTTCAAGCGGGCCAAAGCTGTCGGTTTCTGTGCGCGTGGTCATAGGATAATCCTTATCATTACGGTCTCTGGCGATAGACATATACCGTTGCCGGGGGCAGGTTCAGCCAGGTTTTTCCACGCCGTTCAACCGTCAGGTTTAAATCCTGGCAAAGTTCATCACTGATTGGAGCGCGTGGGCCGTATGTGAACTGCACCATTTTGCCATCTGCGGGCAAAATTGTAAAAACCGTTTGCAGGATGGCTTTTTGGATTTCACCGGGAATGTTCAACAATGGCAGGCTGCTGATCACAGTTGATGCCTTCACTACGCCGTGCGCCTGCATGTCCTGCGCCATGCAGTTCAACACGCGGGTTTTTGGGAATTTAGCAGCCAACGCCGTGCAAAACTGCGGGTTAAGTTCAATCATGGTCAGGTTGTGCTGGGCGACACCTGCATTGAGTATCCCTTGGCTCACAGCCCCCGTACCAGCGCCAATTTCAACGACGTTTTCGCTGTTTTGCCCCAAATCGCGCGCCATGCATTTAGCCAATGCCGGGCCAGAGGGCGCAATGGCACCAACGTCAGATGGATTGCACGCGAATTGTTTTAAAAACAGGGACATTGTTATTTTTTCCTGAAGGTTTCAATGCTGACAACTTCAGCGTCTTTGGTCGGCGCGTCCGGGTCCACATCTTTTTGCGGGGTTTTCGCCGCGGCGTTTTTGCCGTCAAAACGCAAACCGAATTCAACCGAAGGGTCAACGAAAGTTTTGATCGCATCAAACGGGATAACCATCGGTTCGGGATTGTCGCCAAAGTTGAGGGTGATTGTAAAACGGTCCTCCATCACGGCCAGATCGGCAAACCAGTCCTGCATCACTACGGTGATTTCCTGTGGGTAGTCATTTTTCAACCACGCGGCCATATCCACGCCGGGGTGTTGGGTATTAAAGGTGATGAAAAAATGATGCTTGCCCGGCAAACCCTTATCGGCGACCCGGGTTAGCACGGTTTTAACCAACCCTTGCATGGCTTGCTGCATCATCTCGCCGTAATTGATCGTATCACTCATATCGCGCCCCTTGGTTGGCTTCGTTAACGTTAGTTACCAGATTTTAGACCTGAGGGAAGGGCGGGGGTGAAAAAAAGGCTGGACTCGGCGGGTTTTATTATATAACTATAAAACTAGTTATATAGAGGTAATGATGAATATAGAAATTGCCAGTATTGGATTTGCCGCCGTTGGCTCAAGCCCGCGGCTGTTGGTGCTTACGCTTTTGGTGCGTGCTGGTCCAGGTGGGCTAAGCACCAGTGACATTCAGCAAAAGCTGGGCATTCCGGCCTCGACGCTGACGCATCACCTGAAATTTCTGGCTGAGGGCGGGGTGATTACGCAAATCAAACAGGGGCGCACTATGGTTAATACTGCGCATTATGACCACCTGAGCGCCCTTGCCCGTTTTTTGATGGATGAATGTTGTGTGGATGCAATTCCCACACTGGAAAAGGAACTGACAGATGCCTGAATTAGTTGCGCGCAGAATTCGTGATTTTCGCAAAACCCTTGCCCCGCTCTGGTCGCCGTGGGGGATGATTGTACTGATAATCACCCTGATTGCGCTGCTTGACCCCACCCGCATGGCTGAAGTCCTGCGCATTGGGCTGGCAGCCTTGGGGGGGACGGCACCCTATATTTTGTTCGCCGTGGTCACTATCGCCTATCTGCAAGCCAGCGGAGCGCAGGCGATTATTGCCAATGCTTTCAAGGGCCGTGAATATCGGATGATCGTATTTGCCGCGTTGCTGGGCGGGCTGGCGCCGTTTTGCAGCTGCGAGGTTATTCCGTTTATCGCCGGCCTTTTGGCCATGGGCGTGCCCTTGGGGCCGGTGATGGCGTTCTGGTTGGCCTCGCCGCTGGTTGACCCACCCTCATTGCTGATCACCGCCGGGGCCTTGGGGTGGGATTTTGCTATCGCCAAGGCGATTATTGCCGTTCTGTTGGGGCTGATTGGCGGATTTACGGTAAGCGCAATGGTGCGCACCGGCGCGTTTGAAAACCCGCTGCGCCCGCGTAAATCTGCGGGTTGCGGTTGTGGACCCTCCCTTGATGACAGCAAACCCGTCTGGAAATTCTGGATAGAGTCCGAACGCCGCCAAACCTTCAAAACTGTTGGGGCTGAGAATTTTTTCTTCCTGCTCAAATGGATGACCCTTGCCTATCTGATCGAAGCGCTGATGATCACTTATGTCCCTGCATCCCTGATCGCCAACCTGCTGGGGGGCGAGGGGGCAAAACCCATTATCCTAAGCGCATTGATCGGTGCGCCCGCCTACTTGAACGGCTATGTAGCACCGCCCTTGCTGGCAGGATTGATGCAACAAGGCATGAGCGCCGGGGCTGCGATGGCATTTATGGTGGCTGGCGCGGTCAGCTCAATTCCGGCGATGACAGCGGTGTGGTCACTGGTCAAACCACGGGTGTTTTTCACCTACCTGAGCCTTGGCATATTTGGTGCAATGGCCGCTGGTTTTGCCTTTGGGGCAGTTGCTTAACTCATTAATATAATAGAACTTTTTGTCAACTAAACTACTAAACTAGTTTAGTAGTTTAGTTGACTATATGGATTTCTTGAGTATATTGCAAAAAAAACACTTATTTTATCAAAAACTTTCAGGATCAACATGACATTTAGAACACGCCTCATATCCCATGAAATCATTAGTGGCCTGGGTTTTGGCCTGTTTCTTGCCATCCAAGGGGTATTTTTCCTCGAAAAAGGCTTGGAGCTGTGGCAGATCGGCGTCCTTTTTGGGGTTCTTGGCACCTCAGCAGCGCTGTTTGAGATCCCTTTTGGTGCCACAGCTGACATCTACGGGCGTATCAAGATTTATCGCATATCGCGGCTGGTGCATATTGTATCGATCATCGCATTGCTGCTGGCGACCCAATTTTGGGGCTTTTTGATCGCCGCTGCCCTGATCGGTCTGGGACAAGCCCTTAGCAGCGGTTCGGTGGATGCCTGGGTGGTTGAACGTCTGAATGCCGATGGCAAGGGGGATGATCTGCAAAGCCACCTCGGGGTGTTTCAAGCATCCATGGCAGGCGGCATAACCCTTGGCGCGATCCTTGGGGGGTATGTGCCCGGACTTTTCCCGCACACCGATATGTTTCCGGCGACAGGCTGGAATCTGGTTGTGACTGTGGTGGTGGTTGCTCTGCATCTGTTAGCCACGCCGCTGCTGTTCAAAGAGGGTGAGGAAATCAAACCACCCGAGGCGCGTGAGACTTTGGTGCAACAAATCCGTATCGCGATCCGCTTTAGCATGACCCATAAAGTGGTGCGGGATTTGCTGCTGCTCGGGGTGCTTCTGGGCATAACCATCGCCTCGGTTGATGCCTATTGGCAGCCACAACTTTTCGCGATTCTCGGCAAGCCGACCTACGTCATTTTTGGCTGGGTTACGGCGGGCTATTTCGCCATGGCCATTCTGGGACCAATGCTGATCAGCGCGCTGGCCAAGGCCGCAAACATCAGTGCGCGCGTGCAGGTTCTGGTGCTGCCGCTGATTCTGGCGGCGGTGTTGCTGGCACTTTCCCTGCAAACCGGGTTTGGCACATTCATCGGCGTTTACCTGCTGTTTATGCTGGTATTCTCCATGATCAACCCACCCGTTGAGACCTTGTTGAACAAGGAATTCACCGACGATATCCGCTCCTCCATGCAAAGCATATTAAGCTTTGTGTTCATGGTAGGGGGCGCAATTTCGGCCTTTGGATTCTCGCAAATCGTCAAACGGATCGGGATTGCTGACACATGGATGGTCACCGCAGGCGTGTTATGCGCCGCTGCACTGATATTCATTACCAGCGCACTACTACGTCGAAAATCTTGAGGGAAGGCGTTAGGAGCCAAGAAGCGTTTTAATAATTTTACGCGCAACGGCATCAATATTTTCGGTGTCTAAATTTTGTCTGCCAGCCTCGGCCGCAAAGTCTGCTTTATAATGGTTATGCACACCGCGTGCAAAAAGCCAACCTGCTGCGCCAACTTTTCATTTCTACTTTTTCTTTGTAAACTTGAGGCCCTTTTTGTCCTCCTCTGACATGTACATCCAAATATCATCAAGGTCATAGTTGGGCGTAAATATCCCTTCTGGTTCTTCGGGATTATAGGCAGTTTTATAAAAATCACTTTGGTCATCGCCAAACGGTTTGTCGCAATGCCTTTCAAGCACCTTTGAGCGCACTGAAGCCTGACCTGTTGCCATGTATTTCGCCGTTCCGGTTATCGTGTTTCCATTTGCGTCCCGAAGCTGGAATTGCTCTGCCCAAATTAGAGTGACAATGCGCGGAAAGGTTGTATCAGAGATAGTTGTTTCACCAAGATAGTCACACTCCGGGCATTGCGGTGGTTGACGGCTATTGCGTGCAAGAATATCTGCGTCCAATTTATCGGTTAATTCTGTTAAAATCTGAGCATCGGATTTTCTGTGTGGCGGTGCCAAATTTGGTTTTTTACCAACAAAAGCGTGTTTTTTAACATTTCCTATGCGTTCGCTGTGTCTGTAACGTTGGGATGTTTCGCAATCTTCTGGCATTAGAATGTCCTTTCACGTTAATGATTGAAAAGGTATAATAACACAACCTTGGGAATTTGGCTAACCCAGCGTTTTTTACTGCTATTTTAGGGATTAAATGGAGGTTTCTGTTGCCAGGGACCTCCGACCCCCGCCAGCTGACGCTAATCAGCTGGAGTTAAGGTTTCGATATCTCGAACTGCTTACGCAGCAAGAGCCATCGGAGCACGATTGTCATTTGCAATTGTACTTTTTACGCCGATAACGGTGGCAGTCAACCGAGCAAAAGCTAACATCTTTGAACGTCCGTCGATCCTATTTCGACCCCATGATCCCGCAAATGACGGGATATTTGGTGGAGTCGCCGGGTACCGCCCCCGGGTCCGAACCGCCTATTACATGCGCGTTTATCACCATAGTCCCCGAAGGGACGCTCTATATATAGGGCGCGCGGAGGCGTTTGAAAAGGGGGAGGGGGCAAAATTACCGCCTCCCTTTGTTATAAATGTATTTCAGTCAGCCATGAATACAATATGAATGTCGCCGCCTGCTATTCCGGTGCCGTCGCCTTCTGCCCATATGACGCCACCAACTTCGTCCGGAATGCTGTTGTTGATATCATATCCATAGAAATATCCGGCGTATTCTTCAGTAGAATTGGCGCCGATTATGTCAATTTCTGTCCCGTTCAGAGAGGTGAGCAGGACACCACCGGAAAAACCGTTACTATTGATGTCCATGCCTGTGACGGTAACTCTGTCAACAACGGTGTTTAATTCCGGATCAAAACCGGTCATCACAACGTTAACTTTACCGCTTTGAAAATTCGCCGTTACCGTGCTGGTGCCGTTATCTAGGTTCTGGTGCGTGAAATTATTTCTGAGCGTGCCGTTGGCTTCTCCGGTATAGGTGGCGGTTCCAGCGGTTGGAATATCAGCCGTTGCCGTGACAATGCCGATAACGCCATACATTTGGTATGAATCGCCGTTGTTACTGTACCAATTGAAGTACTTTGTCACGTATTCATACGTATTAGATGGAACGCCAGTTTGAAGGTCAGATACTGTGCCTGAAAGGACAGTCAGGCCGTCACTATCGCTAAGGCTGACGGCACGGGTATCGTGTTTCAGGGTTCCGCTAACATGTGCAACCTCCGTGTAACCACCAACCCCGGGTTTTATGCGCCGGGTAACACCGGCAAGTGTGCTTGTCACATCCGTAGTGTCGAGAATAGTTTCATAAGTTTGCGATGGGTCAGGTCCCGGCCCATCGTCTTCACCAGGGGTTCCGGTTGAGCAGGCCGTTAAACCTATTATTGCGGCAAAAACGGTTATTTTAGGAATTATGGGGTGCATCAATGTGCTCCGATCATGTGCATGCAAAGGAATTTGTTTTGGCTTAGAAAAATTCAATATATTGGAACTTGGGAATATTACAAAAGGGCAGCATGTTTGAAAGAAACGTAATGCGTTAAGAACTGTCCGAATGGTAAAATACAAAATTTTGTAACATATGCGAAAATTTGAATCAAGATTCCCACATAATATCGCCCCCGGCATCACGACCCCGGTTTGATCAACTCGCGCAGCAGTTTTTTGTGAATCGATAAAGGATAGTCGCTAAATCCTCGGGATGTTTGGACAAATCCGTTTTTGGTGATCACGAAACGTTCGTAATATTCGGTAATGCTACGCCCCATGATGTCGATCGCCAGACCGTTAATCTGGATACCCATTTCTTGGGCACGCCGGGCCTGGCTTACCGTATCGACCCCGGCATTAGAGGCCCCGTCGCCGGACACATCAATCACGCGCCGGGTGCAATCGGGCACGGCGTCAAACTGGGCGATTGAGAACGCCAAAGCATCCCCCACGGCAGTGTTTGAGCTGCCCCATTTGCGTTCCATCTTGCGCACTCTTTGGGCGAAATTCGCCAACGCGTTGCCCGATAACATACGCCGCCATGGGATGATCGCCTCATGCTCGCCAGCGCCTGACCATTGCACAACGCTAAGCGCCACCTGATCGCGCAGTAATACATCACCGATTTCCGCAGACAGCAACGCATCCGCCAGCCCGTCCACCTGAAAATGATACTCGCCCGCATCAATCGAGCTGGATACATCAATCGCCAGAACAAGCGCCAGCTTGCAGGCAATTGCCGGGGCGGGCAAAATTGCGAAACAACCAAGCACGGCGCCCTGCTTTGCCGCCGTCCATATTTTTTGCACACCAAACCACATATTGGTAGTATCCGTACTGGATTCTATAAATCAAGTAGGCGCGCAGTATCTATTGACTATTTCTTAAAATTCTCTAAAAATTACCCTTACTTGCATCGAAAAAGGATATAAAATGTTGAAAATTATTGGTGGTCTACTTGTTGCCTGGGGCATTCTGGATGTTGGCCTAAGCTGGATGGAGATCGATCTCTATCAAAAAATTGGCGTGACCCTTTCTGATACAATTTACCCCTATACGCACTGGATTGCGATTGTAATCGGCGGCGGGATTTTTTCATTGGGCAAAGACAAGATCGACGAAGAAACATAGAAAATTACCCCATCCGGCCCACGCCCTCTTGCATCGCCCTCAAATCCCCCGTATTTAAACGCACGGCACAGGGGTTTAGCTCAGTTGGTAGAGCATCGGTCTCCAAAACCGAGGGTCGTGGGTTCGAGTCCCCCAACCCCTGCCAGTATGCTCGCAAGTAGAATGTGATCGGCATAACTCTGTAATAAGTGAATACAGTTGCGTAATTCGACTGATAAACCCATCCCCACTAAAAATTGGGCTGCATACACGCCGCCCTATCTTGATCCGGATGTTTCAGGCCCCCAACCGGTGCTGCTCGACCTTGACGGTGACGGGATGATCGATCAGGGCGCCGAGATCGCGTTTGCGGCCGGTCCGCCCGAGGGGGACACCGATCTGGAGGCCCTCGCGCGTTACGATCTGGTGGCAAATGGCGGCAATGGCGACGGGGTCCTAAGCGCCGCCGACGCGGTTTGGAACGAGCTGAAAGTCTGGCAGGACATCAACCAGAACGGCGCGACCGAGGGCGACGGCAGCGAGCTGAAATCGCTGGCGGATTGGGGGATTTCGGAGGTTGGGTTGGCGTATGACGACGGCACCGCGTTTGATGATGAAAGCAATGATGTGAACGTGTTCGGCAATACGCTGCACGGGCTGGCGAGTTACACCAGAAACGGGCAGGTTGTGACGGGTTTCAAGTTCAATAGTTCAGATGCTGAATCAGCTATGTGTTAATGAAGAAAAGGATAGCATTATGGCTACGAAAGAATTGACAATAAAACGTATTTTACTAGCGGGATTGTTGTTTGCTGTTTTATGGATAATTTGCATATTGATGGTTTATTTCAAACCAGATTTTTTTCTGAATGGGCGAAATAAGCTATTAATTACATTTTTTGCATACACTTTGCCTGTCATTTTCATCATCGTTACGTGGGCGGAACTGAAGGTAAGAAAGAAAAAGAAATAATCAACCACATCAAGCGAGGTAGAAATAATGAGTACTATAAACTTTAAAGATGCTGAGGCCTCCAATGCTAATAACACTGAAATAAGGATGCTAAATCATGGATAAATCGGAATTTGAACTGAAGATGCTAATCAAGCCAGTAATCACCTTTTTAGTATTATGGGTGTTTTTTTTAGTTATGGCATTTATTTTCCCAGAGTTGCTTGAGGGAAGCCGCTTCAAGTACCCAATCATTTTTCTTGCATATGCTTTTCCAGTTCTTTTCGTATTTTCTATACTAATCGTGATCAAGCGTTCAAAAAGTGATAAAAATAGCGGGAGTGAATAAATGGGGAATCCTATTAAAAATAATGAAGGCGAAGATCAGTCTTATGGATATATCGGAGCGGCAGTAACGAGTACGTTAACATTTGCAAGTGAACTTGAGTTCGGAGCAGGGGGGCATCCTGTAGTAAAAAGTGCAATAGTTGCCGTAGATTTATTGGCAGGTGTTAGCACACAAGCATCAGATGGTGATCTTGGGTTTCGGGATTTATCTGAGGTAGCTGGTAGTCTGGCTGTGGGTGGCATCTCCGGTGCGGCAGTGGGTGCCGCGTTCACAGGTCCGTTTGCTCCAGTGGGCGCAATAGTTGGTTTTGCTGCTGGAGTAGCAGGAGGATTTGTTGGCGAATATCTTGGCGGCGCAGCATATGATCAGCTAACAAGTGGCAATATACCTCCGGCAAAAGTATATCGTGTTCTTCCTGATGGTCGGATCGAAAAACAAGTTACACAGATTATTGGGCAAGACGGCTCTGTCGGTGATCGTTCGGCTATTTTGCATACAACGATCATTACATATAATGCGGATGGTTCCAGGGAGGGTGCAGAGCAAAGTGTTACTACTGTTTATGACCCAAAGGAATCTATTCAACTTATCCAAGCAACCAGCCAAGCGAACAATCTGGTAGATGCCTTAGAAATCGCGGCCAAGCAAACTACGGAACCAACATCTGAAGACCCCACCACATCGCCTCCAACCACACCGCCCACCACCACCAACGATGACGACCACGACGCCCCCGTTGTCACCATCGGTTCCGGTAGTTCCGGGCCGGCTGGTGGGCCGGTGCCGGCGGAGGATGATCCAACGCCGACGGGTAGTGTCGGGCCGGCTGGCGGGCCAATTCCGCCTAGCCCGCCGCAC
>JAZGFN010000010.1:0-21649 GCA_036479695.1 Paracoccaceae bacterium
ATTGTATAATTTGGTGCGGGCGATCAGACTAACTTAGAACCGTCAAAGCTCTCGTCGCTTTTGCAAAGCGACTGCCGCCCAGTGAAATACTGTGAAGGGGTTTGGCCTTTCGCGTCACGAAAGACCTGTGGTGCACCCGGCACGATTCGAACGTGCGACCCCCTGATTCGTAGTCAGGTACTCTATCCAGCTGAGCTACGGGTGCATCGGGTGCGGTTTAGCCCTGACCAAGCCCCATTGCAATAGCGAAAATGGCAGGGTGACATTATCGGCAGGACTGTATCGCAGTTCACATATTTTGCGGCGGTTTCAGCCGCGCTTTATATCGTTGAAAAGACGGTTCTATCCACTCTATTCAGGCAGCTCGTTTATCCAGTCGAGAAAAATCTGCGCGCTCTGTTCCCATTGTGGGGCGAGCATCAGATCGTGGGGCGCGTCAGCGATTATATTAACGTTGGCACCAAGGCGCGCGCCGGTTTTTTGCACAGATTTAACCGATATTAACGTATCTTGCCCGGCCCCGACAACGCAAACCGGCGTGGGGCCTTTGGGGTGCTTTGGCAGGTTCAAGATCAGCATATCGCAAAAGGCAAAAAAGCTTTCGTCTTGCAGGTTTTTCGCCAGCTTGTCGGCCACGTCCCGAGATGCATCATCACCCAGAAATATCTTTGCCGCTCGCTCACGATTGGCAATAACCGGATATAGTGACAGGGTGAAAATCGCCTTTAAGAATGTCAGCGGCATGGTCCGGATCACGCGCAGCGTCGTGCCGATTGCGCCCGTATAAGGCACAGGCGTTAACAGGCCAACACCGCGCATTAATACATCCCGCGCCAGCAGATGTTGTGCGATGAAACCACCCATGGAATGGCCAATCACCACTGGTGGTTTCGACAATTCCGCGATCACATGCTCAACATCATCCGCATAGTGCGAGATCCGGTTCAGCCGCATGTTGCGCACCGCCGGGCTGTTGCCATGCCCACGCAGATCAATGGCAATCGCCTCAAAACCCTGCTCGGCAAAATACTCAAGGTAATTCCCCTCCCAACACCACGCTCCATGCCAGGAGCCGTGGATCAAAACAACCGGCTGCGCGCCAGCATCGCCGCGTTTCGTAACGGATATCATTATGGCTCTCCCCCTTGGATATCAAAGACAGGCGAGTGGATTTGCCCCGCCTAACGCATTGGTTTTAATGGTAAAGAAAATTACCTGCAAAGGAAAGAGTTAAGCTGTGCCTACCCATTCATAAAGCAGCTCTTTTAGCATGTACTGCTCCATAGATGCGCATGAAAATTATCCTCGCTACGCCTCTTTTCTTTTATGTATCAGGTTGCCGCTGCATGGTATACTTTTTGAAACAATGGGGGATTAATGCCAAAAATTGTGACTTTGTATAGTTATACGTTCAGTGTTTACAGTTGGATAGCCCGGCTTACACTGCATGAAAAAGGTATTGATTATACGGTTGTCGAGGTGAATCCGTTTGCTTCAGGGACCAAAAATCCCCATCCTTTTGGCCGTGTTCCGGTTCTGCGCCATGGGGATTTCAGTCTTTATGAAACCAATGCCATCACCCGTTATATTGACACTGCTTTCCAAGGGCCATCCTTGACACCTGCGGCCCCGGCTGAGCTTGCGCGTATGACACAAATCATCGCGATTTTGGATAGTTATGGGTATTGGCCGATGGTTCGCCAAGTATTTTCGCACGGGGTATTTCGCCCTTTGATGGGGGAAACTTCTTGCAAAGAAGAGGTTGAAGCGGGGTTGGTATCCGCCCAAAAAACCCTGGCAGCACTTGAGGATATTGCCTCTGAGGGCCTGATTTTAAACAAAACCCAAATAACCCTGGCAGATTGCCACCTCATCCCGTTTATGGATTGTTTCACCCGCGCGACAGACGGGGCCAGACTGTTGGCCACATATCCGGCGTTGTCCTTGTGGTGGAACCGTGTGGCGAAATTGCAAAACGTGGTCAAAACCCGACCGCAGTTACCTGTTTAGCCCCAGCTTGTGATGTCTATTGATATGCGATCATCAGCAAGGAAAAACTATGGGACAAGGCCAAAATCTCTTGTTTTCACAGATTTCCCTGATACGCTTGAAGCAATTTTGTTGAATTGGTTGAGGAGGTGCTGATGAAAAGCGATGCAAGTCGGTTTAATGGGGATATTCCCAAATATTATGATTCCGGGCTTGGCCCCAATATTTTCCAATACTTTGCAGAGCAGGTTGCCGAGCGCAGCGCAAGCTTCTCACCCAAAATGGTGTTAGAAGTGGCCGCAGGCACGGGGTTTGTCAGCAGGTTTTTGCGTGATGCTTTGCCGGGTGATGTGCCTTTGCTGGTGACGGATCTGAACGGGCCAATGCTGGAAGTTGCCGCGACAAAATTTGGCGCAACCGAAAATGTTACATTTAATCCGGTTGATGCGATGTCATTGCCGTTTGATGACCAAGAGATTGCACAAATTGTCTGCCAATTCGGCGTGATGTTTTTCCCTGACATCGTAGCATCTTATCGCGAAGCTAAACGAGTGATTAAACCGGGCGGGCAATATATTTTTTCAACATGGGGCAAGAACGCTGACAATCCGTTTTCCGAGGTAGCGCATGCGGCCATCGCCGAGTTTTTCCCCGATAACGCGCCGATGTTTTACAAGGTTCCGTTTTTCTATCATGACCCCGACGTTGTTCTGGCCGACCTTGCTGAGGCCGGGCTGACGGATGCCACGCATGAAGAAATGAACCATGAACGGGTGGTTGCTGATCTGGAAAGCTTTGCAAAAGGGCTGGTTTTGGGCAATCCGGTGATCGCAGAAATCAACCAGCGGGGCGGCGTCGATGCGATGGATGTCATTGCGCGCGTGCATTTGCGCCTAAAGGAACGGTTTGGCGACGCGCCTGCAAAAATGCCGCTTAAGATCGGGGTCTATACCGCGCGGTTATGAAGGGGTACATTCTATATTCAGTTGCGACGGATCCGGCCAGCAAAAGTATTCAGGGAGAATTTGCAGCAGATACAAGGAGCGGGAAACTGAAGGGTACTTAAAACGGAGAGGTGAATAAACTGTGTCCATCGCGCCTTCGAATAAAATGTTGTTTGTATCAATTATCGACTATTATTTGAGGTTAAAATGAAAATAGGATTATTGCTTTTTCCAAATCTGACACAACTCGACCTAACTGGCCCGCTTGAGGTTTTTAGTCGTATCCCTCAAGCCGATGTCTCCTTAATTTGGAAAACGCTTGATCCAGTCGCCTGCGATACAGGATTTTCTCTTCTGCCCACGCTTCGATTTGAGGATTGCACTGATCTTGATATAATTTGTGTACCTAGCGGTCCTGGTCAAATTGAACTGATGTCGGATAACGAGACCCTGGATTTTCTTCGCCGTGTGTCAAGGGACTGCAAGCTGATTACTTCTGTATGTACTGGATCACTCGTCCTCGCAGCGGCAGGATTGTTATCTGGGTACAAGGCAACATCACATTGGTCATCAATTGATCAGCTCAGCCTTTTTGGTGTAGAACCTATACATAATCGCGTTGTCAGAGACCGTGATCGTATCACAGGGGCAGGTGTTACATCGGGTATAGATTTTGCTCTGACAGTTGTAGCAGAGTTATTGGGTGCGCCTTTGGCTAAAGAGATACTGCTTCAGATCGAATACGATCCTGAACCGCCTTTTTCTGGAGGATCACCAAAGTCTGCTGATCCTGAAGTTTTGCAAACCATAACAAAAAAGATATCACCGTTCATAACCCGAAGGCGCAAAGCTTCTGAAGCGGCATCGCGTATTCTAAAAAATGTGAAATAGAAATTAGAGGATAGACAGCACGGTTTTAAGATCATCGTAGAAAAGGTGGCCCGCATGCCAGCCCCGCTCTCCGACCCTTACGTCTCCGAGCGGATCTGCCCTGCTACCTTTTAACTTAAAAAACTGTCGCAACTGACCTTAAAACTCCAAAACCCCATAACCTTGGTAAATTGCAATCTTATCCGTTTGAACAGGTGGCTTACCCGTTCACATCCACCACGACCCGCCCCTTAACCTGCCCTTTCAGGATGGCGCGACCAAGTTCGGGTAGGTCGCCAAGCGTTGCAGGTTGGATCATGCTTTCCAGCTTGTCCATTGGCAAATCGCGTGCAATCCGATCCCACGCCCGCACCCTGTTTTCATAAGGCTGCATCACGCTATCAATGCCCAGCAGGTTTATGCCGCGCAGCAGGAACGGGATCACTGTGGTGGGCAGCGCCATGCCCCCTGCCAACCCGACAGCCGCGACGCTGGCGCCGTATTTCATCTGACCCAGCACACGGGCCAGCATGTCGCCGCCAACCGCATCAATGCAGCCTGCCCATGTCTCGGCCTCCAGCGGGCGTTTGGTTGTCTCGTTGATATCCGCGCGCGCGATGATCTGTGTTGCGCCCAGGCTGCGCAAATAATCCGCTGCCTCTGACCGCCCTGTTACCGCGGCAATCTCATGGCCCAAATTGGCCAAAATCGCAGTGGCGACCGAGCCAACACCACCAGCCGCACCCGTTACCAGCACCGGCCCGTTGCCCCATTGCAACCCGTGATCCTCCAGCGCCATCACTGCCAGCATCGCCGTGAAACCGGCTGTGCCCACAGCCATTGCCGCGCGCGTATCCAGCCCCTCCGGCAGCGGCACCAGCCAGTCGGCATTCACCCGCGCCTTTTGCGCATAGCCACCCCAATGGGCCTCACCAACGCGCCAGCCTGTCAGCACTACCTTGTCGCCCGGGCTGTAGCGCCCATCATCCGAGGCCTCGACCGTACCGGCAAAATCGATGCCCGGCACATGGGGGTAATTGCGCACCAGCCCACCACCCGGACCGATGCAAAGCCCATCCTTATAGTTCAGCGTGGAATATTCCAGAGCCACGGTGACATTGCCATCCGGCAGGTCATCCAAGCCGATTTGGCTAACCTTGGCCGCGGTTTTACCGTCTGCATTTTTGGTCACAACAAGGGCGTTAAACATGGGGGTCTCCTATTCCATAAACGGTAGATCAGTATCATCAGGCGTTGCACCAGCGGCGGTCAGCATTGCATGCACCTGCCCACGGTGATGGGTTTGGTGGTTGAACATACCGCTGACCAACAGCGCACGGGGTTTAGTGAAATCGCGGCCCATCGCGCCTGAAAACCAGCTTAAATCCCCGTTCAAATCAGTAGGTTCCACACGCCCGGCCCAATCTATGATCCGGTCATCCGCCGCGCGCCTGCGGGTTACCAAATCTGCCCAGTCAGGGGCAAAACCGGCGTTATCAGGGGTGCCGGTTTGCAGAGGTTCCCAGCCATCAAAACGGCTCATCCAGATCGTATCGCCCAACAGGATATGGGAAAGAGTGCTATGAATTGACCCAAAAAACGCACCGCGATCCAGCCGCCGCGCCGCATCATCCAAGGTCGAGGCCGCCAGATACAGGCTCCGATTTTGCCAACCGTTATAGCGCGCCATGACTTGCACATATTGCGGCGTAATCATCGCGCGGACACTACGTAAACATTCCTGTCAGGCAAATAATCAAGGGTGTTAAACATCAAATCCTCCTATTTCATGAAATCAATATCTGTCTCATCCGGCGTCATGTCAAACCCTGTCAGCATCGCGTGCACCTGCCCGCGGTGGTGGGTTTGGTGGTTGAACATATGCACCACCAGACCCCACATCGCCGCAGAATTATCAACCGTTTTACCCCCGGAGCGCCACGTCAGATTACCCGCCAATATATCAGCATTTAACCCAGACGCCCATGATATCAACCGTTCATCTGACGCGATCCGCAAAGCCTGCAAATCATCCCAGCTTGCGATCCAATCGGGGCTGTCATCCCCGCGTGCCTTTGGCATTTCCCAGCCATCAAACCGATGCATCCAGATATGGTCTGCGCATAAAATATGGCAGAGCGTGCCGTGGATGGATTTGAAAAACGCACCACAATCCTCGCGCCGCTGCACATCGCTTAACCGCGTGGCTTCACGATATAAGCTTTGGTTCTGCCACTGGTTATACCCCGCCAGCCCCTGACAGTATTCGACAGAGATCATCGCCCCGGCCCGTGCCAGTTAATCGCGCAAATCTCACCGGATTTACCGTCAAAATCCCAAACCCGGCCAAAATCCCGCACCCGGCTGCGTGTGCCTTTGGCCACGGTTACGTCCGGTCCCATCCAGTATTTGGTGTTTTTCACTATCACCGGCGTTACATTGTCAGCGCCCATAACGGCCGTAATCTCACCTTGGATTCTCTTACCTACAATAATGCGGCGCGTATCACCGTCGGTTTCAATGATCACCTCCGTGCGCTCAACCCCCAGAATTTCCGAGGTTAACATGCCCAGCAACCCCGTGGTCCCCCCCGCCGCGCCCGAGAAAATCTGCACGATCCCCTCAAAGGCCGGATCTGAGGCCCGCTTATCCACATAAACTCCGACCTTCCAGCCGCCTTCACCCATACGGCCCGGGATTTCCACAAACAACCCGATGTTCAACCCCGACAGATCGGCCGCGCCATATGCGCCTTGATCGATACGCACGGCCATCCACGCATGACAATGCCCCTCGGTGGGTTTGTGTTTGCCAAGGCTGACCACACAGGGGCAAAATACCTCGCAAGAGCAGTTCAAAAACAGCTCCCCCTTGATTGTCCAGTCGATTGTCCGTTTACCCATCTCTTCCTCCTGTCAAAATGCACCAAAATTATTAGCCCCGACCAAGAGCGCGGCCAGCAAAAATACGCCCCCTAACGGTCGGGTTATTCTGCGCCCAACGTCGGGCAGTTTTTCCAGCGTCATAATCAGCGTGGCGATGCCCATCCACACGAGGTTCATCACGCCGCCGATGAACCCCAGCGACATCATCGCCCAGCAACATCCCAAACAATAGACCCCGAGTTTCGCGCCCATCAAAACCCCGCCCAGCGCGCCGTTTTTCCAGTTGCCCAGAAAAAATACCATCGGCGATTGGCATTTGTTCAGGCAGGCATCTTTAGCCGCGCTAAACTGGTATAGCCCCGCAATCACCAGCAAAATAACGCTTAACCCCCCTGAACTACTGGCCCCCAGCCCATCCAGCAAAGCCTGCGACTGTAAAAACATCTGCGCCAAAGCAAAAAACGCCGCAAATCCCAGCCAGATCAGCAGATACCCCGTGATCAACCCGATAAACCCAGTTCGTGTCGCGGCGCGCGCGCTGATCATATCCTCATAACTGCGCGCTGTGGGCACGAATGTCGGCCCCATCATTGCCGCCATCATCAGGCCCCACATTCCATAGATTATCCAAAACTGCGCACCCTTTGCCGGCGACAGACAAAGGTCAAGAAAATTCACCGGCGAGCTACCCAGTACATCCAGCCCCATCGCGCCGTTCATGCGAAACATCAGCCACCAAGCGCTAAGAATCAGGCCAAAGAACCCCAGCCAGGCAACCCTACGCATCAGGTTTTGTAATGCAGGCATTTTCATAATCCCATCCATACCCCAGCCTGATAGAAGCTGTCGCGCAGGTCAATCAATCCCGACGCCATTTTTGGATTATGACGCAACGTTACTAAAATCTGACCCATACGTTGCAAATTTTCTGCAAATTTTTACCAGTCGTTAAACATTTTATACAAATAGTTAGGGGGTGATTAACCAGTTTGGGAGTGTACGCGTTGCGCGAGAGTATGAAGATTACGGCCATCGGCTCTTGTCGTATCAGCACGCCCTTCAAGGCCGCTCCGCAGTATTTTCCCGTGGTTAACAACGCCGCACGCATCTACGGCTATACCCACACCAGCACCGAAGCATTGCAGCAGGTCCGTTTTTTGCAAGGAGCGGATGCACCCCATCCCGCCCTCAACCCCCTGCTTATGCCCAATGTGGATATCGAGGCGCTGGCAGATACGCCTTATGATCCCTCCGATATTTACTTTGTTGAACTATCCTCAGCCAAGGCGCTGGCAATTGGCAGCACGCAGGTGCAACTGAATTACGTCGCGCAACATTTCGGGGATTTCTTTGCCGATAAGGCCCGCGCTGCCGGTTTCTGGCGTCTGTCTGACGGGCAAAATGACATCAAGAAACTGGCGTTTTTGAACAGTCAGGACAGTTTTCACCAATTGCCGGGCACCGATCAGATTTTGCTTAATGAGCTGACCCGCACGCTGGCCACGCCCGAAAGCCTGATCCGCGATATCACCGAAATCCAGCGCCTGCTGCCCCATGTGGTCTTTATTACCCATGCCAATGCCAGTGGTAGCGACGGGCAGCCAATCGCCAGCCGCACAAAGTATATTTCCATGGTCGAGGATGCCGCGCACGCTTGTAATGCAGCGGTTTTCAACCCCACGACCTCTATGCAGGCATTCGGGCAAAACGCGGCCCTTTCAGACCCTGAAACCAGCCTGTCCCATTACGCCCCAGATTTTGCCGACTTCCTGTTTGCTGGTCTCTATGAGCACCACATTGCCCCGCGTAAAGCTCGTGGAATGCTGGATGCCTCGCAGGCTTTGGCCAAAGCGATTGGATTGTTTGAAGGGCGCGCGCAGATCAAATCCATCTCGCCGCATATGGGAAATTTGGCGTTTATCACCGGCTCGCTTGGGGCGGGTGGGGCTGAACGCCAGCTAACCCGTCTTGCGGTTGGTTTGCACAATAATCCCACACCAAACGGCGCTCGGGGCGGTATTTCCGGGGACATCGAGGTTATCGTTACCACCCTTGATCCCGCACGCGAACGCAATTTTTTCCTGCCCGATTTGCAAGAGGCCCGGATACCTGTGTGCGTGATCAGCAAGCTTCCGGCCAATCTGGCCCCCGGCGATCTTACTGCGCAACTACAGGGCCTGATCCGGTTTTTACCGCCCCAAACCCAAGAAGCCATGCAGCGCCTAACCCCGCATTTCATCACCACGCGCCCCGAGGTTGCCTATATCTGGCAGGACGGTGCCGTGCTGGCGACGGCGCTGGCGGCGCTGGCGGCAAACGTGCCGCGTATCGTGATATCCCTGCGCGGGATGCCACCGAATTTGCGCCCCGAGATGATGAAGAACGAGTATTTTGATCTTTACCGCGCCTTGTCAAAAATCCCCGGTGTGACGTTTTCTGCCAATACCCACGCCAGCGCGGATGCCTATGCAAATTGGCTGGACATGCCTGCCAAAAGCATCCGCGTTGTCCATAACGCAGCCGAAGTTCTGCCCATGCAGGGCGATGATACTGACCAGCAGAAATGGGAGGATTTTCGCGCCGCCACCCCGGATGCCGATTTCACATATGGCGCGGTCTTTCGCTTTGATCAAAACAAACGCCCGCTGTTATGGCTTGAATTTGCCGCCGCGGCGCTGGCCGCCCATCCTGCCAGCCGTTTTGTGCTGGTTGGCGACGGGGCCGAAATGGCCGCCGCACAGGATTACGCCCGCGATATGGGCATCGATCAGCGCTGCCTGTTTGCCGGAAAATCGCGCAACGTCGGCTTTTGGATGGCGCGCATGAACGCGCTTGGCTTAACCTCGCGCCTTGAGGGGCTGCCAAATGTATTGATCGAGGCCCAGCTTGCCGGCCTGCCGGTTATTTCAACCCCCGCAGGTGGCGCCGCCGAGACGTTTATCCCCAACCAGACCGGGTTTTTGCTTGGCAACACTGAAACCCCGGATTTACCCGAATTTCTGGAACATTATCTGGCTCTTGCCAGCGACCCTGTCCATCGCAAAACCATGGGTAAGGCCGCGCGCCGGTTTGCCCGTGACACATTCGCCATGGATAAGATCCTGTCGCAAACCCTGCATCTGCTATCAGACAGCCCCAAACTGCGCAGCATCACCAGCGAGGCGGTTTTCGCATGAGCCAGATCACCCTTCTTTCCGACGGTTTGTGGCATTGGTCGAGCACCATCCACACCATCATGCTGCGCGAGGTCCGTTGCCGTTTTGCCGGTGATCCCATTGGGTATGCCTGGGCGTTTCTGGTGCCGCTTTTGTGGGTTGGCACGTTGATGGCGTTTTTCACCCTGCTTGGCCGCACGCCGGGTATTCCGGTGGACACACCCGCCTTTATCGCCACTGGTGTCGTGCCTTATGTGCTGTTTCGCTATACCATCGCCTCGATGGCGCGGGTGCCAAATACCCATCGCGGGCTGCTGCATTTCGCAGGCGTGCGCATCTCGGACATGCTGTTTGCAGCTGCCGTGTTGGAACTGTTGAACGCGTTCATCATTCTGGCGCTGGTCTGGGCATGCATCGCCCTATTTTTCAACCCCGTCCCCATCCATGACCCGCTGCAAGCCTATCAGGGCATTCTTTTGACGGCTGCGATCGGTACATCTTTCGGGCGTTTGGCGGCGGTTTTGGGCATGATTTCAGATACGGCCAAACGGATGGTCCCTGTCATATTACGCCCGATGTTCTGGATATCTGGCATCTTTTTTATCGCGACAGAACTGCCCCCCGGCCTGCTGCATTACCTATACTGGAACCCGCTTTTGCACGCGATAGAAATCACGCGCGCCGGGGTGTTTCTGGATTACACCAGCGATTTTGCAGACGCCCGTGTGGCAATATTGATGTCAGCGGGTTTCCTGCTGGCCTCTTATGTTTTGCAAATCGCCGCAGGGCATAGCCGCAACGGCGAGGAGCTAACATGATCGCATTACATAACGTCACCCGCTACCACATGAACGGCCTTGACCCCGAGATCGTGCTTAACAATATTTCAATGCAGTTTCAGGCCAATGAGCATGTGGGCATTCTGGCGCTGGCGGGTAGTGGGAAAACCACGTTGGCCCGGGTGCTTAGCGGGATAGAGCGGCCAAACTCGGGCTATATAAACCGTGCCAGCTCACTGTCTTTTCCCCTTGGTAGCACGATGGGTTTTCATGCACGTCTTAGCGGGGCACAAAATGTGCGGATGCTGGCCCGCCTGTTGCGCCGGAATGTGGCGGAAACCGTTGATTATTGCGAGAGTTTCGCAGATATCGGTAAAAATTTCACCCGCCCTGTCGGCCATTATGCTCCGGCTATGCGTGCGCGCCTCGGGTTTGCGTTTTCCATGTCCGTGGAATTTGATACCTACCTCAGTGACGGCGTTACCAGTGCCGGGGATCACGGGTTTCGCGATAAATGTGAGGCGGCTCTTTTTGATCGCCTCAGCCGTTCGGGCCTTATTTTGTTGTCGCGACATGCGCGCGCTCTTACCCGGTTTTGCACAAAATTCTATGCCCTGCATGAGGGTCAGCTGATCCCCTGCGCCAGCGCTGAAGAAGCGCAGGATCTGCTGGATTACGCTGGCGCTTATGGCAATACCTACTGGAACGAGGCCGCGCGCCATGCGTGAAGAACCAACCAAAGCCCCCAGCGTCGCCGAAGAAACCGAACGGTTGCGCAAATGGCGCGAAATTCGGCGCCTTGCGGCCGAGGCTCCGGTAAATAAGCGGCTGGAACAAGCCACCCAAGACCGTGAGACCCGTCTTGATCTGTTTGAGAAAGACAAAGCGCGCCGTATCCGCGAAGCTGAAGCGCGCCGCCGCACTGAGGCCGAGGGGATTGAAACCCGCCGGATGGAAAAGGCCCGCGCACATCTTGACGCGCTCGATGATATTGAAACCGCCAAAGCCCATTTGCTGGCCGCCCGTCACGCCGCGCGCAAGATGACAGCCATCGCGCTGGGTGTCTGTGTGGGCCTGCCAACGTTGCTGACGGCACTATATTTCATGTTCATCGCCCAGCCCGTATTTCAATCCACCAGCATATTCGCGCTGCAAACCACGCAACCAATCGCGCCGCGCAACCCGCTGTTCAATGACAGTGATCCATACCTGCAATCCAGCATGGCTCTGGCCTTTCAACTGCGCGCCCGTCTGAATGCGGCGACCCCGGAACCGCGCCCATTTAGCTTATCGATCGACACGCAACAAGGCCTGTTGACCCTGATCACATCGGGGGCTGATGCCGCCAGCGCCGTCGCGCTTAACCAGCAAATCCTTGCGGGTTTGCCCTTGCCCCTTATGCTTATCGCGCCGGCCAGCATACCGATGCACGCCCTATCACGCGCCCCGAAAAACACCTTGTTGGTCTTTCTCAGCAGCCTTTCCATCTTTGCCATCGCTGCCGTCTTTTTGCAGGCTTTGCGCCACCACGCCCACACGTAACCAGGAGCTTTATGATGAATATCAGTACCCCTATTAACCTTATTTCCGCCCAGACCCTGACGCCGCTACGCACGGATGAATCCATCGCCGTTATTGGCCTTGGGTATGTCGGATTGCCCGTCGCCGTCGGCTTTGCGCGCCATTTTGCCAATGTCATCGGGTTTGATATCAACCAGACCCGGGTTGAACAGTTACAAGGCGGGTTTGATGCAACAAACGAAATCAGCCGCGGGGATGTTGATGCCTCTTTGCTAGAGGTTAGCGCCGCCGCTGATACGCTGGCAGGCAGCAGCTTTTTTGTGGTTACAGTCCCGACCCCGATTGACAAGGGTAACCGCCCGGACCTCTCACCACTGAAATCCGCCTGCCACACTATCGGCCCGCACCTGCGTAAAGGCGCGGTTGTAGTGTTTGAATCGACCGTTTACCCGGGCGTAACCGAGGATATCTGCGGCCCCCTTCTGGCTGAAATCTCCGGCCTGAAATGCGGGCAGGATTTCACCCTTGCCTATAGCCCCGAACGTATTAATCCCGGCGACACCGAACATCGCCTTGAGACCATCATCAAAGTTGTAGCCGGGCAAGACGCCCAGACCTTGCAACGAGTGGCGGATGTCTACGGCGTGTTGGTTCCTGCCGGAATCTACCGCGCCCCCAGTATCCGGGTTGCCGAGGCGGCCAAGGTGATCGAAAACACTCAGCGGGACGTCAATATCGCCCTGATGAACGAGATCGCTATTATCTGCGAACGCATGGATATCAGCAGCCATGACGTGATCAAAGCGGCGGCCACCAAATGGAATTTCCTGCCCTTCACGCCCGGTCTGGTTGGCGGGCATTGCATCGGGGTTGACCCATATTATTTAACCGCCAAGGCCGAGGAACTTGGCTATCACTCCGAGGTGATCCTCTCGGGGCGGCGGGTAAATGACGGGATGGGGGCGTTTATTGCGCAAAAAGCGGTGAAAATGCTCTCGGCGATGCAGGTGCCTTTGACCACAGCGCGCGTCGGCGTTCTGGGGCTGACCTTTAAAGAAAACGTGCCGGATTTGCGTAACTCCAAAACCTTTGATGTGCTTGAAAACCTTGCAGAGTTCGGTGTGCAGGCCATGGTGCATGACCCTATGATCCGCGCAATTGATATCCCAGAAAGCACCGATTACAGATGGGAGGATTTGCGCAAAATGCCGCCGCTTGATCTGTTGATACTGGCCGTGCCCCATGATGCCTATACCGCGCATCAAAGAGATTTGCTGGCAACCCTACTGGATAAAAAAAGCGCCGTTATTGACATACGTTCAGCCCTTGATCGCAAGAATTTCCCTGAAATCTCGGCGTATTGGAGCCTTTAACGTAAGTTAACAGCGCCAAGGATCGGGCCATGGTTTTTGGCCTGAACCAACAAAATATACGCCCCGGTGCTGATATCAAGGCCAGTTACATCAATGGCCGTTTTGCCATCCCAGCTGGCAAGACGCGACATATCTTGCACAACATTGACATAAACGATGTTTTTACCGGCGTTTTCCCCGCGCGCAATATCGCTGTGGGCTTCGGGGGTGACGTGCACTAACAGAATATCCGCCGTCGGCAGGTTATTCACCAGTGGCGATATACGCACCTGCGCCCGCCCGTTTTGAACCTGAACGCGCATATCAATCATCGCCGATTCAGCCTGAAAACCCCGGATGGCGGCCCTTGCTTTGCGCGCATGACTGCCAACAATCTGGGTTTCACCGTGGATCACCATTTGGGGCGTATAAAGCGTGCGCAAGTTCCAGCGATCCCGATATCCGGCTTGGCGCGAGGTGTGCTCGGGCTTGGAGAACTGGTCTTTCCACCCCAGATAATCCCAATAATCCACATGCCAGCCGAGCGCGATGATGTTTTTATCTTCGCGCGAAAGATCACGCAGCAGCGCATCCGCAGGCGGGCAGGATGAGCAGCCTTGCGAAGTGAAAAGCTCCACCACAACCGTGCTGCCAGCATGGCTGGTGATGGGGGATAAAAGGCTAACCAACAACGTAAATAATTGTAACAGACGCATGCAAACTCCGGCTTATAGTGATCTAGCATACCGAATACTGCGAAAACCGATAACATACCAGTCAAGCCTTCGCGAGGTGGCATGTTTTGATCCTATCGCTATCATACCAACAAGCCGATTTCGCGCGCACCTTCCAGCAATGAGGGCGCGATGAGGTGGCCCATGGCGCGGGTGTTGGCGCTGGGCGGTTTAATGTCGGGAATTTGCACGGTACGCGCACCGGGGCGCAGCGGGATACCCCGATCAAACAGCGCAGATATGTGGTCCTGCCAGAGGGTGTCAAAAACGGTATGTTCCACAAGCCCGTCAAGGGTAGTCCGTAATAATTTGTCGCCCATGTCAGCGCGCAAACCAATCATATTGTGGATCACTTCTGTCAGATCCGGCAGGTTAAGTTCGTCGGAAGTCCGTTGAAAGGCGGTGACGATCAGCCGCTCGGTATCAAGCAATAACCCATCCATATCAAACAGCACGCCTTTGATCATCTCTAGACCTGCTGCGTAACGAATACGCCCAATGCCATCAGGGCAATGCCTGCGGTACGGGTTAGGGATAACGGGCTGATTTGTGCACCAAACAGCCCGAAATGATCGATCAAAGCCGCGCTGATAAGTTGCCCCAACAGCACATAAAACACCGCGTTACCAACGCCGAATTTTGGCGCGACATAGGTGATGCTCAGCACATAGAACGCTACCAGAAACCCCGCCAACAGCAGGTGTTTGGGCGCATGGATAACCTCGCGCAGAGGGGACGTTCCGTTTAGCAGCAAGATCAGCACTGTAACCCCCAAAGCCACGCTAAACAGGATCGCGCCCGCCGCAACCGGACTGCCGAGCCTGACCCCAAGTGCGGCATTGAGCGCGGCCAAAACCGGTATTCCGATCCCGGCGGCAAGCATGGTGATGATATAGGGGGTGGTGGGTGGCATGATGACGCTCCGCTGAAATAATCTGCGGTAGTTTCCCCTAATAGGCCGCGCATTACAACGTAATAAGCGGCCCCTTTTTGGGCGTTAGGATTTGGCGAGATTACGCAGCACGTAATGCAGCACGCCGCCATGTTCGACATATTCGATCTCGATCTCGGTATCGATCCGGCATTTCAGCATGATCTCTTTCACCGTGCCGTCAGCGTAGGTGATCGTGCAAGGCACATCGGACAGAGGTTTCAAATCCCCCGCCAGCCCGGCGATTGAGATCGTTTCAGCCCCGGTCAGGCCCAACGATTTGCGCCCCTCGCCATTGGTGAACTCAAACGGGATCACCCCCATGCCAACCAGGTTTGAGCGGTGGATGCGTTCAAAACTTTCGGCAATGACCGCACTGACGCCCAACAGGCTGGTGCCCTTGGCGGCCCAGTCGCGGCTGGACCCGGCACCGTATTGCACGCCACCGATAATCACCAGCGGGGTGCCGGCATCCTGATAGGCTGTTGCCGCATCAAAGATTGAGGTCTGCGCGCCATCCGGCCCTTTGGTATAACCACCCTCAACCCCGTCCAGCATCTCATTTTTGATACGAATATTGGCAAATGTACCGCGCATCATTACCTGATGATTGCCGCGCCGCGAGCCGTAAGAATTGAACGCACGTTGCTCAACCTGACGATCAACCAGATACGCACCCGCCGGGCTATCGATGGCAAATGAGCCAGCCGGCGAGATGTGGTCCGTCGTGACCATATCGCCCAGCAGCGCCAGAATTTTCGCACCCTTCACGTCGGAAATTACGCCCGGTTCGGGTGACATCCCCTGAAAATACGGCGGGTTCTGGATATAGGTCGAGGCCGCGGGCCAGTCATAGGTCAGGCTGTCAGTGGTTTCCACGCCCTGCCATTTCTCATCGCCCGCAAAAACATCCGCGTATTTGGACATAAACGCCTCGCGGGTCACGGTTTTTTCAACCAGTTCGGCCACCTCTTGGCTGCTGGGCCAAATGTCGCGCAGGTAAACATCATTGCCATCACGATCCTGTCCCAGCGGATCATTGGCGATGTCGATATTCATATCGCCAGCCAGCGCATAGGCGACCACCAGCGGCGGCGAGGCCAGATAATTGGCGCGCACGTCGGGGCTGATGCGGCCCTCAAAATTACGGTTGCCCGATAGAACCGAGGTCGCCACAAGGTCGCCCTTAGCAATGGCCTCGGACAATTCCTTCTGGATCGGGCCAGAGTTACCAATGCAGGTCGTGCAGCCATAGCCAACCAGATTAAAGCCAATTTTATCAAGGTCTTCCTGCAATCCGGCGGCCTCAAGATATTCGGAAACCACTTGCGATCCGGGCGCAAGGGATGTTTTCACCCAAGGTTTGCGGTTCATACCCAGCGCCGCAGCTTTGCGTGCTACAAGCCCCGCGCCGATCATCACATAAGGGTTTGAGGTGTTGGTGCAGCTTGTGATCGAGGCGATGACCACCTTGCCGCTCGACATGGTGTAATCTTCGCCCGCAACCGGCACCTGTTTATCAAGCGGACGTTTAAAGGTGTTTTCCATCTGCCACTCAAACGCCGTAACCGCGCCATCAAGCGCGATGTAATCTTGCGGGCGTTTGGGGCCGGAAATCGCCGGCACAATGGTGCCCATATCAAGGGAAAGCGTGTCGGTGTAGATGGGCGCGTAATCGGCATCTCGCCAGAAACCGTTGGCCTTGGCGTAGGCTTCGACCAGCGCAATGCGGTCCTCATCACGGCCGGAAACCCGCAGATACCGCAGGGTTTCATTGTCAATCGGGAAGAACCCGCAGGTCGCGCCGTATTCGGGGGCCATATTGGCAATCGTAGCGCGGTCAGCCAGTGGCAGATTGTCGAGACCCTCGCCGTAGAATTCCACAAATTTGCCCACAACCCCTTGTTTGCGCAGCAATTCCACGACCTTCAACACCAGATCGGTGGCGGTGGTGCCCTCAACCATTTTGCCGGTCAGCTTGAACCCGACAACCTCGGGGATCAGCATGGATATGGGCTGGCCGAGCATCGCGGCCTCGGCCTCAATCCCGCCAACACCCCAGCCAAGAACGGCCAGACCGTTAACCATTGTGGTGTGACTATCCGTACCAACAAGCGTGTCGGGATAGGCTACATCATTGCCGTTCTGATCCTTATCAGTCCAGACGGTTTGCGACAGATATTCCAGATTAACCTGATGACAAATCCCGGTTCCCGGCGGCACCACACGGAAATTATCAAAGGCAGACTGGCCCCATTTCAGGAATGTATACCGCTCAAGATTGCGTTCATATTCGCGCTCAACATTCATCGCGAACGCGCGCGGCGTGCCAAATTCGTCGATCATCACCGAGTGGTCAATCACCAGATCAACCGGGTTAAGCGGGTTGATTTTTTCTGCATCCCCCCCCAGCGCCACAAGGCCATCGCGCATGGCGGCAAGGTCAACAACTGCCGGCACCCCGGTGAAATCCTGCATCAGCACGCGCGCCGGACGGTACGCGATTTCACGCGGGTTTTTGCCGCCATTTTTCGCCCATGTCGCAAAGGCCTTGATGTCATCGAGGGTCACAGTTTTGCCATCCTCAAAACGCAGCATATTTTCCAACATCACTTTAAGTGCCGCAGGCAGACGCGAGAAATCGCCAAGCCCTGCGGCCTCTGCGGCTGGAATCGCGTAATACGAAACGGTTTTCGAACCGACACTCAAGTCGCGACGGGTTTTGGCGGTATCATTGCCGACGGTGATGGTCATAAGGAAGCCTCCGCTAGGAAATGGTGATTATTCAGTGCGGGTATGCCCTGAATTGGGTAGGTTTTCAATGTATCTAATTGATGGATGTAATTGGTTTGTGTGCAATTGTATACTGAACTATCGGAATAATCAAGATAAACTACACCCGCCGTACCAATTGTCAGCCGTTTTGATCGAATAAACCTGTTGATCAATAGTCTCAAACCCCATTTTCTGCCAAAAAATGACCGCGCCCGGATTATAAACACTGGCCCCGACATGCACGGTTTTTACCCCCTGATCCTGCATCTGCTTACACCAGATCACAAAAAGCCTGCGCCCAATACCTTGCCCCTGTGCACGAGGCAGCAGGTTAAGATGAATATGTGCCGGAAAGGCGCGCGCCAACCCCCGGGGTGCAATTTCAGGACGGTGGATCATCTGGCAAAGCCGTTGATCTGGATTCAGGTTTTCAGGGGCCTGTCGATCAGATATCGGGTAACGCTTGCGCAAATCGGGCCACCAGTCGGTCGAAAGGCGCGCCTCAAAACGGCGGGTATCGGGCGTGCCGACGACAAACCCGACAACCCCTTGCGCATCCTTAGCGACAAAACAGCTTTGGGGTTCAAATGCCAGATAAGGTGCGGCAAAAATATGCCCCAACAGATCGGGATCTTGATAAACCGAACCGGCATCGGCGCCGTAATGCCCCGTTGCCAGCGTGATTTGATAAAGCGCCGCCATATCTGTCTTGGTCGCCATGCGAATTTCGATCATTTCAGCCCCATTTCTTACCCTATTAAACGCGCGTGCCTTACCGTTCCATTTATAAACTGCCCGCTCATTGATATATCAAGCGTGGTGGCAATGTCTAAAACTCCCTCGGCAACGGTTTTTGGGTCTATATTGGCCTCTGGCTCACCAAGATCAAGTCCGGGCTAAATGTTGGGCGGGTTCGAGGGAAAAATGACATCATTCCAATATACCAGGATTGCCAAATGCTCCCAAGACATCGCCAATCGGGATACCCCCCCTTGGCAAAGAAATTCAAACGTCGAAAGCTCTCGATGTTTCGTTGAAACACCTGCCGCTCTTCACACTTGCCGAAAAGTTGTTGGCCCTTCTGTTTAAGAAGAACCTGTGGTGCAGGCGATCAGACTGACTTAGAACCGTCAAAGCTCTCGTCGCTTTTGCAAAGCGACTGCCGCCCAGTAAATACTGTGAAGGGGTTTGGCCTTTCGCGTCACGAAAGACCTTTGGTGCGGTCGAGAAGACTCGAACTTCCACGGGTGTTACCCCACAGCGACCTCAACGCTGCGCGTCTACCAATTCCGCCACGACCGCACATAAGGTAGCCGGGCGTATAGCACCGGCTTTTGGGCTTGTGAAGCCCTGAAGCGGGGGAAACCGTATCTATGTTCGCCTGCTGCGCAATACTGGGGAAATTGTTGTAGTCAGCGCGTTTTGGGATAGACCGCCTTGACCATGCCCCAGTTTAAATTGGCGCGCACAGTTGGTGTACCTGTACGTAAAACTGGGGCTAGCCTATTAGGTTGGCCATGTATCGGTGCGTTACTTGGCAATAAAGGTCCCATAAGTTGACCCATTACTACCACGTGCTCTAAATACGCCACCGACTTCGGCGGGTTGGGATGTTCCATCATCATAACCATAGAAGTTCCCGTTGGCCAGCATACGATCGCTCGAATAATCGAAGGTAGTTCCGTCTTTTCTGGTGGTTAATACGCCCCCGGAAAAGGTGTTTCCAGAAATATCCATGCCCGTAATCGTGATGGTATCGAGCGGAGCGGGCCCAAACATAGGACTCTCAGGCCATGTCATAAGGACATCAACCTTACCGGCGCTAAAATCAATATCAACATTTGCTATCCCATTTGTGGTATAGAGACCGGCGCCGGGACTCGGGTTTATAGAACCTTGCGCCTTACCAATGTAGCTCGCAGAACCGTCTTGAGGAATATCCGCAGCCTGCGTGGCCACGCCAATAATTGCCTGAATATTACTGTGAAAAGTACCGTCTTTGGTGTAATTGTGCGAATACACCATTGCATAGTCATAGCCAGCAGATATGGACTGAAGAGCTGCAGTAGAGTCGCTATCTGTTAACGTGCCGTCCCTAAGCCCATCCGGATCAACAAAAACAAGTACCCCGTCATCAATTGTAAGCTTTCCGCTGCCATGCTCCAACGATCCCTCTAGGGTGATGATATCGGACGCCCCGGAACTGTAATGCAAAGCCGTGCCGCCCAAAACACTAACTGCATCTGCCGTGCTGTCCAGTGGTTCATAGGAGGGCGGCGTACCACCACCATCGCCACCACCATCATCACTTGGCGCAGGCGCCCCACAAGCGGAAAGTGTAAGAAGGGTTATAGTGATGCCACCATCAGTTTTGTAAAAAATTGCATTGTGTAATTCCGCCCAATTTGTTGCATAAAATACCACACTCAGTAAAATCTTTACATATTAAGTGAAATAACCATAGCTAATCGTAACTATCTGTCAATATTTAGAATTGTAGCATTACCCTTTTTACTTTTGTTATTTCACCGCTCAAGGCATGTAGGTTCATGCCTTGAGGCCACGGGGAATAATCTTTCCCTATATTTTACGCCCGAATATTGCGAATTGAGTTTAGGCAGTTCTGGTGCTTTGGATTGGACACAAGCGATCCACCAGCCAGTGCCGCATTTGTTGTCACAAGAAACCCTGTTGTGCACAAAATTGCAATCAGTAGATAGGTTTTCATTATTTTCCCCTTAGGATAGATAGTATTGAAAACACTAGCATAGCGCAGGATAGACAAATTGATACATAGCTCGGATAAAACTGCCGTTAACTGGATCAGCTCGGATACCCTTATCCCCTATCCACAAGCGCTTGAAGGCATGGAGACCCGTGTTGCGGGTATTCTGAATGGCTCCTTGCCGGAACAGGTTTGGCTGTTGGAACACCCGCCGCTTTATACGGCTGGCACCAGTGCGCAGGAAAAGGATTTGCTGGATCCGCAGTTTCCGGTGTTTCATGCGCGCCGCGGCGGGGAATACACCTATCACGGGCCGGGGCAACGGGTGGCTTATGCGATGCTTGATCTAAATAGGCGCGGGCGTGATGTACGCAAATATGTCTGGTTGCTGGAGGAATGGATCATCAAAACGCTGGCGCATTTCGATGTACGCGCAGAGCGGCGCAAAGGTCGCATTGGCGTCTGGGTCGCGCGCCCCGATCGCCCCCCCCTGCCCGATGGCACGGTGGCCGAGGATAAAATCGCTGCCATCGGCGTGCGTATTCGCAAATGGGTGACATTCCACGGTATTTCGATCAATCTTGCCCCTGATCTAAGCCATTACGATGGTATCGTGCCCTGCGGCATTCACGATTACGGCGTAACCAGCCTTGCTGATTTGGGCGTTTCCGCAACGATGGAGGATCTGGACACCGCGCTGAAAACCAGTTTTCAAATGGTATTTGAGGGTTGATTCACAACTTCCTTCCCTGTTCCGAATGACGATGCCACGCCCAAATTAAAGCAACAAAAGCCCCCACAGTCAAAAACCACCTCGATCCCGTCACCATCAAGGTCGAGCAGCACCGGTTGGGGGGCGGATACATCCGGATCAAGATAGGGCGGCGTGTGCGGCGGGCTAGGCGGAATTGGCCCGCCAGCCGGCCCGACACTACCCGTCGGCGTTGGATCATCCTCCGCCGGCACCGGCCCACCAGCCGGCCCGGAAC
>JAZGFN010000011.1:0-344436 GCA_036479695.1 Paracoccaceae bacterium
CGCGATGGTTCGGCCCGTCCTGCACATGCGTGCGCCCGGTGGAAGGGTCCTTCCAAGCCACCCCCGGCGCCGGAGCCGTCACGTCCTCAGGCGCGGGCGTAGGCGTGGTGACAGGGTCGACGGTGGGCCGGTGAGATTAAATCTGTATCGCCGGGCATTCAAGGTGTCAAATCTCGTTTGTTTTTTGCCGCAAACCGGGCAAGGCGCATTGCCAATTGTTGCATCAAACCGGCCCAACATGTCCGAAAATGGTCAGTCGCCGGGGATAATCCTTTTCAACTCTGATAGTGTTTCAAATTGATACCGTGCACCGGGAAACGTGTCTGCCTTGGTGAATACGTTGTGCACAATGGCGCAATCTATACCCGCTGCGACTGCAGATTTCAGCCCACGCAATGAATCCTCCACGATCAATGTATCTTCCCTAGTCGCCCCAAGGCGCTTTAATCCCATCAAATATGGCTCCGGATGCGGTTTGGAGTGACTGTAATCCTCACGCATAAGCACAAAGTCAAAGAACTGAACAAGATCGCGGTTTTTGTGTATGAGCTCAAAATCGACCCGTTTTGAGGTGGTCACGATGGCCATGCGAGCATGCTTGGACAGTTCAGCAAGCGTTTCGGCTACCCCTTCTATCTCGATTGCTTCCGTTCGTAGAGAGTTTTGGTAGTAGCCGTTTCGCGCATTACGCAGTCGGTCGATGGTTTGTTCGTCAGTTCCCGCAGCTTTGGCCCTCGCCCAAGTGCCCGCACCAAGTGTCATGTCATGCAAATACTGCTCCTTGTTGATGTGAATGCCTACTTCAGACAACGCGCGCTGTCCGGCTTTGAAATACCAGTATTCAGTATCCACCAAAACTCCATCGTGGTCGAAAAGAATGTATTTTTTCAACGGCGTGCTCCTTTGTGTTTAGGCAAATGGAATGTCAAAAAACCACCTCTATCCTGTCGCCGTCAAGGTCGAGCAGCACCGGTGGAGACCCGAAACCCCACTTCTTCTTAGCCTTGGTCAAAACCACCCAAGTTCGCTAAATATTCTTACTTAGCGCTATTAAGCGAACAAACCTTGCGATGGGGCCTAATGGGGTTAATGACATTGGGGGCTCCGTAAGATAATAGATTTGCGCAGGGATTGTGTAAAGGTTTGGCGGCAATCAAGCGAGAATACGTAAAACAAAGGTATTTGACGTGGATGACAGCAGTTTGAAGCTGACGCTTCGGGAAATGCAGGGGGAAATATCCGCGGCCAAGACGATTGTGGCACTGGCAACAGTGGTAAAACCATGGTTGTGCTTACAAATGGTGCAGCTCTGCCAATCAGCCGCAGCTTTTTGCCCGCGGCGAAAGCTGCCGGAATTTTCTAAAAACCCGTTCTGCGCTGCAATGTTCCGCATTTTAACCAAAATTGACCATCTGCGGCATTCATAACAGTTGAAGCGGATCAAGTCGCGGGGTACACCGACAGTCAAGAGCGGCGAATTTTGCAAAGATTCGCTCAAACAGGGACAGGTGTCAGGAGAATAACAATGGCAGACGCAGCCGCGCACACCCACGATGAACATGGTGCCCCCGGGTTTTTTACCCGTTGGTTCCTGTCAACTAATCACAAAGATATCGGTATTCTGTATCTTTTCACATCCGCGGCTATCGGGTTTGTCTCGGTCTGCCTGACCGTTTACATGCGCATGGAACTGATGGAGCCGGGGGTGCAATACATGTGTGCCGATGGCGCCCGTCTGATTGCGGATGCTGCATCTGAATGTATGCCGAACGGGCATTTGTGGAATGTGATGATCACTTATCACGGCATTCTTATGATGTTCTTTGTGGTGATCCCTGCCCTGTTCGGCGGGTTTGGCAACTATTTCATGCCGCTTATGATTGGCGCGCCCGATATGGCGTTTCCACGCATGAACAACCTGTCCTTTTGGATGTATGTCGCCGGTTCCTCGCTGGGGGTAGCGTCGTTGCTGTCGCCCGGCGGTAACGGGCAAATGGGGTCTGGCGTTGGCTGGGTGCTCTATGCGCCGCTGTCCACGAGTGAGGCCGGTATTTCGATGGATCTGGCGATTTTCGCTGTGCATATGTCGGGGGCCTCCTCGATCTTGGGAGCGATCAACATGATCACAACGTTTTTGAATATGCGCGCACCCGGCATGACTTTGCACAAAACGCCGCTGTTTGCCTGGTCAATCGTGATCACGGCCTTTTTGATCCTGTTGTCGCTGCCCGTTCTGGCTGGTGCTATCACCATGTTGCTGACGGATCGAAATTTTGACACCACGTTCTTTGATCCTGCTGGCGGTGGTGATCCGATCTTATATGCCCACCTGCTGTGGTTTTTTGGCCACCCCGAGGTTTACATGATCATCGTGCCCGGCTTTGGCATCATCAGCCACGTCATTTCGACATTCTCGAAAAAACCGATCTTTGGCTATCTACCGATGGTTTACGCGATGATCGCGATTGGCGTGCTCGGCTTTGTCGTTTGGGCGCACCATATGTATACGGTTGGCCTGTCTACCACACAGCAAAGCTATTTCATGCTGGCAACGATGGTTATTGCGGTGCCCACGGGCGTTAAGGTGTTTAGCTGGATCGCCACCATGTGGGGCGGCTCGGTAGAGTTTAAAACCCCGATGCTGTTCGCCTTTGGCTTTTTGTTCCTGTTCACCATTGGTGGCGTTACCGGCGTAGTGTTGTCACAGGCAGCGATTGATCGCGCGTATCATGACACATACTACGTTGTGGCGCATTTCCACTATGTGATGAGCCTTGGGGCCGTGTTCTGTATCTTTGCCGGTATCTATTACTGGATTGGTAAGATGTCCGGGCGCCAATACCCTGAATGGGCTGGAAAGCTGCATTTCTGGGCGATGTTTATCGGCGCGAACATCACGTTCTTTCCGCAACATTTCCTTGGCCGTCAAGGCATGCCACGGCGCTATATTGATTATCCCGAGGCATTCGCCGAGTGGAATTACATCAGTTCTATCGGGGCGTTCCTGACCTTTGCTTCGTTCCTGTTTTTCATCGGCATTGTGTTTTATACCTTGAAATGGGGCAAAAAAGTCACCGAGCCGGCCTATTGGGGCGAGCATGCGGACACGTTGGAGTGGACATTGCCAAACCCGCCGCCGGCGCATACGTTTGAAATTCTGCCAACGCAGGATATGTGGGATAAGCCCACGCATTAAAGCCGGGCAAACAGAACACAACAAGGGCCGGAGGTTTCTCTGGCCCTTTTTCATAAAATCCAAACAATTTTCTTAATCCCCTCTTAAATTATATCCCTCATAGTTGAGAGGTATTAACGCAAATCCACCTTTGGTGGAGAAAGAGGAAACCATGGGTATTTCAGTTCTTATTGCATTAGTTATCAGCGCATTCGGTGTTAGCCAGTCAGCGGATGCGAGTTTAGTAAGTGATTATCAAGACGTTGTTTCAAACCACATTATCACCAGCGGCAACACATGTGGCACCGTCACCAGCCTTATTCAACAGGCGGGTACATCCGTATTTTATATAACCTGTTCAGAGCTTGCAGATGGCAGCGGCGACATTCTGGGCTATACGTTACAAACAAACGATCAGGATCTGATTGTGGTATCATCCTCGCAGTAAGCGATATGAAGATATACCTATGGATTTCCCGATTTCAAAAATAATCGGGCAATTCGAGATAAAGCTATGTCTGTAGCTTTGTGAACTTCGATATCGGACCTTTTCAAGCCAGCCGCGCTCGTCTATGCCAAGGTAACGATGTAGGGGTTCGCTATGAAGTATTCGTCCGCAAACGCATGGGAGACCGCCGCACAAAAGCGTGTGACGCTTTTTGGCATGTCCGGCCTTGGCAAAACCTACTTGTCCAACATGCTCAGCGATAACGGCGACTGGTTTCATTACTCGGTCGATTATCGCATCGGCACGCATTATATGAATGAGCATATCGTTGATAATTTCAAACGCGAGGCGATGCAAAACGGGTTTTTGTCAAAGCTGCTGAAATCGGATTCGATATATATTGCCTCCAATATCACCTTTGAAAACCTGGCGCCGCTTTCGACATATCTTGGTAAACCCGGCAATCCGGCGCTTGGCGGCATCCCGTTTGAGCAATATATCACCCGTCAGCGTCAGCATTGCATTGCCGAAATCGCGGCCAGCAAGGATGCCGTGGATTTCGCTGCCAAAGCCCATGACATCTATGGCTATGACCATTTTATCTGCGATACATCCGGGTCAATCTGTGAGGTGGTAAACCCCGATGACCCCAAAGACCCGGTTTTATGCGCCCTAAGCTCTGCCACGCTGCCCGTGTGGATCGAGGGCGATGAAACCCACAGCCAGGAATTGATGCAACGTTTTCAGAACGCCCCTAAACCGATGTATTACAGCGAGGATTTCTTGCAGCAAAAATGGACGGAATATCTGCGCGCATATAATATTCCCGAGGTCGATGTGAACCCCGATGATTTCATCCTTTGGGGGTATCGTGAATTGCTGGCGCACCGCTTGCCATTATATAAAGCCATCGCTGAAAACTGGGGGGTTAGCGTGAAAGCTGACGAGGTGCGCGCCATTCGCGACCCCCAGGATTTTCAGACCCTTATCGCCACTGCAATTGCCCGGAATAGCTGATGCCTATCAAAATCCCAACCACTCTGCCTGCCCATAATATCCTGCGCGCCGAGGGGGTTATGGTGATGTCGGATGAAACAGCCGCGCGTCAGGATATCCGACCGCTGCGCATTGGTTTGTTGAACCTGATGCCGCAAAAAGTGCAAACGGAAACCCAGTTTGCCCGCCTGATCGGGGCCACGCCCTTGCAGATTGAACTGACCCTGATCCGCATGTCTGAACATAAAACCAAAACGACTTCGGCGCAGCATATGGAATCGTTTTACCGCACGTTTCAGGACGTGAAGCATGAGAAATTCGACGGGCTGATTATCACCGGCGCCCCGATTGAACATCTGCCGTTTGAAGAGGTCTCATATTGGCGCGAATTGCAGGAAGTATTTGCCTGGACCAAAACCAACGTGCATTCAACGTTCGGTGTCTGTTGGGGGGGCATGGCGATGATGTACCATCTTCACGCCGTGCAAAAACATATGCTAAAGGCCAAGGCTTTTGGCTGTTTTCGCCATAAAAACCTTGCCCCGACATCGCCGTATTTGCGCGGGTTTTCGGATGATTTTGTCGTGCCAGTCAGCCGTTGGACGGAAATTCGGGCGCGTGACATCAAAGACAATCCCGATTTGACCCTGCTTATGGATTCCCCCGAGGTCGGTCCCTGCCTGATTGAGGATACTGCCAACCGTGCGCTCTATATTCTCAACCATCTGGAATATGACCGCAACACCCTCAAAGAAGAATACGACCGCGATGTCGCCAAAGGCGCGGAAATTAACATTCCGCTAAATTACTACCCAAATGACAGCCCCGATCAGCAGCCCGAAAATCGCTGGCGCAGCCACGCACATCTGCTTTATGGTAACTGGATCAATGAGATATACCAGACGACCAATATTAATCTGGATAAAATTCTGGAGGGGGATTCAAAGTGAGCGACCAGGGTTTTGTTAACGTAAATCAAACACGTATCCACTATAAACGTGCTGGCAGCGGTGTGCCTGTTGTGTTGATCCACAGCGCGGGCGCCGGGGATTTGCGTGATTGGGAATACTCGATATTTGCTGAAATCGCCAAAACCAACGAGGTTATCGCCTTTGATCGCCCCGGTATTGGTCAAAGCGATCTTGTTGAGGGCGTAACGGACCCATCGGTTCAGGCTGCCACGCTAAAGCAGGCGACACAGGCTTTGGGTATCGAGCGCCCCCCCATCCTGGTTGGGCACAGCTATGGCGGCTTAGTGGCGCTGTCATGGGGGCTGATTAACCCTCAGGACATCGCTGGAATTATGACCATCGCACCGGTTTCGCATCCTTTAAACGAAAAAATAGACCCGATTTTACCGCTGCTGACCAAACCGGTTATCGGTGCGATAATGGCCGCGCTTGTGTGCAAAGTGTTGCGCAAAAAAGCGTTACTGGAATCCGTAACCAAAAGTTTTGCACCACAAGACATCCCCGCAGATTATATGGAAAAAACCGGCAACACTTTGTTGACCAGCCCCTCAGAGCTGCGCAATATCGCGCGTGAAATTTGCGGCGCCGTGGCGCTTTTACCGGAAATTGCGGCGAAATACCCAAGCCTGAACGCGCCGGTTGAAGTGATCTGTGGCAGCGAAGACAAAAATATGCCCCCCGAAATCCACGGCGCGCCACTGGCCGAGGCACTGCCACAAGCGCGCTATACCTTGATTGAGGGCGTGGCGCATATGCCCCATTACCAATCACCAGAGATAGTTTTAGCGGCCTTGGCGCGGCTGACAAAAACTGCGCAATGACGGCGAAAGGATCAGATGAGCATAAATAGTAAACCCTTTGATGGCGCCATTACCACGTTTTATAACGACCATGCGCCGCAAAAAATTCGCACAGCCATCGCAGGTGGAGCGAAAAGCGCGGTTTTAAATCCGTCTTTTCCCTATGAAACCCGCATGAAACGCCGGGATTATGATGAGATCATGGCGGCCCTTCAGATCGAACTGGTGAAAATGCAGGCTTGGGCCAGTGGGGCCGGTAAACGCATTGCCATTGTCTTTGAGGGGCGCGATGCGGCGGGTAAAGGTGGTACGATCAAACGGTTTGGCGAAAATCTAAACCCGCGGGGCGCCAAGATTATCGCGCTCTCAAAACCCACGAATCGTGAGCGCGGACAATGGTATTTTCAACGTTATATCCGCCACATGCCAAGTGCCGGGGAAATCGTGTTCTTTGACCGTTCCTGGTATAACCGCGCTGTGATTGAGCCGGTTTTTGGGTTTTGCACTGAGGTTGAGCGGGAACATTTCTTTAACCAGGTCCCCGATTTTGAACGCATGTTGCTGGATGACGGGGTGATTTTGATCAAAATCTGGCTGACCGTCGGGCGGGCAGAACAATTGCGCCGCCTGCTTGCGCGCGAATCCGATCCGCTGAAACAGTGGAAACTGTCCGGGATCGATGTGAAAGGGGTGACATTGTGGGCGGAATACTCCGCCGCTATTAAGATGATGTTTGAAAACACCCATAGCAAAGACGCCCCCTGGAATGTTATTCGCGCCGATGACAAACGTCGCGCGCGTATTGCCGCCATTCGTCTGGTGCTCTCGCAACTGGAATATGGCGGCAAAAACGCCAATGTGGTACAAACGCCCGATACACATATTTGCGGCACGCCGGCGCTTATGGGCTTGGAGCAAAATTGACCAAACCTTGTTCCCCTGCCCTATAGGCGTTATGTATAGCCCATGAATAAAGTGCATCGCGAACGTAAAGGCTATCACCACGGCAACCTCAAGCAGGCGCTTGTGGAGGCAACTCTTTCCCTTATCCAGGAAAAGGGACCGACCGGATTCACCCTCGCGGAGGCCGCGCGGCAGGCCGGTGTTAGCGCTGCTGCCCCCTATCGCCACTTCAAAGGCCGTGAGGATCTGATCGCCGAGGTTGCCCGCCAGGGGTTTGAGATTTTCGCTGAAAAGATGGAATCCGCCTTTAATCGCGGCAAACCCAACCCCATGGCCTCGTTTGAGGCCGTAGGCCGCGCCTATCTGCAATTTGCCCGCGCCCACGCCGGGCATTATATCGCAATGTTTGAATCCGGGGTCTCGATTGCCGGAAATTCCGGACTGAACATGGTCGCCAACCGCGCCATGGCCGTGCAAACCCAAGCGGCGGAAAAACTGTTTGAGCATCTGCCCAAAAGCCAGCGCCCGCCCGCAACCATGGTCAGCCACCACATCTGGGCCATGTCCCACGGTGTGGTCGAACTGTTTGCGCGCGGCGAACCCGGTGTACGCGCGCCGTTTTCTGCGGATGAGCTTTTGGAAAGCGGCATCGGCATATATTTACGCGGCTTAGGCCTGCTGCCACAATAATTCCAATTATTTTTCTGCCAACCCTTGCGCATAGGATTTATGCGCCTATATATGTTAATGTGAATAACATTTACATTGAAAGGAACGCAAAAATGAATTCTCCCGCAAACTTCCTGGAGCAAGGACGGGACTGGTTGGATGGACACGGAAAAAAGGCGTGGGTAGCCACGATGATCCTTGGATTTATCTTTTTCTGGCCCGTCGGCCTTGTCACCCTCTTTTACATGATTGGAACTAATCGCATGGGAAAATGCAAAAATAGCCGCAAATGGGGCCGCAAACACGGCTTTGGCACCTCAACCGGCAATGTTGCCTTTGATAATTACCGCAGCGAGACCCTGAAACGTCTGGAAGATGAGCAATCGGCCTTTCAATCGTTCCTTGGCAACCTTAGGGCCGCAAAAGATCGCGCTGAATTTGACCAATTCATGAATGATCAGGCAACATCTGACGATAAACCGGCAGCCTCGCCTTATACGTCAACATATTCGCCAGCCTAATAGGCTTATCCCCCCGTGCAAGCGGGGGATCAACTAACATATGGATCAAAAATGAGCTATTACGACGCCAGTTATACCGGCCTGCCAGACCCGGAAATGGACGCGCGGTTTTATGAAAATGTGCCAACGCGCCGGTTTGTTGCCTGGATATTTGACGGATTAATCGTATTTGCGATAACCGTGCTGGTGGGCATTATTACCTTTGGAATCGCCATGATGTTCCTGCCTCTCACGTGGCTGGCGCTTGGGTTGATTTACCGCACGGTTACGATTTCCAGCGGCTCGGCAACCTATGGCATGCGCATGGTTGGCATAGAATTTCGCAACAAACGCGGAGAAAAACTGAGCACCGGGTTGTCCTTTGCAAACACAGCGCTGTTCACGATTTTCAGCGGCACCATGTTGCTGCAACTGCTGAGCATGGGGCTGATTTTAGGATCACGTTATGGCCAAAGCCTGCCCGATATGATCCTCGGCACCACAGTTATAAACCGTCCTGTCAATTAAATATTGAGACGTTTGTGCAATCTTGTTAGGGTCGGGCAACTTAACAAGGTTTATGTATGCGTCATTCGTTACCACAATCGCCACAGTTTTACGTGACAGCGCCCCAGCCTTGCCCATATCTGGAGGGCAAGGTTGAGCGTAAGTTGTTCACAGCCCTTTACGGCGAGGACGCCAAAACCCTGAACGACAGCCTGTCACAACAGGGTTTTCGCCGCTCACAAAACGTGCTTTATCGGCCCACTTGCGCGGGGTGCTCGGCTTGCATGTCCGCCCGTATCCGCGCCAAAGATTTTAGCCCCAGCAAAAGCCAAAAGCGGGTGTTGCGCCGCAATGCATCCCTTATCCGCGAGGTGAAATCCCCTTGGGCAAATGAGGAACATTACACACTATTCCAAAAATACCTCGGCCATCGGCACGCAGATGGCGGCATGGCGGATATGGATATATTTGAATTCGCCGCCATGATCGAAGAGACCCCGGTGCAAAGCCGCGTGGTGGAATATTACCGCGAAACCGACACAGGCACAGAACTGGTTGCCGCCTGTCTGACGGATGTTCTGGAGGACGGGTTATCGCTGGTTTATTCATTTTTTGACCCTGCGCTTGATCGCAACAGCCTTGGCTCTTATATCGTTCTTGATCATATAAACATGGCGATATCGGCGAGGTTATCCTATGTTTACCTTGGGTTTTGGGTGCCCGGTAGTCCCAAGATGGCCTATAAAGCCAAATACCGCCCTTTGGAGGTTTTTCGCGGCAGTGTCTGGCAAGAGGTTGAAAATGTGCAAACCTTCAGCGCCGCCGATCACCCGCTGGAACTTGACCCGGTATCAACCCAAGTCGCCGCCATTCACCTGCCCACCTTAAGCGAGGGTTAACCCCCCGACAGCAGGTTGGGAACGATGGTGACAACGCTTGGAAACAGCCACAATAACGTCAGCCCCAGCACCTGAATCAGCACAAACGGAATAACGCCGCGATAGATATGGGCCGTCGTTACACTGGCCGGGGCCACGCCGCGCAAATAGAACAACGCAAAGCCAAAGGGCGGCGTTAAAAAACTGGTTTGCAGGTTCACTGCAATCATGATCGTCACCCATTTTGGATCCATCGTACCGCCATAAATTACCGGCCCGACGATCGGGATAACGATATAGATGATCTCCAGGAAATCGAGCACGAAGCCTAAGAAAAACAGCACCAGCATGACGATCAGGAATACAACCCATTCCCGTTCAAAACTGCGCAGAAACGCTTGAATATAATGCTCGCCGCCAAAGGAAATAATCACCAGATTAAGCATTTGTGAACCAATCAGGATCGCAAATACCATCGAGGTCACCTTGGCGGTTTCGCGCACAACCGGTGACAAAACGGCAGTTTTCCACAGCGTCCAGACCGCATAAAGCAGACCGCCGATAGCGATATGATAAAAAATCAGTGCCGCGATAATGGCGATCCAGTTTTCAAAGGTCACATGCTCAATCGTCGCGCGTAAATCGAAATTCACGCCGATAAGCAGCAAGATAACCATGGAAAAGCTGGAGATCAGAATGATTTTGCCGGTTTTATGCTGTTCTTGCAATTTCCGAAATGCCGCCAGCATAATCGCGCCCCCTGCCCCGAGCGCCGCCGCCGGGGTCGGGTTGGTCACCCCGCCAAGGATCGAGCCAAGCACGGCCACAATCAACACAAGCGGTGGAAAAACTACCCGCAACAGCTCATTCTTTGCCAAACGCCCGGCAGCGATGCGCAGGGCGTAAAAAATCATGGCAAAGGGGATGGCTTGCGCCAAAAATACCGTGCCCGGGGACGTTAGCGGCCCCAAGGCCACCACATCGATAAGCACCGATAAAAGGATGCCACCAACCCCGATATAAAGCGGGGTTTTTTGGGCATATGGGGCCACGCCATAAGCCATGCTTAGTACGATAGCAAACAGGATCAGCAGGGTCAGCAGACCGCTGCCAATCGGGGCGGCGTTGATGACCATTTGCGCACGCGCTGTCGCCATTTGTTCAGGCGTGCGGGTGCGGTCTGCTTGGGATTGCGCACCACCTGCGGCGGTAATTTCTGCCTGAACCGCAACGGCGCTATCCCATTTTTCCTGCCCGTGCAGCTCAATCATAGAGGCCTGACACTGCGCCCCCACATTAGTACGCAGCGCCGCCTGTTGGCCTTGCGCGGCGATTGAAGACACGGTGATTGTCTGATTGCCCGCCATATTGAATGAGCTCATGGCCACCGCGAATAGAATAATCGCAACCGGCACCCCAAGGAACCACATCAGATTATGCGCGCCTCCGTTGCCCGCCGCCTGGCCGCCAGTTACAGGAATCGGGGGGGCTTTATGGGGATAGATCATCGCATAACCAAACGCATAAAGGCCATAGAGCACGGCCAGCAGTATCCCCGGCAACAACGCGGCCTTGAAAAGCGTGCCGACCGACAGCACCGCCGCCTCTCCCAGATAGGTGAGCGCATCGGAACATCCCGCGACCGAGGCGCGTTCTTCTTGCGCCGTGGCATAAAGATCCCCCGCCAGCGTGCCCAAAAGCACGATCACAATGGACGGCGGGATGATCTGCCCCAGCGTCCCCGAGGCCGCAATAACCCCCGTTGCCAGTTCCGGTGAATAATTATGGCGCAGCATGGTGGGCAGCGACAAAAGCCCCATCGTTACCACTGTCGCCCCGACAATCCCCGTCGAGGCCGCCAGAAACGCCCCGACAATCACCACCGATACGGCCAGACCACCGGGTAGTGGGCCAAAAACCCGCGCCATTGTGGTCAGTAAATCCTCGGCAATCTTAGAGCGTTCCAGCGTGATCCCCATCAGCACAAACATCGCCACCGCCAGCAATGTTTCTATTGATGGCCCAGAAAGCACCCGCTCATTCATACGGTTCACGATAAACGACAGGTTGCGGTTTAGCGCATGTTCCCAGCCACCCACAAACAGTTGTTCGGTGTAAACCGGCAAATCTGGATACCTGAATTGCGAAATATCATAGGCCCGCACGCCTTGATCTATCAGCGTCAAATACCCGTCACTGCCCGTGTCAATCACCTGTTTGACCAGCATGCCCGAACTATCAAGTACCGCCAGAATGCCAAAGGATATCATCGCAGCCCCGCCGATGGCAAAGGCTACGGGGAACCCCGACATGATCCCGGCGAACAGGCTGGCAAATACGATAATCAGGCTAATCTCTACGCCATCAAGACCAAATAACATTCCCGTTCCCCTACCCTAGTGGATTTCAGCGACCAGCCTGGCCGTGTCGTCTTCAATCACATCAATGTCCCTGTACTTACCCTCGGATTCCGGTCCCTCTATCAGCTCCAGCATCGAGCGGTAGAAAAACGCAATCCCTTGCAAAAACATCAGCCCGGCAAAGGCGATCAGCAGGATTTTGAACAGGAAATATGCATCAAACCCGTTGGGCGAGAACCCGATGGTCTCAACATTCCATTTCAACAGTTTGGATTTGCGCATCAACAGCTCAAACTTGTCCGATACTGCCATTTTCGGGGTAACCAGTGCGCGCCACAGATAAAACCATCCAAACATCCAGATCATGGTCATGGACGGGATGATATAGATCAGTGATCCCAGCATATCGACGATTTTCTTGGTGCGGTATTTCATGCCCGCATAAAACAAATCCACCCGCACATGCCCGCCCTGAACGAAGGTATAAGAGGCACAAAGTGCAACAATCATGGCGTTGTAAAGTTTAAGCTCTTCGCCGAACCAGCTAAGATCCTTGGTGAAAACATAGCCAAACGGCCCGATGGAAATATCCGCGACCCGGAAAATCCGTTGCAAAAAGATAATCATGATCTGTTGGAGCACCATAAACAGCGCAGCATAGGCGGCAAATCGACCAATGCTGTTGGCAATCCATTCAAGTGCCCGCACAACCCCCCAAAGGATATTGCGGCGCCACAAGCCAATAGCCGTTACGATGATAAATATATCTAAAATGACAAAAAATAATTCGTGCGAAGCCCCGTAATAAATGAACCGCCCCAGCGATTCATTTTGCGACCAATCCAGCCACGCCGAGGGGTTGGAAACGGCGCGAAACACATTGACGAAAGCCAATCCAATATTTGTTAAAAACCAGATTATACCATCCAGCATCGCGCGCGCCTCGTAAAAGTTAGAAATTACGTCAAAGAAACCCGCCCCATTCGCATAGGGCGGGCCGTTTTTCACCAGATAGGTTTAGCCCATTACGCGGGTACGTTGTGCCACATATGCGCCAGAGGATTTTTGAATCCAGGCAGCAGATTCCATCATCGAGGCGTTATAGCTGTTGTTGATTTTGGCAAACAGATCATCGGACATATTCTCGCCCATAACCTCTTTAGCGCCTTCACCAAACGCATCCCAAACCGCATCGGGGAATTCCAGAATGTTAACGCCGCCAGCTTGCAAACGCACCAGTGCCGCACCGTTGTTATTAAGGAATTGCGCCAGACTGTGCGAGTGCGCCGCTTTGGCCGTTTGCTCAATGATGGCTTGTTGGGCCGCCGTCAGGCTGTTGAAAACTTCGCGGTTCGTTACCAGCGACAGGGCCGCACCCGGCTCATGCATACCGGCGGTATAGTAGTTTTTGGTGATCTCCTGGAACCCGGCTTTTTCATCCGCCCAGGGGCCGATCCATTCGGTTCCGTCAATCGCGCCAGAGGCCAGCGCCTGATAGACCTCGGCACCCGGAAGGTTTTGGATAGACGCACCCAGCGTGCCCAAAACTTTACCGCCAAGACCGGGCATACGGAACTTCAGACCGTTGAAATCCTCAGCCGAGTTGATCTCTTTCTTGAACCAACCACCCGCTTGTGGGCCAGTGTTGCCGGAAATAAAGGATTTCAGGTTGAAAATCTCACCCAGCTCGTCGTGGAACTTGCCACCTTCGCCGTGGTAATACCAGTTCATCAGCTCTTGCGCGGTCATGCCAAATGGCACGGATGTAAAGAACGCATAGGCCGGATGTTGGTTAATGAAATAATAATCTGCCGCGTGGTACATGTCGGCCTGCCCCGAGGACACGGCGTCAAACACCTCAAACGCGCCAACGAGTTCACCGGCAGCCTTGATTTCAACCTCGAGCGAGCCATCAGACATGGCGTTGATCTGATCGGCACAATATTGCGCGCTGTCAAACACACCGGCAAGGCCGCGGCCCCAAGATGTCACCATGGTTAATTTGCGTTTACCCTGCGCATAAGCCGGTGCTGCAAGCGTGGCGCTGGCAGCAACAGCAGCACCTCCAAGTGTTGAATTTTTCAAAAAAGAACGACGATCCATAAATAACCTCCCAGTTTATGCTTTGCAATTTTTTACAAAACAGATCGATTAGAATTACAGCCTACTGAACGGCGCTTGGTATGCAATGATTTTTTAACAACTGGTCTAGTTTTCACAGGCAAACAGTCATAAACAGTGATCAAAGTAATATTATTACGTTATTTGCATCAAAATTGGCATAATAGAAAATATACTGTTGACCCACATGCTTTAGCCCCCTAAAACCATGCCCATGACGCAAGGTTACAAAAATATTCTCGTCGTGCTAAGAATGCGCAGCCCGTATAAGATGTCTTAACATCTTTCACGGTTCCTGCGCATGCCCCCAAATTTGGGGGTTTTTTTTTGGCTAACGCTATGGTGAAAATGGGGCAATCGCCCGCATAAAGGAGTAGATACAATGACCCGCACAATGACCGGTGCCCAGATAGTTATCCAGGCTTTGAAAGATCAGGGCGTGGACACGGTGTTTGGATATCCAGGCGGTGCGGTGCTACCGATTTACGACGAACTTTTCCAGCAAAATGAGATTCGCCATATTCTGGTGCGCCACGAACAGGGAGCGACCCATGCGGCTGAGGGCTACGCGCGCGCCACCGGCAAACCCGGTGTGGTTCTGGTAACCTCGGGTCCGGGGGCGACGAACGCGGTGACGGGGATGACCGATGCGCTGCTCGATTCGATCCCGATGATCGTTTTATGCGGGCAGGTTCCCACATTCATGATCGGCAATGACGCCTTTCAGGAGGCAGATACCGTCGGCATTACCCGCCCCTGCACCAAACACAACTGGCTGGTTAAAGACACGGATATCCTGGGCGAAGTTATCCATCAGGCCTTTCATGTGGCCACCTCCGGGCGCCCGGGGCCAGTGCTGGTTGACATCCCCAAGGACGTGCAATTTGCCGCCGGCAGCTATACGACCAAGGGCAAAACTCGCGTGTCGCATTACCAACCGCAGATCAAAGGTGACATTATCGCGATCACTAAAGCCGTTGAAATGCTTGAAAAAGCTGAACGCCCTGTTATTTATTCCGGCGGCGGCGTTATCAATTCCGGGCGCGCGGCCAGCCAATTGCTGCGCGAGTTGTCAGACGCCAGCGGCATTCCGGTCACCTCGACATTGATGGGGCTTGGGGCCTATCCGGCCTCGGGGGATAACTGGTTGGGCATGCTGGGAATGCACGGCACCTATGAGGCCAATATGGCCATGCACGACTGTGATTTCATGCTGTGTATCGGTGCGCGATTTGACGACCGGATCACCGGGCGCACCGATGCGTTCAGCCCCAATAGTTACAAGGTGCACATTGATATCGACCCCTCAAGCATCAATAAAATCATCCATGTGGACACCCCGATTGTCGGCGATATCGGGCATGTTCTGGAAGATATGTTAAAGGTCTGGAAGTCGCGTGGTCGCAAGGTTAACGGTGCTGCGATCGATAAATGGCAGGGGCAGATCAACAGTTGGCGGGCGAAAAAATGTCTGTCTTACAAGAATTCCGACAAGATCATAAAACCGCAATACGCGCTGGAACGCCTTGAGGCTTTGACCAAGAAATACGACCGTTATATCACCACCGAGGTCGGCCAGCACCAGATGTGGGCCGCGCAATACCTTGGTTTTGAGGAGCCCCACCGCTTTATGACCTCGGGCGGTTTGGGCACGATGGGGTACGGCATGCCAGCCTCGATGGGGGTGCAGGTGGCGCATCCGGACGCCTTGGTGATCAACATTGCCGGTGAGGCCAGTTGGCTGATGAATATGCAGGAAATGGGCACGGCGATACAGTTTAACCTGCGCACCAAGCAGTTTATTTTGAATAATGAGCGTCTTGGCATGGTGCGCCAGTGGCAGGAATTGCTGCACGGCTCGCGATATTCGCATTCCTGGTCAGAATCCCTGCCCGATTTTGTGAAACTGGCCGAGGCATTCGGGGCCAAGGGTATTCGCTGCGCAGACCCTGCCGATCTCGATGATGCGATCATGGAGATGCTGGACTATGACGGGCCGGTAATTTTTGACTGTCTGGTGGAAAAGCACGAAAACTGCTATCCGATGATCCCCAGTGGTGCTGCGCATAATGAAATGCTGATGGGCGATGCATCCCCTGAAGGCGCGATCAAAGGTAAAGGCGGTGCGTTGGTTTAACGACGTATCGTAACATGATGAAACCGCTTATATATTTTAGCTTTGGTATGACCAAAACTGCCAGCACCCTGGCCTATCATCTGGCGCATATCGCGCTGGAGGATACGGGCATGGCACAGCCACAAATCCCGCCGCCAGCTGTAGCCGCGGATCGCAAAATCAACTTTGTCACCCATCTTGATGAACGGCATATTGATCAGCTTTGGACATTGGCGCAATCGCTTGGCCACCCGTTGCTGGTTAAGACCCACACCCGCCCTGATCCGGCTGTTATAGCAATGATAAAGGACGGGCGCGCCATTGGGTCTGCCGCCTATCGTGACCCGCGCGACATGGCTTTATCGATGCTGGACCACGGCATAAAAGCCCGGCGGATGGGCGTGCAGCCTTTCTCTGAAATGGTCACGCTTGAGGATGCTTTGCACGGGATTCGGGGGCAAGTAAACGATCTGGCGCAATGGCTGCGGCTGCCCAATATCCTGCCGCTGGATTTTGAGGATATTGCTTTTGACACCAAAAAAACCGCGGCCCGCATCCTTAATCATCTTGGAATTAACGGGAGCCCCGCTGCGCTTTCGACAAAGGCCAAAGACTGTTTTACCCAATTTAACAAGGGCATATCGGCGCGCCATGTGGCTGAAATGTCGGCCAAAGATAGCAGCCGAATTGCCCGTGAATTCGCGCCGCTTATCGCGTTTTTAAACCATCCGCACGGCCCCCTGCCTGCCAATACGCCCCTTCGGTATCTGGACAATACCCTCTAAACGTGGGAAATTCCTGCTAACATAAGGATTATGAACATGAATGCTTTGTCACTTAAAAAAGGCGCCTCTAAGAAGAGCGCGTATGACCTCAAGAACCCGCTTAGCGATGTGATCGAAACCCATACGCTGGCGGTGATTGTCGATAATGAGGCCGGTGTTTTGGCGCGCGTGATCGGACTGTTTTCCGGGCGTGGCTATAATATCGACAGCCTCACTGTGGCTGAAACCGACCATCTTGGACATCTGTCGCGGGTGACGATCGTTACCACCGGCACCCCGGCGGTGATTGAACAGATCAAGGCCCAGCTTGGCCGTATGGTGCCGGTACATAACGTGCATGACCTGACCGTTGATGGCCCCTCGGTTGAGCGGGAGTTGGCGATTATCAAGGTAGTCGGCAAAGGCGAAAAACGTCTTGAAGCCATGCGCTTAGCCGATATTTTTCGCGTAAACGTAGTGGATAGCACGCTGGAAAGTTTTGTCTTTGAAATCACCGGAACGTCCGAAAAAATCGATGCGTTTATCAATCTGATGACACCGCTTGGGGTAACAGACGTCGCCCGCACCGGCGTCGCGGCCTTGGCGCGCGGTACATAAAAGCCATATTTCTATTGCGCATCAAAGGAACTGGGGGCGAGTGTTCAATATGCATGGCTTGTTGCAAAAACCATCAACTTTGCACGCCAATACTTTCGGCCTTCACGCTCTAAATTCTAATTGCCCGTTGCGTCCGCAATCTTTGCCTCTGCATCAAGTACAAGCGATCATATGCCCGCCCCTTAATACCACTAAGCGGCTGTTTTGCGAACTTAGCAGCCTTTCTAGTTTCCAAAACTTGGATCGGGCTCTAAGCTCAGCTCCATGAACGGAACAACGAATGAAATACATTTCGAGCTCAGGCGGCTTAGCGACGGCCTTGTATACCGTTTCGAGAAAGAATCCAACTCAGAGGGTTGCGTTGGCTTCAAGAGAAGCGACGGGGATTATTGGATAATCTGGCACGAAAAGCTGCGCTGGATTGCGGGCACATGGGACAGCGATGAAGTATTCGGTCGACCATGGGATCAGCTAGCGGAACAATCGCAAGTGTCGCCCCCCGAGGGCGTTTGGGTCAGTCGCAAGGGCTCGAAGTCCTACGTTTACGAATTGGTCTATGTCGAAACGTCTTAAAAACTGATAGTGGGTTTAGGCTCAATCCGGCCATCTGCCTATACCCTATGCCTCAAAACGCCCTACGGCATCACGATCACGCTCATATTGTTTCAAGTGCGTAAACGGCGGTAGCCAGGATTCGCGGCGCGCAGTCCATAGCTCGTAGGTTGGCGTCAGTTGGTCAGGGGCGTCCAGGGATCCCAGGTTAATTTCGATTTCGTCTGCGCTGCGGGAAAAAACGCTTGCGCCGCAGTTGGGGCAGAAAAACCGCCCGGCATAGTCGCGTGTTTTACCGTGGATACTCACGGCATCCTGTGGGAACACTGCGGACGCATGAAAAAGCGCGCCGTGGTGCTTGCGACAGTCGAGACAGTGGCAAAGGCCAACCCGGTATGGGGTGCCCGACGTCACGATTTTGACATTGCCGCACGTGCAACTGCCGGTGAATTGGTCCATGGTGCATCTCCTCTAAAATCAAGCTGCCGGTATGTCTACAGCGAATCCAGTCAAGCGTCCATGACGAGCGTTCGTTGCAAGGCAAAATGGACCTGTCCCGCTTGGGGCCAGAGACGTGGTAGCTCTTGCGCGGTACATAAAAACCCCCTGCATTTCTGCAGAGGGCCAGAGAGAGGCATTGGGAGAGGTTAGGATTCCAGCAAGCCTTTCTCTATTGCAGCAGCGAGTTCTTCTTCGCTGATCGCGCCGTCACCGTCAGTATCAACGGCTGCGTAAACTTCTTCGGTGATGTTGGGATATACGGCGACCATTTCGGCGGCTGACAGCATACCGTCACCGTCTGCGTCAACGCCTTCTTCAAAAGCCAGCGCGGTTGTGGCAAAGCTTAACGTGGTGATTGTCGCAATAAGAACGTTTTTCATTTTAGTCTCCAGTATCAATCTATGGACAGTATCGTCCGTGAAAGCCCACCCATCTGGTGCTTTCAAAACTACAGACGCGCCAGCGCCGAAATTATTCCCGCAAGAATTACCCAAAATAACAAGGGTCTAATTTTGCGCGCCTAACCGCCTAGGTTTTCATGTCATTGGGCATCTTTTCGCCCATTTCTCTATGAATACAAGGGGATTTGGGCGGCAAGGCCCTGCTCGGCCATTTCTCGCCAGCTTGTTCTGCCCAGCCAATTAGGGTCCCATGAAGGCACCAAACCACAGGAGGTTATCATGGATGTATCAATTACCAGTGCCCCCTTTGATCCGATTAATTTGCATATGCCTGACCTGCAACGCTATGCGCATTATCTTTGTGACACGCCCGAGCAAGCGCAGGTGATCGTGCAAAAAGCGGTGGAGCGCGTGCTGTCACGCCAAGATCGCCACGGGCCGGTGGAAGATTTGAAATCCTACCTGTTTTCCATTCTCTATAACCTGCGCAACGACCAGCTGCGCCAGAAACAAAAACGCCAAAATGAGGTGAATATTGAGGATATCACGCTGACAGATACAGCCCCCGGCCCGGCCCAACGGCTGACCTGTCTTGAGGTTTTGGCCCATATTGATAACTTACCGCAATCGCAGCGCGATATCTTCAGGCATCTGATCCGCGATAACCTCAGCTACGCCGAAATCAGTGTTGCGCTGAATATTCCCAAGGGCACTGTGATGTCACGCCTGTCACGCGCACGCAAAGCTTTGCGGATGTCTATGGATATGAAACCGGCGTCTACGGTGGGGGAGCTTTTGGCTGAGAACGCATAAAAAATGGGGGATGGAAAACCACCCCCCAGTTGTGCAATCCAGGCTCGTAATTAACCGCTCGACGGTTTGCCTGCGGCCTGATTGCCAGGAGAAAGTTCAGCAGACAGACTTTCCCCCACCTGTTACTTAGCTACACCCCGAGGTCCCCCCACAGGTGTTGCATTTCATACATGTTCCGTTGCGCACCAACGTATAGTTGCCGCATTCCCCGCAGGCATCGCCCTCATAGCCCTGCATTTTGGCCTTTGTGCGATCATCCATCGCCACCGGCCCGCTGCTTAAGGTCATCGTTTCGCTTAGGGTTTGTGTAACTTGTGCTTGCACCCCAGCCAGATCCTCGGGCACACGTTTACGCAAATACCCGGTTGAGGAAATCTGGCGGATCATATCAATCGAGGTTTTTGCGACCTCGCCTTCGACATTACCAAAATTTGGCGCGCCCTCTTCAATCCCGCGCCCCATATCATCAAAACTTTCGCCGCTTGGTTGCACATGGGCAAGGTCGGTGCGGTCCAGATAGGACACGGCCAATTCACGGAAGATATAATCCAGAATAGAGGTTGCAGATTTGATGCTGTCATTGCCTTGCACCATGCCCGCAGGCTCAAAGCGCGTGAAGGTAAAGGCTTCAACGAACTCATCCAGCGGCACACCGTATTGCAGACCAACCGAAATAGCGATGGCAAAATTGTTCATCATCGCGCGGAAACCGGCGCCTTCTTTGTGCATATCAATGAAAATCTCCCCCAGATTTCCATCCTCGTATTCGCCGGTGCGCAAGTAAACCTTATGCCCGCCAACCACCGCTTTTTGGGTATAGCCCTTGCGGCGTTGCGGCAGTTTTTCACGGCCACGCGCGATTTCCTTGACCACGATTTTCTCAACGATTTTTTCCGCAAGAACCGTTGCACGTTCAGCGTCCGGGGCCTCGTTCAGAATTTCCTCAAGGTCTTCATCATCCTCGATCAAGGCCGAGGAAAGCGGTTGCGACAGTTTTGAGCCATCCCGATAAAGCGCATTTGCCTTGACGCCCAGCGACCAGCTAAGTTCATAGGCCGATTTGCATTCCTCGATCGTGGCGTCATTGGGCATGTTGATGGTTTTGGATATCGCCCCGGAAATAAAGCTTTGAGCTGCGGCCATCATATTAATGTGGCTTTCAACGCTCAAATACCGCGTGCCGATACGCCCGCAGACATTGGCACAATCAAAGACTTTATAGTGTTCTTCCTTCAAAAACGGCGCGCCCTCAAGGGTCATGGTACCGCAGACGTGGTTATTTGCATCCCGGATTTGCGCGCGTGTATAGCCAAGGTGGCGCAGCAGATCAAAGGTTGGATCGTTCAGCTTTTCCTGAGGAATTCCAAGGGTCTTGTGGCAGAAATCCTCACCCAATGTCCATTGGTTAAAGACGAATTTAATATCAAAAGCCGTGGGGAGCGCCTCTTCGATTTTGGCAATCTCGACCGCACTAAACCCGTGGCCCAGCAAGGACGTATGGTTAACACCCGGTGCATTACCCATCGTGGCATGCCCAACCGCATAGGAGATAATTTCCTCAACCTGACTGCTGGAATACCCCAGATTTGCCAGAGCTGCGGGAACCGAACGGTTGATAATTTTGAAATATCCACCGCCAGCAAGCTTTTTGAATTTCACCAATGCAAAATCCGGCTCGATGCCTGTGGTGTCACAGTCCATCACCAGCCCGATGGTGCCGGTTGGCGCGATCACCGAAACCTGTGCATTTCTATACCCGTGCGTCTCGCCCAGTTTCAGCGCGTCATCCCAGGCCTTATGCGCCAGATTGATCAACTGACCGTCAGGGCAATTATCATGGTCAAGCGGCACCGGCGGCACGGCCAAACCTTCATAGCCCGAGGCCTCGCCGTAAGCTGCGCGGCGGTGATTACGCATCACGCGCAGCATATGATCGGCGTTTTTCGCATAGCCCGGAAACGGCCCCAGCTCTTTGGCCATCTCAGCCGATGTCGCATAAGAAACGCCGGTCATAATCGCGCTCAACGCTCCGGCCATGGCGCGCCCCTCAACGCTGTCATAACCATGCCCCATATTCATCAAAAGCCCGCCAATATTGGCATAACCCAGACCTAACGTGCGGAATTTATAGGATAATCTCGCAATTTCGGGTGACGGGAATTGCGCCATCAGCACCGAAATTTCCAATGTCATGGTCCACAGACGTGTCGCGTGGATATAGCCTACGGCGTCAAACTGCCCGTCATGCAGGAACGTCAGCAGGTTCATGCTTGCCAGATTACAGGCCGTATCGTCCAGAAACATATATTCCGAACAAGGGTTGGAGCCGCGGATTGCACCATCCTCGGGGCATGTGTGCCAGGCGTTCACCGTGTCGTGAAACTGGATGCCGGGATCAGCGCAAGCCCAGGCCGCATGGCCGATTTGCTCCCATAAATCGGTGGCTTTAACGGTTTTGGAAACGGTCCCATCGGTGCGATTGAGCAGCTCCCAATCGGCATTATCTTTGACCGCTTGCAAGAAACTGTCGGTCACCCGCACGGAATTATTGGAATTTTGCCCCGAAACGGTCAGGTAAGCCTCGGAATCCCAATCGGTGTCATAGGTCGGAAACTCGATGCTGGCAAACCCCTGCTCGGCATATTGCAAAATACGTTTGATATAGGTTTCCGGCACATGGGTTTTCTTGGCCGAACGGATCGCCGTCTTTAGGCCGGCGTTTTTCTTGGGATCAAAGGCGTCGGTTTCGCTGCCATCCCATGAACGGATAGCCGTGAAGATTTCATTAAGACGTTGTTCATGGACTTTAGAACCTGCAACAAGTGCTGCAACCTTTTGTTCTTCAATGACTTTCCAGTTAATAAACTCTTCGACATCCGGGTGATCCATATCGCAGATCACCATCTTGGCTGCCCGCCGTGTGGTACCCCCCGATTTTATCGCCCCTGCTGCCCGATCGCCGATTTTCAAGAATGACATCAACCCCGAGGATTTTCCGCCCCCGCCAAGGCTTTCGTCAGACCCCCGCAGCGAGCTGAAATTTGTACCCGTCCCCGAGCCGTATTTGAACAGCCGCGCCTCGCGGGTCCAAAGATCCATAATCCCGCCGTCATTCACCAGATCGTCAGAAACCGACTGGATGAAACAGGCGTGCGGTTGGGGGTGTTCATAAGCGGTGGCCGATTTGGTCAGCTTGCCGGTTTGGTAGTCGACATAATGATGGCCCTGGCTTGGCCCGTCGATCCCGTAAGCCCAGTGTAGCCCGGTGTTGAACCATTGCGGCGAATTTGGCGCGGCCATTTGGCTGGCCATCATGAAACGCATCTCATCGTAATAGGTTTTGGCGTCGGCCTCGGTGGTGAACATACCACCCTTCCAGCCCCAGTAACACCACGTCCCGACAAGGCGATCAAACACCTGTTTGGCGGAAATCTCGCCGATATAACGTTCGGATTCGGACAGTTTCGCCAGCTTTTCCTCATCGGGAACGGCGCGGTGTAAAAATGCCGGAATATCCTTTTCCTTAACTTTCTTAACCGCCGCAGGAACCCCGGCTTTGCGAAAATATTTCTGGGCAATAACGTCGGCGGCAACCTGACTCCAACTGACAGGAATTTCGAGATTCTCAAGTGCAAAAACGATTGAACCGTCCGGATTTCGGATCTCTGACGATGTCGTCTTAAATTCAATCTCACCGTATGCGCCGGTTTTTACTTTGGTAAATTTACGCTCAATTTTCATCACTGTCCCTGTCTTAATAGATGCAAATCACCCGGTTTCCCCACTAACTTGCGTAGGCATTCGCCTATGTATTTTATTTTTACAATCCTCAAAGTGACACAACATATTGTGGTAAACTATGAGGCTCCCCCTAATTGGAGCATTGGGCCGCTTGGGTCAACGAATTTATTTTCGTAAATCGCGATTTTTTTTGTTGACGTATGAATGCTGGTATTCTCAAAACCGATCCAGAGAACAAGCGACCATAAGGATCAATATTTAGTTTATCGATCGGTCAAATTTTTTACCCAAATCCTGAAAATAAAAATCTCATCATATCATAGCCTTTGCGCTATCTATTCAGATTTCAGGTGAAAGCATGCGCAAAAACAGTGCGGGGTATATCAGAGAATCAAACTCGCATTCTTAATATTCACCCTTTTGGTTGACAATTCAGGAATCGTAAGCTATTCACCCATATGGTTGAACAAAATAAATCCGCATTAAGCGAAACATTGAAAGCGGTGGGGGATCCAACCCGTCGGGCGATTCTGACGGCCCTCGCCCAAGAAGGCCCAACGCGCGTAACAGAACTTGCGGCACGCTATGAAATGTCGCTGAATTCAGTGTCAAAACACATAAAAATACTGGAAAAAGCCAGTTTGGTTACGCGCAAAACAATTGGACGTGTGCATCTGATTGAGGCAAATCTAGCCCCCGTTGACGCGGTGGAAGACTGGTTCACGCAGCTCCGTTCAATCTGGGATATCCGCCTTAATGCACTGGAAAACATGTTTACAGAAAAGGAAAATACCATGACCGAACTTACCCTGACCACCAACCGGATCATAAACGCCAGCCCCAAAGCCGCATTCGATGCCTGGCTTGACCCCGGGATGTTGGCAAAATTCATGGTCCCCGGCGAAGGCATGTCCTCAAGCGATGTTATGGCTGACCCGGTTGTTGGCGGACGTTTTTCGCTGATTATGCACGCGGGCGATCAACATATGCCGCACAGTGGGGAATATACAGAAATCGTGCCCCATTCCCGCTTGGTTTTCACCTGGGAATCACCATTTTCGGTCGATGGCAGCACGGTAACCCTGACCTTTGTGCCAAAAGACGGCGGGACCGAGGTTACGTTAACACATGTTAAATTCGCAGATGAACAATCACGTGACAATCATCACGGTGGCTGGACTGCTATTTTGGCGACGCTCGAAAAAATGCTGCAATGAACCGGTAATGTGTGAAAATGGTCGGGGCGAGAGGATTCGAACCTCCGACCTACGGTACCCAAAACCGTCGCGCTACCAGGCTGCGCTACGCCCCGACTGAGGCTTCATTTACAGCGAAGCCATAGCGAAGGAAAGCGAAAAAATCAATTACAGGGCCAGATACTGTTTTCACCCGAAATAGCGGGATGGCGTAGTTCCGCCCCGACTGAAATTCCAAGCTTTTGCACCATTCCGCCATTGATTTCAAAGACATACTGAATCTCATCGCCACCAAAGATCGGCGTCTCATCCAGCGGAATTGCATTTTCATGTATGCTTTGCACCACACCACGGGCATCGATAAAAATCATATCGAGCGGAATCAGTGTATTGCGCATCCAAAAACTTACGCTTTGTGGTTTTGGATAAACGAACAGCATGCCGGAAAATGGTGCGAGGTTTGTTCTGTCCATCAGGCCGATGGCGCGTTCCTCGGGGGTTTGCACCACCTCAACGGAAAAGCGCACGGATGCGCCGGAAAAGCGCAAATCAAGCTGTTCAGTTGCGCATTGCAGTGGCAACGCGACGATAGCCAAAACCGATGTTGGCAACGAAATGCATAACACCGTAATGGTTAATTTAAGAAGATTAATCATTCTTGTGGATAACATGATCCCAAGGCTGCACTTCACCGGCCATTTTGCCGCGCGGACCGTCAATAACCTTAACGGTGATCGCTTCGCCGGGTTGCAATTCTGACAGACCGTAATGGCGCAGGATTTCGACATGCAGGAAAATGTCATCGGGCTGTCCAAAAATATTGGCGAACCCAAAACCTTTGGCCTTATCAAACCATTTCACGCGGGCCGGTTGCAGCGGCACCTCATCCCCAACCTCAGGCAAACCCGGGCTGGCATCACCAATCTCGCCGTTATCCATCTCCAAAGGTGCGTCAATTTCGTGGATGATCGAAGCCTGACGACCACGGTCTGTTACCTGCACGTCAATGACGATACTCGAACCCTCGGCAACTGAACTGCGGCCAAAATTGCGCAGAACATTTGCGTGCAAAAGAATATCCCCTTCGCTGTCTTCGCAGACAACGAACCCGAAACCTTTAGTGGCATCAAACCATTTGACCTGCCCCTTAATCATAACCAGTGCGTCCATTTTTCCCTTACGTAACGTAACCTACTTTACAGAGGTGTCGCCACTCTTTCATTTTAATCTAAAATTTGACATATTGTCAGCCCCAACTTTCGATCACCATCTAGTAAAATTCTCGCTGTGACAAGCGTTTATGAGATTAAATCAATTGCATGTGGCAATTATTCGCTTAGTTTTACACAAAAACGTGATCAATGTTTAATTTCCGCTATGGTTGAAGGCGTTCAATCACCCACACGTCAGTATTTTTGCGTACCCAGCGGAATCGGTCGTGCAGGCGGTGTTGCCCATCTGCCCAAAATTCGATTTCAGTTGGCGTGATGCGATATCCGCCCCAAAAACCTGGCCGCGCCGGATGCAGGCCTTTTGTGGCCGTGATTTTCGCCACCCGCGCCATTAGCACACTTCGGGACGTAAGCGGTTGAGATTGCTCTGAGGCCCAGGACCCAAGGCGGCTTGGCAGGCTACGGGTGGCATAATATGCATCCGCCTGCGCGCCATCCTCTTTTGTGACGGTCCCGCGCACACGAATTTGGCGGCGCAGGGATTTCCAGTGCATAACGAACGCGGCCTTGCCGGCGTGCTCAATCTCGATCGCCTTGCTGCTTTTATAATTTGTATAAAAAACAAAAGCATCGGATTCGATTTCTTTCAGCAACACCATTCGTGCGTTCGGCATACCGTGAATATCCACAGTTGAAAGCGCAATGGCATTGGCGTCGTTGGGCTCGGTTTTTTCGGCCTCTGACAACCAGTTTCGTGCAATTTCAAACGGATCATCACCTGCAAAAATTCCCCCTCTTTTTGGTTCTGATGACATATGCCCCCCCGTTCTTTCTGCCTGCTCTGATCCGAGTATAGACATCTTACATCTTAATATGCATCAACAATCTTGTAGCAGCGCCTGCAATAGATTAAAGAAAATTATATAATTCAAAAATAAGGGATTTGGGGATGAGCGCAGGACTTTTAGCGGGAAAACGTGGCCTGATCATGGGGGTCGCCAACAACAAATCTATTGCCTGGGGGATTGCACAGGCCTGTGCAGCACAAGGGGCCGAGCTGGCGTTCACCTATCAGGGTGAGGCCTTGGGCAAACGTGTATTACCCCTCGCCGAGAGCCTGAAATCCGACATCGTGCTGGAATGTGACGTAACGGACGGGCATTCAATTGACGCGGTATTTGCAACATTGCAGGAAAAATGGGGCAAGCTGGATTTTCTGGTGCATGCCATTGGATTTTCCGACAAGAATGAGCTGCGCGGGCGCTATGTTGACACCACGGCGAAAAACTTTGACCTGACAATGAATATTTCCGTCTACTCATTCACGGCCGTTGTGCAACGGGCTGAAAAGATGATGCCGGACGGTGGGTCTTGCCTGACATTAACCTATTACGGCGCGGAAAAAGTCATGCCGCATTATAATGTCATGGGGGTGGCCAAGGCGGGGCTTGAGGCTTCGGTGAAATATATGGCGATGGATCTGGGGCCGAAAAACATTCGCGTCAATGCCCTGTCTGCCGGTCCTATCAAAACGCTGGCCGCGTCTGGCATCGGGGATTTTCGCTATATTTTGAAATGGAATGAGCTGAATTCGCCCCTGCGGCGCAATGTAACCCAAGACGAGGTCGGTAAATCTGCGATGTATCTTTTATCAGATCTTTCCAGCGGGGTTACAGGGGAAAACCTGCATGTGGATGCGGGCTATCATGTGGTTGGTATGAAGGCCGAGGATGCGCCCGATATTGACATAGTAACGGGGCGCAAAAATGACGGATAAACTGCCACATGAAAAAGGCTTTCACATAAGCTGGGACCAAATTCACCGCGACAGCCGGGCGCTGGCGTGGCGGCTCGATGGCAAGGGGCCGGATAATGGCAGCTGGAAAGCCGTAATTGCGATTACCCGCGGTGGCATGGCCCCGGCAATGATTATCGCACGCGAGCTGGATATCCGCACGGTCGATACCATCAGCGTGAAATCCTATGACCATCAGGATCAATCCGAGGCCGTGGTGCTGAAATCCCCTGACATGGAAATCATGGGCGACGGCAGTGGCGTGCTGATTGTCGATGATCTGGTGGACACCGGTAAAACCCTGAAAGTGGTGCGTAAATTATTCCCCAAAGCCCATATCGCCACGGTTTACGCCAAACCCGAGGGCCGCGAGATGACCGATAGTTTCATCACCGAAGTTTCCCAAGACACCTGGATTTTCTTCCCCTGGGACATGGCACTGCAATACGTGCAACCATACCGCGGGACGGATTGAGGGCGCCTATTTCGTAATAATCTCCGGCCCCATGATATAGGTTGGCAGTACCGTGGAAATCCACGGGATGTAGGTGATCATGATCAGGAATACGAACAGGATCGCCAGCCATGGCAGCGCGGCTTTCACCACGCCCATCATCGGCATGCCCGCCACCCCCGAGGTCACGAACAGGTTAAGACCCACGGGGGGCGTTATCATGCCGATCTCCATGTTTACGACCATGATTATGCCAAGGTGAATGGGATCAACGCCCAGCTCAATCGCGATGGGAAAAACCAGCGGGGCGACGATGACAATCAGGCCCGATGGCTCCATGAATTGCCCACCGAACAGCAGGATAACATTGACGATGACAAGGAACATGATAACGCCAAAACCTGCGCTTAGCATGGCACTGGCGATTTGCTGCGGGATTTGCTCTTCGGTTAAAACGTGTTTTAATATCAAGGCGTTAGCGATGATAAACAGTAGTGTGACGGTCAGTTTCCCGGCCTCGAATAACGTGTTTTTAGTGTCTTTATGCACCCAGGCCGTGATCAGCGCCAAGGGTTTTTTCAGCAGGGATAAGGGCTTGGCGCCATCCCGGCCTGCCAGTGGTCCCATGTCGCGGTAGATGAACATCGAAATCAGGAAGGCATAAATTGCAGCCACCGCAGCGGCCTCGGTCGGGGTGAAAATACCGCCGTAGATGCCGCCAAGGATGATCACCATCAAAAACAGGCCCCAGGCCGCATCACGCGCGGCGCCAAATACCTCGCCCCAGCCTTGCCACTCGCCGCGCGGCAGATTGCGCACCCGGGCGGTGATATAGATCGCGACCATCAGCATTGACCCGGCCAAAAGCCCCGGAATAACGCCCGCCAGAAACATCCGGCCCACGGAAACATCCGTCGCAGACGCATAGACCACCATCACAATCGAGGGCGGGATCAGGATGCCAAGCGTACCCGCCACGGCAATGATCCCTGCCCCGAATTCCTTGGTATAGCCAACCTTTTGCATACCCGCGATCACGACCGAGCCAATGGCGACAACCGTGGCAGGCGAAGAACCCGAAAGGGCGGCAAACAGCATGCAGGCAACAACGCCGGCAATCGCCATGCCGCCGGGCAGATGGCCGACAAGAGCAATGGAGAACCGGATGATCCGCGTCGCCACCCCGCCCGTAGACATGAAAGATGACGCCAGAATAAAGAACGGGATCGCCAGCAATGTGTAATGCCCGGCCATCGCCTGAAAAAACGTCTGCGCAACCGAAGCCAGCGAGGTGTCAGACAACACCAGCAGGAAAATCACCGAGCTGAAGCCCAGTGAAATTGCGATAGGCACCCCGATCAACATCAGGCCGATAATCATCACAAATAGAATTAGAACATCCATGATCTATACCCCTGCGTCGCGCGCAGCGGCAACTTCGGCGACTGCGTCTTCGGCTTCATGGCTGACAATCAGGCTTGCCTGCGTGCCCTTAAAAAGACGGAATCCCGCCTGAATAAAACGAAAAAGCAGCAACCCCATGCCGATAGGCAACATAATATAGGGGATCATGCGGGGCAGTTTTTCATAGGCCTCGCCCTCGTTCAGCCAGCCCTCCAGAAACCGTAAAAAGCCGGGCATGGGCGTGTCTTCGCTCTCATACCAGGCTTTGCCCAGAAAACTGTCCTGAAATCCTGTCGGAAACCAGCGGCCGGTAGTTTGTGGCAGATTGGCGAAGTTAGCCCAATAATCCCACGCGCCTTTCAGCAGCAAAAACGCATATATGATGCACGTCGTCACGGCAATCAGCGCTAAAATCTTGCGGGTTTTTGGGCCAAACAGGTTAAGAACCGCGTCCACACCAAGATGTGCCGTAATTTTCACGGCGTAGCTCATGCCCAGCAAAACCAGCCAGGCAAACAGAAACGCGGTCACCTCCAACCCCCAGCTAAGGCCGGTGTTAAAGCCATAGCGCATTACAACATTCGTGAATGTAATCAAGGTCATAAGGCCAAGGATCACGGCAATCAGTGTTTCCTCAATCTCGTTTATTATACGGCCAAATGGCGTGGTTTTCTGGTGCATTGTCCCCTCCTGAAATCGCCGGCCCTCTTGGCGGGGCCGACGATAATAGCGTTAATGGTTAGCGTTGATCGCCTGTGCTGTTGCGATATTTTCGCTGCCAACATCGCCTTCAAACTGCGCCCAAACGGGTTTCATAACCTCAACCCATACGGCACGTTGTTCAGCCGTTAGAGTGCGCACAACGCCACCGGCGTCAATCACGGCCTGCTTGGCCTCGGCGTTAATGCGGGTGGATTCGCCATTACGCAGCTCAGTTACCTCGGAAATAATGGTCAAAAGCTGGTCACGCACATCAGGTTCAAGACTGTCGAGCCACTCTGTCGAGGTCACCAAAAGGTAATCCAGAATCCCGTGATCGGTCTCGGTCACACCATCCTGCACCTCAAAGAATTTCTTGCCGTAAATGTTGGACCAGGTGTTTTCCTGCCCATCGACAACGCCGGTTTGCAGCGCACCGTAAACTTCGGAAAATGCCATTGGTTGCGGCGAGCCACCCATAGCTGCCATCTGCGCTTTAAGCACATCGGACGCCTGCACCCGGAATTTCAACCCGGCGGCATCTGTGGGCAACAGTAGTGGTACATTTGCCGACATTTGTTTCATGCCATTATGCCAGAACGCCAGCCCTTGCAGACCACGACGGCGCATGGAATCTTTCATATCCTGCCCGGTTTCCGACAATTGAAATTCATTCACAGCGTCAACGTTTTTGAACATGAACGGCAAATCGAAAATGCGGAATTGCTTGGTGAATTTCTCAAATTTCGACAAGGAAGGTGCAGCCAGATGCACATCGCCCTGCAACATCGCCTCAAGCACCTGATTGTCATTATATAGGGTCGAGTTCGGGAAAACCTCCATACAGGCCTTGCCATTCATTTCGGCATTCACGCGCTCTTGCAACAAAGAGGCCGCAATGCCTTTGGGGTGTTTATCCGTGTTGGTAACGTGCGAAAATTTAATGACGACCTCGCCGTCATCACAATTGGCAAACGCCGCATTGGCGCTAAGACTTGTGGCTGTGATCACCACAGCAGCAGTAAGAAAACGCATGATATTCCTCCGATATAATTTGCGACTACGACATTGCGCAGCCCATGTAGCCTAAGTGTAGATTGCACACAGCGCAATACGCGATAGACTGCCCAAATACGCCAATCGGCGCCTTTGAGTCGAATAAGGATATCGCCATGCCCCTGCCCCGCCAGTTGAACCTTTCCCCCGCCACCCGCGCGGCACAAGCCTTGCATATTATGGATGAACGCACCGGCGCGATCATTCCCGCGATTGATCTGGCCAGCACCTATGCGCGCGACAGCGACTATATGCCACGGCAATCCTATATATACGGGCGTGACGGTGGGCCGACGGTTAAGCACGCCGAGGCGGTTCTGGCCAATCTTGATGGCGGCGCGGATACGATGCTGTTTGCCTCGGGCATGGCGGCGCTGGTGTGCCTGTGTGAAACCTTGAATACCGGCGATCATATCGTGGCACCCCAAGTCATGTATCACGGCGGTATGAACTGGATACATCGCCTGCACGAAAAACGCGGCATTCTGGTAACGTTTTTTGACCAGACCGATCCGCAAGCTCTGGCGAGGGCCGTGCAAAAAGGCAAAACCAAAATTATCTGGGTTGAAAGCCCGACTAATCCCAACTGGGACGTGATCGATATCGCCGCAGCCGCAGATATTGCCCATGATTCGGGGGCAATTCTGGTGGCCGATTGCACTGCCGCGCCCCCCTGCACGATGCAGGCGTTATCCTTAGGGGCCGATATGGCTTTCCATTCCGCCACCAAATATCTGAACGGCCATTCAGACATGACGGGGGGCGTGCTGACAACCCGTGAAATCAACCCGTTATGGGCGGAACTTCAACAGATCAGAACCCTGCAAGGCAATGTTATGGCCGGGTTTGAGGCATGGTTATTAATCCGCGGCCTGCGCACACTTTATTTGCGGTTTGAATGCGCCTCGACCAATGCGCTGGCGATTGCACAGCATTTTGAGGGGCACGCGATGATCAGCCGCGTGCTCTATCCCGGCCTGCCGAGCCATCCCGGGCATGCAATTGCCAAACGTCAAATGACCGGCGGTTTTGGGGGCATGATGTCGATCCTGATCAAGGGCGGCGCTGACCCGGCCCATGATGTGGCGCGGTTCACCCAGGTCTTTTTCCCTGCCACCTCGCTTGGCGGCGTTGAAAGCCTGATTGAACATCGCAAAGCGGTTGAGGGGCCGCATTCCATCGTGCCTGACAACCTGATCCGGCTTTCCATCGGAATCGAGGATGTGCGGGATCTGATTGCGGATCTCGAACAGGCACTGGAACGCGCGCAATGATCCCGGTGCTGCATCAAAATCCCCGGGACCCTGATTTTATCCAAAACCCCTACCCTTTTTATGCGCGCGCCCGCAAGCATGGGCGGTTTTTCCTCTGGCAGGAATACGAACACCTGTGTTGCGCCGATTATCTGGGCATTAACACAATCCTGCGCGACCGGCGGTTTGGCCGTGCAGCCCCCCAAGGCTTTGCCCCCGAACGCCCGGCCCATTTAGCCCCGTTTTATGCAATTGAGCAACATTCCCTACTGGAACTGGAGCCACCTAAACACACCCGCCTGCGCGCCCTTTTAACCCGGGCTTTCACCAACCGTCGCATTGCTGAACTGGAACCGCAGATAGATGCCCTTGCACGCAACCTGATTGCAGATTTTCCCGCCGATACGGTTGATCTTTTGCCGGCATTTTGCGAAAAAATCCCGATTATCATCATCACCCGGCTGCTCGGCGTGCCCGAAAGCATGGCCGATCAGCTTTTAGCATGGTCCCACGATATGGTGGCCATGTATCAAGTGCGCCGTGACCGGATGATCGAGGATGCAGCCGTGCGCGCCGCGGTGGCGTTTTCTGCCTTTTTGCGCGAATATATTCAGGCACGCCGTACAGATCCCCGCGATGATTTGATCACCGATCTGATTATGGCGCAAACCTCTGGCGATCAGCTTTCAACCGATGAGCTGATCACCACATGTATCTTGTTACTTAATGCGGGCCATGAGGCTACAGTGCATAGTTTTGCCAATGGTATCAAAACTATATTGGAAAATCCTCATCCAGATAATAGGTATTTTAACACCCCTCAAACAACCCTGCAAACCATCGAGGAAACGCTAAGGTTCGACCCGCCCCTTCACATGTTTACCCGTTTCGTGATGGAGGACCTGCGCCTTTTTGATCATGATTTCAAGAAAGGCGACGTTATCGGGCTGCTGTTAGGCGCGGCCAATCGCGATCCTGAAAAATTCCCCGAACCCGATCGTTTTGACCCCCACCGTGGCGGTAAGGGTAACCTCTCATTTGGCGGCGGATTGCATTTTTGCATCGGTGCACCGCTCGCGCGCCTTGAGATGGCCGTCGCTTTGCCGATCCTGTTTGGCGCCTTTCCCAATATGCGCCTTTCTGCCACGCCACAATACACTGATTGCTATCATTTCCACGGCCTCGAAACCCTAAAGGTATCCCTATGACCCACCGCCCCATGCCGGCCTTACAATCAGATGCACTGATCCATAACCGCGATGCCGGTCTGCCCAGATTACTGGAAATCATGCGCCGCTTGCGGGATAAAAATACCGGCTGCCCGTGGGATATCGAACAGGATTTCGACACTATCGCGCCCTACACAATTGAGGAATCCTATGAGGTTGCCGATGTTATTACCCGCAAAGCCTGGGATGAATTGCCGGGCGAATTGGGCGATCTGCTGCTTAATGTCATTTACCACGCGCAAATGGCGGATGAGGCCGGGTTATTTGATTTTTCCGATGTCGTCCAAACTATCGGCGACAAAATGCTGCACCGCCATCCGCATGTTTTTGGTGCAGAAAATCGCGATAAATCTGCCAAACAACAGGTCTCCGACTGGGAGGCAATCAAAGCAGCAGAACGCGCGGAGCAACCCAAAAACCGCAGCGCACTGGACGGTGTCGCCACTGGCCTGCCTGCCCTCACCCGCGCTATAAAGCTGCAAAACCGTGCGGCGCGTGTGGGCTTTGACTGGCCCGAGATTACCATGGTTGTCGATAAAATTACCGAAGAAGCCCAAGAGCTGGCCGAGGCCCGCGAGTCCCTTGATGCCGCTGATATTGAAGAAGAATTCGGCGATTTGATGTTCGTGATGACCAATCTTGCGCGGCATTTGGATATCGACCCTGAAAAAGCCCTGCGTGCGGCCAATACCAAATTCATCCGGCGTTTTACGCAAGTTGAACAGAAACTGGCGGTCCTTGGTAAAACACCTGAAACATCTGATCTTGCCGAAATGGATGCGCTTTGGGATGCGGTGAAGATCGGCGAAAAGGCTACCTGATTTATTTTGTCAAGTATTGACGTGACTATTTTACTCAGGTAATCAACCCCCACTGAAACCTACTGGAGAATACCCATGTTGAAACCCGTCGTCGCCCTTATTGGCGCCCTCTTGATCGCCACACCAAGCCTTGCGCAGGAAGTGAATATTTATTCAGCCCGTCAACCACAACTTATCGATCCGATTTTGGCGGTTTTCACCAAAGAAACCGGCATCAAAACCAACGTTGTGTTTCTTAAAAAGGGCATGATTGAACGCTTGAAAGCCGAAGGGGCGCATTCTTTAGCCGATATTATTTTGACGACCGATATCGCCAATCTGTCCGCAATGGTCAACGCCGGGGTCACGCAGTCGGTTAGTTCCGATATAATTTCTGCAAATATTCCAGACACTTACCGTGATCCAGATGGCAACTGGTTTGGGTTAACTATGCGCGCTCGTATTCTTTATGTCTCGAAAGTTCGAGTGGCAGCAGGCAGTTTGACCAGCTTTGAACAGCTTGCAGATCCCGAATGGAAAGGCCGTATTTGCGTGCGCTCTGGCCTGCACAATTACAACATCGCCCTTACCTCGGCGATGATCGCGCACCACGGCGCCGACGCTGCCGAGGCCTGGCTGCAAGGCCTGAAAGCCAACCTCGCGCGCCGTCCGCAAGGCAATGATCGCGCGCAAATCAAGGCCGTCTGGGCTGCTGAATGTGACGTGGCCATTGGCAACACCTATTACATGGGCAAAATGCTGGCCGACCCCGAACAAGTCCCATGGGCCAACAGTGTTGATCTGGTTTTTGCCAGTATTGGCGACACAGGCGCCCATGTTAACCTATCGGGCATGGCCATGACTTTGGCGGCACCAAACAAGGATAATGCCCTGAAATTGATGGAGTTTTTGACATCTGCACAGGCGCAGGAAATCTATGCTGAGCTAAATTATGAATATCCTCTGCTGGCAGGCGTTTCGCCATCCGAACTGGTGCAAAGCTGGGGGGATTTCACGCCCGACAGCACCCCGCTGATCGATATTGCCGCGCATCGTAACGAGGCGCTAAAAATGGCCGAACGGGTGAATTTTGACGAATAAATAGACCCCAACACCCTTATACTCTGGCCCGCCATCGCGCGGGTCTTTTTCATATATAACCGTGCCTGCCCCCAGAATTAGGGCATCAATATCATTTTTCTACAATATATTGCGGCTCACACCTTGTTAAACCCAGCCGAATCCTCTATGAGTTTAATCCCGTGATACAGGCGATTGTGCTGCTCGGACAATCCATCAAAACAACTATCCACGGGGGCCAAACAGTATGGCGCGATATATTTTTATTACAGGTGGTGTGGTTTCGTCCCTTGGCAAAGGGCTGGCATCGGCTGCACTTGGGGCGCTTTTACAGGCGCGCGGCTATTCGGTGCGCCTGCGCAAACTTGACCCATATCTAAACGTCGATCCCGGCACCATGTCGCCGTTTGAGCACGGCGAGGTTTTTGTAACAGATGACGGCGCCGAAACCGATCTTGACCTTGGGCATTATGAGCGTTTCACCGGGGTTTCGTGCCGTAAAACCGATAGCATTTCATCCGGGCGGATATATTCAACCGTGTTGGAAAAAGAACGCCGCGGCGATTATTTGGGCAAAACCATTCAGGTGATTCCGCATGTTACCAATGAAATTAAGGACTTCATTGAGATCGGTGATGATGAAGTTGATTTCATGCTTTGTGAAATTGGCGGCACAGTTGGCGACATCGAAGCCCTGCCCTTTTTTGAAGCCATCCGCCAGTTTTCCCAGGATAAGCGCGGGGATTGCGTGTTCATGCATCTGACCCTGGTCCCCTATATCGCAGCGGCAGGGGAGTTGAAAACCAAACCAACCCAGCACTCGGTTAAGGAATTGCGCTCTATCGGGATTGCGCCGGACATTCTGATGTGCCGCTCGGAACACGAAATTCCACAAAAAGAACGCGACAAGCTGGCGCTGTTTTGCAATGTGCGCCCGGGTGCTGTGATCCCGGCGCTTGATCTGAAATCGATTTACGAGGCGCCGCTTGCCTATCACCGCGAGGGCATGGATCGCGCGGTTTTGGCGGCTTTTGGCATTATGGACGCGCCTGAACCTGATCTGTCCAAATGGCACGACGTGATGGAGCGCATCAAACAGCCCGAAGGCGAAGTGAAAATCGCTATTGTCGGCAAATACACCCAGCTTGGGGATGCGTATAAATCCATCGCCGAGGCCCTGACCCACGGCGGTATGCACAACCGCGTCAAAGTGCGCGCTGAATGGATTGATTCGGAGGTTTTTGAAAGAGATGACAACACGGCGGCGCATCTTGAAGGTTTTGACGCCATCCTTGTTCCAGGCGGTTTTGGCGAACGCGGCACAGAGGGTATGATCAACGCCGCCACCTATGCGCGCGAACATAACGTGCCCTATTTCGGCATTTGTCTTGGCATGCAAATGGCCGTGACCGAAGCCGCGCGCAATCTGGCAGGCATCCCCGATGCAGGCTCGGAGGAATTTGACCATGAGGCAGGCGAAAAACGTTTTACACCAATCGTTTACCACCTGAAGGAATGGCTGGAGGGCAACCGCACTGTGCAACGCGAATCAGGCGATGACAAAGGCGGAACCATGCGGCTGGGTGCCTATAATGCACTGCTGTCCGAGGGGTCGAGGATTGCAGGAATTTACGGCGATACCGCAATTTCCGAACGCCACCGGCACCGCTATGAGGTTGATATGAGCTATCGCGCGGCACTCGAAGCCAAGGGGCTGAAATTTGCCGGCATTTCGCCGGATGGCAAGCTGCCAGAAACCGTCGAATACCCCGATCACCCGTGGTTCATCGGCGTGCAGTTCCACCCCGAACTAAAATCCCGCCCCTTTCAACCCCATCCGCTTTTCGCGAGTTTCATTGAGGCCGCGGTCAAACAATCAAGGCTGGTATGAAACAAATAATTGCGCTACGAGACTAATAACGGCATTTTGTAAAGACACATCACTATGAAATACTACATTTTCGCTGCCATCGCTGTCTTTTTGATTGTCTTGGCGGCCCTATATTTGAAATTTTCAGGGCAACAGGATGATAGCTTTCACGGGCGCCTTGGGATAATTGCAGCTGAGCTTGTCCAAAATCCCGCGCAAACGAATGCATTGATGGTTGAGGCCACACAAAGCTGCGCCTCTGAAAAAGATGGCATTCCTTATGATAATCGCACGTTGGATGACCATCTGATCGGCATTATGGTGGATTTTGTGCAGATTGTTGCCCAAAATATTCATCTGGAATCTGAGGAATATCTCGCCAATATCCGCTTGCAGCTTGGCGCGAAAGAACAGGTTCTGGATAAATGGCTGGTTACGCTTTCAGTTGCGGAAAAAACCACAGCAGTTGATATTATGAAATTCTGGATGGGGGATCCTGACATGCTGGTTGCCTGTCACCGCCATTGGTTGGCTGAAATATAGGGTAAATCCCTGCTTGTCCTGCCTGAAAACGCTGATTATACCAATAATATGTTTGACACTTTACTAAAACGCCTGACTGGTGCGACACCGGCGGCGCCGCTCCGCTCTGATGATGCGCGCTTGGCGCTGGCGGCCTTGATGGTGCGTGTGGCGCGCGCTGACCATGATTATGCGCCAGCTGAGGTTGCCGTGATTGATGAACTTTTGGCCCAACGCTATCAACTGCCCGCCGATGAGGTTGCGAAATTACGCGCACAGGCCGAGGATTTGGAAACCGAGGCTCCTGACACCGTGCGTTTCACCCGGGCCATCAAAGATGCCGTACCTTATGAGGATCGCCGCGCCGTGGTTGAAAGCCTGTGGCGGGTTGTGCTGGCCGATGACAAGCGCGACCATCATGAGGATGGCTTTTTACGCCTTGTGGCCAACTTACTGGGTGTAAGTGATCCTGACAGCGCCCGCGCCCGTCAAAAGGCGCAAAATTCAGATTAACTTGCCTCTCTAAGGTCTTGTATTTGAGCCGCAATATTTTCCTCATTCGATTTGCGTATAGCCTGATCGATTTGCGCTTCTTCACCCTTGTTAACGTGTGGAAATGGCATTTTGGGCAATGGTTCATTCAAAAAATCACATAATTCCGGCCAGCTATCCCCATCCTCCCAACACATCTGATGTACCAGATGCGCGGCATTATTACGGGCGAAAAAGGCCAGTGCGCGCGCGTTATGCTGTTCATAATATTCCACATGTGCCCCCTCGGCCCCGTGGGGATAGGCGTGCCCGTAAATTCTTTTGCGCAAACGTTTGTTGGGGGTTGATAATGCGTGCGATTTCAGACTGTTCAGCCAAATTTCGGGCGTAGTACGCGCCGTCAGAATAAACCGTGCACGATCACCGTAATGGGCAAAAACCTGTTCGTACATCAACGGCCATGGCCAATCTTCAAAAGAATCATGTGCCGTAGTTTCTGCCAGAATAGCCGCCATATCCCCCTGGAAATAATGGTTAACCAGTCGTTGCTGACGGCGGCAATGGTGATACCCCAAACGGCGTAGCGCCAGCTTTAAGGTCGAGGTGCCCGTGCGGTTCAACCCGATACCAAAAACCTTGAAAGACTTCATATTCCTCTCCTTAACTTGGGCGCAAAGCCAGACTGATTTTGCACCTTTCCAACCGCGCCCATGCACAGTAAAAGACCCCATCTTTTGCCCTGCATATCCGGAGCGCCCATGACCCCTGATCCCGAAATCACGACCGAACTGATCCGCAAACATGGCCTCAACCAAGAGGAATTCCAGCGCATACGGGAATTACTGGACCGCGATCCGACATTTACCGAGCTGGGGATTTTCTCGGCGATGTGGAATGAGCATTGTTCCTACAAATCTTCTAAGAAATGGTTACGAACCCTGCCGGTCAGCGGCCCACAGGTGATTTGTGGCCCCGGTGAGAACGCCGGCATCGTCGATATTGGCGATGGTCAATGCGTGGTTTTCAAGATGGAAAGCCACAATCACCCCTCTTATATTGAGCCTTATCAAGGGGCTGCGACCGGAATGGGGGGGATTTTACGTGATGTCTTTACCATGGGCGCGCGCCCGATAGCTGCGATGAATTCACTGTCCTTTGGCGAACCGTCCCATCCCAAAACCAAGCAATTGGTGAACGGCGTGGTTGAGGGAATCGGTGGATACGGCAATTGTTTTGGCGTGCCAACCGTGGGCGGCGAAGTGCGTTTTCACAAGGCTTATAATGGTAATTGTCTGGTCAATGCTTTTGCCGCCGGCATCGCTGATACGGATAAGATTTTCTATTCCGCAGCCTCGGGCGTTGGCATGCCGGTGGTTTATCTCGGCGCGAAAACCGGCCGTGACGGGGTTGGCGGGGCCACCATGGCCTCGGCTGAATTTGATGACACGATCGAGGAAAAGCGCCCCACCGTACAGGTGGGCGACCCGTTCACCGAAAAGCGCCTGATGGAGGCCACGCTGGAATTGATGGCAACGGGTGCTGTGATTTCCATACAGGATATGGGGGCCGCCGGGCTAACCTGTTCAGCCGTGGAAATGGGCGATAAGGGGAACCTTGGGGTGGCGCTCGACCTCGAAAAAGTGCCGGTGCGCGAAGCGAATATGACTGCCTATGAGATGATGCTGTCGGAATCCCAAGAACGCATGTTGATGGTGCTGAACCCAGATAAAGAAGACGTCGCCAAGGCGGTGTTTGACAAGTGGGATCTGGATTTTGCCATCGTCGGGGAAACCATTGCCGAGGATCGGTTTTTGATCCGTCTTAACGGCGAACTGATGGCTGATCTGCCCCTTAAAGCCTTGTCGGGCGAGGCGCCGGAATATGACCGCCCATGGGTGGAAACGCCCAAAGCGGCCCCGCTTGGCGATATCCCGGATGTTGATATCAGCGCCGCAGTTTTAAGCATCATGGGCAGCCCGAATTACGCGTCGCGCGCCTGGGTCTGGCAGCAGTATGACCACTCGGTTGGTGCGGATACAGTCGTGTCGCCGGGGTCAGATGCAGGCGTTGTGCGTGTGCATGGCACCCCCAAGGCGCTGGCTTTTACATCCGACGTAACCCCCAGATATTGCAAGGCAAATCCAACTGAAGGCGGCAAACAGGCGGTGGCCGAGGCCTATCGAAACCTTTGTGCCACCGGCGCGCGCCCGCTCGCCACGACGGATAATCTGAATTTTGGCAACCCCGAAAAACCCGAGATCATGGGCCAGTTCGTTGGCTGCATAAAAGGGATTGGCGCGGCCTGTCTGGCGCTTGATATGCCCATCGTTTCAGGCAATGTCAGCCTTTATAATGAAACCTACGGCAGCGGTATTTTACCCACGCCAACCATCGGTGCCGTAGGCATTATGGCGACGCTCGATCAGGTCATCCGCATTGCGCCAAACGATGGAGATGCGGTGATACTGATCGGGGAAACCCTCGGGCATCTGGGGCAATCAGCCCTGCTGGCCGAGGTATTTGCGCGCGAAGACGGCGACGCGCCCCAAGTGGATTTAGCCGCAGAACGCCGCGCCGGTGAGGCCGTTCTGGCCGCCAAAGCCGCGGGCTTGATCCATGCGGCCCATGATCTGAGCGATGGCGGTCTGGCGATTGCCGCCTGTGAAATGGCGCTGGCAGCGGATCAGGGCATTTCAATAGATGGCGAAGGTGCCGGCTGGTTTTTCGGCGAAGATCAGGCGCGCTATTTGCTGGCATGCCCGGCCGATAAAACCGACGCCCTTTGCGCATTTATGCAAACCCGCGACGTTGGGGCTGCGCATGTGGGCACTGTTGGTGGCGGGGATGTAAAACTGGGCGGGGCAGTGGTTGCTCTAGATGACATCCGCAAAACCTATGACGCGGGATTGCCCAAGGTTGCTGAATAAGCCAATATTGATGGGGCATCTTACAAATCTTAGGCGTTAACTGGGATTTATGCAAAATCACAATCATAGCACGCCTTATCTGCACCGCCCCCTTGCGCCCATACCTATCACACCTTAGATTCAAGAGAACAAAAACAGGAGCACCCCGCGCATGGCCATTGAAGCCCACACCATAAAGACCCTCATTTTGGCGGCATTTCCAGACGCAGCGGTTGAAATTCAAGACCTTGCCGGAGATGGCAACCATTATGCGGCCAGTGTTGTGGCACGCGAATTCAAAGGGCTGAACCGGGTGAAACAGCACCAAATGGTATATGCCGCCCTCAAGGGTAAAATGGACGGCGCGCATGGGGAATTGCATGCGCTGGCCCTCACCACCAAAGCACCGGAGTGATAACATGACAAAGTTTATCATTCTTGGCGTAATTTCGTTGATACCTGTGGCTATCTTTGTCGAAATTTGGTGGAAACGGGGGAAAAGCAAGGGGCCACTTGCCAAACAGCTCCAGCCGGATTTACCGAAGGTCTCGGAACTCGGGATGGAAGAAACAGACATGGAAATTGTTCGTGCCGCTACAGAGAAAAACAACCGTATCGAGACGCGCAACAGGTCACTTAGCAGACACTAACTTCAGAATTAACGTTGAATATTACAAATTGTGCAACATACGCCATAACCCGGAGTAACAACATGACAAACGCCGCAGCAGAAACCATCAAAGCCGACATCACCGCCAATGATGTTGTCCTTTTCATGAAAGGCACCGCCGAGGCGCCGCAATGTGGCTTTTCCAGCCGAATTGCCGGGGTGTTGAATTATATGGGGGTCACGTTCAAGGATGTTAACGTGCTGGCTGATGAGGGTATCCGCCAGGGTATCAAGGATTTTTCCGACTGGCCGACAATCCCGCAGCTTTATGTCAAAGGCGAATTTGTTGGCGGCTGTGATATCATCACGGAAATGACGGTCTCAGGCGAGTTGGACACGCTGTTTGGTGAGAATGGCATCACTTTTGACAAAGACGCCGCCGATAAAATTCGTGAGGCTAATGGGTAAAGCCTGAATTAACCGCTTTGCGATATGGCATATTGTTGAATTACGTTTGATTGAAAACACGCAATCCAAAAGCTTGATTTTTCGTAAATTGAAACGTAGAGTTCAGCCATAGGCACGGCCCGCGCCTCCCCCCTCCAGAGGGAAAACAAATGACATGTGGGGCTACGGTTTCATCAAACCAACTGTTCGAGCTTTTGCATAAGGAGGGATTGTGACGACCGCTCGTAATAGGAGGTTTTCATATGAAACTATCAGCCCCGATTTATCTGCTGAAACGACAGGCTAAGCAACTGTCTCGCAAAGATGGCGTCTCACTCAACGAAGCTTTAAACAATATAGCCAGACGAGAAGGCTTTGAAAGTTGGAGCCTGCTTGCCGCGCGCTATGCCAGACGTGGCCCGGCAACAAAGCTACTTGCAGCCTTGAACTGCGGAGATTTAGTTTTGCTTGGCGCAAGGCCCGGCCATGGTAAAACACTGATGGGCATCGAACTTATTGTCGAATCTATCAAGGCCGGAAAGCAAGCTGCATTCTATTCCCTTGAATACACAGAGACCGAAATCGCTGGGCGTTTTGTGGACTTGGGCGCGGATATCAATGCCTGTGGCCGCGCATTCACATTCGATATTTCCAACGAAATCTCTGCAGATTACATAATCGGGCAATTGAAGGCTGCCCCTAACGGCACGATTGTCGTGATTGATTATCTGCAACTATTGGATCAGGACCGCCAGAAACCCATTTTAAAAACCCAGGTCTCGGCGTTGAAATCCTTTGCGCAGAAAATGGGATTGATTATCATTATGTTATCGCAGATTGATCGGTCATATGATCCAACAGCAAAACCTTTGCCCGATATGTCCGATGTTCGCTTACCCAATCCGCTTGATCTGAGACTTTTCAGCAAGATGATCTTTCTCAACAACGGGGATGTGAATATACAAGCGATTGCCTGAAAATGTGATATGGATGATTGTTCCAGGAAATCCCTGAACATCGCCCACCGGGTATTTTGCAGAGATTATTCAGGCCTTTTCCAGCTCAGCTGCCAGTTCCTCCATGCGCAGCACTGCATCCTCATAGGAGCGCAGCAGGACCTCTTCGTTGGGGAAAACCTTGGGGGCAGTTGCAGCCAGGCTGCTGGCCCGGGCCTCGGAGGTGCGCAGTTTATCTTCCAGCCCCGAAATATGATCGGCGCAGGTGCGCAAAGCCTGTTCCATCTCCATGAAACGGTCCGCCAGCATCAGGCCTGACATCAACAGCATACGCGGCTCTGCAACGCGACCAATCTGTGATTGTAATGTCTCGGCCTCATCGACCAACAGTTTAGCCGCTGCTTGCAGCTGCACCTCTTCGCCCGTCTCGCAGGCAACCTGGTATTTATATCCACCGATATCGATTTTCACCTCAGGCATTTTCTGCATCCTCCATCAGAGGGCGCAGTTGTGCAAGCAATGCATCCAGATCATCCATATCCGCCTGCCGCTCAGCTTTGTGCTTTTGCAACTGCTCTTTCAGTTGTGCATTTTCGGTCAGCATTTCCGGCGTTTCCGCCCCGCCTCCGGATTTTGCGGAAATCAGCACCGATATTCGGTCGGTCGCCGATTTAAGACGATCTTCTAGTGTATTCAATTCATTCATCTCTGTCTATTTCCCCATCCCTGACATCAATACCGAATCATGCTCTGTGGCAATTGCCGCTATTGTACCCGTTTATTTCGAAATTTACCGCCCCTTTGCGCATCAGCACGCTTGACCCATCATGCAAGGCTGATAACAAGGCATTAACGTAACAAATATCATTCTAGCGCATTCAGAGGATTTCCCATGAATATTGATGACCTTCGCTCAAACCATCCTGATCACTGGAATAAGGCCGCCGCGTTGCGCGTGTTGGCGATGGATGCGGTTGAGGCGGCAAAATCCGGGCATCCGGGCATGCCGATGGGGATGGCCGATGTGGCGACGGTATTGTTTGAAAAACACCTGAAATTCGATGCAAGCGCCCCCCATTGGCCGGATCGTGACCGTTTTGTGCTGTCTGCGGGGCATGGATCAATGTTGCTTTACGGGCTGCTGCACCTGACAGGCTATAAGGATATGACGATCGAAGAGATCGCGAATTTCCGCCAGATGGGCGCGAAAACGGCCGGACATCCGGAATATGGCCACGCGACGGGGATCGAAACCACCACCGGCCCGCTGGGGCAAGGGCTGGCCACGGCCCTGGGCATGGCGATGGGGGAACAATCCATGGCGGCGCGCTTTGGGCGTAAAATCGTTGACCATTATACCTATGTTGTCGCGGGTGATGGCTGCTTGATGGAGGGCATCAGCCATGAAGCCATCGGGCTGGCCGGCAAACAGCGCCTTGGCAAGCTGATCGTGCTTTGGGATGACAATGGCATCACGATTGACGGCAAGGTTTCCGACAGCGATATCACGGACCAGATGAACCGTTTCGCCGCCTCGGGCTGGTCGGTGTTTTCTTGTGATGGTCATGACCCAGACGCAATTGATGCTGCAATAAGCCAAGCCAAGCAAAGCCCCCTGCCCTCGCTGGTTGCGTGTAAAACCCATATCGGGTTCGGCTCGCCTGCCAAACAGGACACATCGGGCGCGCATGGGGCACCGCTCGGCGCGGAAGAAATCGCCAAAATCCGCAAAATTTATGGCTGGAAAAGCGGGCCGTTTAAAATTCCGGCGGCGATCAAATCCTCTTGGGGGGAAATTGGCGCACGTGGCGCGACTGCGCATAGTGAATGGGCCGCACGTCTGGCCGGTATTTCAGAGCGTAAACAGGCGGAATTCAACCGCGTTATCGCAGGCACGCCGCCCAAACGTCTTAGTGCCGTAATCAAGGGGCTGAAAAAGCAGATTACTGCCGATTTGCCCAAAGTTGCCACCCGAAAATCCAGCGAAATGGCGCTGGAGGTCATTAATCCGGTGATGGAAGAGACCATCGGCGGCTCGGCGGATCTGACAGGGTCCAACAATACGTTAACGACGGATTTGGGCACGTTCGGTGCGGATAATCGCAAGGGCCGGTATGTGTATTACGGCATTCGTGAACACGGTATGGCGGCCGCGATGAACGGGCTGGCGCTGCACGGTGGCTGTGCGCCTTATGGTGGCACATTCCTGGTGTTCACAGATTACGCCAAGGGGGCGATGCGGCTGTCGGCGCTAATGGGGCAGCGGGTCGTTTACGTCATGACCCACGATTCCATCGGTCTGGGCGAGGACGGCCCGACCCACCAACCCGTTGAACATCTGGCAATGCTGCGCGCCCTGCCCAACATGCAGGTTTTCCGCCCCGCCGATACGGTTGAAACCGCCGAGGCGTGGGAATTGGCGCTTTCCAGCGAAAATATACCCTCCACCTTGTCGCTAACCCGTCAGGGTCTGCCAACGGTGCGCACGGAGCACACTAATAAAAACCTGACCGCGCAAGGGGCTTATGTTTTGGCCAAAGAGGAAAACAAGCGTCAGGCGATCCTGCTGGCGACCGGTTCCGAAGTCGCCATCGCCCTTGAGGCCAAAGCCCTGTTGGAGGCCAAAGGCATCGGCACCCGCGTGGTCTCTATGCCCTGCTGGGAGCTGTTCGAGGCCCAAGACCCGGCCTACCGCAAACGTGTGCTGCCGGGCGGCGCTGTGCGGGTCGGCATCGAGGCCGCCGCGCGCTTTGGCTGGGATAAATGGCTAACTGGCGAGCGCGGCAATTCCAAAAAATCCGATTTTGTCGGCATGGAGAGTTTTGGCGCATCCGCCCCGATTGAAGACCTCTATAAGCATTTCGGCATCACCGCCAAGGCCGTGGTCGCAAAAGTCGAGGCCCTGCTCTAGCCAAGGAAAGCCGCCATGACGAACCGCGTTGCCCTTTCCATTGCGTTTGTACTGATCTGCATATTTGCGGCGGACGCCTATTATTTCGAATGGGGCCTGCCGGCGATACTAGGAAAACTGCTGGCACGCCTCTCGGATTGGCTGGCCTTTTGGCATGATATATAGAAAGGCATCCTGCTTATACACATCTTTTTCCCGCATGGGCTAAGGGTTTTTCTGTGATTAATGTTCAATATAAACGGTCAGTCTCATTGTGGGCCATGTCATTTTCCAGTTCTTCGATAGGATCGGGCAAGGCACCGTGATCCTTTAACGCCTGAGCATAGCTGGGCAACCCCTCGACTGATTGCCATTTTTCCGGTTGCCACATACCGGAGCGGATCATCGACTTTCCACAATGGAAAAACGCTTCCTGCACCCGCACGACAATCGCAAGATCAGGCTGATGGCCATTGACCTCCATCAACGCGCGCAACGCACGATCACGCGCAATAGTGGCGCGGCCATTCACCCGGATCACCTCTTTACGCATCGGAATCACGAAAACCAGACCGATAGACGGATTTTCAAGTATATTGAAAAACGTATCCCCACCATGGTTTCCAATTCTGTCGGGAATTGCCAAAGTTTTTGGATCGAGTACCTTTACAAAACCCGCAGGGTCTCCCTTTGGCGAAGCATCCATGTTTCCCTTTGCATCAATTTAGGAAATTACAACAAACGGGCTTTTCTCGATCCATTTTCGGCAATGATCGTCTATGTGGTCGATAACTTTATGTGTCTGGCTGGAAAACTCTTCACCCAAAATTTCCCGGACTTGCGTACTTGCCGTAATTGGTTCTTTTATGCGGTACATTGCATCCTCATTACGTAAATTGGCTTTGCCAGTTAGTATGCCACAAGGAAACCTTGTCTGTACATATTTTAGGAATTATCGATTTAAGCTGATAAATAGCCCTCACTTAGTCATGATTATACGTAAATGTCTGTTTTATACATTTAGGGGATTCCCTTTGCGAATCACTTGTGCCATGATTCGTACAGAGGCGGATTAACCGCACGGGCAGGCACACATGAACACAGCATCCGCGAAAAATGGCTTTGTCGGGCTGTTGGCATCTTTGGCGATCATCGCCGGGGTCGTCTTTTTTTCCTATGCCGCGTTGCAAGGCGAATACGGATTATTTCGCCTCTTCCAGGTGAAAGCGCAGGAAAGCCAACTGCTGACCCAATTGCATGCATTGCAGGATAATCGTGCGCAGCTTGCCAACCGCACCCGGCGGCTTTCAAACCAGTATCTTGATCTTGATCTGCTGGATGAGCAAACCCGCAAGGTTCTGGGCATGGCGCGCGGCGATGAGATCATTATCCGTTCAGGGCAATAGATACGGTTTTATCGTTTTTGGGGGTGTATTCCCTTGCGATGTTGATCTATAATATAGTTCAATACTAAACTACCTCCAAAATCAAAGGTATCCGAATGGCGACCAAAAAGTCGAACCTCCATAAACAGGAACTGTTGGCCCATTACCGCGAAATGTTGCTGATCCGCCGTTTCGAAGAGAAAGCCGGGCAACTTTATGGCATGGGCCTGATCGGTGGATTCTGCCATCTCTACATCGGTCAGGAGGCGGTGGTTGTTGGCCTTGAAGCCTCGACCAAAGAGGGAGACCAGCGGATCACGTCGTACCGCGATCACGGACATATGCTGGCGTGCGGGATGGACCCCAAGGGCGTAATGGCCGAACTGACCGGGCGGGTTGACGGCTATTCGCATGGCAAAGGCGGCAGCATGCATATGTTCTCGGCGGAAAAGAATTTTTATGGCGGCAACGGCATTGTCGGCGCGCAAGTGCCCATCGGCGCCGGGCTGGCATTTGCCAATAAATATCGCGGCAATGACAACGTAAGTTTCGCCTATTTCGGCGATGGTGCGGCTAATCAGGGGCAGGTTTATGAAACCTTCAACATGGCCAGCCTGTGGAAACTGCCCGTGATCTTCGTGATTGAAAACAACCAGTATGCCATGGGCACCAGCTTGCAGCGCGCGTCTTCCACCCCGGCATTATACACCCGTGGTGCCGCCTTTGGCATTCCCGGTGAGGCCGTGGATGGTATGGATGTTCTGGCGGTAAAAGCCGCCGGTGAAGCAGCGCTAAAACACTGCCGCGCGGGCAACGGGCCGTATATTCTGGAAATGAATACATACCGTTATCGCGGGCATTCCATGTCTGATCCGGCCAAATACCGCACCCGTGAAGAGGTTCAAAAGGTGCGCGAAGAACGCGACCCGATTGAACATGTGCGCACGCTGTTAATCGATGGCAAACACGCCGACGAGGATGCGCTAAAGGCTATTGATAAGGAAATCAAAGCCATCATCAGTGAGGCCGCGCAATTCGCAACCGACAGTCCTGAACCAGACGCGCCCGCGCTCTGGACCGATATCTACGCCGAGGTTTAGTTAAAATGATACATTTTGAGATCTTCGTCACCGACATGACCGCTGCCCAGATATTTTATGGCCACCTTTTTGGTTGGTCTTTCGAAAAAATGTCCGGCGGTGAAGATGCAAACTATCACCTAATCATAAGCGACGCCCTTGCCGGCCACATGACCGGCGGCATGCTGGCGCGCAACACCCAAATGCCAAAGCCAGGCAGCGGTGTGCGCGGCAGCTGTTTAACGATAGCAGTGGCAAAGGTTGACGCGCTTTATGACTGGGCGCTGTCAAATGGTGGAGCAGAGGCACTGCCCCCAACTGATTATCCGGGTATCGGCCGCGTTGCATATATCGAAGACGGGCAGGGAAATATTGTCGGAATGATCTCGCCGACAGAGGATGGAGAGTAAAATGGCAATTGAAATTCTGATGCCGGCACTTTCCCCAACGATGGAGGAAGGTACGCTTGCGAAATGGCTGGTCCGTGAGGGCGATACGGTCAATTCCGGCGACGTGATGGCCGAGATCGAAACCGACAAGGCGACGATGGAATTTGAGGCGGTTGATGAGGGTATCATCGGCAAAATCCTGATCGCGGAGGGTACCGAGGGCGTTAAGGTTAATGCCCCGATTGCGGTGTTGCTGGAAGAGGGCGAGGATGGCGACAGCCTGCCAAGCACCCAGCCTACACCACAAACGGCCGCCCCGGCGCCAGAACCTCTTGCGCACGCCAGCGCCCCGATGGCTGTGATAGCGCCGAGCGATTCTGAACTGCCTGCGGGCACAACCTATACGTCCCGGACCGTTCGCGAGGCCCTGCGCGACGCAATGTCCGAAGAAATGCGCCACAATCCCGACGTGTTCTTAATGGGTGAAGAAGTCGGCGAATATCAGGGCGCTTATAAAATCAGCCAGGGCATGTTGGAGGAATTCGGGGCAAAGCGCGTGATCGACACCCCCATCACGGAACACGGGTTTACTGGCCTTGCCGTTGGCGCAGCTTTCGCCGGTCTGAACCCGATTGTCGAATTCATGACCTTTAACTTTGCCCTGCAAGCGATTGATCAAATTATAAATTCTGCTGCCAAGACATTATATATGTCGGGTGGTCAAATGGGCTGTCCGATCGTATTTCGCGGTGCCAACGGGGCTGCGGCGCGGGTTGGGGCGCAGCATAGCCATGATTTTTCCGCACTTTATGCGCAAATTCCGGGGCTGAAAGTGCTGTCGCCGTATTCTGCCGCCGATGCCAAGGGCTTGCTGAAATCCGCCATTCGTGACCCGAATCCCGTAGTGTTTCTGGAAAACGAAATTCTTTATGGCCGCAGTTTTGATGTGCCTGATATCGACGATCACACCGTGCCGATCGGTAAGGCTAAAATATGGCGTGAGGGGACGGATGTCACCATCGTCAGCTTTAGCATTGGTATGCAATACGCCCTTGAAGCCGCCGACAAACTGGCCGGGGAAGGTATATCAGCCGAGGTCATTGATCTGCGCACCCTGCGCCCGATGGACACTGAAACCGTGATCAATTCCGTGATGAAAACCAATCGTTGCGTAACGGTTGAAGAGGGGTTTCCCGTCGCCTCAATCGGCAATTATATCTCGGCGGTACTGATGGAAAAAGCGTTCGATTATCTGGACGCGCCGGTGATTAATTGTACAGGCAAAGACGTGCCCATGCCCTATGCGGCGAACCTTGAAAAGCTGGCGCTGATAACCACCGATGAGGTTATCGCGGCCGTTAAAACCGTTACGTACAAGTAGGAGAGCACCATGCCCATCAACATTACCATGCCGGCACTTTCCCCAACGATGGAGGAAGGCACGCTTGCGAAATGGCTGGTCCGTGAGGGCGATACGGTCAATTCCGGCGACGTGATGGCCGAGATCGAAACCGATAAGGCAACGATGGAATTTGAGGCGGTGGACGAGGGTATCATCGGCAAAATTCTGGTCGCGGAGGGGACAGAGGGCGTTAAGGTTAATGCTGTGATTGCGGTGTTGTTGGAGGAGGGCGAGGACGCCTCGGCGATTTCGGACACGCCTGTTTCGACCCCTAAAGTTGCAACCGCTGTGACGCCTGAAATAAAAACACCAACAGCGCCCCCTGCCCCTATCTCCCCTGTCCCTATGCCCCCTGAAACGCACGACAACACACGGGTGTTTGCCTCACCGCTTGCCAGGCGAATCGCGGCGGATAAAGGGCTGGATTTGGCACATATCACCGGCTCTGGCCCAAAAGGGCGCATCGTTAAGGGGGATGTTGAAAATGTCGCTGAAGCCCCTGTTACTGCCCCTCAGCAAAGTGCGCCTGCAATGGCGCAAAGCCCTGACGCTGAGGCTGTTAAAAAGATGTACGCAGATCGCGAATATCAGGAAATCAGCCTTGACGGGATGCGCAAAATCATTGCCGCGCGCCTGACCGAGGCCAAGCAAACCGTGCCGCATTTCTATCTGCGCAGGGACATTCAACTGGATGCCTTGCTGGCGTTTCGTGCAAAATTAAACGCCTCGCTTGGGGCGCGTGATATCAAACTTTCGGTCAATGATTTCATCATCAAAGCCTGCGCGCTGGCGTTGCAGGACGTGCCTGACTGCAACGCGGTCTGGGCCGGCGACCGGATATTAAAGCTCACCCCTTCAGACGTGGCCGTGGCTGTCGCGATTGAGGGTGGCTTGCTCACGCCGGTCTTGCGCGATGCGCACACCAAAACATTGTCCGCCCTTTCTATCGAGATGAAAGACCTCGCCGCACGGGCGCGAACCCGCAAACTGATGCCCCAGGAATACCAAGGCGGCAGCTTTGCGATTTCCAACCTTGGCATGATGGGTATCAAGAATTTTGACGCGGTGATCAACCCGCCCCACGGCTCCATTCTGGCCGTAGGGGCCGGTATGAAAGCCCCCGTTGTTAACGCTGATGGCGCCCTTGGGGTGGCAACCGTGATGTCTGTGACCCTGTCGGTCGATCACAGGGTGATTGACGGTGCGCTGGGGGCGGTATTTCTGGCCGCAATCAAAGGCTATCTTGAGGAACCCATATCGATGCTGGTCTAAAGTCAGACAGCACCCATTATGCCAATAAAAATCAAAACCTGCGCCAGAATATAGCTCCACCATACGAGGGCAGACATTAATTCGGCTTTGGGGTGCACCCCGCCAAAGACAAACATCCGCACCGCCAGTATGGTATTTGAGATCACAAACATAAACGCCGCCAAAGTGATTAACCATTTGCCATAGAGCGACAAGCTCAGCAGCGCCATCACAGTAATAACCCCGATATAGAGTAATACCGGGGTGCGGAATTGCCCGATTTTCCGCCATAAAAACCCTGAGATAAGCAAGGCGTATACCAGTACAGCCCCAATATACCATAGCGTGATATCATTGGGTTCAAGCTCTCGTAGTTCAAAAAATTGTGCGATATAGCACAAATGCCCGACCATGAACGCGCTTAGCCCTGCGCCAAAATACCGGTCATCATCAAGGGATAAAAAATAATCGCCGACGGCACAAAACATCAGTGCCCCGGTCAGTAATACCGGCCCGCCCAGCCAATAGGATAACCCGGCCATCAACGCCACGGGCAAAGTTTTGAAAAGACTGCGCAGCAGGCTGATTTTCGCGTGTATATATCGAATTGCGTATATGCCAACACTAAGAATCAATAGCAATATGGTCCCCATTTGTACGGGATCACTCCAAAAACCATCCAACATTGCAAAAAATCCTTTAAATATCTTATAAATACCCGCAATCCTATTGACCTGCGCGACATAATTCTACACTTATCTCTTATCAGTGTAGAATCCCACATTGATTTTATGAAAACAATATAAGGACACGTAAGCCATAGCCCGTAGACCACACAACGCGCCTCCGCAGCGCGACACCGGACCCCGCGCAAATGAGCGCATCCGCTCCGACGAAATTCGACTAATTGGCGCTGACGGCGAAAATGTAGGTGTTGTAACACCCGCCCACGCAATGGAACTGGCTGATGAAGCAGGGCTTGACCTTGTGGAAATATCACCCAATGCCAATCCACCGGTTTGCAAAATCATGGATTTCGGCAAGTTCAAATACGAACAGCAAAAACGCGACTCCGAGGCGCGCAAAAAGCAAAAAATCATTGAGACCAAAGAGGTTAAGTTCCGCCCGAATACGGATACCCATGATTATGACGTGAAAATGCGCAATGTTTTCAAATTTCTGGAGAACGGCGACAAAGTTAAGGTAACCTTACGTTTTCGTGGCCGTGAGATGGCGCACCTTGATTTGGGGCGCAAGCTTTTGCATCGGGTAGCCGGTGACATTACCGAGATTGGTAAAATCGACATGATGCCCAAAATGGAAGGTCGTCAGATGGTTATGATGATCAATCCATTAAAGCAAAATTAATCTAAAGGGCGGGCCATGTGTCCACCTTTCATTTACCGGCTTCCTGATCAGCCGGGTAACTTAACGGTCAACAAACATTTGTAGCATAAGGATAGAATGGCACAGAGAGGCAAATATATTTCCTATTATGTGCAATATGTAATTCTGTCGGTGTTTCTATTTATAACCCGTTTGTTGCCCTTCCCGATGCGGGTGCGCCTTGGCAGTTATATCATCGGCGCGCTTGTCCCCAATCTCAAAGAACCGCGCGCCCGTATCATTCGCAATCTGGCGCTGATTTTTCCTGAAATGCCGGAAAATACTCGCAAAACAATCGCCAAACAGGTGGGGCGCAACGTCGGGGCCACCTTGATGGAGATCCTCAATAACCATCATTTCGCCCATCAACAGCAGCATTTTCACGCTACCGGCCCTGGTCTTGCAGCGTTGTTCGCAGCCCAAAAGCAGGGTAAAGGCGCGATATTGATATCAGGGCATTTTGGCAGTTGGGATTCCACGCGCCAGTATCTTAAGGCCAACGGCATTGAAGTGGGGGCCGTATATCGGCGCAATAACAACCCCTATTATGACCGTCTGCATTTCAAAATGATCAAGCTCGGGGGCGAACCGATTTTTCCCACGGGGCGGCGCGGCACCATGCAAATGGTCAAACATCTGCGCGATGGTGGGGTTGTCGCCATTTTACATGATCAGAAACAGGCAAGCGGCGAGATTCTGGATTTTCTGGGCCAGCCCGCACATACATCCCTTGGGGCCGCGGAACTTGCCTTGAAATACGATATCCCGATGATCCCGTTTTATGGCACAAGGCGCACTGGCGACTCGGATATCGACATCACATTTGAGGCCCCAATTGCGCAAAGCGACGCCAAAACCATGATGCAGCATGCAAATGACAGCCTGTCTGCGATGGTGCGAAAATATCCCGGGCAGTGGTATTGGCTGCATCAACGTTGGAAATAGTCAGGTAAAACATCTCGCATATTCTGCGCGCATAGCTTTTTTCTGCACCTTACCCATGGCATTGCGGGGCAGGCTGTCTACGATATAAATCCGCTTGGGGCATTTGTAATTCGCAAGTTTTTTCGCCAGATATTTACCCACGGCACTCTGGTCAAAATCCGTTTTTTCCGCCAAGACCAGCACCGCAACAACACCCTCACCGAAATCGGGATGCGCAATGCCAATCACCGCGCTTTCGCACACCTCTGGCAGGGCGTTAAGCACATCCTCAACCTCTTTGGGATAGACATTAAAGCCGCCCGAAATGATCATATCCTTGGCGCGCCCAACAATGGAAATATAGCCCTGTTCATCCTGAACGCCAAGATCACCTGTGATAAACCAGCCGTCTTTGCGCAGCTCCTGTGATGTTTTCCCCGGCATCTGCCAGTAGCCGCTAAAAACATTCTCGCCGCGCACCTCAATTACGCCGGTTGCGCCCGTTGGCAGCGTATTACCCTTGGCATCAGTGATTTTCACCTCAACCCCGGGCAAAGCAGTGCCGACAGTGCCGGGTTTGCGCGCGCCCACATAGGGATTTGAGGTGTTCATATTGGTTTCCGTCATCCCGTAACGCTCTAGAATTGCGTGCCCCGTAGAGGCCTGCCACGCAGCATGGGTTTCAGCCAGCAAGGGCGCCGAGCCGGATATAAACACCCGCATATTTTTAGATGCCGCAGCCAGATCAGCCTCGCCTAAAAGCCGTGTATAAAACGTCGGCACCCCCATCAAAACGCTGGCCTCTGGCATGGCAGCGATAACCGCTTTTGCGTCAAACCGGGGCTGAAATATCATCGAGGCCCCGACCATCAAAACCGTATTAATCGCCACAAACAGCCCATGGGTATGAAAAATCGGCAAGGCATGAATAAGCACATCTTGCGGCGTAAAGCGCCAATATTTCGCCAAAACCGCCGCGTTTGACGCCAAAGCCCTATGGCTGAGCATTGCGCCTTTGGAGCGCCCGGTCGTACCGGAGGTATATAATATCGCCGCAAGATCGTCGCCGCTGCGCGCCACCGTGGTAAAATCGTGGCTATCGGCTGGTAACCCCGCCATCAAACTGCCCTGCCCCTTGGCATCCAGCGTTAAAACATGTGCCACGACTTTTGTGGCAGGCGTTGCTAAACTGCCCGATTCTGGATCGCTCACAAAAACAAACGGCGTAGCATCATGCAAAAAATAGCTGATTTCATCCGGTGTATAGGCAGGGTTAAGGGGTAAAAACACGCCCCCTGCCAGTATTGTGCCGATATAAAGCTCTATCGCCTCAATCGATTTTTCAACCTGCAGCGCGACCCGATCCCCCGGGCGCAGACCCATGGATAAAAGCGCGCTGGCATGGCGTTCGGCGTTGTTGAAAAACTGTGCAAAACTGCGCGGATAAGCACCTTGCACAAAAATATCATCCCCACGCTGCGCACTAGCCGCATGCAATCGCGCGCATAGGTGGTTACTTTTATACATTACATATCAATATCTTGGCGGCCTTCAGATTTAATTGTCCACAATTTCAAACCCAGTAATATCCACGGTGCACCGTGAAAAAGCAGATCGAAAATATCCAGCCCATTCGACAATTCCCCGGCAAACAGCATTTTCAACTTTTGCCACACATGCGGTTCGGGCACAAACGGCATCAAGCCAAGAAAAAGGCTGGCAATAATTAGCGAACGCAGTGGGATTTTTTTGATTAATTTCATGGGAAACCTCTATAGCTGCACCACTTATGAAGCCAATATTGCATGTGTTCAACAAGATAATATCAGCAAGATTACGCCCATATTCTCACCAACACCTTTTATTGCGCTCTGGGACGTATTATATATCACACACATGCCCTAATAATAAGGAGCCATCATGTATAAATTTCGCCCACTCGCATTGATATTTGCGGTATTCGCCTGTGTTTTACCTGCTTTTGCAAATGAACATGACGATAATTTAAAGTTGATCTTTTATGCCATCCAGATGGAGGGGTATGATTGCGGTGCGCTCGTCGGTTCGCCCATGCCTCGTGATGAGGCTATGGCCTTTGATGTAACCTGCGCAGCAAATACTGACGGCACGGGTGCTGAAACCCGCTATTTCGTTCAGATTATGGACCAGGGGTTTCTGATTAAACCTCAAGAGGGTTAACACGCTTTAAACTATTTTGCGCCACAACAGCCAGGTTATGTATTTAATCTGGGTTGTGTCGTATCGTGTCTAAAAATAAAACCGTGTCGGAAAATCAAAACCTCCTCAAACGCAAGATCGATAGCGCGGCAAAGCGCCATGCGAAAGCAGCGCTGCAAAACTCATTGGTTACGGATCTTGAAAAATCAATTGCAAAGGTGTTTCTGACTTTGCTACATGATGAAGTGTCGGCAAGTGTTTGTGACAGCAGTATAAAATCATCAAAAAATGCTATCGAGGATATGGGCGCCTGCCTGTTTGGCATTCTGGATGCCTATGGCGGCAAAGGCTTAGCTGGCTTTGACCTGGCGTTCATAAATGCAATCACCGCGCTGTTGATGGGGGCAAAAAACGCTGGCGGAAAACCTGCTGAAGAACGGCCAATATCACAAACTGATGCATCGCTTTCGGCCATGGTGATCAATGCGATTCTGGCCGAGGCGTTTTTTGGCACAAACCCGCAACCCCAAAATTCACCAATACCACCGGCATTTGGGATGAATGGCCATAAGCTGGTAAAAGCCCCGTTGTTTTACATGTTGTTTGAGGATAAATACGCGTTCCTGCGCATAGAAATATCCAATAAAAACAATGATTCATACGGACAGATTGAACTAATCCTGCCACTGTCCTGTATTGCCACTTTTACCAGTAATGACACCAACACCTCTGCAATGGCAGAGCGTGAAATCTGGCGCGACACCATGCAAACCATCGCCACCATCAGTCCGCTGGAATTTGAAACTGTCCTGCAACATATGCCAATTCCTCTTGGGGAGGTTCTGGGATTTAAAATCGGGGACACGTTGGATTTACCTGACGGCTCGCTTGAACATCTGATTTTGGAGGCGCAGACCCAATCCGGCCCGCTAAGCGTTTTTGATGGCCAGCTTGGTGCCCTGAAAACCAAAAAAGCCTTTCGCGTATCCAGACGTCTGCACGATGAAACCGCCCCGGCCATCCCCGCTGAGATTTAAGTGGTACCCGAGGCCGGACTCGAACCGGCACACCTTGCGGCGGGGGATTTTGAATCCCCTGCGTCTACCAATTCCGCCACTCGGGCACATCGCGCTCAGCGGTAGTATCTGAGCGTGCCAGCAAAACATTGCTGCGCATCTGCTATCAAATACGTAAATGCAGGTAAAGCGCTATCCGCCTATGGCCAGAAAAAACCCACATCAGGCTTGACCTTGAAACCCTGACATGATGCATGGAACAAAACCGAGGGCGCATAATGTTAAAGAGATTATATAACTGGACCATGTCGCTGGCAAAATCCCGACATGCCCTGTCTATTTTGGCGATTATCAGCTTTGTCGAGGCCTCTATTTTCCCGATTCCCCCCGATGTTTTGATGATCCCGATGATCCTTGCACTGCCACGTCGCGCCTTTTTAATCGCCGCTGTAACCACGATCAGTTCGGTTCTGGGCGGGATGTTTGGATATGTGCTTGGCGTATACCTTTATGAGGAATTCGGGCGGCCTGTCCTGGAATTTTACGGGAAAACCGACGCTTTTGCGGTTTTCCAGAAGTATTACAAACATTACGGATCGGTCATTCTGCTGTTTTCCGGCATCACCCCCTTTCCTTTCAAAGTCACAACCATTTTGTCCGGGGCAACCGGCCTCAACTTTGGGACATTTGCCGCATTCACCCTTGTCGGCCGCGCTGTTAGGTTCTTTATTGTGGCCGCATTATTGTGGAAATTCGGGCCGCCCATCCGGGATTTCATCGAGAAACGGTTGGGGCTGGTATTTACGGCGGCGCTGCTACTTTTACTGGGCGGTTTCTTAGTTGCATGGATGGTCTAATGACAAAATTTCAGAAAAACGTACTTTTGGCGGCTGGCGGTTCTGCGGGCATGATGCTGGGGGCGTTAATGTTTCAATATATCGGCGGCATGGCCCCGTGCAAGATGTGCATCTGGCAACGCTGGCCCCATGGCATCGCGATATTCCTTGGGCTGGTTGTTATATTTCACCCGCACCGTCTTTGGACAATCATGGGCAGTACCGTTGTATTCATCGGTGCCGGCATCGGGTTTTATCACGCAGGCGTAGAGCAAAAATGGTGGGAGGGGCCAAACAGTTGCACCGGCAGTGGCCTGTCGTTAAGCGACAACCTGCTGGATCTATCCGCCCCCGTGAACATCGTGATGTGCGACGTTATTCCCTGGGCAATGTTTGGCATATCCATGGCTGGCTGGAACGCGATTATTTCCGTGATACTGGGGGTTCTATGGCTGCGGGCCTATGCCTCCAGCTCCGCATCCCAATAAAGGAAATCCATCCAGCTTTCATGCAGATGGTTTGGCGGAAATTTGCGCCCGGTGTTCAGCAATTGCATCGGTTCAGGCCTGACCGGCACCCGGCGCAGGCGCATTCCCGCCTGTTTCAAGCTGTACGAGCCTTTGCGCAAGTTACACGGGCTGCATGAGGCCACAACATTTTCCCAGGTCGTGCGCCCACCCTTTGAGCGCGCAATAACATGGTCAAACGTCATATCGCCCCGCGCCCCGCAGTACTGGCAGGAAAATTCGTCGCGCAAAAACAAGTTAAAGCGCGTGAACGCTGCATTGCGCGCCACATGCACGAAATCTTTCAGCACCACGACCGACGGAATGCGCATTTCCATTGAGGGTGCATGCACGACTGCGTCGTATTCGGCAACAATGCTAACCCGGTCCAGAAACGCTGCCTTTACCGCCTCTTGCCATGTCCACAGCGATAGCGGCAGATAGGAAAGCGGGCGAAAATCGGCATTCAGAACCAGCGCCGGATGCTGATTTATACAACCCGGTTGTCTGATGAAATTATTGACATATGCATTCACAATACATCCCGATCGAAAATATTCTGGCCTTGGCGTAATTGTCGCGACTATATCTAGTTCACCGCACCAAACAACCCCCCTATGGGATGTGTTATAGAAGCTTCATATTGATGAATTGCAGCGCCATGCTCAACCCATCCTGGGCGATACTGTGGCCGGTGTTTTCAGAGATATGCGTATAAACCTCAAACCCTTCGCCGCTTAAGGTTTTGGCGGCCTCGTGCATATAGGCAGGGCTGACCATTTCGTCGTTATCGCCGTGGATCAACATCACCGGCGGCTTGGAAACCACATCATTCGCCAGTTTCTCCGGCTCCAACAGACGTCCGGAAAACCCAACGATACCCCCAAATGCCACAGGGCGGCGGGGCGCCACGGCCAGTGCCATCATCGTACCTTGTGAAAACCCGACGATGATCGTGCGCGCAGGTAAAATCCCTTCGGTTTTGGCAACATCATCGAGCCATGCATTCAGTAAACGCTCACCCTCGACCTTACCTGCCGCCGCGTCCGCATCGCTAGAGCCATCAAGCCAGGGGATCGGAAACCATTGATATCCCATGGGATTATTGATGCAAACCTGTGGTGCATTGGGGGCGAGGAACGTCGTATTGGGCAAATGTGCAGCCAGAGGATCGCCAAGGCCGATCAAATCCTGCGCATCGGCGCCGTAGCCGTGCAAAAATATCACCAGACTGTCTGCCTTGCCTGATTTCGCGTCCTTACGTGGCCCTGCTAACATTATCTTATCCCTTCGCGCTCTTTTATGATGCGGTAATAGGCCCACAACAGCCGGGCTGCAACCGCGCGCCACGGCGACCAGGCCTCGGCCATTTCGCGCAAGGCTTTTTCCTTGGGGCGGGCATCAAGATCAAACAACACCCGCGCGGCCTCTTGCAAGGCTAAATCACCGGGGGCGAACACATCCGCATGCCCAAGCGAAAACATCACGTATATTTCTGCCGTCCAGGCCCCGATACCGCGAATGGCCACCAGCTCTGCGATAACCTGCTCTGCGGGCATGGTGCGAAACGCGGTGTAATCCAGATCAGCCGCCGCCAAATCGCGGGCATAGGTGATTTTCTGGCGCGAAAACCCGCAGGCGCGCAGATCATCATCGCTGGCATCCAAAATGGCGTCGGCTTCACACATGCCTGCCGTTTCCATGCGCGCCCAAATCGCATTGGCCGATGCAACAGACAATTGCTGGCTGGTGATGGCGTTTAGAATTTCGCGAAACCCGTCTTTGCGACGGCGCAATGGCAGCGGTCCGCAGGTTTCCAACGCGCGTGCAAACCGCACATCCTGTCCGGCCAGCCACGCCGCCCCGATCGCAACATCCGCTGCGTTTTCAATTATGCGTGTCATTCTAACCCCCGTTTCCCTAAACCTTATATAGCTTTAGAAACGCATGAAACAAAATGTTACAGCGCGTCGCAATTTCACGCTAGAACTTCTTGCCTGCACCTCATAGACCCAAACCATGACGCATATTGCCGATGATAAACGCGCCAAGCGCAACGTGGTGGTTCTTGTGGCCGCACAAGCGATTCTGGGCAGCCAGATGGCTATCAGTTTTATCCTTGGCGGGCTGGCCGGGCAATACCTGTCACCGAACCCGTGTTTTGCGACCTTGCCTATCTCATTGATCATTCTGGGCTCAATGCTGACCGCGCCGGTTATGTCAACGATCATGCAAAAACATGGGCGCCGCGCCGGGTTTTTTATGGGCGTAATTGCAGCCGCCATTGGCGCATCGATTTCAGCCTATGCGCTGTGGGTCAATTCTTTTCCGCTGTTCCTGCTCGGCGCATTCATGACCGGCATTTACATGTCAGCCCAAGGGTTTTACCGGTTTGCCGCGACAGATATGGCCAGTGAAACCTTTACCCCAAAAGCCATTTCATGGGTCATGGCGGGTGGCCTGCTGGCGGCAATCATTGGCCCGCAACTGGTAAAACTGACCCAGGACGCCATGGCGCCGATCCCTTTTGTTGGTGCATACTTCGCCGTTATAGCCATCAATTTCATCGGCTTTTTCCTGTTTTTCTTCCTCGACATCCCAAAACCGAGCCCTGTTTCTAAAGATGCTCCCAAAGGGCGCTCTTACATTGAGTTACTGCGCGAGCCGCAAATTCTCGTCGCCATCATCAGCGCCATGGTCGCTTATTCTTTGATGAACCTCGTGATGACCTCAACGCCTCTGGCGGTTGTCGGCTGTGGTTTCAGTACCAATCAGGCGGCTGACATCGTGTCCGCGCATGTTTTAGCGATGTATGTGCCCTCATTTTTCACCGGCATTCTGATCAGCCGGTTTGGCGTGAAACGGATCATCGGAATCGGCATGGCAATTCTGGCTACCGCAGGCATGGTTGCCCTTTCAGGGATCGAGATCGGGAATTTCTATGTGGCGCTGATATTGCTGGGCATCGGTTGGAATTTCGGGTTTATCGGCGGCACGACGATGTTGTCGCGTGCCCACACCCCGGCCGAGCGTGGCCGTGTGCAAGGCATGAATGATTTCATGGTGTTTGGCATGGTGACGCTGGCCTCGCTTAGTTCGGGCGGGTTGATGAATTGCTCGGGCGGGTCAGCAGAGCAAGGCTGGCAGGCGGTTAATCTGGCGATGATCCCGTTTTTGATGCTGGCCAGCGGCGCGCTGATCTGGTTCGTGATATCGGGAAAAAACCGCCGCTAGTTGTGTATAATACTTGGCAAAGGCATTTGCCCTAAGTTACCCTCTATGAAAACTCGATTTTAAAATACCGCGATATACTGAATTATTGTTTTATAACAATCGATTGCGATATTTTTATGGATACTACTAAACCGGTTTAGTAGTATCAGTTGGAAACCGTAATTTTCGCACCTGAAAGGGTTTCCAGTTTTAGCTGCGTCAAAGCAATAGTATCACTACCAAAGACCCGATAAGCGGCGCCAAATCAGGGATGCATGGCGTTGGGCTGGGGATTCTTGTAACAAGCCTGCGCCGACTTTTGCGGGGTATTTCAGAGCCGTTTTTAAGGTTGCATCTGCGCGCCAGCCAACCAGCATCGCTCCTAGCGCAGTCGTATCAACCTCGGCCCGTTTGCGGCGCGCGGTTTGCAGGGATTGCACTGCAGATCGCGCATGTGCATCCGGGGTCAGCACCAAGGGTTTGCGCCCGCGCGCCTGCAATTCCGGCACCGCGCGCAGCAGATTGGCCACCCCTGCCCCGTAAGCAAAATCCGAAATAACAGGCAGTGCAGCGGGTGATGCGCCCAGCGCCATTGCGGCCAGTTGCATCAGATTGCCCGAGGTTGCGTTGATAAAGATATCAAACGCCGTGCTATCTGCATGGGGGTCACGATAGATGTCAAAACGCCGTGCATTGATCATCGAGAGGAAAAGGTTTTGGGGCAAATCATGGCGCGCTATAACCTCGGCCAAAGGAGCCAGAATCTGGTGGGCGCGGATTGTGCCAGCGTATAGATCATCGATCGCGTCATGCCACCATTGCAGCCGCATCTCGGCGATTATCGCCTCGCCACTAGCCCAGGGCGCGCGGGCGATTTCAAGGTTAAAGGCGTAAAGAGCAAACAGCCCAACGCGCGCAATAACTGGGGCCGCCATTGTTGCCAGATAGCGATCAGGGTCGTTGGCGCGCACCATATCTGCGCAAATATTGGTACTCATAAGGGCTGCACCAGAAATACGGCATAGTCGTATTCACCAAAATGCGCCTCAAACAGGGCAATTTCAGCCTCGGTTTCGACCAGAACGGCGGCCATGTTGTCACTAACCGGAGATTTGCGCAGTTCCGAAATCCGCGCGGCAAGCGAGGCATAGTAATGCTGCCACCCGGCGCGGCCCAGTGGCGTGGCCGAGGTCACGTTAAATCCGCAACCCTCAATGCGTTGGCGCATGCTGGCGATGGTCCCGATTTGTGGATAGGCTTCTTGCCAAAAGGTTTTGGCCGCGTTTGATGGGGTATCTGTCAGCCAGACCACCTCGGAAAAGGCGATCCTGCCACCGGGTTCCAGATGCGGCCCCCACGCCTTTAGCGCCGCTTCAATGCCAACGAAATACACTGCCCCCGCGCACCAGATCAGATCAAACTTGCCATCCGGCGCCAACATGTCGCTCACATGAAAATCCGCGCGTAACCCGCGGGCTTTGGCAGCGGCGATAAACTCTGGATGTTTATCCACGCCGATGATTTCCACCTCCGGCAGCATGTCCAGCATCATCGCGCTATCTGCCCCCGAGCCACAGGCGGCATCAAAAATCCGCGCTTCTTTCGCCAGACCTTGCAGCGCCCGCGCCAGACTTGCCTTATCGCCGGGGCCTTCGCGGGTTAAACCACTGTAAAGGGTCCAGAAATCCTGCATCTAGCCTTTGGCCCCGTCGCGGATCAGTTTCCAGTTGATCGCATCAAGCAGTGCCTGAAATGACGCATCGACAATATTTGCCGAAACCCCGACCGTCGACCAGCGCTGCCCCTGCGCATCTTGTGAGTCAATCAAAACACGGGTCACAGCCTCGGTGCCGCCGTTGGTTATGCGGACCTTGAAATCTACCAGCCTCATATCATCGATATATTTCTGATATGGCCCAAGATCTTTGCCGAGCGCCCTGCTAAGCGCATTGACCGGACCCTGATCATGATCATCATCCATGCCGTGACTTTCAGAGGCGCTGATCACCCGTTCACCAGAGATTTTGGCGACCACAACGGCCTCGGAAACCGTAATCATCTGTTTCAGGGCATTTTGGCGCCGCTCCACAGTCACACGGTAACGCTCAATCTCAAAAAACCGTGGCATAGTGCCCAAAACATCGCGCGCCAGCAGATCAAAACTGGCCTGTGCGCTGTCATAAGCATAGCCCTTATCCTCACGTTCTTTGACCCGCTCAAGGATCGCGGACAGCGCCGGATCACCCTTGGCAACCTCAATCCCGGCATCTTGCAGGCGGGCGCGCAGGTTTGACTGGCCGGCCTGATTAGACATTGGCACGGTGCGGGTATTACCGACAACCTCGGGCGGGATATGTTCATAGGTGCTGGGATCTTTGAGGATCGCACTGGCGTGCAGCCCCGCCTTATGCACAAACGCAGACGCCCCGACATAGGCCGCATGGGCGTTTGGCACGCGGTTCAAAATATCATCAAGCATCCTCGACAGGCGCGTCAGATTGGCCAAATCGGCGCGGTTAACCCCGATATCATACTGGCTGGCGTAGGGTTCTTTCAGCAAAAGCGTCGGGATCAGGCTGGTGAGGTTGGCGTTGCCGCAACGTTCCCCCAGCCCGTTGAGCGTACCTTGAATTTGGCGCGCGCCCGCATCCACCGCCGCCAGGCTGTTGGCCACGGCATGTTCGGTGTCATTATGGGTGTGAATGGCGATGTGATCCCCGGGAATGCCAGCCCTGATCACCGCTTTGACAGCCATGCGCACATCATCCGGCATCGCACCGCCATTGGTATCACATAAAACGATCCAGCGTGCCCCGGCATCATGGGCGGCCATAACGCATTCCAGCGTGTAATCGGGGTTGGATTTATAGCCGTCAAAGAAATGTTCCGCGTCAAACAGCGCCTCACGTTTCAGGGATTTCAGATGGGCGAATGATGCACGGATATTTTCGACGTTTTCTGCCAAACTAATGCCCAGCGCCGTTGTCACGTGGAAATCATGGGACTTGCCAACCAGACAAACCGCGGGGGTATTGGCGTTGGTTACCGCGGCCAGCACATCATCATTTTCCGCCGAGCGCCCGGCCCGTTTGGTCATGCCAAAGGCCGTGAATATGGCTGATTGCAGCTTGGGCGGATGGGCGAAAAACTCGGAATCCGTCGGGTTGGCGCCGGGCCATCCCCCCTCAATATAATCCAACCCCAACGTATCGAGCGCATCGGCAATACGCACCTTATCCTTGGCCGAAAAATCCACACCGTGGGTCTGCTGACCATCACGCAGGGTGGTGTCATATAGGTAAAGACGTTCACGCATCGTATTTTCCTTTGTGCGCTGTGTTACGATGTTTGCCATTACAATACCTCTAGCTTTGCAGGGTCAAAATTCGATGTAATTTCCGGAATAACACTGTCTTTTCCAACCATCAGTTTTACGCCCGCGGCGACCATACCGGATTTGAGACGATCCGCCTCCTCCCAATCTTTTGCCGCGCGGGCCGCCATAAGTTGGGCGATGAGTTGCTCAAGCTTGGTATTCGTGTCGCCTGACAGTACCTGATCCGCCCGGGTGCCATCAAACAGCCCCAGTAGATTAATCGACGATAGGAACATCCCCCGTTGGATAGGGCAGTTTTTACCCCCGTCATTCGCGATCTCTTTGGCCATTTCATGCAATCGGGTCATCGCACCGGATATGTTCATATCCTGCGTAAGCGCATCAACCACGCCTTGGTCGATATTCCCCGAGGTTTGCGCATCTTTCGCAAGTTCGTGCCAATGGCGCAATGTAGCCTCGGCGTGTTTTACCTTTTGCGCAGTCCAATCCATCGGTGATCGGTAATGCGTGGAAAGCAGCACAAAGCGGATCACTTCGCCTGCAATCCCCTGATCCAACAAGTCGCGCACAGTAAAGAAATTGCCCAAGGATTTAGACATTTTTTTGCCCTCGACCTGCAACATTTCATTGTGCATCCAGATGTTAGCAAACCCGCCAGAAGGGTTGGCGCAGCAGCTTTGGGCGATCTCATTTTCATGGTGGGGAAACTGCAAATCCAGCCCGCCGCCGTGGATATCAAAACTTTCGCCCAGCAAATCCAGCGCCATGGCTGAACACTCAATATGCCAGCCCGGACGCCCAAATCCCCAAGGGCTTTCCCAGCCCGGTTGATCGCCGCTGGAAGGTTTCCAGAGCACAAAATCCATCGGATCGCGTTTGTAATCGGCAATTTCAACCCGCGCACCGGCGCGCATATCCGCCAGCTTGCGCCCGGACAGCGCGCCGTAATCTGCATAGGAATTAACGTCAAACAGCACATGGCCCTCGGCGGCATAGGCGTGCCCCTTATCGATTAGATCAGCGATCATCTTAACCATTTGCGGGATGTATTGCGTGGCCCGTGGCTCATGGGTTGGGCGCAGATTACCGATGGCCGTCATATCCTGATGATACCAGTCGATGGTTTCATCCGTAACATCGCGGATCGACTGGCCCGTTTCAGCAGCTTTGGCGTTGATCTTATCATCAACATCCGTAAAATTGCGCACATAATGCACGCCGTAATGGCCATAAACATGGCGCAATAGGCGAAACAGTACATCAAACACCACCTCGGCGCGCGCGTTACCCACATGGGCGCGGTCGTACACTGTCGGGCCACAGACATACATGCGCACATTATCCGGATCAATCGGCGCAAAAACTTCTTTGCTGCGGGTCTTGGTGTTATACAATTTTATCTCGGTCATAGGCTTTCCAAACGGTTCTTTACCGTGGCGGGCCTAGCATTTTGATCAGGGATTGAAAACACAAGAACGCGCCACAGACGATGTCAGTGGATAATGCAAATCTCAATAATGCAAATTGCGTTTTTCATGCGCATGTTGTGCCAGCAAGCAGCGCAGAGGTCAAGCCTGTTGATTTTGTAGATAATTTTGATGGGTATTATGTGGTTATACATAACATGGAAAATTCTGTTTCTTACTAAACTACTAAACCGGTTTAGTAGTTTAGTCATTCGCCGGTAATGAGTTGTTATTACAGTATATTTACGAAATTCAGTAATAATTTACGGTCAAATATGGTGGTCGCACCTGCGGTATTTTACAATAGTCTATGCATAGGTAATTTACCTTGCTCCCATGCAGGCGAACTGGCAGTTTTGGAGAGATTGGGGGGATAGATATGAAATTATCAGAATACACGAAATGGAGCGCCCGGGCCAGTGAATGGGCCACGCGCTATTTTGCCAACCTTCGGGCGCAGCCGGTGCGCGCGCAGGTAAAACCGGGCGATATTTTGGCAGAACTCCCCCTTGCCCCCCCTGAGCAGCCGGAATCCATGGACAGGGTTTTTACCGATTTCGAGCGCATCATCCCCAAGGGCATGACCCATTGGCAGCACCCCCGGTTTTTCGCCTATTTCCCCGCCAATGCCGCCCCCGCCAGCATGATTGCCGAGCAATTGACCGCGGCAATGGCGGCGAATGCATTGCTGTGGCAGACCTCTCCGGTCGCCACCGAGCTTGAGCAGCGCATGGTTGACTGGCTGCGCCAGGCGCTTGGCCTGCCGGGTGGTTTTAGCGGTGTTATTCAGGATAGCGCTACGTCCGCGACCCTGTCGGCAATCCTGACCATGCGCGAACGTGCGCTTGATTGGCAGGGGATAAAATCGGGGGTGGCGGGCACGGTGCAAACTCGTATTTACGCCAGCGCGCAGACCCATAGTTCCATCGATAAAGGTGTTTGGGTCGCAGGGGTCGGGCAGGATAATCTGGTGAAAATCCCCACTGACGCGCGGTTTGCCATGTGCCCTGATGCCCTGCGTGCTGCGATTTCTGCGGACCGTGCGGCAGGCATGTTACCGGCAGGGATTGTGTTATGCGTGGGCGGCACGGCGATCGGGGCTTCGGATAATCTGCGCGAAATCATTGCAATTGCCAAGGCGGAAAACCTTTATACCCATGTGGATGCGGCCTGGGCCGGCTCGGCGATGATCTGTCCTGAGCTGCGCGATATCTGGGACGGTGTTGAAGACGCTGACAGCATTGTCTTTAATCCGCATAAATGGCTGGGCGCGCATTTTGACTGCTCGGTGCAGTTTCTGGCCGACCCCGCGCCGCAGTTGCGCACATTGGGCCTGCGCCCGGATTATCTGCAAACGCTCAACCAATCCGAGGTGGTGAATTTCAATGAGTGGACCATCCCGCTCGGCCGTCGTTTTCGCGCCCTTAAACTGTGGTTTTTGCTGCGCGCCTATGGGCTGGAGGGCCTGCGAGAACGTATTCGCAATCATATCATTTGGGCCAATGAAGCCGCCAAACGTACCGCCAGCCTGCCCGGATTTCGCCTGACTACCCCTATAAATTTTTCGCTATTCACGTTTCAATTCGCGCCAGACGGCCAAGATCCAAACACCACAACCCGCACCTTGCTGGAGGCCGTGAATAACGACGGGCGCATATATCTTAGCCATGCTCTGGTTGAGGATAAATTCGTCATACGCATGCAGGTCGGCCAATTTGATTGCACCCGCGACGACGTTATGTTGGCGGTTAAGGTGCTGCGCGAGCTGTCCCAAAGGCGCGCAACTATTTAACGGCGCGGATAATCATGTGCATGTTTGCTCTGATCCCATGGTTTGTGGCTATTTGAATAACGGACATGAATGTATGGACATATGCGATCATGTCTGCTCAACCATAAGTAAAGCCGCGTCAATGAGCGCGGCTTTTTCGAGCGCCTGTGATGTGCAGAATGCCAATCCCGACAGCCGGATTTTGCCGGACTGCAACTGCATACTTGCATTTATAGCGCTTTTTGGTAAGGTTATTTTTTTGCGATTCCACTTTAGGGATAGTTATATGCGATCTATAATTTTTGTATTTGGGATAATTCTTGCTACAGTCTCTACCGGTATTGAAGCACAAGAATGCCAGAGTATTGAAGCAGAACACCAACAACGACAAAAATTCCCAACGACGATGATGGCGCATGGTACGTCACCACCACTGTCTCGGAAATGACAGACGATACGACGGTGACTATGAAGGTGAAATCCGAACAAATATTGAGTTGCGGCTATACACCGGCAAAAGCATTGCTGGTCATACGGTGTATGGAAAACAGAACTTCCTTTTTTATATCTACCGAATGCCATTTGGCCAGTGGACATGGTGGATATGGCAGTGTGACCTATAGACTTGATGATCACGATGCCATTACTAAAGAATTTGATGCCAGCAGCAACAATGCTGCGCTGGGGCTTTGGTTCGGTAGTGAGGCAATCCCTGTAGTCAAAAATATGTTTGACAATGATTCCGCTATCTTCAGGTTTATGCCGTATAATAAATCCACTGTTACTGCGCGCTTCAACATCACAGGCCTTAGAAAACAGATCACGCCGCTGCGCGAAGCGTGTGGCTGGTAGATTTAATAAATATACGCTATTCCGTAAATTACTTCTTGCAAACACATACGCCATAGCGTATAATAAAAGTAAGGAAACACGGAACAGGCAATGCAAGTCATCATCACCAACACCGCCGCCAAAGACCTTCGCAAGATGCCCAAAAGGGATGCGGCAGCTATTCTGGTTAAGCTGGATATCTATGCCACAAAGGGCGTTGGGGATGTTACGAAGCTGCAAGGACGCGACGGATATCGCCTGCGCCACGGCAAATATCGCGCCATTTTTGAAATCAACGGCGATGTGATCGTGTTGATCATCGCGCACCGTAGCAAAGTTTACAAATAGGAGGCAGAAATGCACATCGAAATGAACAAAGAAGGCGCAGAAATGGTTGTGCTTACCCGGGGCGAGTTTGACGACATGACCTTTGACAACGCCGCCTTTGACGCCGCGCAACGGGATCGCGCCGATCTGACCATTACCAGCCGCGACATAAAGGCCATTCTGTCCGGCACCCTGCACCCGCTGACCGCGTGGCGCAAAGCGGCTGGCTTTACGCAAAGCCAACTGGCCGAACGCGCCAAAACCCGCACCGCAACCATTAGCGACATTGAAGGCGCGCGCATCGATCCCCGCATTAGCACCCTGCAAAATATTGCCGCCGCGCTGGGGCTGGATGTTGATGATATTACTAGTTGAGACCCTTATCTGCCCTATCGCAGGTCGGCCAGTTTGATTGCACTCGAAACGACGTTATGTTGGCGGTGGATGTGTTACAGGAGCTATCCCAAAGCCTTTAATCCATGATTAATGCATCAATATCCCTGCGTACAAGTTCCGACGCAACGGGATTAAAATCTTTGTCCAAGGCATTGTTTGCATTGTCAAATATATAGTGTAACTGCGGTTGGCCAGCAGTAAGCCCGGAAATCGGCACCACGTATGAACGGGTCATATGCATCTGTGTGCGATAGGCGCAAAGAACGCTGTCACCGATCTCGCAGCGCTGGCCACGCGTTGGTAAAAACTGCATGTGATAGTCAATATCCTGAGGCACATCATGGCGATATTCCACCCGGTTATTGCGCGCATCCTGCCAATTTGCGCCCACCAACCCCTCGACTTTATCGCCATAAGCCGTGTGATAGACCCCGCCCCCGTAAGCATAGGCGCGACCCTCATAAAAATGCGAGATTTCGCTTATATAGACAAACGCCGTGCGCTCTGCCAGATCATTGCGAAAGGCGTTGTTTGGCACTGTCCCGAGCAAGGCATTCCCCGGCTCTACATGTGTGGCCCCGCAGCTTTTCAAAAGTGCCATATCCGCACAAGATGTGTTACCCGGCGCGTTAATCTGGTGAACCTCAACCCCAAGAGCGCGTAATTGTTCAGCCGCGCGGATGATCGTATGCATGTTTGGCGTGATCTCGACCCGCTCAGCCGCGGTTTCATTATAGCGCAAACACGGAAATGCGGTGACGCCGATCAGCCTGACGTTTGGCATGGCCTTCAGGGCTGTCACCAGCGCCGGAATTTCGCCCTCGGCAAATCCGCCTTCTTGCCCCGTAAAAAATACGTCCTCTGGCGCATGAACCCTGATCAGCAGGTCCTGTATGATCCCAAGCTTTGCTGCCGTGCGATCAATCCAGCTGGCATGTTCTACGTTGTAAATGGTGATGACCTCGGGGCGCATGGCCACGACCTTTGCCATCTGGTGTTGGGGTATCTGGTTAAGATGCCCCGCATGGCCCAGCGGCAATCCATAGCGCGCCGCGTGCAGACAACAGGTCGCATCCACCGCGACAATCTTGTGCAAGCCCTGCCCCAACGCAATCGCGTTGATATAGGGGTTACGGTTATGCTGTTTAGACATCAGATATGTGGTCAAACCTTGCGCCCGTGCCGCATGCGCCAACGCAGCAGCATTGTCAGCAATTGCATCAAGGTCCACCACCCAGGAATTGGCCGGTATCAGCCCCTTTTGGTGCATTTCGAGCGCCGCCTGACATAATGCCGGGCTTTTTTCCAAAACATGATCCAGATACATTTTGCCGCCTCCCCCCTCAAAATATTGAAATATATTATTGGTAAATGCTACTATCGCTTTTCATCGATGCCTAATAGAATACCATTGATAAGTATACACATAATATAAGGAATTCACCGTGTCGGATCGCGCATATTTCACCCCCAAAGGGGGCCTGCCTTCGCAAAATGCTCTTATGAGTGATCGTGCGGTATTCACCGAAAGCTACGCAGTCATTCCAAAGGGTGTGATGCGCGATATCGTCACCAGCCGCCTGCCCGGCTGGGCGCATACGCGCACATGGGTTTTGGCGCGGCCTCTAAGTGGTTTCGCTGAAACTTTCTCACAATATATCATGGAGCTTGCACCCGGTGGGGGCAGTGATACCCCTGAACCCAACCCCAATGCTGAGGGCGTGATTTTCGTAACCGACGGGGTGCTGGCCCTGACCCTCAACACCATTGAGCATGAAATGCAGCCCGGCGGCTATGCCTATATTCCACCCGGTGGCGCGTGGAGCGTTACAAACCCCAGTTCCGAAAATGTGACTTTCCACTGGATTCGCAAGTCCTACGAACAAGCCGATAGCATCGCTTTGCCCGAGGCTTTTGTGACGAATGAACAGGATATCGCGCCTATTGCCATGCCGGGTACAGATGGCGCCTGGGCGACAACCCGCTTTGTTGATCCCGATGATATGCGCCATGATATGCACGTCAATATCGTAACTTTTCAGCCCGGCGGCACCATTCCATTTGCCGAAACCCATGTGATGGAACACGGGCTTTATATGCTGGAAGGCAAGGCCGTTTATCGCCTGAATTCCGACTGGGTCGAGGTTGAGGCCGGGGATTTCATCTGGCTGCGCGCCTTTTGCCCGCAAGCCTGTTATGCAGGTGGCCCGGGGCCATTTCGCTATCTTTTGTATAAGGATGTGAACCGGCACGCCCGTCTTGGCAGTTTTTTGAAATAGATGACCCCGCTGAAACCCAAACCGCTGACGGCTAAGGCTTTCGCACCGTTTGGCGATGTGATCGCCTTACAAGACACACCTGATTTCATGATTAATAACGCCATGTGCGCACGTCACCACGATCTGGCGGACATGGATTTTGTGGATGGGCGTGCTGGCATCAGCCTGTTTCATGGCCAACCCTACGCGCTGCCCCTCACCCTTAAGATGATGGAGCGCCATCCGCTCGGCTCCCAAGCCTTTATCCCGCTGTCAGCCGAACCGTTTCTGGTGATCGTGGCCCCGGATGATGGGTATGCCCCGGCGACACCTTTGGTATTTTTGACAGATGGGGCACAGGGCGTGAATTATCACTGCAACATCTGGCACGGCGTGCTAACCCCGATAAAACAACCACAGGTATTTGTTGTGATCGATCGGATTGGTGGCGGGGATAACCTTGTCGAGCATCATTTTGATACGGGTTTCAGCATCAATATCTAATGCCGAATTCGCGTGTTTATTGACGTAACGCAAGCCTTAGGATAGCTTGAACCCACCGGTTACGGCTCTTAAAATCCGTTGAATTGCCACATATTTTGCGAAAAACACTGCCTTTTGGCTGAATCTTGATCAAATTTATTGACCAAACGGTTCACGAGGCCATAGCCTTAACCCAATGATAGTAATTCTGGAGGGAAGTATGAATATCTTTATAAAATCCACCGCCATTGCACTATTGGCGAGCACAACCATAGCGCATGCTGGCGGGCTTGATCGCTCGGGGCAAAAAATCGGAATTCTGTTTGAGGAGGGCACATACGGCGAGCTGTCTTTTGGCTATGTCATGCCCAAAATCGATGTGGCCGGGCCGCTCCCTGCCCTCAACTCACCTAATGTTGCCCAAAGCTATTTCGCGGGCGCGCTTAGCTATAAGGCTGATTACAGCAACACCGTATCCTGGGCCTTGATCATCGATCAGCCCTATGGCGCTAATATCAGTTATGTTGGTGGCGGACTGAACGGCGCGTTTGCAGATGTTAATTCTGTCGCGATCACCGGGCTGGCTAAGTATAAATTTACCGACAATATCAGCGTATACGGCGGGCTGCGCGCCCAGAATGTCGGGGCTGTGGTAGTGCCGCTGCCTGCTCCACGCACGTATCTCGCCAATACATGGGGGTTTGGCTATGTTATCGGTGCCGCTTACGAGGTGCCCTCGATTGCCCTGCGCGCCGCCCTTACGTACCACTCAGAGATCACGCATAACATGGCCACAACCGGCGGGCTGGGGGCAGGTACAACCACTGTCGTGACGCCCCAGGCCATCAGTCTGGATTTCCAGACCGGCATTATGGCTGACACCTTGCTTATGGCCTCGGTACGTTGGGCTGAATGGAAGAGAACAACCATCACGCCGCCGAATTTTCCGGGCAGTATTGTTGATATGACCAATTCAACCACCTATTCGATCGGTATCGGGCGGCGGTTCTCGGATCAGATATCTGCCGCGCTCAGCATCGGCTATGAGGCCCCCAAAGGTGATCCCGTCAGCCCGCTTAGCCCGACGGATGGTTACATCAGCGTCACCCTTGGCGGCAGCTATAAAACCGGCCCCTATAAGTTTACAGCCGGTGTCAGCTATGTGGTGCCGGGCAATGCAACCCTGACTGCCGGACCATTCACCACCGCAAATAACAGTGCGATTGGTGTTGGCTTTAAGATCGGGCGCAGTTTTTAGGGCAGATGCGTTAAGCATTCAACTTTCTGGCGCTCAGATTTTGCGCCAGAAAAAACAGGAACCCCACAAAGCACGATAAGCCTGCCATGCTCAGCCAAAGCGCCGTACCGCCAAATTGATGCAGCAAAAATCCCCCCGTCAGCGGCGCAAGGGAAAACCCGAAAGCACCGAATGCAGCGGCGCCAAAATAGCTGCCCTTAAGGTGCTCGGGCGCCATGCGGTCAACGATGATATTGAGGGTGGGCAACAAGATAACCTCGCCGATGCTCAGCAAAAACATCGAGATCAGAAAGCCTGCGCGCATATCAACCGGCGACAGCGTGAACCCGATGAACGCCACAATAAACAGCACGACACCAAGGGCCGCGCGGTGCATGGGCGCTATGTTTTCAAGCAATTTGAGCAGCGGAAACTGAAAGATCAAGACGGTCATGCCGTTAACAAAAATTAACAGGGCGTAAAACCCGACAATATCGGGAAAATCCACAACCCGCAGGTATTGCAGCAATCCCACGTCGATTTGTGCATAGGCGACAAATGCCAACAGGGATGCCAATACAAACAGCAAAAAGGCATGATCACGGCCAAGAATACCAATAACCTGACTTATCGTGTGATCCTGCTGCATTTTTGCGTGTGTCAGCGGCGATTCTTTCCGAAACACCATACTGGCGGCTAAAAGGTAAATTCCGTAAGCCGCGGCAACCACAAAAAACGTGGTTTGCTGGCCAGTTAGCCCGATAGAAATCCCGACAAGCGGCCCAAATGCCGCCCCGATATTAAGGGAGAAATACCGCATATGCAGCGCCATATCCTTAACCGCACGATCTTTGAGCATGTCCGTCATCAAGGCTTTGCCCGGGTTCTCAACCATGCCACGTGCGATTGACTGGACAATCATACCTGCCATTAACAAGACAGGCGACTGCGCCACACCAATGGTCAGCATTGCAAGGATGTTGATCACCAGCCCAAGCAGAATGATTTTGCGCCGCCCAAACTTGTCAGACAAATATCCAACATAAAACCCGACACTAACCCCGATAAACGTCGGCAGCGCCAGAAAGGCCCCGATTTCAAACTCGTTCAGACCAAATTTTCGGTGCAGGATTATCGCCATAAACGGCCAAACCATGAAAAAAGCAAACCGGCTGATCAGGGTTGATATGATCACCAGCCACACGGTCATGTTGAATTTTTTTAGCAAGATAAATATATCAACGCCCCCCGCAAATAATCCCGCAAATAATCAACGAGGCTTAGCCAAACATCGTCTTAATCGCCGCCCCTACCTTACCGAAATCCATGCGTCCGGTGTATTTGGCCTTAAGCGCCCCCATCACCTTGCCCATATCCCGAATAGAGCTGGCGCCGGTTTCATCGATCGCTGTTTTAATCGCGGCATTCACCTCAGCGTCTGACAATTGCTTGGGCAGGAATTCCTCTATCACCTTGATCTCGGCGCGTTCCCCCTCGCCCAGCTCAATACGCCCGGCTTCTTCATATATTTTGGCGCTGTCCAGACGTTGCTTGATCATCTTGCCCATGATTGCCAGAATTTCACTGTCAGAGACCCCGTCCGGATTATCCTCGCTGCGCGCGTCAATATCACGGTCCTTGATCGCCGCATTAATCAGGCGCAACGTCGACAGGCGCAGCTTGGCCTTTTCACGCATCGCATCTTTCATCGCGTCAGACAGTCGCTTTCGCATATATTTCGCCCTCCAAAGGCGGGGTTGTTAGCAGAATTGTATGAATATATAGGCTGCGCGCTTAATTAACAATACCCTATCGTCAGGTTAACTTATTGTTATATATGTATATTTTACTTTTTTATCTCCCTTGACCTGCGCTACATTGCCCTCTACTTTCCGCCCGATCCCTAAGGAAATACCAGATGCCACATGCCGCACCCTCCGAGCAGGCCCAAGCCCGCGCACCTGATGAACATGCCCATCCAACGGCAGCTTTGGTTCTGGCAGACGGGCAGGTGTTTTACGGGCATGGTTTTGGTGCTGAAGGGATCGCTGTGGCAGAGCTGTGTTTTAACACCGCCATGACCGGATATCAGGAGATTATGACCGATCCGTCCTATGCCGGGCAGGTTGTAACCTTTACGTTCCCCCATATCGGCAATGTTGGTGTTAACCCCGAGGATGCCGAAAGCGCCGACCCTGTTGCCGCCGGAATTGTGGTTAAATGGAATCCCAGTCAGCCCTCAAATTACCGCGCCACAGAAACCCTGAACGCATGGATGCACAAACATGCGCGCATTGGTGTCGGCGGAATTGATACCCGCCGCCTGACCCGTGCTATTCGCATGCAAGGCGCACCGCACGTTGCCATTCAGCACGCGGCTGACGGGGATTTTGATCTTGATGATCTGCTGGCGCGCGCCAAAGCGTTTGCTGGACTTGAGGGGGTGGATCTGGCCAAAGATGTCACCTGCGCGCAGTCTTATCAATGGGATGAAATGCGCTGGGCCTGGCCGGATGGTTATCCTAAACGCCGTGGCAAAGCCCATAAGGTTGTGGCGATTGATTACGGGGCCAAACGCAATATCTTGCGCTGCCTGGCTTCGGCTGGATGTGACGTAACCGTGCTACCGGCCAGCGCCACGGCGGCCGATGTGCTTGCCCATAATCCTGACGGTGTGTTTTTATCAAACGGTCCCGGCGATCCGGTGGCTACGGGAAAATATGCCGTGCCCGCCATTCAGGGCATCCTCGCGGCCAATATCCCGGTTTTTGGCATCTGTCTGGGGCACCAAATGCTGGCGCTGGCGCTTGGGGCGAAAACCATAAAAATGAACCACGGGCATCACGGCGCCAACCATCCGGTTAAACATCTTAAAACCGGCAAGGTCGAGATCACCTCGATGAACCACGGGTTTGCCGTTGACGGCCAGTCCTTGCCTGAAAATGTTGTGGAAACACATCTGTCGTTGTTTGATGGATCAAACTGTGGAATTCGCCTGAAAGGCCACCCGGTTTTTTCGGTGCAATACCACCCCGAAGCCAGTCCCGGACCCCAGGATAGCTTTTATTTATTTGAAAGCTTTGCCGCCTCGATGGCTTAACCTCCACTTAACTTTCACTTAACGCCCATTTAACTTTGATGTCGCACAAATAGCGCTCCTTTATCGAGTAGCGCCTTGTCCATTCATGTATCAAATACGCAAACAAATCCGCATCCATTATGGGTGCAGGACGCGCGTAATTTCTGGCCACAATCGGCAATCATCGATAAGCTTTCCAGTGGGTTACAGCATCCGTTTGATCTGGATAAAACACCACCCGACGACATGTTACTTGAGGGGCTGGACCCGCTGGCGCTGATCGCGGCGCTAACGATTCCCTGGCGTAAAATCGGCGATGCTATTATTTATGCCTCAGCCGATCCTGATAATTTCACCCCCCCCGAAATCTTGCCCTTTGGCGCAGAGCGCAGCCATATCGTCTTTGCGCCGCGCAACCAGATTCACCGGGCAATCCGGCAGGCATTTAGCGATACCCTTCTTGCTATCGCCCATAACAGATGCCCCGATGAGTTCAGTTGTAAAAGCCTGCGTATCAACCCCAAAAAACCTCTGTTCCTCCTTTCGGTTACATCCCTTGCGATTTCGGTATTTATGTTTGCTGAACAATGGCTTACCGCGGTTTTATTGTGGATTATCCTGATAAACGCCGCGACAACTATTTTGCGCATAAGTGCCGTGATGTCTTTGTGGAATCACAAACCTTCACCGGCATTTTTACCTGCAAACACAGCCCGTTTCGCCCCACCTGACAAACAGCCAACGGTCACGTTGCTGGTGCCCTTGTTTAAAGAAGATAAAATCCTGCCCCGATTGATTGAAAACCTCAAAGCGCTCGACTATCCCCCGGATCTACTTGAGATTATTTTGCTTTTGGAAGAACGCGACCCGATCACTGCCAAGGCCCTCGGCCGGCTTAATCTGCCATCGTATATTGTGCCGCTGACAATTCCAAAAGACACATTGCAAACCAAACCCAAAGCGATGAATTTCGCGCTGCCGTTTTGTCGCGGTGAAATCATCGGGGTTTATGACGCCGAGGATCGCCCGGCGCCAGACCAAATTCGCAAAGTCATCCGCCATTTTCTGGCGGCCCCTGCCAATGTCGCCTGCGTACAGGGGCAGCTTGATTTTTACAACAGCCGCAGCAACTGGATTGCGCGTTGTTTTACGATTGAATACGCGATGTGGTTTCGTGTGGTCATGAAAGGTGTGCAAAACCTTGGCCTGCCGATCCCGCTTGGCGGCACGACGCTATTTTTTCGCCATGATATTCTGAAAGAAATCGGCGGTTGGGACGCCTATAATGTGACCGAGGATGCGGATCTTGGCATGCGGCTCGCCCGTTTTGGCTATCGCTGTGAAATCGTTGAAACCACCACCCTGGAGGAGGCAAATAACCGCCCCGTTCAATGGGTGCGCCAACGGTCGCGCTGGCTGAAAGGTTTTGCCATGACCTGGGCCACCCATATGCGCCACCCGCGGCGTTTATGGCGTGAACTTGGCCCGGCCGGTTTCACGGGGTTCCAGATTTTGCTTTTGTCCGGCCTGACCTCACATCTGGCCATGCCCCTGTTTTTGGCACTTTGGGCGACATTTTTTGCATTTCCAATTCTGCCAATCGCCAATATCCCCCAACCCTTATGGCTGTTGTTTATTGCCACGATGATCAGCGCCGAGATAACCCTTTGGGCCGTCGCCCTGATCGCCACATGGGATAAAACCCGGCGCAATCTTATCCCTTATATTCTGGCGCTACCCTTCTATTGGCCCCTTGGCGCATTTGCCGCCTATAAGGCTATGGCCGAGGTGATATTCGCACCGTTCTATTGGGATAAAACCAGCCACGGGCATTCGGATGAGGATCACTAAATCAAATACTGCCTGCATCCAGTTTCAGGCGCGTCTCATAGGCCTGCGATATATGATTTCGCAAGGCTTTACTGGCTGCCTCAGCATCGCGCGCCTCAATCGCGCTGACAATCGCCGCATGTTCCTGCAAGGCCACATTATCGCGCCCTTCAACGGCAAAAGTGGTGGTGGCCATCAGAGCCATCGTGCGATGCACCATCTCAAGTTGTTGGATTAAATAGCGATTATGACTTGCCAGATGTAGCTGACGGTGAAAGCGTCGATTGGCCCGCGACAGTTTTTCCGGCGCACCCAGCAGCGCAAGATCCTGTTCCACCATTTCACGTAACACCCGAACCTCTTCGGGGGCGGCATGTTGTGCGGCCAACCTTGCGGCCAGCCCCTCCAATTCAACCCGCACTACATATAATTCGCCAAGCTGATCATGATTAAGCGAAGAAACCACCATTGAACGCCCATCGCGCACCAGCACCGACTGGGTTTCCAGACGCTGCAAAGCCTCGCGAATCGGCGTGCGCGAAACACCAAAGCGTTCCGCCAGTTCTGATTCTACCAAACGGTCCCCAGGCAGATAGGTGCCTGCATCTATCGCCTCAAGAACCAGCGAGTAAGCGTCTGTATTAGCAAGCGGATTGCGCATGATACCTCCTGTTGTTGGGCAAATATTACCGCGCGCCTGTGAAAAGTCGAGCGTTTTTGCCAAAGCCGTTGCACATGCCCAGAACCCGCGTTATCCCTGCCCCATGCCACAAAACGCTTTTGCCCATATCAACCACTGGATCTTTGATCTCGACAACACGCTTTACCCGCCCGAGGCCGGGTTATTTGCGCAAATGAATCCCTTGATGGCGACCTATGTTATGCGCACGTTGAACGTTGACGAACAGACAGCCCATGAAATCCGCCACCATTATTGGCGCACCTTCGGCACAACGCTGGCGGGCCTGATGCAGGAACATAACATTGATCCCGCATCGTATTTGCACGAAGTCCACCAGATTGACTTGTCTGTTTTACCAAAGAATCCGGCATTGATTTCTGCGCTCAAGGCTCTGCCGGGGCGCAAAATCGTCTTTACCAACGGGTCGCGCGATCATGGTCACCGGGTGGTTGAGGCCAGCGGTATGGATGGAATATTTGACGCGATTTACGGGATTGAAGACACCGATTACGTGCCAAAACCCGAAAAACAGGCTTTTACACAGGTGTTTGCGCGCGATAAGGTCCACGAGGCCAAAGCCGCGATGTTTGAGGATGATATCCGAAATCTCGCCGTGCCTCATGCATTGGGGATGAACACCGTGCTGGTTGGTCCGCCCGAGACCGCGCCGCATGTACAGCACCAAACCGAGGATCTGGCCGCGTTTCTGGCGCGTCTGCTGTAGCTATTTCTCATCCCCCAACAACACGTTGGATTCCACATTTCCCACCCCCGGCAAGGTCATGATCCTGCGTCTTAATATCCGCTCAAAATCCGATAAATCGCGCGCCACGACCTTTAGGCGGTAATCATATACCCCCAAAACATGCTGCACCAACTGAACCTCGGGGATGGCGCACACCGCGCGCTCAAAATCTTCAAGGCTGACCCGCCCTTTGGTGATCAGCTTGACCCCCAGATAAACGACCACGTCAAAACCCAGTTTTTTCCGGTCCAGAATAATCGAGCGCCCGGTGATCACACCCCCTGTTTCAAGCCGTTTTATGCGCCGCCATGTGGCTGGCTGTGACATGCCAATCGCAAGCGCAACCGCAGCCGCATTCATCCCCCCGTCGCCCTGCAACACCTGCAAAATCGCGTGATCTTTGTCGTCCAACTCAATCATATGGGCAACTTTTGCGTGTTTTTCACCTCTGATACCAGCATCAGGGATTCAACATCCATGATATGTGGCAGGGATAAAATGCGGGTGCGGTAAATTTCCTGATAATGGGTTAAATCGCGGGCGCGCACATCCATGCGGATATCAACCTTGCCCAAAAGGGTTTGGATTGTATCAACCTCGGGGATTTTTCTGGCCTCAGCGATAAAAATATCAAAGGCATTATGCGCGGTTTTATCAAGCGTGATACGCAGAAAAACCATAACCGCATAGCCAAGCGCGCGGTGGTTAATCTCAATTTGCCGCCCCCGGATTACCCCGGCGGCCTCAAGTTTTTCGACCCGCCGCCAGCAAGGCCCGGGCGACAAGCCGCTGCGACTGGCAAGTTCAGCCATGGAGAGGCTTGCATCTTCCTGCAACAGCCGCAGAAGTTTTCGATCAACACTGTCAATGCGCATGTATTTCTTAATATTTTCATATTTTATGCATGAATTTTTGTAATACTATCGTTTTTCAGCAGTATTTGGCAAGCATATTCCCCAAAAATCCGTATTTTAAGGTGAACTCACCGTAACAAAGGCGAAATCATGCGTGTATATTATGATCGCGATTGCGATATTAACCTGATCAAAGATATGAAGGTCGCCATTCTCGGCTATGGCTCACAAGGGCACGCGCATGCGCTGAACTTGCGCGATTCTGGTGCAAAAAACGTTGTGGTTGCTTTGCGCGAAGGGTCTGCCAGCCAAGCAAAAGCGACAGGCGAAGGCCTGAAAGTCATGGGCATCGCCGAGGCCGCCGCCTGGTGTGATCTGATCATGTTCACCATGCCTGACGAGTTGCAGGCCGAAACCTATACAAAATATGTGCGTGATAACATCCGGCCCGGCGCTGCGATGGCATTTGCCCACGGCCTGAACATCCATTTTGATCTGATCACCCCGAAATCCGGCGTTGATATCATCATGATGGCCCCCAAAGGCCCCGGCCACACGGTGCGCGGCGAGTTTGTTAAGGGCGGCGGCGTGCCGTGCCTTGTGGCGGTTGATACGGATGCATCCGGCAAAGCCATGGAAATCGGCCTTAGCTATTGTTCGGCCATTGGCGGCGGGCGTTCAGGCATTATCGAAACCAATTTCCGTCAGGAATGCGAAACCGACCTCTTTGGTGAACAAGCGGTTCTGTGCGGCGGCCTGGTAGAGTTGATCCGCATGGGATTTGAGACATTGGTCGAGGCCGGGTATGAACCGGAAATGGCCTATTTTGAGTGCCTGCATGAGGTAAAACTGATCGTCGATCTGATCTATGAGGGCGGCATTGCCAACATGAATTATTCGATCTCGAACACTGCGGAGTACGGCGAATACGTCTCTGGCCCCCGCATTTTGCCATATGATGAGACCAAAGCCCGCATGAAAGCGGTACTTGCAGACATCCAAAACGGTAAATTCGTGCGGGACTTCATGCTGGAAAACGCGGTCGGACAGCCCTCATTCAAAGCCACACGTCGCATGAACGACGAGCACCAGATCGAACAGGTAGGCGAAAAACTGCGCGCGATGATGCCATGGATTTCATCCGGAAAAATGGTGGATAAAGCGAAAAACTAGTCTTACAAATACCCGATCGTACTTAGAAAAAATATCACGGCCATGATGCTTGTGGCCGTGATTGCCAGCACCCCGATTAGTTGATTCCAAAACCGCCGCCAGCGGATTTTTTTGCGCAGTTCAACCCCTTGCCAACCTTCGCGCCGTGCGCGGTAGGCAAAACGCACGGTAAACCCCATGACGATATTTAGTGGTAATATCAGCATGAACAGCGCCATAAACGCCTCAATCCCCAGATAAAACCCAAGCGTGGCAACCGCCGCCAGCACAAATGCGACCAAGGCCAGGATATAGGCGCCCGCCAGATCAAAATAATAGATGTAGCGCGCTATGTTGATTTCAATCAGCGCATCACATTGCTCGGCAAATATACCGCCTTTTTTGTTAGCGTTAACAATCATATCAAATGGCACGCCAAGGGTCCAATGTGCGGTCATTGACCATGCAATTATGGTCAATATCCAATACCAGATGCTCCAAAAACTGGTTGTATCGAAGAAATCTATCGGGGTCACGTTGGCCTCCATTTCGCGCCTCATTTAGCGCCAGGCAGGTAACAGTTGCAATCGCTACTTGCGAAAAACCTTGTTTCTGCCCCCAATATCATGGCATTTCATCCCCGAGCAATAATCGAGGCCCTCATGATCCCAATTCACGCCCCCTTCCCGCTTGGCCGTTCCCGCCGCCTGCGCACTAGCCCCTGGATCCGCACGCTTGTGCAGGAAACTCAACTTTCTGTCTCGGATCTCATTTGGCCGATTTTTATCCGCGAAGGTGAAAATATCCGAGAGCCAATCGCATCCCTGCCCGGCATCGATCGCCTGAGCATCGATAACGCCATCATTGCCGCCCATGAGGCCGCCACCCTTGGAATTCCGCTGATCGCGCTGTTTCCCTACACCGACCCTGCCAATAAAACCCCTGATGCCCATGAGGCCTGGAACCCTGACAATCTGGTCAACCGCGCCACCCGCGCCATCAAGGCCGCCGTGCCTGATATTGGCGTGATGCTGGATGTGGCGCTTGATCCTTACAATTCTGACGGGCATGACGGCATCCTGCGCGACGGCCTTGTCGTGAATGACGAAAGCCTGATTGCTCTTGAAAAACAAGCGCTTGGCCATGCAGAGGCCGGGGCGGATATTTTAGGGCCAAGTGACATGATGGATGGTCGCATCGCAATTATCCGCCAAGCGCTGGAGGCTAATGATTTCCCAAATGTCGCGATTATGAGTTACGCGGCGAAATACGCCAGCGCCTTTTACGGCCCGTTTCGCGATGCGGTCGGCGCGACCGATGCGCTGAAAGGCGACAAAAAGAGCTATCAGATGGATTTTGGCAATAGCGACGAGGCTTTGCGCGCCGTTGCCAAAGACCTGTCCGAGGGGGCCGATATGGTGATGGTCAAACCCGGCATGCCCTATCTGGATGTGTGTCAGCGGGTGAAAGCCGAATTTGGCGCGCCGACATTTGCCTATCAGGTCAGCGGCGAATATGCGATGATTGTGGCGGCGGGGCAACAGGGTTGGATCGATCAGGATGCCGCGATGCTGGAAAGTTTAAGCGCTTTTAAACGGGCTGGTTGTGACGGAATTCTAACTTATTTCGCTAACCGCACGGCGCGAATACTGCTGGAGGAAGAACTTTAATCCGGGTCTGACCCACCATATTTCAGCCAATAATCACGCACAAACGGCACGGCCCCTCGCCCATAACGCGACCATTTCCCCCAAGTCTGCCCTTTGTCAGGCACCACATCAATGGGGCGTGGATCACCGTGGAAAGCTACAATCTTCACGGCAGCCTCGGGGGATTTGGGTTTTATGAACCTGTTAATCAATGGCGCGGCCAGCAAGTGTCGTTTGAAACTGATGACCCAAGGATGGGGCCAGAAATGCATATCGCGCGCATAGGCGGTGACGAACCGTTGCTCGCTGCGAAAGTCCGTGGTTGCGCCCGCAGGGTCTGACAGGAATTTCTCCAACAGATAGTTTTGCGTGCCAAGCGTAAAGGTAAACACGCCTGTCGCCCCGTTGACCTGCCATTTACGGAAATAATCGGCGAAACGTTTCCATTCACGGATAACGACGATCTCGCCCTTAGCCTCAAACATCGGTTGCAAATCGCCAACGACGATGGAATCGAGGTCAATGAACAAACAGCGGCCCGTCAGCCCGTATAAATCCTGCTGAAACACCGAGAGTTTCGGCCAGCCACCAAAGGCAAACTTGCCGGCCGCCAACCCCATATCAGGGATCGCGAAATGCTCAACGCCTGCATCCAGCCCCTCGCTATTATCGGTCAGACAGACAAACCGAAACGGCACTTTCAGGTGGTCTGAAACCGCACGATAAAGCACATTCACATAGTCCGGCCCGTAAAGCGTACCCCATTTCATGCACATCACGACGTATTCAGGCGGGTTTTGCGGTTGGTTCATGGGCATATCCTTTTATGTCCGATCTTGGTTACAAAGATGCATAAGCCCGCACAAGCAGAAAATGGCTTATGGCGCATTCGATATAGCATCCTACACGCGCTGGTGTTAGCATGTATCACCGGCAATAAGATCGGGATGCAGTATATATACAGGAGAAACCCATGACCAAATGGACACGGCGCAGCTTTATCGCGGCCTCAGGTGCCACGGCTGCCTGCTCTGGAGCGGGCACAAGTATTAACGCACCCCGGGCCGAAATTGATGCCCACACCGATGCTGCACGCGCTGAACTTTTCCGCACCGTTCCGGGGGCCGAACAACTGGCAGGGCGGGCATCAGGCCTGCTGATCATCCCCAATATCACCGAGGTCGGCTTTATGATTGGCGGGTCATACGGCGAGGGCGTGTTGATGATCGGGCAAGCCAAAATTGATTATTTCAGCTTTGCCACGGCCTCTTTCGGGGCACAAATCGGGGCGCAGAAATTCCACCACGCCCTGTTTTTCATGACCCAGGAAACCCTGGCAGGGTTTCGCAACTCTGACGGCTGGCAATTAGGTGCGGATGCGGCGTTTACTACACCGGATCAGGCTGGCGTGCTGGGGGTAAGCACCAGCACTATCAACCTGCCAGTGCACGCGCTGGTATTTGGTCAACAAGGGCTGATTGTGGGGGCAACGCTTGAAGGTGCCAAATATTCGCGCCTGATGCGTTAGACCCATGCGTTAAAAATGAATCGCGCGCCCGTAAGCGTCCAGCACGCTTTCGTGCATCATTTCTGACAGGGTCGGATGCGGGAAAACCGTGTGCATCAGGTCTTCTTCGGTGGTTTCCAGTTTGCGCCCGATCACATAGCCCTGGATCAATTCGGTCACTTCGGCCCCGATCATATGCGCCCCCAGCAGCTCGCCGGTTTTGGCGTCAAAGATGGTTTTTACCATGCCTTCCGGTTCACCCAGTGCAATCGCTTTGCCGTTGCCCATGAACGGGAACCGCCCGACTTTGATGTCATACCCCAGCTCTTTGGCGCGCGCTTCGCTATAGCCCACCGAGGCCACCTGCGGGTTGCAATAGGTGCAGCCCGGGATGCTTTCGGGCTTAACGGGATGCACCTTTTGGCCGGCGATTTTCTCGGCAACCATCACGCCCTCATGGCTGGCTTTATGGGCAAGCCACGGCGCGCCGGCAATGTCGCCAATAGCATAAAGCCCCGGCACGGTGGTTTCGCAAAATGCATCTGTCACTACATGGGTGCGATCGATTTTGACGCCCAAATCCTCCAGCCCCAGCCCCTCAACATTGCCGACAATCCCGACGGCTGAGATCACCGTGTCAAACTCTTGCGTGATCACCTTGCCGTCCGTTTCAATATGCGCCGTCACCTTGCCCTTGGCGCGGTCCAGCTTTTTGACCATGGATTTTTCCATGATCGTCATGCCCTGTTTCACGAATTGTTTCTTAGCCAGCGCCGAGATTTCCGCGTCTTCTACCGGCAAGACCCGTTCCATCACCTCAACCACGGTGGTTTTGGCCCCGAGCGTGTTGAAAAAACTGGCGAACTCGATCCCGATGGCGCCAGAGCCGATCACCAGCAGTTTTTTGGGCATATGGGGCGGGTTAAGCGCGTGTTTATAGCTCCAGACCAGATTACCGTCGGCCTCAAGACCGGGTAATTCGCGCGCCCGCGCACCCGTGGCCACAATGATATTTTTGGCGGTTAAATCCTGCACGCCCTTGTCAGTTTTCACCGAGACCTTACCCTTTGCCGTGACGGTCGCTGCGCCCATGATCACAGTGACTTTGTTTTTCTTCAGCAAATGCCCAACTCCGCCGGACAGTTGTTTGGCCACTTTGCGCGACCGTTTCACCACAGCCGCCAGATCATAGGTGATTTTTTCAGCCGCCAGCCCGTAATCCGCCGCCCGTTCCATCAGATGGAAAACCTCGGCCGAGCGCAGCAGTGCTTTGGTCGGGATACAGCCCCAGTTAAGGCAGATGCCCCCCAGATGCTCGCGTTCAATCACGACCACGCTCAGACCCAGTTGTGCCGCCCGAATAGCCGCAACATAGCCGCCAGGCCCCGCGCCAATTATCAAAACATCATAGGTGGGTGAGGGCATGGGTTTTCTCCGCTTGAAAATATAGTCTAGCTTTAAACCACTCTGGCAGCAGAGACCAGAGCGTGTGTGAAAACCTAATCGGCCATGTTTTCAACAGTAAACCGATATCCACCCGCCGCAAGATAGGCGATTTCCTCTTCGGTATCTTTGCGTTCCAAAACTGCGTTTCGGTAAGGAAAACGACCAAAATCCCGGATCACCTGCCGATGCGCGCGGGCATGCAAAAGGTTTGAGGTGCCGGGCATCCGGGTTAAAAACGCCCGCACACTGGCATCCTGATCCATAATTGATTCCGAATGCATAAGCGGCAGATAAAAAAACTGGCGCATGTTACCGTCGATTTCCTGATCAAAATTCTGATGGATGGCTTTTTGCGCTACACAAAGCGCCATGCGGTCCGAGGCAAAAGAATCACCATGACCGCGAAACATGTTTCTGGGAAACTGGTCCAGCAGGATTATCAGGGCCAGCGCCCCTTTGGGTGATAACTGCCATTCTTTCAGTTTGCCAGCCAGCGCATCCTGCCACAGGCCTTTGAATTTTCTGATGATTTCTTCATCGAGTTCGCGCGATTCCACGTACCACCCTTTGGGGCCAACCTGCGCCCAGAACTCTACAACCTGCTCAGCCGACTCGCCCATATCGCCCGCTCCTCATCATCGTTTTTTTGCATGTTTGCACAATTTGTGAAAAAGCCAAGCTAAAATTTCATCTGCGCCATAAAAGTGAGGAATCGCCGTAGGAGAAAAACCGGTATTTATGTAAAATCGCGTGGACGTACACTTCTTTTATCTGTGCATATCCCAAAAATGCCGAAACCAGCATCATCAGGGTGGATTTTGGCAAATGGAAATTTGTCATCAGCCCGTCCGCGATTTTGAAATCATAGCCCGGGCGGATGAAAATATCCGTGTCCCCGAACCACGGCGCGATTTCACGCGCCCCAACCGCCGCGGTTTCCAGCAACCGCAAGGCCGTAGTGCCCACCGGAATGACCCGCCCGCCGTTTTGTAAAGTTGCGTTAATCTTGTCGCTAGCGGCCTTTGAAACCTCGCCCCATTCGCTGTGCATTTTGTGATTATCAAGGTTATCAACCATAACCGGCAGGAAGGTTCCCGCGCCGACATGCAAGGTGATTTCGGTAAAATTAACGCCCTTTTGCGTCAGGTTCTCCAGCAATCGCGCATCAAAATGCAGCGAAGCCGTCGGAGCCGCCACTGCGCCGTTATGGCGGGCAAAAACGGTTTGGTAATCCACCATATCCTGCCTGTCTGCCGCACGTTTGCTGGCGATATAAGGCGGCAGCGGCATCTCTCCGGCTTGGGCAATCGCGCGGTCAAGCTCTTGCCCCGTAAGATTAAACGCCAGCGAAACTGCACCGCCATTGCGCGCAACAACCCGCGCCTCAATGCCGAATTTGCAGAAAATCACATCCCCGACACGCAGCCGTTTGGCGGGTTTGGCAAGGGCCTTCCAGGCGTTATCACTTGTGCGTTCAATCAGCGTCACCGCAATATTTGCAACCCCCGAGCCATGGTTCGTGTCGCGCAGGCGTTGCCCGAAAAGCCGTGCGGGAATAACCTTGGTGTTGTTGAAAACCAGCAAATCACCCGCACGCAGACAGGCCGGTAAATCCGACACATGCGCATCCCTGATCCCGCCGTTTGCCACAAGCATCCGCGAAGCGGAGCGCGGCTGAACCGGACGCAGAGCAATCAACGCCTCGGGCAGGTCAAAATCATAATCGGAAAGTGTGCGCATAATGGCCCCATCAGTTTTGCCCGCTTTAATATGCTATGTAAGGTGAAAAGGGAAATAGGCAAAACCGCGCTTATTTATGCATAAATCCTTAATTTATGTTGCTAAAAGCCGTGGATTTTCTTATGCACAGATGTGGATACACTTACCTGCCAAAGCGGCAGGAATAACCTAAGGTTTGCTCTTTCATGATGCGCTATATCAAGACGGTTAATGCCGCGCTTGCAAAGTTTTTGCCGGAACAAACGTTGATAATGCGCACCAGCGTAGATCAGCGTGCGCTGACGTTTTCGCCGCTCAGCCGGCTGGGATTGCTGGCGGGCACTACCCTTGCCGTTGGCTGGATGATTGTGGCGACGACCGCAACAATTTCCAGTGGTTTTGAATCCAGCAGCGCTCAGGCCCGTAGCGATGCCTTGCAGGACGCTTACGAATTGCGCCTGGCTGAACTGGCCACTGAGCGGGATGCTTTTGCCCTTGAAACACAGGCCATGCAGGCGCGTTTCACGCTAGCTTTGCAACAGGTTTCTACCCAGCAAGATGAGCTGATCGCGGCCATGACCGTGCAGAATGAACAGCAAATCACCCTGTTTGCCCTGCAACGTAAACTTAATAGTGCAACCTCTGAACGTAATGCCGCGCAAATTGCGCTTGATGGTTTGCAGGCCGAATTCGCGGCCGCAGCCCAAGGTTCCGGCCCGCGCCAATCCAGCGAACATGAGCTGACAAATACCTTGATGTCTATGAATTCCGCCCTGTCCGAGGCCGTAGAGGCGCGCGACGAGGCCCTGCAATACACGCTCGATTTGCAAACCCAGATCAGCGAGACAGGCCAGCGTATCAAACTGGACGCACAGCGCCGGGATCGGATGATAACCCAGCTTGAGGACGCAGTGCAGGTGTCTTTTGGCCCGCTCAAACGCATGTTTTCACGCACCGGCGTTGATGTCGACAGCCTGCTGGCCAATGTGCGGCGCAATTATTCCGGGGCTGGCGGGCTGACCGGAGCGCTGGCAAATACCGATTTTGACGGGCTGACCTCGTCAGATTTGCGCTTGAAGGCATTGATGCAAGGCCTTGATACTGTCCAAGTTTACAACATAATTGCTGCCAAATTACCGCTTTCGATGCCCCTGCGCACGGCCTATCGCCATACCAGTGGTTTTGGCATGCGCGGCGGACGGATGCATAAAGGCACGGATATGGCCGGATCGGTCGGGGATCCGTTATATGCAACGGCTGATGGCGTGGTTATTTACGCCGGGCGCCTAAGTGGTTACGGTAATGTTGTCAAAATCCAGCATGATTTTGGCTTTGTTACGGTTTATGCCCATCAAAGCAGAATTCGCGTCACAAAAGGCCAGAGGGTCTCGCGCGGCGAAAGAATTGGTGATATGGGGAACACTGGTCGAAGCAGCGGCCCCCATCTTCACTATGAAGTTCACAATAACGGCAAACCCGTTAATCCTATGGAATTTATAAAGGCAGGACGACATGTTTTCTAAACCTAAAACCGACGATACAACAAAAGACGCGGCTAAATCCGATACATCCAGCACTGCAAAACCGGCAACATCCGGCATCAACAGCACCTCAAACAAGGCGAAACCCTCACCTTCTGTTCTGTCATCCGATCTTGTAATTAAAGGAAATGTCAGCACGACAGGCGACATAAAGATTGAGGGCACGATTGAGGGCGACATCCGCGCACATCAGTTAACGGTTGGTGAAGGTTCAACCGTTAAAGGCGAAGTGATTGCCGACGATGTCGTGGTTAACGGGCGCGTTGTTGGCCGCCTGCGTGGCCTGAAAGTGCGCCTGGCGGCGACAGCGCGGGTTGAGGGGGATATCATCCATAAAACCATCGCAATCGAGAGCGGCGCGCATTTTGAGGGTTCCGTCCAGCGGCAAGACGATCCCCTGTCTAAAAGCGGTGATAAACCACATAGTTAAGCCGTTTCAGACAGGTTTTTCGTAAAATTAAGGGAGTGCCTTCAATCTGGCCTCCTTTTTTCGTGAAAAGTCGCATTTTTGCCTGAAAAATCAACCTTCCTGATTGCGCGGTATATGGTTATCGGCTATGATAAAACCACAATATATTGCGATTTTCAGTGAAGTGAGCCGACATTGACCGACGATACAGAAACACCTCAAAACGACGGTGAAACACCACCTGAACGCGCCGTTTACGACGGGCCAAGCATTTCAATTGAGCAGGAGATGGAAACCTCCTATCTTGATTACGCCATGAGCGTCATTGTCAGCCGCGCGATCCCGGATCTGCGCGACGGTCTGAAACCCGTGCATCGGCGCATTCTCTATGCCATGAACGAGGTCGGCAATACGTTTGATAAATCCTACCGCAAATCAGCGCGCCCGGTGTCCGATACGATGGGTAAATATCACCCCCATGGCGATGCCTCGATCTATGACGCGCTGGTGCGCATGACGCAGGATTTTTCGATGTCCCTGCCCCTGCTTGACGGGCAAGGGAATTTTGGTTCCATGGACGGCGACAAGGCGGCGGCGTTTCGTTACACCGAAGTCCGCATGCATAAAACCGCCAGTTTCCTGCTGGCCGATATTGATAAAGATACCGTTGATTTTCAGGAAAATTATGACGGCAAGGACAGCGAACCAACGGTGCTGCCCGCGCGTTTTCCCAACATGCTGGTCAATGGCGCGGGCGGTATTGCGGTTGGCATGGCCACCAATATCCCGCCCCATAACCTGGGCGAAGTGATTGATGCAACCCAAGCCCTGATCGAAAATCCGGACCTCGATTCGATCCAGTTGATGGATTATATCCCAGCCCCGGATTTTCCGACGGGTGGCATAATTCTGGGCGCATCGGGCGCACGCAAAGCCTATACCGAGGGGCGCGGCTCGGTCATCATCCGTTCAAAAACTGCTATTGAGGAAATTCGCAAAGACCGCTTTGCGATTGTCGTGACCGAGATCCCATATCAGGTCAACAAGGCCGTAATGATTGAGAAAATCGCCCATCTGGCGCGAGATAAAAAGATTGAGGGCATCGCCCATGTGCAAGACGAATCCGATCGTTTTGGCGTGCGGGTGGTGATTGAAATGAAGCGCGATGCAACGCCTGAGGTGGTGCTGAACCAGCTGTTCCGTTTCACGCCGCTGCAAACCTCTTTTGGCTGTAATATGCTGGCGCTGAACGGTGGGCGCCCCGAACAGTTAACACTGCGCAAATTCCTGACCGCCTTTATCGCCTTTCGCGAAGAGGTCGTGGCACGGCGCACCGCGTTTGAGCTGCGAAGAGCGCGCGAACGCAGCCATATCCTGTGTGGTCTGGCTGTGGCGGTCTCAAACGTTGATGAAATCGTGGCAACCATCCGTGCCTCTCAAGACCCTGCCGAGGCCCGCGCCAAACTGATGGATCGCCGCTGGCCCGCCCAGGATATCGCCGATTATATCCGCCTGATTGATGATCCCAGCCATAAAATCAACGACGACGGCAGCTATTACCTGTCCGAAATTCAGGCCCGCGCCATTCTGGAATTGCGCCTGCAACGCCTGACCGCCATGGGTGTTAAAGAGGTGACCGACGAGCTGCAAGTACTGGCCGGCAAGATCAAGGATTACCTCGATATTCTGCGTTCGCGCGAGCGTATCATGGCGATTATTTCGACCGAACTGGCCGAGGTGAAAGAGCTGTTCGCCGTGCCGCGGCGCTCGGAAATCATTGATTTTACAGGCGATATGGATGACGAAGACCTGATTGAATCCGAGGATATGGTCGTGACCGTCACCAATTCCGGTTATATCAAACGCACGATGATCGATGAGTTTCGCAGCCAGAAACGCGGCGGCAAGGGCACGCAGGGCATGAACACCAAGGACGAGGATTTTGTCACCCAATTGTTCGTCGCCAACACCCACACACCGCTGTTATTTTTCACCACCGATGGCATCGTTTACAAGCTGAAAACATGGCGTTTGCCACCGGGTGGGCGCAACGCACGGGGCAAGGCGATCATTAATATTCTGCCGATCCCGCAGGGGGCTGGCATCGCGGCAATCATGCCTGTTGACGCCCCCGAGGACGAGTGGGAAAACCTGCAAATTGTATTCGCGACCTCTACCGGAAGCGTGCGGCGCAATGCGTTGTCAGATTTCACCAATGTGATGGCCAACGGCAAAATCGCCATGAAACTGCCCGAAGGCGTGCGCCTGATTGATGCGCGTATCTGCCATGTGGATAATGATTTCTTGCTGACGACCAAAATGGGCAAGGCAATCCGGTTCTCGGTCAATGATGTGCGGGTCTTTAAGGGCCGCGATTCGACCGGGGTGCGGGGCATCCGGCTGGCGGATGGAGACGAGGTCGTTTCCATGTCAATTCTGCGCCACGTCGATGCAACACCCGATGAACGCAACGCCTATTTCAAAATGCGCCGCGCAATTACCGACGAGGAGGGGGCGGAAATTGAGACGGTTGAAACCACGATTTCCCCTGAACGCTACGCCGAACTTTCTGCGCTTGAGGAATGGATTTTGACAATAACATCAGGTGGTTACGGCAAACGCTCCTCAGCACATGAATATCGGGTTTCCGGGCGTGGTGGTCAGGGAATTTCAGCCGCAAACCTTGGCCGGCGCGGTGACAATATCGTGGCCTGTTTCCCGGTTGAGGACGACGACCAGATCATGCTGGCCACCACTACGGGGCAAAGTATTCGGTGCCCGGTCGCCGGAATTTCGCGTCAAAGTCGTGGCTCATCCGGTGTTACGGTGTTTAACACCGCCAAAGGCGAGACCGTGATTTCGGTCGCTTGGATTGCTGACCAAGGTGATGAGGATCAGGACGACTCCGAGGTCATTGACGCTTAAATCAAGGGGCTGCACACGCGGCCCCTTTTCTTTTGCGCGCCTCTGCCCTACATCGACCCCATGACAAAACCAATTCACATCATCGGCGGCGGTTTAGCCGGATCCGAGGCCGCATGGCAAATCGTACAGTTGGGCGTACCTGCCATCATCCATGAAATGCGCCCCGACGTGGGTACTTTTGCCCACCAAACGGAAAATCTGGCGGAACTGGTGTGCTCCAACTCGTTTCGTTCTGACGATGATGAGGGCAATGCCGTTGGTCTGCTGCATTGGGAAATGCGCCAGATGGGCGGCTTAATCATGGAAATGGGCGACCAAAATGCCCTGCCCGCAGGCAGCGCATTAGCCGTAGATCGCGAGGCATTTTCGGCAGATGTTACCAAGCGGTTAGCGAAACACCCGCTGGTGACGATTGAGCGCGGTGAAATCGCCGGCATCCCGCCTGATGACTGGGACAGCGTAATTATCGCGACCGGCCCGTTGACCTCGCAGACGCTGGCCAAGGCCATTGTAACCTTGACCGATGAAACCGCCTTGGCATTTTTCGATGCAATTGCGCCTATTATTTACGCGGAAAGTATTAACATGGATAAGGCGTGGCGACAGTCGCGTTATGACAAGGGCGACACTGAGGAAGAGCGCACAGCCTATATCAATTGCCCGATGGACAAAGCCCAGTATGAGGCCTTTATCGACGCGCTTTTGGCGGCTGATAAAACCGAATTCAAGGACTGGGAAAAGGACACGCCCTATTTTGATGGCTGCCTGCCGATTGAGGTCATGGCGATGCGTGGTCGCGAGACTTTACGCTTTGGTCCGATGAAACCCGTGGGCCTGACCAACCCCCATCAACCCGATATCAAAGCCCATGCCGTAGTGCAGTTACGGCGCGATAACGCGCTGGGAACATTATATAATATTGTCGGCTTCCAGACAAAAATGAAATATGGCGCGCAAAGTGAAGTGTTCAAAATGATCCCCGGCCTTGAGGGCGCCGAATTCGCACGCCTTGGCGGTATCCACCGTAACACATTTATCAACTCGCCCCGTTTGCTGGACGATCAGATGCGCCTGAAAGCCATGCCGCGCCTACGGTTTGCCGGGCAAATCACCGGGGTTGAAGGGTACGTAGAAAGTACGGCCATGGGGCTTTTGGCAGGGCGAATGGCTGCGGCTGAACGGTTGGGAAAAACCATTTCAGCGCCCCCGCTTACCACAGCAACTGGCGCTCTTATTAACCATATTACGGGTGGCGCTGCGGCAAAAACCTTTCAGCCAATGAACGTGAACTTTGGGTTATTTCCGCCCCTTGAGGGCATCAAAGGCGGGCGCAGAAACCGGCCAGCACGTTATAAAGCCTATACAGATCGCGCCAAAACCGACTGGTTAGCATGGCGCACATAGAACGTTTTGCCCCCTCGCCCACCGGTTTTTTGCACCTTGGGCATGCGTTTTCAGCACTGACCGCCTGGGAACGCGCGCAAAACGTCAAAGGACAGTTTCTGCTGCGCATTGAAGATATTGATCACACACGCGTGCGCCCCGAATTTGAACAGGCCATTTTTGAAGACCTCCGTTGGCTTGGTCTCAACTGGCCAACACCTGTTTTGCGCCAATCTGACAACATGGCGACATATAAAATCGCGCTAAACGCCCTTTACGATCTTGGTGTGACCTACGCCTGTAATTGCACACGCCGTGATATCAAAGACGCACAGTCAAACCCTGCCTATGGTCCAGACGGGTTGGTTTATCCGGGCACGTGCCGCACCAAAAATACAGCGCCCTCACAACATACAGCTATCCGTTTGGACATGGCAAAAGCTATTGGGTATTTAGGTGGGCATGAGGCCGTCAATATGTTGAATTTTAACGATATTAATGAGTTTCACATCCTGAATAGCTATGACCTTCTAAACCACTGTGGAGACGTTATTTTGGCGCGCCGTGGCATGGAAACCTCCTACCATTTGGCGGTTGTTGTCGATGATGCGGCCCAAAATATCACCCATGTCACCCGTGGTCAGGACCTGTTTGAGGTCACACAAATCCACCGTATTTTGCAAGCACTTCTGGGATTGCCAACCCCGATATACTATCATCATAGTCTGATACGCGACAGTTATGGCAAACGCTTAGCCAAAAGCGATAACGCCCGCGCCATTCGGAAATACCGCAAAGACGGGGCAAGCCCTGATGATATTCGTGAAATGGTCGGGTTAGCTAAGAGGTGACGTGATTTCGACCTCTTGGCCATCACGAGCGGCGGTATAAAAACAGCTTTGACGGTTGGTATGGCACGCAGGACCGGTTTGTTTTACAATCAAAAGCAGGCAATCGCGGTCACAATCCACGCGCAAATCCACCAGATTTTGCACATGCCCCGAGCTTTCCCCCTTGCGCCACAAACATGCGCGCGAGCGCGACCAATAGGTAACGCGCCGGGTTTTTAACGTTTCAGCAATGCTTTCAGCATTCATCCAGGCCATCATCAAAACATCCCCCGTTTCATCCTGCGCAATTGCCGGAATCAGGTCAGATTCGGTAAATTTCAAAGATGTGATCGTAAATTCCGTCATTTTTTCACCTTTTTAGTTTTCATTCCCCTAACAGCACCCTATCTAATTTATGGTGGCACAAATGCAAAGGCTGTAGTGATGCGCGATGGTGACTTAATTAAACTTTATTCGCAACGAATACTGGCGTTGGCAGCCGAAATCCCGCATACGCAACGTCTGGAAAATCCTGATGCTTACTGCCAAAAACGCTCACCGTTATGTGGCTCTAATATCACGGTTGAACTATGTATTAAGGGTGGAAAAGTCAGCGCATTCGGGCAAGATGTTAAGGCCTGCGCCTTGGGTCAGGCAGCGGCTTGTGTGGTTGGTTCAGCCATAATTGGCCGCGATTTCACAGAAATTCAGACGGCCCGAGATCAGCTTTTTGCCATGCTAAAATCCGGTGGCCCCATCCCCGACGCACCATTTGAGGGCTTTGAGGTATTGCTGCCTGCGATAGATTATAAAAACCGTCATGCCTCAATTATGCTGTGCATTGAGGCCAGTCTTGCAGCCTTTCAGGCGGCCATTGACGCATAAAAAAACGCCGCAACTTATTTAAGTGCGGCGTAAGTTTGGAGAATTGCGTGGTTGAAATCTTGGAGATTCCAAAGGCAATGGCACGCAAAACGCGCAGGCAGTCAGGTAAGTGCGGGTAAATACAGGCTGGAAAAAATTATCACACAGATGGCCGCAAGCCCAAGGGCATCCTCAAAAAATGTGCGAGGGGCGATTTTGGTAATACCTTCAAGTATAGCAACCATAGCGTGTATTTCCTTACGTTATTTTCCTTTTGTTCTCATATGTTCTCTTTTTATTCTAGTTTTGTCAAGAACATATTAGGAACTTTTATGTTTTGAAACACAGAAAATGATTCAGCCGACTGAAAGCAACCGGATCGCTTTGTCTTGTTCCATCAAATATAACAGAGTGCGTACCGCCTGCCCGCGCGCAGTTTTAAGTGTTGGGTCAACTTGCAAAAACATGCGCGCATCATCCTGTGCAATCCGCATCAAATCTGCTTGCGTTTCCATATCCGCAATTCGAAAACGCGGCAAACCCGATTGTGCCACCCCCAGCAAATCCCCTGCCCCGCGCAGTTTCAAATCTTCCTCGGCGATGGCAAACCCGTCATTTGTTTCGCGCATAATTTGCAAACGTGCCGCCGCCGTCTCACCGAGCGGGGCGGAATATAGCAACAGACAGGTCGATGCATCTTGCCCGCGTCCAACGCGCCCGCGCAACTGGTGCAACTGTGCTAAACCGAAATGTTCGGCCTGCTCAATCACCATAATACTGGCGGCGCGCACATCGACGCCGACCTCTATCACGGTAGTTGCCACAAGAATTTTCGTATCCCCGGCAATGAATTCTGCCATCGCGGCGTCTTTCAGGGCGGGCGTCAATTGCCCATGCACCAGTCCGACATTTTCTGCACCCAGCACCGTTTGAAGGTGGCGAAACCGATCTTCGGCAGCGGTCATGGCGACAACTTCGGATTCCTCAACCAATGGGCAAACCCAATAGGCTTGTCGCCCCTCTTTCAGCGCCGCGCGCAACCGTTCCACCACCTGATCCATGCGCCCCATCGAGATCATTACCGTTTCAATCGGCTTGCGTCCGGGCGGTTTTTCATCGAGCACCGAGATGTCCATATCGCCGTAATGGGTCAGCGCCAAAGACCGCGGGATCGGTGTGGCTGTCATGATCAAAATATCAACTGCCTGCCCTTTGGCCGCGATATCCATGCGTTGCTGCACGCCAAACCTGTGCTGTTCATCGATGACAGATAGGCGCAAGTCATTGAAAATAACATCTTTTTGAAATAATGCGTGGGTGCCAACCATAATTTGGATGTCACCGCTAGCAAGCGATTCCAACTTTTCCGCCCGCACCCCCCCCTTGTCACGCCCCGTTAACAATTCCAAACGCACCCCCGCGGCTTTAGCCAGAGGGCGTAACCCGGCCAGATGTTGGCGCGCTAAAATCTCGGTCGGAGCCATCATTGCGCCCTGTCCACTTGCCTCAACCGCGGCCAGTAAGGCCATGAAGGCCACGAGCGTTTTGCCCGATCCAACATCACCCTGCAACAAGCGGTTCATGCGCAAATCGCTGGCCATATCGGTCTGAATTTCGCCAATTGCCCGGCTTTGCGCCCCAGTTGGTGCATAAGGAAGCGCGCCCAAAATCTGCTTTTGCAAGCGCCCGGTCCCTTGAGTTTTCACACCTTTGGCCCGCCGCACAGACGCGCGCGCAATCGCCAATGTGACCTGATGGGCGAATAATTCATCATAGGCCAACCGTTCGCGCGCGGCTGTCGAGGGGGCCGTATCCGCGATGCCTTTTGGCGTATGCGCGCCGTGTATTGCGCCTTGCCAATCAGGCCATTGGCGTTCAGATTTAAGGTTTGGATCAACCCATTCCGGCAAATTTACCGCACGTTCCAGCGCCGATTGCATCGCACGTTGCATCAGTTTTTGCGCCACCCCGGCGGTCAATGGATATACCGGCTCAAACGCAGGCAACGTGATTTCTTTGCCAAGGGCCAGGATATGATCGGGGTGAACCATCTGGGCCAGCCCGTCAAAAACCTCTACCCGCCCAGAAACCAGTCGCCGCTGACCCGAGGGCAGGTTGCGCGTAATCCAATCCTCGCGCGCGTGGAAAAATACGAGTTGAAAATCCATTTCGCTATCACGCACCATCACCCGGTAAGGGCGGCCACGCAGGCGCGGCGGCTGGTGCATGCCGATTTCTATCTCGACAGTTGCGACATTGGGAAATTCCATGCCTTTCAGACTGGGGCGCTGGCGACGATCAACGCAGCCATTGGGCAAAGTGAAGATCAGATCACGTGGGCGCGAGACATTCATACTGGCGAAATGCTGCGCCGTTTTCGGGCCAACACCGGCCAGCACCGTAAGATCGGCGAAAAGCGGAAAAAGAATCTCTGGGCGTGAATTGCTCATGGGGCTATTTCACGCGCAAATGCACCCGGGATCAACCAATAAGCGCCAACCATTCGTCTTCAGACAGAATTTCCAACCCCAGACCCTCTGCTTTTTTTCGTTTTGCGCCCGCCCCCGGTCCGGCCACGACAATATCGGTTTTGGCCGAAACTGACCCTGAAACCTTGGCGCCCAGGCTTTCTGCCTTGGCTTTGGCCTCAGCGCGGCTCATTTTTTCTAAGCTGCCGGTGAACACGATGGTCTTATTTGCGACTTTACTGTCAGCAATATCAGGCGCGCTTACGTCCTGAATTTCAAGATACTGGGTCAGTCGGTTAAGGGCTGCGCGCGCTTGTTTTTCATGGAAATAATCGACCAGAGCCGTGGCCATAACCTGCCCTACACCGTCGATTCCAATCAAAACCTCCCAATCATGGCCCGTGTGATCCTGCGCATTTTCGAGGATTTTGTGAAAGGTTGCCCAATCACCGTAAAATCGCGCCAGAGTCGTGGCCGAACTTTCGCCTACATGGCGGATGCCAAGGGCAAATATCAGACGGTTAAGGGGGATTTTGCGCCGCTCGGCGATTGCATCAAACAGGTTTTTTGCCGATTTATCCCCCCAACCCTCGCGCGTTTTAAGCTGATTTTCATAGGTTTTAAGTGTGAAGATATCCGCCGGTTCCTTGATCCAGCCATCCTTGTAAAAGGCTTCAATTTGTTTTGCCCCCATGCCGTCGATGTCAAATGCGGCGCGCGAGGCGAAATGTTTCAATTTTTCCACGGCTTGCGCCGGGCAGATCATACCGCCGGTGCATCTTGAAACGGCCTCGCCCGGCTCACGGATCGCAGCGGAATCGCATTCCGGGCATTTTTGGGGGAAAATATAGGGTTTCGCGGATTTTGGACGGCGCGAAATATCGACATCTTTGACTTTAGGGATCACATCGCCGGCCCGGTAGATCGTGACCCAATCGCCGACACGAATGTCGCGCCCATCGCGGATTTTCGCCCCGTTGCTGTCAATACCCCTGATATAATCTTCATTGTGCAACGTCGCATTTGCGACCACGACGCCGCCAACCGTCACTGGTTTCAGGCGGGCAACAGGGGATAATGCGCCGGTGCGGCCAACCTGAATTTCGATGTCTTCAACAATTGTACTTGCCAGCTCGGCGGGGAATTTATGGGCGGTAGCCCAGCGCGGGGTGCTGGTGCGAAAACCAAGGCGCGCCTGCAATTTCAGATCGTTAACCTTATAGACCACTCCATCGATATCATAGCCAAGATCAGCGCGCATTGCTTCGATCTTAGCGTAGTGCTGCAACATTTCAGCCGGACTGTTGCAGATACGCGTTAATGGATTTATCGAAAATCCGAGCACATCGAGACGGGTAATCGCACCTGATTGCGTTTGCGCAAGCGGCGTTGAAATCTGCCCCCAGGCATAGGCAAAAAATCTGAGCGGACGGGATTTTGTGATTTGGCTGTCAAGTTGGCGCAACGATCCTGCGGCGGCGTTGCGCGGGTTGGCGAACGGGTTTTTGCTTGCGGATGTCTGCGCCAAGTTAAGGGCTGCGAAATCGTCATGCGACATATAAACCTCGCCGCGAACCTCTAGAATATCGGGGGCATCCGTTAATTTTTGAGGGATATCCGCGATGGTACGGGCGTTCGCCGTGACATTTTCACCAACGCCCCCGTCGCCGCGCGTTGCGGCCTGCACCAGTTCACCAAGTTCATAGCGAAGCGATAAAGACAGGCCGTCGATTTTCGGCTCGACCGTATAGGCAAGCGGGGAATCGGGTGTAATGTTCAGGAATTTTCGGATGCGGGCATCAAAATCCTGCACATCCTGGGGGGTAAACGCATTGCCAAGGGATAGCATGGCAACAGCATGTGTAACCTTGGCAAAGCCTGAACTGACCGGCGCACCGATTTTATCGGAGGGGCTGTTGGATAGTTTGAAATCAGGAAATCGGGCTTCGATCGCCCCATTGCGACGTTTTAAGGTGTCATACTCAGCATCCGAAATATCGGGGGCATCATCTTGATGGTAGGCAACATCGGCCGCAGCCAAAATGCCTACCAATCTTTCCAGTTCAGCCTTGGCGTCTGAACGATTCAGGTTTTCCACTGCTATATCTGCCATGCTTTCCCCTTTGTGCTACAAAAGGGATAGGGATTAGTCGCAGTTTCGTCCAGTCTTAGACGGCAATTTTATGATCAACCTCTACAGGAATTGGATCGCGTAAAACATATCCACGGCCCCAGACGGTTTCGATATAGTTTTCACCATCCAGCCCGTTTGAAAGTTTTTTGCGCAATTTGCAGATAAATACGTCAATGATTTTCAACTCTGGTTCATCCATACCGCCGTAAAGGTGGTTGAGAAACATCTCTTTGGTCAAGGTCGTGCCTTTGCGCAGGGATAACAATTCCAGCATCTGGTATTCTTTGCCGGTCAAATGCATGGGTTTTTCATCAACCGCAACGGTTTTTGCGTCAAGATTAACGGCAATACGCCCCGTGGTGATCACAGATTGTGCATGCCCCTTAGAGCGGCGCACGATAGCGTGGATGCGGGCAACAAGTTCTTCGCGGTGAAACGGTTTGGTCAGATAGTCATCAGCGCCAAACCCGAATCCCTTAATTTTGCTTTCTGTATCATCCATGCCGGATAAAATCAGAATTGGCGTTTCGACTTTGGCAACACGCAGTTGGCGCAGCACCTCATGGCCTGTCATATCGGGCAGATTCAGGTCAAGCAGAATTATGTCATAGTCATAGAGCTTGGCGAGATCGATTCCCTCTTCACCAAGGTCGGTCGCATAGACATTAAGATTAGCACTCGACAACATCATCTCGATGCTTTTCGAGGTGGTTGGGTCGTCTTCAATCAGTAATACACGCATTAAGAAAATTCCTTATGTTCGTTACACCCCACCGAAGGTTACTATTTGGTAAAAAGGTTAACGAGTGGTTACCAACTTAAGGTTGTATAAAGATTCTCTTTAAAGTTGTCTATACTTTTTCAAATGTGTTACGCGCAAGCCACTGCTGCCATGATTCAAAAGCGCATCTTCCCAGGATAAAAACTCCTCCTCGCTCAGCCCGTACATGCGGCACGCATCCTCCAGGCTGATAAGACCGGCATTCACCGCCATCACCACCATGGTTTTACGCCGTATTACCCAGCGCCGTGTGTTTTTTGGCGGCAAATCTCCGCGCGTTAAAATAGAACCGTCCGGCAATTTGACTGATACCGGCCCTTGATCTCGTCTGATGAACATAATAATCCCCTCTTTCACCCAGGCACAGCATCGCGTAATCCCGTTAAGCAGATATGAATCCCCATCTTGTGAGTGTTTAAATTTTTACTATATTGTTAGCTATCTAACCGGAGGCAATATGCCCGTAGCACCTAACAGTCTGGGCTTTCAAAAGCCTGAAAGCGAAACCCGGGTGGTTGTCGCGATGTCGGGTGGCGTTGACAGCTCGGTCGTGGCGGCGATGCTGGCGCGTGAGGGTTACGATGTGGTTGGTGTGACCTTGCAACTCTATGATCACGGGGCGGCACTGGCCAAGAAAGGTGCGTGCTGTGCAGGGCGTGATATCCATGATGCGCGGCGCGTTGCGGCAGAAATGGGCTTTCCCCATTACGTTCTGGATTATGAAAACCGCTTTAAGGAAAGTGTGATTGATGAGTTTGCCGATGCTTATCTCGCCGGTGCCACGCCCGTGCCCTGCATCCGCTGCAATGAGCGCGTCAAGTTCAAGGACCTGCTGGAAACCGCCAAGGATCTGGGCGCGGATTGCATGGCTACGGGGCATTATATTCAGCGATTTTCCGGGCAAAAAGCCGAGCTGCATCAGGCAGCTGACCCGGACCGTGATCAAAGCTATTTTCTGTTTTCCACTAAACAAGCACAACTGGATTACCTGCGATTCCCTCTTGGCCATCTGAAATCCAAGGCCGACACCCGGGCACTGGCGACAGAATTCGGCCTGTCGGTCGCCGATAAACCGGACAGTCAGGACATTTGTTTTGTGCCCAATGGTTCCTATGCGGCAGTGATCGAAAAGCTGCGCCCGGGGGCTGCGGACCCTGGCAATATTGTTGACCTCGACGGACAGGTTTTAGGCCAGCATAACGGTGTTATCCACTATACTATCGGGCAAAGGCGTGGCCTTGGCATTGGCGGCGGCGACCCGCTTTATGTGGTGAAACTGGACCCTGATCACAAACGTGTGATCGTCGGCCCGAAAACTGCCCTCGCCACAAGACATATCCCCATCGCGGAAATTAACTGGCTGGGTGACATGCCCTTTGATCGCGCGCCACCTAAGGGTTGGGATGTGCGGGTGCGGGTGCGCTCGACCCGCCCACCAAAAGCTGCGACGATATTTCCAAGCGGCCCGAATGCCGCCACTGTCGAGCTGGCCATGCCAGAGGAAGGCGTGTCCCCCGGGCAGGCTTGTGTATTTTATGCCCCCGACAGCACTCGCATTCTGGGCGGTGGATGGATACAAAAAACCGGTTGAAGATCGCGCGGATTATGTCAGGCTGTACGTAGAAACCAGATAGGAGCCTTATGTTATGTCCATGCTTGAAAAAATACTACACGCCGCGGATGAAAACACCCCCGCGGCACTGGAGCGTCTGTTTGCATTGCTGCGGATTGAAAGTATCTCAACCGACAGCGCTTATGCGTCTGAGTGCGTGAAAGCCGCCGACTGGCTGGTGGCGGATTTGCAAAGCTTCGGGTTTGAAGCCTCGCGGCGCGATACCTCTGGCCATCCCATGGTTGTGGCGCATACGCATGGTGCCGGGCCTCACATGCTGTTTTACGGGCACTATGACGTGCAACCCGTTGATCCGCTGAATTTATGGGATCGCCCGCCGTTTGACCCCGTGATTGAAGACACGCCAAAGGGCCGGGTTATTCGGGCGCGCGGGGCATCCGATGACAAAGGCCAGCTTATGACATTTGTCGAGGCCTGCCGCGTCTGGAAATCCGTAACCGGCGAACTGCCCGGCAATATCACCATATTATTTGAAGGCGAGGAAGAAAGCGCCTCACCGTCCCTGATCCCGTTTTTGAACGACAACGCTGACGAGCTGCGCGCCGATTTCGCGCTGGTCTGTGACACTGGCCTTTGGGATGCCGACACGCCGACGATTTCGACAATGTTGCGCGGCATGGTCGCCGAGGATTTCACCATCACAGCCGCAAACAAAGACCTGCATTCAGGGGACTACGGTGGCCCGGCCATGAACCCGATCCGGGTTTTAACCCGTATATTAGGCGCGATGCATGATGATCAAGGCCGCGTGACCCTGCCCGGGTTTTATGAGGGCGTCCCCGATATCCCCGCCGATATCAAAGCTGAATGGGAAGCGCTGAATTTTGACGTTGAAACGTTTCTGGGCGAGGTTGATCTGACAACCCCGGCCGGTGAGCAGGGCTATACCCCGCTGGAACAAATATGGGCGCGCCCGACCTGTGATATCAATGGTATCTGGGGCGGATATACTGGCGAAGGATTTAAAACCGTGCTGCCATCGCAAGCCAGTGCCAAGGTCAGTTTTCGCCTCGTTGGCGATCAGGATCCGGTGGTCATCAGCACGGCTTTTCAAAAGTACGTCACCGATAACCTGCCCCCCGATTGCCGCGTGGATTTTCATGTATCTGATGGCGCAAAAGCCACCAATCTAGCCGTTGACGCGCCTGAATTCACCCAAGCCCGCCAGGCTTTGAACGACGAGTGGCCAAACGCGGCTATTTTTGCCGGTTGTGGCGGCTCCATCCCGATTGTCGGGCATTTTCAGGGCATACTTGGCATGGATTCGATCCTGATCGGTTTTGGCCTTGATGACGATCAAATCCACTCGCCAAATGAAAAATACGCCCTACGTAGTTTTGAAAAAGGTATTCGCAGCTGGATACGTGTGCTTGATGCGCTAACCTGATTAAGGGGCGGCTATAGAGCATGATACCCTGACAAAACTCCGGTAATCTGGAGTGCCTTTAATATGTATATAATTGCGATTTCTATTAAACTACTAACCTAGTTTAGTAGTTTAATAAAAACGTCATAACATGCTGTAATAAAAGAATAATATGGCATATTAATGGTTAATTTATACAATTATTCTTGCGCTGCATAAAACGCAGGGATCGTTGCGATGGTCACAGGGCCGATCTTGACTCTCCCCTCAACAATCGTAAAGGAAAGTGCTACGTTTTCGTCCTCGCTCATCACATTTAAAAGCGTATCAAGCGCCTCGACTTGCACGCCATTAGCTAGACTGGCAAGTTGCATTGCGCTCTCCCACGGGGAGACTTTCGCATCAATTTTTCCATTTACCAGCCCTGTCTCGCCTAAATTAACGGCCCCATGCACTGAAAGATTAACCTCGTCCCAATTGAGCGTGAGATTTCGTATCAAAAGGCCAACTATATGCACCGAGCCATTTTGAACTGCCGATGCATCCCACGCATCTGACAACGTGATATCCGCGTGCAATTTCACATAATCTACCAGTTGTGGCAGCCCGGCCTTGGTAAGTTCTATGGCAATAGAATCGGGCAAACTAACCGCGCGCACCTCTAATTCAACGGTATAGCTATTTTCTTTACCTTCGCTTGGAAAAACGACGAAGTTCGCGCGTTCCAGCAATTGCCGCCAGGTCGAATCTTCGATCATACCCAAAACTTCGGACTTCATCTTCAGGCGTTCCAATCCGGAACCACTAGGCGGTTTCATAAACGTGATACCAATGCCCTGCCCGCTTGTATCGAGGTTTTGCGCATGGGCAAAGCTTGCCAGATTGCCAAAGGAAATCAGGGCCAGAATATAGCATATTTTATTAAAAAGCGGCATATTTTATCCCGTAGTATTAATATTTATATTCGCAAAAAATTGCAGTAAATCAATACTATACCCGCCGTCGTCGCGACACTCGCGGGATGGCTTTACGTTCTATAGCATCATTCAGGATACTTGTCATGGGGTGTGTCGGGGCCGTCGCGGCGAACCTATTCAGCAACTGCTTGATCGGTTCAGACATATCCCTGTCCCCGGGTATACCAAGCGCCCAGTCCAGAAAAATCATCCGGCAATCTGCCAGCGTAATCCCCTCTATCTGGTAGGCATCCGCTATCAAACCGCGCGCATCGATCTGTGATATATCATCTTGCATCATCTATTCCCTCAGCAATCGGGATTGCTAGCGTTTTTTCGATAATTTTGGTCATATCCAGCGCTGTTTGTGCCAGTTTTGCCTCTAGTGCGGATACATCCTTTAGCCCAACCACACCAGACATTAATGCGTTAAGTCCTTTAGAAATGTCGGCCGGGTCCGGCGTACCTTTGATAGCCAACCTCGTGACCTGCTGCACCTGACTGTATAAGATCAGAGCTTTGGTGATCGCGGCACTGTCGCCCCTCGATATCCAGCCCTGCGCCACCAGTTTCGGCAACATATCGATGGGTCTTTGCACACCTGAAATGCCAAATAGCACCGCCCCCGTTTGTAATAACAGCTCCAGATCCATCAACCGTCCGGGGCCGTCTTTTAGCACCCATAAACCACCCGAGCTGCCTTTTGTCTTGGCCAGTTTTTGTCGCATCTGCTGCACATCTTCAATGATCTTTCGCGAATCGGTATCTTGATGCAAAACCTTGCAGATAACCTCTTTAACATCCCCAACCAGCCCCGCATCACCGCTTAAAACCCGCGCCCGGGTCAGCGCCAGATGTTCCCATGTCCAGGCCTCGTTCAGCTGGTAATCCGCAAAACCCCGCAAAGACGTGGCCACCGGCCCCTTTCGCCCCGAGGGGCGCAGGCGCATATCGACCTCAAAAAGCGCACCCTCAGCCGTGGGCACGCTTAGCGCTGAAACCAGAGCCTGCGTAAGGCGACCGTAATATGTCGTGACCGGCAATGGGCGCTTACCCGTGGAATGGGTTTGATTTTCAGCATCATAGATAACGATTAAATCCAAATCAGACGTGGCCGTCATTTCGCCCGAACCCAGTTTCCCCATCGCCACCACCGTCGCACCACGCCCGGGTGGTGGGCCATAGCGGCGGGCAAAATCCTTGCAGACATGGGGGAAAACTTCGCGCAAACAAGCCTCGGCGACGTTTGAATACGCCTCTGCCGTTTCTTCTGCCGAGGCGGTCTGGCGCAGCAAATGCACCCCGATTCTAAACTGGTTTTCCTTAACCCAGCGCCGAGTAGAATCGAGCACGTCTTCGTAATATTCGCACCTGCCAATCTGTTGCGATAGCGCATGGCGCAATGTGGCAAGTTCCGGCAGGGGTGCAAAGAAATCAGCGCTGATCACCGCGTCCAGAACCTGAGGGTTTTGCCCCAGATAGGCCGCCAGTTGCGGCGCAGTGGCACAAATATCAACCAACAGGTCCAACAGATGCGGATTGGCCTCAAACAGCGCAAAAAGCTGCACGCCGGCGGGCAGCCCGGCCAGAAATGCATCAAACTGCAATAACGCCTCTTCGGGGTTGCCGGCCCCGGACAGGCGGTGCAGAATTTCAGGGCGCAGACGGGCAAATATCTGGCGTGCGCGGGCTGAGCGCAGGGCTGGCAACCCTTCCCATTTTGCCAGAATATTCGCGACAAATTCAGGGCGGGCGAACTCTGGCTCCGGGCGCTCTTTTTCCTCGTCGTTTTCTTGTGCGAAAAACTTTTCCGTTAAATCATGCGTGTTTTGCAAGCGTTCCTTGATGGCATTTTCAAAAACCTCAAGATCATCGGCCCCGCAAAACGCTGCCAGTCGTTGCCGTTTTTCCAGGTTTTCCGGCATCCGGTGGGTCTGGGCGTCATCCAGCATTTGCAGGCGATGTTCCAGCGTGCGATGCTGAACGTAAGCTTCGTGCAAGGCCGCTTCTACATCCGGCTCCACCCAGTTTTTATCGCGCAGAGCCTTGAGCGCGGTCAGGGTCTGGCGTTGACGGATATCCCGATCTCGCCCGCCGCCGATAATCTGGCGGGTTTGGGTGAAAAATTCGATCTCGCGAATGCCGCCCCGCCCCAGTTTCATGTCGTGCCCCGGCACCGAGACCGCACCGTGCAGGTTTTTATGGGCGCGAATACGCAAGCGCATGTCGTGGGCGTCTTCAATGGCAGCGAAATCAAGGTGTTTGCGCCAGATAAACGGGCGCAGGCGTTCCAAAAACGCCCAGCCCGCGTCAATTGCCCCTGCGCAAGGTCGCGCCTTGATAAACGCCGCCCTTTCCCAGGTTCGCCCAAGGCTTTCGTAATAACGTTCCGCGGCCTCCATACTGATGCAAACGGGGGTAACGGACGGATCAGGGCGCAGGCGCAGATCGGTGCGAAAGACATAGCCACCGGCAGTGATGGCCGACAACATTTTCACCATGCGCTGGGTGATACGGATAAAACCGGCGCGTAATTCACCGTGGTGCTCAGGCGCGTGGCGGCTTTCGTCAAACAGTATTATCAGATCAATATCGGAGGAATAATTCAGCTCGCCCGCGCCCATTTTCCCCATAGCCAGCGCCATCATGCCCGCAGCGTCCGCTGCATCATCCGGCACACAGCCCGGCAATTTGCCCCGCACAATTTCCGCGCCAACCAGATAGGTAAGGCTTACCTGCACCGCCCGGTCCGCCAGTGCTGTCAGCGCGCCCGTCACCTGTTCAAGGTTCCAAACCCCGCCCAGATCAGCCAGTGCAATCAGTAATGCCGCGCGCCGTTTGGCCACCCGTAAAGCGTCTGAGAGGTTTTCGAAATTATCCCCGGTAATATCCGCTAAAATGCTGGCAAAAACTGTGTCCAAATCAAGCTGCGCACGGGATTTCAGCCAGTCAGCCTCATGTTTGAGCAGTTGATCGAGATAGGGGCTGCATCCGGCGGTTCCGGAGATCAAATCGCGTAAACTATCGGGGAACTCCTCAAACAGCGCCCGTGCTTCACGCCCACGCTCGGGCGTATAGGCAATCGGTGCGGCAGTGACATCGTAAAGCGTGTTCATGCCCTCAGAATGGCAGGTAATCAGGCAGGGTCAAGCCGTCTTATCGCCCCTCATAGTCAGGTGCACGTTTTTCCATGAACGCCATAACACCCTCAAGAAAATCCCGGGTTTTTCCGGCTTTACCTTGCAGTTTTGCCTCAAGGTCAAGCTGATCCTCTAGGGTATTATCAAGCCCGGCGCGCAGGGATTCCTTGATATATTCATACGCTTTGGTCGGGCCGGTTGCCAGATGTTGGGCACGTTTTTGTACCAGATTTGCAAAATCATCATCCGCGACACTTTCCCAGATCATTCCCCAGTCATCGGCTTGCGTCGCGCTGATACGATCGGCAAAAAGCGCCGCCCCCATCGCCTTGGCCATGCCCATTTGGCGGGGCAACCAATAGCTGCCACCAGCGTCCGGAATAAGGCCAATGCGCGAAAACGCTTGCAGGAAATATGCTGATTTCGTGGCAATCACCACGTCTGCCGCCAGTGCCAGATTGGCCCCCGCCCCGGCGGCCGCCCCGTTAACGGCCGCAATCGTCGGGATCGGGCAGTTGTAAATCGCCATCAACATCGGCTCATATTCTTCTTTGAGCGTGCGCTCCAGATCAACGTCGCCAGCGTTCTTGCGATCCCCCAAATCCTGCCCGGAACAAAACCCGCGCCCGGCCCCGGTTAGCACCAGCACCCGCGCCTCGGTTCCTGCACGCGTGACCGCATGGGTGATTTCGGCCCGCATCTGCGCGTTGAAGCCGTTCATCACATCAGGGCGATTTAGTGTGATCGTCGCGATATTGTCGCTGACCGTATAAAGAATGGTTTCATAGCTCATGACGCTCTCCTGTTTTATCCCATATAGGGTGTCAAAGGGCCGCACAAAACCCCAAACCTTGGGTTAATCGTCCAAAAGGGCGGCGAGGCGCTTTTTCTCATCGGCATTCAGCCCGTCTTTGGGGGGGGATTTGCGGCTTTGACGGCGGATAAAAGCGTAAGAAATCCCCCCCCCCATCAGCAGTAAAATCGGCGCCGCCAGCCACAACAGCGCGTTTCGGGCGTTGAAAACCGGCTTGAGCAGCACGTATTCGCCGTAACGCGCCACAACATAGGCTACCACCTGTTTATCCCCATCCCCAGCTATTAGGCGTTCACGTACCAGCAGGCGCAAATCGCGCGCCAGACCGGCGTTGGAATCGTCAATATTTTCGTTGCGACAGACCAGACAGCGCAGCCCTTTGGAGATATCGCGCGCGCGGGCCTCCAACACGGGATCCTCAAGAATCTCATTAGGTTGCACGGCATAAAGCGGCGTGGCCAACATCAGGATCAACGATAGGTATCTCAGCATGATTTACTCCGCAGGTATGGCGTTTAGCGGGATTTTACGTGCCAATGAGGCCACCCGATAGCGTCGGTCCGTGATACTGAGCGCACCGCCAAAAGCCAGCACAAACACCCCGATCCAGATCCAGTTTACAAAGGGTTTCACATAAGATCGCACCGCCCAGGAGCCGTCATTCTGGCGATCCCCCAGCACCACATAAATGTCCCTAAGCAGGCTTTGATTAATCGCCGCCTCGGTCGTTGGCATGCTTTGCACCGGGTAATTGCGTTTTTCGGGGTACATAATGGCGATTTCCTGCCCGTCTTTAAGCAAGGTGAATGCGCCGCGCTGGATGGTATAATTTGGCCCCTGTAATGCCTCAACCCCTTCAAAGCGCAGCTCATAGGCTTGCAGTGCAAAAGTATCACCAATATTGAGCGTGCGGATGTCTTCAACCTCCCAGGCCATGATCGCGGATATGCCGAATATTGTCAGCCCAAAGCCCATATGCCCAAACATTTTGCCCCAATCAGCACGTGGCAGATTGCGCGCGCGGCGCAGGTTTTCCCCAAACGGAGCTTTGCCAAGTTTAATGCGCAGCCCCACATCAATGAGCGCCCCGAGCACCACCCATGTGGCCAACATGATGCCGATGGGGGCCAGCATCCGCCCGCCGGTTTGCAGGCTCCAGACCAACACACCCAATGTAATCGATAGCGCAAGTGCGCCCCAAAGTGCCCCCATTGCACGTTTCAGCTGCCCGCGTTTCCACGGTAAAATGGCACCAATCGGCAGGATCATCGCCAAAAGCACCATGAACGGCGTGAAGGCCATATTGAAAAACGGCGCCCCGACAGAGACCTTCGCGCCGCTGGTCATCTCGGCCAGCAAGGGCCAGATGGTGCCGATAAAAACCACGGCTGCCGCCACGGCCAGCAACAGATTATTAAGCACCAGACCGCTTTCGCGGCTAACCAGCCCGAATATCGCGTTTGAGCGCAACTGCCCGGCACGCAGCGCATAAAGCGTGAGCGCGCCGCCAATGGCCACGGCAAGAATGCCAAGGATAAACACCCCGCGCTCGGGGTCATTGGCAAAAGCATGCACCGAGGTAATCACCCCCGAACGCACGATAAACGTACCAATTAGACTGAACGAAAACGCCAGTATCGCCAGCAAAACTGTCCAACTTTTCAAGGCGTTACGTTTTTCTACGACAATCGCGGAATGCAACAATGCGGCCGCGATCAGCCAGGGCATGAAGCTGGCGTTTTCCACAGGATCCCAGAACCACCAGCCCCCCCAGCCCAGCTCATAATAAGCCCACCAACTGCCAAGCCCGATGCCGATGGTCAGGAAAATCCACGCTGCCAAGGTCCAGGGACGCACCCAGCGTGCCCAGGCCGCATCGACCCGGCCCTCAATCAACGCGGCGATTGCAAAGCTGAACGCCATCGAAAGCCCGACATAGCCGAGATATAAAAACGGCGGATGAAACGCCAGCCCCGGGTCTTGCAACAACGGGTTCAGCCCGTTGCCGTCAACTGGTGGGTTTGCGAGGCGTAAAAACGGATTGGAGGTAAACAGAATAAATGCCAAAAACGCCACACCGATCATCGCCTGCACAGATAAAACCCGCGCCTTTAAGCTTGGCGGCAGGTTCTTGCCCCAAGCCGCGACAGCCGCACCAAACAAGGTCAGGATCAATATCCACAGCAGCATGGAGCCTTCATGGTTGGCCCAAACCCCGGTGACTTTATAAAGCATCGGTTTTGCGGAATGCGAATTTGCCGCCACCAGCCGCACGGAAAAGTCCGAGGTCACAAACGCCACCGTCAACATGGCGTAAGCCACCCCGACAAGCGTGAATTGCACCAATGCCGCCGGGGTCGCCAAACGCATCCAGTCATGCCAGCCCCGCGCCGCGCCAATCATGGGGATAAGCACCTGCACAATGGCAACAATCAGGGCAAGGATAAGGGCAAAATGCCCCAGCTCTACAATCATGAAACGAATCCTTTGTTTTTCAGATACGCATCATAGCGCCAAAGGCCACACATTCAATTTTCAATGTCGTGATCGCGCGATTATCCCTGTGCTTGCTGCCATTCTGCCAAAGCCGGGTTTTCAGCCGCCTGTGTTATCAGAGGCGCCGTTTGATTTGCGCCAAGTTTTGGCAGGGTAATCGGGCGGATATTCTGGCGCGCATAATGCAATTCACGCGCCCCAAAATAAAACGAGACCACCGCCCCCAGCAGCCACCACAAGGGATCAGGCACATAAGCCAACCCCTGCATACGGCCCGCAAAGCCCGTGGGGTCCGCCATGGCAAAGACAAACAACCCAACCGTCCCCAGTGCCATAACCGGGCGTGGCAGACGGTTGATACCGTTGATAAAACGGTCAAACCAGCCTTGATTTGCATGGGTGAATTCCGCGCTATATTGCGCCAATGACGCTTGTGATTGCGCCCAATGTGCCAGTTCCGCCTTGGTTTTGTTAACCGTGAAAACCTCGGCGACGCTTTCAACCGCGCTGCCAACGCCCTTTGCGGCCTCACCGATTCCAAAAATGCGTGCGATTAGCCCCATGCTGCAACCCTTTGTTTATGCTGGTCATTTGTTAAATGAAATCGGGGGGATATAAATTCTTCAGCCCGTAAAATCCACCCACCTTTACCCCCGTCACGGCGCCGGGCATATTTGCGCGAAGACACGCGGCCATCAGCCAGCGCATAATAATAATTGCGCCGCGCAATCCCGTAGGCATCAACGAAATGGTTGCGCGCCCGCACAAAAGCCTGGCGCGTAGCCCCGATGGTTTGCGGGCCAAGCGCGCCGTCAATTGTGACCGCAAACCCGAAATCCCCCAACAGCCGTTGCAAAATCTTGATCGCCGCCCCACCGGCATTCACGTACATATCGAAAACGCTGGCTTGCAACAGCTCTGGCAGACCGGCAATGCCCGGGCGCGCGTAATAATGTTCCCTGAAAATCCCGATTGCACGGCTACGGCTTAGCTTGCGGATATCATTGATATCAATGTCGCCATCTTTATCAACATCGATGCCTAACCGGCGCAATGTGTGAATGGTCACCCCGTGGTTGGTCGCCCCGCCCGGGTCATCGGGGTCGTTCACAAAACCGCCCTCACGGCGCAAAATATCGCTTATAATGTCATCAACTGACAGCATCGCTCGCTCCTATCATTTTTATAAATGGGGAGAGGATCGTCGATAAATGCTAAAATTTTATTTAAATGTCAGATATTTTACAAACCTGGTACAATTTCCAGGCACGATATCGCGCATAAACTACACTTAATTGAACCTATTAAACTAGGTTAATAGATCCAATTAAAATCTAGTAACCGGTTGTTATTACATCTTAAATACGTGTTTTAGAACTGGCTTTAAGTGCACTAATTTTCTTCAATCGGCGCGTAAATACCTTGTTCTTTCAAGGCATCCACTATCTCTTTTGGCAGGTAATTTTCATCGTGTTTGGCCAAGATTTCCGTAGCAACAAACACATCCCCCTGAAGATTCCCTTTGGCAATCATGCCTTGCCCTTCGCCAAAAAGATCCGGCAAAATACCTTTGAATGCAACTTTTACCGCTCCGTTACCATCGGTTACAACGAATGTAATCGTGCTATTCTCGCCGCGTATTAGCGACCCTTCTTCAACCAGACCGCCAATGCGGAATTTCTCGGACGCAGCCGGGCGATTTTCCAGAACTTGCGTCGGCGAGCGGAAAAATTCGATCCCGTCACGCATCGCAAAACCAACCAGCGCGCTGGCCGAAGCCAACAGGACCAGCCCGACCACGATCAATTGTATCCGGCGTTTTTTGCGTAAACCTACCATGGTGTTCCTCTGGTTTCCCCTTTAGCTAAGGGTTTTTGCGGCTCTATTCAACACAGCGTTTACTTCTGCCCCAATAATCACCGCCACGCCGGACAGATAGAAAAATATCAGCGTCACCATTACGCCCGCCAACGTACCATAGGTGATCGCATAAGTCGGTGTCATAGAAATATACGTAGAAAAGCCAAGTGCCCCAAACAGCCACAGCACGATTGACAGCAAAATACCCGGCCAAAGGCGGCTGCCTTTCATGGATTTTCCCGGCAAAAACCGATGCATCATCGTTAAAAACAGTGCAAACACCGCAAGCCCCAGCAAAAAACTGACCGCTGCGGTCGAGCCGGGGATATGCACATCAAACCAGCGCTCGGCCATTTGCAGCAAAAGCGGGGCGAAAAGCACGCAAATCCCCAGAATTACGGCAACAATCGCCCCCAATAACACGAAACCAATGGCAATAGCGCGCCGCCAGATGAAATGGCGCGATTCTTCAACATTATAGGCCCGATCGAAAGCCACGCGAAAGGCCTCAACCGCGTTCGAGGCCAACCAGAGCGTCACCAGAAACGACAGGGTCAACACCCCTTGCCCGCGATCTTGCAGCACCTCGCTTAGCACCGGTTCAAGCGTTTGGGCGATATGGGCGGGGGCAAAGCGAAACAGCGCATCAACAGCCGCCTGGCTTTGATCCTGCCCCAGCAGAATGCCGGTCAATGTGACTGCAAAAATCATAAAGGGAAATATCGCCAACAGCATTGAAAACGCGATATAACCAGCCATGGCAACCCCATCATCGTCTTCAAATGCACGGTAGCTTTCCCGCAAAATCAGATATGTGCCCAGAAAACCGTTCACGGAAATAACGGCGCCTGCATTAGGCCCATGGTTTCCGGCAAACCCAGCATCAAATTCGCATTTTGCAAGGCCTGTCCCGAGGAACCCTTGACCAGATTATCAAGCACTGAGAACACGCGCACATGCCCGTCAAGGCGATCCGAAACCACCCCGATATGACAAAAGTTAGAACCACGTACATGGCGCGTGGCCGGGGCCTCGCCAAGGGGAAGAACGGTGATAAACGGTTCATTTTCATAGGTTTTTTTCAAAGTTGCATGAATTGTATCCGCCTGCCCGCGCACATGCATAGTTGCCAGAATTCCGCGATTTGCCGGCATTAAGTGCGGGGTGAACGAAACCTTAACCTTACGCCCGGCAGCCTTGCTGAATTCCTGATCAAATTCGGCTGTATGACGGTGCACCGGCAGGCCGTAAGGGTGCGCACCCTCGGAAACTTCGGCGTGCAACATCGCCTCTTTGGCGCTGCGCCCGGCGCCTGACACACCGCAAAACATGTCGATGATGATGTCGTCATAGGAAATAACCCCGGCTGCCAGCAGCGGAATCAAGGCATACTGCCCCGTCGCCGCATTACAGCCGGTACCAGCCACAAGTCGGGCGGTTTTTATCTTGGCGCGGTAAAACTCGGTCAAACCGTAAACAGCCGTTTTTTGCAATTCCGGCGCGTAATGAGCATGGCCATACCAATGTTCGTACATTTCTGTATCCGCCAGACGGAAATCCGCGGAAATATCTACTATTTTCAAGTTTTCCGGCAAATCCGTCACAATTTCCTGCGTCATGGCGTGGGGCAGCGCACAAAACGCCAGATCAATGGCGCTGAAGTCCACGTCCTCAATGCGTGTCAGTAACGGCAGCTCCAAATGGCGAAGATGCGCGAAAACCTGGCCCATGGCCTGCCCGGCCTTGCGGTCCGCCGTCAGGGCGCTGATTTCCATCGCATCGTGACCGGCAATCAGGCGCACAAGCTCGGCGCCAGTGTAGCCGCTCGCTCCCAGAATTGCGATTTTATAGATCTTAGTCATATGCACCCCTTATGTTACACGCGATTTACGCCAAATCGGTTGGGCAATCAATCCGCCGTGCGAAACGGCAACGTATGGCCCAAAAACTGCGCCGCCAGATCACTAATCGCAGCCGGATCACCCGATGTCAGATATGTTACATCCCCGGTTTCGACAAACCGCGGGTGGCGGGCCAGATAATCGGCCAGACTGTCGGCAACTACACCGGGTTGTGATAAAATTTTGGTGCCCGCAGGTAATACTGCGCGAAACATCGCTTCGACCAGCGGGAAATGCGTGCAGCCCAAAACCGCTGCTTGTGGCGCAGGCAAGGCCTGTAATAGACTGTTAACATGGGCTTTTACCAAAGTTTTTGTACCAATGGCATCACCCTTTTCAATCGCGGCGACCAGGCCGTCGCAAGCTTGCGAGACCACATCGACATCACGCGCGCGAAACTTCAACTCGCGGGCAAAGGCACCGCTGGCAACCGTGGCCGGGGTGGCAAAAAGCGCAACATCGCGCAGGCCGGTATGTGTGGGGGGCGTGTTATCCCCCCAATCGCGGCGGGTAAGTTCCTCAATCATCGGAACAAAAACGCCCAGCACCCGCTTATCTTTAGGCAGCCAATCAACTTGCAGATCATGCAAAGCCACGGCGCTGGCCGTATTACAGGCAAGAATCACCAAATCACAGCCGGCCGCAAAAAGCTGCGTAACCCCGGCGCGGGTCATCGTTGATATCTGATCAGCCGACTTGGCGCCATAAGGCGTGTTGGCATTATCGCCAAAATAGACAAACGCCTGATCCGGCAGCTTTTTTTGCGCCTCGGCAAGGATGGTCAGGCCACCAAGACCGCTATCGAATATTCCAACTGGCATCGTATTTCCTGATAATTGTATATTTTCGTGCAGGCCGTTTTTTGAATTCAGGGCACCTATACTAGGTACTGCGCCAAAATCAGCGCCCGATACCTGAAACGCCGCCTAAAGTAACCCGCTCGGATTCTTTTGCAATCCCGAGCCAGTTTAAAAGGACTAGGTTAATACGGTTGCGGATACGGACCTTTTGGGTTTGCCCCAACGCCTCAGCGCCAACAGCTGCGGCGCCTGCATAGGCAAATTCATCGGCCTCAATACGCGCTTGTTCCACCAGCACTGCGCCGGTGTTTGCGTTGATAATACGCAGCGTGAAATCAACATTATGAATGCCACCAACACGAACCCGCGCCTTTGGGGTTAATGCATGAAATTGCAGTAAGGTTGCCTGAATGATCACCGGCGTTGCCCCCGAAAGCCGCGAAGCCGCATCCGTTATGCCATTTTTCAAAATCGCCGCGACCTGCTGTTGACGGCTGCCAGCACCGTAAACATCGCCGTGCCAGACGATATCGGCCTCGGGCGCATAGGAATTCTGTTCGCTCGTTGTTAAACTCTCAGGAACAATCACCTGCACGTTTGCCAAACGCCAGCTTGCACTGATATTTGTCGGCACGGGGTTTGTATAATCGGTTGTACGGCTTGCGCAAGCAGCCAGCGAAAGACAAATCAAAATGATCGCAGTAATACTCGTAAATTTCATAGCGGCGTCCTTTGGATATTAATACATACTTGAAATGCGCTAATATTGAACAGTTTTCAATGTAATTTACTAGAAATGTTAATTTTTTTACCCCGGAATCAAAAAAAGGTGCCGGAAATTCGACACCTTTGCATTTATTATAGACAGATTTAACGCTTCGAGAACTGGAAGCTACGACGCGCTTTGCGGCGCCCGTATTTCTTGCGTTCCACAACGCGGCTGTCGCGGGTCAGGAAGCCTGCCGCTTTCAGGGCCGCACGGTGCGATGGTTCATAAAGCTGCAAGGCTTTTGAGATACCGTGTTTCACAGCACCAGCCTGGCCCGAAAGCCCGCCGCCTTTAACCGTTGCCATCACGTCAAACTCACCGGAAACGCCGGTAATTTCAAAGGGTTGACGCAAAATCATTTGCAAAACCGGACGGGCAAAATATTTGTTTATTTCCCGACCGTTAACCGTAACTTTACCAGAACCGGGTTTGATCCAGACCCGGGCAACCGCATCTTTACGTTTACCGGTTGCATAAGAGCGGCCCAAATCGTCGCGAACAGCTTCGCGCAAGGGCGCGGGTTCTTCAACCGCAACAGCCTCGGCTACAACGGCTTCTTTGAGATCGTCGAGTGTTTTGATGTCATCGCTCATGTTCAGGCACTCCGCGTATTTTTGGGGTTCATGGCTTTAACGTCCAGAACTTCGGGGTTTTGGGCATCATGCGGGTGCTTATCGCCTGCATAAACACGAAGGTTGGTCATTTGCTGTTTTGACATTGGCCCCCCTGGCAACATGCGTTGCACGGCTTTGGTCATCACGCGTTCGGGATGCTTTCCCTCAAGAATGTCACCGGCTGTGCGGAATTTAATGCCTCCCGGGTGGCCCGTATGCCAGTAGTATTTTTTGTCCGAGCGCTTTTTGCCCGTCATCTGTACCTTTTCGGCATTGATGATAATAACGTTGTCGCCCATATCCATGGATGGTGTGAACGACACTTTATGCTTACCGCGCAAGCGCATGGCAACGATGCTGGCAAGACGCCCCAGAACGATACCTTCGGCATCAATCAGTATCCATTTCTTATCAATATCCGCCGGTTTGGCTGAGAATGTTTTCATTTTCTTGGTCCGTTTTGGATGTTATCACAAGGGCATGGCCCCCGCATGTAAATCTGATAGGAGGGTTTTAGGGATTTTTCCCGCACAGTCAATTGCGAAATTGCTGAAATTAGATAAGTATTTCAATAGGTTGCAAATTGGGTATTATTATACCCCACTATTATATGGATTTCGAAATCGAATATGTCAGGGTCGCATGGGCAACCGGGTCTGCCATGCCCTCGGAATACAGCATCACATCTCCGACACATAAGACCTTGCCAAGCTTCAGTATTTTCACTTCTGCGATCAGGTCTGCTGGCGCGGGTTTGCGCATAAAGTTGATCGTGCAATTTGTAGTGGCCGCCAGGGCTTTGGGACCAATCATCGCCAATATTGCGATATAAAACGCGCAGTCAACGGCTGTGAACATCGAAGGGCCGGATACAGTGCCGCCCGGGCGCAGGTTTTCGTGTGTGATACGCATGCGTACTTTTGCGCCGAACGGTGGAACCTCAACTATCTCGAACATGTCTTTCATTTGCGCAAAGTCCCGCGCCAGGAATTCTTGCATCTCGGGAATGCTCATCTTTGATGTCATTTTGCTTTCCAATCCGGCGTTTGCGTGAAACTGTGGCTTAACCATATCAAGGAAATGCCCATGACCCAGATATTATTGCGTTCAGACAACAATGCCGTTGCGTCACTTACGCTAAACCTGCCGCACAAACTGAATGTACTTTCTGATGAAATGCTGGCCGCCTTGCAGGATCAGCTAGACATGTTGGCCAAGGACAGCACGATCCGCGCCGTTATTATCAAGGGGGCAGGCAAGGCCTTTTGTGCCGGACATGATTTGAAACAGATGACCGCCGCGCGCCAAGCTGCGGATGGTGGCAAGGCATATTTCAACGCGCTTTTCGCCCAATGTGGCACCTTGATGCGCAGTATCACAAAGCTGCCCCAGCCGGTGATTGCCCAAGTCCACGGCATTGCCACGGCCGCGGGCTGTCAGTTGGTTGCCTCTTGCGATATGGCCGTGGCGGCGACTGGCACGCGGTTTGGGGTTAACGGCGTGAATATCGGCCTGTTTTGCGCGACCCCGATGGTGGCGCTTAGCCGCAATATCCCGCGCAAACAGGCCTTTGAGATGCTGACAACCGGAGAGTTTATCGATGCTGAAAAGGCCCAAACTTTAGGGTTGATTAACCGGGTGGTCGCGCCTGATACTCTTGAAACGGCCACCAAGGCGCTGGCCGAAAAAGTCGCGGGCCAACTGGGTGTTGCGGTAAAAATCGGCAAGGAAGCCTTTTATAAACAGGGCGAAATGACGCTAAAGGATGCTTATACTTATACCGGCGAGGTCATGGCGCAAAACATGTTATTTCGGGAAACACGCGGCGGTATTTCGGCATTTTTGGACAAACGCACGCCTGAATGGGATCAGTAAGGCTCAACCGCGCGCAATCGTCTGCGCCGCAGGATAAGCCGCCCCAAAGCGTGCGCGCAACGTTAACACAAACAGCAGAATTGCGCCAATTTGATGGCTGATCGCCGCATGTAGGGGGGCTGCATAAAGCACCGTGACAATGCCCAGAACCACTTGGCCAAACAGCATCACCATCATCCAGTTAAAACGCATCCGCACCGCCGTTTGCGCGGATTTCCGGCTTTTCCACCAGATGAAACCACCCAGTAAAAACGCCAAATACCCCAGTAAACGGTGGTTAAATTGCACCAGCGCCGGGTTTTCAAAAAAGTTGGTCCAGACAGGTTCATAATCAAAAATTTCGGAGGGCGGAAAGGCCCCTGCCATACCCGGCCATGTGGGAAAAGCGCGCCCGGCATCGATGCCCGCCACCAAGGCGCCCAGCAAGATTTGCACAAATAGCAGACTTAGCAACACGGTGCTTAGGCGCATCAAACCGCCCTCACGGCGGCGGCGGGCTTGCAGTAGCTCGCCAGAATTTTGGCGCAGTTCAAACACGTACCAGGCAATCAGGCCAAGGATGATAAACGCCAGCCCCAGATGTATGGCCAGACGGTAGGATGCCACATCGATCATCCGACCGCGCAACCCCGAGGACACCATCCACCAGCCAATTGCCCCTTGCAATCCGCCCAGGACCCCGATTGCAAACAAGCGCCCTGTCCAGCCGGTCGGGATTTGTTTTCGCATCAGAAACCAGAAAAATCCGGCGGCCCAGATCAGGCCAACGACCCGCCCCAAAAACCTGTGACCCCATTCCCACCAGAAAATTCCCTTGAATTCCTGCAAGGTCATATCTGCGTTTTGCAGTATAAATTCCGGTGTCGCGCGATATTTATCAAACTCCGCCAGCCAATCAGCAGACCCAAGCGGCGGCAGCGCGCCGGTGACGGGTTTCCACTCGGTGATCGACAGGCCGCTATCGGTCAGCCGGGTCAGCCCGCCAACGATAATCATCGCGCTCACCAGTGCAAACAGCACCATCAGCCAAATCGCAATCGCTCGGCGTGCCGGTTTATCTTTGGGCTTTGGCTGATTAACCTCGGGCCTGTCGCCGCTTACGTCTTCAAAAATACTGCGTGTCATCTGAAACCTCTAATCATCCCGATATGTCGTCTTTGGGCCTTTTTCGGCCAAGGCCCTGAAAATCCCGTGCAATGTACGCACATCTGCATCCGTAAGGGGCAGGCGCGACACCATATTGCGAATATTTTCCACCATGGACAGACGTTTTTGTTCCGGCCAGAAAAATCCGATCTCATCGAGACGCGATTCAAGGCGTTCCACCAGCTTTTGCACCTCGATCGCCTCGGCAAACCGGGTGCCGGCCATGGCGGTAACCTCGGCGTGCTGTTGGCTATGTTGGCGGCGCCATTCATAGGCCAAAAGCAGCACGCATTGGGCGAGATTCAGCGAGGCAAAGGCCGGATTGACCGGAATCGAGATCAGCGCATTTGCCTGTATAATATCGGCATTTTGCAAACCTGCCCGTTCCGGCCCAAACAATACCCCAACCTTTTGCCCGTCTTTGATCAATTCGCGCGCATGTGCCATCGCACGTTCCGGGGTCATCACCAGATTGGTTAAATCCCGGCTGCGCGCCGTTGTGGCAAACACATAATTAAGATCCGCGAGAGCCTCAGAGGTGGTATCAGTGATGCGTACATTATCAAGCACCCGCCCAGCCCCCGAGGCCATCGCCACTGCCTTTGGATTTGGCCAGCCATCACGCGGTTTTACCAGACGCATCCGATCCAGACCAAAATTCCACATGGCCCGCGCCGCGCCGCCGATGTTTTCGCCCATCTGCGGATTTACCAGAATGAAGGCAGGCGTCGGCCCCTGCCAACCCTCATCGCGCGCATGATCCGTGCCAGACATGATACCTCCCTTTTTCGTTGCGGGCGTGATACGATGTGCGCACCCTAGATGCAAATGGAGATAATTATGGCTTACGATGAAGGGCACGCCCAGATACTGCGCGATCTACTGTCTGAGCGACATGGTATTACAGAAAAAGAGATGTTCGGCGGTGTATGTTTCATGCAAAACGGCAATATGCTTTGCGGGGTTCACAAGGACGGCGGGATGTTCAGGGTAGGTAAAGAAAACGCGGCTGCGGCGCTTGAGATCGACAATGTAACCCCCCTCAGTTTTACAGGGCGTAAAATGGGCGGAATGGTTGATCTCACCGAAGATACTCTTGCCGACAATGATGCATTACAACGCTTGCTGAAGCTTGCCGACAGTTTTGTGGGGGAATTACCGCCAAAATAGATGTATACCGGTGTATACATATCTTCACATTTATGCCGAACTAACGTAGACAGACGCAAATATCCGAATCTTACAAAGGACCTCCCATGAGTAAAATCAAAGTCGAAAACCCAGTTGTTGAACTAGACGGTGATGAAATGACCCGTATCATCTGGGCGTTTATCAAAGAAAAACTGATCCTGCCCTATCTTGATATTGATCTGAAATATTACGATCTTGGCATGGAAAGCCGCGATGACACCGATGACCAAATCACCATTGATGCGGCTGAGGCGATCAAGAAATATGGCGTTGGCATTAAATGTGCCACGATTACACCAGATGAACAGCGGGTTGAAGAATTCGGGCTGAAAAAAATGTGGCGCTCGCCGAACGGCACTATCCGCAACATCCTTGGCGGCACGATTTTCCGCGCGCCGATCATCTGCAAAAACGTCCCCCGCCTTGTGCCGGGTTGGACGAACCCGATTGTCATTGGCCGCCATGCTTTTGGCGATCAGTATAAAGCCACCGATTTCCTTTTCCCCGGCCCGGGCAAGTTGACCATGAAGTTCGTTGGCGAAGACGGCAAGGTTATTGAGCACGAGATTTATGACGCCCCCTCCGCCGGGGTGGCCATGGGTATGTATAACCGCGACGATTCTATTCGTGATTTCGCGCGGGCGTCCCTGAACTACGGCCTCAAAATGGGCTGGCCGGTGTATTTGTCTACCAAAAACACCATTCTGAAAGCCTATGACGGGCGTTTCAAAGACCTGTTTCAGGAGGTTTTTGACGCCGAGTTTGCCGATAAATTCGCCGAGGCCGGTATCACCTATGAGCATCGCCTAATCGATGACATGGTAGCGGCCGCGATGAAATGGTCCGGTAAATTCGTCTGGGCCTGTAAAAACTACGATGGCGATGTGCAGTCTGACACGGTTGCGCAGGGTTTTGGCTCACTCGGGCTGATGACCTCAATTCTGATGACACCGGATGGCAAAACCGTCGAGGCCGAGGCCGCGCACGGCACTGTGACCCGCCATTATCGCCAGCATCAAAAGGGCGAGGCGACCTCGACAAACTCCATCGCATCAATCTACGCCTGGACGGGTGGCCTGAAACATCGCGCCAAACTTGATGACAACGCGGCCCTGAAGAATTTTGCCGAAACGCTGGAACATGTGATCGTCGATACCGTAGAGAGCGGCCACATGACCAAGGATCTGGCGTTGCTGGTCGGGCCGGATCAAAAATGGCTGACGACTGAGGGATTTTTGGAAAAAATCGACAGTAACCTGCAAAAAGCACTGGCCTAAATACAGCGCAAAACACCCGGTGTTATGCCGGGTGTTAAAAACCCGCAAAGCCCAAAGATAGTCTGGCTTTGCATGCATCCAAAACCTTCTAAAACTCAAAATTACCGTGTGATAATAGCGTATTAGAGCGTTTTAACTAAACTACTAAACCGGTTTAGTGGTTTAGTTAAAAGCCTGATTTTGCAGTGATCCAGATGCTATAAACTAAAACATATTGTCATAACCTTGGAGGGAATTCCTCCTAGATTAATCCCAATGGTTGTCCAAAGTATAGGGGAGTTGAGGTATCAAAATTCACCCTATAGTTTGTCATTTGACAAATGGGGCAAGTGCTGTGCAAATGCGGGACTACGTTAAACCTAATGGGAGAAGATAATGACAAAAATAAAATTACTCACCGCCGCATCCATCATCGCGCTTAGCGCAAGTGGAGCGTTAGCGGAAACAACGCTGCATGCCTTATTCATGAGCCAGGCGGCCTATAGCGAAGAAAACATTCAAGACATGACGGCCGAATTTGAGGCCGCGAATCCCGGCATCACCGTCGAGATGGAGTTCGTACCTTACGAGGCCCTGCACGACAAAGTCGTCGCCGCATCTGGCGCCGGTGATAATGGCTATGATGTTGTTTTGTTTGATGTGATCTGGCCTGCTGAATTCGCTGAGCGCGGATTTTTGATGGATGTATCCGATCGCATCCCGGCTGATCTGACCGACCAGATTTTTGAAGGGGCCTGGACTACCGTTGAATATCAGGGCAAACGTTTTGGCATGCCGTGGATTTTGGACACAAAATACATGTTCTATAACCGCGAGATGCTGGCAGCCGCCGGTTTTGACGCCCCCCCTGCCACTTGGGCCGAACTTTTGGTGCAAGCACAGGCGATTAAAGATCAGGGTATCGTAGAATATCCGCTGGTCTGGAGCTGGTCACAATCCGAAGCAATGATCTGCGATTACACCACCCTTACGGCGGCTTTTGGTGGTGATCTATTCACCGATGGCGTGCCGGCATTTGCCGAAGGTGGCGCCAAACAGGCCGTTGAATACATGCATGGATCACTAACTGCCGGCCTGACAAACCCTGCCTCAACCGAATATTTTGAGGAAGACGTGCGCCGGGTGTTTTCAAATGGCGATGCAGCATTTGCCTTGAACTGGACCTATATGAATTCGCTGGTCAATGATCCGGCTGAAAGTCAGGTCGCAGGCAAGGTTGGCGTTGTGCCAGGGCTTGGCGGCGCCGGGCATTCAACGGCTTCTGCGGTCAACGGCTCCATGGGGCTTGGTATCCCGAGCAACAGCCCGCACGCGGATGAGGCCTGGGCATATATCGCCTATCTGGCCGATAAATCGGTGCAGGAATCCTATGCCACGCTTAGCTTGCCAATCTGGAAAGCTTCCTACAGCGAGACGGCCGTGACTGACGGTCAGGAAGAACTTGTTGCTGCCGCCTCAAAGGCGATTGCGGTTATGTACCCGCGCCCCCTGGTGCCTTCTTACACAGAGGTTTCCAACATTCTGCAAAGCAACATTCATGGTGCATTGCTGGGTGAGGTAAGCGTCGATGAGGCTCTTACCGAAGCGGTCAAACGTATTGAGCGCATTCGCTAAACTAACTTCAGGAGGGGCACAACTGCATGTCAGGCATAGGAAAATCAAACGAAAAATGGATTCTTCTGGCCCCTGCCATCACCGTGCTCCTCCTGATTACGGCTTTGCCTTTTGTCCAGACTTTCGGGCAAAGTTTCACGGACGCAAAGATCACTGCGTTGGATCGTCCTACGCTGTGGATCGGACTTGAAAACTATATCTACGCCCTAAGTGACCCCTATTTTCGTGAGGCTATCGGGCGCACGCTCTATTTCACCATCACCTCTGTTGGGCTAGAAGTTATAATCGGAGTTGGCGTGGCCTTGCTACTTAATCAGGCATTTCGTGGCCGCACACTGATGCGGGCACTTATTATCCTGCCATGGGCCGTGCCCACAATCGTCAATGCGTTGGCCTGGCGGCTGATCTATCATCCCGATTACGGCGCGCTCAACTCAATTTTGCTGCAAACCGGGCTGATTGATAATTACCGCAGTTGGCTGGGCGACCCGAAAATGGCTATGAACATGGTCATTCTGGCCGATGTCTGGAAGAATTTCCCCCTGATCGCCTATGTGGCGCTGGCCAGTTTGCAAACCATTCCCGGCGATCTACTTAAGGCCGCGGCTGTTGAGGGCGCACGCCCCTGGAAACGTTTCCGTGCCATCACGCTACCATGGATCATGGGGCCACTGATGGTGGTGTTGATCCTGCGCATGATTGAGGCCTTCCGGGTTTTTGACATCATCTATATCATGACCCGTGGCGGCCCCTCAGACAGCACAAAAACCGCCAGTTTTTACGTTTATCAGGAATATTTCAACTACCTGCGTTCAGGCAGCGGCTCATCTTATGCGATCATCGTCGCCGGTATCAGTGCTGTGTTGATTTTGGCCTATTACGTGGGAACCCGCCAGCAGAACAACGGGGCAAACGCATGAAACGTCGCCCTTTACATAGTGTTTTGCTCTATACCGCCGTGCTGTTTCTGGCCATTTTCACCCTCGCGCCGCTGGTCTGGCTGGTATTGATGAGCATCAGCACCCCGACAGATCTGACGACTGTGCCGCTCAACTGGATACCCAGCCAGATTGATCTGTCGCGTTATGCGCAACTGCTTAACATAAATGATGGCAGTGGTGCGCGGTTTCTGGCGGCCCTGCGCAACAGTATGCTGACTGCAGGTGGCGCGACATTGATTGCACTTATTGTTGCCATTCCGGCGGCCTATGCTTTCACACGTCGCGGTGCGCCGATGATATTGCTGTTCGTATTTCTGGCCACCATCATGATGCCGCCCATCACCTATGTGCTGCCGCTTTACCAGATTTTTGGCAGTTTTGGCATGCTCAACAATACGGTGACGTTGATTATCGTTTACTGCGCGCTTTTGTTGCCGTTTGCGACATGGTTAATGAAGGCAAATCTGGATGTTTTACCGATCGAGATCGAACACGCCGCCTTTATGGAGGGCGCCTCAACCATCACCACATTGCGTCGCGTGGTGTTGCCGCTGGCTCTGCCCGCCATTGCCGCCACCGGGATGTTGTCATTTCTGGTCGCCTGGGATGAGTTCTTTTATGCACTGATTTTCACCAGCGACATGTCCGCCAAAACCCTGCCCGTTACCATCGCCGATTTTGCGGCCGGGCGGGTTACGGATTACGGTGTGATTGCCGCGGTCGGGGTGCTCGCCACCTTGCCCCCGGCCATCCTTGCCATCGCATTTCAACGTTTCATCGTTTCCGGCCTTGTGGCTGGCAGCGTCAAGGGCTGATCTATCCGCCTGATAATAAAGGAAAATACCGTGCCAATTCTGTCCGTTCAATCGCTTTGCAAGGCTTATGGTAATCTTGATATTCTCAAAGATATCAGTTTTGACATCGATCCCGGTGATTTTCTGGTGCTCGTTGGCCCCTCGGGTTGCGGGAAATCCACCCTGCTCAACTGTATTGGCGGTCTGATTGAGACCACTTCGGGGCGCATCGATATTGATGGCAAAGATGTTACCGCACTTGATCCGGCAAAACGCGATATTGCCATGGTTTTCCAGTCCTACGCGCTGTTTCCCAACATGAACGTCGCCCAAAATATAGGGTTCGGGCTTGAAGTACGTAAAATCCCGGCGGCGGAACGCACGGCCAAAATTAACGAGGTTGCGGGTTTGCTGAAAATCACCGACCTTCTGGCGCGTGCACCTGCGCAATTGTCAGGCGGGCAACGGCAACGTGTAGCCATGGGGCGGGCGCTGGTGCGCGATCCCAAACTGTTCCTGTTTGATGAGCCGCTTTCCAATCTTGATGCCAAACTGCGTGTTACCATGCGCACCGAAATCAAACGTCTGCACCAGAACCTGAACGCCACGATGATCTACGTCACCCATGACCAAATCGAGGCCATGACCCTCGCCAGCAAAATTCTGGTGATGAAAGACGGCGTGATCCAGCAGGCAGGCACCCCGCGTGAGATTTATAACCAGCCGGTCAACACTTTTGTCGCCGGTTTCATGGGGGCGCCCTCTATGAACCTGATTGAGGCGCAAATAACATTTAAAGACAACGCCGCCCGGATTTCAGTTACGCGCGCAGATGAGCCGCCCATTCAGTTGATCGATCATAATGCCCCTATCGGACTGAAAGCCTATGAAAATAAAACGTTAACCATTGGTTTGCGCCCTGAATCCCTTAGCGATGCGCCAATGCGCGGGCAACAGACGCCACAAGCTGTCAACTGCCTGCTCGACGTTGTGGAACCGGCTGGCGCTGACACATTTGCGGTGATGCATCTTGGCGGAACCGAGGTGACCGCACGGCTGCACGGCGATATCGATGTGCAATCGGGCGCACGGCTTGATATCCATTTTGACCTTAGCAAAATTTCCTATTTTGACCGCGACACAACACAACGCATTTAAGGATGCGGGGTGAATGTTGACATTTTTACGGTTGCGTTTTCCACAGATACAAAGGTCGCAGGCGGCACCTCTTCCCAGTCCATATCCCCCATATCCAGCGGCTCGGAAACCAACGTATGTCCGTTGAATTTGCAGGGTTTTCGCAAATATAAACTGGGGGCAAACCGATCAGACGCATAGCGTATCGCATAAAGCCGTTTTCCATCAGAAAAGGCCGCCGTAAAACGCATAAACGGGGTCTGGGCGTGTTTTTCCGCCAGTTTTTCAAGCCGGTAAACCGTGCGTTCCATCGCTGATTTCGGATCAATATGCAGCCCGTCGCCAAGCGCAATCAGAAACGCCGCCTCGCTGTCGGTTGCACCTTTTCGATCCGCATAAAGGGCATCGGCTACCATCTGATCTACCGATTTACGATAACGATCATAGCCCCCCATCATGCCGTTATGCATAAATGACCAGTTCTGATGCACAAACGGATGGCAGTTATTACGGCTGGTGGCACTGCCGGTTGAGGCACGCACATGCGCCAGAAACAGCCCCGATTTGACCTGCCGCGCAAGGCTAAGCAAATTGGGATCAGACCAGGCGGGATAGGTGTCTCGAAAAAGCCCAGGCTCAGGATGCGCGCCGTACCAAGCCATGCCAAACCCATCGCCATTGGTATCGGTTTTGCCCTCATCTGCGTGCAGGCTTTGCGAAATCAACGAGTGCGCGGGGCGGGTTACAATCTCTTCCAGAAAAATTTCAGGGCCAATATAGGCCGCCCAACGACACATTTATGCCCCCTCAACGATCACCAGATCCCGGATCGAATTTTCCAGCGCAATCGGCAGGATTTTTTGGTATTCTGCGCTGTTATAAAACGCCTTGGCCGTCGCGACATCGGGCATCTCAATCACCACATGGCGGTCCGGGCCGGAACCCTCAATCTGCTCAAACGCACCGGCCTTTACCAGAAACCTGCCGCCAAAACTTTCGGCCAAAGCCGGGGTTTTGGCGGCGTATTCTTTATAAGCCTCAAGGTTTGTGACCGCGATGCGCGCAATGATATAGGCCGCCATCAGACCCCCTCGACAAATGTATATTCGCGCGCAGATGCGGGCAGGCCGTAGGACAAAGCCTCTTGATATTCAGAGGAATTGTAAAAGGATTTGGCCGTGTCCCAATCGGCAAAACGGATGATGACATTGCGCGCGCGCCCCTGTCCTTCCATTTGCAAAGCTTCGCCGCCCCGCGCCAAAAATTCGCCACCAAACTTGGCCACCGCAGGCCCAGCCAGCGCTGCGTATTTTGCGTATTCATCCCCGTCCGTCACATCGATATGTACTATTGCGTAAACGCTCATCTAAGCCTCCAACATTTCAATTACGGCCGCGATTGCCGCATCTGCATTATCCGCACTTGCCCCGCCAGCCTGCGCCATATCCGCACGACCACCACCGCCCTTGCCACCCAGTTTTTCCGCCGCAACCCGCACGACATCCACCGCCGAGATATCCAGCCCCGCAACCCCCGCCGCAATCGCCGCCTTGCCGCCCGTATCAGCAATCAACAGCACAATTCCCGTGCCAAGGCGGGTTTTATGTTCATCGATCATACCGCGCAAATCCTTGCCCGAAACCCCGCTGAGCTTTTGCGCCAAGAACGCCATGCCCTTGATATTTTGCACGCTCACCTCGGCCTGACCAGAACCGGCCATTGCCAGTTGTTTGCGCATATCTGCCAGCTCGTTCTGCATCTGTTTACGCTCATCAAGCAGCGCCTTGATACGTTCGGGCAATTGTTCAGGCGTGGTTTTCATCGCCTCCACCGCCTTGGATAACGTATCCTCATTAGCCCCGATATAGGCCAGCGCCCCTGCCCCGGTCAGCGCCTCAATCCGGCGCACACCACTGGCCGTCGCCCCCTCGGACACCAGTTTAAAAACGCCGATTTCACCAAGGCGCGTCACATGGGTGCCCCCGCAAAGTTCCAGCGAATAGGTATTGCCGTCAATCCCCTTGCCGCTACCCGTCTGCGCACCCATGGAAACGACCCGCACCTCGTCGCCATATTTTTCACCAAACAGCGCCTGCGCACCCAGATCGCGCGCCGCATCCGGGGTCATAATGCGGGTTTCCACCGGGGTATTTTGGCGGATATAGCGGTTTACCTCGGCCTCAACTTGGACCATTTCCTTAGCGCTCATTGCCTTTTGATGGGAGAAATCAAAGCGTAGGCGGTTGTCGGCATTCAATGAGCCGCGCTGTGCCACATGTTCGCCCAGCACATTGCGCAAGGCCTCGTTCAGCAGATGCGTGGCGGAATGGTTGGCGCAAATTGCACTGCGCCGCGCCTGATCAACCACCAATTCGGCGGCCTGATTAGCCGAGATTGCACCGGAGCTAACCTTGCCAATATGCACAAAAATTCCGGCTTTCTTTTTGACATCCGTGATCTGAACCGCGCCGCTATCGGTTTTCAAAATACCCGCGTCACCGATTTGCCCACCGGATTCGGCGTAAAACGGGGTTTGGTTAAGCGCTATTTGTACGGCATCGCCTTGTTTGGCGACCTCGACCAACCGGCCATCCTGCACCAGCGCCAGCACTTGCCCTTCGGCAATTTCATCGGCGTAACCGATAAATTCGCTGACCCCGTGTTGATCTGCCACATCAAACCAAACGTTTTCATCCACAGCTTCGCCCGAGCCAGCCCAAGCCGCCCGCGCCTTGGTTTTTTGCACTTCCATCGCCGCATCAAAACCGCCCACATCAACCCCGCGCCCCTTTTCACGCAGCGCGTCTTGGGTTAAATCCAGTGGAAAACCGTAGGTGTCATATAATTTAAACGCCGTTTCCCCAGATAAATCCGCGCCTTCCTTTAGCCCTTCAAGCTCTGCATCAAGCAGCATCAAGCCGCGATCGAGCGTGGTTTTAAAGCGGGTTTCTTCCAGCAGCAACGTTTCCTCAATCATGTTTTGGCCGATGGAAAGCTCAGGGAAAGCCTGCCCCATTTGCGCTACCAGCGCTGGTACAAGGCGGTGCATCACCGGGTCTTTGGCGCCCAATAGATGCGCATGTCGCATCGCGCGGCGCATGATCCGGCGCAACACATAGCCCCGCCCGACATTGGAGGGCAAAACCCCCTCGGCAATCAGAAACGAGGTTGAGCGCAAGTGATCCGCAATCACCCTGTGGTGCACATTGCCATCCCCATCAGGATCAACGCCGGTTGCCTGCGCCGAAGCCTCGATCAGATCGCGCATCAGGTCGGTGTCAAACACATCGTTTGAGCCTTGCAGCAATGACCCGATCCGCTCCAATCCCATGCCGGTATCGATCGATGGTCTGGGCAGGTTCAGGCGTTCGCCGTTTTCCTGTTGGTCGTATTGCATGAACACAAGGTTCCAGATTTCGATAAACCTGTCGCCATCCTCATCCGCAGAACCGGGTGGGCCACCCCATATTTCATCACCGTGGTCATAAAAAATCTCGGTGCAGGGGCCACAGGGGCCAGTCGCACCCATCGACCAGAAATTATCATCCGTGGGGATGCGAATGATGCGATCATCGCTAAGCCCTGCGTATTTCTTCCAAATATCGGCGGCCTCGTCATCAGTGTGATATACCGTGACCAGCAGCTTGTCTTTTGTCAGCCCAAGGTCCTTGGTCAGCAGATCCCAGGCAAATGTAATGGCCTCTTCTTTGAAATAATCGCCAAAACTGAAATTCCCCAGCATTTCGAAAAATGTCAGATGGCGTGCGGTATAGCCGACGTTATCAAGGTCATTATGCTTGCCCCCGGCGCGTACAACTTTCTGGCTGGTTGTGGCGCGGGTATAATCGCGGGTTTCAAGCCCGGTAAACACGTTTTTAAACGGCACCATGCCCGCGTTGGTAAACATCAACGTGGGGTCATTGCGCGGCACCAGCGGCGCGCTGTCTATTACCTTATGACCGTTTTTCGCAAAACTGCCAAGGAAAGTGCTGCGGATATCATTGAGGCTTACCATCATTATATTCCCGTCTTTAGATCAAAACGGGTGTATCGCGCCCAATGTCTGCTGTCCACAGATGGTTATAATAACGGGCCGCTTTGCAATGAAAGCGACCCGTTATATTGGTGGTTAATCTTCCAAAACATCATTGGAATTATCTGGCGCACCTTCAAAATCCAACCCGTGCGCTGCGCGGATTTTATCCTCCAGCTCCAGCGCCATATCGGGGTGATCTTGCAGATATACCTTGGCGTTTTCGCGCCCCTGTCCGATGCGTTCATCGCCGTAGGAAAACCACGATCCGGCCTTATCGACCAGCCCGGCTTTGACCCCGAGGTCCAGCAATTCACCGGTTTTAGAGATACCTTCGCCGTACATTATGTCAAATTCCACCTGCTTGAACGGCGGCGCCACTTTGTTTTTCACGACCTTCACGCGGGTTGCATTGCCGACAATTTCGTCGCGGTCTTTCAGCGCGCCAATCCGGCGGATATCAAGCCGCACAGAGGCGTAGAATTTCAGCGCATTGCCCCCGGACGTCGTTTCCGGCGAGCCAAACATCACCCCGATTTTCATCCTGATCTGGTTGATAAATATCACCATACAGTTAGATCGACTGATGGCGCTGGTCAGTTTGCGCATCGCCTGGCTCATCAGCCGGGCTTGTGCACCCATCTGGTAGTCGCCCATATCGCCCTCAAGTTCCGCCTTGGGGGTAAGAGCTGCCACAGAATCGACGACCACAACCGAAACCGCGCCAGAGCGCACCAGTGTTTCGGTGATTTCCAACGCCTGCTCGCCACCGTCGGGCTGCGAGATCAACAGTTCATCCAGATCAACGCCCAGGTTTTTGGCGTAAGCAGGATCAAGCGCGTGTTCGGCATCCACAAAGGCGCATACCCCGCCTTTTTTCTGGGCCTCGGCGACCACATGCAGCGCCAGCGTGGTTTTTCCCGAACTTTCCGGCCCGTAAATTTCAATAATCCGCCCCTGTGGTAACCCACCGATCCCCAGCGCGATGTCCAAACCGATGGAACCGGTCGAGGTCGCCTCAATTTCCATCGCCGCATTATCCTGACCAAGCTTCATAATCGAGCCTTTGCCAAAACTGCGTTCAATCTGCCCTAGCGCTGCCTCTAGCGCCTTTTCCTTGTCCATATTACGTCTCTCGTTCAAATCCAGAAGGGTATTTGCCATTATTATGTTCCTTATTTCATATCCTGCAATATTCGGCAATCACTGCTATGTTCGCCTCTTGTTCTTTTGGCAATATGTGACCAAACCATGAACATTGCAACTAAAATTTTCAGTAAATACATCTTTCGCCTTTTATGGTTAGCAATTAGTAAAGAGAGGAAAATATTTCAGGATTAAACGCATGCTGATTTCAATTGACAAAAAAATCACCCTTTTGGCCATGACCAAAACCGCCTCGACCAGTATCGAGGCCGCGTTGCAGCCCCATTGTGACATTGCGTATTATGGCAATTCGCGCACCAAACATATCTCATATCGTCGCTACAACCGCTTTATCGTGCCTTATCTTAACAGTCTTGGCCATGAAGGGTTGGATACCACCTGCCTAATGCGCGAACCAATTTCGTGGTTGTTCAGCTGGTACAGGTATCGCCAGCGTCCTGAAATTGCCGGGCGAAAACTAAGCACGACAGAGATTACTTTTGACGAATTCGCCGCGATTTATCTGTCGCAAGTATCCAAGGGGCCGGGAATCGGGCGGCCCTCAAAGTTCGTGGCCGATAAAAATGGCGTGCCGGCGGTAGATCATATTTTTAAATACGAGAACATGCCGGTATTCACTGCATTTTTAGAAGAACGTTTTCAAACTAAACTTAGATTCGCGCATCTGAATGCCTCGCCCCGGGCCGATTATGCCTTGTCCCGGGCCATGGAATCGCAGCTTCGCGCGTTTTTTGCGCCGGAATACCAAATTTACGAGGCCGCCAGAGGTTAAACCTCCATATGTTCCTTAACTTTTTGGGTTAATTCCACCAGCGAAAACGGTTTGGCCAGAAAACCGGCATTCGGGATATCCGGTTGGCCGTTTTTGAACGCATCCTCAGCGTAGCCCGATACAAACACAACCTTGGCGTTTGGGCGTGTCTCCATCGCCTCGCGCACCCATGTCGGCCCGTCTTTGCCAGGCATCACCACATCCGAGACATAAAGATCAAACTTGATGGTTTTATCTGCCAGAATTTCCAGCGCCGCCTCACCGGAATCAGCCTCAGTGACCGTATAGCCACGCAAGGACAGCGCGCGCGCCGCAAAGGCCCGCACCGGGGCTTCGTCTTCAACCAGTAAAATCCGGCCCTGCCCGGTTAAATCAACCGCAGGTTTTTCCGCATCGGGCGTGATATCCACATCCGTATCAGGCGCCTCATTTACGGGCAGATAGATGGTAAACACCGTCCCTGCCCCCAGATCACTATCGACAAAAATGAACCCGCCCGTCTGTTTCACAATGCCATAAACCGTCGCCAGACCCAGCCCCGTGCCCTCGCCCACCTTTTTGGTGGTAAAGAACGGTTCAAAGATTTTTGCGATGTTATCGGGGGAAATTCCACCGCCCGTGTCGCGAACCTCAACGGTAACATAATCGCCGGGCTGCACGGTGGCGCGATCGCGGTGCAGCTCTTGTTTCAGGGTAGTATTTCGGGTGCGGATAACCACTGTTCCGCCCTTTGGCATGGCATCGCGCGCATTGATCACCAGATTCATTACCACCTGTTCAAACTGGCGTTCATCGACGCGCACGGCCTTTATATCCACCCCGTGATCCGTATGGAGCGCTACTTTTTCGCCCAGTAACCTGTTCAAAAGGTGCGATAATTCGGATAATGTATCATTAAGCCGCAAAGATTTCGGACGCAGGGTTTGTTTGCGCGAAAACGCCAGCAACTGGCGGATCAGCGCCGCCGCACGGTTGGCATTCTGCTTGATTTGCGTCAGGTCATTATAGTCAGGATGTAGCGCATCACTGCGCAGCAGCAACAGGTCGGCATAGCCGGTAATTGCCGTTAATATATTGTTGAAATCATGCGCAACCCCGCCAGCCAATTGCCCGACGGCCTGCATTTTCTGACTTTGTACAAACTGCGCCTCAAGGGTCTTTAGCTCGGTCGCGTCACTTAAAATTGCCAGGACACTGGTGTTTTTACCGCGCTGCATCTGCGCCATCGTGACTTGGATAAATACCTCTTGGCCTGCACGATAACAGCGCGCCATTTCCGGGCGACCAACTCCAAAACCCTTCATGGTATCGGCCATGCGATCCTTGATAGAGCGCCCCAGCCCCTCAACAATATCGGTTATCAACTGCCCGTTCAGCGCCTCTTGGCCGATCAGTTTCTTGGCCGCCACATTGGCGCGAATGATTTTTCCGTCAGGGGATGTATCGATCATCGGCACGGGCAGATCATCAAACAAATCCCCATCGGCATAGCTGGTAACCGTTCCATTTTTAACGGAAATTTCGGATTTTGATGCCGTGCCTGGCTGTTTTGTGGTAATCCACAGAAAATATCCGGCAATCCCCAGTGCAACGGGCAAAAAATACAGACCGGGTGAAAATTGCCAGCGTATGGACAGCCCCAAAACCCCCAGTAATAAAAGGATTACACCACCCCATATAAGGCCTTTGTTTGCGAGCACCTCTGCACCGCCCTCATCATCCGTTAACATACGCATCCTGACTATTACTATACTATACCTACGTGCATAATCCGCCCGATATGGTTAATATATCCTTTACAACCTCGGATTGTATAGTTAATTTTTTAACTTCTCAAGGCGTGCGCCGTAAAATCCGTCGCCGCCATCAAGCGGTGTATAGGAAACGTCATCCAACAATTTCCAGCCCGGCGTTTCGTGCAAAAACCGGGCTATCTGGTCGGCGTTTTCCGTGCGTAAAATTGAGCATGTGGCATAAGCCAGCACCCCGCCGAGCGCCACGAATTTAGCCGCATCGTGTAGAATTTGCGCCTGAAGGGCCGTGATTTCATCAATAAACCCTTGTGATATCCGCCATTTAGCATCCGGATTTCGTCGCCACGCGCCTGTTCCGGTGCAGGGCGCATCAACGACCACCAGATCACAGATGGGGGATTTTTGTGCCAGTTGTGCCGTATTTAAAACCTCGACCATAGCCGCGCCGCGCCGTGCACGTTCAGGTAAATCCTTCATGCGGTTGGGGTTGGCATCATGGGCGATCAAATCCCCCTGCCCACCCATATCCGCTGCCAGCGCCAAGGTTTTACCACCTCCCCCTGCGCAATAATCCAGTACCACCATCCCCGGTTTAGCCCCGCAAAACGCCGAAATCGCCTGGCTGGAAACGTCCTGCAATTCCACCAGACCATAACTATAGGCAAGGCTGCGGGCCAGTTTGCGCGGGTTTTCAAGTATCCTAAGGGCGTTTTCAGCCAAAGGATGGCGGGCTGTAAAGATCAGATCTCGCGCCAGCATTTGCTCGGCTTCCCTGATCGAGGCCTTTAGGCAGTTCACCCGCAAATCCACCGGCGCGCGTTGTTGCATCGCAGCCATAACCGCAGGCAGATCATCACCTAATGAGCGCATAAGTTCGGGCAACAGAAAATCGGGAAAATCATAGGCAACAGGTAATGACGCATCCTCGCCGATCCCAAGCCGTGTGGTTTCGGTTTGTGTAAGTGCTGCGGGGGCAAACCCCTCGCCGGTAAACATATCGATCAACGCCACACCGGCTGAAAACTGATGCGCCAGCACCAGCCCACGCCCGGTTGCATCCCCGGATAGATGGGCAAATGAACGTTTCTGGCGCAAACAATCAAACACAACGTCGCGCACCGCCGCACGATCCTTGGAGCCGGCGTAACGGTTCTGGCGCGCCCAACGGGTCAGGCAGCGTTCGGCCGGAGCACCCTGCAGAATTTCATCAAGCAGCGAAATCGCGGCTGAAAGGCGGGCGGACGGCGTCATATAACGCCAAGAAGCCCAAGTCCAAGGGCAAGCCAGCCGATAGCCAGCCCGATTAAACCACCCAGAAAGACGTTAAACCGCAGACGCAAATCATTGGCGCCCACATGAACCGCCCGATGGATAAACCGCGAAATAATGAAAAGTGCCGCCCCGAGGGCCACCCCCCAATTGGCAATCCCGCTGGCAAGCGACAACAGTACCAGTGCATATAGCAACACGGGTGTCTCAAACTGGTTTTTGACATTGTTTTGATACGGTTTGACGTAATCGGGGTACCCATCCGAGGCTAGCGCCACATCCTGCAAGGTGGTTTCGCGGGCTTTCAGGCTTTTGACCCGTTGCAATCCCATACTGAAAATTGCCCAGAATGTCAGGCCAACTTGCAGAAAAATGCAAATGATAACAATATGTTGCGGTGTAAACATCATCCCATCCTGTAGTTTGGGCTTTCGCGGGTTATCTGTACGTCATGCACATGGCTTTCTTTTAGCCCAGCCCCGGTGATCTTGGTAAACTCGCAGTTTGTGCGCATCGCGTCAATCGTGGCGTTGCCGGTATAGCCCATGGCGGCGCGCAGGCCGCCCACCAACTGGTGGATGGTCACACCTGCGGCCCCTTTATAAGGCACCTGGCCCTCAATTCCCTCGGGGACCAGTTTTTCGGTGCTGACCTCTTTTTGAAAATAGCGATCCGCTGATCCGCGTGCCATTGCCCCAACCGATCCCATACCGCGATAGGCCTTGAAAGAGCGCCCCTGATAGAGGATCACCTCGCCCGGCGCCTCGTCCGTGCCTGCCAGCATAGAGCCGATCATCGCGCAAGACGCCCCCGCCGCAATCGCCTTGGCAAAATCACCGGAAAGCCGGATACCGCCGTCAGCAATCACATGGTTGCCGGTTTTCGCGGCCTCGGCTGCGCAATCGGCAATCGCCGTGAATTGGGGCAGACCAACGCCTGCAATCATCCGCGTTGTGCAAATTGACCCCGGGCCGATCCCGACCTTGATACCATCGGCCCCTGCCGCCAGCAAAGCCCGCGTTGCGGCTGCTGTTACAACATTCCCGACAACCACCTGCACAGCGCTATTATATTTCTTAAGCCGCTCAACCGCCTCTGCCACACTGATGGAGTGCCCGTGCGCTGTATCAATAACCACCATATCCACCCCGGCCTCAATCAGCGCCACGGAGCGATCAAACCCTGCATCACCAACCGTCGAGGCCGCCGCTGCACGCAAGCGCCCGGTGTCATCCTTGCACGCCGTGGGGTTCAGCACCGCCTGTTCGAGGTCTTTCAGGGTCAACAACCCCGTCAGCTCATCACGTTCATTCACCACCAGCAGTTTTTCGATGCGGCGCGATTGCATCAAGCTTTTGGCATTGGCCAAATCCGCCGGTTCGCGCAGCATCGCTAAATTCTCGCAGCTCATCATCACATGCACAGGTGTTTCATCATCTGTGGCAAAACGCATGTCGCGGTTGGTCAGAATGCCGACAACCTTACCGCCTTCGGCCACCACGGGAAAGCCGGTGATCTTATAACGTTCCTGCAAAACCTTGGCATCCGCCAGCGTCTGATCGGCGCGCAGCGTAATCGGATTTTCCACCAACCCGCTTTCAAACCGTTTGACGGCGCGAACCTGTGTTGCCTGTTCCTCGACATCCAGATTGCGGTGAATAACCCCCAGCCCCCCGGCCTGCGCCATGGCAATCGCCATCTTGGATTCCGTTACCGTATCCATCGCCGAGGACATCAGGGGGATGTTCATGGCAATGGATTTGGTCACAAATGTGCGCGTATCCGCCGTAGTCGGCAGCACCTCTGAGGCGGCAGGGATAAGCAAAACATCATCAAAGGTAAGAGCCTCACGAATTTCCATGGAATATCTCCTAAATGGGGGTCGCTGTTGGCACGTCTCTATTTCACGAAGCGCACGGAAATGAAAGGGGAAATCGCCCAACCTTCAAGGTCGCGTGATAATTCACATCAAAAAAGTCCCTAAGCTACTGCCGCACCAGTGTTCTTCGCCAAATCTCCGCGTATCCATGTCTTGGAGCTCATCCAGACGATATATAGTATCAGCGGGGTAGCGATCAGCATACCGGCGATCAATGCGGCCATGGCGATGGTGCCTATGCCCTGGCCAAGCGCATAGATTTGCAGGTTTAAAAATACGGCGGATGGAAAGGTGAAACTGCCCCAGATCGGGGTCCAGCCGCCTTTGGTCAGCCAGAAGGCGAAAAGCAGTAAAATACCCGCAATTCCCATGGCGACCCAGTAAAATGTGACAAAGGCCCAAGCGATACCAAGCTGCCCGAAAGCCAGCGCAAACAGGCCGGTTGGGGCGAGCACAATCACCAGCGAGGGGCGCAGTTGCATAGGTGGGCGCACCCGCAGTAGTTTTGCGAAATACCCAATGGTAATAAACACATAAGGGATAAGTGCGGCGATGGTCAGCCAAAAACTGGCCGTGACATAGCCAAGCGGAATACCGGCAATCGGCCCCACGACCGGCCCAACAAACGCAAGGTATTGAAACGGCGAAAACATCCGGGCCTCAGGCGGGCCAGTGATAATCGACCAGGCCACCAGACCCGTGGCAATGTAGTAAAACACCACCCCCGTCCACCAGACCTGCGGCACGCTGACCCCAAGGGGCAACAAGGCAGCGGCCAGCAACATGATTGACATCGGAAAAGCGGCGACCCCGGCGCGGGCGGGTGGCACCTTGAGGTCCTCCAACACCACAGCCGGGCGCGCCAGAACTTTAGCGATGTAGGATACGGCAAAAAACAGGAAAAACGCGGTGGAAAGGCCCAGCATCAGTTCGCCTATTTCCTTAGGGATCGGCAAAACACCCGCCGCATTGCGCCACGCCAGTGCCAGCCCCATAAAGCCAAGCGCCACGGGGAAAATCGCCGGGGGGGTGCGCCGCCACAGATGCTGTTTTGTTAACATTGCTCTCTCCTTGTTCACATGTATAATCGTGAATGTGATCGTAATTGCAAGGCATACTTGCACGGCTTGGAAAAACGGAACGTATAATGACCCAAAACGCCCAAAGCATCATCAAAACCCTGGGCATGATCCCCCACCCCGAGGGCGGCTGGTATGTGGAAACATGGCGCAGCACCGATGGCCCGCGCCCCTCGGGATCGGCAATATATTTCCTGCTGGAGGCTGACCAGCGCTCTCATTGGCACCGGATCGATAGCGCCGAAATCTGGCACTGGTACGCCGGTAGCCCGCTGGAACTGCGCATATATGAAAACGGCGCAACAAAACTGAACATCCTTGGCCCGGACCTGCCCGCAAACCAACGCCCGCAACGTATCGTGCCGCCCTCAGCCTGGCAATCGGCGGCACCTATTGGCGGCTGGGTTCTGGTCGGCTGCACCGTATCCCCCGCCTTTACGTTTGATACATTCGAGCTGGCGCCTGAGGGTTGGGTGCCGGGTTAACCCAAAGACGATTATCACTCTCTTCCAAATACCTTTTCAAAGAGGTCTGGAATATCGTGATGCGAGAGCAGTTCAACACCTGTTACATTCGCCAAATCTACCGCGCTGGATGTGTAAGAAGCATTTGATAAAACCCCCACAACATCAGTTCCATAGTAGGCCTTTCCCGCGTGGGCTTCCTGAACGGCCTTGTTGCCAACAGCAGAACTATAGAGTTTACATTGAATGCCAAGTTTTTTGCCGTTCATTTCGGCAATAACATCTATACCCTGATCTCCAGAACCGCGTGTCACTTCTGTCGCCCAACCAAAACTTCGAAGGGCTTTCGCTACCCATTCTTCAAAAGCATGACCGTCAAAAGGAAGATTGCTGGCATCAAAACCTGCCTCATGTTCCTGATTATTGCGAATATCCAGTTGCTCATATACAAACGATTCAGCTTCTTCAAAACTGATCGCACTCATATCAAGATCAATACTAGCAAAAAATTCTTCTAGAGCATCATCTCTATCATCAGAAATTATTGCTCCATAATCATTTTTCTTGATTGCGCGTTGAATATTTCGGGTCAATGTTGTTCGATGACGATCCACTGAATCAATTAGTCTTTTTCGTTCTAAAAACCTATGCCTCAAAATATTTTTTCTTTCCTGCTCTGCGGCGTTCAGCAGTTTACTTTCTGCTTGTCTAGTATCGTTTTTTGCACGCATAATCCGCATTTTTCGTCGTTTAAGCCAAAACCAAATCCCAGAGATTGCAGGGCTGAACAAAATTACCAACATACCAACTACAGCTATTACAGGCAGCTGGGAATCTGTTGACGTAATAACTCCTGTTATCACGAGAGCTAACCCGAAGGCTGCAATAGCAAGTGTTATCAGTATGTATTTGAAAATGGATTTTAGCATCTTACTATCCTAATACGTGTTTAACTAAAGGTATGTAAAAGCATATTTCTATGTTGATCCGTATTTGCATATATTGCTTTTTATGTCCCAATTTAAGAAAATAAATAGAAACGCAAGCCCATCCTTGTCTTAGGTAAATCCTACCCGCGCCCCTTAAACCCCGTCGCCACCACGAACTTTTCGCTGGAATCTTTGCGGCTGCTGGAGGGCTTTACGTGGAGGGTTTTGGTGAAGTTTTTCTTTAGCATTAACAACATCTGTTCCTCAGCCCCGCCTGCCAGAACCTTGGCAACAAACGTGCCGCCCTCGTCCAGCACATCAAGTGCGAAATAGATCGCGGCCTCGACCAGCGCCATGATCCGGATATGATCGGTCTGTTTATGCCCCGAGGCACTGGCGGCCATGTCAGAGATCACCACATCGGCCTTGCCGCCCAGCCAGTCCTTGACCTTGTCATCCGCGAATTCCTCCAGAAAATCGAGCACATGGATATCTGCACCCGGAATGGGTTCTACATCTTGCAGATCAATTCCCAGAACCGTCCCGATTTTCTTGCCTTTGCGTTCGCCCAGCGCATTTACCCTTTTCACGGCAATCTGGCACCAGCCCCCGGGCGCGCACCCCAGATCAACGACCCGGGCACCGGGCACGAGAAACCGGAATTTTTCATCTATTTCCGCAATTTTATAGGCCGCACGCCCGCGATACCCTTCCTCATTGGCGCGTTTTACATATGGATCATTGAGCTGGCGTTCCAGCCAGAGGGTTGAAGATAATTTGCGCCCTTTGGCGGATTTTACCCGCACCCGCAATTCACGCTGCCCGCGCCCCGAGGTGTTTTTCTTATTCGTCATGCAAGACCCCATCAGCGTTCATCATTGAAAACAACATCCCCTCACGCAGACCACGATCCGCGACACGTACGTAATTTGTCGGCCAAATCCGCAACAGTGTCTGCAAAATGGCTGAACCGGACATGATCAGCTCTGCGCGATCCCGCCCGATCCCGGGTTCCTTGCGCCGCCCTTCGGGACCAAGGGCCAGAAACTTGTCGACAACCGCGTTTACATCACTGGCCCGCATCTTTAATCCATCCACCTTGTTGCGATCATAGCGCCGCAGCCCCAGATGTATCGCCCCCAACGTCGTCACGGTCCCCGAGGTGCCAATGATCTGCAACTGTTCCAGCACATCGGCATCAATCAAATCCTGATAGGGTTTAAAATTCTCTAGCATTTCTTCAAAATAACAGGCCATAAGGGCAAATTTCGCGCCGTCCTCCTGCACATCCGCATAACGTTGCATCAAGGTTGCCACGCCCAGCGGGATCGATATCCAGTCAATGATTTGTGCGCCGGGAAGATCGGCAATATCCTGATGCCCGGGGCGCGCATTGATCATCGCTTTGCGCCGCGCGGCGGGCGGGACATGCGACAGGTCGATCCACACCAGTTCGGTTGAGCCACCGCCAATATCAACCACCAGCACCTGCTTGGCCTTTGGTTCCAGCAGCGGTGAGCAAGACACAACCGCAAGGCGGGCCTCTTCGGCGGGGTCGATGATTTCCAGCTTCAGGCCGGTTTCATGACGAATACGCGCCATGAATTTTTCCCCGTTGGTTGCCCGCCGACAAGCCTCTGTTGCGATCAGTCTGGTGTTGGAAACCCCCAGTTTTTTCAGCTTATGGGAACAGATATGCAAGGCCTGTAAGGTGCGGTTTATCCCGGCGTGTGACAAGGTACCCGTGCGCTCCAGATCCAGCCCCAGGCGCACAGATTTTGAGAACGCATCGACAATCCTGAAGTGCGCCCCATCCGGTTCTGCAATCAGCATCCGGCAGGAATTTGTCCCGAGGTCTAACGCGGCGTATAGCGCAGCACCATTGCCGGCAGATCCTCTGCGTGCATTGGTTTGCGTGCCACCGAGTTGCCCCCCCGTGGTGTGGGAATGACGCTTTGTCATTATTTTCAGCCAATCTCTCGACACCCAAAACGGTGCCATGTTTGGCCCTCACGCTATAGCGGAATTCATGTCAACACAAGTCATCTTAGGCAACACTTGACGCCAGTCCGACGTTACCGCCCTCAAAGCCCAGTGCCCGGCAGATGTTATAGGTAAGGTCGGGATTGTTGAGGGTGTAGAAATGCAGATGGTCAACTCCCTCTGCGCGCAGATCATCACATTGTTCGGCGCAAATGGCTGTTGCCAGAACCTCGGCGTCATCACCGGCATTGCGAAAGGCCTGGTGCATCCAGTCGGGCACGCTGGCGTGACAACGGGCCGCGAAATTCACCATTTTGGCAAAATTCTCAACCGGCAACATCCCGGGAATTATCGGCGCTGTGATGCCTGCATCGGCGCAAGCATCGCGAAACCGCAGGAAATCGGCGTTATCGAAGAAAAATTGCGTGATGGCACTAGAGGCCCCCGCATCGATTTTACGTCTTAGGTTGTCGATATCTGTCTCCATATCCGCCGAATCCGGGTGTTTTTCGGGGTAAGCGGCCACAGAGATGTCAAAATCTCCGATATCGTGCAAAGCGGCGACCAGTTCGCGCGCATTTGCAAAGCCGTTCGGATGGGGGGTAAAGCTATGCTGGTCTTTAGGCGCATCGCCGCGCAAAGCCACGATCCGGCGCACCCCTTGACGGGCATAGCTGCGCGCAACCTCTAGCGTTTGTTCGCGCGTCGCCCCAACCACCGTCAGGTGCCCCGCAACATTCAGCCCGGCGCGGTCCTGAATGGTTTTGATCGCTGAAACCGTGCGTGCGCGGGTGCTGCCCCCGGCCCCATAGGTCACAGAGACATATTTCGGCGCAAGCGGTGCCAGCCGTTCAACCGAACGCCAAAGGCGCGCGCTTGCATCGGCATTATGAGGGGGGAAAAATTCAAAAGACAGGCGCGCGGCCTGTTTGTGTTCATGTGTCATGCGTCGGTCCATACCGTCAATGAGTTTTGCAGTGCGTGTATGGATACAGTAAACAGACGGCGAATCATAGGGAAAAAAGCAGCGGAGCAAATGATGGCACAGGTAACGATCGTATTTTGGCGCGATATCCCGGCGCAAATAATCGCCGGAAAGGGGCGTCGCGGGCATAAAATCCAGCTTTCCGAACGGTTTGAGCAAGCGATCGATCGCGCCGCGATGAAAATTGGTGCCGCTGAGGCCGACGCATATTTGGCCGAATGGCGCAAAGCCGCCCCTTACTATGTCGAAGGTGACGATAAAGAGGTCGCAATTGCCGAGGCTGCGCGCATCGAAGCTGAATACGATCAAGGTAAGATCAAAACATTGATCGATAACGATGGCTGGGCCGATCCGCGCCCATGATTTGGAGCAAGGTGATGTCAATTCTTAACTTTAAAGGCAGAGAAAAGCCGCCAATCGCCAGTGATATCACTGCTGATTCTGGTGATCTAGCCACATTTCTGCAAGGTTTTTCAATCGAGGTTATGCCCCGCACTGCTGCAAAAATTACGGATTTCCGCACCATCCTGCCAAAGGGTACGCGCGTATATATCGCCCATATCGCTGGCACCCCGATTGAGGATATGCTTGCGACCACCAAACGGATCACCGATCAGGGTTTTGCGGTCATGCCGCATTTTCCGGCCCGTATTATTGACACCAAAGCCACGCTTGCCGACTGGATCATGCGCTATAGCGATATCGGCGTCAGTCAGGCGCTGTTGCTGGCGGGGGGCGTTGATAAGCCGGTCGGGGATTTTGCCCACTCCATGCAATTGCTGGAAACCGGGTTGTTTGATAAACACGGCTTTAAACGTCTGCATGTTGCCGGACACCCAGAGGGCAATAAGGATATCGACCCAAATGGCGGGGATCACGCGGTTATGGAAGCTTTGCGCTGGAAAAACGATTTTCAGAACCGCACCGATGCAACCATGGCTCTGGCAACCCAGTTTGTCTTTGAAAGCGCGCCGGTAATTGCCTGGGCCGACCGCCTGCAAGCCGAGGGGATCACCCTGCCGATCCACATCGGAATTGCCGGACCTGCCAAATTGCAAACGATGATCAGGTTCGCGATGGCCTGCGGAGTTGGCGCTTCAGTGCGGGTGCTGACACGGCGCGCCAAGGACATCACCAAACTGATGCTGCCCTTTGAGCCAACCGAAGTTTTGCACGATCTCGCCAGACATAAAGCGGCAAATCCGAATTTTAACATTGAATCTGTCCACCTGTTTCCGCTAGGTGGCATTCAAAACACAACCGAATACACCAATACGCACGGCCGCCCAGCGCAACCTATCGCGGCCCAGGCATAAGGAAAACCAAGCATGACCCGCACGATTGTTGAATCGAAATCCAAAACCGCCATCATCGGTTTTGATCAGCCTTTTTGCGTAATCGGCGAGCGGATTAACCCCACGGGGCGCAAAAAACTGGCCGCCGAGCTGGAGGCCGGGGATTTTTCAACCGTTGAAGCCGACGCGCTGGCCCAAGTGGCCGCAGGGGCAACGATGCTCGATATTAACGCCGGTGTTGTCTATAATTCCAATCCCAATCCCAATGAAACCGAACCTCCGTTGATGAAGAGGGTTATCGAGATTGTTCAAGGGCTTGTGGACATTCCTTTATGCATCGATAGCTCTGTTCCCGGGGCGCTTGAGGCTGGTTTGCAGGTCTGTGAGGGCCGCCCGTTGCTGAATTCCGTCACCGGTGAAGAGGATAAGCTGGAACTGATCCTGCCGCTGGTGAAAAAGTACAACGTGCCGGTTGTCGCGATTTCTAACGATGACACCGGCATTTCCGAGGACCCCGAAGTGCGTTTTGCCGTTGCCAAGAAAATCGTTGAACGCGCCGCGGATTTCGGCATTCCGGCCCATGATATCGTCGTCGATCCATTGGTCATGCCAATCGGGGCCATGGCAACCGCTGGCCTGCAAGTCTTTGAACTTGTGCGCAAACTGCGGGCCGAGCTGGGCGTGAACACCACGTGCGGCGCCTCTAATATCAGTTTTGGGCTGCCAAATCGTCATGGTGTGAATGCGGCGTTCCTGCCGATGGCCATAGCTGCGGGCATGACCTCGGCGATTATGAACCCGACGCATACACTGGAAATGGACGCCATCCGCGCCGCCAATCTTTTGGCCAACAACGACCCCCACGGCGGCGCGTGGATCAAGGCTAACCGCGCACCAACACCTGAAGGCGAAGGCCGCACCCGTGGGGGCCGTCGCCGTCGCGGGCGATCATAACACCAGCCCATGAATTTCGGCAAACCTGAAGTGCCTAACAGGCGCGAAATCCTGGTAACTTTTCAAAACTACTAAACCGGTTTAGTGGTTTTGAAAAACGCTGCATAACATACCGTTATTAAACAATAGTTTTAGATTTCAGGGTATAGTTTATTGGCCATAACCCAGCACCTGTCAGCGTAAACACCGCAATGCTGTACTTACCAGTTCAATAAAAAAGGCGGGCCGCAAGACCCGCCTTCCATAGACCAAAATAGAAAATCACATATCGTTAAGGTGGTCCGTTGTGAACAACATATCATCGCCCGGTGCGCCGCTATGGCACGCGATGCAACCAGCATCCGCGCCTTTGGCGACACGTCCGGCCAACATCATGCCTTTAGGGTTTTTGTCGAGCGTACCATCGGGTAAAAACTTTGCCCAAAACCAATCATGGTTATCCGCATCATACCCGGCCTCACGGCGAAACATCACGGTAATCGCGCCCAGATGTTTACCCGGTTCATTCAGCACCTGATCCTCGGTCACTCCTTCAGGACCATAGTTGCGTTTCACGACCAGATCCCCCGTGTGCCCATTGACCGTGCCCTTGGCATAGAATGTTTCCAACATCATACCATGGGGCGCGATGCCCTCATATGGATAGGCGCGAATGGCGTTATCACCAGCAAGATTACTGGTATTCATCACATCCCACAAAAGGGCGGCATATGCCGCGTCATCATCACTGCCAAACATCATATCCTGCGCAATTGCCCCTGACGACATCGTCAAGGCGCCTGCAAGCGCTATTCCTGAAATAAGGTTTTTCATTAGATCCTCCGTTGGTTCATGGGTTAACCTAACCTTAAGAACCCACAGGTGAGGTAAAATGTAGTTCACGAGATTTCACAATCTATGTGAGAATACGTGTGTATATCGTGATCATATGTGTAGTTCATAATATTCCCAATGCCTGTAGACTGGGGACCAAAACAGGAGGCATACATGTATAAAACCATTTCAGTCATATTTTCAGCCCTTATTATCAGCACAACCCCTGCCTTGGCGCAGGACACAGGGGATGCGACGGCCGGAGAAAACATTTTTCGAAAATGTGCCGCCTGTCACCAGATTGGTGTGGATGCCAAAAACCGGGTTGGGCCAGTTTTAACCAACATCATTGACCGTCCTGCCGCAAGTTTTGAGGGCTATAGATACGGTCGTGCCATGCAGGCCGCCGGTGCGGCCGGGCTGGTCTGGACGCCTGAAAACCTCTTTGCGTATCTTGCCGGTCCCAAGCCGTTTTTGCGCGATCTTCTGGATGATCGTAAGGCCAAGGCAAAGATGGCGTTCAAACTGCCCGATGCGCAGGACCGCCTTGATGTGATCGCATATCTGGCAACATTTCAAACTGCTTCCATGGTCCCTGTCAACGGATTTTGCGTGCAAAATAAATCAACCGAGACCCATTTCTTTGCAGTAGACGCCGGGGATAACGGGCGCGAATTGCAACAGCTAGCCCCGGGTGAAATCCTGTGCACCGCAGAATTCACGACCCCCCAGAACGGTTTTGTCAGCGTCTTTGAAGCCCTTGAAACCGCCGAGGGGTGCTCACGCCTGACAGGCGCCGGTACCGTTGAGGGCATGGTGCAATACGCCGATTTTGATCGCTGCGAATGGTCCTCGCACGAAGGGTGAAATCACGAGGAAATACTGAGCACGACACTACCCTTTTTACGCCCCGTATCCACATAGGCATGCGCTTGCACAGCTTGCTCAAGCGGGTAAACGCGATCAACAAGAGGTTTGAAATGGCCGGTCTCTACAAGGTCAGTCAGAAATTTTAGATTTTCGATACTGCCCATTGAGACCCCGGAAATCAGTTTTTTGCCATGCTTTCTTGACACAAACGGTGCTTTAAGCATATCGCCCAAACTGCCGGAAATCACCAAAAGACGCCCGGTCTTTGTCAGCGAACCTTTGCACCGAGACCACGGCGCAGTGCCGGTTGTATCTACAATCAGATCATAAACTTCACCATTTTTGCTGAAATCCTCGCTGGTGTAATCAAGGGCCTTATCTGCGCCAAGCGATTTCACCAGTGCCAGATTGGCGGTGCTGCACACGCCGCTGACGCTAGCGCCAAAATGCCTGGCAAGCTGCACCGCAGAACTGCCCGTAGCGCCCGATGCGCCAATGACCAGCACTTTTTCACCTGATTGGATATTACCCTTATCGCGCAAAAATTCCAGCGCCGTGATGCCGCCAAACGAAAGCGCGGCGGCCTCTTCAAAGCTTAGATTATCGGGTTTCAGCGCAATCACACCATCGGCGGGCATGGCTTTATATTCTGCATGGCCTCCAAAACCCGGGTAGGCAATAACGTGATCACCGACAGACAGCGTGCTGACAGTTTTCCCCACGGCCTCAATCACTCCGGAAAGTTCGGTGCCAAGGATCGAGTTTCTGGGGCCAGACAGGCCAAAAACCAGCCGCCCGAATACCCCGAAACCCCGAGGCAAATCAAGGCTGCGCGCCCGCCAATCCCCGGAACTTACCGTGCTGGCATGAATTTTAATCAAAACCTCATTATCCTTTGGAACGGGTTTGGCAACCTCGCTAAGTTCAAGAACCTCCGGGGGGCCGTATTCCTTGTATGTTATGGCTTTCATGATGTTTCCTTTCAAGTAACAGGTTTGGATTTTGTGCCTTTGACCAGCAGATAAAAGGCAAATGACAGCTCGCCGATTGTGACGATTATCAGTAACCCGATGATCACAGTTGAGAGCGTTGCATTTTCTACGTTGATCACCCCGGCCACGCCCTGGAGCAAATACCCAAACGCGCCGATCAGCAGCACCCAGCCAAAGACGCGCGGGAAAAGATCGGACTTGATAATCATGTAACCAAGCGCCAGCAGATGCAGGCTAAAGAACAATTGCCAGATATATATACCCAAGCTATGCGCCGCAAAGAACGCGTACCCAACGGCATGCAGGGCGGCTGTGTCAAACGCGCTTAAAAAATCGGCGCTTACCAGAAACATCGGCATGATATTTAGTAAAAGGTTAACCCCCATCACCATGACCATGGCAATGCGCGACCATGCAGCGATCAAAGACAGCGTCTTGCTGATCGGCGCGAAGATCACATAAAGCATGGCCGTTAGGATGATCTCAACCATCAGTACGACGATGTCGCCAAGTATACCGGCGCGAAACAGCCCGATATTGGCCATCAGGTTACTTGCCGTTGCGCCAGGATTGTCTGCCACAATGATCACAGACGGCACATAGCCGATAGAAAATGCGCCGAACACAGCGATGACAAGATATAAAATCCCGGCGATGCGCGCATAGGATTTTGGATGAATTTCAAGAGTTTGCAGTGTCATAATGATCCTTTCCATAAGGTTTGCCCGAATGTTGCGGGCCGACATGGGCAGGTGTAGCTTTGGATGGTCGCTATTCATATTGACGAAATTTGTCAGTTTGATATGCATATTTGCATGGATTGGCGTTCGATAAAATTTGACTGGAACCGGGCAAGGGCGTTTTTGGTAACGGCTGAGGAAGGCTCGCTTTCCGCCGCCGCCCGGGCTTTGGGCATGACACAGCCGACCCTTGGACGCCAGGTGGATGCGCTGGAACACGAGCTTGACGTCGTGTTGTTTGAACGTGTCGGGCGCGGTCTGAGCCTGACCCCGAGCGGCATGGAATTGCTGGAACATGTGCGCACCATGGGGGATGCGGCAAATCGGGTTTCACTAACCGCCACCGGGCAATCTCAATCCCTTGAGGGGCATGTCTGCATTGCAGCCAGCGAGGTTTATGCCGCTTTTCTGCTGCCGCCAATTATTGAAAAACTGCGCCGCACCGAGCCGGGGATAGAAATAGAAATCGTTACCTCAAACGCGCCCAGCGATTTACGTCGTCGCGAGGCCGATATCGCCATTCGTAATTTTCGCCCCACCGAGCCTGACCTGATCGCCAAGAAAATCCGCGATGTCCCGGCGCGGCTTTATGCAACCCGACACTATCTGGAAAAAATTGGGAACCCCAAGTTGCCCTACGATCTGAAAGAGGCGGATTTCATTGATCTCGATGCTTCTGGTACCTTGCAAAAAGGTCTTAACGCCATGGGTTTAAACCTGAATGAGCGGAATTTTCCGATACTGACGGAAAACTATCTGGTGATGTGGGCACTGGTCAAACAAGGGGTTGGCATTGGTATTCTGGACGGAAATATCGGCGATGCCGAACCCCTTGTGCAACGGGTTTTACCCGATATGGAGCCGCTGATGTTCCCGATCTGGCTGGTCGCCCACCGCGCGCTGAACACCAGCCGGCGCATCCGCATGGTGTTTGATTTGCTGGCCAGTGAATTGCGCAAAGGATAAACTTCACGCTCCGTTTTGCAATATCCGCCCCTTTTCTTTACGCATTGGCTTGCCCGCCCGACACAGAATATATTCGACGATGCAAAGGTTTAAAATCAGGCCTATCCACCTGCTGGCGGCACTTGCAATCTGGCTTGGCTCGCCAAACATCAGGAAATACGGGATCATGAAAATAGCGGCGCTGGAACCGCCAAAAGTGATCGCAACGGCGCGCATCATCCAGGCCCTGTGCTGCGGGATATTGCGGCGCTTGACCTCAAACAAGGCAAGGCCAAGCGACAGGATTATCCCCAGACTAGAGATCATCATAACCGAATATTTCAAAGCATTATTGCCTTTCAGCGGATAGAAATGGATCATCCACAACGTGCTAAGCCCCAGAACTATGCCTGAAACGAGCACCACTCTGCCGCCAATGCGATGCCAAACAGGCCAGCGTTGCCGGATGGCCGCGGAAAACTGAAAAGGCACGGCAATACAAAAGAGGATACCGAAAATGATATGCAGCATAATCGGGGCGGGTGCTGCAAAATAAAACCCCGAGATATGCAAAAACGCATCTGATCCCGGGGCTATATCCGGCCCATTTAGAACACCTTTCAGGATGAAAACACCCGGTATGGCTGGCAGGGCACCAAGCACCAGCAACAAGGTCACGATGGGCCAGTTGGATTTCATTTTTCGAAACATAAGATATACCTTTCAGGTAGTTACAGACAAAACAGTATCGTTACGATAATCACGGATCATCGTTCAAAGCGGCACTGCCAGAGAGAATTAATCCAGGCGTTAGCCCTTATTGTAGGTGAATCCCTTTACGATCAGCCAAACGGCCAGAACCATTTCGTTCAGGGCAATGGGTGCGGTGAATGCAACCTCGATTGCCTCTACGGGCAGCCCCAAAATTATCATGACACCTTTAGCCAGCAACAGCGCCCCGGCGACAAAACCCCAGATTGAAATCCAGCGGGGAACGATCCTTGTCTGCATGAATACATAGTTCAGGATCAGTGCGGTGAGTCCAAAAACGATCTCTGCGCCAAGCGTGAATGTGATTGTCCCCGTCGATTGCAGCAGGTGGCCGAGGGTCTGGATATGTGCGCTACCGGATGGGTCGGCTTGCGTAAATACATGCCCCAACTCTATCAGCAGCAACCAGCTGATCCCGGCAATGGCCAGCACGATACCCTCAACAATCCGCGCCGCCAGATAGCCGACGGCCAATGTTTCATGGGTGCGTTTCAGCACGGGGTAAATCACCACGGCAATAGCTATGACCGCGCCTGCCATAATCAGATTAAGCAGCATTGATAACCGCACGGAACTGGCGTTTTGCGACATCGCAGCCAAATAATCAGCCTCGCCGACAAGTGGCCCCAGCATGATGGCGTTGGTCACGCCCAGCACGGTGGCCAGAATGAAGAAAATTCCGATTATCACGGCGATTTTTCTGTCTGATTTCATTTCCATTGAGGTTTCTTCAGTCGTTGTCATAAGAGAATACCTCCTCCAGCGGGGTGTCAAAAGTTCGCGCGATCAGAAAAGCCAGTTCAAGGGAGGGTGCGTATTTCGCTTTTTCAATGGCAACGATGGTTTGTCGGGTCACGCCAACCTTTTCAGCCAGTTGTTTCTGGGTCATTTCATCATGCTCAAAGCGCAAGCGGCGGATGGTGTTGCTAACGTGACATACGCCCATATCAAAATCCTCGACGATACAAGGCGAGCTGAAACAAAGCTTCGGTTACTGTCGCAATGGCGCAGGAAAGGATGATCAGGTTAAACACCATAAATGTCGTCTGTCCCATGGCCAGTGCGATCATAGAAACAACGTAACCTGCACCGAATACATAATAGGAAACACGTAGTGCCCGCAGCTCAATCAGCTTGTCGCGCTCATCAACCACAAAGCTTGGTTTTGGATCATTTTCTACCGCAGCAAAGACGATATTAATAACAATATGCATGATAATATTGATGATAATACCGCCAATAATCAGGCCAAGAATGGACTTGCCGATCAGGCTGTTAGCCTCGGCTCCGTCAAAGCGCCCGTCTTGATACATTCCAAATACGTACCAAAAATATATACCAAAAATCAACGCCGCGCTGATTAAGGATGCATAGATGTTTTTTTCCTGATGGGGCATGTCTTCCTCCTAAAGGTTGATTCGAGGCTGTGTCATGTAATTTTGACTACATGTAATAAATAATATTCTTAATGTCAAATATTTTTGACATACATATAAATCTTTCAATCAACCGCGCATAACGATATGCAGAATAATGGTTAGCCGTGAGATACATAATGCAGAACAAAGACCCACTGGTAATTTTCACCCCTTCGGGCAAACGCGGACGGTTTGCTGTGGGCACGCCTGTGCTGGATGCGGCGCGCAAGCTTGGCGTTGATCTTGACAGTGTGTGTGGTGGGCGCGGGATTTGTTCCAGATGTCAGATCACACCGGCTTATGGTCAATTCGCCAAACACGGGGTTATGGTTACCGATAACGCTCTTTCAGAATGGAACGCGGTTGAGGAAAAATACGACACCCTGCGCGGGCTGGCCAAGGGGCGGCGGCTGGGCTGTCAGGCGCGCATAGAATCCGATGTTGTGATCGATGTACCTGCGGAATCCCATGTGCATAAACAGGTCGTGCGCAAACGGGCCGAGGCGCGTGAAATCACCATGGAACCGGCAACAAAATTATATTACGTCGAGGTGGAGAAACCCGATATGCATGACCCCTCGGGCGATCTGGAACGCTTGCAAAACGCGTTAAAAGACCAATGGGGGTTGGAAAATATTGCAATAGGTTTGCCGGTTATGCAGGTCCTGCAAACGGTTCTGCGCAAAGGCGATTGGAAAATCACCTGCGCCGTACACCACCCCCGCCTTGACGCGCCAGCGCAAATTCTGGAGATCTGGCAGGGGTATCACGAGGGGGCGATATATGGCCTTGCGATTGACCTTGGCTCCACCACTATTGCGGCGCATCTTTGTGATTTGCGCAGCGGTGCGGTCGTGGCTTCCTCGGGGGTTATGAACCCGCAAATCCGTTTTGGCGAAGACCTCATGAGCCGCGTTTCCTATTCCATGATGAACCCCGGCGGGCACCGTGATATGACCGAAGTTGTGCGCGCGGCGATGAACGATCTGATAACAGACGTAACAGCCGAGGCGGCAATCGAGCCTGCACAGATTTTTGAGGCCGTTCTGGTTGGCAACCCCGTCATGCACCACCTGTTTTTGGGCGTTGACCCGGTTGAACTGGGTCAGGCACCTTTCGCGCTGGCCACGGCGGATGCGCTATCGCTGCCTGCCAAATCCCTTGATATGATAATCCATCCCGAAGGGCAGATATATATCCTGCCCTGCATCGCGGGACATGTCGGCGCGGACGCGGCTGCGGTTGCATTGTCCGAGGCCCCCAACCGCTCGGATGAGTTGGTATTAATCGTTGATGTGGGCACCAACGCCGAGATTTTGCTGGGCAATCGGGATAAGGTTCTGGCGTGTTCATCCCCCACAGGACCAGCGTTTGAGGGCGCGCAAATATCATCGGGCCAGCGCGCAGCCCCCGGCGCGATTGAGAATGTACGCATTGACCCTGTAACCAAAGAGCCGCGCTTCAAGGTGATCGGCAGTGATCTTTGGTCAGATGAGGATGGCTTTAGCGCAGCGACGTTAAGTTCCGGTATCACCGGGATTTGTGGCTCGGGCATCATTGAAGCGATTGCGGAAATGCGCCTCGCAGGGCTGGTGGATGCGGCTGGGTTGATCGGCTCGACTGAACAGACCGGCACGGCGCGCTGCATCGTTGATGGGCGCACCAACGCCTATGTTTTGCATGATGCAAGCGCGGATGGCGGGCCTTTGATCACAGTTACCAACGGTGATGTTCGCGCGATTCAACTGGCCAAGGCGGCGCTCTATGCGGGGGCGCGGTTGTTGATGGATAAAATGGCGGTTGATACGGTGGATCGGGTGACCCTTGCCGGCGCGTTCGGGGCGCATATTTCGCCTAAACACGCGATGGTGCTGGGGATGATCCCCGATTGCGCGCTGGATAAGGTAACATCTGCGGGGAATGCGGCGGGCACCGGCGCGCGGATTGCCTTGCTGAATATCAGCGCCCGACGCGAGATTGAAAAACTGGTGCGCGACATCGACAAAGTTGAAACCGCGATTGAGCCACGCTTTCAGGAGCATTTCGTCGATGCCACCAACATCCCTCACGCCACCGCGCCATTTTTGCAGCTAAACACCATCGTTGATCTGCCCGATGTGGTTTTCAACACAAATTCCGGCGGGCGACGACGGCGGCGCTAGGTTTGAAAATTCGCCCAGCCGCCTTATATGTAGTGCATGATCAAGGTTGCATCCTATAACATTCGTAAATCCGTCGGGCTGGATCGCCAGCGACGCCCCGGACGTATTCTGGATGTTATCAATGAAATCAACGCCGATATTATTGCACTGCAAGAGGTTGACCGCCGTATTGGTGCGCGCCAAACAACCCTGCCCCGCGCACTGATTGCGGCTGAAACCGACCTCAAAATCATCGATATAGCCACGCGCCCTAACAGTATCGGCTGGCATGGCAACGCGCTGCTGGTGCGCAAGGATATCGAGGTGCTTGGCTGGCGGCGCCATGATATTCCGGTGTTGGAACCGCGCGGTGCGATCTCGGCTGATCTGGTTGTGCGCGGGGTTGCGATAAGGGCTGTGGGCATGCATCTGGGCTTGCTCAACCGCTTTCGCAAACAGCAAATTCGCGCGCTGAACCAACAGATGTTAAGCTTCGACCAACCCATGGCAACCCTGATTATGGGGGATTCGAATGAATGGCGCCCCGAGGGAAGCCTATCAGAATTTGGCCCTGATTTCACCGTCGCCACCCCTGGCCCCAGCTTTCATTCCGCGCGGCCTGTGGCCGCACTTGACCGGATCATCCTGCACAAGGATCTGGAGCTTTTGGCGGGCGAAGTTCACGCCTCGGCCCTTGCGCGCATCGCATCTGACCATTTACCGATCTGGGCCGATATCCATAAACCCGTCTAATCCTTGTTCTTTTTGAACAGCTTGTGGTTTTCACGCACGAACTGATCAATTAGCTTGGCCAACCCGCCAAACCAGCGCCCCTTAAGATAAAAATACCCCGCCATGGACCCAAGCGCCGCGCCCAGCGCATCAACAATCAGGTCATACATCGTGTCCACAAGGCCCGATTTCTGCATGTTTGTTGCAAATATCTGGTCAATAACGAACTCAAACACCTCCCATAATACGCCAATTGTCATGCCAAAACAAAAGGCAAACCACACGATTGCAATGGGGGGTGCTGCGAATTTATCGCCGCCAAACAGCATGAACATGAACAAAAATCCGATCAAGCCAAACCCGATGGCCGCCCCTGCATGCAAGAACACATCCCACCACCAAAGGCGTTCATAAAAATCCCCTACCTCGCCTAAAAACAACGTGAAATACGTGAAAATAATGATTGCAGAGGTGAAAGATATCGGAATTTTTATGTGGTAAAACCGCTGAAACTGTATAGGGGCAAAGGTTAACACAAAGGTTAATACCGTCACCAAAAGGGATGCCCAAAGCCGTTCATAAATCGCCCAGACAGCCCCGCCAAGCAGCAGCGCCCAGATGATATAGATAACGATATTTTGACGAAATTCTCTCAGCGCCCTCTCCTTTATACTCCAAGCTAATCTGAATCTCAGCTAATTCAATGTCAAACCCTTCCTTTTCTGATTCCATTCGCTATACATTGGGCACAAATAAAAATGGATGAACCAATGAGCTACAAACCCAAATCCGAATTTTTGCATGTGATGCAGGAGCGTGGTTTTCTGTCGGATTGCACCGATATGGAAGGCCTTGATGACACGCTGATGAACAGCACTGTAACCGCCTATATCGGATTTGATGCGACCGCAGACAGCCTGCACGTGGGTTCCCTGATCCAGATTATGATGCTGCGCTGGTTCCAGAAAACCGGGCACAAACCGATCACATTAATGGGCGGAGGCACCACGAAAGTCGGTGATCCAACCGATCGCAGCGATGAACGCCCGCTGCTTGGCACTGAACAGATCAACCAAAATATCAACGGTATTCGCACGGTGTTCGACAAATACCTGTGCTTTGGCGAAGATAAATCCGATGCGATTATGGTAAATAATTCCGAATGGCTCGACAGTCTGAACTATCTCGATTTTCTGCGCGATGTGGGCCGGTATTTTTCGGTCAACCGGATGCTGAGCTTTGATAGCGTGAAGTTGCGTCTTGAACGTGAGCAATCCTTGTCGTTCCTCGAATTCAATTACATGATCCTGCAAGCTTACGACTTTATGGAACTGAACAACCGGTATGGCTGCATGTTGCAAATGGGCGGCTCGGACCAATGGGGCAACATTGTCAACGGTATTGATCTGACAAGACGTATGAACCAGAAGGCAGTTTTTGGATTAACGACACCGTTATTGTCCAAAGCCGACGGTACAAAGATGGGCAAATCTGCCGGGGGCGCGATCTGGCTGAACGCGGACAAGCTTAGCGCCTATGAATTCTGGCAGTTCTGGCGCAACACGCTGGACGCGGATGTGGGTAAATTCCTGAAGTTGTTCACGGAAATCCCGGTGGCGGAATGTGATCGCCTCGGCGCGCTGGAAGGGGCCGGGATCAACGAGGCTAAAATCACGCTGGCCGATGCGATTACCACGCTGGCGCACGGTGCAGATGCGGCCCGCACGGCCAAAGCAACGGCGCGCGAAGTGTTTGAAAAAGGCGGGATTGGTGATGATCTGCCAACCGTTAGCTTGCCCCTTAGTGATATCGCAGACGGCATCAGCATCGTGCAGTTGTTCATAAAATCCGGCCTTGTGAAATCCGGCAAAGAGGCCAAACGCCTGATTGCCGAGGGTGGGGCCAAAATGGATGATGCGGCCATAAGTGATGCAGGGACTATGGTTTCCCCGGAAGCTATCGCCAAAACGCTCAAACTCTCCGCTGGTAAAAAACGCCATACATTGGTGAAAATCACGGCGTAGCGGTATCACTTGCAAATAATTGAATATATATCCCCTGCCCTTCTTGTAATGGCCGGGGATTGTCTTATGTGATAGCCAGAACAAATACTTACGCCGCCCATAAGGCAAAACAGGACAGTGGATATGCAACAAATCGCCCTTATCGTCACCGCAATCGCCCTTGGTCTTGGTGTAGGATATCTAACAGGCGGGTTCGTCTTTTCCTCGGCCGTTTGTCTGGTTGCGGGGATATTTCTGGTCACACCCAGCCTGTTCAAATTCAATCTCTCGGATATTGCCATCATCAAGGATAATCTGCCCAGTATCTTCAAAAACCTGTGGATAAATTATCTGCTGCTAACTGCTGTTGCCCTGGGGATCGGGTATCTTAGCCAAGACCTCGGTATCGCTGCGGCCCTGTTTTTACTGGCGCTGCTACCCGGTGGGGGCATGGTGATGATGTGGATCAAGCAAAGCGGCGCGAATGTTAAGCTCGGGTTTATCATTTTCATGCTGAATCTGGCTTTATTGCTGCCTGTCACCCTGATTTTTGGTCAATTTGAGAGCTTTGCAGCTGGCTGGTTCCCTGCACCTGATCTGACGAGCGTTGCGGATGTAACTGGCGCAAGAAACATAAAACCTATCGGTCCGTTCATGATTTTGATCGTGATTCCGTTTCTGCTCAGCCGCATCGTGCTGCAATTCTTTCCGGCGCTGGTCGCCCTTACCGGCAAGCATCAAGCGCTGATCTCAAAGGCGACAATGTTCGGGATTGTGTTTTACCTGTTCTCGCTTAGCACCTCGCAACTGTTGTTCGAGGTAAGTATGCCGGACCTGCTAAAGGCGGTTATTGCCACGGTGGCTTTTTATGCTGTTGTCATTGCCACTGCGATATTTTTCACTGACATGTCCCCGACCGGAAAATCGGTATTCTGGCATATCGCCACGCGCTATATCACGCTGGCGTTAATTTTGGCGGTGTTTAGTGTCGATAGGTTTGGCGCAACCTTCATCCTGCCAATCATGGCCGCCTATTTCATCCAGATCGGATCAGCCGGTTTTTTGGCGCGGCGCGAAGCAGGGTAAATCCCCAAGCAGTGTGCATTTTATCACATAGCTCCGTTCCTGATTTCATTAATAATTGCATAACTGGATAACAAAGTGTTAACAGTCTGTTATAATCTGCACCTTTCGTGCAGCTTGTAACATCAATAAGTAACTTAAGTGAGGGGTTGTTATGAAACTTTCCAACATTCTGAAAACGACAGGGGCTTTTGCACTCATTGCAGGCACTGCGCATGCACAAGGGTTTAGCGGCACCGCATCCTTTGAGTATGATTTCCTGTCATCCATTTCACCAGATGGATCTATTTCATCTAATGATTACGAAAGCACCTATGAGGTATCGAACCTTGGGCTTGATATCGACTGGACTTCAGCCGGCGGATATACATATGGGGCAAATGCCGTATTTTCCTATGGTAGCAAAGCTGGTGCTGCGAATGATGATTCTTTTAGCAGTGGTACGCAGGTTGATCTGAGGTTTGGCCGCGATTTTGGCACAATATATGCCGAAGTATTCGCAGGATACCTCGATTCAATTGGCGAAGATAACGGCGAGAATTCCATTCGGTATTTTGGTGGCATAGCTGCATCTTACGAAATTTCCAATAACATGATCCTAACCGGTCAGATTGGATATTTGGATGGTACAGAGGGAACAGATGACGACGGAATGGATGGCCTTGCCGAGGCTGTATTCGCCAGCATTGGCACCACATATAACATCAACAACAGCATTGCGGTTGGCTTGAACGTAGCCGGTGCGAGCGGTGTTATGGATGATGATACACCTCGCGAAAGCGCAAGTATCTGGGAAGTGCAGGCAAATGTGCACTATATCCCTGCTGCTTACCCTGCTTGGGATATTTTTGCGACGGTCAGCTATGCCTCATATTTCCAAGGTGATGATGAATACGAAACCTTGAATGACACATCAGTCGGGATTGGTGTTGCCTATCACTTTGGTGCGACCAGCGTCAGGTCTGCACCTGTATTGCCATTGGCAAAATGGGTGGCTGTTACGGCCGGACCGATGGAATAATATGCCAGACATGTTATCTGATACCGGGGTCGCCATTGGCGGCCCCTTTTCATTCCCCCAGCATCCATTCACCATTGGGCGCAAACGCATGAAACGCAAAGGCGAATGAGACCTCGTGCACGACATCCGCGCCGGTATTTGCGTCATATACCCGGATAGAACCGATATTGCGGGCGTGCTCAATCAGGCTGGTATCAAGCGCTGAAACCATGCCGGATTTCCAGACAATTCGCACTCCGGCCTCGGTCAGGGTTTCGAGGTTTTGCAAGCGTTCCAGCGGCCAGGCACGGTTGCCCACCCGGATAACCCGTGCCAGCGGCGAAATGCCGTGCGGCGGATTCTCCCCGTTATAGAGGAACGGGCGCGCCGATCTGTCATAGCCCGCATAGGGGTTGGCACCGTACTGACGGCGATGCGCGGTTGGCTCGGCCATGACCTCGCCATTAGGATTACGCGCGCGAAATTCCCCAAGGGATTCCATCCAGCTAACGATAGGCGTTAGCTTTTTACCATTCATATCCCCGACAATCCCTTCGCCGGTGAACTGCTGCCACCAGCTTTCGGTTTGCCGGTCAAACATGATCATATCGGAATTACGCAGCTTACCAGAAACCCCGAATTCCAGCACTTGCCCATCAAGCCGTCGATCAAACACCAGCGCGGAATTGCAGAGCGGACAAAAAGTGACCGCGATAGGGATGCCACCCAATGTATCATTGGCGATCTCGTGCCAGGTGAGGTAACGGATGGGATAGGTGCGCGGGGTAACCCCTGCCATCTCGACCGTGATAACCGGTTCGCGTTCGGCAAAATCCACATCGGACACAGGTATAACCGTAATACTGGCCAGCGCCGGAATACCGTCTTTGGGCGGGCCACCGGATAGAACTTCGGCAAAATCAATCGAGGCGTTGGCGAAATCGGTGTCGGGCCACTCCCGTGTCCAGCTTGTGGGTTGGGCAAATGCGGGCAGCGCGAAACTAATAAGCAATGCTGTGAAAATATATGTGCGAAACATCGGCGGCTCCTTTTCAGATATGCGGCCACCCTGCCCCTGTTTCATGTTCCGCGCCAGCCCTGCTCACGCCAAATTGACGAAATGCGAATAGGGCGGAGTATTATTCACAGGCAAATCCACGATGATCTGGCATGCAAAGCAGTGCTAAAATCTGGATTTATATTAAACTACTAACCTAGGTTAATAGTTTAATATAAACAGTTATAACATGCTGTAGTAAAACAGTAATAACGTGTATTCGTGATTTGGTATTGTGTTGATTCTGCGCTATAACCTGATCAAAAAACGGCGAGTGGAATTTCCCCCACCCGCCGTTCAAATATAATTGATAACGCTACCTAAAGGTCGGATTTCACCCGCACGCTGGCCATATAACCGGGGTCCTCGAATACCGAACCATTATCCGCCGAAGACCCTTTTTTGATCCCGTGCACAATATCCATACCGCTGATTACTCGGCCGATTACCGTATATTTACCGTTTAGCGAGGAATATTCGCTAAGCATGATGAAAAACTGTGAATTGGCTGAATTCGGATCGCCGCCGCGCGCCATGCCGATAATTCCCTCAACATAAGCGATGTCGGAAAATTCCGCTGGAATGTCGGGCAATTCAGATTGCCCAAAGCCAGCCTGACGATAGTCAAACCCTTCAACCTGGCCGTATTTCACATCACCTGTTTGCGCCATAAATCCGTCAATCACCCGGTGAAACGCCACCCCGTCATAGCTCCCAGCCCGCGCCAAAGCCTTGATTTGGGCAATGTGCAAAGGTGCAAGATCGGGGCGTAGCAATATCTCGACAATGCCGGGATTTTCCCCGCCTATTTCGATCACCAGAACATTTTCAGGGTCAATGTCCTCTTGTGCATGAACCGCAAACCCAGCCGTTGCCGCCAATGCGACCGCGGCCAGGGTTTTCAAAAAACCGCGCCGCATCACAGATCCGCCGCTATTTTGACCGAGATCATCCGATCGGGTTTGGGGGCCGGTTCGCCGCGCTGGATATTATCCACATGCTGCATGCCATCGATCACGCGTCCGTAAACCGTATATTGATTGTTCAGAAAATGCCCGGCATCGAACATGATAAAAAACTGTGAATTGGCCGAATCCGGGTTTTGGCTGCGCGCCGCCCCCAAAACGCCCTTGTCAAAAGGCAGGCTGGAAAATTCTGCGGGCAGGTCAGGCAGACCAGAACCGCCGGTTCCCGCCGCACCAAGATTAAAATTATTCTCCATATTGCCGTTGGCCACATCGCCTGTTTGCGCCATAAAGCCGTCGATCACCCGGTGAAAGGCGACGTTGTCATACTTACCGCCGCGCGCCAGTTCCTTCATGCGCTCCACATGTTTAGGGGCGACATTGGGCAGCAGCTCAATCGTGACATTGCCATCCTTAAGCTCGATAATAACTGTGTTTTCTGGGTCTGTAATTTTGGCCATGGTAGCCTCCTGAATGAATGTTGGTGTGAAACTATGCGCCACGGGCGAAAAACAAAAGGGGGATTTAGGATTTTGCGTATTTTTTGCGGAGTTCCGCCGCAACGGCACTGGGCACAAAGCTGCTGATATCCCCGCCGAGGCGCGCGATTTCCTTGACCAGCCTAGAGGCAATCGCCTGATGTTGTACGTCTGCCATCAAAAACACCGTCTCGATCTGGTCATTCAACGCCCGGTTCATCCCGACCATCTGGAATTCATATTCAAAATCCGAAACCGCCCGCAGCCCGCGAATAATCAGCGAGGCATTCACATCGCGCGCGCAATCAATCAGCAGATTTTCAAAGGGATGAACGATGATTTCCGTGTCCGAGGTGCAGGTGACCTTGGCGCATTCATCCTTGATCATCGCCACACGTTCCTCAAGCGAAAACAGCGGCCCCTTGTCACGGTTAATCGCCACCCCGATCACCAGACGGTCCACCAGAGTGCAGGCGCGCCGAATAATGTCACGGTGCCCTAATGTGACGGGATCAAAGGTTCCTGGATATAGTCCGATGCGCATGTGTTTGCCCTTTTATTTCGCAACTACGCAACAATATTGCGCGCGCGGCGTCAAGAGCCGTTCAAGCGTTTCCGGCAATCATTTCCATCATCGCGTCATTATCAAGCTTGATCTCAGTTATGCGCGCCGCAACCGCATCGCCGATGGATATCACCCCGACCAGATCATCGCCCTCCATCACCGGCATGTGGCGAAACCGCCCGTCGGTCATCATCTTCATGACGGCTTGTGGCGTATCGCCCATCGCACAGGATTTCACAGATTTTGTCATGATGTCCGCTACACAATCCTCCATGCAATCCACACCGCGTTTGCCGATCTCGCGGACAATATCACGCTCGGATAATATGCCTTTAAGGGCCAGGCTGTCATCGCGCACAAGAACCGCCCCGATACGTTTGGCAGACAGCATTTCAGCCGCCGTTGAGACCGTATCTTTAATAGACACGGCATAAATTTCACTTGAGGGTTTATTCGCTAATATATCACGTATAAGCATGGTTTTTCCCTTCCTGAAAGTAATAATATCCAGCGTGCAATGCTAGGTTGATATCTGTCAAGCGTTCTATTGCAAGCGATGTAGCGCTCCGCGCAAATGCTTAACCACCAGCTCGGCCGCACGGTTAATGCGGGTGATGCGGTTATCATCCTGATGGCGCAGCAGATAAAACCCGCGCGTCAACGTAATTTTTTCCGGCAGAATCTGCACCAGATCGGGGTATTCCGCTGCCAGAAAGTCGGGCAGAATACAGATACCATCCCCCGCCAACGCCCAGCGCAGTTGCACGATCAGGCTGTTAGAGGTCAGGCGCGGGTCATTATCCTGTTTTAACACCGACAGGTAATCCAGTTCCTTGTCAAAAATCATATCCGAGATATAGCCAATGCAAGGCACATTCGACAGATCGGCGCGTTTTTGCACATCCCCAAGCGTCTCTAATAGCCCGCGCGCGCCATAAAGATGCAACTTGTAATCTCCGATTTTTTGCACCTTCAATCGCCCGGTGCTAGGGGATGATACAGCCACGGCCAGATCCGCCTCACGCCGCGAAAGGCTGAAATTACGTGGTAAAGCCACGATTTGGATTTTCAGATCAGGGTTATCACGGCAAAGCTCTGCCATGGCTTCGGTCAGCAGATAGTTGGCAACCCCGTCCGGCGCACCGATGCGCACAATTCCCGACAGACGGTCCGACTGCCCACCCACATCCTGTTGCGCCACCGAGGCGATATTCTCCATACCCTGCGCATGATCCACCAGATTGCGCCCGGCATCGGTCAGGCTGTAACCTTGGGGCGAGCGATCAAAAAGCTTTGAGCCAAGCGCCTCTTCCAGCGCCGAAATACGCCGCCCGACGGTGGCCGGATCCATGCCCAGCACCTGCCCTGCCACAACCAGCCGTGACATTCTGGCGACATGCAGGAACACGCGCAAATCATCCCATTTCATTTGGCCTTTTTCCATGTGCACATCCGTATCACAGCTTTTCATAATGCAAAAATGCAAAATGCTTTTGGAAATATATTTCTGACAAGCCCCAAACCTGTGCGTATAGTTTGCCCAAGTTAGCGTAGAAAAGGACATTCCATGAAAGAACTTACCCACTTTATCAACGGCGCGCATGTGCCCGGCACCTCTGGTCGATTTGCCGATATCTACAATCCGGCAACTGGCGAGGTGATCGCCCGCGCGCCGCTGGCATCTACCGCTGAGATGGACATCGCTGTTCAGGCCGCCGCGGCTGCGCAACCGGCATGGGCCGCGATGAACCCGCAACGGCGCGCGCGCGTGATGATGAAAATGGTGGATCTTTTGCACCGCGATATGGATCGCCTCGCCGAGGCCTTATCGCGCGAACACGGCAAGACCCTGCCCGACGCCAAAGGCGATGTGATCCGCGGCCTTGAAGTTGTCGAATATTGCATCGGCGCACCAGAGCTGCTGAAGGGCGAATATACCGACGGGGCCGGGCCGGGCATCGATATGTATTCCATGAAACAGGCGTTGGGGGTTTGTGCGGGCATAACGCCGTTCAACTTTCCCGCCATGATCCCGATGTGGATGTTTGCCCCCGCGATTGCCTGTGGAAACGCCTTTATCCTGAAACCCTCCGAGCGTGATCCATCTGTGCCAATTATGCTGGCCGAACTGATGGAAGAGGCAGGCCTGCCCAAAGGTATTTTGCAGGTGGTAAACGGCGATAAAGAGGCAGTGGATGCGATTATTGCCCATGAAACCATCCAGTCGATCGGCTTTGTCGGCTCGACCCCGATTGCCGAATATATCTACGCAGGTGGCTGTGCGGCAGGTAAACGGGTACAATGTTTTGGCGGTGCAAAAAACCACGCGATCATCATGCCCGACGCGGATATGGACAACGTGGTCGATGCGCTGATTGGCGCCGGATTTGGCGCAGCAGGCGAACGCTGCATGGCGATTTCAGTGGCGGTGCCGGTTGGCGAAGATACCGCCGATCGCCTGATTGCCGCGCTGAAACCCCGGGTCGAAAGCCTGAAAATCGGGCCGTATACCTCTGGCGATGACGTGGATTTTGGCCCTGTTATCACGGCCGCCGCCAAAGATAAAATCAATGGCCTTGTCGAAAGCGGCATCGCTCAGGGCGCAACCCTGGCCGTTGATGGTCGCAATTTCAGCCTGCAAGGTTATGAGGATGGCTTTTTTGTCGGCGCTTCGCTGTTTGACCATGTCACCACCGACATGGATATCTACAAACAAGAAATCTTCGGCCCGGTGCTCTCGACCCTGCGCGCCAAAACCTACGATGAGGCCGTGGGCTACGCCATGGACAATGAATACGGCAACGGCACCGCCATTTTCACCCGCGACGGTGACACGGCCCGCGATTTTGCCAACCGCATCAATGTCGGCATGGTCGGTATAAACGTGCCCATCCCGGTGCCCCTTGCCTATCATACCTTTGGTGGGTGGAAAAAATCGGCCTTTGGCGATCTCAATCAACACGGGCCGGATGCGTTTAAATTCTACACCCGCACCAAAACCGTAACATCACGCTGGCCATCAGGCACACGCGAAGGTGCCGAATTTTCGATCCCGACGATGAAATAAAAAACTAGGGGGCGCCAAAAAAAATCGCGCCCCTTCTTTCTTTCAAAAATACTCAAAATCCGACCCTGCCCAAAAGAAAGCCCCTTATGGATTTCGCGCTGACAGACGAACAACAGATGATTTTTGATATGGCCTACGATTTAGGCCAGGACAAAATTGCCCCCTTCGCGCAGGTCTGGGCAGACGCCGGAACCATCCCAAAATCCCTCTGGCCCGAGGTTGCCGAACTGGGGCTGGGGGGCATTTATGTATCCCAGGAATACGGCGGCTCGGGGTTGACCCGCCTTGATGCAACCCTGATTTTTGAGGCCTTGGCCATGGCCTGCCCTGCGGTCGGCTCATTCCTGTCCATCCACAATATGTGCGGCGGCATGATCGACAAATTCGCAAACCCCGAGACCAAAGAGAAATGGTTGCCCCGTCTTTGCACCATGGAAACAGTATTTTCCTATGCGCTCACCGAACCCGGTTCCGGCTCGGATGCCGCAGCCCTGCGCACGCGGGCCACGCCCACAAATGAGGGCTATATATTAAACGGCACCAAGGCATTTATATCGGGGGGCGGCTATTCTGACGCCTATATTGTCATGGTGCGCACCGGCGTGGATGGCCCCAAAGGCATATCCAGTGTCGTGGTTGAGGATGGCAGCAACGGCCTGTCTTTCGGTGCGCCCGAGAAAAAGATGGGCTGGCTTGCTCAACCCACGGCCCAAGTGCAGTTTGACGATTGCGCCATCCCTGCCGGTAACCTGATCGGGGATGAGGGCAAAGGGTTTTCCTATGCTATGGCCGGGCTTGATGGCGGGCGCCTCAACATCGCGGCCAGCGCGCTTGGCGGGGCACAAAACGCCCTTAATATCGCGCTGAATTACATGGGGGAACGCAAGGCTTTTGGCAAAACGCTCGACCAGTTCCAAGCCCTGCAATTTCGCGTCGCCGACATGGAGACCGAGTTGCAAGCGGCCCGCATATTCCTGCGCCAGGCCGCCTGGAAACTGGATAATAACGCAGCCGATGCAACAAAATTCTGCGCCATGGCCAAGCGGTTTGTAACCGACACCAGTTTCACAGTCGCCAATGATGCGCTGCAAATGCTGGGGGGATATGGGTACCTGTCCGATTATGGTATCGAAAAGATCGTGCGAGATCTGCGGGTACACCAAATTCTAGAGGGCACGAATGAAATCATGCGCCTGATCACAGCGCGCGCAGTTTTAACGGAGCGGGATGATGCGTGAAATATGGTGGAAAATCAAAATATTTTTTTTACGTCATGAAAGATGGATTTTAACAAAATCACTAAAATATCCATCCTCTGCATTCTTCTTTGTCCAATCAATACATTTATGGGTTTTCGTTCCATTAGTCCTTTTTGCAATTTTATACTTGGGAGTTACTGCCTATTTTCAATTCACATATAGTATTCTAAATAACAATGTCGTTATGGTAATGTTATTCACAATCTCAGGCCCTCTTTGTGTTGCTCACTATATTTGGTTTCTAGAATGGAACAATATTTTGCAGTGGAATGGGCGTTTGAATGAAAATGCCGCTAAACACAAGCTTGTAAAAGTTACTAAATCACTGAAAGGCTTAACTTATGCCTGACATAGACATCCGTATTGACGGTAAAATCGGGCGTATTACGTTGAACCGCCCCGAGGCTTTGAATGCTCTCTCCTACAACACGGCCATGGCGATTGAGGCGGCGCTTGATGACTGGCGTGCCGATGACTGTGTGGCCTTGATTCTGATCGATGCGATGGGTGACAAGGCCTTTTGCGCCGGGGGCGATATTCAGGAAATCTATGACACAGCCAAGGGCGGTGATCTTGAATACGGGCGTAAATTCTGGCGCGATGAATACCGCATGAATGCCAAACTCGCGAATTTTCCCAAGCCCTACATCGCGCTGATGCAGGGGTTTACCATGGGCGGCGGGGTTGGGATTTCCTGCCACGGCTCGCACCGGGTTGTCTGTGAGACCTCTAAGATCGCCATGCCGGAATGCGGCATTGGTCTGGTGCCTGATGTTGGCGGCTCACTGCTGCTGGCGCGCGCGCCGGGGCGTTTGGGGGAATATCTGGGCACCACAGGCGAACGCATGGGGCCGGGCGATGCCATTTACAGCGGTTTTGCTGATTACTATATCCCGCGCAAATTCTGGTCGCCGCTTAGCCGAATTCTGGTTGAAACCGGCGATTTTGGCGTTGTCGACCGCATGGCCCAAACCCCGCCGCAAAGCCCGTTTTTAGCCCAGCAAACCCGCATAAACGCGCATTTCAGTGGTGATACCATTCACGATATCCTGCGAGGTCTCGGGGATGACGACTGGTCAGACGCACTGCGCAAGGCCATCGCGAAAAACTGTCCTCTGTCTGTTGCCGCCACCATTGAACTGGTGCGCCGCAGCCGCGCCGTTGATACGATTGAGCACGCGCTGCAACAGGAATACCGCTTTACCAGCCGCAGCGCCTCGCAGGGGGATTTCATTGAAGGCATCCGCGCCGCCATCATCGATAAAGACCGCGCACCACACTGGAAAATACCGCGATTGCAGGATGTACGCGATATCGATGTCACAAATATGCTTTTGCCGCTCGGGGCAGATGAGCTGAAATTATAAGGGCTAACGGATGCAAATCGGATTTATCGGACTGGGAAATATGGGCGCACATATGGCGCGCAATTTGGTTGCTGCGGGGCATGTGGTTAGCGGTTTTGATGTCGCGGATGTGCATATCGACGGGATTATGGCTGCTGCAACAGCCCCAGAGGCCGCTAGGGGGCAAGACGTGGTTATCACCATGCTGCCGAACGGGGATATTTTGCGCAATGTTGCGGATCAGATCATCCCGGCCATGCAATCAGGCGCTTGTCTGATCGATTGTTCTACCGTTGATGTGGATAGCGCTCGCGCCGTTGCTGATCTGGCCAAAAACGCCGACGTGCTGGCCGTAGATGCCCCGGTTTCCGGCGGGGTCGGCGGGGCCGAGGCCGGCAGTCTGACCTTTATGGCAGGTGGCAGCGCCGCCGCGTTCAAGATCGCTGAACCGCTGTTTGACATCATGGGCCAAAAGGCGGTGCACTGCGGGGATGCGGGCGCTGGACAGGCGGCAAAAATCTGCAACAACATGATCCTTGGCGCTACGATGATTGTAACCTGTGAGGCCTTTGCACTGGCCGACAAACTGGGGCTGGATCGCCAGAAAATGTTTGATGTTGTGTCCACCTCATCGGGATATAGCTGGAGCATGAACGCCTATTGCCCTGCCCCGGGCATTGGCCCTGAAAGCCCTGCGGATAACGACTATAAACCGGGGTTTGCCGCTGAACTTATGCTTAAAGACCTCAACCTTGCCCAACGGGCCGCGTTAGGTGCAGATGCCGCCACGCCGCTGGGCGGGCTTGCGCGCGATACTTATGCAACATTCGTTGATCAGGGTGGCGCGGGCATGGATTTTTCGGCAATCCTGCCCTACCTGCGCAAAAAACCGCACGGGTGATGTGTTTTTCAGACATGTTTTTATAAAAATACGCCCCCTTGCATTGTAACAAGAGGGCGTAAAATTCGAATATCATCTGGCTATAAAAGTCGCGTGTTTTACATCCGATATGGTCAGAAAATCACTCTGAGTGAGTCAATAACCCGGTCTCCCTGATTTGTTTGGTTTATCTTTTTCCTTTTCTTGCGCTTCTTCCCATGCTTTTTCACCTGCTGCCGCAGCAGCATCCGCTGCATGACTATTATCATCATTCTGCTCGCCCCACCAAACCTCATCCGCCTGAGCCTGACCTTGCTCTACTACTCCCGCTGGTCCTGCTCCGATGCCCCCACATCCAGCAACTGTAAATTCGCAATTAGTCATTAAAGCACTGGCATATGTTGGCATCATCACAGACAAGCCAAAGGTGATTAATGTTGCAGTAAGAATGTTTTTCATTCTTATTCTCCCTAGATTTTATTTTGAAGATTAACACTGTAGAAACAAACCATTAGTGGTTTATTTCAAGAATCGCCATGTATTAACGCCGCCAACATATCGCGCCTATTGATTAAGTATATAACCTTAATGTAAACACATATATTTAAGCGGATATCCGCCGATACGATAGTGTAAACCCCATATATTGCGTATAGGTTGTGTGACTTTAGCCACCAAATCAGCCGGACAAAACCTCGTCCAGCATCGCCTGCGCGCGATCAACACAGGCGCGGCCCTCGGCAATCGCGGCAGCGGCGCGATTCAAATCCAGCACCGAGAAATCCTCAAGATGCACGTCCAGCAACACATGGGGCGGCTCGCCAATCAGTCGTGAGCGGCGCACCTGATCGACCATCACGTCAATCGAGGTTGAAACCACATCGAAATAATTCGGTGGCCTGTGGGCCTTTTTGCGCCTCCGCGTGATTACATCGACAATTCCGCGCACGTAACTGGGCAGCCCTGCACGGATCGCATCCCATGTCTCATCCGCACGGCTTGGTGGTTCTTTCCACATGACATTCAGGCGCTTGGCCTCGGGGTTGACCGCGATCACGATATCAGCCCCAAGCGCCCGGCACGCGGATACCGGCAACGGGTTTGTCAGCCCGCCATCCAGCAGCCAGCGCCCGTTTACCTCAAGCGGGCTGATGATGCCCGGCAGGGAGATTGAGGCCCGAACGGCAGGAATAACCGGCCCCTCCTTTAACCACACCTCACGCCCGGTGCGCATATCGGTGGCAATGGTCAGAAACGGGATAGGCAGGTCTTCAATCATTTCAGGCATATTGAGCGTTTCAAAAAACTTGGCTACCTGTTTGGCCTCGACCAGCCCGCCGGAATTGAGGCTGACATCCACCATCATCGCCAGTTTGGCCGTGGTGATGCTGCGCGCCCAATCCTCCAGCGCGTCAAGATTGCCGCTAACATACGCCGCCCCGACCAGCGCCCCCATGGAACACCCACAAACCACATCCGGCTTAAGCCCGCGTTCTTCAAGCGCGCGCAAAACGCCAATATGCGCCCAGCCCCGCGCACCGCCGGACCCCAGGGCGAGGCCGATTTTAGGTTTTCTCATGGCTGCACGTCCTTATACAATTGTTCCAAATCTGCATTTCGTTTGATATGATAGCATTTTACATGTGCAGGTGCCGTATTCAAGACGGCTATATCACGGGCGCGGCGGCGGCGATAATATCCAACAACCCGGCGTAGAAACCTCCACTCAAAGTTTTCGGGACATCCCAGTGGCATATCGGCACGCGACTTGTGATAATTTTTGAAGGTCCGTAAAATCACCCTCCACAAGCGTTGTAGGGTTGATATATCCATATAAATCAGATGATCTGCACGCGTTAATCTTTCTTTAGATGTCCTATGGTGGTTTCCATCAAATATCCAGGTATCCTGTGCCATTACTGCCAGAACCATCGCGCGCGTTTCCGCTTCATCGCGCCATACCCAACCGGGTTTCCAATACATCGGATCAATATGCACCACCGGCAACCCGGTTATCTCACCCAACTTGATTGCCGTTGTTGATTTTCCTGATCCAGAGCCACCGATAATCATCACGCGTTGCACAACTAACTCTCTTTGTAATCCCAAGGGCCTTGATATCCTCCCCCATTCATTGAGGAGGATAATTTCTTACAAAACCGATCCACCGCAGTAGAAGATTTCAAATGATGACATTTTACATGCGCAGGCACTTTATTCAATATGGCGATATCACGCGCATAAGAGCGGCGGCGGTATCCGGCCACCCATTTGAAGATAAATTCGCGATCAAAACGTTCTAGGCAGCCCTCGCCCATATCCGGACGGGTTTTACCAAGCGAACGCCACGTGCGCAGGATCACCCGCCAAACCCGCAACCACGTGGGAAAATCCAGAAACACCACCGTATCGGCCCGCGCGATACGTTCGGGGAATGTGGCGTGATGATTACCCTCAAACACCCAGGTATCTTGTGCCATGGCCGCGCGCACCAACGCAGTGGTTTCCCCCGCCTCACGCTGCACCCAGCCCGGTTTCCAATACATCGGATCAATATGCACCACCGGCAACCCGGTGATTTGCCCTAAACGGCGCGCTAATGTCGATTTGCCTGCCCCCGACGCACCAAATATCATTACACGTTGCATATTTGCCTCTTTTGCAAAATACTTATGTCAATACGGGCTGTACCTATAACATGTCTTTTAAATACTTGCCCGTATAGCTTTTGCCAACCTTGACGACTTCCTCTGGGGTGCCGGTGGCGATGATCTCGCCGCCGCCGTCGCCGCCCTCGGGGCCGATATCGATCACGTGATCGGCGGTTTTTACCACGTCGAGGTTATGTTCGATCACGATCACCGTATTGCCCTGCTCGACCAGCTCATGCAGCACCTCCAGCAGTTTTTTGACGTCCTCAAAATGCAGGCCCGTCGTGGGTTCATCCAGAATATAGAGCGTGCGCCCCGTGGACCTTTTCGCCAGTTCTTTTGACAACTTTACCCGCTGCGCCTCGCCCCCTGAAAGGGTCGTGGCCGATTGCCCGACCTTGATATAGCCAAGCCCGACGCGCATCAGGGTTGTCATCTTGTCACGAATGCTGGGCACCGCCTTGAAAAAATCGTTGGCATCCTCAACCGTCATATCAAGAACATCCGCTATGCTTTTGCCTTTAAATAGTATTTCCAAAGTTTCGCGGTTATATCTTTTGCCCTGACAGCTTTCACATGTCACATAAACATCGGGTAAAAAATGCATCTCGATCTTGATCAGACCGTCGCCCTTACAAGCCTCGCAGCGCCCGCCTTTGACGTTAAAGCTAAAGCGTCCGGGCTTGTAACCGCGTGTTTTGGCCTCGGGCAGGCCGGCAAACCAGTCGCGGATCGGCGTAAAAGCCCCCGTATAGGTCGCAGGGTTTGAGCGCGGCGTGCGCCCGATGGCGGATTGGTTAATGTCGATGACTTTATCAAGGTATTCCAAGCCTTTGATCGATTCCGACGGGGCTGGAACCTGTCGCGCCCCGTTCAGACGCATGCTGGCCGTTTTGAACAGGGTTTCAATGGTTAACGTCGATTTTCCGCCCCCCGAGACCCCGGTCACACAGGTGAATGTAGCCAGCGGGAATTTAGCAGTGACGTCCTTAAGATTATTACCGCTCGCACCCTTAACGATAACATTCTTGCCACTGCCCTTGCGCCGCACCTTTGGCACCTCGATCTTTCGTTTACCTGTAAGGTACTGACCTGTAACGGATTTCTTGCTTGCACATATCTGTTTTGGCGTACCTTTGGCAATAATCTCACCGCCATGCACCCCCGCCGCCGGGCCGATATCAATCACATAGTCAGCCGCGCGCACCGCCTCTTCGTCGTGCTCCACTACAATCACGGTATTGCCCTGATCGCGCAGGTTTTCCAACGTCACCAACAGGCGGCCATTGTCGCGCTGATGCAACCCGATGGAGGGTTCGTCGAGCACATAGAGCACCCCGGTTAACCCCGAACCGATCTGGCTGGCCAATCTGATCCGCTGGCTTTCGCCCCCTGAAAGCGTGCCGGAATTGCGCGAAAGCGTCAGGTAATCAAGGCCGACATTCACCAGGAAACCCAGCCGCTCGCGAATCTCTTTCAATATTGCCTTGGCGATTTCGTTTTTCTGCGCACTCAGGCTGGCAGGCACGGATTCTACCCAGTCAAAAGCCTCGCGGATCGACATTTGCACGACCTGCCCCACATGCAGATCGGCAATTTTCACGGCCAAAGCCTCGGGTTTCAGACGATACCCATCACAGGTGGCGCAGTGCCGGTTGTTCTGATAACGCTCAAATTCCTCACGGATCCAATTGCTGTCGGTTTCGCGGTAACGGCGCTGCATATTCGGGATAACCCCTTCAAAAGGCCGGGAAATTTCATAAACCCGCCCGCCTTCGTCATAGCGAAACTTGATCTCTTCGCCTTTCGATCCATAAAGCATGACCTGTTGCACGGCTTTCGGCAAATCCTGCCATGGCGCGCTTTTCTTAAACCCGTAATGCTTGGCAATCGCCTCGATCGTTTGGCGGAAATAGGGGGATTTCCCTTTGGCCCAGGGGGCGAGCGCACCTTTATAGAGGCTGATGCTTTCGTCCGGCACCACAAGGCGTTCATCGAAATACAGCTCCACCCCCAGCCCGTCACATTCCGCACAGGCCCCAAGTGGGGCGTTAAAGGAAAATAGCCGCGGCTCAATCTCGGGGATGGTAAAACCGCTGACAGGACAGGAAAAATTTTCCGAAAACGTTATGCGTTCGGGCGTATCGCTGGCCGTTTCCAGCACGACAATCCCGTCCGCCAGATCAAGCGCCGTGCGCAGGCTGTCCGCAAGTCGCCCCTCAATACCCTTTTTGATCACCAGCCGGTCAACGACCACGTCGACATTATGACGGAACTTTTTATCAAGGGTTGGCGGGGATTCCAGTTCATAAAATTCACCGTCAACCTTAACGCGCTGAAAACCGGATTTGCGTAGTTCGGCGAATTCCTTGCGGTATTCCCCTTTACGGTCCCGTACAATCGGCGCCAAAAGATACGCCCGTGTGTCCGTTTCCATCGCCATGATTCTATCGACCATTTCAGACACTTGCTGGGCCTCGATCGGCAGGCCGGTAGCGGGCGAATAGGGGGTGCCGGCACGGGCAAAAAGCAGGCGCATATAGTCGTAAATCTCGGTCACGGTGCCAACGGTTGAACGCGGATTTTTCGACGTGGTTTTCTGTTCAATTGATATTGCCGGTGACAGGCCGCTGATATGATCAACATCCGGTTTTTGCATCATATCAAGGAATTGGCGCGCATAGGCCGATAGGCTTTCGACATATCGACGCTGCCCCTCGGCATAGATCGTGTCAAACGCCAGGCTCGATTTTCCGGAACCCGACAGGCCGGTGATCACCACCAGCTTGTTGCGCGGAATATCAATATCGATATTTTTGAGATTATGTTCACGCGCTCCGCGCACCTCAATATTTTTCAACTCAGCCATGCCTGCCCCTTATTACCCGTCAACATATATGCTGTCCCTGATATAATTGCGAGCACCAGAATGAGAACAAAACGAGATCATTGCAAGTGCTATTATACATTTGTTAACATATTTCTGGAAAATATCTCTGGACACATTCAGTTTATTGAATTAGTAACTCAACCAAGTTGAAAATATACATGCAACGCTTAAGTATTGCACAGCATAAAAACAGAATGTCAGGAAACCCCATGAGCTTATTTGGCTTTAATCGCGCTGCAAAACCCGCCGTCCCGGCCCTGTCCGCACAAGATGCCGTGGCGCTGTCAGGTAAGGGTAAAATCACCGTTATTGATGTGCGTGACCACACCGAGCTTGCCCAAACCGGCAAAGCGAAAACCGCGCTCCATATCCCCTTGTTCTTGCTGCAATCCCATGCAAACCCGGGCCACCCGGAATTTAACAAAGCCCTCGATATTGCCAAACCAGTTGCGGTTTATTGCGCGACCGGCGCCCGTTCAGGCATGGCTGCGCGCACCCTTATGCAGATGGGATTTGAGAATGTGCATAACATCGGCGGCCTGATGCATTGGCAATCGGCTGGCGGCGCGGTTGTGCGCACCTAAAGGCCCAAAATCTTTTTGACGTATTCCTGCGTTTCCTCGTAAGGGGGAATGCCGTCATATTTTCGCACAGCCCCCGGGCCGGCATTATAGGCCGCGAGCGCCAATTCCCATGTGCCAAAACGGTTGTATTGCTGGCGCAGATACCGCGCGCCACCATCCAGATTTTCATATATATCCCAAGGGTCTACGCCCAATTCCTCAGCCGTTCCGGGCATAAGCTGTGTCAGTCCAATCGCGCCGCGATGCGATGTGATTGCGGGTTGCCAATTTGATTCCGCCGTTACCAGATTGAAAAACAACTGTCGCGGAATATCATATTTTTCGGCCATGCTGATCGCCAGTTCAAACATGCTGCCCTCAACCACAACCTCGGGTATCGGGAACGGATCGGCCAGTATCCGGTGATGCAGCGCGTTCAGCTCGGCGGCCATGCTGCCGGGGGCGCGCGGGCGGTTCTGGTATTTCTCGATAAACGAATTGGTGCCCTGAAATTCAAGACCTGCCGGTGGCGTGCCTTGGGCCGCGCACATGCTGGCGCTGAGGGCCAATACCCCGCCTAAAATCCTACTGCTCAACCGCATCTGTTTTCTCCTGAAACAGCTTTGCCAGCATAATAGCAATAATTTTTACAAATTGTTAGCCATATCTGTGGTCTACCTTCCCGAAATATGGTTAATTTACGCAAATCTAGATTCGCGCATTAGGAGAATTTCATGGCTGGTTCGGTAAATAAGGTAATTATACTTGGCAATCTTGGGGCTGACCCCGAGATTCGCACGTTTCAAAACGGCGGCAAGGTCGCTAATCTGCGGATCGCTACGTCCGAGCGCTGGCGCGACAAAAGCTCTGGCGAAAATCGTGAGAAAACCGAATGGCACACGGTTGCGATTTTTTCCGAGGGGCTGGTACGTGTGGTGGAACAATACCTGCGCAAAGGCTCCAGCGTTTATATCGAGGGCAAGTTGCAAACCCGCAAATGGCAGGACAAATCCGGCAACGACCGTTATTCCACCGAGGTGGTTTTGCAAGGGTTTGACGCCAAACTGGTGATGCTGGGCGGGCGCAATGATAGCGGTGGTGGTGACAATCAGGGCGGTGGGGATTATGGTGGAAACCAAGACAGTCAAAGCCAAGCAGCCCCTGCTGGCGGCGGCGATATGGACGATGATATCCCGTTCTGATCCTGCGGTTAAAGTGCACTAAAATCAGCGCCATCTTTTGCGCACATCAATAATACAACGTTGGCGTGAGGTTATTGATACCTCATGCGGCGCAAAATTCGATTCAACTTTGTCCAGAAAATCCACGGTGGCCAGAATGGTTTCCCGTCGATCAGGCGAAATCTGAGCATCGAGAAATGCCTCTGTGAAATAGTCGATAAACCGCACGCAGGCTTGTTTCAAAAAGATATTTTCCGGCGTGCCATTTCGGGTGCAGACCCCGTAAACCCCCTCCAGAAAATACGCCCAAGTGGCATCAAAATGCGCTGCGTCAAACTCTTTTGCCAGATGCGGCATGATTGCTAAAATCGAGGCGCCCAATGCATCTGAGAAAAATACTGTGGCCGCGTTTTCATATTCAGATTGAAAATGCGCTTTGGCGCGCGCCTCTGTATCGAGGTTTAACGCCTGCACCGCCTCTAGCCATTTTACATGACCTTTCAGGTGAAACCGATAGAGCTTTATCTCGGAATTTTCCATAACAAATGAGGTCACATCCGCCTTGTTTTCCACAATATATGATGGTTTGGGCATGACTCTTTTCTGGGTCAGGTCGGAAAGGTCCGTGGCACTGATTTGGGCCTCTCTTAGCAAGGTTGCCTCTTCGGTAAAATTCTTAAACAGATAGGTTAGCAGCATGTTTTCCTCCGTTGTTTCACATCACGGATAGGCTATTGTCATGCATTAATGCTTCGTTTATCATCGAAGTATGAAGGAAGGTCCAAACATCACCACCATCGCCGCGCTAATCGGTGATCCGGCGCGCGCCAATATGCTGACCGCCTTGATGAGCGGCAAGGCACTGACCGCTAGCGAGTTGGCCAATGAGGCTGGTGTGACCCCCCAAACCACCAGTGCGCATCTGGCGAAATTGCTGCACGGCGGGATGGTAAGCGCCCGCAAGCAAGGGCGGCACAAGTATTTCACCCTTGCCAACAACCATGTTGCTGACCTGCTGGAACAGATGATGGGGCTGGCGGCCCATAGCGGCCATATGCGCCTGCAAACCGGCCCGAAAGACCCCGCAATGCGGTTTGCACGGGCGTGTTACAACCATCTGGCCGGGGAAAGGGGCGTGCATATGTATGATTATCTGATGCAAAACGCCTGTCTGGAAATCTCGAACGGGGATTTATCCCTGACCATGCAAGGCCGCACCTTAATGCAAAGTATCGGCATCGATTTGCGCCAGCTTGAAACCGCGCGGCGCCCTTTGTGCAAACCTTGCCTCGATTGGAGCGCGCGGCGCAATCATCTGGGCGGTGCACTGGGTGTGGCCCTGCTGACACAGTTTGAGGCTCTTAGCTGGGTAAAACGTACCGAATCCAGCCGGATCGTCAGTTTCACGGCGCGCGGCAAAGCAGAATTTGCCCGCCTATTCCCCCTATAGACCCCGCGCCGCACAGCCGATAAAAGGGCGTTGAACAACAATAAAGGCCGCCCCATGCCCGCATCTGACCCTGTACAAATTTACCTCGCCACCCCGCCAGCTTTCACCCTGTCCGATTTTGCTGGAACACTGGTCGATGTGCTGAGTAAAACACCCATCGCCTGCCTGCGCCTTGGGCTGGCCAGCACCGATGCGTCTGAACTGGGGCGTGCGGCGGACCAGTTGCGCGAGATATGTCATGCGCGCGATGTGGCTATTGTGATTGAGGATCATTACCGCCTGGTCAAACCGCATGGTCTCGACGGGGTGCATTTAACCAGTGGCGCGCAACATATCCGGGATGTGCGCCGCGAACTGGGCGCGGATGCCATCATCGGGGCCTATTGTGGAAATTCGCGTCATAACGGCATGACCGCCGGTGAGATTGGCGCGGATTATATATCCTTTGGCCCGATCAGTGATAATGCGCTGGGGGATGGTACAATCGCGCCGGTTGAGCTGTTTCAATGGTGGTCCGAGATGATCGAAATACCTGTTGTCGCTGAGGGAAATCTGACCCCGGCAACCATCGCAGCCATTAAGGATCACATCGATTTTCTAACCGTCGGACCAGAAATATGGAACGCTGCCGAGGGGCCGGTTCTGGCACTTGAAACGCTCATGAACTCGCTGCAATAACACCGTATGCTGCCAAATCCTTGGCCAGCCCTTCGCGCACAACGCCCTCGCAATAGCGTGCCAGGTCTTTGCGTGTAGCAAAATCGCTGGCCTTGACCGGATCATGCAAGGTTACGCGCACGCGCCCCTTGGTTGAACAGGCCAGCACCGCAAAAGCATGTGGGCGCAGCGCCATATCGCCCCACCAGCCGTAAAAATCCTGCGACAGGCCTTTTTGCGGTAAATAACAGATCGTCGCGGGCTGAACCCAGACATGGTCAATCAGCTCAGGCGTATGAAAAACGCTGAACAGGGTGGATCTAAACGGAACGACACGCAGACCATCGGTGCTGGTCCCTTCGGGGAAAAAACACAGCTGATCCCCGGCATCAAGACGCTTTAGCAGTGCCGCCTGATGGTTTTTCGCCTGACTGGCGCGCCGTTCAATAAACAGCGTGCCCGTGACATCCGCCAACCAGCCAAGCACCGGCCAGCGGCGGACCTCGGCTTTGGCAACAAAGGACACCCGCGCCGCATCGTGAAGCGTAAAGATATCAATCCAGGAGGCGTGATTAGCAACCACAGCCCCGCCGTGGCGCATGTGTTTCCCGACGACCTCCATTTTCAGGCCGGTCATGCGCAGCCCAACCATGCCCCATTTGCTGACAATCGCCGGGCGCAGGTGAATTTTCGGGATGATTTTCTCTATGCCTATGAACAGAATATAGGTGGTAATGACCAGAAATGTGCCTATTGCCAGACCGATAATGCGCAAAATCACCCGCAGCCATTGCAGGCCTTTGGGTTTTGCAAATACCGGCAGCGGCTTTTCGCTCCATAGCATATCAGGATTTCTCACGCCTATATAGCGCGCGGTATTTATTGACCATATTGTTGGTATCCATCAATAGACAAACATCTATCGTCTTGAAATTCTTATCAATAAATGCCCCCTCGCCAACAAAACCACCAAGGCGAAGATAGGCTTTGATCAGGGACGGAATTTGATCCAGCGCACGCGTAGTGTCGATCTCGGCGGCGGGCATCAAATTCATTTCAGTATAGTGATCCGGGCGCACGCGCACGCGCAATTTTTCAGGGGCAAGATGGTTGTGGTGCAAATGCGAAAGCGCCTCGGTAATTTCCGCCGGATCTTCACAGTGAAAACTGGCCACGCCAAACAGTACACCGATATCGCGCCGTGTGACATAATCCCCCAGCCCCGCCCAAAGCTGGTGCACGCCGAATCCCCCGCGATGTTGTTTGGCAATGCAGGATCGCCCAAGTTCCAGCGTTTCGCTTTTCAGGTTTTCCAGCTTTGTCAGATCATATTCTGAAGCGCTGTAAAACCCGATTCCCGCCTTGGCAATCGAGCCGCGCATAAGTCGATAAACACCAACCACATGTTCGCGCCCATCGCGCAATGCATGTTTGTCAATCAGTAGTAAATGTTCGAAATATGGGTCAAACTTGTCAATTTCGAGCTGTTGAGCGTGTTCTTCATCCGAAACTTTTGCGCCCATTTCTTCAACAAAAACACGGTATCGCAATCGTTGTGCCGCCCGCACATCCGCCTCTGATTCTGCCAGGCGAACCTCAAAGCGTCGTTTTTTTGTAGTCATACTGCGACGCCTCCTGCCATAGGTTTTCAAACACGCTGTAAATTACGCAAATATCGCGCATGACACAACAACAGATCGCGTTTATGTACCGTTCATATTTTAGGTTGTTTTTATTCATATTAACTATACCTTAACGGTAGCCATGTGATCTAGCTGTTACGTTTGCGGGTTACCTGCTCCAAAAAGACATGAGAAGCGTTAATGACAACCTTACCACGATGTTCAAAATTCACCGTAATCCGGTCATCGATCACAGATTGCACCTGGCCCAGTCCCCAATCGGCCTTGCCGGGGTGTTTTACGAAATTTCCAGGTTCTAAAAACTGTTTCATCTATTTCCTTGCTCTTGAAAGGCCGCCAAATGCATTCGCCTGCTAATATTGACACACTCGTATCTTCACGCATTTGTCATGATCTGATAAGCCCCATCGGGGCAATTAGCAACGGTCTTGAACTGATGGAGGAAATGGCAAACAGCACACCGGAAATGGGTCTGATCGCTGATAGCGTCGAAAACGCCAAGGCAAAGTTGCAATTCTTCCGGGTGTGTTTTGGCCATGCCAGCCCGGGAGCAGAGCAAAGTGCGGCTGAGCTGACAAATACCGCCAACGCCATGTTGCAAGGCCTGCGGCTAAAGCTTCGTTGGAGTCTTACCACACCCGCCCTGCCCCGCGCGCAAGTTAAGCTACTGTATTTGCTGCTTTTATGCGTGGAAACTGCGCTGCCTGTTGGCGGGATAATTCATATCATCCAGACCGATGGTCGGCTTTCAATCGAGGTTGAAAGCAAGCGTATTCAGCCAAGTGAGGCCTGGCAGATTTTTGAGGGGCGGCGCTCTGTTGCCATCAGCCCCGCACAGGTGCAATTCCCGCTTGCCCGCGATGTTGCCGCCCAGAACGGGTGTAAAATCCATGTGAAAACCGGAATTGATACCTTAAATATCGCGTTATAACTGCAAACCTGCGCGAAATCGGCGCATATTCGCCTGATAGGACAGCGCAGATTCGCGCAAACGGGCAATTCCCGCGGCATCCAGCGCCCGCACCACCTTGCCCGGACTGCCCAGAACCAGCGATCCATCCGGGATATCTTTGCCCTCGGTGATCAGTGCCCCGGCGCCAATCAGACAGTTCGCGCCGATTTTCGCGCCGTTCAGGATAACCGCGCCCATGCCGATCAAACTGTTGTCGCCAATCGTGCACCCGTGCAAAATCGCCTTATGGCCGATCGTACATCCCGCCCCGATCACCAGCGGATAGCCCATATCGGTGTGCAGCACAGCATTTTCCTGCACATTGCTGCCCTCACCCACCGAAATACGTTCATTATCGCCCCGCAGCACCGCACCAAACCAGATCGAGGCTTTGCTTTTCAGCACCACATCCCCGATCAGAACCGCCGTTGGGGCAACCCAGTAATCCCCGTCGCGCGGAAAAACCGGGGCGATGCCGTCAAGTGTGTAAATATGGCTCATGGTTTACGCGCCTCAAATTCGTCGTTCAGGGCCTGTACAAAAGGTCCAAGATGCAGGCTTCGCGCGCGCCGCAATCGTTCCGCCGTCAGAATCGCGCGCAATTCGCCTTCGGCTTTGTCAATGTCGTCATTCACCAGCACGTAATCATATTCCGCCCAATGGCTGATTTCGGCCCGCGATTGCGCCATGCGTTTTGCCACCACCTCGGGGCTGTCTTGCCCGCGCGCCAACAATCGCGCGCCGAGCGCAGCAATTGAAGGGGGGAGGATGAAAATTGACACCACGGAGTCCTTAAGGCCCGAATCTTTGATCTGCTGCCCGCCCTGCCAGTCAACATCAAACAATACGTCCCGGCCTTGCGAAATTGCCGCCTCAACCGGCGCGCGCGGTGAGCCATAAAGATTGCCGAAAACCTCAGCGTGTTCCAGCATTCCGTCGTTATCCACCAGATGTTCAAATTCGGTGCGCGATTTGAAATAATATTCCCGCCCGTCCTGTTCACCCTCACGCGAAGGGCGGGTGGTGGCTGAGATTGAGAAAACAACATCCGGATCATCCTTAAGCACCCGGCGCGACAGAGTGGTTTTACCAGCCCCCGAGGGCGAGGATAAAATGATAAGAAGGCCACGACGTTTAAGCATATCCACTCCAGATTTTGCATTTACTTGCGCATTTGATCGATCATTGGCGCAAGTTCAAGCCCGATTTTGGCAGGCGCTAAGCTATGGTCAAATTTCTTTGCAATTCTCCTTAAGATTCTATTTACCAATTAACGGTTTGTTAACCAAAGTTTACGAAAATCCAGACAATTCCGCTAAAATGTTATATATTAAGGAAACAGTAACCATTTTGACGCGGTGAGGAAAGTATTCGGCCGCTAGTAACCGTTTTAACAGGATTGACATGACCGATACGACATTAAAAACACTTTATGAGCATTGGAACAGCCTGCGTGAAGGTCGGCTGCCGCCATTTCGTTCGGAAATTTCCCCGCGCGCTCTGCCCGAGCAGTTGGACACATTGTTCATCCTTGAAATGCTGAACCCTAAGGATGTGCGCATCCGGATTGCCGGCATCAAAATTTGCGAAATGATTGGCATGGAAGTGCGCGGCCAAAGCCCGATGTCGTTTTTTGAGGAAAACGCCCGGGGCCGCTTTGCCAGTGTTATCACGGATGTGCTGAACGGTGCCGCCATTGCGCGCCTTAGCCTGAAAACCGAGGATAAACTCGGCAATATCGGCAATGTTGAGATGATTCTTCTACCGCTGCGCAGTGATTTTGGCGATGTCAGCCGCATTATTGGCTGTGTCACCGTCCCCAAAGACGGGTTCACCGCGCCGATTCGATATCATATCGACAGCGTCAAACTTGAACCTCTTTCGCGCAATCGTAATGACGGTGTCGTACAGCATGCCGGATTTGCCGAAGAACGTGCGGGGTTTATTATGGATGACGCGCCCGCCTTCAGGACCATATCTGGCAACGCCGATATTAGACAAAAGCGCCCGGTGCAAAAACAGAATTTCCTGAAAGTTGTCAGCTGATATATTCCGATTGTGCGATGCCTTGCAGTGCCAATAGCGCGCGTAAATCCGAATGCTCCAACCGCGCATCCGCAATTTTGGCCAGCACCGGTTTGGCGCGATACGCAACCCCAAGACCGGCGGCCCCAACCATCGCGCTGTCGTTTGCACCATCCCCCACCGCCAGAACATCAGCAGGCTGATATCCGCCATCTGCACAAAGTTGGTGCAAACTATCCAGTTTCGCCTGCTGTCCAAGGATCGGGGTTTGAACCTTGCCGGTCATCTTGCCATCTGCAAAACACAACGTATTTGCCCGGTTGATCTGAAAACCGGCGCGTTTAGCGACACGGCTGGTAAAATAGGTAAACCCACCTGATACCAATGCGGTCATCGCGCCCAGTGCATTCATGGTTTGCACCAGCGTTTTTGCCCCTGGATTCAGACTGACCCGTTCAGCATAACAGGCGGAAAGTGCTGATTCCGGCAGATTTTTCAGTAGCTTAACCCGCGCATGAATAGCGTCTTCGAAATTCAGTTCCCCGCGCATGGCACGCTCGGTGATGGCGGCAACTTTGGTTTTGACACCGGCAAAATCGGCCAGCTCATCGATGCATTCAACCGGAATAATCGTGCTGTCCATATCCGCAATAAGCAGTTTTTTGCGCCGGTTTTGCCCCGACACCAGGTTAGCATCAAGCCCGGGGATCAAGACATCCGGCGCATCAACAGCGCAGGCGATCTCAACGCTGCAATCTGACAGACGGTTGGGGCGCGCGCCCGAAATTATTTCGCGCACCTGCGCCGCTTGTGCGTCCGCAACCCCTTTTGCCGCCGTCAAAACCAGAAAATGGCTCATACCACTGCGCGGTTTTCACTGTCTCGCACTTGCAATTCCTTGGCCACAAGAAACGCCAGTTCCAGCGATTGCGCCGCATTTAAACGTGGGTCACAAGACGTGTGATACCGATCCGAGAGATCCTCATCTTTCACAGCCCGCAGACCCCCGGTGCATTCGGTTACATCCTTGCCGGTCATCTCAAAATGCACGCCACCTGCGTATGTGCCCTCAGATTTATGGATGGCGAAAAATTCGCGCACCTCGGCCAGAACACTGTCAAATGGGCGGGTTTTATAACCGCTGGCCGATTTGATTGTGTTGCCATGCATCGGATCACATGACCACACAACTTTGCGGCCCTCAGCTTCAACGGCGCGGATCAAAGCCGGCAAATGATCGCCGACTTTGCCGGCACCAAAACGTGCGATCAGGGTCATACGACCAGCCTCATTTTCAGGATTGATCTTGTCAATCAGGCGGATCAGATCATCTGGCTCAATCGTTGGGCCACATTTCATGCCGATCGGATTTTGCACGCCGCGCGCAAATTCCACATGCGCGCCGTCAAGTTGCCGCGTGCGATCCCCGATCCAGAGCATATGCCCCGAGCCAGCCACTGGCCGCCCGGAGGTCGAATCGATGCGGCAAAGCGCCTCTTCGTATTCTAACAACAAGGCCTCATGGCTTGTGTAAAAATCCACCCGCTTTAGGCTGTCATTATTGGCACTGCTGACTCCGGCGGCCTCAATGAAAGACAGGGATTGCGAAATCTGGTTGGCCAGGTCCTTATATTCCTCATAGCCATCACCGCCATTGGTCGATTCAAGCGTCCACTGATGCACGCGCTTAATATCGGCAAAACCACCCTGAGAGAACGCCCGCAAAAGGTTAAGCGAGGCGGCTGATTGTGTATATGCCTGTAACATCCGGTCAGGGTTTGGCACGCGCGATTGCGGCGCAAACGTAATATCGTTGATGATATCACCGCGGTAACTGGGCAATTCCACCCCGTCAATAGTTTCCATATCCGTAGAACGTGGCTTGGCGAATTGCCCGGCCATGCGACCAATTTTCACCACGGGTTTCTTGGCCCCAAAGGTCAAAACCACGGCCATTTGCAACATCACCTTATAGGTGTCGCGGATCAGATCAGCGCTGAACTCATCAAAACTTTCAGCGCAATCGCCCCCTTGCAGCAAAAACGCGCGCCCCTCGGCAACCTCGCCAAGCTGACGGGTCAAACGCCGCGCTTCGCCTGCGAAAACCAATGGCGGATAGCTGGAAAGCCGCGCCTCTACCGTTTTCAAAGCGGCGGGGTCAGTATAGGTGGGCATCTGAATGCGGGGCTTGCGGCGCCAATCGGTTTTTTTCCAAGTTGCAGACATTGGTTTTGCTCCTGTGACAAAAGTACACGCCGTTATAGGGGGGGAATTTCCCATTGACCATAGCTGAAAAATAAATTCAGGTGAAGGCACGCAACATCAATATCGTCGAGGTTCCCTTGTCCCAAATTACAGAAAACCCACCGGAAAAATTTGTCTTTGCCTTGCTGGACGCATTCTCGCTGATCGCATTTTCCAGTGCGATTGAACCGCTTCGGATTGCCAACCGCATTGCAGGCATTACCTTATATAGCTGGCGCTTAGCCTCGCAAAACGGGGAAACGGTGACCTGTTCCAACGGGACAACCCTGCGGGTTGACATGGGCCTTGAGGAGGTTACGCGCAATGAGACGATCCTGGTGTGCGGCGGCATTAGCGTAAAGTCGGCAACAACCCCGGAAATTATTGCATGGTTGCGCCGACAATCGCGCAAAGGCATGATCATCGGCGGGCTGTGCACGGCATCTTATGTATTGGCCAAGGCCGGAATGCTGGATAATCGGCGCGCGACTATACATTGGGAAAACCGCGAATCTTTTATTGAGGATTTCCCCGAACACACCATTGCCACGTCGGTTTTCGTTATGGATGGAAACCGTTATACGACGGCTGGCGGGACCGCGTCGCTTGATCTTATGTTAAAAATTATCGCCAATGCCCATGGTGTTGATCTGGCAAATGCCGTTGCCGATCAGATGATTTACACATCCGTGCGCACGGATAAAGACGAACAGCGCTTATCCATCCCGACCCGTATCGGGGTGCGCCACCCCAAACTGTCCGCGGTCATCAAAATGATGGAGGCTAATCTGGAAGAACCGATTTCGCCCGCAACCCTTGCCGGTGATGTCAAAATTTCAACCCGTCAGCTTGAACGTCTTTTCCGCCGCTATCTCAACCGTTCGCCCAAACGCTATTACATGGAACTGCGCCTGCAAAAAGCCCGTAACCTGTTGTTACAAACCGAAATGTCGGTGATCAATGTGGCACTGGCCTGCGGGTTTACATCGCCCTCGCATTTCTCAAAATGTTACCGGCTGCATTTTTCCACAACCCCTTACCGTGAACGGGGCGCGCAAAAAGATACACCGTGAAATGCGCCGTTAAAAATCGGTAACCCCCTGCTCTGTCACCAAAGCATCAAGCCTCTGATCCGTGCTTTCAATGGGCACCTCACCCTTTTGAGCGGCGTAAGCATAGCCCACCGCCAACGCGCGGCCATTACCCCGCAGTTGCGCCAGCGAGCGGTCATAAAACCCACCCCCATATCCAAGACGCCCCCCCGCATGGTTGAACGCCAGCAGCGGCACAATCAACAAATCAGGCGTCAGCATTTCCCCATATTGCGGGATATCCGCGCCAAATTCCCCCGCGATCATCGCGCTTTGAGGCGTCCATTCACAAAAACTTAACGCCTGCCCTGCAGCCGTGATCACCGGCACACAGATACGATGCCCCAACCCGTGCAGCGATACCATCACAGGCAACGGCGATATTTCCGTGCGCATCGGCATATAGGCCGCAATTATCGGTGGATTTCCGGCATTTTTGACATATGCCAACATATGCACCGCCGCCTGCTTAGCCGCATTTTCACCGTTAGCATGGGCCAATTTGCGACGGGCCAAAGCCTGTTTGCGCACCTGTTTTTTCTGCTCGGAAATATTCATGTGGCAACAATACCGCATCCGCGAATTTCTGCCAGTGTAAATGCGGCGGGCCCGTCGCGGCCGTGGAGGGATCTTATCCTTGTGAACCTGCGTACACAGGTGGGCACCGGATACGTTAGGCCAAGACCAGTCGCAGAGCCAGCTCCCTTTCAAAGATTTAAGGCCACTAGGATGTAGGCCTCTCACGAGAAGGTCAGCACCCGCCTGCCCCTAATATAGGTGCTTTGGCACAAAAAATGAAGCCCGTATGTCAGATTTCCTTTGCCCCCGCCTGTTTTGCGGGTAATTACGCTGATATCTGACGATTTCATTGTAAAAATACGGGGTACCATGGCCCATAAAGCGCCCGATACCGATCATACTATGCGCCGCTTTGCCGTGCTTGGTGAATTTGCCCCGAGTTGCAGTAAAACGGCGCGTCATGCAAGCGCGCTTGCGGTCATGCTGGAAAATGTCGGGCGTGTTATCACGGCTGCTGAACCCGGCTCATACGCGCGCATTTCTTTGGAATACCGCGCCGTGCGGTTTGTGCATCAAACCCGCAAACATCTGGCAAAAGAAATTCCACCCGGTAGCCAAGTTATCCTTTATACACAAGCCTTTAACACGGGTAATATCGATCAACCCTTGTGGCTGAACTGGCGCAAAGAAATGTGGCGCCGCTTGCGTTTAAACTATATTTCCCTGCGCCGCGCGCGTAAAGTCACCGTGGTTTTTGGCGGGGTCTGGCCAACAAAATGGTCGTTTTGGCTGACGCTTGGCATCACGCTTGCGGTATTTTTCACGGCCCCCTCAAGGTTGCGGGTCACCCATATTCGTCGGCCGGTTGCACAGGTTTATGCGCGTATTACGGGCAAAAACCCTCCTGATATCGCGACAGATATTACCACCCGGATTTTCACGTTATCCCAATCGATGCGCAAGCAGCGCGATACCAGCCAGCTATCCCCTATGTGGTTGTTAAATTTCATAAAAACCGCTGAGATGCCTGCAAAAATCCAAACCGAGCTTTGGGATATTTTGCACATTGCCATGCCACTTGAACTTTGGGGTAACGATATTTTGCACCGCAGCGGCACGACTTTCCAGCTGTCGCCGCCCGACAAACTGGCCTTTGCCAATGAAACCGCGCCGGGCAATACGCTAAGCCGTTTTGCCAATCATTACCGCCTGTTCGCCTATGATGTGGGGTATATTTCGCGCGTGATGATGCAAGACGACCGCCAATTCCTGCGCTGGTATATTGAGGGTGAAAGGCCCATGAAAAGCATCCCGCCTCTACCGATTTCCCCCCAGAATATGGCCGCATATTCCCCATCAAAACCGCGGGCGCGTAGTGATAGTGTCGGGGCGTTATTGAAATATGCCAAACGGTGCCATAGCGTTGATTATATTGATAAAAACACGCTTTCCTATCTGCGCGAGCCGATCAATGGGCAGCAAGGGAATATCTCGCGAATGGAGCTGATTTGCGCGCTACGGGCGGGCCTGAAAACCAACGCTAAAACCCGCTATACGCCTTGGCAATCCCAAGCAATACGCACCTGGTTTGCTGCCGATATTTGCACACAAAATCCGGCTTTTCAGACGTTTTCAACCCAGCAAGTATCCCCCCAAACCATGCAGCCCTGCCTGCAAATCGTCGGAGTAATCACCGGGCAAACCGGGTTGGCACAAAACGCCCGGATGAGCGCGCGGACCTTCCAAAGCCTTGGCATCACCACCCACAGTCGCGATTCAAAATCACTGGCATCGGTCAAAATCCATGCCGCCCAACCGCCCGAAAAAAACCTGCACCGCCACGTGATTTTGCACCATATCAATGCCGAGGCCCTGCCTAAACAGCTTCTAGCCCAAGAGCTTGCCGCCGATAATCCCATCCATATCGGCTATCTGTTGTGGGAACTGGAAAGCGTGCCGCAATCCCATATGCTGGCCAATGATCTGCTCGATGAAATCTGGGTGCCCAGCGAATATCTGCGCGAAATATACCAACAGGCCTTTGGCCGTGAAATCCTTAATATCGGCAAAAGTATTGCCCTGCCCCAGCCAGAACCGTTTGATCTGGCACCCTACGGGCTAAACGATACCCACCACATTTTTCTGTGCATCTTTGACGCGCAATCCTCAACGGAACGTAAAAATCCGCTGGCCGCAGTGCGCGCATTTTTGGCAGCTTTTCGCGCCACCCCGCATGTGCGCATGATCGTTAAGACCACACAGCACAACCCTGTGGATTGGGGTGATCCAAACCGGCAGATGCAAGAAATTCAAGCGCTGGCGGCAAAGGACCCGCGCATAATTATCGACACGCGACATCTGCCGTTTCGTGACCTGCTAGCCTTGATAAATCGCGCAGATTGCATTGTTTCACCGCACCGCGCCGAGGGGTTTGGTTATATTCCTGCCTATGCTTTGAATTTTGCCAAGCCATTGATTGTAACAGATTATTCCGGTTCTCAGGATTTCTGCACCCTGCAAACCTCCTATCCGATTTCCTATAAAATGATCCCGACAAAACCGCGCGAAACTATTTTCAACATCACGGCAAACTGGGCGGATGTGGATATCTCAGAGATGGCCGCGGCCATGCTTGATGTACTGGAAAACCCTGAAATCGCCCAAGCTAAAGCCGCGCGTGGGCAGGCCCTGATCCGTAAAAAATACGGCCCCAAAGCCCATGCTGCCCGTTACCTGAAACGTCTCAAGGCCCTTGGTGCGCTCAGCTAGGAATCGCCCGCGCCCGCGCCGATGCGGCTTGCAGCTCTGTGGCGATTTCCTCGGCCTCTTCGGGGGTGAAATCCATTGGTAATTCAACATCCCCTGCCTCGATAAACAGCCGGACCATACCTTTATCCGTTGGCCCGATTTGCAGGTTTGCCGCGATGTCACTGTCACTATTGATGCCCATGTTATTCCTCCTTGATCACCGCATATGGCTACTTTGTCCGATCTTTGCCTGCAAGGGAAACTTCTGATATGCTTGTGAAACAATTTCAGTGTTGACCGTCGGGCGAATACTTATTATCCCCGCAATTAACACATGTGCCGGCGTAGCTCAGTTGGTTAGAGCGCTTGATTGTGGATCAAGAGGTCACCCGTTCAATTCGGGTCGCTGGTACCATTTCCCCCATTCGTCAAATTTACGCCCATTACGGCAATTTAAGTCAAGGCATTGGCGTGGCATAACAGTTTTCTGGCTGGCGTGTGGCAAAATGACAGCGTAGGCTTTGGCAAAATGACTATGCAAGGAATACCAAATGGATCACCGCACAAATTTCCCCTCGACCAAAGATATGCAGGCCAGTGACGCGGCCCACCATCTGCATCCGTTCACGGATACCACCGAGATTAACGCCAAGGGCGCGCGGATTATTACCAGTGCTTCAGGCGTCTATATCACGGATAGTGAGGGCAACCGGATGCTCGATGCGATGGCCGGGCTTTGGTGTGTCAATATCGGGTATGGCCGCAAAGAGCTGGCCGATGTTGCCCATCGCCAGATGCAGGAACTGCCCTTTTACAACACGTTTTTCATGACCTCCCACCCCCCGGCAATTGCGCTGGCGGAAAAGATCGCCACCCTGATGCCCCATGATCTTAACCGGGTGTTTTATGCCAGTGGCGGCTCTGAGGCGAATGACACCAACATTCGTCTGGTACGCCATTATTGGGCCAGCATGGGCAAGCCGGACAAAACGGTGATTATTTCGCGCAAAAACGCCTATCACGGTACCTCTGTGGGGTCTGGCAGTCTGGGCGGCATGGCGGGGATGCATGCGCAAGGTGGCCTGCCCATTCCCGATATCACCCATATTGATCAACCCTATTGGTACGCCGAGGGCGGGGATATGTCGCCCGACGAATTCGGCCTGAAATGCGCCCGCGCTTTGGAGGCTGAAATTGAGCGTCTGGGCGAAAACCGCGTGGCCGCTTTCATCGCGGAACCCGTGCAGGGCGCAGGCGGCGTGATCATTCCGCCCGATACCTATTGGCCCGAAATTCAGCGCATTTGTGACGCGCATGAGATTCTGTTGATCGCTGATGAAGTCATCTGTGCATTCGGGCGCACCGGCAACTGGTTTGGCAGCGATACCTTTCAGATACGTCCCGACATCATGACCATCGCCAAGGGGTTGTCCTCGGGGTATCAGCCTATCGGGGCGAGCGTGATTTCAGAACGTATCGCCAAGGATCTGGATACGCACGGCGGTGAATTTGCCCATGGGTACACCTATTCCGGACATCCTGTGGCGGCGGCTGTAGCCTTGGAAAACCTGCGCATTCTCGATGAGGAAAACATCGTTAATACCGTGCATGACACCACGGCCCCCTATCTTAAAGAACGCTGGAGCGCTTTGGGCGACCACCCGCTGGTCGGCGAGGCCCGCAGCATTGGCCTGATGGGCGCGCTGGAACTGACGCCAGACAAATCCGCGCGCGCGCCCTTTGCGGCAGATGCTGGTACCGTTGGCCTGATTTGTCGTGAATTTTGTTTCGACAATGGTCTGATCATGCGCCATGTGGGCGACAAAATGATCATCTCTCCGCCGCTCGTGATCACAAAAAGTGAAATCGATGAGTTGGTCGAAAAAGCTTGGAATTGTCTAAATTTTACGCTAAAATCGGCACAAGATAATGGGCTGATACAAGCGGGGGCGTAGTGACCCCCCGCATACTTTTTTAGTATGATAAGGGGGGTAATCATGGGCATTTCTATAGCTTTTGCACAACAATTCAGTGGGTTAACAAAATCGGCGGTTATGACGCATATAGCGCATAGCTGGGCGCATCACGGTCAGAGAATCGATATGATCGAGTTTGGCCAAACGCCGACAATGCGCAAATGGGCCAGTATGAACCGGGCTTTGCACCTTAATATTCATCTCTCGCACGAGTGGCGCGCCGTAATTGATATTACAAACAGCGTGAAGCACCACGACATTACACTGGCCGATCTGCCGCGCAACAATCTGATGTTGATGCGTGCGATTGTGCGGACCTGTGATTTGATGGTGATCCCCTGCCAACCGATTGGTGTTGATGTCAGCTCCAGCTTGAAAATTGTGCAAATGTGCAAGCAGGCGAACACTCCGGTTCACGCAATTATCACCGGCCTGCCCGCCCCCAAAGAGCAGGTTGCAAACGCCATTAACACTCTGCGTAATGCCGGGGCAAACGTTATGCATGCAGGATTGGGCGGCATGGTTACCAGCGCTAACGGGATGCTTGACAGCTATACGGTTATGCCCGGGCACAAACGAACACCTGCGCAAAAGCAGGTTGATAATCTGCGCCTTGAACTTGACATGACTGTCGCCAGTACAATGGCAGATGAATACGCCTATAGCTAAACGCTCGCTTGACTTGGGGCCACCTGCCCCGCAATAACCATGGGTAAAGGAGTTTATCCATGAACAAAATCCATACCTCTGCCACAGGCGCGCTGGACGGCGTGTTATTTGACGGCATGACGATTGCCTCTGGCGGTTTTGGCCTCTGCGGTATTCCCGAAAACCTGATCACAGGCATTCGCGCCGCAGGTACCAAAGATCTGACCGTTGCCTCTAATAATGCCGGTATTGATGGTTTTGGTCTTGGGCTGCTGCTCGAAGGCAAGCAGGTCAAAAAGATGATTTCATCTTACGTTGGGGAAAACGCCGAGTTTATGCGCCAGTTCCTGTCTGGCGAGCTGGAACTGGAATTCACGCCCCAAGGCACCTTGGCCGAACGCATGCGCGCAGGTGGCGCTGGCATCCCCGGATTTTACACCAAAACCGGCGTTGGCACCGTGATCGCCGAGGGTAAAGAACACAAAGATTTCAAAGGGGAAACCTATATTCTGGAGCAAGGCATCGTCGCTGATCTGGCCATCGTCAAGGCCTGGAAGGGCGATGATCAGGGCAATCTGGTTTACCGTAAAACCTCGCGGAATTTCAATCCCAACGCAGCTACCTGTGGCAAAATCTGCATCGCCGAGGTCGAAGAACTGGTGCCAACCGGCAGCCTTGACCCAGATTTGATCCATACGCCGGGTATTTTTGTGCACCGGATTTTTCAGGGCACACATGAAAAACGCATCGAACAACGCACATTGCGGGAGGGCTGAAATATGGCTTGGGACAGAAACCAAATGGCCGCACGCGCCGCACTTGAGCTGCAAGACGGCACCTATGTGAACCTTGGCATCGGCATTCCGACGCTGGTGTCCAACTATATCCCCAAGGGTGTGGATGTAACCTTGCAATCCGAAAACGGCATGCTGGGCATGGGGCCTTTCCCAACCGAAAATGAGATTGACGCGGACCTGATTAACGCGGGTAAACAAACGATTACTGAACTGCCGCGCACCAGCTATTTTAGCTCTGCCGACAGTTTCGCGATGATCCGCGGCGGTAAAATCGCCATGGCTATCCTCGGCGCGATGGAAGTGGCCGAAAACGGTGACCTCGCCAACTGGATGATCCCGGGCAAACTGATCAAAGGCATGGGCGGCGCCATGGATCTGGTCGCCGGCGTTGGCCGTGTCATCGTGATCATGGACCACACCAATAAAAAGGGCGAAAGCAAACTGCTGCGCGCCTGCACCCTGCCGTTGACGGGCACCAAGGTGGTTGATGAAATTATCACAAATCTTGGCGTTTTCAAAGTGGTAGAAGGTGGCCTTAAGGTTGTCGAGATCGCTGATGGTGTCGATATGGCCGAGATACGCGAAAAAACCGAAGCGACATTGGTGAGTTAAATTGAAGCGTTGGCAATCAGCCCTTCTAGCACGTTCAAAAAATCCGGATCATATTCGTCATCAACATGATTATTGTTCCAAAGCCCCGATTTGCGGGCTTTTTCTCGATCGCTATATGACCCAGCCAATTTGCACTCGGCTTGTCCGCAGTTTCGGTATTATTACCACTAAGAAAGCGCAATGCTATTTCGCCTAATCAAGCCTCGTAAACTGCCCGGCCCTGCGGCATCGGAAACGGGAAGAACCAGCAACCTTGTATCTGCCAGATAGCTGCTTACGGCTTGCTCAAGTGGGCGTTCATCCATCCGCATATCCTTTGACGATAATTTCTTGTCCTCCCAGCTTTCAACACCAAGTGATGGAGTGCGGGCCGACAACGCCTGCCAGGCCAATAACCTGAAAATTGATCCGCGATGATTGCCACCAAATGGCCTTAAGGTTCCTCGGTGTTGACGCAAACGTTTCCATACTGTTGTACCGGCTCCCGATTTCAATGCATGTGTTCCTATTCTGACAACTCTGCGATACTCAGATGGTTCAAAAAAGAAATAAACACCACGCTTGGGCCATGGCATCCGAGCGTCACAATCACCAAACCTACGCCGCCCGCCCATTCGGTTTTCAAGTTTTTCTAAGAGAGTATAGAATGCTTCAATATCAAAATTGCGTTGCATCTTTCATCCTTTATATACTCAGAAAAGCGACCCCTGCGTCCCCCCGCCTGAGGGGGTGTTCGGCTTTTGTGGCTTCTTTTTCACAGGCTTGCCATCGCTTGAAACTGCCAGCCTGCCGTCCACAAACTCTATCTCCAGCGCATCCTGTTTCGCCGCCAGTTTACGGCTGGCCACAACATCGCCCTCGGCCCGCACCACCGCATATCCGCGCGCCAAAGTTTTGCGATAACTAAGCGTCTCAAGCGTTCTTCCCAGCGCGTCCAGCTGGCGTTGCGGTTCCTTAATGCTCCGCATCAGCGCAGGCATTAACCGCGCCGACCATGCGCTCACATCTCGCGATTTTCGCGTAATATCAGCTCGTAACGCGCTCAAATTCAACCGCTCAGCACCCCGCGCCGCCAATTGTGCGCGCTTACGATGCGTCAGGTTTGACAGCGCCATCGGCAAGCGCATCGCCAGCCCATCCAGCCTTTGCACCCGCTCCGCCAGCAGCCCCTCGCCGCGCGGCAAAGAGCGCGCCACATCGCGCAGGCGCTGGCGGCGTTGCTCCAACCCGCGCGCCAATGCACGGCGGCGGCGTTCTTCCAGACCAGCCACATGCGCAGACAGATCGGCGCGCACCGGAACGGCCATTTCAGCAGCCGCCGTGGGTGTCGGTGCGCGTTTGTCGGACACGTAATCTATCAACGTCGTGTCGGTTTCATGGCCCACCGCCGAGATTAACGGGATCTTGCTGGCGAATGCTGCACGCACCACAACCTCCTCGTTAAAACCCCATAAATCTTCAATCGAGCCACCGCCCCGCGCCACGATCAACACGTCGGGCCGCGGCAACGCCCCCCCCGGTTTCATAGCGTTAAAACCCTTGATTGCCGCCGCAACCTCGGGCGCGCATTTATCCCCCTGCACCACCACCGGCCAGATCAGAACCTTGCGCGGAAACCGATCCCGAAGGCGGTGTAATATATCCCTGATCACGGCGCCTGATGGCGAGGTTATCACCCCGATTACGTCTGGCAAATAGGGCAGTGGCTGTTTTAGTTCAGCCTTAAACAATCCCTCATTGCCCAGCGCAGCCTTGCGTTTCTCCAGCATCGCCATCAGCGCGCCAACACCCGCAGGCGCAATATCCTCGATTACCATCTGGTAACGGCTTTGCCCCGGGAATGTGGTTAAGCGCCCCGTCGCGACAACCTCCATCCCTTCCTCGGGTTGCACCCGCAAACGCCCGGCAACGCCCTTCCAGATCACGCTCGCCAGCACCGCGCGATCATCTTTCAAATCCAGATACAAATGCCCCGAGGCCGGGCGCGACACACGGCCAACCTCGCCGCGAATGCGCACATGGGAAAACTCCCCCTCGATCATGCGTTTCACGACGCCTGAAATCTCGGAAACGGAAAATTCCGGCGCGTTTTGCCCCGCGTCGGGCGTATCGATTAAATCGGACATGGTGTGCTTGCAAATATCATGCGCCAACCTTAGAACGATCCGCAACAAAGGCCAAGGGAGAGCAGGTATGAATATCCTAATTCTGGGTAGTGGCGGGCGCGAACACGCCCTCGCATGGGCCATTGCCCAAAATCCCAAATGCGACCAACTGTTTTGCGCGCCGGGGAATGCAGGTATCACACAAGTCGCCCAATGCGTGGCACTGGACCCGAAAAACGGCGATCAAATCGTTGGATTTTGCAGCGACGAGAGCATCGACTTTGTCGTTGTCGGCCCCGAAGACCCATTAGCCGCCGGTATCGCAGACACATTGCGCGCCGCAGGGATTTTAACCTTTGGCCCCTCGGCGGCTGCGGCGCGTCTGGAAAGCTCAAAATCCTTCACCAAGGAAATTTGCGACGCCTGCAATGCCCCCACCGCCGCCTATGCCCGTTTTACCGATGCCGCTACCGCCAAGACGTATCTGCAAGAAACCGGCGTACCGATTGTGATCAAGGCCGATGGTCTGACCGCCGGTAAAGGCGTTGTTGTGGCCATGGATATGGAGACCGCGCTGACAGCGATTGACGACATGTTTGACGGTGCGTTTGGCGAAGCCGGCGCAGAAATCGTGATCGAAGAATTCATGGAGGGCGAGGAGGCCTCGCTTTTCATCCTCTCGGACGGTAAAAACATCCTGCCCATCGGCACAGCCCAAGACCACAAACGCGCCTTTGACGGCGATAAGGGGCCAAATACCGGCGGCATGGGGGCCTATTCACCGGCCCCTGTGATGGATGATACCGTCACGCAAAAAGCGCTGGATGAAATCATCAAGCCCACCATCAAAGAAATGGCCCGGCGCGGCACTCCGTTTGAGGGGGTTTTATACGCCGGTTTCATGATCAAGGACGGCCAACCGCGCCTTGTGGAATATAACGTGCGTTGGGGCGATCCGGAATGCCAGGTGATCATGCTGCGCCTTGGTGGGCAGGTTCTTGATGCATTGCTGGCTTGTGCGAACGGGCAGTTGGAAACGGCGCGTATCAACTGGGCAGATGATCATGCGTTGATGGTGGTTTATGCGGCTAATGGCTATCCGGGCACGTATGAAAAAGGCGATGTGATTGGCAATCTTGACTGCGCCAACGATGACCCGTTTGTCGAGGTTTTCCACGCTGGCACCGCCAATGTTAACGGTCAGATCACTGCCGACGGCGGGCGTGTATTGGGGGTAGCGGCGCGCGCTAACACTTTACAAAAGGCCAAGGAGCGTGCCTATACCACTATCAAAACCATAGACTGGTCAACAGGGTTTTACAGAACGGATATTGGGTATCGGGCATTGTAACCCAGAGCGACGCAGGTTCATTTAGGTGATTACAGCGCCGCCGCCGCTGATTCCAAAGCCGTCATTGCTTGTTAAAAAAATCCAACAACAAGAAATTGGTACGCTCTGGCATATCTTCATGCACGATATGAGAAGCACCATCGACTATTTTGAGTTCTGCATGCGGTAGAAGATCATGCAAAGCAAAGCCGAGACGACGAAAAGCCGCTGGACTTTCCGAACCGATAAGCAAAAGAGTCGGAACCTGAATACGACTGATTTCCGCTCGGTCAAGCGGCGGAAAAGCATGACCTATCATCTGTGCCTTGTCCGTTGCCCGATTATCCCAAACCTGTGCATAGCGTTCAGGCGAAAGTTGCGCAAAACGCTCGGGACCCAGCACACCCTTACCAAAGAGTTCAATTGCGGCCTTGTCATCACCTCGGCGAAATGCTTTTTCTGCCGGTCCCATGACCAAAGCCCCAAGTTTCAATATTGCAACCGCTGTTTTGGGTGCCCGAAGCAATAGTAAAAGTACTTGGGAAATCTTTGGCGGCACATCAACAAATAACGTCAATGCAGGTGGTTCAATCAAGGTCATTGAACGAAACAACTCGGGGCGCTGCATTGCCAAAAGAAAAACAATCAACCCGCCCCAAGAATGACCCACAATATGCGCCGGGCCAACCTCTAGCATATGAATCAGTCTGGCCAGGTCATCTACATGCGGGTCAATCGGGTCATTCGCACCTTCTTTGATCTTGGTGTTGGGCAGTGCATATCGTCTGCTGTAAGCGATTGTTCGATACTTGCCAGTCAGAGCGGGTATCTGATGTGTCCAAGTCCGAAGATCCGACACCCCCCCGTGAACCAAGACTACCGGATCACCTTGACCCATGTCCTGATAAGCAAGTGAGACATCATTCAATTGCAATGTTTTTGAGACATGAAATACGTTCGGCATTTAGCAATGTAGCATAGTTTTAACCACATTCATACTGATATGTAGTGGTCAGATTTATTTGCCAACCGGAACATTGGTATTCAATCCTAACACCTGCATAATTAGCTATCCACACACCACCAGAAATTTCACCCATGCCGAAACGGTGATTGGGTAAGACCGGTTGCGGCATAGATATATGCTGGCGGGCGCTATAGCCCCTACCAGTTTTGGGCATTGCGCAAACGGATACCGCTTACATGCAGCGACGTATTCCAAGCCGGTTTTAGCCCACCAAGATCAGCAATCGGCCTGATCTCAACACCGGCATCTTTAAGGGCTGTCAGAAGATTTCCAACAGGCTGGACATTTACAGGGTTAACAGTCTGATCTGACACATGCATTCCTGCGTCTTTCAAATCCACAAATGATTTTGAAGGTAGCGCATAGCGAAATAAATGTGTGCTTTGAATACGCTCCAGCCAATTTTCCTCAAAATAAGCCACCATATGCTTTGAAGGGTCATGCCAGTAGGCTGCCACATCTTTGGCCTTGGATTGCGGTTGCCGCCAAATGATAATACGCGGACATTCCCTTGGGAAAAGATAAAGTGGGCTGTGAGGGGAATCGATCGCCCAAACGAGTTTACCGTTGAGCCATTCCATCCCCTCAGCGCGTTTCGCCGGCACTTTCACGCGCCTTGGCGTAAACTGCAAAATTTTCCCGTTTTCGCTAAAATGATAGAGATATTTCATCATGACCCTACATTTTTGATTTACGGCACAATCACTTACAAACCAAGGCATCCGCCATCGATTTTTCCCCCTTGAACGGTCCGACAGTCGTAAACTCCGGCACCCCGTTCACCAAACCTGTGGCTACGATAAACTGCCAGTCCGCACTGACGGTAATGGCCTTTGCGACACCATCGCAAACCCGCACGCCGCCAGAAATTTTGCCCATGCCAAATCGGTGATTGGTCAGGCCGATGGCTTCGCCGATCTGGTGTAACACATTGCCTTTCAGGCTCCAGAATTTCAAGGTTTTCCCCAGATGCGGCGTTTCAACATAAGCCACGTCTTGCGCCCCGTCACCGTCAAAATCCGCCGTACCAACCGGGGCCAGCCAGCGGTGAGTGCGGCCAATAAACGGCGTGGCGGCACGTTTACCATTCAGATCATAGATCGCCAGTTGCGCGCCCAGATCAACGTCGGTTTCGACCACGATCACCTCATTATCGCCGTCCCCGTCCATATCGGCCAAGCGCGGGGTGGTATCCTCAAACACACGGTTTTCGGGTAGCACAATACGGGTGACGGACCCGTCGCTCGATGTTATTTCCAACGTGGAATATTCAAAACCGCGCCCGAAAACACCGTGCATATAGCGCGTGGTTTCCCCGCTATAGCGCGCTGCAATAATATCCCCATAAACCGCGACGGGCAGCAGCGCCAGCACCGTCGCGAGGGCCTTGATCATATTTGCTTTTCCGGTAATTGCACGATCAACCCGTCGAGTTCATCCGTCACCTTCAACTGACAGGTAAGACGCGAGCGCGCCGCATCCGGCTCCCAGGCGAAATCGAGCATATCGGCCTCCATATCGTCCTTACCCGGCAGTTTTTCAACCCAGGCCGCATCCACATAAACATGGCAGGTTGAGCACGCACAAGCCCCACCGCAATCCGCCTCGATGCCCGGCACATTGTTGTCACGCGCGCCCTCCATAACGGTCAAACCATTGGCCACCTCGATAACATGCTCGTGGCCATTGTGTTCAATATACGTAATTTTCGCCATACTCAGTCCTCTAGATCAATTCTTCCCGTCAGTATCTAATAGCAAGCCCTTCTTAGAACCAGCCCCTAGCCATATTTTTTTGCCTTTTACACAAAAGCGTTAACCAAACGTAAACAGATACTTTGAATTTTATATAAATCTGTGCGAAATTTTCTCTAGTTAGGTTTTTCGCACAGGAGCGGGCCATGTCTAAAGTTATTATCAGGGCGAGTAACGCCGGTTTTCATAATCTTTCCCCCTTGGGGGCCGTTCTGGCGCCTAATGTCTTTCTTAAAACGGGTGTTAACGTTTACGGGCTGATTGCCTCGACGCCGCAGGGCTGGGAAAGCCGTGAAAGCGCGATGTATGATGATTTTGGCGTTGATGTTGTGGCCACAACCGCAGATGTTGATGATCCCAAGCTTGGCATGCAAACCGAAATCACCGTTACAAAACTGGTATATTACCGCATGGTTGACGGGGAAAAAACCGTTATCGGCACGTTGGAATTGCCTGAACCGCTGGTTATTTCGGCAACTTATGATCAGACCGGCGTGGATAGTTTTGGCTGGACAGCCAACCTTGGTGCCGCCCTAGAGGCGCGTGTGCAAAATGAAGGATTTGTCTTTGAAGGGGGCGAAGGTGACGACATTTTCGTACCCCACCACACGATTTTACCTTTTCGCGGGCGCACTAAAATTCTGGGGAAAGAGGGCGACGACCATCTTACCGGAACCTTGGGCGATGACCGGATCATGGGCGGACCGGGCAACGATAAAATCTATGATCCCGACGGGAAAAACCAGATTTTTGGCGGCGGCGGCGATGATCTGATTGTACTCGGCGATGGGTCGGACGGCAGCTATGTCTGGGGTGGCTCGGGCAATGATACCCTGATTTCAGGGGCTGGCAGCGACTATCTGATTGGGGCGTCCGGCAAGGACAAGCTGATTGGCGGTGCCGGGGATGACATTCTTGAAGGCCTGCGCGATACTGACAATCTTGATGGCGGGCGCGGGGCTGACACGCTGGACGGTGGTTTTGGCGATGACACATTAACCGGTGGTTCTGGCGCTGATCAGTTCATTTTCAATGCCGCACAGTTTGGCCATGACAGGATCACTGATTTCACCGATGGTGAGGATCAGATCGTGCTGCGCGGTATTTCAGGCATGCATGCGCTTGATATGGTGCAGATCAACAGCGGCGTTATGCTTAGCTGGGGGCATGATGATCGCAGTATTTTCCTGGAAAACACCGATATCAACACACTAAACGCCGATGATTTTCTGTTCATTTAGGGGATAGCAGGTGGCTCGCAAGCCACCTGCATGCGCTTATTCACTTAGCGGAATCGCCACGAAACGTTTGTCATCTTCGCGGGTAATCAGCAACAGAATAGATTTGCGCCCGGCATCGCGCGCCGTGGCAATTCGTTCCAGCACATCATCCGGGGCATCCACCACCTGTTGACCAACCTCAATGATAATATCACCGGGGCGCAAACCTTTATCGAAAGCCGCCGATGAGGTATCCACATCAAGGACCAGCACGCCGCTATCGATGTCCTCGGGCACGGAAAATTCCTGCCTGTTTTCAGTCGAAAGCGCACCCAGTCGCAGTCCCTCAATCTCGCCCTGACCGCCGCCCTTGCTGTTGAGCGCTTCAATACTTGCCATCTGCGATTGTTCAAGATGGCCAAGGGTCACCAGAACCGTTTGGCTTTTGCCCTCACGTATCACCACAACCCGCACGGCTTTGCCGACCTCTGTTTCAGCAACAATCCGCACCAGCTCGCGAATGTCATCCACATCGGTGCCGTCAAAAGATATGATCACATCGCCCGGCAAAATACCGGCATCTTTGGATGGTCCATCCGGCACATCCGTGATCAGCGCGCCTTTGGCATTTTCCAGTTCCAGCACCTCGGCGATATCCTCGCTAATGTCCTGAATACGCACGCCCAGCCAGCCACGGCGGGTTTCGCCAAACTCGATCAGCTGCGCCACAACCTGTGAGACCACCGCCGAGGACATAGAAAACCCAAGCCCGATTGAACCACCGCCATTGGGCGACAGAATGGCCGTGTTGACGCCGATAACCTCGCCGTCCATGTTAAACAACGGCCCGCCGGAATTTCCGCGGTTGATCGCAGCATCGGTCTGGATAAAGTCATCGTAAGCGCCGGCAAGCGTGCGGTTACGTGCCGAAATAATTCCGGCTGAGACCGAGAACCCCTGCCCCAGCGGGTTGCCAACAGCCATCACCCAATCGCCAACCCGCGCGACATCGGAATCGCCAAATTGCACGAAAGGCAGGACCGTATCGGATTGCACTTTCAAAACCGCGATATCCGTGCGCTCATCGCGCCCTACCACCTCGGCCACCAATGTGTCGCCGTTAAAGAACTCCACCACGATTTCATCTGCGTCGGCGATTACGTGGTTGTTGGTCACGATATAGCCATCGGCTGAGACAATAAAACCAGAGCCAAGCGCCTCACCGCGAAACTGCGGGCTGTCATCACCACCCTGGCGATCCATGAAATCCCGAAACAAATCCTCAAGTGGGGAACCATCCGGCACTATCGGCAGGCGATCTGTGGGGCGCGATACTGCGACCCTGGTAACGATGTTAACCACCGCCGGGCTGATGTTTTCCGCCAGATCAGCAAAACTTTCCCCTGCCACGCGCGCCTGTGTGGGCGGCGCAATCAGCATCAGCGACAACACGCTTAACACCATGATAAAAGACAGTTTTACAAATCCGGATTGCGGCTTCATCGTTATGACTCTGGTCAAAATTACTCTCCTGCGTAATGTTTCAAGCGGGCTTGCCGCAATACTATATAGACTGTGCCTATTTTTCAAATATTCAAGTCACCGCTGTGCACTATGCCTGACAATGCTGTGAATTTCTAGCTGCGCGCCAACCAGATAAGCACGATTCCACCGGCCAGCACGACCAATCCCAGCATCCGTAATCTTTCGGCACCGATTTCGCGCAACATTTCCAACACCTGTTCCAGACGCGTCGGGGCCAGTGCCAGCACCAGCCCCTCAATTACAGCTACGCATCCAAGACCAAACAGAAGGTCGCGGATCACTCCAACCCGTCCGATTTCAGAAACTCGAAAAACTCGCTATCCGGGGAAATCACCAACGTCGAGTTTTCCCCCTTAAGCGATGCTTCATAGGCTGAAAGGGAGCGGTAAAAGGCAAAGAATTCGGGATCACGCCCAAAAGCATCGGCAAAGATCGCGTTGCGTTTGGCGTCAGCCTCACCGCGAATGATATCTGAATCTCGCTGGGCCTCAGAGACCAGTTCCACGGCCGTTCTGTCAGCACGCGCACGCACTTTTTGCGCCGCCTCATTACCACGCGCCCGTTCATCTGCTGCCTCACGTTCGCGTTCGGCCTGCATACGGGCAAATGTTGCCGCGAGGTTCTGTTCGGGCAAATCGGCACGTTTGATACGCACATCGACGATCTCGATCCCAAGGTTTTGCGCCTCAAAAATCGCGGCATCCCGGATACGGTTCATCAGCAAAACCCGGTTTTCCGACAGGATATCATTGGATTTAACCGAGCCCAAAACCTCTCGTAAACTGGCATTTAAAATCCGGTCAAGCCGCAGTTCAGCCGTCGCAACACCGCCCGTGCCAACCGCTTTGCGGAACTTTTCCACATCAACGATTCTATAGCGGGCAAAGGCATCAACCACCAAGCGGCGATCATCCAGCGGTGTTACTTCAAGCGCAGGCGTGTCCAGCGAGAGGATACGATCGTCGTATTTAACGACCTCCTGAATAAACGGAATTTTAAAGGCATATCCCGGTTCTTCCTTAACGGCTTTCACTTGCCCGAATTGCAGCACAAGCGCTTTTTCCCGTTCATCAACAATGAAAACCGAGGATGATACAAGAACCACAATAACAAAAATTATCAGGCCAAAAATTGGTAAACGGTTCATTCGCTTGCCCTCCCACGGTTTAGCTCGGTAAGCGGCAGATATGGCACGACGCCCTGCCCTCCGGCACCTTCATCGATGATAATTTTGTTTACATCCGCCAGAACCCGCTCAAGCGTTTCCAGATAAAGCCGCTTGCGCGTAACCCCTTTTGCTTTGGCATATTCTTCATAAACGGCAACGAAACGGCTGGCCTCACCCGTGGCCTGATTGACCACTTGCGCGCGATAACCTTCGGCTTGCAACAGCAATTGCGCAGATTCCCCGCGTGCCGCCGCCAAGCGTTGATTTGCATAGGCATCGGCCCGTTTTTCCAGTGTATCACGTTCCTGTTCAGCCGCCTGAACATCCCGGAAACTGTCGATAACCTCGCGCGGCGGATCCGCTTTGTCAAAGTTGAGACGCACAATATTCACCCCGGCATTATAACTGTCGAGCGTTGCCTGAATAAGTTGGCGCACCTCTTGCGAAATCGCCGCGCGATCCCGGTTAAGAATCGGGGCCAGATCGGAGCGCCCGATAACCTCGCGCATGGCCGATTCAGATACCACGCGAATGGTTTCATTGGGGTCCGCTAGATTAAACAGAAATTGCGCCGGGTCCGTAATGTTCCAAACAACCTGAAAATCGATATCGACAATGTTTTCATCACCCGTCAGCATCAGGCCTTCTTCAACGCGCGAACCACGGCCAACACCGATATTTTCAATCTGCTCGGTCGTCACCGGCACGATTTCCGCCGTAACAAAAGGCCAGGGCGCAAAATTCAGGCCGGATTCGCCGGTGGCATGATATTTGCCCAAAAACAGCTCCACCGATTTTTCCTCGGGTTTCACGGAGTAAAACGAAGCAAAGCCCCATAACACAATCGCCGCCAGCCCCATCAGTACAAGCGGACCGCTGCCAAAGCCATCGCCCTGCCCGCTTTGCCCGCCGCCAGAGCCACCACGCCCGCCGCCCATCAGAACCTTGATTTGCTCTTGGCCCTTGCGCACCAGATCATCGATATCTGGCACTTGAGGCGGTTTGCCACCGCCCCGATTGCCGCGATCGCGATCATCATCATCGTCGTCATTACCACCGCCGCCCCATGGGCCACCGGAATTGTTTGAATTGGACATGTGGATGCTCTTCCTTCATGTGAAAAATGTATTCTGCCCTCAACCTGTTCATTTTGACGGAAATTTCAAGGGCTAACCGACAGGAACCTTCATTGTTACCAATTCTTCGGCCGCTGTGGGGTGTACTGCAACCGTACGGTCGAAATCTTCCTTGGTGGCCCCCATCTTGATGGCAATGCCCGCCATCTGGATCATTTCGCCCGCCGAGGGGCCGACAATATGGCAGCCAAGCACCCGGCGCGTGTCTTTATCCACCACCAGTTTCATCAGCATACGTTCATCGCGCCCGGCCAGAATATTGGCCATCGGGCGAAAAGTAGCGCGGTAGACCTCAATATTAAAGCTTTCATCCGCCTCTTCCTGCCCCAGCCCCACGGTGCCGATTTCCGGCTGGGTGAACACGGCTGTCGCGATCATATCATGGTCCATCGCCGTTGGATTGTCGTTAAAAACCGTTTCAACAAAAGCCATAGCCTCACGAATTGCGACCGGCGTCAGGTTTACGCGGTTGGTCACATCGCCTACGGCATAAATCGATCGGGTCGCGGTTTGGGAAAACCGATCAACGATAATCTCGCCCTTGCGGCCCAGTTTAACGCCCGCGTCCTCCAACCCCATATTAGCCGTATTAGCAATGCGCCCGGTGGCATAAAGCACCGTATCAACCACCGTAACCGAGCCGTTCGTGCACGTCACATGCAAGCCATCGGAACGCTTGGAAATCTCGGCGACATCCGTGCCCACATGCAGGTTCACCCCCTTGCGGATCATTTCTTCGGCAACATGCCCGCGCACCTCACCGTCAAAGCCACGCAGTATCTGAGCACCGCGATAAAACTGTGTAACACCAGCCCCTAAGCCATTGAAAATACCAGTAAATTCACAAGCTATATACCCACCGCCAACCACTAGAATTCGTGGCGGTAAATCCTCAAGCAGGAACACATCGTTTGAGGTAATCGCATGTTCGGCCCCCTTGACATTAGGCACAAACGGCTGACCGCCCGTGGCCACCAGAATGGTTTTGGCCGTTATTTTCTGCCCGTCCGAAAGGGTCACAGAATGGGGGCCGGAAAGCGTGGCGCGGCTGTCAAATGTGGTCACATTATTGCCGGTCAAGCCCTTGCGATAGAGACCCTCAAGGCGATCAAGCTCTGCGTCAATCGCGCCGCGAAGCTTTGGCCACGCGAACCGGGTTTCACCCACGCTCCAACCGAACCCTTTGGCATCCTTGAAGTTTTCAGAAAAAGACGACGCGTAAACCATCAGTTTTTTGGGCACACAACCACGGATCACACAAGTGCCACCATAGCGATATTCCTCGGCCAAAGCCACCCGCGCACCGCCTTGTGCTGCTACACGCCCGGCCCGAACGCCGCCCGAACCACCGCCAATTACAAACAGATCAAAATCATACTCAGCCATAATATTTCCTTAATGTACCGGGCGAAACGGTGGGCGCGTATCAATCACCCGCACGGTTCCATCCTCTTTACCGACAATCACGACCTTGGCGATATCGATGAAAAATCCGGTTTCAACAACCCCGACTACATGCTTTAATTGTTCAGCCAAAACAGGTGGTTCATCGATTTTCTTAAGGTGAAGGTCAAGAATGTAATTATGCTCATCCGTCACATAGGGCCGATCCCCATCCATGCGCCGGATGATATCGACACCGCCGACAAAAGCCCCGGAAATAATGTCAAAAATCTTCTTTTGCGTGGTTTTCCAGCCAAAACACACGACCTCTACGGGCAAGGGAAACGCCCCCAGCGTCGCCACCTGTTTAGAGGCGTCACTGATCACAATCATCTTATCCGCCGCTGTGGCCACCAGTTTTTCCTGCAACAAGGCCCCGCCGCCACCTTTGATCAGGTTCATGCGCCGGTCAAATTCATCGGCACCGTCAATCACAATATCAAGCCAGCCTGCCTCATCCAACGTGGTTAACGGGATATTAAGCGCCTCAGCCTGCGCCTTGGTGCGGCTAGAGGTCGGCACTCCGATCACATCCAGCCCCGCCGCGGTTTTCTGCCCCAAAAGATCAACAAAATATGCCGCAGTCGAACCGGTACCAAGCCCCAGCTTCATGCCCGATTCCACATATTCCAGAGCCTTAAGCGCCGCAATATATTTGGCCTTTTCCGGCCCTTGCGTAGGTATTTCCATAATTATTATCCTGTGAATCAGCGGGTTTCACCCCTTATAGGCATGTTTTACCCCTTGGGCGAGAGGGAGATTTGCGCGGCAGGATCACAGGTTAATCAACGGTTGCGAATATGTGTGTTTTTTGCAGGAATCTCAAATCTTTGCATCCAAAAATATAGTTTTGCATATAGTTATTCGCATGAATACCGTTGGTATCACTAAACTACTAAACCGGTTTAGTAGTTTAGTTGGAAACAAATAACACCTTGCTATAAAAGAATAATTCGCAATTATATAACCGTTATTAATCTTATATTAATGATAAATTCTCGATCGCATCAATCTTTAAAAGTAACACCAAACTATCCTACTAGACATTGTTTACAGTCTGTGTTTCCTATAGGAAACTCGTAGAATTTACGGCTCAAAACGGCGTTTCCATGTTTCTCAGTGTATTCGATATCTTCAAAATCGGCGTTGGTCCCTCGTCCTCTCACACAGTGGGGCCGATGGTGGCAGCAGCACGATTTCTTTCTGTTTTGCGTAGCGGGCGCGAAATTATTCCCGGGGCTGGAAAACTGGCGCGTCTTGGGTGCAGCCTGCATGGTTCCCTCGCTTTTACCGGCAAAGGGCATGGCACGGACCGCGCGGTATTGCTGGGTTTGGCAGGGCTGGTACCGGCAACGTTTGATGCAGACGCCGCAAATGAAATCATCATCCAAAATACCAAATCCGGGCAGATATTCCCCCCTGATCTCGACACATTGGAATATGCTCCGCTCCGCGATCTAGCCTTTGATTACGGCCCCCCTCTTGAGGGGCATGCCAACGGTATGATTTTATCCGCTTACGACGCCGCGGGGCAGTTATATCTGCGCGAAACCTATTATTCTATCGGCGGGGGGTTCATTCTGACTGCTAAAGAAATGGCCACGCAAACCGACGCGCACGACCCTCTGATCGGGGTACCCTATCCGTTTCACAACGCTGATGAAATGCTGCGTATGGCCCAAAAATCCGGGAAATCTATTGCTAGCATGAAATTTGCCAATGAATGCGCGCATCACCCAGAACAAGACGTGCGGGATCGTTTAGCATGCATTTGGCAGGTGATGGAGGCTTGCCTTGCCCGCGGATTAGCCACGGATGGCATTTTACCCGGTGGTCTAAAGGTGCAGCGACGGGCCAAAAATATCCATGATGCTTTGCTGGCCGAGCATGGTCAAAACCGTTTTGCGCCCCATACGATTAACGACTGGATTTCCATGTATGCCATTGCAATAAATGAGGAAAACGCGGCCGGAGGGCAGGTGGTGACGGCCCCGACCAACGGGGCTGCGGGGGTCGTGCCTGCGGTGCTGAAATATTATCTCGCGCATGTGCCTGATGCTAAAGCTAGCATGGTTAACGACTTTCTGCTGACCGCGGCGGCGATAGGCGGGATGATCAAGAATAACGCCTCTATTTCCGGGGCCGAGGTTGGGTGCCAGGGTGAAATCGGCGCGGCATCGGCAATGGCTGCGGCGGGGTTTTGCGCAGTGATGGGGGGCACGCCAGCGCAGGTGGAAAACGCCGCCGAAATCGCGTTGGAGCACCATCTGGGCATGACCTGCGATCCCGTCGGCGGGCTGGTGCAGGCGCCTTGCATTGAACGCAACGGCCTTGGGGCGATCAAGGCCATTTCGGCGGCATCTCTGGCTCTGCGCGGTGACGGTACGCACCTGATTTCGCTTGATGCCTGCGTTGAAACCATGCGCCAGACCGGGCTGGATATGAACACAAAATATAAAGAGACATCCCAAGGGGGCTTGGCGGTGAATGTGCCGGAATGTTAGCGGAGTGCTTTCAGAACACGGTCAAGCATTTCAATAGGTAAAACCACCAGCATCACCTTGTTATCAAAAGATAATTCCACACGCGCTGCGTTCGTAATATTAGAAGTTCCGATCATCTTGTCGGGCGCAAAATCATGACCGGAAATCGGGTATTTCAATCCCTTTGAGCAGCCCGAAACCACCCCCATAGGGAACAGTGAAAACCGGGTGCCGCGCGGCAAATCCAGCGATAATTCCAACGGCGCCAGAAAGCACAAATCCTGCGCGCCTAACAGGATAACCGTTTTATCCGCCGAGCGCACCAGCGCATGACAGGCCGCCAGTTGATGGTCCAACCGCCCGCCAAAAAACCCGACACCCAGATAAAACGGAGCGCAGGTCGAATACAGGCACTTATCCAAATCCGTGGTCATCTGTTCGGAAATTTCGTGGAATTCCGGGCCGGTGATACCTAGATCGACGGAATCCATATCGCCGATCACATGCGTCACTTTCTGGCCCAAAGCATGCGCACGGTTCAGCCCGCCATCGGCAGCAATAACCATCGGTGCAAGCGCCACAGCCTTGGTCAGAATATCCGCGTCAACCGGCCCGCCGCCAATCAATGTGACCGGCTGGAGGCTGTTAACAATCACGCTCAAACGTCATCTTCCGGCTTGCCGATGCCGGTGAAAATCGCCTTGAACGGCAAGGCCCACGCGATGCCCAGCACCAGATAAATCGGGATTTGCAGCCATTTGTTGATTTCGCCAAGCATGGCCAAAACGCTGATCGCAACAATGATGTAAAACGGCAGCCAGACCAGCAGCAAAAACAACGACCAACGGCGGCGGGCTTTGTTTGACATCGCCATCAGTCGGCAAACGGGTCGGTGACCAAAATGGTGTCCTCCCGCTCCGGACTGGTGGAAAGCATGGCGACAGGGCAGTCGATCAATTCCTCCACACGGCGCACATATTTGATCGCGGCGGCTGGCAGATCGGCCCAAGACCGTGCGCCAACCGTGCTTTCGGACCAGCCCTCCATAGTCTCGTAAATTGGTGTCACGCGGGCCTGTTGATCCGCGGCTGTCGGCAGGTAATCCAATTGCTTACCGTCCAGCATATAGCCCACACAAATTTTCAACTCTTTCAACCCGTCGAGCACATCCATTTTCGTAAACGCAATCCCGTTCACGCCGTTAATCGCACAGGTTTGGCGCACCAGAACCGCATCAAACCACCCACAACGGCGTGAACGGCCCGTAACCGTGCCCTTTTCGCGCCCAACCGTCGCCAGATGCTCCCCCACCTCGTCATCCAGCTCACAAGCAAACGGCCCCTCGCCAACGCGCGTGGTATAGGCCTTGACAATCCCCAGCACAAAATCGATCGCGCCCGGCCCAAGGCCCGTACCAGATGCCGCCATGCCAGCGGTGGTGGTCGAAGACGTCACAAACGGATAGGTGCCAAAATCCACGTCCAGCAAGGACCCTTGCGCGCCCTCAAACAAAATCCGTTTGCCGGCTTTGCGCTTTTCGTTCAAAACCTTCCAAACGGGCGCTGCATAAGGCAGCACACTGGGGGCGATTTTCAGCAGTGCAGCCTTAAGTGCAACCGCATCAACCTCCGCCAAGCCCAACCCGTTGCGCAGCGCATTGTGATGCGTCAACAAACGTTCAATACGCAAATCCAGCGTCGCCTCGTCGCCCAGATCCGCCACACGGATAACCCGCCGCCCGACTTTATCCTCGTAACACGGGCCAATGCCGCGCCCTGTCGTGCCGATCTTGGCAACCGAGTTCTGGCTTTCGCGCGCCCGGTCAAGTTCCCCGTGAATCGGCAGGATAAGCGGCGTGTTTTCCGCGATCATCAGGTTGTCGGTGGAAATCTCGACCCCCTGCCCGCGCAGCTTGGCCATTTCCTCCACAAACGCCCATGGGTCCAGCACCACACCATTGCCAATCACCGCCAGCTTGCCCTTGCGCAACAACCCCGAGGGCAGCACGCTTAGCTTATAAACCTTGCCGTCAATAACCAGGGTATGGCCGGCATTATGCCCGCCCTGAAAACGTGCGATCACATCTGCACGTTCGGACAACCAATCCACAATCTTACCCTTGCCCTCGTCGCCCCATTGTGCGCCGACAACCACTACATTGGCCATTTCATGCCTCTTTCATTTGGAAGTTACGGATGGGGTATATAGGGCAAGCCGCAAAAGGGAAAGCCAAAAGCATGATAATGATATGGCCCGCATTCGGCTGGGGCATCGGCATTGTCTTTCACGCCCTTAGCGTATTTGAGATATCCTCGCCATTCGGCCCCGAATGGGAACAAAAGCAGATCGAAAAGCGCCTGCGAAAATAGCAGACCACTCGATCAGAGCTTATTATGCGTCCCGTCACAAAGCGGGGCGTTATTGCTGTGTTTACAGCCGCAGAAAAACACCTTGCCGGTTTTCTCGGCAGTATATTTCACCGGGCTAAACTCCGTATCTTTATGCGAACCATCGCAAAACGGCTGGTTTTTTGACCGCCCGCAGGCACACCAGAAATAGGATTTCCCTTCTGTCACATCAGTGGCATATGGTGCTTTTTGGGCAATATTTGGTACGTCAGTCATATCTTTCCCCCTTTTTCTTGCCCCGAGCATTACGCAATATTGCGCCCGGGACAAGTCAGGATAATTTAAAAGTTAAAATACCAGTGCTTTGGCCTGTTTAACCTGCGGCAACTTTGCAATGATTTCCAGCGTCTCGTCATCGATTTTTGCGTCCACGCCCAGCAAGGCAATCGCCTCACCGTCCTTGACCGCACGGCCAAGTGCAAAGGTTGCGATATTCACGCCAAGTGTGCCCAGTGTCGTGCCTAACTCGCCAATATACCCCGGAATATCGGCGTTGGTGGTATAGAGCATGAATTTCTGCGGCTCGGCCTCCATATTGATACCTTTGATCTGGATGAAACGCGGTTTTCCGTCCGAATAAATCGTGCCCGCCACCGAGCGCGTCTGGCTTTCCGTCGTCACGGTCAGGCGCATGTATGACCCGAACGCGCCTTGTTTATCGCGGCGTACCTCGGTGATTTTGATGCCGCGTTCGCGCGCGACGATGGGGGCCGAAACCATGTTCACACCGCCCTCACCAACCAGCGGGATCATCAGGGATGCGGTCAGGGTCGAGACCAGCGGTTTCAGGTTCAAATCCCCGACTTTGCCGACAAATTCAATCTCGATCTCTTTGATCGGGCTTTCTGTCACCTGGCCGGCAAACCCGCCGAGCATTTCTGAAAGTTCGATCCAGGGCTGCAACACCGGGGCTTCCTCGGCCGTGACAGATGGCGCATTAATCGCGTTGGAAATCGCGCCGCGCATCAGGTAATCGGACATTTGTTCGGCCACCTGCAACGCTACGTTTTCCTGCGCTTCGGATGTCGCGGCCCCCAAATGCGGGGTGCAAACGACGTTCGGCAGCCCAAACAGCACGTTGTCTTTGGCCGGTTCATCGGCGTAAACATCAAACGCGGCACCAGCGAGCTGGCCGGATTTCAAGGCCTCGGCCACCGCGTTTTCATCGACCAGACCACCACGCGCGCAGTTAATCAGATACGCGCCTTTCTTGATTTTGGCGATACGATCCGCCGATAAAAGATTGGCAGTTTTTTCGGTTTTGGGCAAATGCAACGTGATAAAATCGGCTTGCGCCAGCAGATCATCCAGATCATCCACCTTGGTCACGCCCAGCGTTTTGGCACGCTCCGTTGACAGAAAAGGATCAAAAGCGATGACCTTCATTTTCAAGCCAATCGCGCGGCTGGCCACGACTGAACCAATGTTGCCAGACCCAATCAACCCCAGCGTTTTTCCGGTGATCTCGGACCCCATGAATTTGGATTTCTCCCACTTACCCGCCTGCGTTGACGCATCAGCCGCCGGAATTTGACGCGCCACGGCAAACATCATGGCAATGGCGTGTTCGGCCGTGGTGATCGAGTTGCCAAACGGCGTGTTCATCACCACGATCCCCTTGGCAGAGGCGGCAGAAATATCGACGTTATCCACGCCAATACCAGCGCGGCCAATGACCTTCAGATTATCCGCCTTGGCGATCAAATCCGCTGTCGCCTTAGAGGCCGAGCGAATGGCCAAGCCGTCATACTGTCCGATAATCTCGGCCAGCTTTGCGGGGTCTTTGCCAAGGTCAGGCATGAAATCCACCTCGATGCCGTTGTCTTTGAAAATCTGCACGGCGGCAGTGGATAGTTTATCGGATATAAGAACTTTGGGCATGAAAATGCTCCTGTTATTTGAAATTATAAATCAACTTTGACGGTGGCAAAGGCCCAGTCGAGCCAGGGCGCGAGCGCGATAACATCAGCCGTATCGACCGTTGCCCCGCACCATATCCGCAGGCCCGCAGGCGCATCGCGGTACCCGTTGATGTCATAGGCCGCCTTGTGGTTTTCCAGCAGTTTCACCATGGATTTCACAAACGCCTTTTGCGCCCCATCATCGAGCGCCCCCACAACCGGATCGACGATTTTCAAGCACACCGAGGTATTGGAACGCAATGCCGGATCAGCCACAAGGTTTTCGACCCAGTCGCTGGTATCCACCCAAGCTTGCAGGGCCGTAAAATTCGCATCCGCGCGCGCCATCGTGGTTTTCAAGCCACCGATTTCAACCATCCAGTCCAACGCGTCATCTGCATCGGCCACGGCCAGCATCGACGGGGTGTTGATGGTTGCGCCCGTGAAAATCCCCTCGATCAACTTGCCGCCTTTCGTGAGGCGAAATATCTTGGGCAAGGGGCGTGGCGGGGTGAAACTCTCCAACCGCTCCACCGCGCGAGGGCTAAGGATCAGCACACCGTGCGCGCCCTCACCACCCATGGCTTTTTGCCAACTGAATGTGACCACATCCAGCTTGTCCCACGGCAAATCCTGCGCGAATGCGGCGGAGGTTGCATCGCAAATCGTCAGCCCCTCGCGGTTATCAGAAATCCAGCCACCATTCGGCACCCGCGCGCCCGACGTCGTGCCGTTCCAGGTGAAAACCACATCGGCGCCCTTACGAACGGCGCTCAGATCAGGCAGCGCACCATAATCGGCCTTTAACACGTTCACATCATCCAGTTTTAACTGGTTTTTGATGTCGCCAGCCCAGCCAGCGCCAAAACTTTCCCAGACCAGCACGTCAACGGGCAGCAAACCAAGCAGTGACCACAGCGCCATTTCCACGGCACCGGTATCAGACGCCGGCACAATGCCCACGCGGTAACCTTCGGGGATGTTCAGAATGTCGGTCATCTTGTCGATGACACCCTTGATCTGCGCTTTGGGACCAGCCGCACGGTGCGAGCGACCAAGGAAAGCGCGATCCGCGACGGCCTGAAAAGACCAATCGGGGCGTTTGGGACAAGGACCGGATGAGAATTCGGGGCGCGCAGGCATCACCTGCGGCGTTTCGGGGAGGCGCATAGGATGGCTCCATCATCAAGGGCGAAATTTTTGAGCCGACCATCGCTCGCCCTTATTCCGACGACCTGCCCACCGCCCGTTTAGGGGATTTGCACGTCGCACTGCAAGCCTGAAAATACATACAATTGCCGCGATCATGTTTCCCATAGGAAAACCCGCGCCACGATTGGAAATGCGCAGCGCGGGGGGGGTATCACAGCCCGATAACGGGCCGAATAGGTTGATAAGTAACCATACTAAGACAAGGATGATCCAGCCCGATGTCGCGTGCCAGATGATCGCTAAGATCAGGCAAACGGCGCGGGGTTGAAATCCTGTCGTCAAGCCTGGCAAGCGCCAAAGCCCCTGCAATCAAAAGCCGTGAGAGAGCAGGAATGCGCGCGCGTGCAGATAAATCTGCGCTTTGCGCGACATGGCGGGGTAAAGTGATAATCATATCGCGCTCCTTAAGTTTGTATTGATACAATTTATGAAATGTGCCATTATTGGCATGAATAAACTGATACAATTCGAATCACAAAGAATCCACGGAAACATTGTAATGGATACAATTTGGCACCCAGATCTGTTGCAAAATGGCATCGCCAAGTATCGCGCCCTGCTGGATGCGATCCATAACGCTTTGAATACAGGGCAGATTTCCCATGGTGACCGCCTGTTGCCTGTGCGTGAAATGGCCTGGCGTTTGCAGGTTACCCCCGGCACGGTCGCGCGCGCCTATCAATTGGGCATTGACGAAGAACTGCTTGAGGCCCACGTCGGGCGGGGCACGTTTATCCGCACGCCGAAACCTGAAACCGCGCGCAAAACCACGGTGTTTGGGGAAACCCATGTCTCACCCGATATCATTGATTTGCGCAACGCCGCCGTGCCGGATTTCGGGCAGGATGAAATTCTGGATGACCTGTCAAAACAAATTGAAATCGGCGGCGAGCATTCCATGGTGCGCTATGCGGGGCATAATGAAATGCCCACACGCACGGCCATGCTCGATTGGATGCAGCTTGAGCGGACCCGCGCCAAGCCTGAGGATTTGATCCTGACCTATGGGTCACAAAACGCAACGATTGCGGCTTTTATGGCGATTTTACGCGGCACAAACCCGGTGATTGCCACTGACACGCTGGTGCTGCCCGGCACCCGGCGCGCTGCGGAACTGGCGCGGGCTAAAATTATCGGTATTGAAGGGGATGAGGACGGCATCTTGCCCAAAGCTTTTGAGGATATCTGCCGCCGCGATCGCCCGCAAATCTTGCATCTTTCGGCCAATATCACCAACCCGACAGCGATCCAGATGTCCTTGACCCGCAAGGCTAAAATCGCCGAAATCGCCCGGCAGTACGACCTGCAAATCGTTGAAGATGACGGCCAGGCCAAGTTTTTCGCCACTCCGCCCCCAAGTTTTCTGGAGCTTTGCCCTGAAAGGGTGTGGCATGTGTCCTCGCTGTCGCGTTATCTGGCGGCGGGTTTGCGGATCGGGTTTTTGCTGTGCCCGCCGGGCAAGGGGATGATCGGGCAGAATGTGATCCAGTCACTTTGCCATTCGTTTTCCCCGCTGATCGCCCAGCTTGCCACGCATTTTATTCAATCCGGGCAGGCGGATATTATCCTGGAGCAAATTCGCACCTACCGCGCCGAGCGGGTACGGCTGGCCGTTAATCAACTGGGATGTTGGGATATCCGCTGGAATGAGGCGGCCGATTACCTGTGGCTGAACCTGCCAAACCCGTGGCGGGCCTCGACGTTTTCAGCCGCCGCAGAAAAGACCGGGATACTGGTCGCCCCTGCCGATATTTTCCTGCCCGATGATGGCGTGGCCCCCAACGCCATTCGCCTGACGCTCGGGGGAAAATACGGGGCGCGCATTTTTCAGGAGGCCCTGGTGCGACTTGACCATCTGCTGGACAACCCGCCCCATGAGATGCTGGCGTAAACCCCCATTTTTGACGGGGCTTGAAAGTAAATTGCGCGAGCATTTTAGTTTGCCTGACGTCGGCACTCGTGGGCGAATTTAAGGATTAGTAAACGGGGGGCTGGTTCATCGTAACCTTTAAGGAGTGAGCAAAACTGTTGAACCGAGGCTTCTTCACCGAAAAGCCAAACCAAAAATAGGTGACGGACATCAGGGGTGGTCCTACATTTTTATCCATTTAGTAGCCCGGTTAAGATGCACTCAGGCAGATGCATTCATATTTCAAGGATCGCCAAAGCCGCTAGATCATGTGGTTTTCATCAGCCTGCGCCTTCATCTCAGACATCACGACGCATCCATGCCCCCGAACTTCGCTCGCCATTTGTAAAATAGCTATTCAAGAATGCTTGTTATTACTTGATCTATTACTGTAAACCGTTTGCCATCGTCCCAAGCAGACTTCATTGCTGCGGCGACATACAGGGGGTTCTTTTGGAGTTTCGGAGCATTCCAACAGCATCGCTTCCAGCTTGATTGAATTTCTCTGAATCCGCCGCATATTCATCCTCTAGAACTTGCTCAATATCGTGATGCCATGCGCTCAAATTCGATTCAAAAATATGATCTGTCGGAAATGCACCAAGAGCTTTGTAACCAGCAAATACTTGAATCGCATCATTAACGGCACTCATATGGTTTGATGGCAGGCTTTGACATGCAGCTTTGGGGCTTTGTGCAAGACTTCAGCCAGCTTGAAAGCCTCTATGGCAAGGGTTCAGCCGTGATACATGGTGGATATTGGGGGTTTGGATCGGAGGGGTCGCTATCTTTATTATCACACAGATCATCGGCAATATCACTGGCGGTGGTTTTTGGGATTTGTTTGGGTCACTACTGTTGATTTTGGTGCCGATAGCTATAGTTGGGATTTTCGTATTTGTGCTCAGTCTCTCCAAATTTCGATTTATCGAAAAGGCTTCGAACTGAGCAAGGGTCAGATACCTTTTATCTGAACGGCCTTGGCTATCGCATCCATAATATCGTCGAATGAAGGTTGCGATTTATAGTAAAGTGCACGGGATTAATTATAGGCCTGCGCATAGGTTTTACGGGTTTCTGCGTCGGTTAATAAAAAGGCCTCGTTTTCCGCCAAGGTCTGATTGTCGCTTTTGGGAAATCTTTTGTTTTTATGCGCGGTATAGGCCTCGGTTCCAATAAATTCCTGCACTGTCGGCTCGTCCAATAACCGATATATATCGTAATAATGGTGCATGAAATTTGCAGGAAAACTACCATCGGCTTGTTGTTTTCTGAATTTTGTTGAGATGGTTTGAAGCTTTTCCACAAATGTATAACCCGCATGATAGCAGGCAACATCAACTGCCCAATTATCGAAAATATCAACCTTGTCGGCGGCAAAATCATAAGCCCATGAGGAAATCGTCTGGGGTGAGTTTGGCGATACATCATCAAACCCAACCTCAAGCAGAATACCGTCTTTTAATCCATCTAACGTGCCAGACTGTGTGTCATAGCGAAGGCGTATGCCCCCGCTGCGATAATAGCGCTCATCATCAAATTCCGTGTCACGCTCAACAGCCGTTATGCCGTCAATCACAATGCTTCATGCCAGCCAGTCATAATAAGCTTTTCGGCTTTTAACATGGGCTGGGTTTTGATGGTTGGGATTGGTTTTAACGCCCATGTCGGCGGGCGGTTCTATCCGAATATCAATATCTTCGGAAAACCGATCAATAATGCCGTAGCCCTTGGATAGCGAAGTGCCGCCCTTCAACTCAAACTGCATGTCGATGGCCTGTAAGCCATAAAGGCAATGCATAATCCAATAGTCCTTCTCCACCAAAACAGGATCAATAGACTGCGCATCGCTAACGATGCGGATTAGGTCGGCGAATTCTTTGTGGTTGTGCAGAAAATCATGGGGCATGGTGTAGTGTAGCCTGCGCCAAAAGCGGAGCAAAGAACTTCTTGGCTTTTACCCCCGCATAATCACGCACGGCTTTACCCAAAACCTTTGGGTCGACCGCATGGGCTCTCTTGGCAACGCCTTCCAGCATGGCCGATTTTTCCTCAGCCAGACGATCCACATTATTCACCAGATCAACCAGCAAAAATGCCTCTGACAGAGTTTTGGGGAAATGCGGCTTTATCCGAAAGTCAAAATTGCGTTTTCCAAGCTTAAATCGCCCGTGGCGTTTGTGATTATACACAACGGTTTCATTGTAAAGCTGGGTCGAGCCAACCCCAAGCGTGTTGAAGGCGTTTGAGCTGGTCATCAAAAATCGATGATCATTCAAGAACGCCTCAACCAACTTGGCATCATCGGCGGGGGCCGCGCCAAAACTGGTTTGCTTTGGGTAATAATAAAGCCCGCCTGACAGCTTGGTCAGGGTGCCATTATCAACCAACTGGCGAAGATGGCGATCAACAGCATTTGTCCATGCCAACAGGTCGGCACGTCGATAGACCTGCCCTTGGCGAAGATGATTCTTTAATACGGTTAGGTTGTTCATGCTTTCAGTCTATCCCAAAACGACATGATTTGCAAGTTTACTCATTTATAATTCATGCAATATAGGCTGTGTAAGGCAAGCGCAACAAGCATTACAGGTGTTTGCGTGTTGCAATTTTAGAAAACTGATGGTGGGCAGCTATGGCAGAAACGCCCAGAGCCGACTTTCAAGGCGTAGATAACTCAGCCAGAGAATTTTCTTGAAGCGGACATTCGTTCAATGCTCGGCATGCCACGAAAATCAAGATCAATTGTTCGGAGCTTCGTGCCACTGCCTGATCGTTCGGCTCAGATTTGACAATGCAAATCCTCGACTAACCTTAAGGAACCTCTAAACAAACCCCATGGTTTTCTGCTACATTGTCTGGACAGGATTTTGGGGTGTTATGCTGAAACAGCAGCGTTTTTCGTCGCTTGAACAGGCCTAGAAGAAGCGAACCAAGCGGGAGTTTTCTGGGGGAGATGGAGGCGGTTATGCCTTGGGGGCCGCTGGAAGCGTTGAATAATCCACACTATACCAAGCCGCGCAAGGGCCGCGCGCAGATGCCGCTCTGGGTAATGTTGCGGATTTATTTCCTGCAGCAGTGGTACGGTCTTTCTGATCCTGGTGCCGAGGAGGCGCTTTATGACATGCATTCGATGCGGGGTTTTGCCGGGCTTGATCCGGCACAGGATGCCATCCCTGACGAAACCACGATCCTGAACTTCCGCCATCTACTGGAGGCTTATAACCTGACCAAAGCACCGTTCGGCGCGGTCTCGGGCTATCTTGAAGAGCGATCCCTGCCGATGCGCGGTGGCAGCATATTGGACGCAACTCTGATCGCCGCATCGCCCTCGACCAAGAACAAGTCGGGCAAGCGTGACCCTGATATGAGCCAAACAAAGAAGGGCAACCAGTGGTATTTAGGCATGAAAACGCATATCGGTGTGGACGCGAAAAGCGGCTTGGTTCACACGGTCAAAACCACCACCGCCAGGTGCATGACGCGCGAATGACCGATGATCTGACCCGCAAGATCGACAACGCTGTATTCGGTGACAAAGGCTACGTCAGTGACAAGCGCAAGCGGGCGGCACGGGCCAATGGCATCCTCTGGGCGGTGAAAGACAAGCGAAAACCCGGGCGCGTTCTGTCGTTATCACAAAAGAAACGTAACCGGAAACACGGGGCTGTGCGGGCCAAAGTTCCCTCTCGCACATGCTGCGCATGCACTGCCGGGCAGTGGAACACATCTTTCGGGTTATCAAATGCCAGTTTGGCTACCGCAAAGTGCGTTATCGCGGGCTGGCCAAAAACGAAGCGCAGATGTTTTGCCTGATGGCGCTGGCCAACCTCTACCTTGCGCGAAGATCCTTGAGGGTGGGGTCTGCCTGAAATCGGGAGAATGGAGGTAAACCAGCCGTGAAAGCGGTCTCAAAACGGCTGGTACCATGTATTCGGCCGCAGTCCGCAATCCATACGCGGCAAAAATCCCATTGTTCAGACCTTCCTTAGCAACATCTCCCCACGGAATTATCTGCCTGATTGCACGGCAATGACTGGCCATCCTAGGTCCAGGACCTATTAACTTCTTGCCTATCGCACAATGTTCTGAATCAATGCCTACCAAAACATCAGGAGGGCAACATGTCAGATCAATTTTGGCTGAGCAAAGCGCAACTAGCGCGGATCAATGCGTATTTTCCTTTGTCGCACGGGGTGCCTCGGGTCGATGATCGCAGGGTCATCAGTGGCATCATTCATGTGATCCGAAACGGCTCGCGTTGGCGGGATGCACCGGGGGTCTATGGACCGCATAAAGGTGGATTGAACTCCAAATTGCACGCGGTTTGTCCCTCTCGGTGAATGTGCCATTCACCTGTCAGGCAACGGATGGTGACGGCCGTCCGGTGCGGTTTTTGCTGACCGAAGGCCAGCAATCTGACCACAAAGGTGCGGCAACATTGCTGCCGGATTTGCCAGCCGCAAAGGAGATTCTGAGCGACAAGGGTCACGATAGTGACGCCTATCGTGCAGCCCTGATTGAGCGCGGCATCACCCCGCGCATACCCCCCAGAGCCAAACGCAAACACCCCGCAACCTACTGTAAAACCTTATACAAACAGCGCCACAAGGTCGAAAACATGTTCGCCGAACTCAAAGACCGCCTCTCGGGCATGTAAACATACCCAGCCGGGCAGCGGGCGGCGTATTGCCATGCGCTTCGACCGCGGCACCCATGCTTTCCTATCAGCAATCCAGATCGCCGCCATAGTGATCTTCTGGATCAATCAATGAGTCCTGACCCTAGGTTACAACAATACCCAGGCAAGGAGAGTGTAGCCGCAGGAATTCCGTTTGGCTACTGGATGAAATTGGATGGAATCATAGCGCACAATAAAAGGTGGGCTGTTAGGTGTGCCGACAAATAAGTAAGGGCGATTTATTATTTAAAATCATGCGCTTACGTGGATTAAATGGTGCCCACACGGACTGTGATTTAGGGGATAAGCTGTTGTTATAAAGCTGTTATTTCAATGTGATTTTTGAAAATACCCCCAATTATACCCCCAAGACAATCTTTCTTAACGCAATCTGCAAAGCGTAGTAGCCACTTGAATCTGAAAGGTTTTGCTAACCATCTAATAAAGATGCCGCTGAAACCCCAAGAACGCATCGCGTATTGCAGCAACACTCCCTAGATGTTCTGTGGCGTCACTTACGCCGCTATACTTCAACTCAAGCAAATCCGGCAATTTATCGCTATCCAGTTCACTAACACCCTCTTTTACATATTGGGAAAGAACAAAACCTAAAAATGATTGAAGCTTATCGTCATATAGCCCGCCGATCTTCTCTTTACCTGTTTTTGCCCGAACCTCACGGGTCAGGGGGGAAAGCGCAAATGCAATATACGCCAACACGTCGAACAAATCACTTTTCTCGGCATTGATCATTCGTTTGATCTCATCAAGTTGATCTAGGCCGTAGCCTTTTTCAGACAGGCTTTCGAGAAGGGCTTTGCGCGTATCGGGCTGCCCCCACAGTGAACGCAGCTCGTCTTCATCCTTGAACAACTCTGGCAACTCGCCAAACATCCGTTCGATAAATTCTGTGGCAGACATTGGACGCCCTTCGGGACTCCAGAATGTAGTCGCTGTCATGTGTTGAATTGTGCGCTCTTTCCCATCTGCCAGCTTGATTGTGATTTTCTGGCGGGGTGGTTGTTCATCGCCGCCTGTGGTGGTCTCTCCACCTTCATCATTTCCCGTGCCACCACCCGGCCCTGCCTCAACAGGTTCTGCCGGTTCTCCATCCCATTCGGGATCATTGAAATGCTCATAGGCTTTCACAAAATCATAAACCGTGAAATAATCCTTACCGTCAAACAGCCGCGTTCCGCGCCCGATAATCTGCTTAAACTCGATCATTGAATTCACAGGCCGCATCAGCACGATATTGCGCACATTGCGGGCATCCACGCCGGTTGATAGTTTTTGCGAGGTGGTCAGGATCGTTGGAATCGTCTTTTCGTTATCCTGAAACTCTTCTAACCATTGTTCGCCCAGCACCCCGTCATCCGCCGTGACCCGAACACAGTAATTCGGCTCCGTGCTAACCTTCATCTGGTTGATCAAATCACGCACCGCAAGCGCATGATCCTGGGTGGCACAAAACACAATGGTTTTCTGGCTTTGGTCTATCGCCTGCATCATCAGGTTTACGCGGTATTTTTCACGTGCGGCAATCTCGATTATGCGGTTGAAGTCGCCCTCGGTGTATCGCTTGGCCTCGTCTACCTCGCCGTCGATTATATCATCATCTGACGTATAAACATACTCGTCCAGAGTGGTTGCAATCTGGTTCACCTTGAAGGGGGTCAGATAACCGTCATTGATGCCCTCTTTCAGGGAGTAGGTGTATACCGGATCACCGAAATAGGCGTAGGTATCCACGTTGTCGCGGCGTTTGGGGGTGGCTGTCAGGCCCAACTGCACGGCAGGGGCGAAATATTCCAGAATACCGTGCCAGTTGCCTTCGTCATTCGCGCCGCCCCGGTGGCATTCGTCAATGATGATGAAATCAAAGAAGTCAGGCGCGTAGTCACCATAGTTTTCCGCGCCCGCATCACCGCTCATGAACGTCTGGAAGATCGTAAAAAAGACGTTGGCATTTTTCGGCACGCGGCCTCGCTTGCGAATTTCCTTGGGGCTGATCCGCGCTAGGGCATCCTCGGGGAAGGCGGAAAATGAATTATAGGCCTGATTGGCCAGAATATTGCGGTCTGCCAGAAACAGGATGCGCGGGCGGCGGGTTGGTTCGCCGGACAGGTTCCAACGCGAATGGAACAGCTTCCACGCCAGCTGAAACGCAATCGCGGTTTTGCCGGTGCCGGTGGCCAGCGTTAGCAGGATGCGTTTGTCGCCCGCCGCGATTGCTTCCAGCGTTTTGTTAATGGCGTTGTGCTGGTAATAGCGCGCCTGCCATTGGCCGCCTTTATCCTCAAACGGAACCGCGCCGAAACGGTTGCGCCATGTGTTTTCTTTGGCATAGGTGGCATCCCACAGCTCGTCCGGTGTGGGGTAGCGGTCTACATAGCCCTCGGCCCCCGTGGCCATATCAATGCGGTAAATGCCTATGCCGTTGGTGGAGTAGGTGAACCGCGTTTGCAGGGTGGCGGCGTATTTCTTGGCTTGCGCCACGCCTTCGGTGTCAGGTAGCCCCTTGCGTTTGGCCTCGATCACCGCCAGCTTTTGGCCGCGATAAAACAACACATAATCTGCGATGTCCTGCCCTGTGCGTTTACCTGCGCCTTGCAGACGCCCCAGAGTAATCACCTCGCGCCGCACACGTGATCCATCAACATCCCCCCAGCCCGCGGCCTTCAGGGCGGGGTCAATCAGTTCGGCACGGGTTTCGGCTTCGTTCATGCGGTAGCCTCCAAGGGTTGGGCTTGCGCGGTCAGCTCCCCCGCAAAGGCTTTTTGTAATAATGATTGTTTGAGTTCACCCAGCGCGTCGATTTTCTGCTGGTAGAGGGCTGCGAGGTGTTGGGTTTGGGTTGAAAGGTTTTCACATTTTTTAGAAATTTGAGACTGCACCTCAAGGCTTGGTACATAAATAGGGAGCGACTTTAATGTGTAAGTTGAGAGCCGATGCACAGTGGCACCCCTAGTAACTTTCGCAAGAAGATTTCGCTCATTTGCTCGCATTAAGTAGGTAAGAAACTTAGGAAGAATTGTTTCATTTGGGCAAATTGCTTTTAAGTCTTGGTTCACCGTTAGTTCACGACCCACAATCGCAATCGGGACTGTTCGCGCAAGAATTCCCGAACGAACAACAATAAGTGTTGCTCCTTCAGGAATTAGCTTTGTAGCAGATTTTTCTATGGCTTCATGTGTTATTTTGTCGATGGATTTGACTATCACTTCAAACTTCATGTCTTTGGGGGATACCCAAGGGATACTGCCATCCCAAAAAGCTCTATTTGATTTTGAGGGTGTGCCACCTCCCGAAAATCGGGTCACTTCGCCTAGCGTCGTTTCTACCCAGCCTTTGCCCTTTTGGGTGAAGGTGGTGTTTAGGGTGGTCTCGAACAATTCGCGGGCGTTTTTGAGGTTTTTGCTGGCCGCCGCAAGGGCCAGCTCGATCCCCTCAAACGCAACATCCAATACCGCCACAATCCGCTTTTGCTCGGCGAGGGGTGGGAGAAACAGAGATATTGTTTTTAGCCGCTCGAGTGCCAGTTTTGGTTGTGCGGTTGTTCTGGTGTTCATACCAGCTTGTTCAACAAATTCGTTGGACACCGTAAAATAGTACAAAAACCTCTGATCCACGCCGGGCCTTAATACTAATTTGCAGGCGTTTTCAGTTAAATTTGCACCGCTCAACTCAGCGGGAACGACTCCTGTTTTGCCAATAGTTCCGGCGATACTTAAATACAGATCATCCGAAGAAATTGTATAACGCTGTATTTGCTCAAAAACTTCGTCACTGATATACTTGAGCTTGCGGGTTGAAACAGTTCCATCATCAGTAAAATCCGAAACCGTGATATAAGGATGGGCAGTTGGTTCAGCTTCCAGTTTATAACCTTTTGGAAGTCGTTTACCGCCTTTTACATCAGCGACCTCACCAAGCGTTTTAACCTCCCACCCCTCCCTCATAACAGCCCCCGTATGGTGGCCAGAATCTCGGCGCTCTCATTGTCCAGTTTGGTGATCTCGGCGATGATCGCCTCAGGCTCTCGCAGGGGGGCGGCCTCGGGCGTGTTGGGGTTTTTCACCGACAGGTCATAGGTGTCATCCAGCGTGGTCACCGCGACTGTCCATGATTTATCGCTATCGGCATGGCTGGCTTGCAGGGTCACGAACTCGGCCAGGTCTTTATCATTCAGCGGGTTGGTTTTGCCCATGTTACGGCCGGGGTCGAGCTGGTAATACCAGACCTTGCGCGTGGGCGCGCCTTTTTCAAAGAACAGCACCACGGTTTTCACGCCCGCCCCCAGAAACGTGCCGCCTGGGCAATCCAGAACCGAATGCAGGTTACAGGCCGTCAGCAGTTCCTTGCGCAGCGCTTTTGACCCATTGTCAGAGTTGCTCAGAAACGTGTTCTTGATCACAATCGCAGCGCGCCCGCCAGCCCGCAGGTGTTTGATGAAATGTTGCAGGAACAAAAACGCGGTTTCGCCGGTTTTGATCGGGAAGTTCTGCTGGACTTCAGCGCGTTCCTTGCCGCCAAAGGGCGGGTTGGCAAGGATGACGTCATAGCGGTCACTTTCCTGCACATCGCGGATGTTTTGCGACAGGGTGTTGGTGTGGGTGATATTGGGCGTTTCGATCCCGTGCAGGATCATGTTCATAATCGCAATCACATAGGCGAGCGATTTCTTTTCCTTGCCGTAGAATGTTTTGGTTTGCAGGGTGTTCAGATCACTGGTGGTCAGATCACCCTTGCGCATATAGTCATGCGCCTCGCACAAAAAGCCAGCGGAACCCACCGCACCATCATAAACGGTTTCACCAATTTGGGGTTTGATCACTTGGATCATCGCACGGATCAGCGGGCGCGGGGTGTAGTATTCGCCGCCATTGCGCCCCGCGTTGCCCATGTTTTTGATCTTGGCCTCGTAAAGGTGGGAAAGTTCGTGCTTTTCCTTTTGCGAGCGAAACCGCAGGGCGTCCATCAATTCCAGCGCGTCGCGTAAGGAATAGCCGCTTTGGAATTTGTTCTTAATTTCGCCAAAGATTTCGCCGATTTTATATTCAATGGTGTCAGGGCCGGATGCGCGTTGTTTGAAGCCTTGCAGGTAGGGGAACAGGTCGCGATTGACGTAATCGATCAGATCATCGCCGATCAGGGCCGCGTCATGGTCAAATTCGCCATCCTTTTTCGGCGCAGCCCAGCGCGACCAGCGGTGTTCGGGGTGGATGATATGGGTATAGGTTTTGCCCACCAGCTCGGCCTCCAGAGCGCGTTCCTGCTCCAGATCATCAAGGTATTTCAAAAACAGCATCCACGATGTTTGCTCGGTATAATCCAGCTCGGTTGTGCAGCCCGCCTCTTTCCACAAGACATCATCAATATTCTTAAAGGTCTGCTCGAACATTTGTGATCTTTCTTAATGGGTTTTTGAACAGACTAAGGGGGATTTCACCTGATAACCATCCCCTTGATCAACTCACCTTGACGCTCTACAGAGATTTGCAAATAGGACGTTAGGGTTGTGTCAATACTTTCATGCCCCAAGTTCATAGACCACGCTTTGAATTGCTCTCGGTTATCACAAGTCTGATCTCCGTATTTCACCAGCGTTTTGCGAAAGCTATGAGGCACGAACGGGTGCAGCCCAGCGCTTACAAATGCCCCTTTGATCATTTCCCTAAACGCGCCCGCATTGGCGTATATTTCGCCCGTCAGCCCCGTTGCCTGAAACCCGATACCTTCAACCACTTCGATCTTTGGTTTGGGGAAAACCGCATCATCAGGCCCAAACAGCATGTCCTTGCGCAATGTATTCACCCATTCAGCAAAGCAATCCCGATAGATTTCATCAACAGGGAAAAGCCACGTGTAAAACGTCTTGGAATTTTTGGTGCGCACATCGCGGGCATCTTGGAATATCTGGCCTTCAATCAAATCAACATGTTTTAGGCGCAATGAGGTCAAAGCGCTATCGCGTGCCCCCGTCAGCATCAACAAAGCAAACCCCGCGCGGTTACGCCGTTCAATCAATGTGGCGCTGGGCATTTGGGAAAACGCATGGGCGCATTGCTCCATAGACGGATAAGGCGTTTCGCGCTTGGCATGGGCAACACGGGCATCTTTGGCGTTGTTGCCGAAATAGGCCGCATCCGAATAGCTGATCCGCGATTTATAACCGTTCTGCCCTGCCAGCCATTCAATGAATGCCATGACCATGCGCAAAATAGCATCAATCGTTGCCTTGGCCAACGGTTGGCCTGTTCTGTCAGTTTTGACCTTGGCGAGATGTTTCTTAAAGCGCCCCGCATGTTCGGGATGAAACTGTTTGAAGGATTTGAAACCTGTGGCCTGCTCATACCGAATGATCGCTGCCGCCACCTTGTCCAGCGTGGTTTCGTCTTTGCCTTTGGCGTTGCGCAAATAGTTCAGATAAGCGCGTTTGGTGCGTTCGTTTTCTGGGTTACGTTTAGTCATTTTTTACTTCTCCTTTTGAAGTGTTAATTTAACTTGTGGTCTTTGGTCTCGTTTAGGGTGCCCCAGCGTCGCTAAATTGAATTTTCAATATCTGGGAATGCTCCCTGATCTTGGCGTTGCTGATAATGCGGGCACACTTGCCGCCACAGACGCCACAGACCCCGCGTATGCGGCCCGTCTTGGCAGTTTGGCGCGTGTAGGTTACGGCGTCATTTTGCGGCTTGCGGCTTGCCTTGCAGGTGAAGCATCTCAGTTCACCATCCAGTAAGGGCGATTTTCTGGCCTTGTTCTTTTGGGTAATGAAATTTCGCAGGTCGCTGCCATAAATCAGATATGGGCGCTGATCCTTTTGAATAGGCAGGCCTTGCTTGATCCAGTTGCGGATGGTGGCAATAGACAAGCCCAGTTCTTCAGCCGCTTCAGAGATTGAATAGGTCAGGTTCTTTTTGATCCGGCTGGCTTTGGCACGCCTAGCCATCATCCGAGCCTTCAAACAACGCCCGAATATCTTCAGCCCGCCAGACCGTGATGCGCGGCCCCAGCTTTTGCGCTTTGGGGAAACGGCCTTCTTTTACGCCCTGCCACCATGTGGATTTGGCCACGGGGATTGGGCCGTTTGGGGCTAAGATTTGGGATAGGCTATTATTTCAGACCAATGTTTCGTAAAATGTATAAATTACTTCAAAAACATTCAGGCAAATAATTGTGACTTCAAAGCAAAATGAATCCAAAGTGCATCATTTCGTAACTCAGGCGCAGCTACGGCATTTCGCTAGTGACAACAGACAAAAATTTGTCATGCAGTTCGATAAAGAAACCAGCCGATCCTACGCCTGCTCGATTGCAAAAAATGCTGGAAGCCAACAACACTTCAACACTGTAGTGACCGCAAATGGAAGGAAAAACTTCGAGCATATATTTGAAGATGTTGATCGCAAATCAGCAAAACTTGTAAAAGATATTATCGCAAACAATTCAGTGGCATGGTTGCAGGATGAAGATCATGACGCCCTAGTAAACTTTTTATCTTTACAGCTTATCCGCACCCCCCTCGTTCGTGCTACGCATAAGCACTTGGCTGCGAAAATTCGCGGAATTGCTCGGCAATGTGGATACAACCCCGACGAAGACTCTAGCATGTCTATGCCCTCAGACGCCCAGCTTAAACTGAATACGGAACAGCGCTTTGACAAAATAGAAAGCTACGCCACACTACTACGCAGGCTACAACCCGCACTTTATCGATGTGATGAAAATGAACGGTTCCTACTTTCAGATCATCCAATTGTTATTACAAACCAATTTCCATATGGTGATACAGGCCTCGCCTCACACGGTATACTTGTCACCATCCCCATAACACCAGCCCTAATGATAGCTATGCATTGTCCAACAATCGTGCGTAGGTACGAGCAGTTGGATGAAATTGATCTTAATCCAAGAATGGATCGCTATCGCAAAGGGTTGCGCTCGGGAACCCCAATTTCCATTGACGACAAAATGGTTCGATCACTCAATCAACACCAAGTGGTGCAGAGCGAACGCTTCCTCTACTCGGCTGAGGACAACTTCGATTTCGTGCGCGGCCTCCTGAAAAATCACACCGAATTTCGCACCAATGAAACACTCATCACCATGGGCGAATTGGGCCAAGGGCTACCTGCTCGAATGAACATGCCCAAGGGAGCACATCTCGTTGTTATTGGAGGTCATGACCATTGCATGTTGCAGCTAGAAGAAATCGATGAATCTGGTGAAGGGATTACTGCACGCACGCAGCAAATCGATTTGCTTTCACAAATAGCTACTGACCCAAATGAACTTCGTGTCGAACTCTACCAAGATCAGCGTGTTAGCAATATGATGGCACAAGTGACATTCGAACGACTTGGAGTGCTTGCCCAAGGATGGTTCCGAGTCGTGCCTCGTGATAAAGAGATGAGGTCTTTGTTTGCGCAGTTAGATACCGAAAAACGCTAAATCATCGGGGCGGTGATCTCGGAAATCGGTTTGCGCCCAAAATCCCTGTTGGCCAGTTTCAGGTGATATTCGGTTTTCGATAATGTGGCGGGAGATTTGCCTTCCTTGCGTTGCTTATTCAAAAACGCTGCCCCAACATTTTCAAAGGTATGCCCCTGACTTTCGCGCCTAATGCGCTTTTGCTCTTGCTTGGTTTCGCTAGGATCACTGCCCGCTGCAACCTCGGCACGGGCGGCATCACGGGCCTGCCTTGCTTGGGCAAGGCTGATCGCGGGGTATGTGCCAATCGACAGCAGCTTTTCCTTGCCATCCAAACGATATTTGAAGCGCCACAGCTTTGAGCCGCCGGGGTTAACGGCAATATACAGCCCATCAAAATCCGCAACTTTGTAGGTCTTGGATTTCGGTTTCATATTCCGAATCTTGACATCACTTAAAGTCATACTGGGGGTATTTCGCTGGATTGTATAAAATCATGCTGGACAAACTTTTCCATAAATAGCCTTATATACAAAGGCCAAACGGATGTCACTGGACTATATAAAATGCTGGAATGGTGCCCCCACACGGACTCGAACCGCGGACCTACTGATTACAAATCAGTTGCTCTACCAGCTGAGCTATAGGGGCAATGGGGGGTGGATACTATTTGGTGGAGGGCGCTGCAAGAGGTTTTTGGTGGGGAGCTGTAATTTTATCCTTTTGTTGATCTTGCCAGCAAAATGACCGGCAGTAGGCCTATTAATGTTACCAGAATCGCGGCGGGGGCGGCCTCGCCCAGGTTTTCGAGCGATGCGTGGTTGTAGACGCGGGTTGCCAATGTATCAAAATTAAAGGGGCGCAGGATCAGGGTTGCGGGCAGCTCTTTGACGCCGTCAACGAAAATCAGCATGGCTGCGACAAGTGCCGAGCCTTTGATCAGTGGCATATGCACGGCCCGTAAAACCTGGCCCGGCGTGCGCCCCAAGGACCGCGCGGCCATGTCCATTGACGGGGTCACGCGGGCAAATGCGCTGTCAACGGCCCCCAGACCGATGGCGAAAAACCGCACGATATAGGCAAATATAATCGCCACGGCACTACCGGTCAGCAGCAGGCCGATGTTAAGGTCAAACCAAGTCTTGAACGCATCGGCCAGGGCCGTGTCAAACGCCGCCAGAGGGAACAGGATGCCGATGGCCAATACCGCGCCGGGAGCTGCGTAACCGATGGTGGTTACGGGCATCAGATAGCGCAACAGACGCCCCTTTGATTGCCGCGCGCCGTAGACCAGGAATACCGCCGCCAAAATGGTTAATACCGCGGCGCTGCCAGCCAGCATCACGGTGTTGAAAATCGCGCGCCACAGGGCGTCATCGACCCAGAATGCCGGATTATCGAGCGCGTGGGATGCGATCACCCCAAAGGGCAGCAAAAAGCCAAAGGCTACCGGCAGCGTGCAGGCTATTGTCGCGGATATGGCGCGCCAGCCCTGCAATTGCACGGCGTTGATTGGCGCGCTGCGGCTGGAGAGGTTGTGAAAACGCCGGCGCCGGCGGCTGATTTTCTCAAACGCGGCTAAAAACAGCACCAGTGACAGGATCACGCAGGCGATCTGGGCGGCCCCTCCGGCGTTATAGCCCTGCAACCAGGTGGTGAAAATCCCGGTGGTCAGGGTTTGCACGGCAAAGAAATCAACAGTGCCAAAATCGTTCAGGGTCTCCATCATCACAATCGCCATACCGGCAACAATGGCCGGGCGGGCCAGCGGTAGGCCGACGCGCAAAAACACGCCCCACGGGCCGGTGCCAAGGGCGCGCGCGACCTCTAGCATATTGGCGGATTGCCCGCGAAAAGCCGCGCGGGCCAGCAGGTAGATATAGGGGTACATGGAAAGGGATAAAACGAACGCCGCCGCCCAGATTGACCGGATTTCGGGAAACCAGTAGTCCCGCGAATTCTGCCAGCCAAAAAACCCGCGCAAAAACGTCTGCACCGGCCCGGCGTATTCCCAAAAATCCACCAAGGCATAGGCCCCGATATAGGCCGGCACCGCAAGCGGCATCAGCAGCGCCCATTCCAGAATGCGCCGCCCGGGAAAACGGGTCATCGCGACCAGCCAGGCCGCACCTGTGCCAATGGCCGCGGCCATCACACCAACGCTAAGCATCAGAATAACCGAGTTTTTCAGGTACCGCGGCAAAGTGGTGGCAATCAGATGTCCCCAGATATTTTCGGTCGGGAAAAAGGCAATCCACACCACGCTAAGCAGCGGCAGCAACACCAATGCTGCAATCAGTAGCGCCCCGAAGGTCCATGTATCAAGGCGATTTCTGCGCAGCATTGGCTATATCCGAGTAGTTCCCTCAAGTACTCAGCAAGCAATAGGGATAAATGCTTGCCCTGTCTAGACAAAACCCTAATCCTGATCCTCGGGAGCATCCTCATAACGCTCCGATAATATGCGGTTGGCGTGGCCGTCCATGTCGTCATACTGGTTGTTGCGCAAGGACCAGAAAAATGCCCAAAGCCCCAGCGCGCCAAGGCTGATGGAAATCGGGATCAATAGTACCAGAATATTCATAATTTGCGCCCCAATCGTAGCGCGTTCAGCGACACGGTGATAGAGCTGCCAGACATCGCTAACGCCGCAATCAACGGGGTGGCGAACCCCAGCAGCGCGATCGGCACGGCGATCAGGTTATAAAGCGCGGCAATGGTGAAATTTTCCAATATCCGGCGTTTGGCGCGGCGTGCGATCATCAGGCTGTGGGTCACTTGTGACAGATCATCGCTGATCAGGATCAAATCGGCAGCACTGCGGCTGGCATCCATCGCCGAGGCCAGCGCGATGGACACATGCGCACCCGCCAGTGCGGCTGCATCGTTCAAACCATCCCCGACCATCAAAACCTTGCGCCCGGCGCGCGCCAGATCGTTCAGTTCCCCAACCTTATCCGCAGGGGTCGCTCCGGCAATCCAGTTTTTGATCCCCAAACGCGTGGCCATAGTCTGAACCGGCAGGATAATATCACCCGATAACATCCGTACCTCCAGCCCCGCGGCATGCAGGGCCGCGATGGTACCGGCAGCCTCGGGGCGCAATGTATCCTCAAATAACAGCACCCTGACCGCGCGCGCACCGATGCGCAGCCAACTGGCGGTTTGGGAGATATCGCCCGCCTCAACGCCACACCACGCTGCGCGCCCAAGGCGGATTTCCTGCCCCTTCCAGAGGGCCTGCGTGCCCATACCTGGCGTCTCGGTTATTTCCGTCAGATCAGCGGCAACAATGCCGTGGCGCGTGCCAAATTCCCGGATAGCCTTAGCCATCGGATGGGCCGAACCCAACGCCATTGCCAGCGCTATTTCCATATCAGCCGTGGCAATTTCAGACCCGTTGATCAGGCGCGGTTTGCCCGTTGTCAGCGTGCCACCTTTGTCAAAAACCACCGTATCGACCTCGGCCAGACGCTCCAGCGCTACGCCTTCTTTCAGCAACACACCTGCGCGAAACAGCCGCCCGCTGGCCGCTGTCAGCACGGCAGGAACCGCCAGACCCAGCGCGCAGGGGCAGGTAATAATCAGCACCGCCGCCGCAATATTAACCGCCAATCGCCAGTCATTGCTATAAAATCCCCAAGCCAGAAAAGCCAGCGCCGCAAGGATATGCACCAGTGGAGCGTAGATCTGCGCCGCTTTTTCCGCCAGCGACGTATAGGTATTTTTCGAGTTTTCCGCCGCCTCGACCAGCCGGGTGATTTGCATCAACAGGGTCTCTTCGCCCATAGCCGTGGCTTTTATAATCAGCGGGCCGGTCAGGTTCAGCATGCCCGCCACCGCCTTCATACCCGGCCCGATCACCTCTGGCATGGTCTCGCCGGTCAGCATTGAGGGGTCAAGTTCCGAGTGCCCCTTATGCACCACCCCGTCGAGCGGAATGCGCGCCCCCGCTGCCACCGCGATCAGATCCGCGTTGCGCACAGCGTCCATCGGCACGGTTTCGCGCGCACCATCTTTGGTGATACGCTCAACCTTATGGACCTCCAGCGCCGCCAGCTCCACCGCGGCTGAACGCGCGGCAATGCGAGTGCGATGATCCAGATACCGCCCGATCAGCAGGAAAAATGTCAACGAGAGCGCGGCATCAAAATACGCATGCGGCCCGCCCTCGATCGTTTCCGCCAGCGACACCCCGCTTGCCAGCACCAGCGCCAGCGAGATCGGCACATCCATGTTCAACCGCCCGACCCTCAGCGCCACCCAGGCGTTTTTGAAAAACGGCATGCCGGTAAAAACCACCGTTGGCAGGGCAATAATTGCTGAAATCCAGTGCAAAAAATCCCGCGTGACGGCCTCGGCCCCGGACCAGACCGAAACCGACAGCAGCATAACATTCATCGCCGCAAACCCCGCCACACCGATACGCGCCAGCAAATAAAGCCCGGTTTTATCCATATGGTCGCGCGCCAATGTAGCACTGTCGAGTTCCTTGGCCGGATACCCCCAAGAGGTCAGCATATCGATGAGCCGCGCCTCGACGCCCGGCGTGTCCTCAACGGTGATTGATACGCGCTTGCGGCTAAGGTTAACCCGTGCGCCTTTGATTTCCACCAAACGTTGCAGACGGCTCTCAACGCCGCTGATACAGGCTGCGCAATGGATTGTCGGCAGGGATAATTCAATGCGGCGCAGCACATCGGAGCGCAAAACATCCTGCGGTGCAGGCATATCCGGCAGCCCGATACATGCCGGACAGACCGCCATGGAGGGGTGCTCAGCCATTTTTATCAGTCACATAAATCGCCAGACGGGCCGTGTAATCCACCCCGTCGGCACTTTGCGCGGTAACGTAAACAAACCATTTCCCCCGCGCCAATTTCGCATCCAGATAATACCCGTCTGCGGCTTTTTGAAAAACCACGACCTGATCTTCGCGATCATGGGTCGGGCGCCCGATGCGCGTGGTCAGGGTTTTTGGAAAAACCAGCCCCCCCTGTGCACCCATAATCTGCAATTTCACTTGCGCCGCGCCATATTCCACATGAGGCACCCAGCCAAGCGCCACCTGTGCCGCAGCCCGCGTATCAAAGGATTGCGAGGCGATATAAGGGTTTTTCTCCTCCAGCCCCGGAAAGCTGTGGAGCGCGTAATATAACAGCGTCATATTCGCGGTTAAAATCACTCCGAAAGCCACCAACAGGATGGTTAGAACTTTGCGGCCCGTTAGCTCTTTTACTGCACTCATGGCGATTTTCCATTAAATATTGTGTCTACATATGCCCTGTCACCATTGCGCATATCCTCAATCCACAACCGCACAGGCGTGCGGTTACGGCTGGCCGCAGGGTCGTCTTTAGGCGCGTCGAGATAGATACGTAAAGCATATGTTCCATCCGCCGGCGCCTGCACTATAGCACCATCCATACCTTGCAGTTCAACATCCAAAAAGCTGTCCCTGCCGCTGGTAGCGGAAATATGAAAAGCGCGTTCCTGCCCGTGTTTATTCAGCAAACGGATATCGTATATATTGCGAATGGCGCCGTTCGACTGGGTGATAAACACCGGATTCCTGACAGGTGAGACGTTCAACTCAATATCAGGGCGCACAAAGAGGGCGATAAGCAAGCCGAGACCAACGGCGGACCACAGGGTTGCATACATGATCGTCCTCGGCCGGATCAGGTGTTTCCACATGTTGCGCGGCGGGTTTCCCACACGCTCAAGGGGTTCATCATTGGCCGTCAGATAGGCGATCAAGCCGGTGGGCTTACCGATTTTCACCATGATATCATCGCAGGCATCGATGCACAGCGCGCAGGTAATACATTCCAGTTGCTGGCCATCGCGAATGTCGATCCCCGCCGGGCATACGGCCACGCAGGCGTTGCAATCAATACAATCGCCCAGCTGATCCGCGCCCTCGGCCTTGCGGTGCTTGCCCCGCGGCTCCCCGCGCCAATCGCGGTAAGATACGGTCATGGTGTCCTCGTCCATCATCGCGGCCTGAATGCGCGGCCATGGGCAGGCGTATGTACAGATTTGTTCACGCATAAAGCCGCCAAAAACAAAGGTCGTGGCGGTCAGTGAGACAATGAAAGCATAGGCCATAAACGCGGCTTTGCCCGAAAGCAGTTCGATCAAAAGCGTCGGCGCATCGGCAAAATAAAACACCCACGCCCCGCCGGTTGCCACCGCAATCAGCAGCCAGATGATCCATTTGGTCACCCGGAGGCGCCATTTGCGCGCATCCCATTTACTGTTAAGCAGCCGTATGCGGGCGTTGCGATCACCCTCCACCCAGCGTTCCACTAGGATATAGAGGTCAGTCCAGACGGTTTGCGGGCAGGCATACCCGCACCAGACCCGGCCCAGCGCCGAGGTGAACAGGAATAACCCCAGCCCGGCCATGATCAGCAATCCGGCGACAAAATAGAATTCATGAGGCCAGATTTCGATCCAGAACATGAAAAAACGCCGCCCGGCCATATCCACCAGAACCGCCTGATCGGGCATCTCTGGCCCGCGGTCCCAGCGGATCCAGGGCGTGATATAATAGACCCCGAGCGTGAAAATCATCAGCCACCATTTCAGCTGGCGAAACTTGCCGCTGACACGTTTCGGGAAAACCGGCTCACGCGCAGCATAAAGGCTTGGGGCCTCTTGCGGGGGCCTGTCAGACATGGGTATCTCCGGCGGGTTTCACGATCCAGTTTCCACTTTTACCTAAAGCAAAATGCCTGACCGACATGTCGATCAGGCTAGTTGGCGCCATAGCCTGGCGCAAGGGGAGCATCAGGGACAGCTATTCGCCACCACCCAATTTCGTATGAACATAAACCGTAACCTGACGTATCTGGCTCTCGGTTAAGCGTCCGACGGCTGACCATGCGGGCATGACCCCGCTACGGCTGTTCGTAATTGTCTCGGTGACAGTTTCCAGATCACCGCCATAAAGCCACAGCGCATCGGCCAGATTGGGCGCGCCAACCTCGCGATCGCCCATGCCCTCATCACCATGACAGGCGGCGCAATTATCTTCAAAGATCACGGCGCCATCGGTAACCAGCGTTGCATCCGTGGCATTTCCAGACAGCGACAAAACGAACTGCGCGACCTGTGCTATTTCTGTTTTTTCCAGATAATCATCGCCAAAAACCGGCATGTCGGACAGGCGCGTATCCTCGTCGGCCTCATCGCGAATACCGTGGCTGATGGTGGTGTAAATCGCCTCGATATCGCCGCCCCACAGCCAGTCGTCATCCAGCAGGTTTGGGTAACCTTTGGCCCCAGCTGCCCCGGCCCCGTGGCACTGAATGCAGAACGTGCGAAACACCGCACCACCACCGGAAATTGCATAATCGCCCACCACGGGATCCCCCGCGATTGCGCTCAGATCAAGGCTAACGATTTTGGCATCAAGCGGGGCGTTTTTCGCGTTAAAGGACGCAATATCGGCAGCAACTTCGGCGCGTGAGGAATAGCCCAGCACCCCCGTGGTCGCCCCCGTAATCATCGGCCAGGCCGGATAGGCAATCATATAACCGATACCCCAGACGATGGTCATATACATGGTCCAAAGCCACCAGCGCGGCATGGGGTTATCAAGCTCGGTAATCCCATCCCATTCGTGGCCCGTGGTTTTGACGGTCTTTTTCTCTTTTACAGGTTTACGCGCCATAACTTAATCCTCAAGCTCATCGTTGCGAAACGGGATGTCAGAAATATCCTCATAGTGCTTTTTGGTGCCCGGGCGAAACGCCCAGATCACTATGCCAAGAAAAATTGTCAGCATGCCGACCATCCCCCAGCTATCGGCAAATTCACGCAAAAAATCATACATTTGCAATCCCCCTAACGACTGGCAACAGGTTCAAAGGTTGAGAAATCAACCAATGTGCCCAGCATTTGCAGATACGCAATCAGCGCGTCCATTTCGGTCAACTCTGGCTGGCCATCGAAATTGCGGGTTTGTGCCTTTGGATAGCGTGTCAGCAGCCCCTCCCAATCGGCATCAAGGTCCGCCTGGGCACGAAAATCCGCCTTGGCATTTTCCAGCATTTCATCGCTGTAAGGCACCCCGACCATACGGTTGGCGCGCAGGAAATCTTCGGCGTATTTGCCATCGATCACCACATGTTCCAGAAAACCATAGGGCGGCATGATCGATTCAGGAACCACGTCCTGGGGCCTGCGCAAATGGTCGCGGTGCCATTCATCAGAATAGCGCCCCCCGACCCGCGCCAGATCCGGCCCGGTCCGTTTCGACCCCCATTGAAACGGGTGGTCATACTGCGATTCCGCGGCCAGTGAATAATGCCCGTACCGCTCCACCTCGTCGCGCAAGGGGCGGATCATCTGGCTGTGACAGACATAGCAACCCTCGCGCACATAAATGTCCCGCCCGGCCAGTTCCAACGGGCTGTAGGGGCGCATGCCATCCACATCCTCGATGGTGTTTTCAAGGTAGAACAGCGGCACGATTTCGACCAATCCGCCGATGGATACCACAAGCAGGCTGAGAACCAGCAACAACGTCGCGTTCTTCTCAATGATGTGGTGTTTGTCTAAAATACCCATTGTTTTCCCCTATTCTGCCGGGACAGCTGCATAGGCGGCCCGTCCGGCCCCGACAGCGGTTTTGTAAAGGTTATAAGCCATGATACAGGCGCCCGTCAGATACATCAGCCCCCCGGTGCCGCGCACGACATACATCGGGAATTTGGCGGAAACCGTATCGGCGAAAGAGTTGACCAGGAAGCCCTGCGCATCAACTTCACGCCACATCAACCCCTCCATAATGCCGGTCACCCACATGGCCGAGGCATAAAGAACGATACCGATTGTCGCCAGCCAGAAGTGCCAGCTGACCAGTTTCAGACTATAAAGCGTCTCACGATTCCATAGTTTTGGCACAAGAAAATAGAGCGCCCCGAACGTGATCATCCCGTTCCAGCCAAGCGCGCCGGAATGCACGTGCCCGATGGTCCAGTCCGTGTAATGGCTAAGCGAGTTCACAGCCTTGATCGCCATCATTGGCCCCTCAAACGTGGACATGCCGTAAAAGCCGATCGACACCACCATCATGCGCAATACCGGATCGGTGCGCAGTTTGTCCCAGGCCCCCGAAAGGGTCATCAACCCGTTGATCATACCGCCCCAGCTTGGCATCCATAAGATGATCGACATCACCATGCCCAATGTCTGCGCCCAGTCAGGCAGGGCCGTATAGTGCAGATGGTGCGGACCGGCCCAGATATAAAGGAAAATCAGTGCCCAAAAGTGAATGATCGATAGTTTATAGGAATAAACCGGGCGATTTGCCTGTTTTGGCACGAAATAATACATCATGCCCAAAAAACCCGCCGTCAGGAAAAACCCAACCGCGTTATGGCCATACCACCACTGCGTCAGCGCATCCTGTACACCCGAAAACAGCGAGACCGACTTTGACCCCAGAAAGGACACCGGCACCGCCAGATTATTAACCAGATGCAGCATGGCAATGGTCACGATAAACGCCAGATAGAACCAGTTTGCCACATAGATGTGGGGTTCCTTGCGTTTGAAAATCGTGCCCAGAAATACGACCAGATAGGCGACCCAAACGATGGTCAGCCAGATGTCGATATACCACTCTGGTTCAGCATATTCGCGGCTTTGGGTTGAGCCTAGCACATAGCCGGTTGCAGCCAGCACGATGAATAGCTGATAGCCCCAAAACACGAACCATGCCAGATTTCCACCAAAAAGCCGCGCCGCACTGGTCCGTTGAACCACGTAAAAAGACGTTGCAATCAAGGCGTTACCGCCAAAGGCAAAGATCACGGCCGATGTATGCAACGGGCGAAGGCGGCCAAAATTCCCGTAAGGGGCCAGCCATTCGCCCAGATTCAGCCCCGGATAGGCCAGCTCAAACGCGATCCAGACCCCGACGCTAAACCCCGTCAGCCCCCAGATAACGGTGGCAATAACACCGGCGCGCACAACGCCATCCATATAGCCCGTGGATTTTGGCGCAGGCTTGTCACCGATCTGCCCGATCGCGCGCACAAACAGATAACCCGCCACGGCCACGATCAAAATCGCATGAAACTGATACGCAATATCGCGCCCGAAATTCGCCGCCATCGCCGCAAATAACACGATAAACCCGTATAAGATTACCTTAACACCATTCCACATAGAGCCCTCTTTTCCTTGGGGTGCACAAAATATTGCGCCTATACCTCGTTATCGCACATCTAGCGTCGAATATGGTTAACGGACTTTGACCTAGATCAATTTTCTCGCCTTTCAGCGTTCAAATTCACTCATAAATTCAAAAATCTTAATATATTCACAAATTTTGCGAAATACTTGTCAATAATAACATCCGTATTCAAAAATCAAGCACGTGGTTAGCTATCAGAATCGTCTCCGGCAGCTTCCAAAAGGGCCGCGAAATCCGGCACGTGGATATGGCGGCCATCTTCCAGCATGATTATCCCCGCCTTTTTCAAGGCTGATATCTGCCTGCTAACGGTTTCAATCGTCAGCCCCAGATAATCCGCCATTGCCTCACGGCTAAGCGGTAAAGTCAGGCGCAAATCCCCTTTAACAACCCGATTATGAAGCACCCCGTCCCGCCGGGCAATGATCGCCAAAAGACTGGCGATTTTTTCCCGCGCGGTTTTGCGCCCGAGCAACAACATCCATTCCCGCGCAGCGTCCAGCTCATCCATCGTCATGTCCAGAAGACGGCGTTCCAGATGCGGTGTCGTGGCAATCAGCGCCTCAAATTGCGGCTTGTTAAACTGGCAGATCATCACAGCATTGGCCGCCACAACATCGTAAGGCGCCGTCTTTCGCCCGGGTCGCCCGATGAAATCCGAGGGCAGCATCAACCCCACCATCTGGCGGCGACCATCCGCCAATGTGCGCGACAATGTAGCAACACCTGAGACAACCGAACCCAGCATCTCCATATCTGTGCCGGCCCAGGTGATCACCTCACCAGCCCCATAGGTTTTATAGGATTTTATCGCATCAAGTGCGACCAGTTCATCGGGTTCACAATACGCACAAATCGCCCGCGCGCGGATTGGACAATCAGCGCAACGCATATGGTTTTTGAAAATCAGAGAGGCGTGTTTCATACGCAAGCAGGCTCCAGAATGGGTGCTATATGTTTAACGGGGTGGATAGCCCCAAGCAAGGTGCCATTTTACCTCTGCAAACCACTGGTGATATTATGACAATATCTGTGCCGCTGGAAATCTAGCGACCCGATCTTACCTGTGGTTTTGCACCTTTGGGTTTGACAGATGCTGGTGGAATACGTGGGCAAGGTCGGTATTTGACTGCACACGAAAATCCGTATCGTTGTCGTGGTTACTATCGTTCTCCCAGGTCTCATTCCACCATGAGAAGCCAACCAGCGCAGGCCACCGCCCGCTGAGCATATCTCTGAACGCGCCATCCGCCCACTGGGCGGCGTTTTCACGCGGGTTGCGAACATCCGTGCCCAGCTCGGCAATGATTGCCGGTTTTTGCGGTGCCATTTGCGAAAATCGCGCCATAACCTCATCCATTGAGGCCCGAAAATCGGTATGGCTGCGATCATATGGGGATTGCGTGGAATAGATCGATACCGCCAGCAAGTCGATATATCCGTCCCCCGGATAATATGCCTCAAAACGGTTCCAGCGCCGATCGGGATAATCTGAATTATTTACATGGAACACCCAAACAATGTTATCCGCCCCGTTTGAGCGAATTACATTGATGATATGGCGGTAGGCTGCAACGAATCGTTCTGCACCACGTTTACGGCCGTTCCAGCGCGCATTCCACGAGAACCAGTCCCCGTTCATTTCTGTACCGAACTCGACTATAACGGGTGTATTGAACTGCGCCGCCGCCCGCCCCCAAGCCGCCAGATCAGCATCAAAATCCCCTGCGGCAATGGCCTGCAAGGTAAAATACGGCTCACGGCGGTTCTGCGCAGCACTTGAGCGCAACATAAGGCGTATATAAGGCGTCGCAGCGCGCGCACGTATCCAGCCAGCCATCGAGGCAGGGAAAACGCGACTGCGATACCAGTCATTGTCAAAATAAACCCAAGCAACCTTGTGGCCAACAGCCTGTTCATATTGATCAACGTCAACGGGGGATATTTCCGTTGCACCGGGTTGTCCGCCGGGGAAAACACCGTGCAAAATTTGGCCTGCAGGCGGTACAAGGCTGTTTAACGCAGCAGTACCGGCCCAGACCGTCAGCGGGCAAAAGAGGAAAACAAGCAACATAATTTTTCGAAGCATAATTATTACTATACCTAAATTTCCAACCAGATACTATGGTTTTAGTTGCGCAAGATGGCCTAGATGCACCGACAATTTATATCTTACTATTCATAGTTAAATCGCACATATATTGTGTATATTCCCGCTGCAAATGTATGATACTAACAGACAACTTATTCGTGCGAGTGGCTATATGATACCGAAAATTATCCACCAAACCTGGCGCGACCATAACCTGCCTGTTGATGCGGCCCTGCCGGAGAGCTGGAAAGAGCGTAATCCCGACTGGGAGTATCGTTTCTGGACGGATGCGGATTTATTGACCTTTGTCGAGGATGAATATCCGCAGGTGCTGCCGCTGTATTTAGCTGTTGAAAAGCCGGTGCAACGTGCTGATATCGCACGCTATCTTTTGTTGCATAAATACGGCGGGATTTACGCGGATATTGACACAATATGCTATGCTTGCGTCGATATTCTAGCCGCCGAAACCCGGGTGGTTCTTAGCGAGGAACCCCATGAACACTGGTGTGACAGCCATGCATATCACCGGGATATGGAGGTTATGGTTTTTAACGGCACTATCGCCAGCCCGGCGGGGCATCCGTTTTGGCTGCATGTCATAGAAATGCTGCACAAATGCCGCCACGCCACCAAAGACCTGCTGGAATCTACCGGCCCGTTGATGCTGTCTGGATGCGTCATAACCTATACGCATCCCGATGAACTATCCCTCAACTCGTGCCATCTGTTTAACCCTGACACCAAGAAATCCACCCCCAGCGCCGACCCGGTTTTTGGCCCCTACGGCGGCGCGCGGATATCGACACATCTGTGGGCGGGCACATGGTCTTATCACACCAGAAACCCGGTCAGTGCGGCGCGAAATATGTTGCGGTTGTGGTTTTACAAACTGCGCTATCTGGCAATGCGCGGCGACTATCTGTCAAAGGAGGCGGCGGCAAAAACCATCGACATTCCTTTGTTACAAGCGCCAATCCCTGAAACTGGCGACAAGCACCCAAACATCGCAATACTGATCCCGGTGCGCGACGGCGAAGCATATCTGCAAGATTGTTTTGCCCTTCTGAATCGCCTCGACTATCCCAAAGACCGTTTAAAAATCGTATTTTGCGAAGGGGATAGCACCGATAACACCTATGAAGCCCTGCAAGAAATGATCGAAAAGCACCGGCATCCCTTTCGGCAAATGGAACTGATATGGTATTCGACCCGCCTCGCCATAGATCACAAAACCCGCTCATTGTCCAAAATCCAAAAGAAACGCCGCGGGGCATTGGCGCGGGTGCGCAACTATCTGATTGAACAGGCGCTAGACGATCAGGACACATGGGCCTTGTGGATCGATGTGGATGTCTGCGACTATCCTGCCGATATTCTGCAGGTTTTGTTGAACGAAAACGCCAAAATTGTCACCCCGAACTGTGTCCAGCAACCGGGCGGAAAAAGTTTCGATCTAAACGCGTTCCTGAATGTTGGCGGGCGTAAGGATCAGGGGTATTATCGACAGGTGCACGGCGGTATTTTCCAGCCAAGCCCGCACTATTTCTGGCGTCGCCACCTGCATGACCTGCGCTACCTCAACCGCGTCCCCCTTAGCGGCGTCGGGGGCACGATGTTGCTGGTGCACGGCTCTGTGCATCGCGCGGGTGTTATTTTTCCCGACATACCTTATGGCGACCTGCTCGAAACCGAGGGGTTTGGCAAGCTGGCCAGCGATTTTGGCATCCCCCCCATCGGCCTGCCAAATGTCGAGATTGTCCATGTGCGGGATTGAGGGCCAATCAGCCCCCTTCGCCTTATATCCCACAAGTAGTACACAGCGCGAAACTACGGTGTTTTCACGGTAAACCCACCGGCATAAACAAACGTATCATCGGATCCATGATAGGCACCAATCGCTTTGGTGGCGCTGACAAAGCCATTCAGATCACCAACAACTCCATTATGCGTCACCGATCCTGCCAGCGCGTCGCTCGTTCCGCCAGGAGTAAATGTCGCATTTACCGATAGCACTGGCGGCGCACCCGGACCCGCCGGCGCTGAGGCCCCTATAAGCGTGCCGGCTCCAAAGTCAGCCGTTAATTTCAGAGTGTCAGAATATGATCCCCCTTCTTTTGTTAGCGCACCATCTATCATGGTGATATTTTTATACGCGCCAATATAATACGACCCGGTCATAGTTGCCGTTCCATTTGTAGGTGGAGGGGTAATACCCGTAGTACGGATCATACCTGCATATCCATAATAATTACCATTTGCGCCGGTACCTACCGCATAGGAAAAACCATCGCCATCTGAATCCGCTATGGAACCCCCTTCGACTTCGGTAAGCCCGTCAGCAACAGAATTGTTAATGTTAGGCGTTCGGAAATCCGTAGTAATACTTGGCTCAGTTGTTGACGAACTACAGGCCGAAATTGCGATAAGCATGGCCAGTGATGTATATTTCGTAATTTTACCTCTGATTTAAATATATGCAGGTATTTATGGTACTGATTTTATAGAGTACTGTGATAAAACGCACAGAGAGACACCAAATATTAACCAATTTCCGCTATACTGGAATAACTGAGCGAGGCGGGCCAAAGGTTCGTGGGTTTATCGCGCCAAGATATATTACCAATACCGTTGTGTATTTTCACAACACCACTATCCGCCCGACCGTCTGTGCCCGTATGTTCTTATATGTTCTGCGGGTTATGTCAGCAGTTCCGCTTGGGTTCGGGCCTTGGCGCGATAAATCCGTCCGCGCGCGTTTTCTAACCCGAAACGCCGCAATCAGGGGCATATGCCCAGCCCGAGAAAATTTGACCAGATACGACGCCGGAATTCCTCGATCGTTGCTTTATGCGTGGCTAATCCTGCACAATCGCGGCCAAATCGCCAAGCAATGGTGCAAATACTGCCGGGTCCTGCCTTTTCAGGCGCGTGTTCAACCCATACATCGCTAACCATAACGCCCGTTTGTTGGCCTCGGCATGAAAACGCGCCATTGACGCACCCTGGGGCGCCTGCCCTTTTAAACGGCCCAGAAAATCTGCCAAATTCGGCGCATCCAGCAATACCTCGCCAAGCACCACATCTTCATGCCCACAAACCTGCACATCACTGCGCAAATACGCGTTAAGCAAGGCCTCATAGAGATCACCCATATCCGTGCGCCCGCGCAAAGACCCCGCCAAATACCCCATGTGGCTTAGATAATGAATATATCGACCCTGATCGTCTTTTAAGGAAAAATCCGTCAGTGCCCGTAATTCCTGCACCAGAAAATCGGCCGTTTCCTGACAAGCCTCCTTTGACAAGGTTCCTGAATCCACCACCGCACTGAGCAGCAAAAAACAATAGGAGCGCAGGACCGGATCGCGGTGCGCATGAAACACCTCGTTGATCTGTGCCACCAGCAACGCGCCATCAAAACCCCCAGCCTGACAAGCGGGATAAAACGCCTGATACACGGCCTCACAATTGTCAGCACTGATACCATCCAGAATATCCTGTGGAGCTTTCACATCCTACTCCCCATAAGGGGTCCAGATGTTTTTCACCTCCGTAGCCTGGCGCAGAAATTCGCGCCCCTCGCCCTCAACCGCATCATACCAATCGCGCGCCAGACCGCCCGATATCCAGGTGCGTTTCAGGTTGGCGGACGCGGCCTCCTCGGCGGCATTCCCACCCTCTTTCGAGCCGAAATGCCACAGGGCATCAACCTCGTAATGTTCGCCCAGAACCCGGCCAAGATCATCGCTTGGCCCCGTAACAATATTGACCACACCGCTTGGCAGATCAGAGGTTTCCAGCACCTGATAAAAATCCGTAGCCGCCAAAGGATGCGCCGCACTTGGCACAACCACGCAGGTATTTCCCATGGCAATAGCCGGCGCGATCAGCGATACCATGCCCAACAGCGGCGCGGCATCGGGGCAGATAATCCCCATGATCCCCACGGGTTCATGCATCGCCATCGCCACCCCGCGCATCGGCACGTTATGCACGGCCCCGTCAAACTTATCGGCCCAGGCCGCATAGGTGAACAGGCGGGTGATCGTCGCCTCAACTTCGGCCTCCGCCTTGCCTTTGTTAACGCCCACCATCTGGACGATCCGGTCCGTGAATTCCATGGCACGCGCCGACAGGTTTTCCGCGATAAAATACAGCACCTGCGCTCGATTATGCCCCGAGGCCGCCCCCCAGCCCCGCGCCTTGGCCGCCGCCTCGACCGCGTTGCGAATGTCCTTGCGATTGCCTGCACCCACATGCGTAATCAGCGCGCCATTCGGGGCAATAACCGGCGTTGCATAGCCACTGTCCGGGCGCGCCTGTTTGCCGCCAATATACATCTTGGCGGTGCGATCCATTGCTGCATTCAGCACCTCGCCCGAGGGTTCGGGATGTTTGTGCGTGCTTGGCTTTAGCCCTTGCATATAGGTAGGTTTGACGTATTCAAACAGCCCTTCGCGCCCGCCTTCACGCCCAAAACCGCTCTCGCGCATACCGCCAAAACCGGCGGCCGCATCAAACTGGTTGGTGCAGTTGATCCAGACCACGCCTGCCTTGATTTTTGGCGCGATTTCATACGCCAGATTGATATTCTCCGTCCAAACACTGGCCGCAAGCCCGTATTTTGTGTTATTTGCCAAGGCGATAGCCTCGGCAGGCGTGCGAAAGGTTGTGGACACTAACACGGGGCCAAAAATCTCCTCCTGCATCACAATATCGGCAGCCTCAACATCTGCCAGCAGGGTTGGCGGGTAATAACAGCCGTTTGGCAACGCCGTTTCCGGCTGGATCAGGCGCGCGCCGTCCGCGACACCTTTGGCAACCATCGACTGGATGATTTTAAGCTGGGATTCATCGATAATCGCGCCAATATCGATGCATTTATCCATCGGGTTTCCAACCCTGAGCCTCGCCATACGGGCCTCAAGTTTATGCAGCATTTTATCTGCAATCGTTTCATGCATCAAAAGCCGCGAACCGGCGCAACACACCTGTCCCTGATTGAACCAGATCGCATCAACCACGCCCTCAACCGCGCTGTCAATATCCGCGTCATCAAAGACAATAAACGGCGATTTCCCGCCCAGCTCAAGCGTCAGTTTCTTGCCCGAACCCGCCGTGGCCTTGCGAATGATCCGCCCCACCTCGGTGGAGCCGGTAAAGGCGATTTTATCAATGTCGCTATGGGCGGTAATGGCCGCACCTGTCGCGCCTGCGCCGGTCACGATGTTGACCACGCCCTTGGGCAGCCCGGCCTCGACGCAAATCTCGGCGAAAAGCAGCGCCGTTAGGCTGGTGAATTCCGCCGGTTTCAGCACCACCGTGTTGCCCATGGCAATCGCAGGCGCGATTTTCCACGACAGCATCAGCATCGGGAAGTTCCAGGGGATGATTTGCCCCGCCACGCCCAGCGCCGCGTAACCCGGCATTTCGCTATCCATAAGCTGCGCCCAGCCAGCGTGGTGATAGAAATGCCGGATGACCAGCGGGATGTCGATATCGCGGCTCTCACGGATCGGTTTGCCGTTGTCCATAGTTTCAAGCACCGCAAAAAGCCGCGCATGTTTGTTAACCAGTCGCGCGATCGCATAAAGGTATTTCGCACGCTCCGCCCCGCCCAGTTTTGCCCACGCGCCTTGCGCCTTGCGCGCGGCCGCAACAGCCGCATCCACATCAGCGCTGGATCCATCGCCAATATCGGCCAAAACCACACCATCAGCCGGGCCCTTTGTGGGGAAATGCCCGCTCGCATCGATAAATTCACCATTGATGAAATGCCCGAATTTGCGCCCGTGCGCCTCCAGCCATTTATCAGCCTCATTGGTGCTTTCAGGTGCAGGTCCGTATTCCATGGTTTCAAAAATCTCTTTCACATTCATAAGCTTATCCCATTGCATGACGGAAACTGGCCGAATAGCGCCCCGTTACATGATGTTCCAATTGTCGTTCAATATCGCCCAGTAAACTCGACGCCCCAAAGCGGAATAAATCCGGCTCAAGCCAGTCGCGCCCCAGCTCTTCGTTCATCAGCATCTGATATACCAGCGCATCCTTGGCCTTGCTCACCCCGCCCGCCGGTTTATAGCCGATTTTGATGCCGGTTTTATCACCGTAATCACGCAAGGCCCGGATCATCACGAGGCTGACCGGCAGGGTCGCATTCACCGCCTCTTTGCCCGTTGAGGTCTTAATGAAATCAGCGCCCCCCATCATGCACACCATAGATGCACGTGCCACATTGCGCAGGCTGCCCAGTTCGCCGGTGGCAAGGATGGTTTTCATATGTGCAGCCCCGCAAGCAGCGCGCATCGCGACCGTTTCGTCGTAAAGCGCCTGCCAGTTGCCCTCCAACACATGCCGGCGCGAGATCACGATGTCGATCTCTTGTGCGCCGGCCTTAACCGATTCTTCAATCTCGCGAATGCGCAAATGAAACGGCGAGAGACCGGCGGGAAATCCGGTGGAAACCGCCGCGACAGGAATGCCCGTGCCTTCCAGCGCCGCCACGGCCGTTTCGACCATTTCGTGGTAGACGCAAATCGCGCCAGTGTGCAATTTGGCCTCCCCCATCCCCAATGCCTCCAGCAGATCCTGGCGCACTGGCTGGCGGGCTTTGGCGCATAACCTGCGCACTCTTGCCGCCGTGTCATCACCCGAAAGCGTGGTCAGATCGATGCAGGATATCGCCTTTAACAACCACGCCGCCTGCCAGTTTTTCTTGACCGCACGCCGCGCGCCGATACTGGCTGCACGCCGCTCAATTGCCGAACGGTTGGCGCGCGCCGACAGGACCCAATCAAGGTCCAGCTCCATTCCGGGGTTTCGTTTTATATCCGTCATAATGTAATGGTTTCCCGTATAAGCGGCATGGGTCTAAGCACAGTATCGCCGATTTCCATGGCCCGTTGCAAGGCCAGCCCTGCCGCATCCGCACCCGCCTCGTTCAGGGCGTGTACAATGCCGATTGGCGTATCCTTATCAACGCTATCCCCAATGCTGGTCAGTTCCGAGAAACCCACCGAGTGGTCAATCTTGTCGCTGGCAACCCGCCGCCCGCCGCCCAGTTCAATCACCGCCATGCCGATGGCGCGCGTGTCAATTTTCTGCACAAAGCCGGGATTTTGCGCGTAGATTTCGCGTATAACAGGCGATGTAGGCAGGTATTTCAGCATATTTTCGACAAAATCCGCAGGGCCACCAAGCCCCGCAACCATCATGCCAAAACGCTCAACCGCCCTGCCCGAGCTAAACGCCGCCCCGATCTTTTCGCGCCCCTGCCCGAGATTTGGCACAAGACCCGCCTGCATCAATAATGAGGCCCCCAGCTCAAGGGTCACATCCCACAGACGGTTGTCGATATGCACTCCGGTCAGGAAATTCACCGCGTTGCGAACCTCGACCGCATTGCCCGCTGCATTTGCCAATGGCTCATTCATATCCGTCATAATCGCCGCCGTTTTGCACCCTGCGCCGTTTGCCACATGCACCAGACTTTCCGCCAGCCCGCGGGCCGCGTCAGGGGTGGCCATAAACGCGCCATTACCGCATTTTACATCCAAAACAAGCGCATCCAGCCCCGCCGCCAGTTTTTTCGACAAAATTGACGCCGTGATCAAATCCACCGATTCAATCGTCGCCGTTACATCGCGAATGCCGTACATTATCTTATCCGCCGGGGCGATATCCCCCGTCTGCCCGATGATCGCACAGCCAACTTCGCGCGTTACTTTGCGCAGTAAATCCACATCAGGCCGGGTGTTATAGCCGGGAATGGAATCAAACTTATCGAGCGTCCCGCCCGTATGCCCCAGCCCGCGCCCCGAGATCATCGGCACATAGGCTCCGCACGCCGCCAACGCTGGCGCCAGCATCAAGGACACGTTATCACCAACCCCGCCGGTGGAATGTTTATCCACCACCGGCCCGTCCAGATCCCAGTGCAAAACATCGCCCGAATCCCGCATGGCTTTGGTCAGCGCCACGCGCTCATCGATTTCCATACCGTTGAAATAAACCACCATGGCAAACGCCGCAGCTTGCGTATCTGAAACCTTGCCATCGACCAGCCCGCGCATCAGAAATTGCAGCTGTTCAGCGTCCAGCACTCCGCCGTCCCGTTTTATGCGGATGATTTCCTGTGCCAGCATCAGCCAAGCCCCTTAACAAAGCCCGCAAACAGGTTTTTGAACCGTTCCGAGGCCAGCGCCGATTCGCGTTTGGTTTGCGCGTGGGACAGGGGTTCAGCCTGCATACCGGCGGCGAAATTGGTGATTACCGAAACAGCCGCCACACGCATGCCGGCATGGCGTGCAAGGATGGTTTCGGGCACTGTAGACATACCCACCGCACTGGCCCCCAGCATGGAAATCGCGCGGATTTCGGCAGGGGTCTCGAATGAGGGACCGGAAAACCACGCGTAAACGCCCTCGTTCAATTTGCTGCCTTGCGCGCCTGCAACATCGTGCAAAATCGCGCGCAACTCAGGGTCATAGGCGTTGGACATATCAATAAAACGGCTGTCATCTGGATGGCCGATCAGCGGGTCGCGCCCCGAGAAATTGATGTGGTCATTCAGCACCATCAAAGACCCCGGCCCCATATGCCGCTGCGTTGACCCGGCCGCGTTTGACAGCGCCATAACCCCAATCCCCAGCGCCGCCAACGTGCGCACCGGCACGGCCATGGCACCCGCATCACCCCGTTCATAATAATGCGCCCGCCCCGCTAACAACACCACACGAACGCCGCTAAGATACCCAACCATGATCGATCCGGCATGCCCCGAAACGGTTGAAACCGGAAAACCCGGCAGGTCGGTAAAGGGAATGGTGATAGCCTCCTTAACATCCTGCGCCAAAGTCCCAAGACCCGAGCCAAGAACGATCCCCGCGACGGGCGCTTCTGTTCCGGCTCGGCTTTTGATAATGTCGGCGGCTTCACTCCAGATGGACATGGCGACTCTTCCTTAATTTACCAATTGGACAAAATACCACCAACTACAGAAAAGGAAAGAGTGAGCCGTAATTTTCTTGGGGTCAAGAGGCCGTTCGAAGACGCATCCCGATAAATACCAGATATATCCCCGCGCCGCCAACCCCAAGTCCGAGCAGCAGTGGTTGCGTTATATTCATGACAAAAAGAGCAAACCCGATACTTGCCGCAACAAAAATCGACAATGAAACAGCCCGTGCTTTCCCTGACATTTCAATGCCACGGCAAAGAAACGCTAATCCGAAGATCAAAACCCCGAAAGCGAAAAAGAAATCGAATGTATAGCGCGCCACTGAAAACCCTTCTAGCATCGCCCCCTCGGCCAGTTTTGGCAGGATAAACGCGGCGAGCCCGTCAACCAAAACGAACAGAAATGTCGACGCCAATATCCCGTTCCAAAACAGAATCCCAAGCGTTGTAAGGCTTGTACGTAATATCAGCAAGGCTCCTGCGACCAGCAGAATATCCGCCAGCAATCCGATATTGCCCGCAAGTTGCAAAAAAAGACGCGCGTTCAGTGTTGTCTCCAAAACGATGTGCATATCGACATTTGCGGGCAACGGCACCGAAGCCAGATGCGGCGCGGCGCCATAAATACCTGAAATAATTACAACCCCGGCCGCCCCAAGCATTATTAATATTCCTGCTAGTTTTTCCATTTTATCCTCATTGGTTGTCTTAAGCTACCATTTAGATCATTGAGTTGCCTAAGGCAACCGAATATATAAACCCCCATGTCTGTTCGCTCCAACCTGTCCGCGCTAAATTGTTCCCTCGCAAAATCGCTTGATATCGTCGGGGATGGCTGGACTTTGCTGATCATTCGCGACCTGTTCCTTGGCGCGACACGATTTTCAGAAATCTCCCAAAGCCTTGGTATTGCGAAAAATATCTTATCCGAACGCCTCGGCACACTATGCGAAGCTAAAATTGTCGAAAGAGGCGGCACAAATACACGCCCGCATTATCGTCTGAGCGAAAAAGGGTTGGAACTGGTGCCGCCATTACTGGGTCTATTACTATGGGGCGACAAATATTGCGCAGATGGTAAGGCGCCAATCATTTTTGAAACCAAGAACGAAAATCGATTGGAGGAGTTACGTTTGATCGATGAAACCGGCCAGACAATGTTGCTCTTGGACCTTCACGCCAAATCTGGCGAAGGTGCAGAGTTTTTGACCAAAATATATCTGGATAGGCTCACAGAAAAGAAGAATCAGTGAATCTTGCGTTTCTTTGCCTTGGCCTCATACGGATTTTCACCACCGCGCAAGTGCAGGCGGATCGGGCTGCCGGGCATGTCGAAATCGCGGCGCATACCGTTGACCAGAAACCTTGTATAACTGGTAGGCAACTTATCAGGGATTGAGCAAAACACCACAAACGTCGGCGGGCGGGTTTTTACCTGGGTCATATAGCGCATGCGGATACGGCGCCCGGCCGGGGCTGGTGGCGGGTGGCTGTCTACCTGCACGGCCAGCCAGCGGTTCAGTTTTGCCGTCGAAATTCGGGTATTCCAGACGCTGTAGGCGGACATAATCGCGGCGTGCAGACGATCAATGCCTTTGCCGTTTTTTGCCGAGACCATCACCATAGGCGCGCCGCGCAATTGGGGTAGCAGGCGGGTAAAGGCCTCACGTAAATCTTTGAGTTTTTTGGATTTATCCCCCTCCAGATCCCATTTATTCACCGCAAGCACCACCGCACGCCCCTCACGTTCGGCAAGGTCAGCGATGCGTAAATCCTGTTGTTCAAACGGGATCGCAGCGTCGAGCAGCACCACGACCACCTCGGCAAATTTCACCGCCCGCAAACCATCGGAAACCGAGAGTTTCTCAAGTTTATGCTGGACTTTTGCCTTTTTGCGCATGCCGGCTGTGTCAAAAATTCGGAAATTTTGCCCCGCCCATTCGGTGTTGACCGAAATGGCGTCACGGGTAATGCCGGCCTCGGGACCGGTCAGCAGGCGCTCCTCGCCGAGAATTTTGTTGATCAGGGTCGATTTACCGGCATTCGGGCGGCCAACAACGGCGATTTGCAGGGGTTTATCGCTGGGGATTTCAACGGCCGTGCCATCAATATCCACATCATCGGAAACATCGACATCCGTGATTGCCTCGTAAGAGGTCTCGCTGAATTCCGCGTCAACCGGGCGCAATATGTGATAAAGTTCGTCCATACCTTCGCCATGTTCAGCCGACAGGCGCAAGGGTTCGCCAAGACCAAGGTTGAAGGCGTCATAAAAACCCTCATCCGCGGCTTTGCCCTCGGCTTTGTTAACGGCCAGGATCACACGGCCAGCACGTTTGCGCAAAATTCCGGCCAGCACCTGATCTGCCGTGGTCACCCCGACACGCCCGTCGATCATGAACAGGCAGATATCGGCCATATCAATCGCACGTTCCGTCAGCGCCCGCATGCGGCCTTGCAGGCTGTCGTCAGTGGCTTCTTCCAGACCGGCCGTGTCAATCACTGTGAAACGCAGATCGCCAAGACGCGCGGCCCCTTCGCGCAAATCGCGGGTCACCCCCGGCGTGTCATCGACCAGCGCCAGCTTTTGTTTAACCATACGGTTGAACAGCGTCGATTTTCCGACATTCGGGCGACCAACAATGGCAAGTGTAAACGACATATTTTCCCCAGGTGAAAAGCAAACAGCGAGGTCCAGCCCCGCTGCAAGCCTCATAGCTGCATTTTATCCTATTGGAAAGCGTGCAATTTCCCATCGAGCGACAGGATATAAAGCACGCCGCCTATGATAATCGGCGCGCTGGCTGCCCCGCCCGGCACCGCGATATCGGCGATGATCTCACCGCTTTCAGGGGTAAAGGCGCGCAAATGTCCGTCATGGGAGGTTACCCACATTGCGCCACCTGCCAGCACCGGCCCGTGATAGCGGATGACACCTTTGCGATCCTCGAGGTCAGTGAATTGCGGCAGTTGTTGTGCCCAGATTACCTGGCCGCTGCGCGCGTCAACGCGCATCATACGGGCGCGGTCGGAAACCAGAAATACTGCGCCAGCAACCGGCCAGACCGGCCCCATCGCTCCGACAGGCAGCGCCCAGTTGCGTTTGCCGTTATTAAGATTGATCTGCACGGTTTGCCCGGCAAGATTGGCGGCATATACCTTGTTACCATCGATCACCGGATCGCCGGAAATATCGCCGATAACGTTCATAGCTGCCGCGGCACGCGCCCCGTCAAGCGCGCTACGCCAACCCGGTTGGCCGGAATTAGCCCGCACCATCAGCAAATCCCCGGTTGAGAACGGCAAGACCACCTGTCCGTTGCTTATGGCCGGACTGGCCCCGCCGTTATAGGCGCTACCAATAGCCCCGGCACCGCGTTGCAGCCAGGCCAGCTTGCCGTCTTTGGTGCTGATCGCATAGGCAACATCGGCGCGGGTTACCGCAAAAATCGTGTTGCCAACGACGCTTGGGGCGGCTCGAAACGGTGCATCAAAGCCCCGCCGCCAAATCACGCCACCCGTTGTGGGCGTGATCGCCAAAATCTCGCCAAACCCGGTTGCAGCGTATAAAACGCCACCACTGTAGGACAGCCCGCCGCCAGAACCATCATCCGGATTTTCGCCCGCAGGTGTAACATCGAGCGACCATAAAATCGCCCCCGCCCCGTCAAGCGCGGAAATTTGCGCCGCACCGTCCAGCACGAACACCATGCCATCCGCCCCGATTGGCGCGGCTGAAATACGTGTGTCCCGGCTGACGCCTTTGCCGATATCTGCCGACCAGATCAGCGCAGGCGCGGCGTTAAGCGCTACATGCCCGGTGGCGTGGTTCGGCGCGCCGTTCTTATGGGTCCATTCGCCGTTATGTGTCGCGCGCGGCAGGGAAATAGCGACAACGCGGTTTTCCACCTCGGTTGTATCGCCTGGCCTGATCGACAGGCGTTCCCCCGGCAGCGGCGTTTCATTGTCACCGCAAGCCCCGAGGGTCACGGCAACCATGGCTATCAGGGCCATATGTTTGCGTAGAGAATACCGTTGTAAATCGCTCATATCTACTGCCTCAAAAACCCTAAACTACATTACCCATCCGATGTTTCGGCTATATTTTGTGGCACCGAAAGATCGCCCCCCAAGGCTACCGTCAACTCTTGCGCACGATTACGCAAGCTTTGTGTTGCATCCGGGTCGAGAATTATTTCTGCCAGATCCTGCAATGCAGCCTGAAGATCACCGGCCTGAACATGTGCAATCGCCCGCTGTTCCAGCCCAAGCAGGCGAAACGGCGCGCCCGGTAATGTTATTTTTTCAAACAGCTCTGCACGGGCGTTCCCGTCCATCGCAGTGCCGTTAATTATCACGGATTTCAGCAGTGCCAGATCACGGTAAAGCATTGGAACATCAGGATTAATGGCAATCTGGTCGAGCACATCTGCCGCCGCCCCTGCCTGCCCTTCGTCGAACAAAGCCGCGGCAAGCTCCATCTTGGCCAGCACCGCCGAGGGCGTGGTATTATCGGCCAAAGGCGCGAATGCCGCCGCACTGGCCGCCGCTTGAGCGGTCCGCAATGCCTCACCGGCTGCCTGCGCCGCCACTTCGGCCTGGTTTTTCTGATATTCGCTCCAAGCCGCGCCGCCGACGATCAAAACGATCAAAATCCCAAAGACCCAGGCGTATTTCTTAAAAAATCCAAACAGACGGTCGCGCCGTACTTCTTCGGATACTTCTTCGATAAAGGAATCGGTTTCGCTCAATGCACTTCTCCGGTTTTTGTTGCGCGGACCCTAGCGCCAACACCCGGGCAAGCCAAGGGGCAATAGGCGTTACGGCCATTTTTTGCGCAAAACTATATGTGGACCGCTGTTGGTTGGTGCCCTGTTTCGCCGACAGGTAGAAGGCAAACCAAAAGCCCTGCAATTTGTCGGTAAAATTCGAAGGTTGCCCTTGAGGATGCGTTAGTTGATTATCAAGCGCAAAAATATCAAATGCAAAAGCTTGCAATTCCATTAAACCATTAACCTAGTTTAATAGTTTAGTAAAAACACAGTAATGCACTGATATAAAATCGTTATTTGGTGACTAGTGAATATTTTACACCTGCTTTCAACCCATGAAAAACTGTGAAAAAAAGTAAAGCCGCACCTATTTGGCTCGCCACCTGCGGTATTGCGCCAAGTTTATCAACTTAATACCGCCCGCCGCCTTGTGCTTAGCGCCCAGCGCCCTTACTTATTCGTGCAATACGCTTTCATGCTGCGATACGCTTTTGGTTTTGGAGAGAACACGTGCGGATATTCCCTATTATCACTTCAATAATCGTTGTAGTTGCCTTGTACTTTTTTGTCCTTGAACGCGACACGCTTTTGGCTTTTTCAAAAGATACGAGTGATGAGGCACCTGTAAGTGATGAAACCCCCGAGGAATCTGCGGATATCGAAGGGGTGTCGGTTGTGGCACTGCACTCCGAGGCGCAAACCATCCAGAACGGCATTCTGCTGCGTGGTCGAACCCAGGCTGCGCGCCGCGTTGATGTGCGCGCCGAGGCGTCAGGGCTGGTGGTCTCGGAACCATTGCGCAAAGGCGCGCATGTGGAAAAAGGGCAACTTTTATGCGCGCTCGATGCCGGCACGATCGCGGCCCAACTGGCCGAGGCAAAGGCGCGCCTGAAAGACGCCGAGGTTAACGCCAGCAACGCGGCTGATCTGGCAGAGCGCGGATTTGGCCCTGAAACGGCGGTGATTACAGCTCGTGCAGCGTTGGAATCGGCCAAGGCTGGAATTTCGCGCATTGAACGCAATGTTGCCAATCTGAAAATTCACGCGCCTTTCGCGGGGTTTTTAGAAACGGACACGGCTGAGATCGGGTCTTTGATGCAACAGGGCGGGCTGTGCGCGACGGTGATTGCCCTTGATACGATCAAGCTGGTCGGCTTTGCCACGGAACAGGATATCAACCGCATTGAACTTGGCTCTATGGCCGGTGGACGGCTGGTTTCAGGGCGCGAAGTGGTTGGCAAGGTCACGTTTTTGTCGCGCGCCTCCGACCCGGTTTCGCGCACGTTTCAGGTGGAAATTACCGTGCCAAATGCCGATACCTCGATCCGCGACGGGGAAACTGCCGACATTTTCATCGCCATTGCTGGCGACAAAGGGCATCTTCTGCCCCAGCATGTGCTGACCCTTAATAATGAAGGGCGTCTTGGCGTGCGTGCCGCCGAGGGAAATCTTGCCCGCTTTATGCCCGTAGAGGTTTTGCGCGACACGCCCGAAGGCATTTGGTTGCAAGGCCTGCCGGAGGCGGTTGATGTGATCGTTGTCGGCCAGGAATATGTGATCGACGGCAGCTTGATAACCGTAACCATGCAAGGGCCAGACGAATGATCGGTCTGGTAAGCTGGGCCACCAAAAGCGCCCGGATGATTTTGGCACTGGTGATAATATCGATTATCGCCGGGGTTTACGCCTATGCCACCCTGCCCAAAGAGGGCGAGCCGGATATCTCTATTCCGGTTATTTTTGTCTCGGTGCCTTATGCCGGTATCTCGGCCGAGGATTCCGAGAAAATGCTGGTGCGCCCACTGGAAACTGCGCTGGGGGAAATCACGGGTCTCAAACGCATGTCGGCCAGCGCCTCCGAAGGTTATGCCGGCATCGCGCTGGAATTTGAGCTGGACTGGAACCGCGGCGAGGTTCTGGCCGATGTGCGTGACAAGATGTCAACGATTGCCTCTTCATTGCCCGAAGATGCCGGACAATATTCGATTAATGAGATCAACCTGTCGGAATTCCCGGTGCTGGTGATATCCCTGTCAGGCACCATTCCTGAACGCACGATGCTGCGGGTTGCCAAGGACCTGCAAGCCGACCTTGAAGGCCTGAACGGCGTGCTTGAGGCGGGTATCTCTGGGCAACGCGATCAAATGCTTGAGGTGCTGATCGACCCCTTGAAGATGGAGGCATACAACGTCACCGCCGGGGAATTGCTGTCGGTCGTGCAAAACAATAACCGCCTGATCCCTGCGGGTGCGGTCGAGGTTGGTTCCGGCTCCTACGCCATCAAAATCCCCTCGGCTTTTGATGATCCGCAGGATGTTTATGGCCTGCCGGTGAAACGTAACGGCGATAGTGTGATCACGCTGGGGCAGCTGGCCGATATTCGCCTGACATTTGAAGACCGCCGGGGAACGGCGCGCTATAATTCCGATACCACCGTTGCCTTGCAGATCGTGTTGCGCAAAGGCGCAAATCTGATCAGCACGGTGGCGGATGTGCGCACAGCCGTTGATGCACATACTGCCAGTTGGTCCGAAAACCTTAGCCAGGCGGTTGATGTCAATATCTCGATGGATAATTCCAAAGATGTGAAAAGCATGGTCAGCCAGCTGGAAGCCTCGGTGATGACCGCGATTGCGCTGGTGATGATCGTGGTGCTGGCCTCATTGGGGATCAGATCGGCGTTGCTGGTGGGCTTTGCTATCCCGACGTCGTTCATGCTGACATTCGCGATGCTGTCCCTGTTTGATATCTCGATTTCCAACATCGTGATGTTTGGTCTGATTTTGGCCGTGGGCATGCTGGTAGACGGCGCGATTGTGGTGGTCGAGCTGGCGGATAAAACCATCAAGGCTGGCACCGGCCCGATGAAGGCTTACGAGTTTGCCGCCAAACGGATGTTCTGGCCAATCATTTCCTCAACCGCCACCACGCTTTGCGCATTTTTACCGATGCTGTTCTGGCCGGGTATTCCCGGGCAATTCATGCGCAATCTGCCGATCACGCTGATCTTTGTGCTATCGGCCTCACTGGTGGTGGCGTTGATCTTTTTGCCGGTTGTCGGTGGTATTGCGGGGCGTATATCGCGCAGGCTTGATCACTGGGCCGCAGCACTGTATGCACGTTTGCACTGGTCGCTGCGCCTCTTGCTTTTGCTGGGCGTAACGGCGATGGCTGCTGCGGGTATTTATATCGGGTTGCAAGGCAGCATCCTGATCGGCGCCCTGATTACCATCATCGCCATGACCGCCATTTCCGTCACAATCAGCGCTTTTAAAAACAACACGATTCAGCCGGTAAAATCCGCCGGGTATAAACGCACGCCCTTTGGGCATTTCATCCATTTTATCGCCGGTAATCCGGTGATGCCGCTGGTAGCGCTTGGCTTGACGGCAGCGCTGGTTTTCGGGATTTTTGTAACCTTTCAGGCCAATAACAAAGGCACCGAATTTTTTGTTGAGGTCGAACCGGAACGCGCCGTGGCCTTCGTGCGTGCGCGCGGAAATCTTTCGCTGATAGAAAAAGACCGCATGGTGCGCGAGGTCGAAAACGCCATCAAAAACGTGCCCGGTGTACAATCGATTTTTGCCTTTGGCGGCGGTGGCAGCCTAAGCCAGAATGACGGTGGTGCTGGCTCACCTGCCGATACGGTCGGACAGGTGCAGATCGAACTATTACCCTGGGCAGAACGCAATCCGTGGGGTGAAAAAGGCGACGGCAATTACATTTTGGCCCGTGTCAACGAAAAGCTGGAGGCCTTGCCCGGTATCAAAGTTGAGATTTTTGAGCAAGCCAAAGGCCCGGCCTCGGCCAAGCCGGTAAAGCTGCGCCTGACGGGAAACAACTGGCAGGAATTACTGGCCGCCACCCGCATCGCACGCGCCAAGTTTGATACGATGGAGGGGCTGACAGGCCAGGATGATACCCTGCCCCTGCCCGGCATCGACTGGCAGATCAACGTCGATGTCCAGCAAGCCGGGCGCTATGGTACCGATGTGACCAACATTGGCGGCATGATCCAGCTTGTGACCCGCGGTTTGCAGCTTGGCACCATGCGCACGGACAGTTCCGACGAAGAAGTCAGCATCCGCGTGCGTTTCCCCGAGGGCGACCGGATGTTGTCCACTATCGATACGCTGCGGGTGCGCACCCCTCAAGGTCTGATCCCGCTGTCGAATTTTGTCACCCGTGAGGCCGTGCCAAGGGTTGCCCAGATCAACCGCATCGATGGCAAGCGGTATTTTGACATAAAATCCGGCGTCGAGAGCGGGTTATCCTATATGAGGACCGCCGAGGACGGCATAGAAACCGAGGTCCAGATCACGCCAACAGAGCGGATCGAGGTGATTACAGCTTGGCTGGAAACCGCAGAGCCATTCCCCGCATCCGTAAACTGGGAATTTGCCGGTGACGCCGAAGATCAGGCGGAATCTCTGGCCTTTCTGGCGGGCGCCGGTGTGGCCGCGATGGCCTTGATGTTTGTCATTCTGCTGGCGCAATTCAATTCGCTTTACTATGCCGTTTTAGTGCTGGTCGCCGTTATTTTATCCACCGCCGGGGTTCTGGTAGGGATGCTGGTGATGGGGCAGGCGTTCTCGGTTATCATGACCGGCACCGGGATTGTGGCACTGGCAGGGATTGTGGTGAACAACAACATTGTCTTGATCGACACCTATCAGGAATATTCCAAATATATGCCCCGCCTTGAGGCTATCACCCGCACCGCCGAAGCCCGTATTCGCCCCGTGCTGCTGACCACCATCACCACAATGGCGGGCCTTGCCCCGATGATGTTCGGGCTGTCGCTCGACTTTATTAATGGCGGCTATACCATCGACACCCCCACGGCGCTCTGGTGGAAACAACTGGCAACGGCGGTGGTGTTCGGGCTGGGGTTTGCGACCATGCTGACGCTGATCGTCACCCCGTCGCTATTATCCCTGCCGATCTGGTTTGGCAAAAGCGGCTATTCGATCCGCGGTATGCTGGCGTATATGTTCCTCGGCAAAGACCACCCCGAACGCCGCGACCGCCGTCTGGCCCGCGCCGCCCATAAATCCGAGCCCCTTGAAATCAACTGGGAGCAAAGCCCAACCCCGTCCCTGCCCGCAGAATAAACGGGGACCGGGTAGCAATAGTGGCACGCCAAATTTCTATTACTGATACTGCTATTGATACTGCGCAACAACGGATTCCAGTGCCTGCATGCGTGCAGGCGTACAGAAACCGTCAACTTTGCGCGATTGAACAGTATGGAAACCCAAACCGTTAAGGTCATGCGTGACCGATGATATATCAGGGAATTTCAGGGCAAGTGCTGCAACCGCATGTTTGCGATCAATTCCCGCCCCGCAAGTCAACCCTGCCCCCAGACGAGACCAGGCAAACTGTACCTCGGTTGGCCAGCCCAACCTGTCGGCGGCACGGTTAAATCCTGAATCGTAGGCCCGGGTGTATACGTCTTGTGAAATATCATAATCGCTCATGCTGCCAGCAGTGTCGCCAGCGTCCTCACAGGCGCTTAAGCCAAGTGCTGCGAGGACCAAAACGCCCGTAACTGAGATAAATTTTTGCATATATATGTTTCCTTATGTATTGTTCCAAAAGCCGTGTTATTTTGCATAATTTGCATAAATTTTCAACTGAACCAATTTGTGGCAACATATATTATCCCTCGCTCTCTTGTATAGTTTCAGTTCGTGCATAGTTTTTCAATCGACATCCCCTGGCTTCTTCGCTAGAAGGTGCCGACGCCCTGAAAACGGCGGCTGAAAATATTAGAAAAGAGACCCGCCTTATGGAAAATATTGTCCTGTCTATCCACCTGATTTTAGCGCTGTGCCTGATTGCCACAGTGCTGCTGCAACGCTCAGAGGGCGGTGGTCTTGGCATGGGCGGCGGTGGTGGCGGTGCCGTTTCCGGGCGCAGTGCCGCCAATGCGCTGACCAAACTGACATGGATACTGGCCATAGGATTTCTGATTACCAGCCTGTCGCTAACCGTGATTGCGGCCAACAAAGCCGGCCAGAATTCGGTGCTCGACCGTCTTGGCGTTGAAAGCATCGATGGCGAATTGCTGATCCCGGACCTTGGCGACGCCCCGCTCACCCCACCCGCTGACAGCGACGCCCCAACGGCACCGCCTGCGAGTGAGTAACCCCCCTACCTTTGAGAGCTATCCTTGAAGGTGTGAAATGCAGATTTGCATATAGATTTGCGATATATTGTGGTGGATGACATAAAATACGCCCGCACCGGCACTGTCATACGGCGCAGGCTATCGCATCATATCCTATCCCGCAGACCCTTCCCTTTTCCACGCCCTGTGCTATCACCATCCCAAAAGGGGACGTTATGACATTTTTGCAGATCACATCATTGTTAATCGTGCTGGCCGGGGCTTTTGGGGCTATTAACTATCTGTTTTTACGCCTGCCTTCCTCCATCGGAATACTGGTGGTGGCGTTGCTGGCCTCCTTGGCTGTGATGGGGATTGACGCTGTTTTTCCTGCCATCGGGATTGCCGACGATATCCGCGTTGTGGTCAATGAGATCGAGTTTTCCGGCGCCCTGCTTGAGGGCATGCTGGGGCTGTTGCTGTTTGCCGGTGCCTTGCATGTCAAGATTGAGGATCTGCGGGATCAAGCCTGGACTGTAGCCTTGATGGCGACCTTGGGAATAGCCATCTCGACGGCTGTGGCGGGTTTGGGGTTCATGTGGCTGGTGGGCGCGCCGCTGCTGGTGGCGCTGGTGTTCGGGGCACTGATTTCCCCCACCGATCCCGTCGCTGTGCTGGGGGTTCTGCGCGAGGCGAATTTACGCAAATCGCTGGAGACCCAGATCGCCGGGGAAAGCCTGTTTAACGACGGCGTTGGATACGTGGTGTTTTTGTTGCTGGTTGGCCTGGCCTGGCCCCACGGCGACGCCCATGCCAGCGGCGTGATGGGGGCTGTGCGCCTGTTTGGCCAAGAGGCGTTGGGGGGTGCTGCCCTTGGCGCATTCCTTGGCTGGCTGACATTTCGCGTGATGCGCCGGATCGATGATTACCCGCTGGAGGTTCTGCTGTCGCTTGGCCTTGCATTTGGCGGCTATGAGCTGGCGGTCTATATCCATGTCTCCGGCCCGATCATGGCCGTGGTCGCAGGGCTGTTCATCGGCGAGGTCGGCACCAAGCACGGCATGTCCGAGCAAACCCGCAAATACGTCAACGCCTTCTGGGAGCTGATCGACGAAATCCTGAACGCGGTGCTGTTCCTGCTGATCGGGGTCGAGGTATTCGCCGTGGCCTTTAACACCAGCGCCATTTGGACAGGGATCGGCGGTATCGCACTATCCCTGATCGCACGTCTGGCGGCAGTGGCCGTGCCGGTGCTGCTGTTGTCACGCTGGCGCAAATTCGGGCGCGACGTGGTACCGATCATGACATGGGGCGGCCTGAAAGGCGGCATCTCGGTGGCACTGGCCCTAAGCTTGCCCGACAGCGAGTGGAAACCGGTAATCCTGACCACAACCTATATTGTGGTACTGTTTTCGATCATCATCCAGGGCCTGACAATCGCACCACTAGCCCGGCGATTGGATCGCGAGCAGGAGTTGTTGTAAACAATAATTATAGCGAAATCATGCAAAACTTTAAAAATATTTTTGGATACTGGATTTCAGTTTTTGATAAAGAAAGTGCTGAAACTTCTGCGCGAATGGCCGGTTTACCTGTGCTGATATTAGGTATTAATGCCGGTGTTTTTGCATGTATTAATATTTTAGGCGCAACATCGACCAAACCCACTGCTATTGCAAGCATGCTTATCTCGATAATATTAATTATTTTCGCATTTCGCATTCGATCAGCGCGCTATGCATCCCTACCTTATCTATCAGCGCTGTTCCTTTTATTTACCATTTATAACATGGGCAACGATGTATATTTTTATCTTTACACCTCAGGTTTTCAACTGGAAACCGTTGCCATAATCATCGGCTGGATTGTCCCTGTGTTTGCCAGTGCGTTAAGCATTAGTGGGCTGCGCGGATGGCATTGGCTTAAGCACAATAACATTCGCATGCTATTTTAGGTATTTAACCTTCCCCCTCCCCGCCAATCCTGCAAAACATCCCTGAACTTCAAGGCAAGCAGGGTATGACACATAAAACCATCATCAGGCGTTGTCAGGCAGCTGGCTGTCACTGACCTACACGTCTGGCGGGCTGAAAGGCGGCATCCGGCAGGATCGCGAGCAGGAGCTGCTTTAATCAGGCATCCAGATTTTTAGCCATACGCATCAGCACATCCATGGCCTGCGCCAACTCAGGCTCAGAAATCCCGGCATTGGATTTCTTGATCAGGGGTAACATCGCGGCCATTACCGCAGGTTTTATATTATCTCCTTTGGCCGTCACCGAAATAATGACCTTGCGCCGATCAGGTTTAACCGAACCGCGCTGCACAAGCTTTTTAACAATCAGCCGGTCAACCAGACGGGTGACAGTGGTGCGATCGCGCAGTGTAATCTCGGCTAATTGCGCCATCGGGGTTGGTCCCTTCTTCCACAGCACCATCATCAGCGCCCATTCTTCAGCCGATAAATCAAAGCCTGATTGCCGCAGATTTTGCTGTGCCTCTGCCCTTAGACGAAAGGACAACCTGTTGATCCAATGTTGTATTTTACTTTCAAAGTCGAGCATCGCGTACCTTATTGACACTTAAGTGTATATAGCACATGTTGCATTATACACATGGCAGAGTCTATGCGGGGTCTATAATGGATGATTTAACAAATACCAAGCCTGATCTCAAGGTCAGCGGTGCTGAAAACCAATTTCCAAAAGTGCGTCTTGTGGCGCCAACCGGACATACATTTGTCATTTTGGCATTGGAAATCGATCACCGTCCACCCCTGTTTGCCTTTTGGGAAAGCCGCGCGAAAAAACAAGCTATTCAAGCGCTTAAAGCCTTTTCCACTGACCTCGCGGGGCTTGTTGATCTCTCCATATTCAAGGCGGTGCTGGCCCCGCCGGGCCGTGGTGAATATCTTAAACAACGCCTGGAAATCCCGATTGCACGCTATGATCTGGTGATGTTGCTGGAACTGGAAACAACCGCCGCCGCGCAGACTTTGCAATCCAGTACCGCGTGGCAAACTTTGCTGGCAGACCTGAAACCACTGGCGCTCAACACACTGGAATTGCAGGCCAGTAATCCGCGCCAGATCGGCCCGGTAGATCACACGCGCCAGGGCATTTTCCTGTTCAACTTTTTCTACGCCGATGATCTGGCACAAAATCTGGGTATCTGGGAATATACCGCAGGCTGGTTTGTTAAGCAGACCGGGCTGGATAATTCCTGCCTGATGGCCCCCGAAACGGATAGTATTTACACGGTCATAAATCACTGCCGCTGGGATAGTCTATGGCATATCCTGCCCTCAATATTGTTTAAGCCAAGTTTTAAATCCTACGTAACGGCCAATTTCAACGCCAATAAAACCGCCCCTATTCCGATCCTTTATAAACTGGCGTAAATGCTGGGGGTTCATGATATAACCCCATTTCCTCTACCGAAAAAATGTTATATAATCTGCGAGAGCGGAGAGACGATACATGCAAATCCCATCCATCATCAAACGTTGCGCATCCGCTGGCCTGCGCATGACCGAGCAGCGGCGCGTGATTGCGCGGGTGCTGCAAGACAGCGCGGACCACCCCGATGTTGAGGAATTATACGCCCGCGCCAGTGCTGTGGACCCCAAAATCAGCCTCGCGACCCTCTATCGCACCGTTAAACTGTTTGAGGAAACCGGGATACTGGAGCGCCTCGAATTTGGCGACGGGCGGGCGCGGTACGAGGATGCGGAACGCGACCATCATGACCATCTGATTGATATCAATACCGGCGCGGTTATCGAATTTGTCGACCCCGAGATTGAGGCCCTGCAAGAAAAGATCGCCGCCAAACTGGGCTATGCGCTGCGCGGCCACAAGATGGAACTTTACGGGGTTCCCCTTAAGGATAAAGGTTAATACGGGCTGGATATGCCCCCAAACGGGCTTGCGTATCGCGGTTACATAAATGTTTAAGCACTTTATTCTCTTTCATAAGAAATCATAAAGTATTTCCCTTTATTAAATAAAATAACAAAAAGACTGCATAAATATTCCCTTTCGCCGCAACCTTGCAAATCCATATTCTGCGGGGCTGCATAATAACGATATACGTATGAAATTTATTTTTCCAAAACTTACGCGGCTTTCAAAACAGATTTTTCTGGCGATGGCTATTGGTCACGTTTGTTGGTATTATTTCGGGCGAAGTGGTTCGTGATATCGAAGAAGACCGGCTGGGAAAAGATCTGGAAAAACGCTCATTGCGCATCATTTCCCTGATAAACGGCCTGACGTTGGAGGCGCTGACACTCAATGATATCCCCATCCTGCAATCCGCATTGCGCGAAGCGGTTGAACGCACGCCGAGTCTGGAACAAATCTCAATCCGGGATACATCCGGCAATATCGTTGTGCAATATCCCCTTGGGGCGGACCATGACACGCATGTAGACCACATGTTTGTTGAAGATATCAAACATGATCATACGGATTTGGGAAAAATAGTTGTTCACTGGTCGGATGAAGCCGGGCAAATCCAAATTGAACGTTCAGTATTGCAGACGCGCATCTACACACTTAGCGTGATGTTCGTAATGTCACTGCTGTTCTTACTGGTTATCTCGCGGCTGGTGTTGCGACCGCTGACGTACATCCATGAACAACTGCGATTGGTACAAAAGCGCGAATGGCACGGAAATCCCAATATCCAGCAAACAAATTCCTGCGAATTCATGGCATTGGAAAAGAACATTGCTGAACTGGATGGCATATTGCGTGAAAGGGACCAGCGTGAGGCCGAGCTGACCCAGGCCCACAGCGAAGCAGATGCTGCCAATCTGGCTAAAACAGACTTTTTGGCAAATATGAGCCATGAAATACGCACCCCAATGAACGGCGTCAAAGGCATGGCCGGCTTGTTACTGTTAACGGATTTAACAGAGGATCAGCGCCTATACGTCGAAACAATCGCAAAATCCTCGCAAGCGCTGATGGAAGTATTTGATGATATTCTGGATTTTTCCAGGATAGAATTCGGCAAAATGACACTTAAATCATCCCCTTTTACCCTTGTAAGCACGCTGGAAGATGTGCTGTTTTTACTGTCGCCGCTCTCAAACAACAAACAATTTAATGTTGAATTATCAGTTCAAAATAACTTGCCAGATATGTTTATGGGCGACAGAAATCGCATATCTCAGGTCATTACCAACCTTGTCGGGAACGCTATAAAATACACGTTGAAGGGCAATATATCTGTGAGCGTCACGGGCAAGATTCGGGATGATTTGGCGCAACTGACCTTTACCATCATGGATACTGGCATTGGGATTGCGCCTGACAATCTGGAACGCATTTTCAATAAATTTGAACAGGTTGAATCGGGCGCTGACCGATCCTATCAGGGCACCGGACTGGGGCTGGCGATAACAGCCGCCCTGATTGAAAAAATGCACGGCCAAATCAGAGTCGCCTCTGAACTGGGTGTTGGTTCGACCTTTGTTTTTGACATAACTTTGCCGGTGCATGATCATAAGGTTGAAATGCAGTTTGCCTCCTGACTTATCCCTGGCCATTAACGGTTTGACAACTCAGCAGTTTGCCTGCAAGCACGCATGAATGCCGGCCTCGCCGGGTTGCGTGGAGGGGATATGAAAAAATCCGAAAATCTGGTGGGTATTTTGTTGATGCTGGGCGCGATGGCGGCTTTTGCGCTTGAGGATATGTTCATCAAGCAGCTGTCGAACGGCATGGGCACCGGGCAGATTTTGGTGCTTATCGGGCTGGGCGGATTCCTGATTTTTGCCGCTATTGCACGCCGCGCCGGCACAGGGATATTCAGCCGGGATTTCCTGCTACCCGTCTTTATCCTGCGCAATTTTGGCGAAATGTTCGGCACGCTTGGCTATATTCTGGCGGTAGTGCTGACACCTTTGTCGAGCGCCTCGGCAATATTGCAGGCCACCCCGCTGATGGTCGCCATGGGGGCGGCATTATTCCTGCGACAAGCCGTTGGCTGGCGGCGCTGGCTGGCGATTGGTGTCGGTTTTATTGGCGTGCTGATCGTGCTGCGCCCGGGGCTTGAGGGGTTCCGCCCGGCCTCATTATTTGCCGTGCAAGGCGTTATCGGCCTGTCGATCCGCGATCTGGCAACCCGCGCCATGCCGGGACATGTATCAAACACGGTGCTGTCGGCCTATGGCTTTGGCGCCGTTGTCCCCGCCGGACTGGCCTTGATGCTGTTTGAAGGCGACCCGATCATCCCCGACACCCCCCAAACCCTGCTGCTAAGCGCCGCCCTGATCGTTGGGCCGCTGGGCTATTACGCGATCGTTGCCGCAATGCGGATCGGCGAAGTCGCCGTGGTCACCCCGTTTCGCTACGTGCGCCTGATATTCGCCATGGCCCTCGGCGTGCTGGTCTTTGACGAGGTGCTGGACACATGGACGCTAATCGGCGCGACTGTAATCATCGCCTCTGGCCTGTTCACGATTTACCGCGAAGCCCGGGCTCGCAGGTAAAAGCGCGGATTACCGACAGACGCTTTGTGAGACCATAAAGGTAATCTGGATCGCTAGCGCGTACTCCGGCAAAAATTACTGGTCCAAAATTGGAATTTTGCTTATAGAAACAGCATGAATACTAGAACAAAAAAACAACACTTCGTTCCTCGGTTCTATCTGGAAAACTTTACCGATGATCATGGCCAATTGTGGACCCATGATTCACAACAAGTTACCGGGCGACAAACGACACCCGAGAATACTGCTTATGAAACCAACATATATACTCCATTGGATGAGGACGGTAACCGAATCGAGTTGGTAGAAGATACTCTTGCTGAAATCGAAAGCTTAGCTGCGGGCATTTTACCAGACCTTCTAGCTTGCAGGCCAATAGCTACCGAGCCCAAAATCAACTTTTCAATTTTCCTAGCTACGATGTTCGCACGTAGCCCAGCACAATTACGTCAGTTTGCACAGTTTCAAGGCGAAATGGCCGACTCGGTGGGATTCCACGCGTTTAATGCCGAAAATAAACGCAAGGAAGATAGGGGAGAGTTAAGCGATAATGAGAAACGTATATATGAAACTTTTCTAAACAAAAAAAACTACACAATGACTGTTGATCGGCGCATCGGTCTGTTGGGCTTTACACAAAGTGAACGAATGGCCGAATATATTTCAAAGATGACCTGGACTTACAAAATTAGCGAAAAACAACAATTGTTGACCAGTGACAATTGTTTTAATTGGATAAACGGCGGGCCAACTCTCACAAATCAGGCCTATGGTTTTGGGCTTACCCACCCTCAGGCCGTAGTACCCTTTCCTTTGTCACCTAATATTATTCTGCGCCTTGATTGGCTTCCTCGTGCGGGTTGGGGTAAGTATCAATTAAATAAACAAAACGCACGGTTGGCAAATAAATACCAAGCAAAACATAAGGAACGGTTTTTGTATTATAGAGATAGTGATAATGGATTTCAGAGGTTAGGAATGAAATACAAATGCCCACCACAACAATTAAACTCCGGTATTAACGCCCCATCCGTATCGGTTGTTAGAAAACTGAAGGACGAGAATTAGCCATGTTGTCCTATGAATATGTTTGATGCGCGAAATCACTGCAAATTCTGCGGTAACCCATCGCAAATCTCATAGTAATCGCCCTTATCAGCCACAAAAATATGGATCGCCAGTTTGGTGCCTGTCGGTTGATCAAACGCGCCCATGGCGATACCGATCCAGTCGTGGTGGGGTGGGTCAAAGAACAGCGATGATCCGCAGGTGGCACAGAACCCGCGCCGCACTTTTGGTGAGGACTGAAACCATGTCACATGCTCGCCCCCCGTGATTTTCAGCGCGTCTTTCTTGACGTCCGTGCCGGCATAGTAATGCCCTGAATGTTTGCGGCAGATGGTGCAGTGGCAGGCATCAGGGACTGGTAATTCGCCCGTGACCTCAAAACTAACCGCGCCGCACAGGCATGATCCTGAATGCATTTTATTTCCTCCGGTATATAATATGGCACAATAGCCCTTTCATGCCGTCTGGCCAAGGTGTAGATAACTGTTAAAATCCAAAACCAAAGGACATCCTCATGAGCACCATTATTGACATCACCGCGCGCGAAATTCTGGATAGCCGGGGCAATCCGACGGTGGAGGTGGATGTGCTGCTGGAAGATGGTGCTATGGGGCGGGCGGGCGTGCCCTCGGGGGCCTCTACGGGCGCTTATGAGGCCATGGAGCTGCGCGACGGGGATGCGAAACGCTATGGCGGTAAGGGTGTTTTGAACGCGGTTGAGGCCGTGAACGGCGAGATTGCCGATGAATTGCTGGGGCATGATGCGCTCGATCAGGTGGGTATTGACCAGTTCCTGATTGATCTCGATGGCACACCCAACAAGGCGCGGCTGGGGGCAAATGCCATTCTGGGCGTCTCGCTGGCCGTGGCCAAGGCGGCGGCTGAACATCTGGGGATGCCGCTTTATCGTTATATCGGCGGCACGTCTGCGCGCATCCTGCCCGTGCCGATGATGAATATCATTAACGGCGGTGAACACGCCGACAACCCTATCGACATTCAGGAATTCATGGTGATGCCCGTGGGTGCTGACAGCTTGTCAGAGGCCGTGCGCATCGGGGCCGAGATTTTTCACACGTTAAAGGCCGAGCTGTCCGCCGCCGGTTTCAGCACTGCCATTGGCGATGAGGGCGGCTTTGCGCCAGCGCTTTCCAGCACCACAGATGCGCTTGATTTCATCATGCGCTCGATTGAAAAGGCGGGGTATAAGCCCGGCGTTGACGTATATCTGGCGCTCGATTGTGCGGCCTCGGAGTATTATAAGGACGGGGTTTACGACATGAAGGGCGAGGGCAAAAAACTGACCTCGGCTGAAAATGCCACCTATCTGGCGGCGCTGGTCGATGCCTATCCGATCATCTCGATTGAGGACGGTATGGATGAGGACGACTGGGAAGGCTGGAAGGCCTTGACCGATCTGATCGGGGGCCGCTGCCAACTGGTGGGGGATGATTTGTTTGTCACCAATACTGAACGGCTGGCGCGCGGGATTGATGAGGGCTCGGCCAATTCCATTCTGATCAAGGTCAACCAGATCGGCACCCTGACCGAGACTTTAAACGCTGTTGATATGGCCCACCGCGCCGGCATGACGGCCGTAATGTCGCATCGTTCGGGCGAAACCGAGGATGCCACCATCGCTGATCTGGCCGTGGCCACCAACTGCGGGCAGATAAAAACCGGCTCCCTGTCACGCTCGGACCGATTGGCGAAATACAACCAGCTTATCCGGATTGAGGAAGAACTGGGCGAAACGGCGATCTATGCAGGGCGCAGTATTTTGAAACATTAAGTGTATACACTTTTGCAAGGTTTTACTATTATACGCCCCTGGAACAACACGATAGAAAGCACATAAAATGGCCTTTATTTCCGAAGTACACTACGTTGGTACCGGCGTTGCAAGCCACGGTGAATACGTCGAAATCGCCCTGCGCAACACCGATAACCCCGGGGATTATGTGGTCAGCGTTTACAGGCATGATGGTACATTGCACATGGGTGCCGGAATTTCTGGCGGTGAGGTTAATCTTTCCACATTAACCGGCGTTCCAGACCCTGATCACCCAAACTGGACAATTTATACCATCCCTGTCGGCATCAAAGACAATAATACAAGTGATGACGATGAAGGTTCCGCGATTGCCTTAACAAATGTCAATACCACTACGGTCATTGACTTTTTCGGGACCAATAATTTCACGATTACCGCCACAGAGGGCGCCGCAAATGGGGCCACCTCTGATGCTGTGCTTGATTGGGTAGCAACTGGGCTTGGAAATTCCTACAAGCAGGATGTTTTTGGTAATACCAGCACAGGGCCGATCACAAATGATGACGCGGTGGTCTGCATTTCGGGGGGCAGTATGGTGCGGTGCAAGGACGGCGATTTGCGCGCCGATGCTTTGCAGGTGGATGATCTGGTCTGGACACTTGATCACGGGTATCAGCCTGTGCGCTGGATTGGCCATGCTGTGGTTGATGAGCGGGGATTATATGCCTCGCCAAGTAAATACCCCGTTCGCATCAAAGCCGGGGCGCTGAATGCAACGACACCGGCGCGCGATATGCTGGTATCCCCGCAACACCGTATTTTGCTGCGCTCCAAAATATGCGAACGCATGTATGACAGCGTCGAGGTGCTGGTAGCCGCTAAAAAACTATGTGATTTTGACGGGATTGCGATCGCTGATGATGTTGCCAACATAACCTATTTCCACATCGCTTTTGATAAACACGAAGTGTTTGAGGCTGATGGCGCGCTTGTCGAAAGCCTGTTTTTGGGTAAGGAAGCTCTGAAAATTCTGGGCGATGGCGTTAATGAGATGGAATGGCTGAAAGACAACAGCACCGGCCTGATCCCGGTAAACGCACACCCCGCACGCCCGATAGCCACACGCAAAAAACTGGCGTCCCTACTGGAACGTCACACGAAAAACGCTGTGGAATTGTTGGAGGCAACACCAGCCGCTGAAGCAAAAAACGCCGCTACAGCTTGAGCATATGATGTGCATTCTTTAAGTGATTTCACCTTAAAGAATGCACACCACCACACCTTGCATCACAGACGTTAACTGCCGCCCATCTGCATCAATTGCGCGACTTCCAGCGTGGCACCTTCCATATCGATATGCGGACAAATTTTGGCCATTTCCAGCGCCGCATCCATGTTTTCGGCCTCAACGATTGTATAGCCCATCAAAGCATCGGGACCCGCGTCATCGGACACACCTTGCGCACTAACAATCATCGATTTGCCCAGCGGTGTGCCCGGATTTACGATAGCTTCGCCCAAGTCTACGGCCCAGGCCTTCCACTTGGCCATGCCTGCGGCCCCTTCTTCGGGAGTTTTGGGCATAGCGCCGCCACGATAAGCGATGATATATTGAGCCATGTTTTCTTCCTTTTCAACATTGGTTTCAGGTTAATAATTCTTCAAGTCTGCGCAAGGTTGACACCCAACCCTGCGTGCTGCCTTCAACGATCTGTTCGCTGCTCAACCCGGTTTGGATCAGCACAAAATCTGCGCCACCCGCCCCATCTGGGGAAACCTCAAAGCGCACAACACTGTCAATACTTGGCGGGCCGGTTTGGCTGTGGACAATCAACGTAAACTCAACCGAACGGGGCGCATCCACCGCCAGAACCTTGCCGCTAACCCTGTGGCGCCCGCCGGCTGGATCAACCAGCACAAAAAACCAATCGCCGGTTTTGGACAAGTCGAGATTATGCTCGCCAATGCTGGTGCCCTCTGGCCCCCACCATTTCAGCAGGTTGTCCATTTGGGTGACATAGGCAAAAACCTTGACCGGATCACTTGGAAAATTGCGTTCAATGCGAAGCTCTTTCATCAAGCATCCCTTTCCAGCGCCGCAGCCAGACGTGCAAAACTGCCCTGCCAGAAATCACGATAGCTGAGCGACCAAGCGTTGATCGCCTCAACCGCCTCGGGGCGCACTGAATACATGCGGTGTTGTTTATCAATCCGTTGCCGGATGATCCCGGCCTTGCGCAGCACTTTGAAGTGCCGTGAAATCGCCGGGGGGGACACATCGGCCATATCCTGCAATTCCCCCGCCGACAGCTCACCCTCGTTAAGCAGCCGCTCAACAATGGCAAAACGCGTGACATTGCCAAGGGCGGCGAATGTGTCGGGCAAATGGGGCATATTTTTAATTCCTACATTTGTTAATTAACATACTTAGGAAATTACAGGAGTCAATACCCGGCTTCGTGAGCATCCCGACTGTCCTCAGGGGTCTGCTCGCGCTCCTCCATCCCGTAATCACGCTGCACAGTAGCAACCCGCAAACGGTAGTTTTCAAACACCTCCGCGCGCCCAATCCTCTGGGCCGCACGGTGTTTTTGCAAGGTCCGCCATGCGCGCACTGCCGTTTCATCGCGCCAGAATGACAGCGACAGAAATTTGTCCGGCTCTGACAGGCTTTGGAACCGCTCGATTGAGATGAACCCGTCGATATCATCGAGCAGCGGGCGTAAATCAGTGGCGATTTCAAAATATTGTTCCCGGGCCTCGGGCTTTGGTGTTAACTCAAAAATAACGGCAATCATCGGGCTATCCTTTTGGCATGCGGGGCCGAGGCAAGCGTATAAAACGCCCGGTCCTCGCGGCGAATGAACTGTTCACGCTTGGCAAAATCATAGTTTTCACGGCCCAGATCAGAGGCCGCCAAACGGGTGCGATACGCCTCATAACAGGCCAGACTGGGCACATTGTAAATCCCGTAAGCTGTGGTGGTTGTGCCCTCATGGGGGGCAAAATACCCGATCAGATCAACGCCGTTTTGCGGAATTGCCTGCCCCCAGTTGCGAGCGTACTGCGTGAATTCATCACGTTTAAACGGGTCGATTTCATAGCGGATGATACATGTTAGCATAAGCGCCTCCTGTGGTTAGGGGGCAATGATAGCGCGTATAAGCGCATGGATGCTTCGATCTAAAACTAAGCGTCAGACACACCAGCCTCGGCGAATGTGGCCATGCCGGAATGGCAGGCCAGCGCCCCTTTCAGGATACCAATGGCCAGCGCCCCGCCAGAGCCTTCGCCCAGACGCAAGCCCAGGTTTAGCAGCGGCTCTTTGCCAAGATTTTCCAAAAGCGTAATGTGGGCCTGCTCGGCTGACACATGCCCGGCCAGACAATGATCAAGCGCGCCCGGCAGAGTTTTTTCCAGCGTTGCGGCAGCGGCTGTGCAGATGAAACCGTCCAGAATTACCGGAATCCGCGCCATGCGCGCCCGGGCAATCGCCCCGACAATCGCCGCCAGTTCACGCCCGCCAAGACAGCGCAAAACGTTAAGCGCATCGCCCTTGTGGCGCGCGACACCGCGGTTAACCACATCGGCTTTCAGGGCCAAGCCCGCCGCATCCACCCCGGTGCCACGCCCGACCCAATCAGTGCCATCGCCGCCATATAATGCACAGGCAATGGCGGCGGCAGAGGTCGTATTTCCGATCCCCATCTCGCCACAAACCAGCAGATCAGCGTTTTGATCAACCGCATCCCAGCCGGTTATCAAGGCCGATATAACCTCGGTTTCAGACATAGCCGGCGCGGTCGTGAAATCAGCCGTTGGGCGATCAAGATCAAGGGCATGGACAGACATTTTTGCACCGAACGCCTTTGAAAGCTGGTTAATTGCCGCGCCACCTGCCTTGAAATTCAAGACCATCTGGGCCGTAACTTCGGGTGGAAATGCCGAGACCCCTTGCGCCGCAACCCCGTGATTTCCGGCAAAAACCAGCACTTGCGGATTTTCTAATACCGGGGCTACCTGCCCACGCCAACCGGCGTACCAGATCGCGATATCCTCAAGCCGGCCAAGCGCGCCGGGCGGTTTGGTCAACACATCATTGCGCGCCGCTGCGGCTTTTTGCGCCTGTTGATCGGAGGCCGGAAAATCGGCAATAATTGCGACAAATTCGGCAAGATTGGAAAACGCTTTCACTGGCATATCATGTCCCTCTGTGGTTTGGTAACCTTTGCATAACCAATTTGCTATGCGCTGTAGAGACAAAAACGACAAGGTAGGACATGACGCCGCGATTTAATAATTTGGACATGCAGGCGCATGATATTTGGGCCGCGTTCAGCCTGCTCAGCCGCCTGCCCGTGCCGGTTGATCATGCCCGCAGTGGTGCGCGCGGGGCGGGGGCGGCGTGGGCCTATCCGATTGTCGGCGCTGCAATCGGGATGATGGCGGGGTGCATCGGGGTTGTTGGCTTGTGGCTTGGGTTGCCCGGCGGCATGGTGGCTGCATTTGTGCTGACGGTTTTGGCCCTGATCAGCGGCGGCATGCATGAGGACGGGCTGGCCGATTTCGCCGATGGCGTCGGGGGCGGGCGCAACGTAACCCAGCGCCTTGAGATCATGAAAGACAGCCGCATTGGCGCTTATGGGGCAATCGCGTTATGTCTGGCGCTGCTGGCGCGCGGGGCGGGGATTGCCGCACTTGAGGGTTGGGGGATGGTCGCCGCTCTTGCCTTGATCGGCGCGATTTCACGCAGCGCCGTTGTTTTGCTGATGCATATAATACCCCCTGCACGCCCCGAGGGGTTGTCAGCAAGCACCGGAAAACCTGCAATTTCAACCCTGTTAATCGCCCTTTTCATAGCGCTGTTTATCTCAATATTATGCGCAGGGCTGTGGGGGGGTTTAATCTTTGCCCTGAGTTTTCTGGGTATAATCCCGGTTTATATACTGGCACGGCGCAATCTGGGTGGTCAAACCGGCGATGTATTGGGGGCCGCGCAACAATGCGTTGAAATCGCAAGTCTTGCGGCTATTCTTGCCATTTCAGCGTAAATTCGCACAAAACCCGCGTGATTTTCAATATTTATGCATTTATGCAGCGGCAACCGTGCGGCTATCCAGAACATCGTTGATCTTTGTACGCGCGCCATCCTCATCACCGCCATAAACCGCGCCAATCTCACGGGTTAGGCGTTCAAGGGCGGCCTCATATAGTTGGCGCTCGGAATAGGATTGCTCACGTTGTTCATCGTTGCGGTGCAAATCGCGCACAACTTCGGCAATCATGATCAGATCGCCCGAGTTGATCTTTTGCTCATATTCCTGCGCGCGGCGCGACCACATGGCCCGTTTCACCCGCGCCCGACCCTTAAGGGTGCGCATGGCATGGTCAACGATATCAGGGCTGGAAAGCGGGCGCATCCCGACAGATTCAGCCTTATCGGTAGGGACACGCAGGGTCATTTTATCTTTTTCAAAATTGATCACGAACATCTCTAACATGACGCCTGCGATTTCCTGCGTTTCGATCGACACAACCTTGCCAACCCCGTGCGAGGGGTAAACCACGTGTTCATTGGGGCGAAACTGTGCGTTTGATTTCTTACTCATTTACGTCTCATTCCTTTGTATTTAGACAAAAACCATCTGGCTGCGAGGAATGCAGTCAAAGGCGCAACTTGTTCAAGTGACGGGGATCCACCTTGTTTTCCGACCCCCAAAATATGACCTCGGTGCCGCCCACGTTAACGGGGGCTATAGCACAAATATGACAGATATTAAAGCCTGCCCGATTTTTAGCCTATTAATCGCCCGTCCCGGGTTTTTCGCTGAAATATTTCTCCAGTTTGCCTTCTTCGCCGTCGTACTTGTCGGCATCAACCGGCGGGTCTTTCTGGGTGATGATCACGGGCCATTTTTCGGAATATTTGCGGTTGAACTCAACCCATTTCTCGGCGTCGGGTTCGGTATCAGGGCGGATGGCATCGACGGGGCATTCGGGTTCACAGACGCCGCAGTCTATGCATTCGTCAGGGTGGATCACCAACATGTTTTCACCCTCATAGAAGCAATCCACGGGGCAAACTTCGACACAATCGGTGTATTTGCAGGCGATACAGGCGTCATTCACGATATAGGTCATCAGGTACTCTCGCATAATATGGGCGAAGCCTGTCACACTTCATATGCGCTATTTAGGCCGCGATTGCGTCAGGATCAAGGCCCAGATCGTTTGATTTTATCAATTGCCCGGCGATCACGTTTGGTTGGGCGGCCTTTTCTTTGAATTTCGGCGGGTTTGGGGGCTGGTGGCGGCGTTAAATCCGTATAAAGCATCTGTGCCTCGGGTGCAGGTCCGCGCCGGGTGCCGAGGCCGTTTATTACAATGATTCGCTGTGTCTGGGCTTGCAAAAAGGTCAGCCTGTCGCCTGTTTTCACGCTAAACGCCGCCTTAGAGACCTTGATCCCGTTCACCCGCATATGCCCCGCTGTTATGACCCTGGAGGCCAGGCTGCGGGTCTTGAAAAACCGCGTCTGCCAGAGCCATTTATCGAGCCGCATTTGTCAATCAACTGCCTTTCAGTGCCATCAGCGCAGCAAACGGGTTATCAGGATCAATCGGTTTATCGGGTTTTGGCGGGCGCGCCGCGAATGTTTTTTGTGATGGCCCTGGCTTGCCTTTGGCGCGCGGCTTACCTTTGGGTTTGCCCTTGCGCGCATCATTTTGCGGCTGGGGTTTGCGCCGTGGCACCCAGACAAAAGTATAAAACACCTCAACCTCTGGCACCACCTCAGCTTTAGCCTCTGAAACCTCTGGCGCGGGTTTTTGGGCCGCATCATCTGCAACAACTTCGGGCGTTTGCGTCTTGGCATCCGGTTCGGGGTCATCCGGCCCGGGGTCATCCGACGCAGGCGCAGCTTTAACCTTAGGGCGCTCGCCGCGCGTCCCTTTATAGCCAAGACCTTGCATAAGATTGGCGAATTGTTCCAGTGTCAGACCGGTGATTGACAGCATGTCGGCATTGCCTTCAAAACCGGCGCGCGTGTCTTGCGTGCGGATCATATCGGCGAGGCGTTCCAGCATATCGATGCGGATCGCGCGCTCGCCTGCCAGCCGATATCCGGCGTGGGCATAATAGCCCTTGGGTGCATCCTTAAGGGCCGGGACTGTAACCAGCCCCGGTGGAGGGGCCTCGGGAAATTCGGCCAAACCTTTGATAATAGAGCATAAAACAAGCCTAAGGCGGGTTGGCGCGGGTTTCAGCATAAGTTGTTGAAAAATCGTAAATTGACCAAAACGTACGCCGTGTTTACGCAACAAACCACGTTGATCCTGATCCAGATCCTTGATTTCCTGAAACACCTCGCTGCGCGGCAGAACGCCCATGGATTCCACAATGCGAAAAGCAACACCGCGCGCCATCCCGGTCAGGGTTTCATCATTTTTCAGCGCCAGCAGCGGCGCGAACTGCGCGGCAATCCGGCGTTCAACAAAATGGGAAAGACGGCGACGGACTTTCTCGGCGACATCAGTGCCGGCCTCGTCATCGACAAATGCTTCCAGCTTTGGCACAAGCGCATCATCCCCTGCCACCAGCTTGCCCACAGCAAATTCGCCCCACATAAGGCCACCTTGTTCGGTGATATCCATTTCTGTGTCAGGCGCGTTATAAAACTTGTCAGAGCGCAAATTGAATGCAGGTGCAAGGGCCGCAATCGCCGTCGCGCGCAGGGTTTTGGCCTCATCAGCGCTGGCGGATGGATCAAGCTGAAAGCGGAAGCCTTCCAGTTTGCCGATAAATTGCCCCTCGACGGTAACTTCGCCGTTCTCGTTTACGTCTGCCACCAGGGCCTCCTTTAGTTTCAAGCGGCGCAGTAAAACACTGGTGCGCCGATCGACAAAGCGTTGGGTCAGTGCCGCGTGCAGGGCATCTGACAATCTGTTCTCAATCGCGAGGGTTTCTCCCCGCCAATGGGCCGTATCCGCAACCCAGTCCTTATGTTGCGCAACATAGGTCCACGTGCGGATAAAGGCCAGCCGTTTTGACAATGCATCAATATCCCCAGCAGTATTATCGATTTTTTTAAGCTTTGTGGCCAGCCAATCTGTGGGAATCCCCACATTACCTTGAATAAAGGTAAATATTTTCTGACAAATATGCGCAAGGCATCATAATGACGACGTGCCAGCAGACACAAACACAGATATAACATTGATCTGCTTGCTGATTGCAATTACTGAAAGCTGCATGAACCATGATGAAACTCCGCCGATCTTTTATATAAACCTTGACCGTGCACCGGAACGCCGCGCGTTTATGGAAAGTCAATTCAAGAACCTGGGGCTGAAAAATGCAACCAGGTTTGCTGCGCTTGATGTCAAAAACCCTGCCACCCTGCGAGACGCAAACTACAAGCCCGGCGGCTGGCGCGCGCGCTGGTCCCTGACCCCGACGGAGATTGCCGTTTTTGAAAGCCACCGCGCTTTGTGGACCCATATTGTGACGGAAAATCTGGAAATGGCTATCATAATGGAAGACGATGTTTTTATCTCAAAGACTCTCGTCATTTCACTGGCAGATTTGGCAAAACCCACATGCGATTTTGATGTTATAAGACTGGATGGCTGCAAAGGTAACTATCCCTTTGGGCCTGAAAATAAAGTTGGCAGCACGCTGGTACGCCCCATCTTGCAAACAGTTTCAAGTCTGGGCTGCTATCTGCTTTCGCGCTCTGGGGCTGAACACCTTACACGCCAATCGGCGGTATATTGTGATCACGCAGATGACTTTGTCCTTACCCCAAAAAAACACTGGAAGCTCTTGCAGTCTTGGCCTGCGATAGCGCTGCAAGGCGCCAATAGTAAAAACGATGACCCTGCCATTACCGATATTCTTGATAGCGAGCGCACGTCTGTAGAATCTGAGATCGCCGCGCCAGACAAAGGGCCGCCTTTGTATCGAATTTCCAAGGAATTACGGCGCGTTTCTGTGCGTATGGCGCGGAAAATCTTCAAAGATCGGGTGTTGCTTAAACAAGGCGGGCACATCGGCTATCCGCCACTGGCTGGCGATCTGCCGCCTTATCGGGAATAAGGGCGCGAACTGATTGGCCGCGCCCTTATTAATCAGAAATGGTAAGAAACCCGCGCCTGAACTGTATGCAGGTTTATATCAAGGAATGCGGCACCACCTAAATCCTCAAATTGGTGATACAAATACTCCGCACCAGCCGTCCAGTCAGCTGCAATTTTATGGTCAACACCCAGCCCGGCAAAATACCCTTTGCCTGAATATGTTGAGCTGCCGTTGAACAAATCCATCTCGGCGTAGGCTAAACCGCCTGTGCCGTAAATCAAGGTTTGCCCCAGATCATAACCGACACGGGCCTTTAGATGCGCCAGTGTTTTGATAACAGCAGTACCATCAAATATTCCGTTAATATCCGCGAGATTATAATCAGCCTCGGCACTTAAAACAATGCTGCCAAGGTCATAATTATAGCCAACATGGGCACCATAAACGATACCGCTTAGCTCAACGCCGCCTTGCGAAACCATCTCCCCTTGACCAAAGCCAAGCTGAAGGCCGGCATAAGGGCCTGTCCATTGCTGAACCGGGGCTGCTAGTGGAATGACAGGTGGCGGGACATAGATCGGCCCACCAGCAAAAGCTGCGCTGGCTGACACAATTATCGCAGACGCAAGTACTGAAATTTTCATTATGTTTTCCTTTACGTAAACAAAAATACTGACACACAAAACACTACTACATGCTCAAGGGCAAAACCTGACCTTGAGCACCAAATTTATGCGCTACCCCAATTTACGTATTGGAATCAGCCGTTTTTAGAAGTGGTAAGACACACGCGCCTGAATTGTCTGGAGCGTAATATCAGGATCACCAATGCCATCACCAAAATCTTCAAATTGGTGATAGAGATATTCAAGACCGGCAGTCCAGTCTGTTGTCACATTGAATTCCACCCCGGCACCGGCAAAGTAGCCTGTGCCGCTGGTATCAGCTGCAAATGACGGGTCAACCGCCATATAGGCCATACCGGCCGTACCATAAAACAATGCCGAAGTAGCGTCGTAGCCCACGCGCAATTTTGCATGTGCCAAGGCGGTCGCGCTGGCGTCGCCAACCGCGAATGGAGCGCCATCAAGTGCGATATTCGCGAGATTATAATCGATCTCACCGCCCAGTACCAATGAACCCATGTCGTATAGATATCCGGCATGTAATCCGTAGAGGAAACCGCTAAGATCACCGTCAAAATCGCCGGTGACCGGAGTGGCCACATTTGCAGTGCCACGGGCAAAACCAAGTTGCGCGCCGACATAGGGGCCGGTCCAGTCTTTGGTTGGAGCGGCCATCGGAATTTCCAGAGGCGGGACATAGACTGGCCCGCCGGCGAGGGCTGAACTGGCCGTTAAAGTTGCGACAGCAAGTACACAAATACGCTTCATACTAACAACCTCCAAAATAATGGCTTTCGTGCTAAAATAGCATAGAAACCCTATAATTTTCTGGCACAGACCAGCCCTCGGGTCAATGTGTGCAGAGATTTTCCTGCCGCGTATGTGATATTTATCACAGAGCTAAAGCGTAACGCCGTTCAGTTCGGTTTGCAGGCGCATTATGGCCTCGTTAACGTCTTGAATATGTGGGTGAATCGCCTGTGCGGCTAAATATGCGGCCAATGCAGCTTTTGGATTGCCCAGCTCTTCATATATGATCCCCAGCCCGTTCAGAGACCAGAAATGACGGGGATTACGTATTAAAGTTTGGCGAATATCGGCTATGGACTGCCCTAATCTGTGCATGGTGAAATACACTTTAGCCCGCGCGTTCCATGCCTCGGCGAACTCCGGGGCATGGTCAATCAGGGCCGAAAGATGCGCAATCGCCTTGGCATAATCGCCGTTTTCCAGCGCCTGCATGCCGCGTTCAAACAGAAAATCCATCGCCGCAGACCCGGTATCGTGCCAAATCGCGATGATTTCTGTCTCTGCGGGTTGCCAGTTTTCGGGGTCAACCTGCTGCAAATCCAAAAACAACGCGTCCAGACGATTTTCAACGTCCAAATACGCCTGATCCGGGCCAGCAAAACCGATACTGGCGCAGATTTGCAAAGCTGCCGCGACGGAAACAGCAAAAAGGGTCTTTCCAATTTTCATAATGGCACTACATTAGCAGGAAATTTGTGGAAATCGAGGGGGGTTCCCTCATCATTACAGGAAATTGAACATGAGTGACATTCTAGACAAAGCTGCGGCAGCCCTTTCGGATAAAATCGGCGAAAATGCCCTTGACGGGTCGGTGAAATTCGAACTCGACGGCATTGGTGCCATCCGCATCGATGAAAACGGCGTTTCGCTCGATGATAGCGAGGCTGATTGCACCTTAACGGCGGATGCTGATGTGTTTCAGGCAATTCTGGACGGGGATACTAACCCCACGGCGGCTTTTATGACCGGCAAGCTGAAAGTTGACGGTGATATGGGCATGGCGATGAAACTGGGGGCCTTGCTGACATAATGGAGCCGGCGCCACTTTATCACGATATCATGGGGGCTGCATCTGGCGGTGTGGCGGTGTTTTGCACAGCCTCGGACGGTATGAAAATTCGGGTGGCTTATTGGTCTGGCGGCGATAAGGGCACAGCACTTTTGTTCCCCGGGCGCACAGAATATATCGAAAAATATGATCATATGATCGCAACTTTGCAGGCGCGCGGATTGAATGTCGTGGTGATTGACTGGCGCGGGCAAGGCCTGTCGAAACGCCCCGATAATCGCACGGATATCGGGTATGTAGCCGCGTTTGCGGACTATCAAAAGGACATTGCCGCCGCGCTCGACATCCCCGAGGTGGCCGCGTTTACAGGGCCGCGATACCTGTTTGCGCACTCCATGGGCGGCGGCATCGGCCTGCGGGCGCTTATTGATGGGTTAGCGGTAAAAGCGGCCGTGTTTTCTGCCCCGATGTGGGGTCTGCCCGGGCCAAAACCGCTGGGGTATCTTTTACGCATACTCAATGTTTTGGGGGCGGCTTTTGGTGTTGGCAAAACGTTGATTCCAGGTGCAAAACCAACGTTTTACGTGAATTTCACCACTTTTGAAAATAATGAACTGACTAGGGACGCGGCGCGGTATGCGGCGTTTCGTGACCACCTCGCCCGTTATCCCGCGCTTGGCTTGGGCGGGGCAACCGTTCGCTGGGCCGCCGAGGCGTTGGCTGAAATTGAAGCGCTGCAATCCGCGCAGGTTCCAAATATCCCCATGCAGGTGTTTTTAGGCACCAAAGAGAGCATTGTTGACCCGGCCGCCGTTATACGCCGCACAGCCACCTTGCCCAACGCACGGTTGGAAATGGTGGATGGCGGCAGGCATGAAAACTGGATGGAAACGCCGGAAATTCAGGCGCATATCTGGCAGGTGATCGACCAGTTTCTGGCCGATCAGCAATAATTCAAGCCCAGAATGGTTTTGCGGCCTCTATGCGGGCAGCGGATTCAGAGATGCCAATATCCTCAAGCGTACCAAAACTAAGCCCGCGTAAATCGTGCCGCTGTTTACGGGTCTCAATACATGCCCCAACCCACTGCACCAGCTGGCGCAGATTATCCGTGCCTGGAATGAATGTGGATTTTTTTACTGTAATCATTGCGTTTTGCATAATGCCCTCCATCGGGTTTCGTGATGTGTTAAATCTCTGTCATCAAAGATATTGATTTATATGGCAGCATGTGTTTAATAATAAAAACGAATGTTTATTATATAATGCATCAAGGATCATGATATGCCAAGAAACCTCGATATGACGGCCGTGCGCGCCTTTGTGACAGTTGCAGAAACTGGCGGTGTTACCCGGGCGGCAGGGCAATTGCACCTGACCCAATCGGCCGTTTCCATGCAGGTTAAACGGCTGGAGGAAGCGATCGGGCATTCGCTGCTGGAACGTGCCGGGCGCGGTGTGGCCCTGACCGCACATGGTGAACAACTGCTAGGGTACGGGCGGCGAATATTAGCACTGAATGACGAGGTTTGGGCCAGAATGACCAACAAGGCCTATGAAGGCGAGGTGACCTTTGGCGTGCCCTCGGATATCGTATATCCCTATGTTCCAACTATTTTGAACCGGTTTGCCACGGAATATCCACGTATAAAGGTTAACCTGATTTCCTCCAATACGGCTGATCTGCGTCAACAGATGGCGCGCGGCGAGGTTGATTTGATTCTGACCACAGAAAATCACATTAACGCAGGCGGGGAAACCCTTCAAAAAAGTCGGATTATCTGGGTTGGTGCGCCGGGGGGGACCGCGTGGAAAGCCCGCCCCGTGCGACTGGCATTTAACCACACATGTATCTTTCGCGGCTTTGCCCAGCAGGCCCTTGACGCGGCCAATATTCGTTGGGAAATGGGCGTGGAATCCCATTCTTTCCGAACGGTTGAGGCCTCAGTTTCGGCTGATCTGGCAATTCACGCAGCCCTTGAAGGCACGGTCGAGCACCACCTTGAACCCATCCAGCATGGGGATATTCTGCCCGAATTGCCCCTTATCAACATTAATTTATATGTCAGTACCGGCCCGCAAAACGCGCTGGCGGAAAAATTAGCGGAATTCGTACGCCAAGCCTATTCTATAAGACCAATGTCCATTGCTGTAGCGTAAGACACCCTAAGGATTTGCGGCAATAATCAACTTTGGAATTTTGGCTTCACCTAAACCATTAACCTAGTTTAATAGTTTAGTTGATTGCATGTACTTATGTTTAATAACAATTGTGTACAATGCATTTTTAATGTATTACATCACTTGAATTACAACTTTTCCCGTTGCCTTACGGTCACGTAATAATTGCAACCCTACGTCGGCTTGTTCCAGCGGTAGCACATGGCTGACATGCGGCTTTAAGCGGCCCTCGGCGTGCCATTTGAACAGGTGCACAAAGCTGTCCGTCAGCACATTGGGCTTAAACTTGGCATAGCCACCCCAGTAAAACCCGACAACGGTGATGTTTTTCACCAGCAGGATATTGGCCGGAATTTGCGGGATGTCGCCACTGGCAAAGCCAAGCGGGATGATGCGGGCCTCGGGGTTGCAGGCACGAAGAGCCGCCCTGAACATATCTCCGCCAACCGGGTCATAGACCACATCTGCGCCGCCCAGCGCTTTGACTGCCTCACGAATATCCGTCGAGCTGTCGATCAGGTGATCCGCCCCGGCGCGCGCCGCCACCGCCAGCTTATCGGCACCGCGGGCCACGGCAATCACCCTTGCCCCCATCAACTTGCCCAGCTCCACCGCTGTCAGGCCAATGCCACCTGATGCGCCCAGCACCAGCAATGTCTCGCCAGCCTTAAGGGCCGCTTTATAGTCAAGCGCCACGTGGCTGGTGCCATATGCGACCAGAAAGGCGGCCGCATCCACATCCGGCATGCTATCTGGCACCGGCACACAGATATCGGCAGGTACACACGTATATTCCGCCAGCCCACCGACACCGCAATAAGCCGCAATGCGCTGTCCAAGCTGTAAACCTGTCACCCCGTCCCCAAGCGCATCGACGCTGGCACAAATCTCCATACCAGGGGTGAACGGCAGCGGGAATTTTTCCTGATACTTGCCCTTAACGATCAAGGTGTCGCCAAAATTGATGCCACAGGTATGCACCCGCAAGCGCACTTCGCCAAACTCCGGGCTGGGCATTCGCACTTTGTCCATCTGCATCGGCGCACCCAGTTTATGTATCCGCATTGCCCGCATCGCAATTCCTTTCGCTTTGATCACTTTTGACGCAGCCTGCCTGTTATGTGCAAGCCCCATCTTGCCAAACGCTGCCAAGGGGCTTATGGCGTGCTTAAACGGGGCAGTCCAACGGGCCGCCCCGCATTTATTTTCAAAGGATGCGTCCCATGGACATGCGTAACGTTGCTATTATTGCTCACGTTGATCACGGTAAAACTACTCTGGTTGATGAAATTCTGAAACAATCCGGTCTTTACCGCGAAAACGAATCCCAGCAAGAGCGGGCGATGGACAGTAATGATCTGGAACGCGAGCGCGGGATTACCATTCTGGCCAAAGCGACATCTGTTGAATGGAATGGTGTGCGCGTTAATATCGTTGATACCCCCGGTCACGCCGATTTTGGTGGCGAGGTGGAACGTATTTTATCTATGGTTGATGGCGTGATCTTACTGGTGGATGCAGCCGAAGGCCCAATGCCGCAAACCAAATTTGTAACTGCCAAGGCGCTGGCGCTGGGTCTGCACCCGATTGTTGTGCTTAACAAGGTCGATAAACACGATGCGGAACCCGACCGGGCGCTGGATGAATGTTTCGATATGTTTGCTAATCTCGGGGCTGACGATGATCAACTTGATTTCCCGGTGCTTTACGCCTCGGGACGCTCGGGCTGGGCGGACGCTGACCTTGACGGGCCGCGCAAGGATTTGGGCGCACTGATGGACCTGATCATCAAGCACGTCCCTGCCCCGGCACAAATTTCGCGTATCAACGAACCGTTTCAGATGTTGGCGACCACTTTGGGCGGTGATGCTTTCCTGGGGCGTCTATTGACCGGGCGCGTTGAAGCGGGATCGGTTAAAGCTGGCGACAATATCAAGGCGATGAAATCCGACGGCACGTTGATTGAAAGCTTTCGCGTGACCAAAGTTCTGGCATACCGCGGTCTGGAGCAAGCTCCGATTGATGCCGGCGAGGCAGGTGATATCGTCGCCATTGCCGGCATGAAAACCGCGACTGTGGCTGATACGCTTTGCGACAAGGATGTAACCGACGCCATCCCCGCACAGCCTATCGATCCGCCAACTATTACCGTAACATTTGGCATTAACACCTCGCCGCTTGCAGGGCGGGACGGTGACAAAGTGCAAAGCCGTGTGATCCGTGACCGCCTGATGAAAGAGGCGGAATCAAATGTCGCCATCCGGGTTAATGACGCCGAGAGCGGCGATGCTTTTGAGGTCGCCGGGCGCGGTGAGCTGCAAATGGGCGTTCTGATCGAAAACATGCGCCGCGAAGGGTTTGAGCTGTCAATTTCCCGCCCGCAAGTGCTGTTTCGCAATATTGATGGCGTGCGCAATGAACCTATCGAAGAGGTCACGGTGGATGTGGATGATGAATATTCCGGCGTTGTCATTGAAAAACTGACCTTGCGCAAAGGCGAGTTGGCCGAAATGCGGCCCGGTGGGGTTGGTAAAACCCGCATTGTCGCCCATGTGCCTTCACGCGGGCTGATCGGCTATCACGGGGAATTTTTGACCGATACGCGCGGCACCGGCGTGATCAACCGCATTTTCCACGACTGGGCGCCGTTCAAAGGCAAAATTGAAGGGCGCCGCGCCGGCGTGCTGATTTCCATGGAAAACGGTGAATCTGTGGCATACGCCCTGTTTAACCTGGAAGATCGCGGTAAATTCTTTATCGGGGTGCAGGAAAAAGTCTATACGGGTATGATTATTGGCGAACATTCGCGCAGTAATGATCTGGAGGTGAACCCGATCAAGGGCAAGAAACACTCCAACGTGCGCGCCTCTGGCAAAGACGAGGCCGTGGTGCTGACAACCCCCACCCGGTTCAGCCTGGAACAGGCCATCGCCTATATCGACAATGACGAGCTGGTTGAGGTGACACCAAAGAACATCCGCCTGCGCAAACGCCACCTTGACCCGCATGAGCGTAAACGTGAGGCAAAATCGCTGGCGGGATAGGTGGCCGGATAGGCGAATCAATTGCAATATGTATATGCAAAACGCACTAAAAAACGCGACTCATCCTAAAATTGCGACTTTGCGAAACGCAAATAAGCGTGGTTGAGTGGTATTTGGCGCAAAAAGTTAACCATTCCAATAATAAATACCATATTTTATTTCATTGTTTTTCAACCTCTTAAGCGGCAACAGGGCGCAACCCAAGAGAAAAATGTCGCGAATTCCCTCAACCCTAAAGACTTTGGCACAAATGGTGCATATACAATTTGTATAGAAACTTTATGGAGTAGAGCAAATGAAACACCCGGTAGATGTACACGTAGGTAAACGTATTCGCCACCGTCGTTGGATGGTTGGCATGACCCAGCAACAGCTTGGGGAAATCGTTGGTATCAAATTCCAGCAAATCCAAAAATATGAAACCGGCATGAACCGGGTCAGCGCATCGCGTCTTTGGGACATTGCGGCAGCCCTTGATGTTGCCATCAGCTTTTTCTTTGACGGCATTTCTGCGGCAGCCGATGATATGGTCCACAAAGCCACATCCGAGGATAAACTAAAAGGCGATCTGCTGGCAGATAAAGAGGCCCTTGAACTGGTGCGTTCCTATTACGCAATTCCCGAAGTTCAACGCCGCCGCCTTTTTGATCTGGCTCGTGTACTCAGCGATTCCGCGGCCTAAAGCGGCTTCTTACGCTAGATTGACTAGCGCAGGGAAATATGAGAAATCCTCTTGCATCATTCACTGCTGCACGGGGATTTTTTTATGATATTGGAAGAAGAACAAAAAGATATTATCGCGATTGCCCATAAGATGGCCGATGTTGCGCGTGAGGTCTCGTTGAAATACTTTCGCACGCCAGCGCTGAAGGCCGGTAATAAAAGCGACGACGGGTTTGACCCCGTTACCATCGCTGACCGCGAAGCGGAACACGCTATTCGTGACATTATTGCAAAACACCGCCCCAATGACGCCGTGATCGGTGAGGAATTCCCCAATTCGCTGGGCACATCGGGCCTGACCTGGGTGATTGACCCGATTGACGGCACTCGCTCCTATATCAGCGGTATTCCCACATGGGGTGTTTTGATCGGGCTTGATGATGGCACCAAACCGGTTCTGGGCATCGTTGATCAACCCTATATCGGTGAGCGTTTCATCGGGGCGTTCGGGCATGCGGAACTGATCACGAAAACCGCGACGCAAACGATAAAAACCCGCACCTGCCGCACGTTGGCAGATGCGACGTTACTGACCACATTCCCCGAAATCGGCAGCAAGGCTGAACGCATGGGCTTTGAGGCCGTCAGCGCAAAGGTCAAGCTTACCCGCTATGGTCTGGATTGTTATGCCTATGCGCTGCTGGCGATGGGGCAGATTGATCTGGTGATCGAGGCCGGGTTGAACGCCTATGACATCCACGGCCCTCAAGGCGTGATTGAGGCGGCTGGTGGCATTGTCACCAACTGGCAAGGTGAGCCGGGGCATATGGGGGGGCGTATATTGGCCGCGGGGGATGCAGATTTACACGCCCAGGCGTTGGAAATACTGTCAATAGCCCCCTGAAAGCACAAATAGATAATTTCACATTTTATCTTGAAAATTTCACCTAATGCGCCCATATATAGCGCAAGCATGCAGTGAAATCGTTGCATTACTACCAATTTTATGGAGGGTCAGATGGCCGAATATGAAACAATCCGCCGCACAGGCGCCAGCATCCGCACAGCGGAAATCGATGCAGGCCTGCGCGCGCATATGAACAAGGTTTACGGGCTGATGTCTGTGGCCATGGTTGTCACGGGTATTGTCGCCTTTCTGGTAGGTGCCGCCCTTAACGGTCAGCCGACACGGTTCCTGTCTTACGGTGTGCTGGAAACATTGTTTAACTCACCCGTGCGCTATGTCATTATGTTTGCCCCCCTGGCCATGGTGTTTTTCCTGAGTTCCGCAATTTCGCGGATGTCCCAATCCAAGGCGCAGATGTTCTTTTACGTATTTGCAGGCCTTATGGGGCTGTCGATTAGCTGGATTTTTGCAGTCTACACTGGATATTCCATCGCGCAGACATTCTTTGTGACGGCGATTGCTTTTGCCGGGCTTAGCCTCTGGGGCTATACTACGAAAAAGGATATATCGGGCTGGGGAAGTTTCCTGATCATGGGCGTGATTGGCCTGATCATCACCTCGATTGTGAACATCTGGCTGCAAAGCGAAGCAATCATGTTTGCGGTATCTGCCCTTGGCGTGCTGATATTCGCCGGGCTAACGGCTTATGACACGCAAAATATCAAAAATACTTACCTGCAAGTGCGCACCCAACCAAACGGTGAGGCACTGGCGCAGAAATATGCGATCTTTGGCGCGTTGAGGTTATATCTTGATTTCATCAACCTGTTTATGTTCCTGTTGCATTTCATGGGCGGGCGTGACTAACTCGACTCGAGAACATCCAGTTAAAACGGTCAGGGCTTGCTCTGGCCGTTTTTTATTGGCTCGTAAGCCCGGCAGAAATTTCCACCACGGCCCTGACCAGCAGCGCTAGATCGGCGTCTTGGGTGCGGTGGTTCGTCAGGTTTACCCGTATGGCGCTTTCATCTTGCAGCATGGTCGTTGATGGGGCCGCGATACCGCTGGTTTGCAGTTTTGCAACGATATCCGCGTTTTGCGCAGGGTCTGGAACGCTGAAACAAACGATATTAAGGGATACGGGCGCGCATAGCTGCAAGCTTGGTTCGGCGACAATCAAGCCCGCAAGGGTTTGTGCCTGTGTGCAGTTGCGCGCGATTGCAGCCGCCAGGGCCTCGGTGCCATGGGCGGTAAATTGTGCCCAGATTTTAAGCGCCCGGTTGGTCCGCGATAGCTCTGGGCCATATTCGACCGGCCAGGGGTTACCAGCGGCCAGGGCCGCGCCTTCACGCAAGTATTCAGGGCGCAGGCTAAAGGCAGCGCGGTGTAATGCCTCATCGCGGATCAGTACAAAACCGGCGTCATAATTCACATGCAGCCATTTGTGAAAATCAAAGGCGATAGAATCGGCGCGATTGATGCCGCGCAGTTTTGGTTTCAGATCAGGCGACAGGATGGCCGTAGCCCCAAAGGCGCCATCGACATGCAGCCACAGGTTTTCAGCCGCAGCCGTATCGGCAAGGGCCGCAAGATTATCAATCGCGCCAGTGTTAACGGTTCCGGCCGTGCCAGCAACAAAGAACGGGATCAGCCCGGCCGCGCGGTCCGTATCGATGGCCGATTGCAGGGCGTCGATATCCATCGTGTAATCGGTATTTACCGCAATTATGCGCAAAGCATCACTGCCAAGGCCAAGGATATCAAAGGCGCGGGCAACGCAGGTGTGGGCCTGCTCCGAGGTATATCCAACCAGCTTACAGCCGCCAATCCCGCCGCCAATTCCACCCGTGCGACTGGCAAAATCGAGCCGGGCATCCCGTGCAACTTTAAGTGCAATAATCGTGGCCATAGAGGTGCCAGAAACAATCAATCCGCTGGCGGTTTCGGGGAAATCAAACATCTGGCGCACCCAGGCAACCACCTGCTTTTCCACATACATCGCCCCGTGATCCCGCCCGCCAAGGTTGGCGTTCATGGCCCCTGCCGCGATATCGGCGATCACTCCTGTGGGCGTGCCAGCCCCGTGCACCCAGCCGAAAAATCGCGGATGCGTATTGCCAACACCGTAGGGTAGCAAGGCGCTAAGAGTGTCGGTTATATTTGCGCCCTTGGCGGGCAGAGGCACGTTAAAACGGCTTTTCATATCCGCGGGCAAAGGTTGCCAGACCGGGCCGTCGCTGGCTGATTGCATCTTGTCAAGGGCCGCATCCAGCATGGTGTGGGCGCTTTGGCGAAAATCATCCCAGTTCTTGGGGTCGAGCGTGTCGGACATCAGTGCCTCCAGAATGCAACGGTGAACAGGACGTAAACGGCCAACAGCTCAAGACGCCCAACCAGCATCGTGCCGCTTAGCACCCATTTGGCCCCGTCAGGCAGGTTTGCAAAATTGCCCGCCGGACCGATTTCCGGCCCCAGCCCCGGACCGATATTAGCCAGCGCACTGGCCGCAGCGGATATGGCCGTAATCGGGTCCAGACCCAACAGGCTAAGCAGCACCGTTACGCTGGCCAATGTCAGCACAAACGCCACGAAAAACGCCATAACCGAGCTTAAAATATCCTCGCTGACCGGGCGGCCCTGATAGCGCGGCGTAAAGATGCCGTTGGGGCTATGGATGCGTTTGATCTGGCTGCGGATAGCGGCTACAAGCAATTGAAATCGGAAGATTTTAATTGAGCAACTGGTTGAACCCGCGCAGCCCCCAACCAGCCCCATAAGAAAAAATAACGTGACCGGAAAAGCCCCCCACAGCCCGTAATCAACGCTGACATACCCCGTGCCGGTCAGGATTGAGGTGACGTTGAAAAGCGACTGGCGAAACGCGCCCTCAGCCCCGTTGCTGCCACTATAACGGTAAAGCGCCATGCTGAGTACCAGCAGGGTCAAAAACCCCAGAAACGCCCAGATTTGCGTGTCCTGAAACAGCGGGCGAGCCGTGCCGTTCAACATCTGCACATAGCGCAGAAACGGCAGGCTGGCGAGGATCATAAACCCGGCGGCGATATATTCAATGCTGCCCTGAAACACCGCAAAAGAGGTGTCGTAATTCGCAAACCCACCCGTGGCAACAGTGGTGAGTGCATGCACGATCGCATCAAAAAAACCCATGCCTGCAATGCTATAGGCCAAAACACAGCTGGCCGTTAACATCAGATAAATCACCGAGATCGAGGTGGCAATTTCTGCGGCGCGCGGCAGGATCTTACCCAAGGTATCAAAGCCCTCGGAGCGGAAAATCTGCATACCACCAACCTTAAGCGTCGGCAAAAACGCCATCGCCACAACGATGATCCCGACGCCGCCAAACCACTGCATCATGCCCCGCCAAAGCAACGTGCCTTTGGGCAGAGTTTCCAGATTGCTGAACACCGTGGAACCCGTGGTGGTCAGGCCCGACATGGCCTCAAAAAATGCATCCGTATAACTGACATCTGGCGCGCCAATCCAAAAGGGCAAGGCGCCAAATATCGGCAAAACCAGCCAGCTAAGGGTGGTCAGCAGGAAAGTTTGCTGGATCGTTAACCCCTTAAGGCTGACATTCGCGCAAGCCAGCGCCAGCAGCCCGCCGCTAACCACCGTGATCATGGCGCTGATGCCAAAATTTCCGGCGTTATCACTGCCCGCGGCAAAATCGACGAGAAACGGCACCAGCATCGTTATGCCAAAGGCTGCGGCCAGCAGGCCGATCACGTATCCAACAGGGCGAAAATCAATCATATGAAAGGCTTGGCCCGTGGCGCCTGAGGTGTCAAGCGCAAGGGTTAACAGCGCGTGTCAGGCAACACCGGGTTCGGACGGCGAAATATCAGGCGCAAGTTGCGTTTTATCAGGTTTTTCCAGATTAACGCAGGTAAGCTGCGCAAGAAATCAGGTGCAGCACCGGCACCCGCATCGCGTAGGGTTTTGATGGCTACCGGGGGTTTTGCCGGCAAAAACATCCCCTGCCCTGCCGCCGATTTTCCGCCCTTAAGCGCCGCCAGTGCGCGGCCGGTGGCAAAGGGGTTATTCCAGTCAGATGTGTAAACAACACAGCCGTTTTGGTTGATGATAAACACCGAATTTGGAAAGCTGCCATAGGCCGCGTGGGCGGTTCCATGCATGTCATCCAGCAAAATTTTGCGCCCCTCGTGATCAACATCCCGCAGCGCCAGCGCATTATTGCGTTTATCCTCCGCATGCTTATGGCAGGGGCGGGATTTACCGGGGTGGGCCTCACGGACATAGAGGATGGAAAAGCTGGTGTCAGGGTTGCTTTTTTGCAATGTTTTCATGGTTGTGCGACGGCTTTGGAATAGCGGGCAAGTGATGCTGGCCAGTTCCAGCACCAGAAAATCCCCATCAAAATCAAGCAGGTTTTGCTGGTCCCCACTTAGGGTTTCCAGAGCGAAATCTGGCGCTTTCTGGCCAGGTTGCGGGCCGGGGAAGTTATCAAGCTCATAGTGATCCGCATCGAAGTTGGCATAGTTATACTCGGGCATATCAGGCTCCTGTTTCCGTTAGGTTCTCGCTCATTTGTCGCAAAACCCGCCGCGCGGTTTCGATATCTTCCGGGGGAATTTTACGCTGGCTTTGGGCGATAAATTCTGCAGCTACCGGCACTAGTTTGGCCTCCAGCGCCCGCCCCTCAGCGCTGAGGTGCACCAACACGCGCCGGCGATCTTTGGTGTCATGCTGGCGAGTGATCAGATGCTTTTTATGCATGCCATCCAGCAGACGGGTCATGGTGGTTTGATCCCGCACCGTGCGGCGCGCCAAGTCCCCCGGAGTTTGACCATCCTGTTGCCAAAGCAACAGCAGCACTGCCCATTCCTCGGCCCCGAGGTTATGCCCTGCGTGTTTGAAACGCTGTTGCAACGTCCGGCGCAGCACAAAGCCGAGACGGTTAATCCAGTGGGGTAATTGATCTTCGGGGGTCATCTGCATGATTGCTATATACATTACATGTATAATACATGCAATATGATTTTACTACCTTTGAGAGGCCCCCTGTGGCGTGCACCATAGTTTGTCCTTTTGTGCAGCATAATGTGTCCTTTTTTGAGGCAAAATCCAATTGCGGCAATCCGACTAATATTGTCTGATGACCGCAATGAGCCCATATTTACCGATGCCGCAATGGATGCGAACGGCGGCTTCCGCGATCAGTTCTGACGAATTAGCTTGACCTAAAGTAACTTTAGGTTGGTATGAACCTAAATTGAAAGGTTATACCGCCATGAAAATTTCAGAAGTTGCAGAACGCACCGGTCTCAGCATTTCTGTAATACGGTTCTATGAGAAGTCTGGGCTTTGCCCGCCCATTGAACGTGGCTCGGACGGGAAACGAACCTTCTCCGCAATCGACACTGACTGGTTGGTTCTGCTGGCATCCCTACGTGCAACTGGAATGCCAATGTCTGACATGCGCGCGTTCGCGGAGCTTTACGCATCAGGCGATGAAAAAATCGGAGAGCGCAAAGCCGCTCTATTGGCACACCGACAGGGTCTTGAAGCTCGACAAACGGAACTGGACCGGTGCCGCGCTATACTCGACAGGAAACTAGAAATATACGATGGGATATTGGAGGGTCGAACATGAGAATAATCGTGGTCGGCGCAGCTGGCGATATTGGACAAGCTGCCTGTAAGGAACTTGAGCAGAGGCACGAGATCATCACCGTGGGCCGCTCCGGTGGAGATTATCAGGTAGATGTGGGTGACATGAAAGCGGTAAAATCGCTGTATGAGATGGTCGGGGATTTCGATGCTGTGGTGTCGTGTGCTGGTGACGCTACATTTGCCCCCTTAGCCGAGTTAGATCAGGAGAACTTCATGTTCGGTCTTCGGCAAAAGGTCATGGGACAGGTGAATCTCGTCCTTGCTGGATTGGACGCCATTGCTGACGGCGGATCATTTACCCTGACAAGTGGCGTCCTTGATCGCGACCCGATCCGGATGGGAACGAATGCTGCAACGGCCAACGGAGCATTGGCGGGCTTCGTCAAGAGTGCCGCTATAGAGATTGACCGTGGCTTGAGAGTAAACGTAGTCAGCCCGGGGATGCTAGATGTGTCCGCGCCGCGTTTCGGTGCATGGTTTCAAGGTCATAAGCCAGTGCCCTCACATGACGTTGGTTTGGCATATGCAAAGTGCGTTGAGGGCGCTCTGACAGGGCAGGTGGTTATCGTGGAATAATTTGCTGACCAAGAGACCGGACTTTGGCGCAGCCGTAGCGAAAGCTCACTTTGTCCGCATAGCCACCTTTGGCGATGTTTTATTGAACGCCCGCTCTAAATAAGGTCATATTATGCTGCATAAAAGGACAGGTTGGTGGTTCATCCGAAATCTAGATCTAATGAAAACATTGGGTTAGATGACTGAAAAAGGACAATCTATGGTACACGGGACACCCCCTACCCAGCCAACCCGCAAGCAGGTGTTATAACCCGGCTATAAGCGCGGCCCACCAGCCATTTTGTTAGGTTTTTCGCCATCCCGGCATGCCCACTCAACGTGATGTTATCCGCCGCGATTTCCTGCTCAAAACGTGTGTGCCCCATCCACGCCGAGGTCAGGGCACGCAGTTCGCACACCAAAAACAGGTCAACATTCAGCCCCGGATCGGTAAAACACAAATCCGTTTCCATACCCGGTTTGGTGACCAGCCAATAGTTCACCTTATCCTTGGGTGGATCATTCATGATGAACTGGATTACGGAGGTATGTGCAGGCAGCTCCAGCCGGTTAATATTGCGCCGGATGTTCCACATCAACACCGACGCATCAAGGTATTGCAGGGAAACCGCGCTGGGTTTTGCTGAATCGAGTGGCACCCTGCCACATCTCGCAGAGCACCAGCATTGTCCAACCTAGCTTAAAGCATCCCCACTAGGCTTGGGGTGTTCACAAACAAAAGGAGATTGAACATGCATTAGTAGATATCGAAGTCATCGGCGGCGTTTTCAGCGCCGAGCAAAAAGCTGCAATGATTGAAAAAGTAACAGATGCCATGGTTGAGATTGAGGGCGAGGGCATGCGCGGCGTGACATGGGTGCGCGTCAAAGAGGTGCGCAGTGGTCAGTGGGGCATTGGAGGCAATACGCCCAGTGCAGCAGGTATCAAAGCGATGGCGGCCAGTTAAACATGTAAAACCGGTGGATATTTCCCGCCGGTTTTACATAAATACCTTAGCTTCCCCGGTTGGTGGGATTGCCGATTATGTTCAGGAATTCCTTGCGCAGCTCACGGTCTGTGCGGAAATCACCCAGCATGGTTGAGGTAACCATCGACACCCCGGGTTTATGCACGCCGCGCGTCGACATGCAGTGATGTTCCCCCTCAAGCACCACAGCGACCCCTTTGGGTTGCAGCACGTCAAACAACGATTGTGCGATCTGGGCGTTCATTTTTTCCTGCACTTGCAGACGTTTGGCAAAAGTATCAACTACGCGCGCCAGCTTGGAAATACCCACCACCCGTTCGGTCGGGATATAGGCCACATGCGCCACGCCGATGATCGGGGCCATGTGGTGTTCACAGTAGGATTCGTAACGAATATCGCGCAGAACTACCATTTCGTCGTAACCCTCGACCTCACCAAAGGTGCGTTGCAGCATCTCATTTGGGTCCTCGTCATAGCCGCGAAACCATTCCAGATATGCCTTGGTCACACGTTTGGGCGTATCCAGCAGACCCTCACGGTTAGGATCATCGCCAGCCCAGCGCAGAAGCGTGCGCACGGCTTCCTCGGCCTCATCGCGCGACGGGCGGGTAACAATGGTATTCTTATCTTTTTCGCCCATCTTTTTGGGGTCATATACATTCATTCTCGATCTCTCCTATCAGAAATACAGTAGAGGCTGGTTTTAAATATTCCAAGTATCCCAGTTCTCTTTTTTGTTAACAAACAGTTTACCCTCGCCTGATATTGTTAACAAAGTATTACCAAATGGTGAATAGTTTTATTCTAATTATACCTAAGGGAGAGTTTATTTTAACCCCGAAAGTGCGGCTTTGATATCCTGCAAAAGATCGCTAACATCTTCTAAACCAACAGAAATTCGCACCAAACCGTCTGATATGCGTAAATCCGCTCGTTGGTCATTTGTTAACCTTTGGTGGGTAGTTGTCGCCGGATGAGTGACAAGGGATTTTGTGTCCCCCAGATTGTTGGAAAGCAGAATAATATCCAATGCATTCAGAAACTTGAATGCAAAGTCTCGCCCATTCTTGATGTCCAGCGACAAAACCGTACCACCCTGGCTCATTTGGCGCGATGCAAGGTCAAATTGCGGGTGATTCGTGAGACCGGGATAGATCACACGGTTCAGTGCCGGATGCCCATCAAGCGCCTTTGCCAGCACCAGCGCTGTATCCGCCTGCGCCCGACACCGCAAATCCAGCGTCTCCAGACCTTTCAGCATCACCCAGGCATTAAACGGGCTAAGCGCGCCGCCGGTGTGTTTCATATAGGTTTCCAAGTCCCCGCGAATGAAATCGCGTCGCCCCAACACCACACCACCCAGACAGCGCCCCTGCCCGTCAATGTGTTTGGTGGCGGAATAAACGACCACATCGGCCCCCAGCCCCAGCGTGCGCTGGAAAATCGGCGTGGCGAATACGTTATCGACAACCAACATTGCCCCAACACTATGGGTGATCTCGGCAATGCCGGAGATATCCACCACCTCCAGGGTTGGATTGGAAATCGCCTCGACAAACGTCAGTTTGGTTTCAGGGCGCACCGCTGCGCGCCAAGCGTCAAGATCAGTGCCCTCGACAAAAGTTACCTCAACCCCGTAGGCGGGTAGCAGCGTTTCAAGGATATAGAGGCACGAGCCAAACAGCGCCTTGGCCGAAACCACGTGATCGCCCGCCTTAAGCTGGCAAAAAAGCGCGCCGTTTACCGCCGCCATGCCGGTGGCCGTAGCAAAGGCGTCCTCGGCCCCCTCAAGGGCGGCGATACGACGTTCAAACATGCTGACAGTGGGGTTGGCGTACCGCGAATAGATATATTCGTCATCGCCGCGATCAATAAATCGAGCCTCGGCGGCCTCGGCACTTGGGTACACAAAGCCTTGCGTCAAAAAAATCGCCTCGGAAACTTCGCCGTATTGGCTACGGGTCGTGCCTTCGTGCACAAGTTTAGTGCGGGTTTTCCATGTGTCTGTCATGATAATATTCCGGGAATTCCGGCTCCTTACAGTTAATCCCGATCGGGCTGTTGAGCCTCGACCTCTTTAGCGGAATATTTAACGTGGCCCGCAATCCAGTCTACCAAAGCGCCACAAAGGCGGTAATAGGCAAAACCGGGCGGTGCGTCAATCGTAATACATAATATGTGCGAGGTACTTGCTATCAGCGCAGATATTGCCAATCTAAGGACAAAGGAGAAAATCATGACCAAACCCATCGAACTATTCTACTGGCCCACCCCGAACGGCTGGAAAGTCACCATTGCGCTGGCCGAAATGGAACTGCCCTACAATCTTAATCTGGTAGACATCGGCGCGGGCGCGCAGTTTGAACCCGATTTCCTGAAGATTGCCCCCAATAACCGCATGCCGGCAATTATTGATCCCGACGGGCCGGACGGCGAGGCGATATCAATCTTTGAAAGCGGCGCGATTTTGCAATATCTGGCGCGCAAAACCGGTAAATTTTACGGCGAAACAGAACGCGCGCGGATCGAGGTTGATCAATGGCTCATGTGGCAAATGGGTGGTCTGGGGCCAATGGCCGGACAGGCGCATCATTTCCTGAAATTCGCCCCGGCGATGGATCCGCCACATGATCTGCCTTATGCCAAGGACCGCTATCGCGCCGAAACTGCACGACTTTACGGGGTGTTAAACAGACGTCTGGCAGACCGGAATTATGTTGCCGGAGAATACTCGATTGCCGATATGGCGACCTGGGGCTGGGCGAGCCTGTGGGAAATCCAGCAACAGGATATTACCAAATTCCCGCATATGAAAGCCTGGCTGGACCGCGTTGGCGCCCGCTCCGCGGTGCAAGTTGGTCGCGCGGTTTCCAAAGACAGCCGGGGGTAACGCACATAATCGCGCCCTAACGCAGCACACCGCGTGCCCTCATGCGGTGGCTGTAAATAATCAGCCCAATCGCTATGACAAAGGGTATTGTGGTAAGTATTTGCGCATTAATGCTAACGACATAAAAGAAATCCAGTCCAAACTGGATAACGATTTCAACCTGCATTGCTATCATCGCTAAAAACCCTGCCCAATAGGCAAGAACCGCATATCGGCGGCGCATCAGCAAAAAAACCGCCCCCGAAAGCATTCCAAGAACTGCAATCACCCACATGGTATGCCCAAAAATCGAAGGCCCGCTGAAATAGGTAAGCTCCTCGGCTGTTTTGCCCGCGATATATTGCGCCATTCTCACCTGCGCGACTACATAATTTATCAGCCCATAAAGGCCCCATAGCATCGCCATCCCGCCAACCAGCCATATATGCTGGGGCAAAGGTGCAGGCTGATCATCGTTCATAATATTCCCCTATTTATGCTTGCAAAACCAGCCTACCCCAGCACACCGCGTGCCCTCATGCGACGGCTGTAATAGACCAGCAAGACGGCCACAACAAAGATCACCACGGTGAAAACCAGTGCGATGGGATCAACGACATCTGACATTTTAACATCCGACAGGATGAAATTATGGGCGGTCGTGGCAATCATCGCAAGCATCGCAACCCAAAATGCCAAAACCGCATGACGGCTGCGCAATAGCAACAGGATTGACCCCAGTACCGACCCAAAAATCGCAATAGCCCATGTGCCCTGCACCCAGATTGGAAAACTGTTGAAATAGGCCAGCTGCTCGGGCGTGAACTTCGCCAGATATTCGGCATTTTTGGTCTGCGTCATCACATAATCAAACGCGCCCATCGCATTCCACAAAAGCGATAGAGCTGCGACAAGCCACAAGTGCCACGGCGTTTTTATTGCTGTATTGGTATTCATCATTACCCCCTATTATTGTTTTTCTGCGTTGTAGCATAAAATCAGGAGTGCGCCAAATGACCGGATATTCTAAAACACCTCTGTATAGGAAATCGGATATTCGCAAGGAATTGCGTTGAGGGCCAAGGTGCGATAGGTGGGAACAAAGTGCACTGCCGGAGCCACCCCATGCCCGAAACCCTGACCTTCACCCGCCCGGACGACTGGCACCTGCATCTGCGCGATGGCGATATGCTGCGCGGCGTTCTGCCCGAAACCGCGCGGGATTTTGGCCGCGCACTGATCATGCCCAATCTGGTGCCCCCCGTGATCACGGCTGCGGATGCGCGGGCTTATCGTGACCGGATCATGGCGGCCTTGCCAATAGACACTGATTTCACCCCGCTGATGACGCTTTACCTGACCGATACCACCGATCCCGATGATGTGTCAGCCGCGCATAATGCGGGGGGGATTACGGCCGTTAAACTCTATCCGGCGGGGGCGACGACGAATTCTGATTCCGGTGTGACGGACATCGAAAAAACCATGCCGGTGCTGGAAAAGATGGCCGAAATTGGCCTGCCGCTTTGCGTCCACGGTGAGGTCACGGACCCGGATGTCGACATTTTCGACCGCGAGGCCGCCTTTATCGATACCGTCCTTGCCCCCCTGCGCGCACGCCTGCCTGCGCTGAAAATCGTGATGGAACACGTCACCACCAGCGACGGGATTGACTATGTGAACAGCGTGGAAAACATCGCTGCGACCATCACCACGCACCACCTGATTATCACCCGCAACCACCTGCTGGTGGGCGGGATCAAGCCGCATTACTACTGCCTGCCGATCGCCAAACGGGAAACGCATCGCGCCGCACTGGTGGCTGCTGCAACCTCGGGTAACCCACGATTTTTCCTTGGCACCGACAGCGCGCCGCACAGCGACCCCAACAAAGAAAGCGCCTGTGGCTGCGCCGGGGTATTTTCCGCCACCAACACCATATCCTGCCTCGCGCATGTGTTTGAGGGCGCCGACGCGCTGGACCAGCTTGAGGCCTTCACATCCCTAAACGGCCCGGCGTTCTACGGCCTGCCCCCCAACGAGACCAAAATCACCCTGAGCAAACAGGACAATCCGGTGAACACTCCCGCCAAAATCCATACAAACGCCGGAGACGTCACCGTCTTTGACCCTGGATTTCCGCTGTTTTGGAGTACCCTTCAAGCACAACCTTGAATTGTAAATAAATTGCGTTATGATTGTGTGCATTACGCAATTTTACACAATTTATTGGAAATAATATGTTACGTGATGATTATGAAGCGGATCCCGTATGGCAAAAGATAACCGAGGTTGAAGATGCCCTTGACCAATTCACCGACACGGCAAAAGCCGATCCCATGTTCTCTGACCTTCAAAAGAAGATCGGGTATGTAAGGTGGGTTCTTGAAAAATCCGAACCGTTTCTTTTTTCAAGCGCTGAATTGGATGGTATAAACGATCATCTTGATCGAATTATTCACCACATCCAAGATGATGCGGATTGGGCGGAACTCGAGAATCCCTTTGCCGAAATATACAAAGCCGCCCCATATCCGCGCATCCAGAAAATATTCAAGACCGATGCCAACCGGTTTTTTGAGAAATGTGAAAGCGAGATCGCTGCTCTGAAATCTGACGGGGTTCAAAAACTTGAAGAACTGACAGAACAGGTGGATGAAAAGCTAACCGAAACAACCGATCAGGCCGATGCGACGCTTGCTGAACTGACCAACAAATCCGACGCGCTTGACGTATCTTTGCAAGAAACAAAAACATGGCTGGAACAAGTAGATGAGGCCCTCACAACATCCGACACTAAAATCGAGGCGCAGTTTGAGAACTGGAAAACACGTCTGGACACAGAAATTACAGAAAAGTTGAAGAAGCTAACCACGACGTTCTCGGATGATCAAACCGCTCGTAGTAAAGAGCACAAAAAGCACCTGAAAGAAATTCAAGCCACACGGGATACCGCAAGAACTATTCTTAAAGAAATAGAAGACACCTATGGAGTCGTCGGGAAAATAGCCTTATCAGGAGAATTGATCCAAGCGGCCGAGCGTGAAGAAAAATCGTATACAGCAATGTCGTGGCTCGCGATCTTCACTTATGTTGCTATACCTTCGGTATTCACGTACTTGTGGATATATGAAACAGACCATACAAATACTCAACTGTCTGATTTGTTAATTCGTTTGCCGATTGCGGCAATATTTTTTGCACCCGCTATATATTTTAGTACGCTAGCGCAGCGACACCGGCGCGTTGCCGTATCCATGAGATCATTAGGGATACGTATTGCTACATTTGATGCGTACCTTATTAACTTTAGTAATTCTGCAAAAAATGCAGCAAAAAAGCAAATGCTTGATGTATTCTTCGACACAAAAATTTCAACAGACCCTGTCCCTATGTCACCAGATAAAGATATGGCAAAATCATTGGATCAGTTGCTTGGCCCGATAGAACGGCTAATGAAACTCGGTGGTGGAAAAGACGGCGGCGCGTAATCACAGGCTGGGGTCACATCTCCGTTGCCCCCTCACAGTATTATGCTAAAAGGTCTGAAATCACCTTAGGAGCATCCCATGACCTCATTCACCAACCGCACTGAGATGGCCCGCCTTACGGCCCGTATGTTGCTGGAAATCAAGGCGGTGAATTTTGAGGTGAATGACCCTTATAAGCTGGCCTCGGGGCTGGTTTCCCCTAGTTATATTGATTGTCGTGAACTGATTTCCTATCCCGCTATCCGCAGCACGTTGATTGATTATATGATCAGCACCGTACAGCGCGACGTAGGGTTTGAGGCGTTTGACAGTGTTGCGGGCGGGGAAACCGGCGGGATTCCTTATGGCGCCTGGATGGCGGACCGGATGGGGCTGCCAATGCAATATGTGCGCAAGAAACCAAAAGGTTACGGCACGGGTTCACAGGTTGAGGGTGTGCTGCATAAGGGGCAGCGGGTGTTGCTGGCTGAAGACATGACCACCGATGGGGGATCGAAAATCAAGTTCGTCGAGGCCATTCGCGTTGCCGGGGGCGTCTGCAATCACACCGCACTGGTGTTTTTCTATGATATTTTTCCCAATACTCGCGAGAACCTCGCCGCACATGACATCACGCTGCATTATCTGGCGACATGGCACGATGTTTTGGCCGAGGCCAAGGCGGGGGATTATTTTGATGTGAAAACGCTGGACGAGGTCGAAAAATTCTTTGCCGACCCACTAGGCTGGTCAAAAGCGCATGGCGGGGCTGGCGAGGTTAGCCGCTAGCGTTTTAGGCCTCCTCGACCGCCTTCCTGCACCACGCATAAATCGCCCCGGCATCAGGGGGTAGCGTTTCGGCTATTCCATCCATAAATGTGTCAAACGCCGCGCGGCAATTTTTGCCCACCCCGACAAGTACCGGAGTGTCATTTTCCAAAGCCGTGGCAATGGCGTCGCAGAACCCCCGGCCCTCGGATTCCTGGGGGCCGAATTTGTTGAGAATAAACATATCCGCTTTTGCGCTGTTATTTAGCTCAGTTGCCGCAACAGCCTCGACGATTCCGGCAGGGTTGAGCCGACAGCCGCTGGAGCCTTTGCCCAGTGATTGGCTGATACGAATGTCCGGGCCATCGGGCAGCACCCGTAAATCCATGTCACAGTGGTGATCACCCGTTTGTGCGGTATCAAGAATTTTAACCACACCCGTAAGGCGCATCCCCTCGGATTGCAATTTTGCGGCAACTTCTGAGATCAACTGGTCAGTTTGCCCTATGATTTTAGAAGTGATGACGGCAATTTTCATGTATTTATCCCTCTAGTGGTGCACGCAACAAACGTTTACGATTTTCGGGAACGGCGGCAATTTCCAACCCGGTAAACACATGCAGCGTTTTCATACCGTGGTCAATGACCGCATGGTCAGAAACCCAGCCCCCCATCAGAAGGTATGTGCGCAGCAAGGGCGGCATCTGTTTTTGTGCCTGTTTCATGTCGGGTTTTACCTGCAATTCAGCGCCAAAGCGGAAAACCTGCGGCGCTTTGATTTTCGGGCGCCAAGCTATGGGGGCAAGGTGGCGGGCTTTGAGCAAGGCAAAAGCGTCGGTGTACTGCGTGATATCTGTGCCCGAAAAACTGGAACAGCCAAACAGGAACCGGATATCATTTTCATCAACATATTTGGTCATGGCACCCCAGGCGACACGCAGAATGTCAGGGTCTGAGTGATCGGGATCGATGCAAAACCGCCCCATTTCAAGCAATCCTCCTTTGAAATCATGCAAGGCTGAAAGGTCATAGAACTGGGCGGAATAAGCGCGGGCAATTTCATGGCCATGGGCAAGTGGCAGGATGCGAAATGTGCATACCAGATGGTCAAGCCGCGTGTCTGTCACCAAGATGTGTTGGCAAATATCGTCAAAAACGTCCTGATCAAGCCCCGTTTGTCCTGCGCGAAAACTGTGGTGGCGCAGAGCCTGCGCAGCCGCAATATCACCGGGGGTTTTGGCATATTTCACCCGATACCGCCCCTGTCCATTCTGGCCCATTCAGTCCCCCATAAAATATTATCACGCTTGCAGACCGAAAGCTGCGCGCATATTCTGCGTATAACTTATGCCATTTTTCGGGGAAAAGAAGACATGTCGATAAAAATTGAGAAAACCGATGCCCAGTGGCGGGCAGAGCTGCCGGAGCTTACCTATAAGGTCACGCGCAAAGGCAAGACCGAGCGTGCCTTTAGCCATGATGATTTCCCGAAAACCGGCGGCATATTCCATTGCGTATGCTGTGATACACCGCTGTTTGACGGCGCAACCAAGTTCGATTCCGGCACTGGCTGGCCCAGCTTTTTCCAGCCCATATCCGCAGATGTAATCGAAGAGCGCGCCGACAACACCCTGTTCATGCGCCGCACCGAGGTCATTTGCGCCAATTGCGCCGCCCATTTAGGGCATGTCTTTCCCGACGGCCCAAAACCAACCGGCCAGCGCTACTGCCTGAACGGCGTGGCGCTGGCTTTTAATGAAAGTCTGATTGATTAATCAACAGCTATGAATACACCAACAACAGCACCACTGTCGCCAGCGGTCATGATAACACCGCCCACTTCGACAGGTTGTAGCGTTGCCGTGTCATAGCCAAAGAACCGCCCCTCAGCCAGATCAACCCTGTTTGCCCCGGTAATATCAACAGTGGTGCCGCCATTTAATGTACTGAGTGTACCGCCAGAGAAGCTATTCCCCGAAATATTCATGCCCGTTACACTGATCGTATCTATGGGCACAGGAATAACTGGGCCAGAGTCATGTACAGGCGTGAATCCGGTTAATGTGACATCTACCGTTCCTGCCCCAAAATCAACGCCTACTGTACTTGTCCCGTTTGTTAAATCAATAATGGTAGTCCCTGAATTTATAGAACCAACCGCTCCGCCGATGTATGTGCCGCTCCCAGTTGATGGAACATGCGCCGGATGCGTGATAATGCCATCAACGCCGACTACAGCGTACTCACCGCCACCGGATTCATAAAGTAATACATATGTCTGCGTATAAGAATATGTCCCGGGCACACTACCAAATTTTATCTCGGCATTACCATCTGTTAAATTACCACTTGCATCAACTATGCCCGAAAGAGAATAGGTGCCGTCAGTTACAGCCATCGCGCCTGTGTCATGCGCCAAAGTGCCCGTTAAAGACACTAATTCTACGTCAAGGTTAGAAAGATTACCTTTTAATCCGGTGCCACCAAGAGTGCTGGTTACAGCAGCGGTACTATCCAGAGTTTCATAAGAAGACGGCGGTGGCCCATTTCCGGGTGTGCTATCCCCTGGAGCACCACATCCCGAAATGCCAAGGATTGCAGCCAGCGGAACGATTGACAGGTAAGGTGTTTTGAATAATTCTATGCGCATTATTTCTCTCCAATTACTTGCAAGTATAAATTTTTGGTTGTGCTAAAACTCAATACATTATGAAAATACTTATCAAAAAAGTTACTATAACTATCTAGATTTAATATCATTAACCCAAAAAATTGTCAATCTGACAGCGGTTCCCAAATTTATGGGACTCTGCGTTAAAGAAAGCTCTCGGCGCTGAAATTTCCGATGTTGCCCAGCATCTGTTGCAGGAATGACAGAGAGCGCCCGCCGGTAACGGTTTTGCGGGTGTTGAGATCGATAACCACGCCGTTTTCCAGACCATAGCGGTTAACTGCCGCCACGCGCCCGCCGGGGCCATAGGATATTGCCAAAATTTCGCGGCTGGTAACTTTGGGTGTAAAGAACGCCATTTTACGCACAGTGTAGGACACATAATACCAGGTGCTGTCGCCCGCCACACCTTTGCTGGTTGGCTCACCGAGCGTGACCAGCACGCTCTCTTTGGTATCTTTGCCAACATTCAGCGCCGCAACATCAGCGGCAACCGGCAAATAGCCGTGGTTGCGAATGATCGGGCTACATCCGGTGGCCAGCATCACACTGCTTAACGTAAGCGCCAGAAACGTTTTGTGCATATTCTTGGCAGACATATTACCCTCACTTCAACCGATTGCTCTTGCTCACCTAGCCCGCCCGTGTTCTAAATTCAAGAACTTGGTGCAGATGCGCTACATTCCCCTTTTCCAGACGATATGACAATGGCTGAAAACATCCAAAACCCTGCTTTGACACCCGAATTCCCCAGGATTATCAAAATCCGTACCTTATCCGAGAATAATCCCTATTCTTTTGACGAAACCCCGACCCCAGAGGAAGCAACAAGGATTGCCCGTTTTTTAGGTATCGTTGCGATTCGAAAAATGCGGTTCCAAGGCACACTTAGCCCACAAGAGCGCACCGGTTGGGCCTTGAAAGCCACGCTTGGGGTGACGGTGACGCAAAATTGTGTGGTGACGCTGGAACCTGTGCGCACGCGAATCGATATTGATGTGGCGCGGCGGTTCTTACCTGTGCAAGCTGGGGGTTCTGGTGATGAAATTGAAATGCTGGACCCCGATATCGACCCTTTAACCCCCGAAATTGATCTTGGGGCACTGGCGATTGAAGCTTTGGTGCTGGAAATACCGGAATACCCCAAACGCACAGGCGCCACTTTGGAAGAGAGCGATTTTACGGCGCCGGGCGCCTCTCCGATGACGGATGCAGATGTAAAACCCTTTGCCGGGCTTGCCGCACTTAAGGATAGCTTGAAAAATAACGACTAGAACACAGCAAAGCACCCGGGATTTGACTGAAAGTACATATTTGTGCGTTTCCTTCATTATTCGACACAATTGCCTGTTGCACTTTTATGGCGCGCAGCATATTGACAGCGGATGTTCAGGGGCTGACTGCGCCTCGCTTAAGAATTAGAGGTCCAAAATGGCTGTTCCTAAAAGTAAAATTACCCGTTCCAGACGCGGGATGCGCCGCTCACATGATGCGTTGATTGCGGCCAACCCCAATGAATGTGCAAACTGTGGCGAGCTGAAACGCCCCCATCACGTTTGTCCGGCATGTGGTCACTATGCGACACGCGAAGTTATTGCTATGGTCGACGAAATCGATATCGACGAAGACGCCGCATAACAACGCACGAGGTTGCTCCGGTATGACCACAGATACTGACCGGACTGATCAGCCCCTGCCCCCAACGGTGATTTCAATTGACGCTATGGGCGGCGATGCTGGCGTTAGTGCGATCATAGATGGCATTGCTTTATCTGTCACAGAGCATGAAAACATACGTTTTATTGTGCATGGCGATTCTGCTGAAATTCAGAAATCAATGTCAAAACACCCTGCGATGGCAGGGTTGGTGGATGTTCGCCATGCGGATAAAGTTATCGCCATGGATGAAAAACCTGCCCGCGCTTTGCGCCGCGGTAAAGATTCCAGCATGTGGAACGCGCTGAAAAGCATTGAAGACAAAGAAGCTGCGGTGGTGGTTTCTTGCGGTAATACCGGCGCGCTGATGGCGATTTCCATGCTTAGACTACGCAAACTGCCAAATGTTAACCGCCCGGCTATTGCGGTACTTTGGCCCTCACGTAATCCGGCGGGCAGCAATGTGTTGCTGGATATGGGGGCCGATATCAAGGCTGATCCGGCCGATTTGCTGCAATATGGGATCATGGGCGCCAGCTATGCGCGCAACGCTCTGGGCATCGATACACCGCGCGTTGGTCTTTTAAACATCGGCACTGAGGATCACAAAGGCCGCCCAGAGCTGCAAGACGCCGCCAAGTTGCTGCGCGCACGGCAACAACCCGGCAACTTTGAATACATCGGTTTTGTCGAGGGCAGCGATATGCCCGCCAACACGGTTGATGTGATCGTTACCGACGGTTTTACCGGCAATGTTGCGCTGAAAGCCAGTGAAGGCACCGCCAAGCTGGTCGGGGAGTTTTTGCGTGATGCCTTTACCTATAGTCCCCTGGCAAAGCTTACCGCGATACTTGCCCGCGCCTCATTGAAACGCCTGAAAGAGCGGGCAGATCCGCGCCGTGGCAATGGCGGCGTATTTTTGGGACTGAACGGCACGGTGGTAAAATCCCATGGCAGCGCAGATGCAGTCGGGGTTGCGGCGGCGATTAAGCTGGCCTTCACACTGGGGCAAAGCGGATTTTCAGAAAAATTGGCCGCGCGGGTTGCATCTGGCGCCACAGACAGCCAAAATCCCGCAATACAGGATGCTGTACAGGATAACGAGGCTTAACGTATGCACACCGTTCGCGCAGTCGTAAAAGGCAGCGGCCATTATCTGCCCGAACGCGTGGTGGAAAATGCTGAGTTTGAAAAAACCCTTGATACTTCGGATGAATGGATCCGTTCACGCACTGGCATTGAACGCCGCCATTTCGCAGCAAAAGATCAGAAAACCTCGGATCTTGCGTTTGAAGCCGCCAATATGGCCTTGAAAAACGCCAACATGACTGGGGCGGATATCGATGCTATCGTGCTGGCGACGGCCACGCCGGATCAGACATTCCCCTCAACCGCGACGCGCCTGCAACATGCTATTGGCATGGAGCGCGGCTTTGCTTTTGATATTCAGGCCGTCTGTGCGGGGTTTATTTATGCCCTCACCAACGCCAACGCCCTGATCCTGTCAGGACAGGCCAAAACGGTTTTGGTTGTCGGGGCCGAGACATTTTCACGTATTCTGGACTGGAACGACCGTGCGACCTGTGTGCTGTTTGGCGATGGTGCCGGCGCGGTGATTTTGCAAACCGAAACCGCCAGCGGCAATAACACCGACCGGGGTATTTTATCGACGGATTTGCATTCAGACGGGCGCTATAATGACCTTTTATATGTGGATGGCGGCGTTTCCTCGACCCAATCCACCGGGGTTTTGCGCATGCAGGGCCAGGAGGTCTTTAAACACGCGGTGTCTAAACTGGCGGCCTCGGGCGAGACGGCCTTGGCCAGCGCCAACCTGACTGCGGCAGATATTGACTGGGTTGTGCCCCATCAGGCAAATTTACGGATTATCAAGCGCACCGTGCAAAAAATGGGGCTATCGATGGATAAAGTTGTGGTGACCGTGCAGGATCACGGCAATACATCTGCCGCATCGATTCCCTTGGCACTGTCGGTTGCACAATCAGCGGGGCAAATAAAACGCGGTGATTTGCTGCTTTTAGAGGCAATTGGCGGTGGTTTAGCCTGGGGCGCGGCGACTCTTCGCTGGTAAATCGGGGCTAATACGCACATCTAAGTCATTGTTATTGACTCTGAATCCAGAATCCCAATATCTTAGCGCGTAACTTTTAGATAGGATTTTGGTATGAGCGAATCAACTTTGACACGTATGAATTTAGGCGAGGCGGTTTTCCGCGAGGTCGGATTGTCTCGAAACGAATCCGCAGAACTGGTTGAAACTGTTCTGAACCACATTGCGGACGCCCTTGTCAGTGGACAAAGCGTCAAGCTTTCCTCTTTCGGTACATTTTCTGTCCGTTCCAAGAATAAGCGCATCGGCCGCAACCCTAAAACCGGCGAAGAGGTGCCCATCGCGCCCCGCCGTGTACTGACTTTTCGCGCCTCGCAGTTGATGAAAGAACGTATCAACGCTGGCAACAAACCTTAAGGGCATCTCATGCGCAAATCCTCCGCAGCGTTTCGCACCATAAGCGAAGTTAGCGAAATTCTGGGGGTGCCGGCGCATGTTCTGCGATTCTGGGAAAGCAAATTCAGCCAGATTAAACCGGTTAAACGCGGTGGCGGGCGACGCTATTACCGCCCCGAGGATGTGCACCTGATCCACGGTATTCAGCACCTGCTTTATGATCAGGGCATGACCATCAAGGGCGCGCAGAAAATTCTGAAAGCGCGCGGCGTGAAATCCATTACGGCCATGGGCGCGGATTTACCCGGAAAAGTGCATAAACCTGCACCGAGCCCCAAAACACCCCCCGAAATTGCGCCCCTTAACGCTATATACGCCAAGCTTGTCGAATTGCGCCAATCCATCAACAGACAAATATCGGAACTTGCGTGAATGCGCACCGTTTTCCCGCTTGCCTCCGCGCATATCTCAGCTATAACAACCGACAGTCGGGCTATGGCGCAGTCTGGTAGCGCGTCCGTCTGGGGGACGGAAGGTCGTGAGTTCGAATCTCGCTAGCCCGACCAGTTAAAGCACCGGCAGCAATGCGGGTGCTTTTGTTTTGAGGGATGATAAAATGAACCAATCCTTAAAAGGCGTTCTGCCAAGCCAAAATATCGGTGAAATGCTGGCCAATGGACAAATCACCGCGACAGTGCCGGTACCCCCAGAACAGATACAGCCCGCCAGCCTTGATCTGCGCCTTGGCAGCGTGGCGTATCGGGTGCGTGCGTCGTTTCTACCGGGCGTTGGAAATGCTGTAACGACACGCCTGAAAAGCTTTGAGATGCACCGCATTGACCTTAGTAAAGGCGCCGTGCTGGAAAAAGGGTGCGTTTATGTGATTCCCTTGATGGAAAGCCTGACGCTGCCCGAAACGATCACGGCTGTTGCCAACGCCAAAAGCTCAACCGGGCGGTTGGATGTTTTCACGCGCCTTATTTGCGATGGTGGCACGGAGTTTGACCGGGTAGAGGCAGGATATACCGGCCCGCTTTACGCCGAGGTCTCGCCGCGCTCATTTTCGGTGCTGGCGCGCCCGTGTATGCGTCTTAACCAGATACGTTTTCGCCGTGGGCAGATTGTGCTGTCAGACGCAGCTTTGCGCGAAATGGATGCGCGCCATGTGCTGGTCGATTGCGACGCCCATATCGACAATGGCCTTGGCTTTTCGGTCGATCTGACCCCGCGCAAAGGCGGTATCGTCGGCTACCGCGCCAAGCCCCATACCGGGCTGATCGACCTTGATAAAATCGCCCATTACAACCCCGCTGAATACTGGGAGCCAGTGCATACAGATCAGGGCCGCATCATCCTTGACCCCGGGGCGTTCTATATTCTGGTCAGCCGCGAGGCCGTGCATATCCCACCCGATTGCGCGGCTGAAATGGCCCCCTATATGGCGATGGTCGGCGAATTTCGCGTGCATTACGCCGGATTTTTTGACCCCGGTTTCGGCCATGCCGCCGCCGGTGGCAAAGGTGCGCGCGGCGTGCTCGAAGTACGCTGCCACGAGGCCCCTTTCGCACTGGAACACGGCCAAATCGTCGGGCGACTGGTCTATGAACGCATGATCGAGGTGCCGGATATATTATACGGCAAAGACATGGGATCAAACTATCAGGGGCAAGGGTTGAAATTATCGAAACATTTTAAGGGTTAAATATAAGGCCGTTTCCCTTAAAGCTTTCGATCACTCAAACATATCATCCTGATCTTCATCCTCCAAGTCCTCGCCTTCCAGATCAAGCCGTGTGCCGGGTGGAGGGCGGTTATCGAGGATGCCGGCGGCGCGTAGTTCTTTGATGCCAGGCAAATCGCGTGCGGTTTCCAGGCCGAAATGATCCAGAAATTCTTGTGTTACGATGAATGTCACCGGGCGGCCCGGGGTCATGCGGCGGCGTCCCAGTTTGATCCAGCCCTGTTCCAGCAATAAATCGAGCGTGCCACGCGATACCGAAACGCCGCGGATTTCCTCAATTTCGGCGCGGGTGGTGGGTTGGTGATAGGCGATGATCGCCAATGTTTCAATCGCGGCGCGCGACAGTTTGCGTTGCTCAACCGTTTCTTTTTGCATCAAAAACCCAAGGTCGGGCGCTGTGCGAATGGCCCAGGCATCGCCAGTTTTCACCAATTGCACGCCGCGCCCCTGATAGCGTTTGCGCAGGTGGGCCAAAGCCTCGGGAACTTCGCAGCCGTGGGGCATGCGGTCTGCCAGTTGTTTGCTGGTCATGGGGTCCGTCACGGCAAACAGAATGGCCTCGACCATACGTTCCTGCTCGGCCATGGGTGGGGCCTCAAACAGCGATTCAATGTTGTCTGACGGGGGTTTGTCTTTGGACATGTCAGACCGGTTTCTTACGTAGAAAAATCGGGGCAAAACTTTCGCTTTGCTTCATCTCAAGCGCCCCCTCTTTTACCAGCTCCAAACTGGCCGCAAAGGTCGAGGCCGTGGCCGAGCGGCGCTTTTTCGGCTCCAATCGCCAAGCCTCGGGCAGGTATTGCACAAGGCTTCCCCATTCCATCGCGTGACCAATCAGGCCTTTCATACGTGCAAGCGCCTGTTCCATGGTATAAACCGCATCGCGTTTCATACTGAGTGGTTCAAAATCATCACGGGTTTTAATGCGCGCATAGGCTTGCATCAAATCCAGAATGCTCGCCGAGTATTTCACCGTTTTTTTGCGCGAAATGTCTTGCGTTTGCCCGCGTGCAAAGAAATCCCGGCCCAGTTGATCGCGCGCCATCAGACGGGCGGCCACGCGGCGCATGGCTTCAAGGCGTTCCAGTTGAAAGGCCAGATGCGCGGCCATCTCTGCGCCGCTAGGGCCGTCATCATTTGGGTCGACCGGCAACAACATCCGCGATTTCAAAAAGGCCAGCCAAGCCGCCATAACCAGATAATCCGCGGCCAGTTCAATGCGCAGGCGTTTGGCCTCATTGACAAAACCCAGATATTGTTCGGCCAACTCGAGGATGGAGATTTTGCGTAAATCCACCTTTTGAGTGCGCGATAATGTCAGCAATAAATCGAGCGGGCCTTCAAATCCATCCACATCCACCACCAGAGATTCAGCGGCTATGCGGGCCTCGAAATTGTCAAAATCATCGGGCGCCTGGGCAAGTGCACCTGTTAGATCATCGGGCATGGTGACCCCTCCTGTCGTTCATGGCCAACTGGCCTACTGCTTCGTTTTTTGGGGGTGTTTTCACCCCTCGGCCCTTTCAACAGGGCATATTATCTGGCGCTTACTGCACCGTAACCGCATAACAATCCACCCCGCGCGCGCCTAATGTGGTGCACAAAGATTGGGTCTCATTCAGGTCGTTAAAACCGGCGGCGCGCAGTTGGTATAACACCCGCCCCCCGGCCTCTACCGGGGCAATAAAGCGCTGTAATCCGGCTAGTAAATCGCGGTGGTCAGATTTGAAATGTACCCAGGCATTCTGGGCATCCTCCAGGCTGTTATAGGCGCCCAATTGCACAAGCACCTCGCCGGGATCGAGCGCAGGGTTGCCAAACAACGGATCAGGGCGCGCGGGTTCTGGCACGAAATCAGACCTGTCGCCTTCTTCGGGCAGAATTTCCTGCAATAAACCTTCAATTTCATCCGAAATCACATCTGATTCCGAGCGTGGTGGGGAAAAACTGTCAGGACGGCGTTCAGGCACCACGGTTCCATCGACCGTTGTGCGTGGTACGTTATCCACCTCTGACTGAGGCTGAGGTTCTGGTTCGTCCGGCAATATCTCTGTCAAAACCACGGATGCATCGACCCGCATGGGTTCTTGCGCAGATTCTTGCGCCGGTTCAGTATCTGGCGCTGGCTCTGGCGCAGGTTCTGGCGGGATCGTTTCCAATACGGCCATGCTTTCATCCTCGCTGGCAACCGATTGAGGTTCAGGCGCAAGGGTCGCATTTGCATTTATGACCTCAGGGGTGGCGTCGGCCAGAACCTCGTTTACGGCCAGGCCTTGATGATCCGCCTGCGCGCCGCCCGGATCATCGGGTGTTATGCGCGCATCACCTGCCATGGCACGAATAACCGGCACCTCAAGTGCATCGCGTTGCCCAAGCGAATAGGCCCAGTAAACAATGCCCAAAACCAGCCCGACAGACATAATCGCGCCGACCCAACGCACCAGCAATGCAACAACGGCTGCGGCGCCTTTTGGTGCCGGATCAGACGTGCGTGATTCGTAATGCGATTCTTGCATTTTCTACATTGCCTTTCACGCATACAGTATATGGCATGCGGCACCACTCCAACCCCAAAATGTGCCTGTTTTAACGCATCTCTTTTGCCGGGGTTATTCCAAGGATACCAAGCGCGGCGGCAATAGCAACTGCAACGGATCTTATCAGAGCGACGCGAGCAAGACTTTGCGCAGGGTTACCCGGCAAAATAAAGCGCAATTCCGGTTCGATTTTACCCAAATGTTGCAATGCGTGGAAATCCGACGCCAGCTCAAAAAGGTAAAAGGCAATCCGGTGCGGTTCATGGGTTTTTGCCGCCGTTTCCAGCAGCCGTGGCCATTCTGCCAGCTTTTTTGCAAGGCTAAGTTCAGCGGTGTGGCTAAGCAGCGACATATCCGCCGCAGCCAGATGCGCATCGCTTACATCCATGCCGGCTTCAGTGGCTTTTTTCAAAACCGACGTAACTCGGGCATGGGCATATTGCACATAAAACACCGGATTATCTTTGGATTGCTCTTTCACTTTGGCCAGATCAAAATCAAGCTGGGCATCGTTTTTGCGCGTCAACATCACAAAACGCGTGACATCAGCGCCAACGAGTTTGACCACATCGCTGAGCAAAATAAAGGTCCCGGCGCGTTTTGACATCTTAAAGGGTTTGCCGTCTTCAAACAGGCGCACCAGTTGGCAAAGCTTGATATCAAGCGGCACAGCCCCGTCGCTAAGGGCAGACACTGCGGCCTTCATCCGTTTGACATAGCCACTGTGATCAGCCCCCAAAACATCGATCAGCTCATCAAAACCACGGTCGATTTTATCGTAGTGATACGCGATATCAGGGGCGAAATAGGTCCAGCTACCATCGGATTTCTTGATCGGGCGATCCACATCATCGCCGTGGGCAGTTGATCTGAACAAGGTCTGCTCACGCGGCTCCCAGCTCTCAAGCTCTTTACCTTTTGGGGGGGGCAGCGTGCCTTTATAAATCAGACCCTTTTTATCCAGAATATCCAGACAGGATTCAATTTTTCCAGTGCCATAGAGGGATTTTTCCGAGAAAAACACATCCATTTCAACCCCCAGCAACGCCATATCGCTGCGGATCAGATCCATCATCGCATCGGTGGCGAAATTACGGATATCTTGCAGCCAGACACCCTCAGACTGATCAAGATAGGCATCCCCCACCTTGTCTTTCAGCGCTTGCGCAACCGGGATCAGATAATCCCCGGGATAGACGCCATCGGGGAATGATACCTCTTGGCCGTGGGCCTCAAGGTAGCGCAGATAGACCGAGCGCGCCAGCGTGTCGATCTGCCCGCCGCCATCGTTGATCACATATTCGCGCGTCACATCATACCCGGCGAAATCCAGCAGGCCTGCCAGAGAATCGCCAAAAACCGCGCCCCGCGTATGACCAACATGCAACGGCCCTGTGGGGTTAACCGAGACGAACTCTACATTCACTTTACGCCCAACCCCAAGCTTGGAACGTCCGAAATCACGGCCCTGTTTCAGAGCGGCCGGGATAACCCCAAGCCATAACATCGGATCAAGCCGCAGGTTCAAAAACCCCGGCCCGGCTATATCGACCGTCATCACCCGTGCATCGCCTGCCAGTTTTGCTGCCAGCATTTCTGCGATATCACGGGGCTTTTTACCCGCCGGTTTGGCCAGAACCATCGCCGCATTGGTCGCCATATCACCGTGGGCTGCATCGCGCGGCGGTTCAACCGTGACGTTTGCATAATCCAGCCCGGCAGGCAGCGCGCCCTCAGCGACCAGCGCGTCAAGGTTTTGCAACACCAGCGTTTTGATATCAGCGAATACATTCATGTCCGTGTTCCCAAATAGAATAGGCGCGACATAGCATAGCTAATCGCGCCCTTCCAGATATGATTGCCTTAAGGCAGTGGGAAATGCGTCAGTGCCCCAGAATTTGTGACAGGAATAACTTCGTGCGTTCGGATTTGGGGTTTGTAAAAAACGCCTCCGGTTCGTTTTGCTCAACGATTTGACCATCATCCATAAAGATCACGCGGTTGGCGACCTTGCGCGCAAATCCCATTTCGTGGGTGACGCAAATCATGGTCATGCCTTCCTCGGCCAACTCGATCATTGTGTCGAGCACCTCTGAGATCATTTCGGGGTCGAGCGCCGAAGTGGGCTCGTCAAACAACATGATCCGCGGTTTCATGCACAGGCTGCGCGCAATCGCCACGCGTTGTTGCTGCCCACCGGAAAGCTGGCCGGGATATTTCAACGCCTGTTCCGGGATTTTAACCTTTTCAAGGAAGTGCATCGCGATTTCTTCGGCTTGTTTCTTGGGCGTTTTACGCACCCAGATCGGGGCCAACGTGCAATTTTCCAGAATGGTCAGATGCGGGAACAGGTTGAAATGCTGAAAGCACATCCCCACCTCGGAGCGGATTTTATCGATGTTTTTAAGGTCCGAAGTCAGTTCGGTCCCATCCACAAAAATCTGACCCTTTTGGTGCTCTTCAAGGCGATTGATACAACGTATCAGGGTTGATTTGCCTGACCCTGACGGCCCACAAACCACGATCCGCTCACCACGATTAACGGTAAGGTTAATGTCCTTGAGCACATGAAACGCGCCGTACCATTTGTTCATATCCGTGATTTGAATAGCGACCTCATCCGACACTTGCATGTGGGAGCGGTCAACGTCACGTTCGATTTCTTGGTTCATTTTGATAACTCCTAAAACTTAGTGCTCGGTCTTAAGCTTGCGCTCAAGATACATGGAATAGCGGGACATCGAGAAACAGACGATCCAGAACAGCAAGGCAATAAAGCCGTAAAGCTCCCAGACAATACCGTTCCATTCCTGATTGGCCCTGATCGAAGTTGACAGGCCAAGGGGATCCAGCAGACCGATGATCGATACCAGCGTCGTGTCTTTGAACAACCCGATAAAGTTGCTGACGATATTGGGGATCGAGATTTTCAACGCTTGTGGCATGATAATCAGCCGTGTGGTTTGCCAATAATTCATACCCAAAGCATCAGCCGCCTCATATTGGCCCTTGGGAAGGGCGGCAAGACCACCGCGCACGACCTCAGCCATATAGGCGGATGCAAACAGCGTCACCATGATCATCACCCGCAGGATAATATCGAAATTACTGCCGGGCGGCAGGAAGATGCTTAACAGTACCGAGGCCACGAACAACAGTGTGATCAGCGGCACGCCGCGGATAAACTCGATAAAGCCGACGCAGATCGATTTCACGATGAACAGGGGTGCCTGACGCCCAAGCGCCAGCAGAATGCCGATCGGCAGCGACAGCGCGATGCCGGTCACCCCGATGGTGATAGACAGGGCAAAACCACCCATGCTGCTGCTGGGGACGCTTTCAATCCCGTATGGAAATATTGCGCTTAATGCGTCTGCCAACGGTCCGAAAGCCAGCAGCCAATAGATGACCGGCAGTAGGATGACAGCAATGGTTGCCCCAAGTCCGCCAATCATTGATGGCAACAGCTTGGCAGCACCATATGCCACGACGAACCCCAGCAATGCCGAAACGGGCACCCAGATTGTTCCACCCCAGAGCAGCCAAAAGCCGATGAACGGGAACAGGGCTGAAAACAGCAGCATCTTGCGCGGAACGCCGGCAAACAGCACCGGCGCAACAGCGACCAGCATCAGGATGAAGGCCAGAATGGGGCGCCAGTACAGTTCTTTGGGATAAAACCCGAACGACAGTTGTTGATACCGCTCGCGGATAACGGCCCAACAGGCGCCTTCGACACCCTCGCCATAAGCCGCGGCAATTGCCTCGCGGCATTCGCCAAGGGATTTGGCGTTCCAACTGGATTGGAAAACCCAAGGAAGGATGCCGCTCAATGCTTTATATAAAAAGAACAGTGCCAGCAGTGTCAGGATCGAATTGGTGATGGAGGAAAACAGGTTTGCCCGCATCCATTTCACGATACCCTGCTGGCCTGATGGTGGCGCCTGCTCGGACAGCATTTCGGTGCGGACATAGGATAAATCAGTCATTTTACCGCTCCCTCATTTTAATGGATTCATTATACCAGTTCATCACCAGCGATACCGAGATTGATATGGATAGGTAGATCAGCATCAACAACAGCAATGTTTCCAATGCCCGCCCGGTTTGGTTGAGCGTAATACCCGCCAAAGTGCCGGTGATATCCATATACCCCACAGCAATCGCCAGAGACGAGTTTTTGGTAAGGTTCAGGTATTGCGAGATCAGCGGAGGCACGATAACGCGCAACGCTTGCGGCAGGATGACCAGTTTCATGGTCCGCCCGGGGCGCAGGCCCAACGCAAAAGCCGCCTCGGATTGGCCGTGCGATATGGCTTGAATGCCCGCCCGGACCGCCTCGGCGATAAACGCGCCAGTATAAAGCGACAGCGACAACCATAAGGCAATCAGGGAATTACGCATATAAATCCCGCCCTTGAAATTAAAGCCTTTAAGCTCGGGATATTCCAGACCAATCGGCTGGCCCATCGCATAAAAGACAGCAATTGCCGGCAGGAAAAAGATCGCCAGTTTGATCCAGCCGCTTGGCAGGATATCCCCGGTCGCCTCTTGTTTGGCCTTGGCCCAGCGACCAAAGAACCAGATACCGACAAGCGACAGAATAAAGACCATGACAACCACCATGGATCCGTCAAAAAACAGTGGTTTGGGGATGTAAAAGCCGCGATTTGTCAGCGCTACTGAACCCCAGAGGTTCATCGTAGCCTCGGCATCTTCGCCGCGAAACATGTTGGGTTGCGGAAAACTTTCGATAAATATCGCCATGGCCAGAATGATCCACAACAGCACCGGGATATTGCGCAAAGTCTCGATATAAAAGGTCATCAGCCGCGCCACGATCCAGTTACTGGACAGGCGCAAAACCCCGACCGCAACCCCAATGACGGTCGCCAGCAGGCAGCCCAGAACCGCGACGAGCAACGTGTTCAGCAAGCCAACAAGCGCCGCACGCCCGTGCGACATCTGGCTGTTATATTCGATCAGTCTTTGGTTAATGTCATATCCGGCCGGATCGCTTAGAAAGCTGAACCCAAGCTCTTTACCGCTTGAGGCCAGATTATTAGCTGCATTGTTCACCAGCCAGCCGATGGCCAGTAGGAATAATATCAACGCAAAAACCTGAATGGTCATAGAACGATAGCGCGTATCATATATCAGCATGCTAAGGCGAAAAGACGGCCCAGATGTGCTTTGGTCGGCCATTGCCATGGCAAATACCCCCTTTGAAAATCAAATGCTGCTGAATATTTGCGAGGTAGTTTGCTACCCCTGCGCGCATGCTCTGATTATAATTGTTGGACTAGATATGAATGGGGCGCACCGTGTGGCGCGCCCCAAAAAGTTGGTCAGATTAACGGAAAGGTGGAGAATAAATCAAGCCACCCTGCGCCCACTGTGCGTTCAGGCCACGGGCCAGACCGATAGATGTGGATTCACCGATGTTGCTTTCAAAAATCTCACCGTAGTTTCCGGAAACTGCAATGGCGTTTTTCGCCCAGTCAGCTTCAAGACCCAGCATCGCGCCAAGCGTGCCTTCGGTGCCCAGCAGACGGTTGATCTCTGGGTTGTTTGTCCCCGTCGCCATTTCAGACAGATTGGCAGACGTCACACCCAGCTCTTCGGCTGTGATCAGTGCGTTCAATGTCCAGCGAACGATGTCGCCCCATTGATCGTCGCCGTGGCGTACAAGCGGGCCCAAAGGCTCTTTGGAGATGATTTCGGGCAGCAGCATATGTGCATCCCCATCTTCAAATGTTGCACGTGTAGCCGCAAGGCCGGATGCGTCCGTGGTGTAAACATCACAGGCACCAGCAAGATATTGTTGCTGTGCTTCCGCGTTGGTTTCAATCGGCACTGGCTCATAGGTGATGCCGTTTACCCGGAAGAAATCCGCGAGATTAAGCTCAGTCGTTGTACCGGTTTGGATACAAACAGTCGCACCGTCCAGTTCTTTAGCGGATGCAACACCCAACTCTTTTGGAACCATAAAGCCTTGACCGTCATAGTAGTTTACACCAACAAAGGTGAATTTCAGGTCAACGTCGCGGCTGAATGTCCATGTGGTGTTACGGGCCAGCATATCAATCTCGCCGGAATCCAGCGCCGTAAAGCGTGTTTTTCCGGTTGTTGGCACGAATTTAACAGCATCTGCGTCGCCAAGAACAGCAGCGGCAACGGCGCGACATATCGCAACGTCAAAGCCTTCCCACTTACCGTTTGCGTCAGGCGCCGCAAAACCAACCAGACCTGTGGACACACCACAAGCCAATTCACCTTTTGCTTTCACGTCATCCAGCGTGCCGGCGGATGCCAGACCTGCTGCAAGACCAGCTGCGGCAAGTGTGCCGTAAAATACAGTCTTTTTCATTATTTACCTCTTCCTGGTGATCACCCAAATACCTGGGCCAAACCCAATCTTTTGATTGGAACGATTCTTTTTACGGCCGATATGGACCGCAACATTACCAGTTTGAACAATTGAGAGGGCGTTGGTCAAGGGAAAGCCGCGATTCGCTAATAAGGCAGTAATGCTGACTTATTGGAGGCTTTGTAGTAATATTATCTGCAATTAATGCTTTGTAATGCAAGTATTTACCCTTCAGTTGAACGAAATCCGCGTTTTTTTCACAAACCTATAGTTGGGGTTGCTATGTATTGCGCATTTATACCGATGTTTGCCTTGCGCAGTGTTGATAGAGATAGTTTAGGGTGCAAGAGCTGACCTAAAATCCCCCATGCTATAAGAATACATCCCATCACAGAATGAAATGAATGCAGAAAAAGCTTGAGAAATGTCCTTGATTTAAAAAATTTATAAGTTCATAGGCGTAATCTGTATGTTATCCACAACCTTAAGGTAAAAAACCGCTCGTCAGCGCGAATCAACCTTACTTTTGCGCAAGCAATCTCAGTAAATGTTCCGCCCTGATAAAGCCCTGGCATTTTAGGGCCGCACTTTGGGTTGCTTCCTCATCAGCGCCCCATTGTTCTTCTTGCCACAGCTCATCAACCTGTGACAAATCCCAGGCTTGTTGGGCTGTTAGATGTTTTTGCACAACCGCCAGCCCCAGAACCAGCGATCCTGAAATGGTCACCAGATCATGCAGGGCCGTCAATTCCCAGGGGCCATAAACGCGCGTCAATGCCTCAAACTTTTCCAGGCTATCCGCCGGTTGCGGCTGAAACATCACGCCACTTACAGGCAAAAGATTTACACCGTGGGTTTTGGCTATCCAGTCCAGCAGCGGATCCCAGGCCGCGGATTGGCGCAAAACCAACTCCTGCGGGGCCTCGGCGCGGTAGCATAACAGATCGGTTCCACCATATTCGGCCAACAGGCCCGCCACGGCGTCCTGTTCATGCATAACCTTGTCAATCGTCGCATTAGCACAGCGGGTCAGGTGCATTTTGGCAAGATTGAGCTTATCCTGCACCCCGTCCCATTCCGCAGCGATTCCATCAGCAAATGCGCGTGTCGGCACCAAAAGCGGGGCCTTTAGGGGGGTTTTCAACGGCTTTTCATCTAGAAAAATGCTGAAACCGGATGCCGCATCCCGCACGGTAACCTTTTTCCAAAACCGTTTTTGCAAAGCTACATTCACGCGCTACCTGCCCAGATTTCATCTAGCACTGCATGAAGGGCGTAGAAATCATCAATGATGAAATCCGGGGACGAACCCGCCAGCCGTTCCAGCGGATGATACCCCCAGCTAACGGCGATCGTTGTAAAACCGGCCGCTTTGCCCATTTCGATATCAAATTCAGTGTCCCCGATCATCACCGCGCGCGCGGCATCACAACCGGTTTCAAACAATGCACTTTCCAGCATCGCGGGATGCGGTTTAGATGGATGTCCATCTGCCGTTTGACTGGTTGCAAAGAAATGCCCGATATCATGGGTTTCATAGGCGTGATCAAGCCCGCGCCGCGCCTTACCTGTCGCCACGCCCAGCAGGATTTCATCAATACTGTGCAATCGCTCAAGCGCGCTCAGCGCACCGGGATACAGGGGCGCATGGGCCTCACCGCCGGTTTCGCCGCGCATTTCTATGAAAGAGCGTCGATACATATCCGCCCCGGCAATCACCTCGGTATCTGTTAAATCCGGCGCGATTTTGGCAACCGCTTCTTCCAGCGATAAGCCTACGACTGAAAGCGTTTTTGCTTTGCTCGGTACCGGGCGATTCATACGTCTAAAGGTGCGCGACATTGCCTCAAATATCACATCCTGACTGTCAATCAGGGTGCCGTCGACATCGAAAACAACTAATTTTAAATCGCTCATGCGTGAATCTCGAACGGGTCTTTTGGTGCCCATTTCAAATTCCAGCCAAAGAAATCCCATGTGCGCTGCATGTGGTCTGGCAAAGGAGCCTCAAAGAACATTTCCTTGCCACTGCGCGGGTGTTTTAGTTTGATAGAGCGCGCATGAAGTTGCATCTTTTTGCTAATCACACCGCCCATTTGCGCGCCCCAACCTTCGCCTTCATTAACCTGCCCGCTGCCACCGTATTTGCCATCCCCCGCAATCGGGCAGCCGATTTCGGCCAGATGGGCGCGCAGCTGGTGGGTGCGCCCGGTAATTGGTGCCAGCCCCAGCCAAGTGGCGCGTTTGCCGACGGTTTCAATCACGACAAAATCGGTGGTGGCACGTTTGGCCCCCATCGTTTCATCAATGTCGCGCGGCGGGATGCAGATCATCTTTTCGCCCGCGCCGTGTGGGCCGTGCCCGGCCTGTTTCACCAGCCCAAACCGGATGGTGCCAACCTGTTTTTCAGGGTGCCCTGCGGTCAGTGCCCAGTATATTTTTTGCGTAAACTTGTTGCGAAACGCCATCGTCAGCCCCTTGGCCGCCTGCCCGTTTCGCGCCAAAAGCAGCACGCCCGAGGTGTCTTTATCCAGACGGTGCACCAGCTTTGGCTTGGCCTCCAGACCAAAACGCAAAGCCTCGGCCATACCGTCAATATGGCGGGTCTGGTTGGAACCACCCTGCACCGCTAGACCGGCGGGTTTATTGAGCACGATAATATCGTCGTCTTTATAGATCACACAATCCTGGATCATCCGCGCATCAGCATCCGACACATGCGTCCGCTCGGCCCGTTTTTTGGCGGCTTCATCGGGGGTTGGTAGCGGCGGGATGCGCACTTTTTGCCCCTCGACCAGACGGGTAGAGGTTTTCACGCGGCCACCTTCGACCCTGATCTCGCCCTTGCGGCACATCTTTTCGATGCGACCCTGGGGAACATGGGGGAACACGCGGCGAAACCAGCGGTCAAGGCGCTGTTCATCGCCGTCTGCATCTACTTCGCGAATGTGAACGCCGCTCATGTCAGGCTCCGGGCTATGGTCATTCCAAGGATCAACGCGCCGATGGCCAGCAAAACCGAGCCACCCATATAGACGCTGGCGCTCACATACCTGCCCCGTTCAAGCAAGTAAAGCGCATCGAGCGAATAGGCGCTGAACGTGGTAAACCCGCCCAGGATTCCGGTCATCAGGAGCGGTGTGTATCGGCCGTCCATACGTTCCAGCAGATAGATCGCCAAAAACCCCATCAGGAATGACCCGAGGATATTGACGAACATCGTGCCGTAAGGGAAATCGCCGCCCATGGTGCGCAAAATCATTGTGCCGCTAAGATAGCGCAGCGACGCCCCGATGGCCCCGCCGAGGGCAACTTGTAAGAGTATTGGCATGGTGCCTCCTAATCCTGGCGTTTGGCGCGAAGGCGCGCGAAATAGTCCAGCCGTTTTTTCAACTCGCGCTCATGACCGCGTTCAACGGGAGCATAATAGACGCCACGTTTCATGGTGTCAGGGAAATAATTTTGCCCCGAGAACCCGTCTTTGGCGTCGTGGTCATACTGATACCCATCGCCATAGCCGTGGTCCTTCATCATCGCGGTCGGGGCGTTCAAAATATGTTTTGGCGGCGGTTCAGAACCGGTTTTTTTAGCGGCTGCCATGGCGTTTTTATATGCCGCATAAGAGGCGTTTGATTTCGGCGCCAGCGCCAGATACATCACCGCTTGGCCTAGCGCCAACTCGCCCTCGGGCGACCCAAGACGTTCATAGGTTTGCCATGCATCCAGACATAAGCGTTGCGCATCCGGGTCCGCGAGGCCAATATCCTCGACCGCCATGCGGGTGATACGGCGCGCCAGATAACGCGGATCTTCGCCGCCCTGCAACATGCGGGCAAACCAGTAAAGGGCTGCATCGGGGTCCGAACCACGCACGGATTTATGCAAGGCCGAGATCAGATTGTAATGTTCTTCGCCGGATTTATCGTATTTCGGGGCACGCCGCGACAGCCGCTTAGAGAGATCATCGCGCCCCACCTTGCCTTTCCATGTGAACGCCTGTTCCAGCAGATTCAGCAAGGCGCGACCATCGCCATCGGCCATTTCAATCAAAGCTTCGCGGGCATCGGCGGTTATTGGCAGCGCGCGGTCCATTTCCTTTTCACCCCGTTGCACCAGCAGTTCCAAGTCCTTGGGCGAGAGCCGTTCAAGGATCATCACTGTCGCGCGTGACATCAGCGCCGCGTTCAGCTCAAAACTGGGGTTTTCGGTTGTGGCCCCGACCAAAAGGATCGTGCCATCCTCCATATGGGGTAAAAATCCGTCTTGCTGGGCCTTGTTGAAACGGTGGATTTCATCGACAAACAGCAGCGTAGCTTTGCCATTCTGGCGGCGCAATCTGGCCCCCTCAAAGACTTTGCGCAAATCCGGCATGCCGGTGAAAATGGCGCTGATCTGCACGAATGTCAGGTCCGTTTCATCGGCCAAAAGCCGGGCAATCGTGGTTTTGCCCACCCCCGGCGGCCCCCACAGGATCAAGGATGACAGGTTGTCATGCAGCAACATCTGTCCCAACGGACCGTCAGGGCCAAGGATGTGTTCCTGCCCGATCACATCGATTAACGCACCCGGGCGCAACCGATCTGCCAAGGGGCGGGATGCGGAATCTATACTATTGTTGGCAGTGTCAAATAAATCAGCCATGCCCTACAGTACCCTGTCCTTTAAGACGAAAAAACCCCGGAAATTATCCAGGGTTTCAACACATCAATTTCAACACATAGATTTTGCGGGGTTTATTCCGCGTCAGCCATGGCATCTTCGGCTTCAACGCGGGCTTTGTCGCCTTTGCCTTTAGCATCGACATCGCGGTCAACCAGCTCGATAATCGCCATTGGTGCCATGTCGCCGTAACGAAAACCGGCTTTGAGAACGCGCGCATAACCACCCGAACGTTCCTTATAGCGCGGGCCGATCACGTCAAACAATTTCTTGACCGCATCTTCCTGGCGCATACGCGATTGCGCGATGCGGCGCGAATGCAAATCGCCCTTTTTTCCCAGCGTGATCATCTTATCGATGATGCGCTTCAGCTCTTTAGCCTTTGGCAGAGTCGTTTTAATCTGTTCATGTTCAATCAGCGAGCACACCATATTTGCAAACATCGCCTTACGATGTTCGTGCGTTCGATTGAGTTTGCGGTAACCATTACCATGACGCATTTTTCTAATCCTTCATTTATACTTTGTCTGGCAGCCCATGCGAGTAAGCTGCTCTCCTTGGGGCAGAATGCCCGGGTAGTGAACGGCGAGGTTGCCCCCGCCGGTATTTTTAGAAATGATCCTCGAATTTCTTGGCCATTTCTTCAATGTTTTCAGGTGGCCAGTCAATAATGTCCATGCCCAGATGTAAGCCCATTGTGGTCAACACCTCTTTGATCTCATTAAGCGATTTGCGCCCGAAATTCGGGGTGCGCAGCATTTCTGCCTCGGTTTTCTGGATCAAATCGCCGATATAAACGATATTGTCGTTTTTCAGGCAATTTGCCGAACGCACGGACAATTCCAGCTCGTCGACCTTTTTGAGCAACAGCGGATTGAACTCAAGATCGTCTTCTTCATCGTCACGCCCGGCTGTTTCCGGCTCATCGAAGTTGACGAATACGGCCAGTTGGTCCTGCAAAATACGCGCAGCAAACGCGATAGCATCCTCGGAGGAAATCGAGCCATCCGTTTCAACAGTAAGCGTCAGCTTGTCATAGTCCAGAACCTGCCCTTCGCGGGTGGGTTCAACCTTATAGGACGCTTTGGTCACCGGGGAAAACAGCGCATCGACCGAAATCAGGCCAATGGGTGCGTCTTCGGCACGGTTTTTATCCGCAGCAACGTAACCTTTGCCGGTTTCAATCGTCAGTTCCATGTACAAAGAGGCGCCATCATCAAGGTGGCACAGCACGTGATCTTTGTTCAAAATCTCGATGCCATTGGTTTCAGCGATATCACCTGCGGTCACAACACCCGGGCCCGTTGCGCTGACCGCAACCTTTTTGGGGCCGTCCACTTCCATGGAAATGGCAACACCTTTGAGGTTGAGCACGATGTCGGTAACATCCTCACGCACCCCGGCCACGGAAGAAAATTCGTGCAACACATTATCGATTTGCACCGATGTAATCGCAGCCCCCTGCAAAGACGAAAGCAATACGCGACGCAGCGCATTGCCCAGCGTCAGGCCGAACCCGCGTTCCAGCGGTTCAGCGATGGCGGTCGCCATGCGCAGACTATCGGCACCGGATTTGATTTCCAGTGATGTTGGGCGGATAAGTTCCTGCCAGTTTTTATGGATCATAGTGTGGCCTCCATTCTTGTTCCCGACTGGATCCGGTACGGGAACGCCCGAGGTTTGGAAATAAACAGATAGCGCCCGAGAATGCGCGCGCTATCCGGAAATACTTATACGCGGCGACGTTTTGGCGGGCGACAGCCGTTATGCGCCATGGGCGTAACATCGCGAATTGCCGTAACATTCAGGCCAATAGCCGCCAATGCCCGCAACGCGGATTCACGACCCGAACCTGGCCCCTGAACCTGAACTTCAAGCGTTTTCATGCCATGTTCCTGCGCTTTTTTACCAGCATCCTCTGCCGCCATCTGGGCTGCATAGGGTGTGGATTTACGCGAGCCTTTGAAACCCATCGTACCCGCCGAGGACCATGCAATCGCATTACCTTGCGCGTCTGCAATCAGGATTTTGGTGTTGTTGAAAGACGAATTGATATGCGCCACACCTGTCGAGATGTTTTTGCGTACTTTCTTCTTCATGCGTGTTTTTTCATGTGCCATCTGATCAGCCCTCCCTATTTCTTCTTGCCGGCAATGGCCTTTGAGGGGCCTTTGCGTGTACGGGCGTTAGTGCGGGTACGCTGACCGCGCACAGGCAGACCACGACGGTGGCGCAGGCCACGGTAACAGCCAAGGTCCATCAGACGTTTGACGTTCATCTGGACTTCGCGGCGGCGATCGCCCTCAACCTGATAATTCGCGTCAATATGTTCGCGAATGGCCAGAACTTCGGCGTCAGACAGTTCATTAACGCGGCGCGGTCCGTCGATTTTCACGGCTTCGCAAATCGCTTGCGCAGACGTGTCACCAATGCCGTGAATATAGGTAAGGGCGATAACCACCCGTTTATGTGTGGGGATATTGACCCCTGCAATACGTGCCAAAAATGGCCTCCAATTCTCTCGTTTGCGGTTCCGTGATGCCGGAACCTTTTTTCACAACTAAAGCCCACCGTCCCTATTGAGGCTGGTGGGCCTTTTGCCCAAGTGTTGGGCCGAGCATCCCGCGCCATATATCGTGGCAAATACGAGCGACTCTCCTGATCGGAAAGTTCGCGGAGTATAGGCCTATAGGCCACACCGTCAACCCCGATTATTTCCGGTATTTTCAGCCGTCCAATGCCGCGCTTAAACGTGCCGCAACCTCGTCAATTTCGCCCAGACCATCAATGCGTTTCAGCATGCCTTTGGCGTAGTAATATCCAATCAGTGGCGAGGTATCGCGGTAGTATGTAAACAGGCGTGTGCGCAGGGATTCCGCATTGTCATCGCCGCGCCGTTTGAAATTGCTGGCACCACACGTATCACACACCCCCTCTTTGGCGGGCTTGCGGGTTTCATCGTGGTAAACGGCACTGCAATCCCCGCAGCTATAGCGCCCGGAAATGCGCGCCACCAGTGCGTCATCGTCAACCTTCATTTCCACGACCGCGTCGATCTTAAGGCCCATGCATTCCAGCAATTCAGCCAAAGCATCGGCCTGTGCAAGTGTGCGAGGGAAACCGTCAAAAATGTAATCGCTGCCAACGGTATCACTGGCAAGCTTTTCTTCAATAAGGCCGATCACGATCTCATCGGTTACCAGATCCCCGCGATCCATAATTGCGGCAACCTTCTTGCCCATCTCGCTACCAGAGGACCGCGCCTCGCGCAGCATATCGCCTGTGGACAGTGGCACCATCTTACGGTGTTCAGACAAAAGACCGGCCTGCGTACCTTTTCCAGCACCGGGTGGGCCAAGCAATATGATGTTCATCAACGCTTACCCCGCGCTTTTGCCCGGTTTTTGCCGCGCAGCTTGGATTTTTCGATCAGGCTTTCATACTGATGCGCCAGCATATGCGATTGCACCTGCGTGATCGTATCCATGGTCACCGACACGATAATCAGCAAGGATGTGCCGCCGAAATAGAACGGAATGGCAGTCTTGGCGATTAGGAATTCCGGCAATAGCACCACCGCGGCCAGATAGCCCGAGCCGAGCACCAACAGGCGTACCATCACGTAATCAAGATATTCCGCAGTTTTCGCACCGGGGCGAATGCCGGGCACAAAGCCACCTTGTTTTTTCAGGTTATCCGCCACATCTTCGGTTTTAAAGGCAACGTTGGCCGTATAGAAATACGCGAAAAAGATCACAAGCGACGCGTAGAAAATCATATAGAGCGGCTGCCCGCGGCCCATATAGGCAGCGATCCAGCCGATAACACCCCCCCCGTCACCGCCTGCAAACGTCGCAAGGGTGGTTGGCATTAACAACAGCGAACTGGCAAAAATCGCGGGGATAACGCCGGCGGGGTTGATCTTGACCGGCAGGTGGCTGCTCTCGCCGCCATAAACCTTCATGCCGACCTGACGTTTGGGGTATTGGATATGGATTTTCCTGAGCGCGCGCTCAATAAATACCACAAGGGCAATCACTGCGACCGCCATCACCATCACGCCAATAATCATCGCCGGGCTAATTGCCCCGGTGCGCCCTGATACGAAAAACTGCGCCAATGCGGCAGGCAGGCCGGACACGATGCCGACAAAAATGATCAGGGAAATGCCGTTGCCGATGCCGCGCGCGGTGATTTGCTCACCGAGCCACATCAAAAACATCGTGCCCCCGACTAGCGTGATCATCACGGAAATGCGGAAAAACAGCCCGCCTTCGGTGGCAAGCCCTTGGGATTCAAGGCCAACCGAGATCGCATAGGATTGGAAAAGGGCCAGAAATACCGTGCCATAGCGCGTATACTGGTTGATTTTCTTGCGCCCCTGCTCACCGTCTTTTTTCAAGGCTTCCAGTTGCGGCACCATCGCAGTCATCAGTTGCACGATGATCGAAGCCGAAATGTAGGGCATGATCCCCAGCGAGAAAATCGCCATACGACTGATTGCGCCGCCGGTAAACATGTTAAGCATGCCCCCGATACCGCCCGCCGATTGTTCAAAAAATGCTTTAAGCTGCTCAGGGTCAATACCGGGCACCGGAATAAACGTGCCAACGCGGTAGACCAGCAACAGGCCAAGCGCAAACAGAATGCGCTGTTGAAGTTCTTTGGCCTTACCAAACGAACCCCAGCTAAGGTTCGATGCCATTTGTTCCGCTGCCGATGCCATATGTCTGGCCCTCCCAAAACTGCGCCGCCAGCCCCGTTTCCGAGTGCCCAGCGGCGCGAAATATATCACCTATTTGATGTAGGGTGCAATTGGCGCACCCACAAGGCTTCGCGCCACGCTATTACTTCATGCGGGCAGAGTTACCGAACCACCAGCTTTTTCAACTGCTGCTACGGCGGATTTTGAGGCGCCGGTCACGCTTAGCGTAACTTTCGCGCTCAGCTCACCTTTGGCCAGCAGGCGGATACCGTCAAGCTTGCGCCGCACCAGCCCGGATTCGATCAAAACATCCTCGGTGATGTCTTTTTTGGCGTCGATCTTCTTGGCATCGATGAATTTTTGCAAAATGCCGAGGTTGATCACCGCGAAATGCTTGGGATTGCGCATGTTAAAACCGCGCTTTGGCAGACGTTGGTAAAGCGGCATCTGGCCACCCTCGTAGCCGTTGATCGCAACACCCGAGCGGGCTTTTTGACCTTTAATACCACGGCCACCCATCTTGCCCATGCCCGAACCCGGACCACGGCCAACACGTTTGCGCCTTTTGGTCGCACCCTCGTTATCGCTTAGTTGATTGAGTTTCATGACGCTATCTCCTCTGGCCGGAACTACCCCCCGATTGCGTCTAAAGGGGTAAACACGGCATTACATTTGAATTACTTCGATTCTGCGGACACTTGCCCATTGCGCGCGTATAAACGGGTTGGTGGGGGTTATCAAGAGGTTGTTAGAATATCGCCCAAACCTGAGGGCCGCGCCCGACCTAGGTGGGTGCAAAGCGCCCTCCTGGGGGAGGTCGGGCGCGGCCCGGGACTTTGTCCCGAGCACTATCCGATTGTATATGAAACGTGCGTTCTCGGGTCCAATCCAGAATTCTCTTTTACTATGTCAATATAATCAAACGCGGTGGAATAATATAACTTAGCATTGTCCCTTGTAACTTCCCGCGAAAATTGCTTCGAAAACTCTTTCCGATGAACTCTACTCGGGTCAGATGTCGTATTTCGAATTATTGTTGGATCAATCCTGTAAGGTTTCGAATGCGATACGAGGTTTCGCCATTTTTGCATTCTTTTTATTTTATGAAATAGTCCTTGTGACCAATCTACGTCTATGCCGATGCTTCCACAAAGCATATTAATTCTTGGAACAAATTCATAAGTACTTCTGTAATTTTCAAAGTCGAATTCTGAAGTACCGTCAGCTTCTGGTAACGAAAAAGCAACTGATGCCGAAAAACTTTCGATAGCTGAAAACGACAAGATCATTGATCCCGTGTAACAAGAAAAATAGTTTTTGCTCGATTTTTGAAACTTTGTTTCTTCCAACATTTGTCCGAGCATCAAAAGTTCATGAGCAAAGGATAAAACTAAATCCCAATCGTGATTTTCAGCCGAGTAAGTATGCATATCTAGAATGTAACTAAAACTTTAATGAATCCAAACACAAAAAACGCCCCGAGGTTTCCCTCGAGGCGTTTTCAAATTTCGTAGGGTGGGTGATTCACCCACCAAACCGATGCGCTTAACCTTTTTCCTCAATAATCTCGACCATATGCGCGATTTTATGGACCATGCCGCGCACCGAAGGGGTATCCTCCAATTCGCGGGTTTTGTGCATCTTGTTCAGGCCGAGGCCTTTCAAAGTTGCCAGTTGGTCTTTCGGGCGGCGGATCGGTGAGCCGGTCTGTTTTACAACGATTGTTTTAGCCATTGTTCAGCTCCTTACGCGTCAACAGCTTCAGCGGTTTCTTCAACCACTGGAGCCGCGTCAGTTTTTGGCAGGATGTCAGACACCTTTTTACCACGACGCTGTGCGATGTTGCGCGGGCTGGATTCTTTGCGCAGCCCGTCCATCGTAGCACGGATCATGTTGTAAGGGTTTTGCGAGCCGATTGACTTGGACACAACGTCCTGAATGCCCACCATCTCAAACACCGCACGCATTGGACCACCGGCGATGATGCCGGTACCCGCAGGTGCCGTACGCATCACAACCTTGCCCGCACCGTGACGACCATTCATGTCGTGGTGCAAGGTGCGGCCTTCACGCAATGGCACGCGGATCATTTGGCGTTTGGCTTGCTCGGTGGCTTTGCGAATTGCTTCGGGCACCTCTTTTGCTTTACCTTTGCCAAAGCCAACGCGGCCCTTTTGGTCGCCCACAACGACGAGGGCTGCAAAGCCGAAGCGTTTACCACCTTTCACCGTTTTGGACACGCGGTTGATCGCAACTAGGCGATCGGCGAATTCCGGTGTTTCATCGCGGTCGCGACGTTTACCCCGGCGATTGTCTTCTCTTGCCATTATCGCTCTCCTAGAATTTCAGGCCGCCCGAACGGGCCGCTTCGGCGAGCGCTTTGATTTTCCCGTGGAACAGGAAACCGCCGCGATCGAAATACACATCTTCCACACCAGCTTTTTTGGCACGCTTCGCTATTTGCGAACCGACCATTGCTGCTGCTTCCATGTTGTTTTTGCCCACAAAGCCCAAGGCTTTCTCGAGGGTTGATGCTGATGCGAGGGTAACCCCTTGCGCATCATCGATCAACTGAACCGAGATGTTCTTGCCTGAACGGTGAACGCTAAGACGCGCACGACCATTAGCCGTTTTGCGTAGTTTGCTCCGGGTGCGCATACGACGCTTTTGGAACAATTCTCTTTTAGAAATTGCCATATCGTGCGCTCCTTATTTCTTTTTACCAGCTTTTTGACGAACAAACTCGCCAACATAACGGATACCTTTGCCTTTGTAAGGCTCGGGTTTACGCCATTCGCGAATGTTCGCTGCCACCTGACCAACAATTTGTTGATCGTTGCCCTCGACGATAACTTGCGTCGGTTTTGGGCAGGTGATCGTTATGCCTTCGGGAATATTAAAGATAACATCATGGGAATAACCCAGCGACAGTTTCAGGTCTGATCCCTGAAGCGCTGCACGATACCCAACGCCGCGGATTTCAAGCTCTTTCTTGAAACCGCCGGTGACACCTTCAACCAGATTTGCCACTTGCGTGCGCGACATCCCCCATTGTTGGCGCGCCCGTTTGGACGTGCCGCGTGGTTTGATGCTAACGATATTATCTTCTACGCTGATGGTCACATCATCCGTAGCCCGAAATGAGCGCGTGCCTTTCGGCCCCTTCACTTCGATGGTCTGGCCCGAGACGGACGCCGAAACGCCGCCAGGAAGCTCGACCGGTTTTTTACCAATACGAGACATAGCCTACCCCTAGAAGATTGTGCACAAGACTTCGCCACCGACATTGTCGGCACGAGCTTGTGCATCGGACATAACACCTTTGGGCGTGGAGACAATCGCAATACCAAGGCCCTGACGGACGGTGGGGATGTCTTTCACACCAACGTAAACGCGGCGACCAGGGGTCGATACACGTTTAAGCTCACGGATCACCGGTTCGTCATCGTAGTATTTCAACTCGATTACGATTTGCGGTTTGCCGTCGGCGTCTTTTCCAGTTTCATAGCCACGAATGTAGCCCTCAGATTTCAGCACATCCAGAACCCATGCACGCAGCTTTGAAGCCGGTGAATGTGTCGAGGATTTGCCACGCAATTGTGCGTTACGAATACGTGTCAGCATATCGCCGAGAGGATCGTTCAAGTTCATTTCATACCCTCCTTACCAGCTAGATTTGACCATGCCGGGGATCTGACCAATGGAGGCCAAATCGCGCAGCGCGATACGGGACATTTTAAGCTTACGGTAATAAGCTTTCGGGCGACCAGACACTTTGCAGCGATTGTGCAGGCGTGTAGCTGATGAATTGCGCGGTAACTTGGCGAGTGCCAGGGTAGCCTTAAAACGCTCTTCAACAGGCAGGTCTTTGTTATTCGCGATCTCTTTCAAAGCTGCGCGTCTGTCAGCGTATTTCGCCACCAGTTTTTGCCGCTTCAATTCGCGTTGGATCATGCAAACTTTAGCCATTTTTCTCTCCTCCCGCGCTAGTTAGTGAAAGGCATGTTGAATTGCTTCAACAGCGCTTTCGCTTCCGCATCGGTATTCGCGGTGGTGCAAATTACGATATCCATACCCCAGAACTGGTCGACTTTATCAAAGTCAATCTCTGGAAATACGATATGTTCCTTCAGGCCCATGGCATAGTTGCCACGCCCGTCAAAGCTCTTGCCGGAAACCCCGCGAAAATCGCGGATACGCGGCATAGCGACGGTTATCAGACGGTCGAGAAATTCGAACATCTTTTCACCGCGAAGCGTAACTTTGACACCCAGCGGCATCTCTTCACGCACCTTGAAACCCGCAATGGATTTCTTGGCTTTGGTGATAACAGGCATCTGGCCGGCAATGGTCATTAGATCGGCATGGGCAGAACGAATTTTCTTGCTGTCTGCAACAGCTTCGCCAACCCCCATGTTCAATACGATTTTTTCCAGCTTTGGAATCATCATATCGTTTTTATACCCGAACTCTTCTTTCAGCGCAGGGCGAATATCTTTCGCATACTGGGCTTTCAGGCGAGGCATATAATCAGCCATTGATCACTTCCCCCGATTTTTTCGCAAAACGCACTTTTTTGTCGCCTTCCATACGGAAACCAACGCGGGTAGCGCCACCCTCTTTAGGGTCGATCAATGCGATGTTGGATAGCTGGATAGCTGCGGGTTGTGGCACGCGCCCACCCTGTGCTGTCTGGCTTTGCTTGGTGTGGCGGACAACCATGTTGATACCGTCCACAATTGCCTTGCCAGCGGAGGGGTTGACCGATGCGATCACGCCCTCGCGGCCCTTGTCCTTACCTGTAAGAACAATCACCTTGTCGCCTTTACGGAGCTTAGCAGCCATTACAGCACCTCCGGAGCAAGTGAAATGATTTTCATGAAATTCTTGGAACGAAGCTCACGCACAACTGGGCCGAAAATACGTGTGCCAATCGGCTCACCGGCATTGTTCAGCATAACGGCTGCATTCGTGTCGAACCGGATGGCTGTACCATCGGCGCGGCGAACCTCTTTGCGTGTGCGCACTACCACTGCTTTGTGAACGTCACCTTTTTTCACGCGACCGCGCGGAATGGCTTCTTTCACAGAAACAACAATAATATCACCAACGCTGGCATATCTCCGTTTGGAGCCGCCTAGAACCTTGATGCACTGAATCCGGCGAGCGCCAGAGTTATCAGCAACATCCAGATTAGTCTGCATCTGGATCATAATGTTTCTCCCGACCTATCGGGACCAAATGCAGTAAATGGCCCCACGGTTTCGATTGTACTGTTGGTGAACCTAAGCGGTTATCACTTCCCAGCGTTTAGTTTTCGACTTTGGTGCACATTCCTGAATTTGAACCTGATCACCAACATTGAAAGCGTTCCTTTCATCGTGCGCCCGATATTTCTTGGACTTACGAATGGTTTTCTTCATTACAGGGTGCGTAAAGCGGCGCTCAACAGAAACCGTAACGGTTTGTGCATTGGCATTGCTGGTTACGATACCGGATAGAATTCTTTTTGGCATCTCTTACACCCTTATTCAGCTGCTGCGGCAGCAGCTTTTTCGTTTAGGATCGTGCGCACACGAGCAGCTTCCCGACGGGCGCCTTTCATGCGGGACGCGCCCTCTAATTGACCAGTAGCCTGCTGAAACCGCAGGTTAAAGCTCTCTTTTTTCAGATTATCCAGCGCCTCACGCAACTGGTCTGGTGTCTTATCACGTAGTTCATTGGCGTTCATAACGCTATTTTCCTTTTCAACATCACCGGTAGGCCCATAAGGGTCACCCTGATTCCAGTGGAGTCAGTCATCAAAGTGGCTTCTATAGGGGGGTTGAGGGAGGGTGGCAAGGGGTTTGTTTGGTGGGGGGAGTATTGCAAGTAAATATGCACACTAACCAGTTCTTCAGGTTTTATTAACCAAACCCATTTAATAGACACTTGGCGAATTCGCCTTTGGATTACTCCAAAATGCGTGCACCACGCCTACATATATATGAATCAATTTAACAGAGGTTACTCAATGACTGATTGGAATAAACGGTTTTTAGATTTGGCACAATTAGTCTCAACTTGGTCGAAGGACCCAAGCACGAAAGTTGGCTGCGTTATTGTCAGCCCTGAAAGAGTCATTTTAGGAATTGGTTTCAATGGATTTCCCAGAGGGGTTGAAGACACTAACGAGAGGTTAGGTGATAGGGACACAAAATATCTGATGGTTCAACATGCCGAAACCAACGCGATTCAAAACTCACAAGGAAACTTACGCAGAGCCACCGCGTATGTAACACATGCACCCTGTGCAAACTGTTGTGGCGCATTAATTCAAGCTGGAATCATAAAGGTAATATCGCTGCCAACTCCTGACGGGTTAAGAGAACGGTTAAAAAATTCCTATGCCGCCTCGGAGGTAATGATGAAAGAAGCAAATATAGAGTTCCTCGAAATCTCATGAATTAAGCGTGAACTAAAGTTATCAGAGGAACTTCCCCCGGCTTGCCGGGCAGTGCCCGGAACTCCCCCGTCGTGCCGGAGGTGCGCATTCATAGTCGCGAGGGCGCTTTGCTTCCTCCCCGAGGTCCGTGCCCTGCCCTATGCTGCGCCAAACAGAAAAACCCCCGGCGTTTCCGTCGAGGGTTTTTCAATTCTTAAAGCGTATCGCTTATTACCAGTCTTCGCGGGTAACGATCCGTGTTTTTACCGACATTTTCATAGCCGCGAGGCGCAGCGCCTCTTTGGCTGTGACTTCGTCTACGCCGTCGATCTCGAACATGATGCGGCCAGGTTTTACCTTGGCGACCCAACGATCGATGGAGCCTTTGCCTTTACCCATACGAACTTCGATGGGTTTGGCGGTTACGGGGACATCCGGGAAAATCCGGATCCACACACGGCCCTGACGTTTCATGTGGCGTGTCATGGCACGGCGAGCGGCCTCAATCTGGCGCGCGTTGATACGGTCAGGTTCGATCGCTTTCAGCGCGTATTGACCGAAAGTAATGTCCGATCCACCTTTAGCCAGACCGTGGATACGGCCCTTGAATTGCTTGCGGAATTTGGTGCGTTTAGGTTGAAGCATTTGTTATCTCCCCTTAACGATTACGTTGAGGGCGTTGCGGGCGATTGCCGCCACCCTCTTGTAATTCAGCCATACGACGATCATGGGCTTGTGGATCATGCTCCATAATCTCGCCTTTGAAGATCCAGACCTTGATGCCGATAATGCCATAAGCAGTTTCGGCCTCGACATGGGCGTGATCGATGTCAGCGCGAAGGGTATGCAAAGGCACGCGGCCCTCACGGTACCATTCAGTGCGCGCAATCTCAGCACCACCAAGACGGCCTGCACAGTTGATCCGCACACCCAGCGCCCCCATGCGCATGGCGTTTTGCACCGCACGTTTCATGGCACGGCGAAAGGATACGCGACGCTCAAGCTGTTGGGCGATGTTTTCGCCAACCAGACGGGCATCGACCTCGGGCTTGCGCACTTCAACGATGTTGAGGTGCAGCTCGGATGGCGTCAATTGTGCCAAAGCTTTGCGCAATGTCTCGATATCTGCACCCTTTTTGCCGATGATAACACCGGGGCGGGCTGCATGGATCGTGACGCGGCATTTTTTATGCGGACGTTCAATGATGACGCGCGAAATACCGGCCTGCACTGCGTTTTTCTTAACGTAGGCGCGGATTGCGATATCTTCGTGCAGCAGGTCGCCATAGTCTTTCGATGTGGCGTACCAGCGGCTGTCCCATGTACGGTTGATCTGCAGGCGCAGACCAATTGGGTTGATTTTATTTCCCATTAAGCTTGCTCCTCATCTGGCGAAACCTGGCGAACCGTGATGGTCAGCTGGCTAAACGGCTTTAGAATCTTGCCAAACCGGCCACGCGCACGTGGGCGACCACGTTTCATGGTCAGGTTTTTCCCGACATAAGCCTCGGTGACGATCAACTCGTCAACATCCAGCCCGTGGTTGTTTTCCGCATTCGCGATAGCAGACTGAAGGCATTTCTTCACATCCCCTGCGATACGTTTCTTGGAAAACGTCAGATCAGTCAGCGCTTTATCGACCGGCTTGTTGCGGATCATTTGCGCGACCAGATTCAGTTTTTGGCCCGAAGTACGCATCATTTTCGATACGGCTTGCGCCTCGTTCTCGGCGACGCGGCGAGCGCTTTTAGACTTGCTCATAATTAACCCCGCTTCGCTTTTTTATCAGCCGCGTGACCGTAATAGGTGCGCGTCGGGCTGTATTCGCCAAATTTCTGACCAATCATTTCCTCGGTAACATTTACCGGGATATGTTTGCGCCCGTTGTAGACCCCAAACGTCAGTCCAACGAACTGCGGTAGGATGGTCGAGCGGCGTGACCAGATTTTAATTACTTCATGCTTGCCGGATTCACGAGATTTCTCAGCTTTTTTGAGAACGTAAGAATCAACAAACGGACCTTTCCAAACAGAACGAGCCATAGCTTAACGTCCCTTCTTTTTCGCGTGGCGCGAGCGGATAATAAGCTTGCTGGACGCTTTGTTTTTCTTGCGGGTTTTTGCACCCTTTGTTGGTTTGCCCCAAGGGGTAACCGGGTGACGACCACCAGACGTGCGCCCCTCACCACCACCATGAGGGTGATCGACGGGGTTCATAACAACGCCGCGGACCGATGGGCGGATGCCCTTGTGACGGTTACGACCGGCTTTACCAAGGTTTTGGTTGGAGTGATCGGCATTTGATACCGCCCCGACCGTTACCATGCATTCCTGACGTACGAGACGCAGCTCGCCGGATGAAAGGCGGATTTGTGCGTAGCCACCATCGCGACCAACGAATTGGGCGTAAGTGCCGGCAGCACGTGCGATTTGCCCGCCTTTGCCTTGCTTAAGCTCAATGTTATGGATGATCGTGCCGATAGGCAGGCCGGTGAACGGCATCGCATTACCCGGTTTCACATCGGCCTTGGCCGAGGCTACAACCTTGTCACCAATGGCGAGACGTTGCGGGGCCAGGATGTAGTTCTGCTCACCGTCTTCATAACGGATCAGCGCAATGAACGCCGTGCGGTTGGGATCGTATTCGATACGTTCCACAGTTGCCGGCATATCAAACTTGCGACGTTTGAAATCCACGATGCGGTAAAGGCGTTTCGCCCCCCCGCCTTTGCGACGCATAGTGATCCGTCCGGTGTTGTTCCGACCGCCCTTTTTGGTCAAACCCTCAGTTAAGGATTTAACAGGACGCCCTTTCCAAAGCTCCGAACGGTCAATCAGAACCAACCCACGTTGGCCTGGCGTCGTCGGTTTATACGACTTTAGTGCCATCTTATCTGTCTTCCGTTTTATCTCGGGCCAGGCCCGATATTCGAGTAAACCGCCCCGAAGGTCGGCGAGGAAAAACGGCCCCGAAAAGATTCCGAGGCCGAAACAAGGGGGATGTAACAGGGTTATGGGGTGGTGTCTATAGGCATACAACAGGAATTAGCGCCTGTGGTTTAGCCGTGCCAGCGCCGTTCCGCGGGGTGGCGTCGCAAGATGAATATTTGCCACTTTATGCTCGCCGCGCACATGTACGCTAGCAATCTGCCTCACCCTATCAAAAGCGCCGCCCCGAGGGGCGGAACGGCGCTGGCACGGCGGCCTGCGGCCTTGATTCCGTGCCGGATCAAGTTGGCTAGCACTTTTTGTATCCTAGCTTACAGGTATTGCTGCAATGTTATGAACAACGTGAGCCATCTGCGTGTTTTTTGAGCTAATCTGAAGAATATGCGAAAGCGCAATAGATATGGTCACATATAATATATCAAGCGGTAGCCAATAGGTTACATATTTTCTTGACGCGTCCTCATGGTATATGTTACATATCTTCTTATTTCACAATAATGGAGATAGTTATGATGCCTGTAGTCAGAATTAACGATGCCACCTTCGCCAACTTGAGCACACTTAAAACTTGGTTCGGCACCAAGTCTCCGAGCGACACCATCGACCGCATTGCTCAGGATGCGATGGAAAATCTTGGAATTGAGCGCGACGCGGAAGCGGCTGCGGTGTCAGCCAACGGAACGCTTGTTTTTGGCACCGCGCCCAGCCTCCCATATACTAAGCCAACAAAGGCAACAATCAACGGAAAATCGCTCCCAAATCCCAACTGGGCATCAATTCTGAATATGATGATCGCTCAAGTTAAGACTAGAGGGCTTGATGGCAAGGATTTGGTTCAAGCTCTTGGTATACCGTCAAAGGCCACGGTTTACGAAGAGGAAGGTTACAAGTACTCACCCGAACTTGGCATTTCCGTGCAAGGACAGTCAGCTTCCGATGCTTGGAAGGAAATCGACCGTCTTGCTAAAAAGTGGCAAATTCTAGTTATTGTCGAGTTCTTTTGGCGGCAGCATCCAAAGGCAAAGCATCCCGGTAAATCTGGCCTACTACAGTCTGGCAGTTCTTGAATTGCTTGGCTGCCGCGATGTAAGGTCGATCCGTTTTTCAACCATAATCTCCCAAAAACAAAAAAACCCCCGCGAATGCAGGGGCTTTCTTTTCAACTGTTATGTCGACTAAAGCCCGGTGCTGATGTCGATGGTGTTACCTTCAACCAGCGTTACATAGGCTTTTTTGATGTCTTTGCGTTTGCCAAGCTGGCCCTTGAACCGTTTGACCTTGCCTTTGGTGATCGAGGTGTTAACCGCTTTCACCTTAACATTAAAGAGGCTTTCGATGGCTTCTTTGATCTGGGGTTTATTGGCGTCAATCGCTACTTCAAAAACAACGGCGTTATTCTCGGATGCCATGGTTGCTTTTTCGGTGATGATCGGCTTGCGGATCACATCATATTGTTCAGCTTTGGTGCTCATTTTAGGCGTGCCTCCAAGGCTTCGACGGCGGCTTTGGTCAGCACAAGTGTATCGCGGCGTAAAATGTCATAAACATTCACACCGGCACTTGGCAGCACATCAACACCGTCAATGTTACGGGCAGCGCGGGCAAAATTCTCATTCACTTCCGCACCATCGATAATCAATGCACGTTTCCAACCGAGATTTTTAATCGCCGTTGCCAGTGCTTTGGTTTTGCCATCCTTAAGGTCAGCCTTATCAAGGATAACCAACTCACCAGCCGCAACTTTGGCTGACAACGCATGTTTCAGGCCAAGGGCGCGAAACTTTTTTGTCAACTTATGGGCGTGGCTGCGTGGCGTTGGACCCTTATAAATACCACCACCGCGGAAAATCGGCGCATTGCGCGAGCCGTGGCGTGCACCACCCGTGCCTTTTTGGCGATAAATCCGTTTGGTCGTATAGCTGGTTTCCGAGCGCGTTTTGACCTTATGCGTACCGGCCTGGCGTTTGGCCAGTTGGTAGCGCACAACCCGGTGCAAAATATCCGCGCGCGGCTCTAGGCCAAAGATTTCGTCAGCCAGATCAATCGATCCAGCTTTCTTGGCGTCGAGTTTGATTACGTCGGTTTTCATTCTTCAACGCTCCCTTCGGGTGCTGCTACAGGTGCTTCGTCAACCACAGCTGCTGCTGCATTTGCACGAATAGCCGCAGGTGTTGGCAGGCCTTCAGGGGCAGCTTTTTTAACCGCATCCTTGATTGTGACCCAGCCACCCTTGGATCCTGGCACCGCGCCCTTGATCATGATCAGACCACGGTCCGCGTCGGTTTTCATCACTTGCAGGTTTTGCGTAGTCACGCGCACTGCGCCCATGTGACCCGCCATTTTCTTGCCCTTAAAGACCTTACCCGGATCCTGACATTGGCCGGTTGAGCCGTGCGAGCGGTGCGAAACTGACACACCGTGGGTGGCGCGAAGCCCGCCAAAGTTGTGGCGTTTCATCGCCCCGGCAAAACCTTTACCGATCGATGTGCCTGCGATGTCCACATACTGGCCTTCCAGATAGTGATCAGCAGTGATTTCAGCGCCAACCTCGATCAGGTTATTAGCAGATACACGGAACTCGGCGATTTTACGCTTTGGTTCAACCTTGGCGGCGGCGAAATGGCCACGCATGCCTTGGCTGGTACGTTTAGCTTTGGCTACACCTGCGCCCAGTTGAACGGCGGTATACCCGTCACGTTCACCGGTGCGCTGTGCAACAACCTGCACGTTTTCCATTTGCAGGACCGTCACAGGTATCTGTGCGCCGTCCTCCATGAATAAGCGGGTCATGCCCAGCTTTTTTGCGATTACTCCAGAACGCATAATCTTAGCCTCCTAAAGTTTGATTTCGACGTCCACACCGGCTGCCAGGTCGAGCTTCATCAGCGCGTCCACGGTTTGCGGGGTGGGGTCAACAATGTCCAACAGACGCTTGTGCGTCCGGATCTCGAATTGCTCGCGCGACTTTTTGTCGATGTGCGGGCCACGAAGAACCGTGAACTTTTCAATGTGGGTCGGCAGCGGAATAGGACCGCGCACCGTAGCACCCGTGCGTTTAGCCGTTGACACGATTTCAGCGGTGCTGGCATCCAACACACGGAAATCGAAGGCTTTTAGCCGAATACGAATATTTTGACTCTGCATTTTGATGCCTCTGTGGCTGCAGGTGAAACTTGAACGTGACCGAAGAGGATACTCCGGTCACATGACTAAATACCGAGTTTTCACGCGATAATTTTGGATACTACGCCTGATCCTACGGTGCGCCCGCCTTCGCGGATGGCGAAGCGCAGGCTTTCTTCCATGGCGATCGGGGCGATCAGTTCGACCAAGAACTTCAGGTTGTCACCAGGCATCACCATTTCGGTGCCGCTTGGCAGTTCAA